>NZ_JMLE01000068.1 GCF_000685965.1 Arthrobacter sp. UNC362MFTsu5.1 | reverse complement strand
GACAAAAAACGTCGTAGACAAACAGGGCCAGGGCGGGCCGGAGCTCTGCGACGGACGCACTGGACCCAACAGCCGGCCGCGCCAGCGGACGCCCGCATATGGGTGCGAGCCCCGCGAGCATGTTTTGGTGCAACAACCCGTTGCACCATTTGACGTTTGCCAGCCACTCCCCGGCCGGACAGCCGGGCGCTTTCGGGTGCTGCGCGACCGGCTGTCCGGTAAGGGGCGGGCCGCCGCCGGTAACCACAGCGGAAGCTCTCCGGGCGGCGGCCCGCCCAAGCTTTTCCTGCAAGCCGGCCCTTCCCGGAACTCATGGAGTCAGTGAGTGCCGGGAAGGTGGAGGTCGGCTAGGCCGCCAGCTCGATGTTGAACAGCTGTTCTGCCAGCCGGATCAGGTACTCCGGTGTGTCCGCTTCTGTGCCGTGTTCCCCTTCGCCGAGGAAGACGACGTTTCCGCAGAAGATGTCTGCGAGGTACAGGCCGGCTTCGCGCAGGAGGTGCCCGGCGCGTAGGTTCGGGGGCAGGTTGATGATCTTGCCCTCGTCGTTCAGGTAGGCGTGCCAGTCCCCTCGGGTGATGGCTTCGATGTTCCCCTCGACCAGGGTCTGCAGGGTGGCCAGCGAGGCGTCGATGGTTTCGATGCGTACGGGCTCGGACAGCCGGGCCGGGACGATCAGGGCGGTGCAGGTGGTGCTCATGGTCGTGCTCCTTTGCTTGGTCTGAAAGCTTGGGGGTCCCGCACTCCTTTACTCAAATGAGTAAAGGAGTGCGGGGTTGGGTGCTGGTTACGCGGTCCAGCCGGGGTACGGTGCGCGGTCGCGGCGGGGCAGTTCGGCGGCGGCCGCAGGGAGGTCGGCCGGGCCGTGGGCCTGGCCGTTTTTCCATGAGAAGAACGCCTGCTCCGTGATCGCGTCCCATTGCGCGCGCTTGGTGCGGAAGTACCGGCAGGTCACGTCACCCTCGCAGTAGGTTGCGACGCCGAACAGGTTGCCGATCCTGTCAGCGGTGCGGGTGGCGGCGATGATGACGTAGGGCCACTGGCCCAGGTCCCAGCCCTCGCTCCCCCAGTTCGGCAGTGCCGCCCAGCCCTCCTCGGCGATGGCCTCGATCCACTCGTAGCCGTCGCCGAAGTGGAAGTCTCCGAGGACTGTCGCGCCGGGGATGGTCTCGCCGGTGTCAGCCGTAACGACCTCGGTGATGATGGTTTCAGTCATGGTTTTTTTGGTCCTTTGCTGAGGATTCGGTGGGCGGGGTGCGGT
>NZ_JMLE01000067.1 GCF_000685965.1 Arthrobacter sp. UNC362MFTsu5.1 | reverse complement strand
CCCTCCGCGACGGCGTGAAGTGGTCCGACGGCCAGCCTCTGGTCCCCGCCGATGTGGTCACCACGTTCGCGTTGCAGAAGAAGATCAAGGGCGGCTACGACTACTTGGACACGGTCACGGCCGAAGGCGCCAACCAGGTCAAGTTCAGCTTCAAGACGGCCTGGTCCCCGGCGCTGTTCGACCTCGGCCAGCTGAGCATCCTGCCGGACCACGTCTGGTCCAAGATCGCGGACCCCGAGAAGGACGCCAACGAAAAGCCCGTCGGCACCGGCCCGTACACCGAAGTGGACACCTTCCAGGCCCAGTCCTTTGTGCTGAAGAAGAACCCCAACTACTGGCAGCCGGACAAGCAAAAGATCGCCGGCATCAAGATGCTCGCCTTTGCAGGGAACGACGGCGCGAACCTCGCCGCCGCGAACGGCGACGTGGACTGGGCGCCGCAGTACATGCCCAACATCGAGAAGACCTTCATTTCCAAGGACCCGGACCACCGCAAGTACTGGTTCCCGCCCACGGGTTCCATGATCAACTGGCAGCTCAACACCACCAAGGCGCCGTTCAACGACACGGACGTCCGCAAGGCCCTTTCCATGGCGGTGGACCGCGAGCAGGTCACCAAGATCGGCATGAGCGGCTACACCAAGCCGGCAGACTGCACCGGGCTTTCCGGGAACTACGAAACCTGGAAGAACAAGGAGGTCCAAGACAACTGCGAGTGGACCAAACTCAGCGTGGACGAGGCCAACAAGCTCCTGGACAAGGCCGGCTACGCCAAGGGTGCGGACGGCAAGCGCACACTGAAGGACGGCAAGCCCTTCGAGTTCAAAATCTCCGTGGGAGCAGCTTCCTCCGACTGGCTCTCCGTGGCCAACGTGATCGCCCAGAACCTCGCCGAGGTTGGCGTCACGGCCAAGGTTGATTCGCCGGACTGGGCGGCCGTGGTGGCGGGCTACGAAACCGGTGACTTCGATTCCGGCATCGTCTGGACCGCCAACGACCCCAGCCCGTACAAGTACTTCGCGGGCGTCATGGGCTCCACCACGGTCAAACCGGTGGGGGAGAAGGCCTTTGAGAACTACCACCGCTTCGGCGATCCCAAGGCGGACTCCCTGCTGACCGAATTCGCAGCCGCAGCCGACGAGAACACCCAGCACGACATCGCGGACAAGCTCCAGGAGGAGTACAACGAAGTGGCTCCGACCATCCCGCTATTTGCCGGCCCGGAATGGGGCGCCTACAACAACACCCGGTTCACCGGCTGGCCCACGGAAGAAAACCCGTACGCCACCCTCTCGGTCCGGGCACCCACCACGGTCTTGGTCCTGACCTCGCTGGAACCGGCCAAGTAGTCCCCGCTGCCTCCCCAAACTCGCGAGCTCGTTTGGGGCCCCTCGGCAGCGTGGGCC
>NZ_JMLE01000066.1 GCF_000685965.1 Arthrobacter sp. UNC362MFTsu5.1 | reverse complement strand
CCAGCGGACGCCCATCAACTGGTTGAAGCGCAGCGCAAACCAGTGCGAGCCCTGCGAGCATGCCCTTCCCCTGGCCACCGGATTCGCCCGGGCCGACCACTCCCCCAGGCTTGCCGCCGACACCAGGTGATCCGCCCGGGGCTGTTGGCGGGAACGGCGGTCCGCCGCCGGCGACCACCAACCAAAGCCAGCCAGGGGCGGCGGACCGCCCGCGCACCTTGGGCAGGTAAGGCAGCAATGACGAGGACTCACTTACTCATTTGAAGTATTTGAGCAAATGAGTCCCCGTGCGGCATTAGGTCATTGTGGGCCGGTGCTCCGGTGAGAACAGGACGGCCACGAGTTCGTTGTGCCAGTCCAGCGTGGCGTACTGCCGGGTCACGTCCAGCAGCCCAGGATCGACGCGGGCATCCTTGGTGACCGCGTCTGCCATGCCGCGTACCTGCGCGGCGAGGTCTTTCGCGGCGGCCGCGCTGTAGGTGACTGGAGATATTTCAACGAGCTTGGCGAGGATTTCGAGGAACACCACGGTCTGCGCGGTGTTTTCGGTGATGCGGCTGGTTTCGGTCATGGTGCTTGTCCTTTAGTGAAGATGGCCGGGGCCTTGCCGGGCGGGTTTCCGCCCGGCAAGGGGTTCCGGTGGTTAGGCGGCGGGGACGGCGTAGGGCATGCGGTACCGGCTGGGCAGTTCTGCGGCGGCTTCGGGGAGGTCGTCCGGGCCGTGGGCCTGTCCGTTCTTCCAGTGGAAGAACGCCTGTTCGCTGATCGCGTCCCAGAACCGGGCCTTGGTCCGGTAGTACGTGCAGGTCACGTCGCCCTCGCAGTACGTGGCCATGCCGAACAGGTTGCCGATGGCATCGGCGGTGCGGATCCCGGCGACCATGACGTAGGGCCACTGGCCCAGGTCCCAGCCCTCGTGGCCCCAGCTGGGGATCACAGCCCAGCCGTGTTCGCCGATCAGTTCCATCCAGTCGTAGCCGCCGTTCATGTGGTAATCCCCGAGGACGGTAACGCCGTCGATGGTCTCGCCGGTGTCGGCTGTGGTCACGGTCTTGGTGGTGATTGCGTTCATTGTGGTGTTCCTTCTTGTCCGAGAAGTGGGGTGGATGGGGCGGCAATGGTGACCGGCCAGCTCCCCTGCACCCCCCGTTGTTTTTTTGGTTGCTGGCAAGCTTGCTTGCTCGGCGGCCGACGGAGGCCTGTCTACCCGCAGGGCAAGGTGTGGGAACTTCCCCCAGGAGGTAAGCGACGAAGGAGCGCCTGCGGGAATTTCCTGCGCCACAGGCTCCGGTGGAGCTTGCGGAACCGGGGCTAGACGGGCTGGAGCGGACGCCTAGAATCCGCAGGACAGCAACCAGAAAACGCTTGTAAACAACAGGTGATGACGGGCCGGAGCTCTGCGACGGACCGGCAGCACCCAACAGCCGGCCGCGCCAGCGGACGCCCATCAACTGGTTGAAG
>NZ_JMLE01000065.1 GCF_000685965.1 Arthrobacter sp. UNC362MFTsu5.1 | reverse complement strand
CCTATCCTACACAAGCCACTCCGAACACCAATACCAAACTATAGTAAAGGTCTCGGGGTCTTTCCGTCCTGCTGCGCGTAACGAGCATCTTTACTCGTACTGCAATTTCGCCGAGTTTATGGTTGAGACAGCGGGGAAGTCGTTACTCCATTCGTGCAGGTCGGAACTTACCCGACAAGGAATTTCGCTACCTTAGGATGGTTATAGTTACCACCGCCGTTTACTGGGGCTTAAATTCTCAGCTTCGCCTTGCGGCTAACCGGTCCTCTTAACCTTCCAGCACCGGGCAGGAGTCAGTCCGTATACATCGTCTTGCGACTTCGCACGGACCTGTGTTTTTAGTAAACAGTCGCTTCCCCCTGGTCTCTGCGGCCCCGATCCCCTCCCACCAGCGTGTGGTGTTCAAGGTTGGGGCCCCCCTTCTCCCGAAGTTACGGGGGCATTTTGCCGAGTTCCTTAACCATAATTCTCTCGATCGCCTTAGTATTCTCTACCTGATCACCTGTGTCGGTTTGGGGTACGGGCGGCTAAAACCTCGCGTCGATGCTTTTCTAGGCAGCATAGGATCACCGAATCCCCCCATACGGGGGTCCCGTCAGGTCTCAGGCATCATGAACGGCGGATTTGCCTACCGTTCGCCCTACATCCTTGGACCGGGACAACCATCGCCCGGCTCGGCTACCTTCCTGCGTCACACCTGTTAATACGCTTACCTCCCAGGATCAGGTCCCGCGCTCCACCAAAAACCGCACACCACAAGGGTGATTGGTCAGGCTTCGGGCAGTTAGTATCCCCTGTTCAGCATGGGCGGTTTTTCGCCGGTACGGGAATATCAACCCGTTGTCCATCGACTACGCCTGTCGGCCTCGCCTTAGGTCCCGACTTACCCAGGGCAGATTAGCTTGACCCTGGAACCCTTGATCATTCGGCGGACGGGTTTCTCACCCGTCTTTCGCTACTCATGCCTGCATTCTCACTCGTGTAGGCTCCACCGCTGGTTTACACCGCGACTTCACTGCCCACACGACGCTCCCCTACCCATCCACACTCCTGAACCACAAAGGCTTGGATAAAATGTGAATGCCACAACTTCGGCGGTGTACTTGAGCCCCGCTACATTGTCGGCGCGGAATCACTTGACCAGTGAGCTATTACGCACTCTTTTAAGGATGGCTGCTTCTAAGCCAACCTCCTGGTTGTCTTCGCAACTCCACATCCTTTCCCACTTAGCACACGCTTAGGGGCCTTAGTTGGTGGTCTGGGCTGTTTCCCTCTCGACTATGAAGCTTATCCCCCACAGTCTCACTGCTGCGCTCTCACTTACCGGCATTCGGAGTTTGGCTGACGTCAGTAACCTTGTAGGGCCCATTAGCCATCCAGTAGCTCTACCTCCGGTAAGAAACACGCAACGCTGCACCTAAATGCATTTCGGGGAGAACCAGCTATCACGAAGTTTGATTGGCCTTTCACCCCTACCCACAGCTCATCCCCTCCATTTTCAACTGAAGTGGGTTCGGTCCTCCACGACGTCTTACCGTCGCTTCAACCTGGCCATGGGTAGATCACTTCGCTTCGGGTCTAGATCACGCCACTGCAACGCCCTATTCAGACTCGCTTTCGCTACGGCTGCCCCACACGGGTTAACCTCGCGACGTAACACTAACTCGCAGGCTCATTCTTCAAAAGGCACGCCGTCACCAGAATCAGACTGGCTCCGACGGATTGTAAGCACACGGTTTCAGGTACTGTTTCACTCCCCTCCCGGGGTACTTTTCACCTTTCCCTCACGGTACTGGTCCGCTATCGGTCATTAGGGAGTATTTAGGCTTATCAGGTGGTCCTGACAGATTCGCACGGGATTTCTCGGGCCCCGTGCTACTTGGGATACTTCCCAGGCGGTACACAACATTACGGTTACGGGGCTCACACCCTCTCTGGCCGGCCTTTCAAGACCGTTCACCTATGCCTGCACATCACACCTCGCTGTCCCGGCAGAGACAGCACGGAAAGTCCCGCA
>NZ_JMLE01000064.1 GCF_000685965.1 Arthrobacter sp. UNC362MFTsu5.1 | reverse complement strand
CTTCAACCAGTTGATGGGCGTCCGCTGGCGCGGCCGGCTGTTGGGTGCTGCCGGTCCGTCGCAGAGCTCCGGCCCGTCATCACCTGTTGTTTACAGGCGTTTTGTGGTTGCTGTCCTGCGGATTTTAGGCGTCCGCTCCAGCCTGTCTAGCCCCGGTTCCGCAGGCTCCACCGGGGCCTGCGTGCCGAAAATTCTTTAGCCAGGGATCCTCGCACGCTCGGATCCCGCAAGATTTTTCTGCCCTTGCCTTGACGGGTAGACAGGCCTCCGTCGGCCGCCGAGCAAGCAAGCTTGCCAGCAACCAAAAAACAACGGGGGGAGCAGGGGAGCTGGCCGGTCACCACAAGGCGCCCCACCCACCCCACTTCTCGGACAAGAAGGAACACCACCATGACTGAAAAACTGACCATCACTGGTCCCGCTGACCTGATCGCCATCGTTCCGCACCTGCTGGGCAACCGCCCGAAGGAATCCTTCGTGGTGCTCACGGCACGCGGGAACACCTTGGGCGCAACGTTGCGGATGGACGCCCCGGCCGCGTCCGCGCCGCTGGACTACGCGCAGATGATGACCACCTACGCCGCCAACGATGAGAAGGCCACGGCCAGCTACGTCATCGTCTACACCGACGAAACCGGCGGGGACGGCCCGTTCCCCTATGCGGAGCACGTCGCGGCGTTGAGCATCGAGCTGGCGACGGCCCGGATGCCTGTGCGCAAGGTTCTGCTGGTCACCAGTGCCCACTGGGGAACCTACGGCACCGCGGAGAGGAACCCGCTGGACGCTATCAAGGACAGCCAGGCCAACGCGACGCTGACCTACTTCGGCTCAGCGACGGACATCGACGTGTACAACCCGGCGCTGCTGGACAGGTGGGCACTTCCGGTGGAAGCGCCCGAGGGAACTTTCGAGGACCTCGAAATGGCCTGCCTGACGTGGCAGGCTGTCCTGGACGCAGATGGAATGCCTGACACCGAAACCGCCCGTGCACTGGCGGCGGCATTCCAGCACCGGCACCTCCGTGATTACCTGTTCCGGGACACCATCACCACCCACAACGGCAGCTTCGGCGACGTCCTGACCGGCAAATTCACCGGCCGCCCCGACTGGGCACGCGTTGACCGGGCCGAGGCTATCGCCTTCGAGCTGATGAAGGTCGTCCCGGCAGGACAGCGTGCACCCATGCTGACCCTGATGGGCTGGCTGCAATGGCTCAAAGGCCACGGAAGCCAGGCCGACCGCTACCTGAAACTCGCAGCCGAGGACGCTTCCGGTTTCCGGCTCGCGGTGCTGCTGCGGGAACTGATCAACAACGGCCACATCGCCGACGTTGCCCGCAACGAGCACATGTCCTACAACCGCCGCCTGATCTAAGAACCACCAGAGGCCGGGACGGATCACCCTTGAGGGATCCGGCCCGGCCTTTTCCGGTGGCGGGGCGGCCTCCCCCGCATTCGCTCCTCCGGCCGCCGATCACGCTACGCGGGCGGAGCCCCGCATCCAGTGAACATGCAGGATCCCGGACTACAGTGGGCACAAGCATCACAAACGGGAGGGCGCGCAACTGTGGGACATGAATACATCCTGACTGAGGACGACCAGCCGGCTGCCGACGCCAGCCTGGCCGAAGACATCATCGAGCTGCAGCTGCTCACCGCCGGCGGTAAGACCGGGCCCGTCGACGTTGGCCACGCCCGGGAACACCACAACTTCTAGCATCAGGCAGCAACGACGCTGCCCTACAGGTTTCCTTTGTCCGAGGAAAAACCGCGAAAGGCCGGCCTACGTGCCGGCCTTTCGTCATGTCCGCTCGTTTTCAGATCTCCATCGCCACAACGTCACGGCCGCCACACTGTTGAGGAACGCGATGAAAACATCGCCTGAAGCAGACCGACCGATGGCCAGGTCCACGGCCACCAGCACCAGCGATCCGGCTGCAGCAACCGTGAAGACCACAGCCAGGATCCGCAGCATCCTGTGAGGGCGGCTCGGGCGCGGCGCCGGATCAGTCATGCCCCCACCCTAAGCAGGGCAGGAAAGCGTAAGCGATAGGGAGTGGCCGGCCCGGGCGAATCCGGTGGCCAGGGGAAGGGCATGCTCGCAGGGCTCGCACTGGTTTGCGCTGCGCTTCAACCAGTTGATGGGCGTCCGCTGG
>NZ_JMLE01000063.1 GCF_000685965.1 Arthrobacter sp. UNC362MFTsu5.1 | reverse complement strand
GGTTCGCACGTGACGGCGCTGGCCAAGGTGGCGCAGGCGCTGGAGGAAGCCGGCAAGCAGGCAACCAAGAACGCCGCCCAGCAGGAAGAGGCTTCGCGCTAGGAACGCCCGGCCCTTGTAACGCCGGAAGAGAGGCCCCGGACGCACCATTGCGTCCGGGGCTTCTGCGCGCCGGGAGCCAGACATTGTCGGCGATCTAAGGCAGGATAGGTCTGTGAGCACAGGGAACACGGCAGCAGACACGGAAACGCAGGACACCACCGCGGCAGGTACAGGGCAGGAAAAAGTCCCCTCCGGCGCAGTGCGCGAGGAATACGAAAACCTGGTCGAAGAGGTCCGCAAGCACCGCTTCGCGTACTACCAGGAGGACGCGCCCATCATTTCGGACGCTGACTTCGACGAACTCTTCCGGCGCCTCGAAACCCTGGAAGCCATGCACCCGGAGCTGGTGGCCAACGATTCGCCCACCCAGGAGGTGGGCGGCGAAGTGTCCGCCGCCTTTACCGCCGTCGAACACCTGCAGCGGATGTACAGCCTCGAGGACGTCTTTTCCCTCGAGGAACTCGAAGCCTGGATCGCCAAGGCGGAAGCATCCGTCGCCAAACTCGGAAACGGCACGGCCGGACCCGCCTGGCTCACCGAACTCAAGATCGACGGACTGGCAGTGAACCTGCTCTACCGCGACGGCAAGCTGGTCCGCGCAGCCACGCGGGGAGACGGCTACACCGGCGAGGACATCACCCACAATGTGCTGACCATCAAGGAGATCCCGCAGCAGCTGACCGGCGGGAACTACCCGGCTGAGATGGAGGTTCGTGGCGAGGTGTTCATCCCCTCCAAGGCCTTTGCCGAATTCAACGAAGCGCTGATCGAGGCGGGCAAGGCGCCGCTGGCCAACCCGCGCAACGCCGCCGCCGGCTCGCTCCGGCAGAAGGACCCGGCAGAAACCGCCAAGCGCCCGCTGCGCATGTACGTGCACGGCATCGGCGCCCGCGAGGGGCTGGATACCGTCAGCCAGTCGGACACCTACCGCCAGCTCGCCGAGTGGGGCCTCCCCACCAGCCCGTACTTCGAGGTTCTCGGCAGCCTCAAGGAAGTGCTCGACTTCATCAAACGCTACGGCGACAAGCGGCACAGCCTCACGCATGAGATCGACGGCATCGTGGTCAAGGTGGACGACTTCGCCACGCAGCGCGCGCTCGGGTACACCTCGAGGGTGCCGCGCTGGGCTGTGGCCTACAAGTACCCGCCGGAGGAAGTGCACACCAAGCTCCTGGACATCGCAGTCAACGTGGGCCGCACCGGCCGGGTCACCCCCTTCGGCATCATGGAACCGGTCAAGGTGGCCGGATCCACCGTGGGAATGGCAACCCTGCACAACCAGGACGTCGTCAAAGCCAAGGGCGTGAAAATCGGCGACATCGTGGTCCTCCGGAAGGCCGGGGACGTCATCCCGGAGATCGTGGGCCCGGTGCTTGCGCTCAGGGACCAGCAGGACCCGCCGGTGCGGGATTTTGTCATGCCCACTGAGTGCCCGTCCTGCGGGACTCCGCTCGCCCCCGGGAAGGAGGGCGACGTGGACATCCGCTGCCCCAACTCGCGGTCCTGCCCTGCCCAGCTGCGCGAACGCGTCTTCCACGTTGCCAGCCGCGGTGCCTTCGACATCGAGGCCCTGGGCTGGGAAGCCGCGATAGCCCTGACCCAGCCGGCCGAACCCGAAACGCCGCCGCTGACGAGCGAAGCCACGCTCTTCCGGCTCACCCGAGAAGACCTGGCCGACGTCCGGATCCGCCGCGAGAAGCGGTCCAAGGGCGTGGCCACCGGGGAATTCGAACTCGTGCCGTACTTCTACAGCAAGGGCACGGCCAAGTCGCCGTCCAAGCCCACAGCCACTACGGAAAAACTCTTCAGCGAACTGGAGAAGGCCAAGACCCAGCCGCTGTGGCGCGTCCTTGTGGCGCTGTCCATCCGGCACGTCGGGCCCCGGGCGTCACGGGCGCTCGCCACGGCCTTCGGCTCGATGGACGCCATCCGGCAGGCCTCGGAGGAGGACCTCGCCCACGTCGACGGTGTGGGTCCGGTGATCGCCGCTGCCCTGAAGGAGTGGTTCGCCGAGGACTGGCACCGTGAAATTGTGGACAGCTGGGCCGAAGACGGTGTGCGGATGGCGGATGAGCAGGACGAATCCACTCCGCGAACCTTGGAAGGCCTCACCATCGTGGTGACCGGAAGCCTTGAAGGCTTCAGCCGGGACGAGGCCAAGGAAGCCATCCTCATCCGTGGCGGCAAGGCCGCCGGATCCGTCTCCAAGAACACCAGCTACGTCGTGGCGGGCGAGAACGCCGGCACAAAACTGGACAAGGCCGAGCAGCTCGGTGTGCCGGTGCTGGACGAGGACGGCTTCCGCGCGCTCCTGGCGAACGGCCCCGCAGGCCCGGAAGGTGCCGACGAACCGTCGGATGAGGCCCACAACACCGGCGCAGCGGAAGAACACCAGGAAGCGCCGTCGGAATGAGCATC
>NZ_JMLE01000062.1 GCF_000685965.1 Arthrobacter sp. UNC362MFTsu5.1 | reverse complement strand
TTCCTGTACCTGCCCACCCAAGAGGAGAAAAAGTGAAAAAGCCCCTGGCCCTCATCGCAGTCGCCCTGCTCTGCGCCGCTTGCGCACCGGCAGCGAACACCGCGCCGGCACCGGCTGAACCCACGACCGTCACGCCCTCCGCGCCGGTTTCGCTGAGCGCCAGCAGCGGCCCACAGGCACCCGGTGGCACCGTCCCCGCCACTATCGGAATCACCTGGGATCAGGCCAGCAAGGACCGGGCCGCGGACATCGCCGAGAAGGCCATGGCGGACTTCGCCCGCCCTGCGATGGGGGAAAAGCAGTGGGCCAACGATCTTGCCCGCTGGCTGACGCCACAGGCCACAGCTGACTACTCGGCGGTGGACCCGGCCAACATCCCGGCCAACCGCGTCACCGGCCCGGCCACGCTGAGCGTCGATGAAGCCAACGGCTACGGCGTCACTGCAGCGGTACCCACCAACGCCGGGACCTACATCGTGCAGCTGCTCCGCACAGGCAAGGACGCCCCGTGGAAGGTCAACCGCTTCACACCACCCGCTTCCTAAACCCCACCCTCCACGTTTCAGAAAGGTAGAACCCTATGGTCCCGAACCAGACAGATGTCCCGGCTTTCCCGAAGATCAACGCCATCGTCCGTGCCAACGGCACGGCAGAGGTCGTTGTTGCCGGCAACTCCCGGAATGTGAAAGCAGCGGAGTCCCTGCAGCAGCTGCGGGACAACGCACTGTCCCTCGTCGTTAGGGAAGCCGAGACGCTGAACCGCGCGGTCCGTGTCCAGGTCGATGACCCGGAAGGCCAGGGTGAGCTGATCGTGAACCCGGACGGCACCAAGGAGTCCGTCAGCTACATAGCTAAGGCCTCACGCCGCCGCGTGGCTGACGCTCTCACCCCCACAGCATCACTGTCCGCTCCTGCGGTTGCAGAATCCATCCCCGTGCCCATCAATGACGAGCCGATTACTGACGTACCGGGCACCGTCCCACTAGCGACAGGAACATCCATGGCCCTGACATCCGAAACCACGTCCACGCCGACCCCGGAGGCGCAGGAGGCACCGACCCGGCGCAGCCTGAAGGAAACCTCCTTCCTGGTCAGCGCCCCGGTGCTGGAACCTGCCACGAAAGGCTGGCGCGGTGCCCTGACCCGGCTGGGGTTCCGGATGGACCCGTCCGAGGAAGAGATGGCGGAGCGTGAAGACATCCGCACCGTCAGCCAGCACTGGCCCGGCCCGCGCACCGTCGCCGTGGTCAACCGCAAAGGCGGGGCGAACAAGACACCCACAGTTGTGATGCTCTCGGCCATCCTCGCTCGGTACAGCGGCGCAGCGACCTGCGCCTGGGACAACAACGAATCCCAAGGCACCCTGGGCTGGCGGACCGAAAAAGGCTCCCACGACAAGAGCGTCCTGGACCTCATCGACTCGTCCCAGACCCTGCTTTCACCATCGACCAACGCCGCGGAAATCGCCAACTTCGTTCACCACCAAACAGCAGACAAGTTCGACGTCCTGCGCTCGGATGAAAACGAGGAAGGCGATCACGAAGTGACCGCCGAGGAAGTGGACATCGCCCATCAGGTCCTCACCCGGTACTACCGGCTGGTGATCATGGACTCCGGCAACACCGCCCGGGCAGCGAACTGGCGCAGGATGATCGACCACACCGACCAGCTCGTCGTCCCCGTAACCGCCATCGAAGACCGCGCAGAAGCCGCCCGGCTGACGCTGCAGACCCTCGAATCCCGCGGCGGCCACGATGCCGAACTGGCGCGCAACGCGGTCGTCATCGTCTCCGAATCCACCGATGCCAAGCGGGCGATGTCAGGGGATGCCTTGAAGCGCGCCAAAGACGAAGCCCAGCGCATCGCTGATGGCTTCGCCCCTTATGTCCGGGCCGTCGTCCGGATTCCCTACGACCCGGCCCTGGTCAACGGCCCCATCCGATACGAAGCCCTCCAGCCCGCCACCCAGCGGGCATGGCTGGCCGCCGCGGCCGCCGTTGCCAGCGGCTTCTAACTGCCCCTTGACCGCCCCAATCCAGCCCGAAAGGAGGACGCAGATGAACCAGCACCTGAACCCCTGGATCACCAGCCCAGAAACGGCAGAGCCTGAAGAGGCAGCTGCAGATGAATATGTTTCTCCGGCGGCGATCATCACCGGCCCGGTCCTGGGGATGGTGGAACCGGACGCAGCTGACCGCCTCGCCCGCCGCGCGGTCACCGGTACGGCAACGATCTGGGTTACCGGTGTCCATGGGGGAGCGGGTGAGACCCGGCTCAGCCACATCGTGGAGGGCGCACGCCCGACAGAACATGCCTGGCCCATCCTTGAAGACGGCTTCAGCAAGCCGGCGGTCCTGCTGGTCTGCCGCTCCGACATGCACGGCCTGAACGCCGCGCAAAGCGCCCTCATCCAATGGGCCTCCGGTGCAGCCCCCGACGTCAACCTGCTGGGCCTCGCGGTCCTGGCCGATGCACCAGGAAAACTACCCAAAGCCCTGCGGGACTTCGCAGCTCTTATCGGCGGGGGAGCCCCCCGCCTCTGGATGCTCCCCTGGGTCGAGTCTTGGCGGCTAGGGGACACCAGCACCGGGACACTCAGCCGCGAGTATCAACGGCTGATCACCGACCTCACAGCCCTCACCAACTAAACAATCAACAGCTCTACAGCGCCATACTTCGAAAGGTCTCACCATGAATTTCATCGCAGCTCTTCCCGCCAGCGTCATTCCGAACCCGACTCCTGTCGTACCTCCGCAGGCACAGGGCCTGCTCACCGTACTGAACTGGGCCTCCGGCATCGGCCTGGTCCTCGGCGTGCTGGGCGTGATCATCGTCGGCATCGGCATGGTCATCCAGCTGCGCCGCGGGGAAGGCGGCGAATCCATCGCCAAGCTCGGCTGGGTCCTCGCTGGCTGCATCATCATCACCGGCGCCTCCGGTATCGTCCGCGCATTCGTCTAACCCGACCCCTCGGAGGTTCATCATGAGCGAATCCACACAGAACACGACCGAACAGAATCCATTCACCAAACCCGGATTCATCATTTCGGCCGCCCTCGTGGTCGCACTGATAGCAGCCGTCATCGTCATCTTC
>NZ_JMLE01000061.1 GCF_000685965.1 Arthrobacter sp. UNC362MFTsu5.1 | reverse complement strand
CACCCGGACCGTCAGCAGCGATGTCCCTTCTGCCTTCCTGTACCTGCCCACCCAAGAGGAGAAAAAGTGAAAAAGCCCCTGGCCCTCATCGCAGTAGCCCTGCTCAGCGCCGCGTGCGCACCGGCAGCGAACACCACCCCTGCACCGGCTGAGCCCACGGCAGCCACGCCATCCGCGCCGGTTTCGCTGAGCGCCAGCAGCGGCCCACAGGCTCCCGGCGGCACGGTCCCGGCCACGATCGGCATCACCTGGGACCAGGCCAGCAAGGACGCAGCCGAGGACATCGCTGAAAAGGCCATGGCGGACTTTGCCCGCCCCGGTGTAGAGGAAAAGCAGTGGGCTAACGATCTTGCCCGCTGGCTCACGCCACAGGCCACCGCCGACTACTCGGCGGTGGACCCGGCCAACATTCCCGCCAGCCGCGTCACCGGCCCGGCCACACTGGGCGTCGATGAAGCCAACGGTTACGGGGTCATGGCAGCGGTGCCCACCGACGCCGGGACCTACACGGTGCAGCTGCTCCGCACCGCCAAGGAATCCCCGTGGAAGGTCAACCGCCTCACACCACCTGCTCCCTGACACTCCTAACCACGTTTCAGAAAGGTAGAACGCTATGGTCATGAACCAGACAGATGTCCCGGCCTTCCCAAAGATCAACGCCATCGTCCGTGCCAACGGCACGGCAGAAGTGGTTGTTGCCGGCAACTCCCGGAACGTGAGAGCGGCAGAATCTCTGCAGCAACTCCGCGACAACGCCCTGTCCCTCGTCGTCAGGGAAGCGAAGACGCTGAACCGCCCGGTCCGTGTCCAGGTCGATGATCCGGACGGTCAGGGTGAGCTGATCGTGAACCCGGACGGCACTAAGGAGTCCGTCAGCTACGTGGCCAAAGCCCCCCGCCGCCGCGTAGCTGAAGCTCCCACCCCCGCCGCATCCCTGCCTGCTCCTGCGGTTGCAGAAACCATCCCAGCGCCCATTATCGACGAGCCGATTACTGACGGACCGGGAACCGTCCCATTAGCGACAGGAACATCCATGACCCTGACACCCGCAACCACGTCCACGCCGGCCCCGGAAGCGCAGGAGGCACCGACCCGGCGCAGCCTGAAGGAGACCTCCTTCCTGGTCAGCGCTCCGGTCCTGGAACCTGCCACGCAGGGCTGGCGGGGTGCGCTCACGCGCCTTGGCTTCCGGATGGACCCCTCCGCAGAAGAGCTCTCCGAGCGGGAGGATATCCGCACGGTCAGCCAGCACTGGCCAGGTCCGCGGACCATTGCCGTGGTCAACCGTAAGGGCGGTGCGAACAAGACCCCCACGGTGGTCATGCTCTCGGCCATCCTCGCCCGCTACAGCGGGGCCGCGACCGTCGCTTGGGACAACAACGAGTCCCAAGGCACGCTGGGCTGGCGGACCGAAAAGGGCGCCCATGACCGTAGCGTCCTGGACCTGATCGATTCCTCGACTGAGCTGCTCTCCCCGTCGACGAACGCGGCCGAGATTGCTAAGTTCGTCCACCACCAGACCGCAGACAAGTTCGATGTCCTGCGCTCGGATGAGAACGAGGAAGGTGACCACGAAGTCACCGCTGAGGAAGTCGACATCGCCCACCAGGTCCTCACCCGGTACTACCGGTTGGTGGTCATGGACTCGGGCAACACCGCCCGGGCGGCGAACTGGCGTCGGATGATCCACCACACCAACCAGCTCGTCGTGCCTGTGACGGCCATCGAGGACCGCGCAGAAGCTGCCCGGCTGACGCTGCAGACCCTCGAATCCCGTGGTGGCCACGATGCCGAGCTGGCACGCAACGCCGTCGTGATCGTCTCTGAATCCACAGACGCCAAGCGGACCATGTCCGGGGATGCCTTGAAGCGGGCCAAAGACGAGGCCCAGCGGATTGCGGACGGTTTTAAACCGTTCGTCCGAACCGTCGTGAGGATTCCCTACGACCCTGCCCTGGTGAACGGGCCCATCCGCTATGAAGCCCTGCAGCCCGCGACCCAGCGGGCATGGCTGGCGGCCGCGGCCGCCGTCGCCAGAGGCTTCTAAACCACCCATCATTTGGACTTTCGAAAGGAGGAACCATGCAACAGTCCCTGAACCCCTGGATCGCCAGCCCAGAAACGGCAGAGCCCGAAGAGGCCACCGCAGATGAATATGTTTCACCGCCGGCGATCATCACCGGCCCGGTTCTGGGGATGGTGGAACCGGACGCGGCTGACCGCCTCGCCCGCCGCTCGGTCACCGGTACGGCCACGGTCTGGGTTACCGGTGTTCATGGAGGATCGGGCGAAACCCGGCTCAGCCACCTCGTGGAGGGCGCACGGCCAACAGAACATGCCTGGCCCATCCTTGAAGACGGCTTCAGCAAACCTGCCGTCCTCCTGGTTTGCCGCTCAGACATGCACGGACTGAAAGCAGCGCAAAGAGCCCTCATCCAATGGGCCTCCGGCGCAGCCCCCGACGTCAACCTGCTAGGCCTCGCGGTCCTGGCCGATGCACCGGGAAAACTACCCAAAGCCCTGCGGGACTTCGCAGCTCTCATCGGCGGGGGAGCCCCCCGACTCTGGATGCTCCCCTGGGTCGAATCCTGGCGTCTGGGGGACACCAACACCGGGACACCCGGCCGGGAGTATCAACGCCTGATCACCGACCTCACAGCCCTCACCAACTAAACAATCAACAGCTCTACAGCGCCATACTTCGAAAGGTCTCACCATGAACTTCATCGCAGCTCTTCCCGCCAGTGTCATCCCGAACCCGACCCCTGTCGTACCTCCCCAGGCACAGGGCCTGCTCACCGTACTGAACTGGGCCTCCGGCATCGGCCTGGTCCTCGGCGTTTTGGGCGTGATCATCGTCGGCATCGGCATGGTCATCCAGCTCCGACGCGGAGAAGGCGGCGAATCCATCGCCAAGCTCGGCTGGGTCCTCGCCGGCTGCATCATCATCACAGGCGCCTCCGGCATCGTCCGCGCCTTCGTTTAACCCAATCCCCGGAGGTTCACCATGAGCGAATCCACACAGAACACCACCGAACAGAATCCATTCACCAAACCCGGATTCATCATTTCGGCCGCCCTCGTGGTCGCACTGATAGCAGCCGTCATCGTCATCTTCATGATCCC
>NZ_JMLE01000060.1 GCF_000685965.1 Arthrobacter sp. UNC362MFTsu5.1 | reverse complement strand
GGCGAAAACGGTGCCGGAAAGTCCACGGTTGGCAAAGTGATCGCCGGGATCTATCAGCAGGACGGTGGGGAGCTGCTTGTAGACGGGAAGCCGGTATCCAAATGGAATCCGTCACGGGCGCAAAAAGAGGCCATCGTAATGATTGCCCAGGAACTTGCCTTGGTTCCTGACCTGACCGTGGAGGAGAACGTATTCCTGGGCGTCGAGGAGCACAGGGTCGGTATTGCCCGCCGGAATCTGACCCAACGCTTTGGCGAACTGGAAAGCATGGTCGGCTTTGGGCTTGATCCGAAAGCAAAAGTTCGGAATCTGCGGATCGCAGATCAGCAAAAGGTTGAAATCATGCGCTCCCTTGCCAGGGACGCACGTGTCATCGTTATGGACGAACCAACCTCTTCACTGACTGCCCACGAAATGGCGCAACTGCATGAGCTGATGTTCAAACTGCGGGACCGCGGGTGCACCATCGTTTACGTTTCCCACTTCCTCGATGCCATTCTGGAGGTGGCAGACCGAATCACCATCATGCGGGACGGTCGGCACATCCGGACTGGAAACGCCGCCTTGGAGACTAAGCCGTCCCTAGTGGCAGGGATGCTGGGTCGAGAGCTTGAGGCGGCATTTCCGGAACGACCGGCCCGTCCGGCCAAGGAAGCGGCACCCGTGCTTCGGGTAACAAATCTTGCCACAAACACTGGGGTTCGCGACATGTCCTTCACAGTGGGGCGTGGCGAGATTGTCGGGCTGCTGGGCCTGGTGGGAAGCGGCCGTTCCGAATGTGCCAGAGCGATTTTCGGCGCGGACCCGGTCACGAGCGGAAGCATCGAGTTCGACGGAAGCGTGCAATTGAAGCAGTCACCTGGCCTGTCCATGGCCCGTCAATTGATGTTCGTGCCCGAGGACAGGCATCAGGACGGGCTCGTGTTGCAACGGTCGGTCCGGGAAAACATTGCCCTTGCTCGGCCCGGTCTATTCTCCCGGTTCGGAATCGTCAACGTTCGAGCAGAAAAAAGGGCCACCCAGGCCCTGGCCGAGCGGCTGGAAATCCGGCCGCCCAGAATCGAACTGCCAGTCTCAGGGTTTTCCGGGGGTAACCAGCAAAAAGCCTTGCTTGGGAAAGCCCTACTTGAAAAACCGAAGTTCGTCATCCTGGACGAACCGACCCGGGGTGTGGATATCGGGGCCAAGCGGACCATTTATGAACTGATCGTTGAACTGGCATCCGAGGGTATTGGAGTCCTCATGATCTCTTCAGAGCACGAAGAAATCATGGAGCTCTCCCACAGGGCATACCTCGTCAGTGAAGGCCGGACCATCGGCGAGATAGAGCCCGAGAAAACAACCGTGGAAAACGTCCTGTTCCAGCTATTCCACGTGGATGCAAAAGAGGAGAAAGCATCATGACCACCACAACCACAGCAGCTGTACAGACTCGAAGGACGCACCAGCGCCCTAGTGTCGTCGAGCTGGCCAAGGAGTACGCGGTCCTAATCCTGACCGGCCTGATACTGGTCATCCTCGCCTTTGCGTCCCCCTCCTTTTTCACCTTTCCCAACCTGGTCAACATCCTGAACCAGAATGCACCCCTGGTGATCATCGCGGCTGCCGGGACCTTTGTGATCATCTCCGGCAATTTCGATCTCTCGGTAGGAGCAATCTTCGGCGTTGCCGGCGTGACGACCGCTGCCGTGACGGTCGCGACCGGCAACGTGGCGCTCGGCCTGACCCTTGCCCCGGTCATCGGACTGATCCTCGGCGCCGTCAACGGCACAATCATCACAAGATTACGTATCCACTCATTCCTGGCCACGCTGGCCACCTCGATGGTCTACACAGCTGTAGCAGTGCTCATTACCGGCGGCTCGCTCATCACCGTCACCATAAAAGGATTCTCTGCCCTGGGGCGGGAACGCTGGGCGGGTGTTTTCATAGCGGTCTACGTGATGATCGCGGTCGTTGCAATCCTTTGGTTCCTGCTGACCCGGTCTGTCTTCGGGCGCCATGTCTTCGCCGTCGGAGGCAACGCCGAAGCGGCTGAGCTCTCCGGTGTCAAAGTCGACCGTACCCGCATCATCGTCTTCAGCATCAGCGGGCTCGCGGCCGGACTGGCCGCAGCGATCGGAGTCTCCCGCATCGCCTCAGGCCAGCCCCTAGCCGGAGCCGGACTGGAACTTGACGCGATTGCGGCCATCATCCTCGGAGGCACCAGCATCTACGGTGGCGTAGGGGCAATCTGGCGCTCCGTCGTAGGTGTTTTCCTGATCGCCCTCATTGGCAATGGCTTCGACCTCATGAACCTCAACCCGCAGCTCAAAGACATGGTGACCGGCTTCATTATCCTCGCAGCCGTCGGCATGGCCGCCGCAGGCCAAAAGAAGCGCTAAAACATAGACCTGCCCTCCCTCCACACAGTGGGCAATAACGAAAGGCATTTCTCGCATGACTGAGAACGTCAGAATCGCCATTGACGTTGGCGGAACCTTCACGGACGTCGTGAAGCTCGTCCCCGAGACCGGGGAGCTGCACTTCGAAAAGGTTCCGACAACACCGTCCGCTCCCACCGAAGGTGTCATGGCCGCCTTCCACAAAGCGGATGCAGACCCCCACGTCGTTTCCATGTTCAACCACGGAAGCACCCTGGGCCTAAACTCACTGCTCACCCGAAGCGGGGCGAAACTTGCCATCGTCGGTACCCGCGGCTTCAGGGACGTCTACCTTTTGGGGCGGACCGACCGGCGGGTTATGTATGACATCAAGTACCGGAAGCCTGCTGCACTTGTAGAGCGTTACGACACCTTTGAAGTCACGGAACGAAGCCTGTTCGACGGGTCAGTGCTGACTCCGTTCGATGAAGACGATGCCCGCAGGGTTGCCGGAGAAATAAAGGAGCGCGGCTACGAAGCCGTAGCCGTCGCGTTCCTGCACGCCTATGCCAACCCGACCCATGAGCAGCGGATGCGGGAGATTCTCCGGGAAAGCAACCCCGGCCTGGAAATCACCCTCTCCCACGAACTGTCCAGGGAGTACCGGGAGTATGAACGCACGAGTACGGCTGTGCTCGACGCCTACATCAAGCCGATCATGCGCAGCTACTTGATCGAGCTTGAACAGAAGCTGGCAGCTGAAGGTTTCTCCGGCCAGTTTCTGATGTCTCGCTCCGGGGGCGGGGCCATGACGGCCAGGGCTGCCCGGGAACAGCCCGTCAACCTCATTTTGTCTGGCCCGGCCGGCGGCGTGGTGGGAGCAGCAGCCTTTTCAAAACTCATTGGCAAGCCCAACCTGATCACCATCGACCTAGGAGGCACAAGCCTTGATGCTTCCCTTGTGCTCGATGGAAAGCCGGTCCTCTATCACGGTGCCGAATTCGAAAGCCTGCCGATCAATACGCCCTCCCTGTACATCCATACCATCGGATCCGGCGGAGGATCCCTCGCATACCTGGACGAGGGCGGGGCGCTGCAGGTTGGTCCCCGCAGCGCGGGTGCTGTGCCGGGCCCGGCTGCCTATGGCCGCGGCGGAACCCAGCCGACGTTCACCGATGCGGCGATGGTGCTGGGCTACTTGGGCGCCGACACCCCTCTCGGCGGTGAACTGACCCTGGATCATGGGCTGGCCGAAGGATCGCTGAAGTCCATCGCTGACCAGCTTGAATTGACCACGACAGAACTGGCGCGAGGCATTATTCAGATCTCGAACACCAAGATCGGGGGCGCTGTCAGGGCTATCACGGTCGAACTGGGACACGACCCCAAGGACTTTGCCTTGCTTTCGTTCGGTGGGGGTGGGGGCCTGGTTGCCATCGACGTCGCGCGCGACCTGGGAATCCCCACAGTCATCGTGCCGCCGGGCCAGGGAGCGTTCTCCGCACTCGGAATGCTTATGGCGGATGTGCAGCACGACTTCTCGCGGACCAACGTCACGCTCCTGGACGAGCTCGATTCGGCCCAGGCTGAAAGCGCCTACGCCGGGATGGAAGCCGAAGCAGCTCAAAAGCTGACCGATGAGGGCTTCGACGAAGGCAGTCAAGTATTTACCAGGGCCATCGATGTCCGCTACTCCGGACAGGAGCACGCGGTGACCGTAGCGTTCCCGAGGGACGTAGCCGATCCCCGTATAGCTATCAGGGACGAATTCCAGCGCATGCATGAACGCCAGTACGGGCACGTCATGGATGACCCTATCGAAACCACAACCATGCGGCTCAATGCGACCGGAATCGTGGACAAGCCCTCTCTGCCTTTGGCTGAGGCAAGAACTCAGGGCCACGCCACGGAGCTGGGCCGTCGAGCTGTCTACGTCGATGGAGTCAACCAGCAGGAGTACGCCCTCTACGCCCGGGAAGACCTGAAAGCCGGCGATACCGTCGAAGGTCCCGCGGTCATCACCGAGCACACCGCAACCACCGTGATGCACGACGGTGACGTACTTGAGGTTGGCATCTACGGCGAGCTCATCATCTCCATCCGACCCGCAAACCAGGAGGCAGTCCGCAATGGCTGATGCAATCACCACAGAAGTCGTCCGCCACGGCCTCTTGGCGGCCGCTGAAGAAGTCGCCCGTAACCTCTGCCGCACGGCCT
>NZ_JMLE01000059.1 GCF_000685965.1 Arthrobacter sp. UNC362MFTsu5.1 | reverse complement strand
AGAACACGACCGAACAGAATCCATTCACCAAACCCGGATTCATCATTTCGGCCGCCCTCGTGGTCGCACTGATAGCAGCCGTCATCGTCATCTTCTTCATCCCCAAGGGGGGCGGTGGCTCGCAGCAGCCTGTCCTGCCCTCCTCCGGCAGCAATGCTGCGGGACCCTCGACATCAAGCAAAGCTGCGTCCGGGAGTATCTGCGGTCTGCCGTCCACCTCGGAAACCGCTTTGGGCGCGGCTCCTAAGTCCAAGTGGGAGTTAGTAGGGAGGATGGCAACGCCCACAGACCCTGACAGCTTCGGGCCAGGAGTGATAGACAGCGACGGTTTCCGTTCCTGCTTCGCGCACTCACCAACCGGAGCCCTCTACGCCGCAGTCAACATGATTGCCCTAAGCTCTGCCGACTCTCAGATACTCAACGTCAAAGTGACGGACAAACTGTTGGTTACCGGCCCCGGTCGGGACATGGCCATGAAGGATTCTGCAAAGGTGTCACCGTCATCGGGCACCGACACAACTGTCCAAGTCCGGGGCTTTCTGGTTAAGTCCTATACTCCGTCGGAAGCGGATGTTGACCTGGCCTTCGAGACCAGGAATGGCGTCTTGGCACACACCGTTCTTCCACTCCGGTGGGTGGACGGAGACTGGAAAGCGAAGGTATCGGACGAAGGAAAGTTGATCAACGAGATCACTCAGCTTCGCGACCTCAGCAGCTTCATCGCATGGTCTGGGGTCTGACATGGCCGAGTGCAAGATCATCGATGTTGGCTGCCAAACAGGTAATGCCATCTCAGGAGCACTCGACGACGCAACCTCCAACCTAGCTGAGTCCATTCTGGAGGGCCTGAGCCAGATGGTGACGACACTGTCGACCTTCTGGGTGAGTATGCCGACTACCAACCTCACTACAGCGGACGGCGCGACCGCTGGGCCCGTGGTGGGTTTCCTTGATTCGGAACTGTCTTACTGGACGCTGACGCTGGCCGTTCTTTCCGTCATTCTTGGCGGTACTCGGATGATTTGGGAGCAGCGGGGCGCACCGCTAAAAGACCTGCTCCGGTCTCTCCTAACCCTGACGCTGGTTGCGGGTCTAGGCCTGGGGGTTATCTCTATCCTGGTGATCGCAGCTGATGAGTTTTCAGCGGCGATCATCGAACGCTCCACGGATGGCAAGGGCTTCGCGGACGCCATGAGCGTCCTGGTCATGGTGAACCAGCCCGGCATTGGGGTTTTCATCCTGATCATTCTGGGCCTGGTGGGCCTGCTCGCGTCGCTGGTCCAGATCGTCCTCATGGTCGTCCGGAGCGGCATGTTGGTGATCTTGGCGGGCATTTTGCCCACCACCGCCGCTTTCACCAATACGGAGATGGGCCGGCAGTGGTTTCAGAAGGCGATGGGCTGGACGATCGCGTTCATTCTTTATAAGCCGGCTGCAGCCATCGTGTACGCGGTGGCGTTTCAGCTCATGGGCTCGTTTTCCGGCACGAACGCTTTGATTGGCTCCATTACGGGCTTTGCCTTGATGATCGTTGCCCTGTTGGCCTTGCCGGCTTTGATGCGGTTTGTCACCCCGATGGTTGGTGCGGTCGCGTCGGGCTCTGGCGGGGGAGCCGCTGCTGCTGCAGGCGCCATGGCCACTGGTGCTGTTTCGCTGGGCCGCAGCGGAAGCGGCCGCGGGAATGCGTCCCCCACCCCGCCCAGCCAGCCGTCCAAGAACGCTGCGTCTCCTGGCGGCAGCCAAGGTCCCGGCGGGGCCAATGGCGGGAACGCTAAACCTTCACCGGGATCCGCGGGAGCGCCCGGAGCCGGGGGAGTCCCCGGTAAGGGCACTACAGGAAGCCCCGGTGCTGCGACCGCAGGGGCGGGGGCCGGAACAGCTGGTGCCGGGGCCGCGTCGGGGGCGGCGAAGGCTGCAGGTCCGGCCGGCGTCGCTGTCGCCGTCGGCGCGCAGGTAGCTTCACGGGTCTCATCGGCCGCACAACAGACCGCGCAGGATTCAACGGGGGAGGGCCCCAGTGGCAGCAATTAACACCGAATACAAGGAACCGTCCTACGGAAACTGGCGGGTCCCGAGGTCAGCCGGTCTGGGTGACCTTGGCGCTATCGGCACCGGCATTGTGATGGCCGGGCTGTTGCTGGGCATCATCAGCTTCGCCATCTGGGGCCTCTTCGCCGGCCTCGGCGTCCTTGCCGTCGCCGGGGTGCTGGTCCTGCTGCTGACCGTCAAGGACAAGCACGGCCAGTCCGTGGTGGACCGTTTCGCGACCCGGATGAATTTCCGCCTCGCCCGTTCCTCGGGTGCGAACCTGTACCGCTCGGGCCCGCTGGGGGTGACGGAGTGGGGCATCTACCAGCTCCCGGGGTTGGCGGCGAAGTCGCGCCTGTATGAGTTCAACGACTCCTACAACCGTCCCTTCGCCATGCTCCACGTACCGACCACCAGCCACTTCACCGTCATCTTCTCCACCGAACCCGACGGCGCCTCCCTCGTGGATCCCGAGCAGGTCGATGCGTGGGTGGCGAACTGGGGCGGCTGGCTCGCCGGACTCGGCGATGAGGCAGGGCTGGAAGCCGCCGCAGTAACCGTGGAGACAGCCCCGGATTCGGGCTACCGGTTGCGCAATGAAGTCGAGATGAACATTGACGAGAACGCCCCCGAAGCGGCCAAGGCCATCCTCCGCGAGGTTATCCGGACCTACCCGGAAGGATCTGCCACCGTGCGGGCATGGGTGTCCCTGACATTCAACGCCTCCCTCCGTGCAGGGTCCCGGAAGCGGGAACCGGAGGACGTCGCCCGCGACATCGCCTCCCGCATCCCTGGGCTGGGGGCCCGATTGCAGTCCACCGGCGCCGGGATCGCCCGGCCGATGTCCGCGCAGGAACTGTGCGAAGTCGTCCGGATTGCCTACGACCCGCCCGCCGCTTTGATCATTGACGAGGCCCACGCAGCCGGTTCCCCCGTCGCCCTGACCTGGGGCGAGGTCGGCCCCACCGCCACCCAGGCCGGCTGGGACGACTACAGGCACGATTCCGCGTTCTCTGTCTCCTGGACCATGACCGGTGCACCGCGGGGTTCGGTGAACTCTTCGGTCCTGTCCCGGCTACTGGCCCCGCACGGAGACGTTGACCGCAAACGCGTCTCCCTGCTCTACCGCCCGATGGATTCGGCCCGGGCAGCTGCCGTCGTCGAGCGGGACCAGAACAACGCCAACGTCCGCATCACCTCCGGAAACCGGCCCAGTGCCCGGGCCCTGGTCGATGCCCGGTCGGCGGCTCAGACAGCGCAGGAAGAAGCCCAAGGTGCCGGGCTCGTGAACTTCGGCATGGTCGTCACCGCCACGGTTACCGACGCGACCCGGCTTCCGGATGCGGTGGCCGCGATCGAGCAGACCTCCGGAACCGCCCGGGCCCTGCTCCGCCGCGCCTACGGCTCACAGGACACCGCTTTCGCCGCGTCCTTGCCGCTGGGACTGGTGCTGCCCAAACACATCCTGCTGCCCAGCGAAATCAGGGAGGCCCTCTAAAATGGCACGCTTCACGTTCCTGCAAGCGAAAAAAGTGAAAACAGTAAATACAGCAAAGGCTTCCACCAGCCAGGGGGAGGGGACGCCGCGTCCTGGCCGTGTCCGGGGTCCCGGCTCACGCGGCTGGGGCGGCCGTGGCGGGGGAGCGGCTGCCCTGGTTCCTGCGGTGCGGGAGTACCGGGGCACGACGGTGCAGGTGTGCGGGTTGTGGCCGTTCAGTTCCGGCACGTCGTCGCCGATGATTGGTGTGCCTTTGGGCCGGCATGAGGAGACCCAGGCGACGGTCTGTTGCGACCCGATCAGCTGGTTCCAGCGCGCCCACCTGATTTCCAACCCGTCTGCGTTCATTCTTGGCAAGCCCGGGCTGGGTAAGTCCACGCTGGTGCGCAGGATGTTCCTGGGCCTTTCGGGCCAGGGCGTGCATCCCCTCGTTCTGGGGGACCTGAAGGCAGAGCACGTCGACGCGGTCGAGGCGTTGGGCGGTCAGGTCATTCCGCTCGGCCGGGGACGGGGCTACCTGAATATCCTTGATCCCGGCCAGGCCGTCGAGGTCGCCCAGCTGCTGGAGGAAGAAGGGCACCACGACGCGGCCGTTCGGGTCCGGGCCGACGCCCACGGCCGGCGGCTGAACATGGTCGTCTCCCTGATCACGATCAGCAGGAACTCACCCCCAACGGATCAGGAACAGACGATCCTTGACCGGGCCCTGCGGGTCCTCGATGACACGTTCGAGGGCGTCCCGGTCCTGAAAGACCTGCTCGACGTCATCACCGCGGCCCCGGCCGAGCTGCGCCAGGTCGCCCTGGACCGCGGCGACATGACCGTCTACCTGCAGGAAACCCGGGCGCTGGAAGCGACCCTGCTGGGCCTGACCGGTGGCGGGAAGCTCGGTGAAATCTTCTCCGCCCAGACCACTAACCCGATGCGGCGGGACCGGGCCGTGGTCTTCGATGTCTCCAGCATCGACGAAACCGAAACCGACCTGCAGGCTGCGGTCCTCCTCGCGTGCTGGTCCTACGGATTCGGGACTGTCAACGTCGCCAACGCCCTCGCTGACGCCGGGCTGGAACCACGCCGGAACTACTTCGTCGTGCTCGATGAGCTGTGGCGGGCGCTGCGCTCCGGCAAGGGCATGGTCGACCGCGTCGACGCCCTCACCCG
>NZ_JMLE01000058.1 GCF_000685965.1 Arthrobacter sp. UNC362MFTsu5.1 | reverse complement strand
ACCTGCCCGACACCGACACTCCTGTTCAGCCGGGTGAGGGCGTCGACGCGGTCGACCATGCCCTTGCCGGAGCGCAGCGCCCGCCACAGCTCATCCAGGACGACGAAGTAGTTCCTGCGAGGTTCCAGCCCGGCATCGGCGAGGGCGTTGGCGACGTTGACGGTCCCGAAGCCGTAGGACCAGCACGCCAGCAGGACCGCTGCCTGCAGGTCGGTCTCGGTTTCATCGATGCTGGAGACATCGAAGACCACGGCACGGTCCCGCCGCATGGGGTTAGTGGTCTGCCGGGAGAAGATTTCCCCGAGCTTCCCGCCACCGGTCAGGCCCAGCAGGGTCGCTTCCAGCGCGCGGGTTTCCTGCAGGTAGACGGTCATGTCGCCGCGGTCCAAAGCGACCTGGCGCAGCTCGGCCGGGGCCGCGGTGATGACGTCGAGCAGGTCTTTCAGGACCGGAATGCCGTCGAACGTGTCATCGAGCACCCGAAGGGCCCGGTCCAGGATGGTCTGTTCTTGATCCGTCGGGGGTGAGTTCCGGCTGATCGTGATGAGGGAGACGACCATATTCAGCCGCCTGCCGTGGGCGTCGGCCCGGACCCGTACGGCCGCGTCGTGGTGCCCTTGTTCCTCCAGCAGCTGGGCGACCTCGACGGCCTGACCGGGATCAAGGATGTTCAGGTAGCCCCGTCCGCGGCCGAGCCGGATGACCTGACCGCCCAACGCCGCGACCGCGTCGACGTGCTCTGCCTTCAGGTCCCCCAGCACGAGGGGGTGCACGCCCTGACCGGAAAGGCCCAGGAGCATCCTGCGCACCAGCGTGGATTTGCCCAGGCCGGGTTTGCCGAGGATGAACGCAGACGGGTTGGAGATCAGGTGGGCGCGCTGGAACCAGCTGATCGGGTCACAACACACCGTGGCCTGGGTCTCCTCATGCCGGCCCAGCGGCACACCAATCATCGGCGACGACGTCCCGGAACTGAACGGCCACAACCCGCACACCTGCACCGTCGTGCCCCGGTACTCCCGCACCGCCGGAACCAGGGCAGCTGCTCCCCCACCACGGCCGCCCCAGCCGCGTGAGCCGGGACCCCGGACACGGCCAGGACGCGAGGTCACCTCCTCGTCACCGGCGGAAGCCTTTTTCGCTGGGTTTACTGGTTTCACTTTTTTCGCTTGCAGGAACGTAAAGCGGGCCATTTAGAGGGCCTCCCTGATCTCGCTGGGCAGCAGGATGTGTCTGGGCAGCACCAGGCCCAGCGGCAAGGACGCGGCGAAAGCGGTGTCCTGCGAGCCGTAGGCGCGGCGAAGCAGGACCCGGGCAGTCCCGGAGGTCTGCTCGATCGCGGCCACCGCATCCGGAAGCCGGGCAACGTCGGTCACCGTGGCAGTGACGACCATGCCGAAGTTCACGAGCCCGGCACCCTGGGCTTCCTCCTGGGCAGTCTGCGCCGCCGACCGGGCATCGACCAGGGCACGGGCACTGGGACGGTTTCCGGAGGTGATCCGGACATTCGCATTGTTCTGGTCCCGCTCCACCACTGCCGCGGCACGGGCCGAATCCATCGGACGGTAGAGCAGGGAGACGCGTTTGCGATCAACGTCCCCGTGCGGGGCCAACAGCCGGGACAAGACCGAAGAGTTCACCGAACCCCGCGGCGCACCCGTCATCGTCCAGGAGACAGAGAACGCGGAATCGTGCCGGTACTCGTCCCAACCGGCCTGGGTTGCGGTAGGGCCCACCTCGCCCCAGGTCAGGGCAACCGGAGAACCGGCCGCATGGGCCTCATCGATAATCAGCGCCGCGGGCGGGTCATAGGCAATCCGGACGACCTCGCACAGTTCCTGCGCTGACATCGGCCGGGCGATCCCGGCACCGGTGGACTGCAACCGGGCACCCAGCCCAGGAATGCGCGAGGCGATGTCGCGGGCGACGTCCTCCGGCTCCCGCTTCCGGGACCCTGCACGAAGGGAAGCGTTGAAAGTCAACGACACCCAGGCCCGCACGGTCGCAGAACCTTCCGGGTAAGTCCGGATAACCTCGCGGAGGATGGCCTTGGCCGCCTCGGGGGCGTTCTCGTCAATGTTCATCTCGACTTCATTGCGCAGCCGGTAGCCGGAGTCCGGGGCTGTCTCCACGGTCACGGCGGCGGCTTCCAGCCCTGCCTCATCGCCCAGTCCGGCGAGCCAACCACCCCAGTTCGCCACCCACGCATCGACCTGCTCGGGATCCACGAGCGAGGCGCCGTCGGGTTCGGTGGAGAAGATGACGGTGAAGTGGCTGGTGGTCGGCACGTGGAGCATGGCGAAGGGGCGGTTGTAGGAGTCGTTGAACTCATACAGGCGCGACTTCGCCGCCAACCCCGGAAGCTGATACATGCCCCACTCCGTCACCCCCAGCGGACCCGAGCGGTACAAGTTCGCACCCGCGGAACGGGCGAGCCGGAAATTCATCCGGGTCGCGAAACGGTCCACCACGGACTGGCCGTGCTTATCCTTGACGGTCAACAGCAGGACCAGCACCCCGGCGACGGCCAGGACGCCCAGGCCCGCAAAGAGGCCCCAGATCGCAAAACTGATGATGCCCAGCAGCAGCCCGGCCATGACAATGCCCGTGCCGATAGCGCCAAGGTCCCCCAGACCTGCGGACCTCGGGACCCGCCAGTTTCCGTAGGACGGTTCCTTGTATTCGGTGTTAATTGCTGCCACTGGGGCCCTCCCCCGTTGAATCCTGCGCTGTCTGTTGTGCGGCCGAAGAGACCCGTGAAGCTACCTGCGCACCGACGGCGACAGCGACACCGGCCGGACCTGCAGCCTTCGCCGCCCCCGACGCCGCCCCCGACGCGGCCCCGGTACCAGCTGCGCCGGCCCCCGCCCCTGCTGTCGCAGCCCCGGGGCTTCCTGTAGTGCCCTTACCGGGGACTCCCCCGGCTCCGGACGCTCCGGCGGATCCCGGTGAAGGTTTAGCGTTGCCGCCGTTGGTTCCCCCGGGGCCTTGGCTGCCGCCAGGAGACGCGCCGCTCTTGGACGGCTGGCTGGGCGGGGTCGGGGACGCGTTCCCACGGCCACTTCCACTGCGGCCCAGCGATACAGCACCAGTGGCCAGGGCCCCTGCAGCAGCAGCGGCTCCCCCGCCAGAGCCCGACGCGACCGCACCAACCATCGGGGTGACAAACCGCATCAGAGCCGGCAAGGCCAACAGGGCAACGATCATCAAGGCAAAGCCCGTGATGGAACCAATCAAAGCGCCCGTGCCGGAAAACGAGCCCATAAGCTGAAACGCCACCGCGTACACGATCGCTGCTGCAGGCTTGTAAAGAATGAACGCGATCGTCCAGCCAATAGCTTTCTGGAACCACTGCCGGCCCATCTCCGTATTGGTGAAAGCTGCGGTGGTGGGCAAAATGCCAGCCAAGATGACCAACATGCCGCTGCGGACGACCATGAGGACGATCTGGACCAGTGACGCGAGCAGGCCCACCAGGCCAAGGATGATCAGGATGAAAACCCCGATGCCGGGCTGGTTCACCATGACCAGGACGCTCATGGCGTCCGCGAAGCCCTTGCCGTCCGTGGAGCGTTCGATGATGGCTGCTGAAAACTCATCAGCTGCGATCACCAGGATGGAGATCACCCCCAAGCCAAGACCCGCAACCAGAGTGAGGGTTAGGAGAGACCGGAGCAGGTCTTTCAAGGGTGCGCCCCGCTGCTCCCAAATCATCCGGGTGCCGCCAAGAATGACGGAAAGAACGGCCAACGTCAGCGTCCAGTAAGACAGTTCCGAATTAAGGAAACCCACCACAGGGCTGGCCGTCACACCATCCTCCGTCGTGAGATTTGTGGTCGGCATACTTACCCAAAACGTGGAGAGCGTTGTCACCAACTGGCTCATTCCCTCCAAAATTGCCTTAGCGAGGTTTCCGATGGCGTCGTCGGCTATACCGGCGGCCACGTTTCCGGCTTCACATCTCCAGTCCCCAAATCCGCACTCGGCCATGTCAGACCCCAGACCAAGGAATGAATCCGCTCAAATCTCTGACTTGTGAAAAGTCATTGACCATTTCTCCGGAGTCAGCAACGGCTAATTTCCAGTCGCCGTCTATCCACTCCATCGGTAACACCGCATGTCCAAGTACTCCGTTAGAACCCTCCATGGCGACGTCAACGTTGGCCTTCTCGGGTGAGTAGCTTTTCAAGACAAAGCCGCGAAATTGGACGGAAGTCGCCGCACTATTGCTGGAACTGGATGTAGTGGCGGCGTCCTTCATGGCCGCGTCCCTGCCGGGGCCGGGAACCAGGAGCTTTTCCGTGACTTTGGCTGTTAGATCGGGGTTACCTGCAGACGTCATGGCGATTAGGTTCGCGGCAGCATAGAGGGCTCCGGTTGGGGACTGGGCATAGCAATAGCGGAACCCGTCTTGCTCCTCCACCCCGGGCCCGTAACTCTGAGGATCGTTTGGTGCAGCGATTTTTCCTACGAGTGCCCATTCCGTTTGAGGGGCGCGTCCCAACGCCGTCTCAGAGCTAGCTTTTAGCCCGCATACGCTTTCGCTTCCAGCCATGGTGGAGTCAGGAGCAGAGCTGTTCACTGAGGGTGCCGGCCCCGGCTGTGCGTTACCGTCCCCTTTCGGGATCATGAAGATGACGATGACGGCTGCTATCAGTGCGACCACGAGGGCGGCCGAAATGATGAATCCGGGTTTGGTGAATGGATTCTGTTCGGT
>NZ_JMLE01000057.1 GCF_000685965.1 Arthrobacter sp. UNC362MFTsu5.1 | reverse complement strand
CAGCCGGCCGCGCCAGCGGACGCCCAAACGAGTGCGAGCCCCGCGAGCATGCCCTTTAGGCTGAGGGCATGAATAACACCAGAAGGGCAACGCTCATTTGGTCGCTGGGGGCAGTTATTTTCTCTCTCATCGGCGTATCCACCGCACTGGGCTCTAACGGAGCCTGGTATCTCATTGTTTCGGCCGTCATTCTTCTTCTCGCCGGCGTTGTATTCGCCGCCCGGGCGCTGCTCTGCTTGCGCGCTACGAAGGAGTCAACGCCTGGTTCGGCGTAGGCGCATCTTCGTGGTTGTCCGTCTGCTGCGGGCCCGGTCGTCCCCTCCCCGCTGCTGACTCATTTACTCATCGTGAGTAAATGAGTAGTTCGGTCTGTGGGCTGTCCGCTGGCAGGATGATTCGATGACCAAGCGGAGTGCGGCGCCGAAGGCGGAGTGGGTGTTGATGTACCGCAGCGGGCTGAGCCGTTCCCGGATCGCTGAGGTGACCGGCGTACCCGGCTCGACCGTCGGCTATCACCTCTCGGTGGCGAGGGCCGCGGATCCTGGTCTTGAGTCCGCGCACAAAGAAGCTATGTGCGGGAATACGCCCCGTGTCAGCGCACACGGTTTGGAGCGGATACGGGAGCTGGTGGCGGTGGTGCAGGAAACGGGCCGGTATCCTTCCCCGAGGGCCGGGACGGCAGCTGAGCGGAGCCTGGGGGTATGGCTGGAGCGGCGACGCCGCGAAGCCGCCCAGGGGACGCTGGCGCCCGAGTACCGGACCGGGCTCGGCGTGCTGCCGGGATGGCAGGGCGCAGCCCGCGCAGCGACCGACGAGGCCAGGTGGCAGGACAGGCTGGCTGCCCTGGTGAGGTACCGGGCGGCCGGGCATGACTGGCCGCGGCACAAAGCCACCGTGACCGGTGAGGAACACGAACTGGGCGTGTGGTTGCATACCCAGCGCTACAAGGCCCGCCGCAGCGAGCTGGAACCAGCGAAGGCGCAGGCGCTGGATGAATCGGTGCCGGGTTGGCGTACCGGACGGCAACGGGGACGGAAACCCGGTGTGCCGGGCAGCTGAGAATTTAAGGCGGGAAGGCCGGCACAAGTGAACTGCTCCCCGAAAGTTGGACTGAGAAATCGGTCCTTCTATCGGGGAGCAGTTTTATGCAGGACAGTAGTTCGTTATCTGAGGAGCAGCGCGAGGCCGCGGTAGCGTTGTTCGAGATTGGTTGGGGCGCGAAGGCAGCGGCGACGAGGATCGGGGTCCGTTCTAAAGCTGTCATCCGTATCCATAACCTGTGGAGAGTTCGCGGAGGGACGGCGCTGGTGACCAAATCAACCCATCGGAAGTTCACGTTTGAGTTCAAACTCGATGCGGTCCGTCGGTTCCTGGCCGGGGAGAGCCAGGTCGCCCTGGCGAAGGAGCTCCAACTCTCTTCGCCGGATCTGATCAAGAAGTGGGCGAGGCGATACCGCAACGAGGGCGAAGACGGTTTACGCCCGAAACCGCCCGGACGACCACCCTCATCTCTCAAGGTGCCGGCAGAGTCGGAGTCGGAGCTGCAGCGGCTTCGCCGCGAGAACGAGCGGTTGCGGGCAGAGGTGGCCTTCCTGGGAAAAGTAAACGCCTTGAGGGACGAGGAACGGCGCTAAAGGTCCGCGCTGTCATCGCTCTCAAGGCCCAACACCGGTTGGAAGTTCTTCTGGACGTCGCTGGCGTGCCCCGGTCCACGTTCTTCTATCACCAAGCTCGGCTGCTCGCCCCTGACCCGCAAGCAGACCTCAAGGCAGCGGTCACGGGCATCTTTGAGAAGAGCCACGCCCGGTACGGACACCGCCGCATCCATATCGAACTGGTCAAACAAGGCTGGACGGTCGCGAAGAAGACCGTGCTAAAGCTGATGCGGTTACTGCGGCTGGTCTGCAAGGTTCGACGGAAGAAGCGCTACAACTCTTACCAAGGCGAGCAGGGCGTCGTGGCCCCGAACCTACTGAAGCGGGAATTTGATGCGGATGCCCCGAACGAGAAATGGGTGACCGATGTGACCGAGTTCAGCGTTGGCGACAGGAAACTCTACCTGTCCCCGGTGATGGATCTCTTTGACCGGCAGATCATCTCCTACGCCATTGGACTCTCGCCCAATCTGGAGCTCACGAACTCCTCGCTGCGCGCCGCCCTGGCCACCCTGGAGGTCGGGCAGAAGCCGCTCGTGCACTCAGACCAAGGATTTCAATATCAGCACACCTCTTGGCGCAAACTCCTGCAGGAAGCCGGCGCCGTTCAGTCGATGTCCCGCAAAGCCAACTGTTACGACAACGCCGTCATGGAGAACTTCTTCGGCCACCTCAAGGAAGAGCTCTTTCACCGCGTCCGATTCCTCAACACCGATGCCCTGGCAACGGCGCTGCACGACTACATCAGTTGGTACAACACCGAAAGAATTTCCACCACGCTTAAGGGTCTTAGCCCGGTACAGTATCGCGCTCAGATGCTTGCCGCGTAGGTCCCTCTTCGCCAAACCTCATCGGTACGCCCCGCTGCGCCGCGTCTCCGCCCCACAGCAGCCGGGACATGGATAGCCACTTTGCTCTCTTCGTGGTGTTCTTATAGCAGTTCATTAGCTCAACGGGGGAAGCTATGGGGTCACTGCAGATCACGGCAGCAGCGGCGTTGGTTGTTCTAGTAGCAGTCAATGGTTGCTCGACGACGCAGCCAGATCCCGCCCCAGAGACGTCCCATCCGCGGCTGCAGCTGGCCTCTAATTTGACCTGTGAAGATGCATGGCGAGGCAGTCCTCCTCCCGCCCCCGAAGCTCCCGCTGCCCAAGGTATTTCATCGCTTTCCTGGGCGGGTAGCCCTGCATACTATTCTTGGCCCGTCCGGGATGAAATGAACGGGTACCCCTTCACGGGCAACGGAGGAAAGAAATACGGGGCATGGAAGACGCCGATAACTGTGGCAGCGGGATCTGGGGAACGGACCATCACTATCGACGCCCCGTCAGACGCTTCCCTCATCATCGCCTCGGCATCAGACTGGGAAACCAGCGAAGCAGTCCTCCATGGAGACCCTGACATACCCACGTCTTACACGGTCACCCCATGTGGGGAACGACCTGCCCAGTTCCCGGGGCTGACGTTGGTCCAGGGGCCAGCCTGTGTTGTTATCAGAGTGACGGAGCAAGCGACCGCCACGTCCTCCACCGTTTCAGTGCCCATGTATGGAGGCGCTTGCCCATAACCCGGTCGTCCGCGGAAGCCATGCCGGTAATGCGAAGTCTTGAATGAGCACTCGCTTTAGCATCCATAGAACTACCATCCACGAAGAAGTCCCCGTCCCAAACGGGACGAGGACTTCTTAGAACAGCCGTCACCGGCCGATAGAGTGGAACACGCACAATCACGAGTCCAACTTTCGGGGACCAGTTCAAAGTGGTGCCGGCCTTCCCTGTTTTCCCTCAGCAAAAGGAAACTTTGTGGGGCAGCGTCGTCGGTGCCGGTGTTAGAGCTCGTCGTCGAGCTGCAGCTCGTCGAGCCGGTGGTCTTTCACGGGAAAGTCTACGGGGCCGAGGCCCTGGTCTTCTGCGGTGAGCAGGCGCAGCTCCAACAGGTCTTCGGCCGCGCTGGCTTCGGGGCCGACTGTGTCGTCTTCGGTCCTGCGGAATTCTGCTGCCACGGGGTGCTCCCTGGGTGATCGGACGGCGGTGTCCTTTCACCCTAGCCGCGGTTCCTGCCGGTTGGCTGGCAAGGTGCTTCGCCGGCGCACTCACGGCCGGGAACGGGGCGTTGGCCGGACCCCTGTGCGGGGTCCGGCCGTGGAGGTTAGGTCCGTGCTGGCGGGGTGTAGGCGGTGGCTTTGTTCCGGGCGACGTCGGCGACGAGTCCGCGGTTGATCAGTTCGGCGAGCAGGGACGCGAGTCGGAAGTCGGTGACGTCGTCCATGGCGAGTTTGAAGTAGCGGGCGGCGAAGCTTGCTTTGCCTTTGAGCCATTCGAGCCAGCCGATCAGGCACAGCATTGGTGCGCGCTGGCCTTCCGGGGTGGTTTTCATCAGTTCGAACGCGAGTTCCTGGGCGTGGTCCACGCGGGCCCAGTCGGGCCGGCCTTTGACGATTCCGAGGATGACGGCGGTGAATTGTTCCGGGGCGGTGGTGATGACGTCGGCGAGCAGGTAGTCCCTGACGGTGGGGTGCTGGAACGCTCCGGCCAGTTCCCGGGCGCTTTCGGCGGTGAGGGTGGCGGGGTCGTTCAGGATCTTCTCCCAGAGGGCGCGGGCGCCGTCCAGGTCTTCGGGCCAGCCCTGCGGGATCTCCGAGGCAATGGCTTCGGCGGTGGCCGGGTCGCCGGTGAACGGTGCGGGTTCGGCGATGCCGGTGATGTTGCTGCCGGTGTAGATCAGGGCGGCGTTGCCGTTGCTGTCCGTGATGGCTTCCAGCGGCTGGTCGGTGCAGCAGGAGGGGTCTGTGCAGAGGTAGTTCCGCCAGTGGTTGCTGGTGATGATCCATGCGTCTTTCAGGGGCATCTTGGCGAGGGCGAGTTCGTTGCTTAGCGCGTCGACGTGGTCGCGGTAGGGGCGGCCGTCGTCGGGGCTGGTTTCGTCGGTGTAGATGACCAGGATGGTGCCGGTGGCGTTCTCGTCGGCGCAGAGGTAGGTCACGATGGTCTGGGCGTAGTCGGCCGGGGCGGCTTCGGCCGGGGCGTCCACGCGCAGGGTCGCGCCGAGGCGTTTGTCGTTCAGGGTCAGCAGTACGAAGGATTCTTCCGGCTGGTGGCCCAGGCTGTGCGGGATGTACGCGAGGATGTCGGCGGGGCCGGTGAATTTCAATGATTCAGTCATGGTTTTTGTCCTTTGCTGAGGATTCGGTGGGTGGGGCGGCTCAGGTGACCGGCCAGCTTCCCCTCTCCCCCCGTTGTTTTTTTGCCTGCTGGCGAAGCTTGCGTAGCTGTGCCCGACGGAGGCCCTGTCCACCCGAA
>NZ_JMLE01000056.1 GCF_000685965.1 Arthrobacter sp. UNC362MFTsu5.1 | reverse complement strand
GACCTGGTGGTGCTGAACGATGTGAATTCGGGCAATGTGTGGCTGGTGAACCAGAACATGCAGCTGGTCAACAACTGGGACGACGTCATCCCGCCGCAGCAGACCTCTGATGATGCCGACAAGGACTCCGCGGATGAAGTCCAGCAGACCGTGCTGCCTGACCGGACCAAGCCCAACAGTGCGCCGGTCGCCAAACCGGACACCTTCGGCGTCCGCGCGGGCAAGACCGCCATCCTCCCCGTCCTGGACAACGACACCGACCCCGACGGCGACATCCTCACCGTCCGCGCCCCGGACGCCATCAGTTCCGGCGTCCTCGCGCCGATCTACGGCTCCACCGGTTTCCAGGTCAGCGTGCCGGCCGACAAGACGGGCTCCGAGACGTTCAAATACTCGGTGGACGACGGCCGCGGTCTGAGCGCCTCCTCCGACGTCACCCTCAACATCATCCCGCCGGGGGAGAACTCCGCCCCGCGCCAGAAGCCCAACCGGAACACCACCCTCGTGGTGCAGTCCGGCAAGACCGTCAGCCAGAACCTCCTCACGGACTGGACCGACCCGGACGGCGACGACCTCTATGTGGTGAGCGCCAGCGGCAGCGACCCCCGCGACCAGGTCAGGGCACGGCCGGACGGCCTGCTCAGCTTCCAGGACGCCGGCTCGGAACCCGGCCGCAAAGTGGTCACCGTGACGGTGTCCGACGGCCAATCCACCGCCGAGGGCAAAATCACCGTGGACGTCCGTGCACCCGGTGCGCTTCCGCCCATAGCCAACGCGGACCACATCGTCGCCGTCGCCGGCGTGGACACCGTCATCGCACCCCTGAAGAACGACTCGGATCCGCAGGGCGGAGCCCTCCGGCTTGCCCAGGTCGCTCCGGACGGAAACTCCACCGCCACCATGGGCGCGGACCAGCAGACCTTCACCTTCAACTCCGCGGCCCAGGGGGCCCACTATGTGTCCTACCTCGTGACCAACGGTCCGGCCAGTGCCCAGCAACTGGTCCGCGTGGATGTGGTTCCCGGCAACGGAGACGGCGCCCCCGTTGCCGTCCGCGACACCGCCCTGCTGCCCAGCGGCGGCAGCGTACTGGTGGACGTCCTCGGCAACGACTCGGACCCCTCCGGCGGGGTGCTGGTGGTCCAGTCCGTCACGGCCGCCGACGGCCAACCTGTCAGCGCGTCAGTCCTGGACCACTCCGTCGTCAGGATCACCGACATCCGGGCGGAGGGCCAGCTCAACGTCAAGTACACGATTTCCAACGGCAAGGCCTCGGCCGGGGGAGACATCGCGGTGCTGGTGGTACCGGCCCCGGCCAAGCTCCAGGCTCCGCAGGCCAAGCCGGACGAGGCCTCGGTCCGGACCGGCGACGTGGTCACCATCCCGGTACTGGAGAACGACACCGACCCCAACGGCGGCAAGCTCACCCTGGAACCCGAACTGGCGCAGAAGCCGGACGACGCCGACGGCCGCATGTTCCGCTCCGGCGGCACCCTGCGCTTCATCGCCGGGGACGTGCCCAAAACGGTCTATGCCATCTACAAGGTCACCAATGAATCCGGGCAGTCGGACTCCCAGCAGGTCACCATCCGCATCCGTGCCCGCGATGACGAACGGAATACCCGTCCCGAGCCGAAAAACCTGACCGCCCGCGTCGTCGCCGGAATGGTGGTGCGGATCCCCGTGCCCCTGGACGGCATCGATTCGGACGGCGACTCCGTGCAGCTGATCGGCGTGGATAAAGCACCCGCGATGGGAACGGCCGTGGTCAAGGACGGCTACCTCACGTTCACCGCCACGGGAACGGCCGCCGGCACAGACACCTTTACCTATCGTGTCCGGGACCGGATCGGCGCGGAAAACACCGGCACGGTGATTGTGGGCATTGCCCCGCCGGAAGCCACCAACCAGAAGCCCATTGCAGTGGACGACGCCGTCGACGTCCGGCCCGGCCGCCAGATCGCCGTGGACGCCCTCAGCAACGACTCCGACCCCGACGGGGATCCGATCAGCCTGGTCACCAACGCTTTTGAGGCCCGCCCGGAGCTCCGCGTCGAGTCCGCCGACGGCGGCAAGGTGCTGCTCACGGCGCCCGGCGCTGCCGCGAACGAGAGCGTCAGCTACAAGGTCCAGGACGACAAGAAGGCCCAGGGGAGCGCAGTGATCCGGGTCCGAGTCAGCCCTGACGCCGCCCTCAAAGCCCCGGTCGCCCAGGACGACGTGATCACCCAGGCCGAGACGCTGGGCAAGTCCGCCGTCGACGTCCCTGTCCTGAAAAACGACTCCGACCCCGATGGCGTCGCCGCCGACCTCAAGATCAGCCTGCCGGACGGCAACCCCAACGCGCGCGTCGGAGGTGACGGCAACGTAGTGGTCAGCCTTGCTCCCGCGGACCAGCTGGTCCCGTACACCGTCACCGACGTCGACGGCCAAAGCTCGACGGCGGTCATCTGGGTTCCCGGACAGAGCGAACAGCACCCCTCACTGGCACGGACCGACGTCGTGGAAGTCATGGCAGGCAAGGAAGCCACCATCGACCTGAACGAGTACGTCCGGGTTCGGGACGGACGCAGCCCGCGGATCACCCAGGCGGACAAAGTAAGCGTGCAGGGGGCGGATGCCGGGAACGTGATTGGCGGCAACGGAAACGTCCTGCGCTACGCGGCGCTCAAGGACTATGTGGGGCCCGGCTCCCTCACCTTCGAAGTCACGGACGGTTCCGGTCCGGACGACCCGCAGGGCCTGAAGTCCACCCTGACCATCATCACCCGGGTGGTCCCGGACCCCAACGCCAACCACGAGCCAACTTTCAGCGGCACCGACCTCGACGTGCCCCTGGCCGAAACCGCAAGCCTGGAACTGGGCAACCTAGCCAAGGACGTGGATGACGGGGACCAGGAGAAGCTCAAATTTGAGCTCGACGGGACCCTGCCGGAAGGCTTCAACGCAACCATCGAAGGGCAGACGCTCAAGGTCGGTGCCGAGTCCAGCCTGACGGCAGGCCGCAAGGGGACCATCCCGCTCAAGGTGACAGACGGCCGCTCCGGTTCCGTAAGGGCCGCGGTAACTGCCACCGTCGTCGCCTCCAACAGGCCCCTTCCTGCCGCCAACGACGACGTGATCGACAAGGCCAATGCCGGCCGGACCGAGACCATCAACGTCCTCGCCAACGATTTCAACCCGTTTGGCGAAACCCCGCTCAAGATCATCTCGGCCACAGTCGAAACCGGCTCCGCTGCCGGTACTCCCGCCGTAGCCGGGGACTCCATCACGGTCACGCCCGCCGAAGGATCCAAGGGTGTCATGGTGATCCGCTACACCGTGCTGGACAAGACCGGGGACCCCTCGCGGCAGGCCAGCGGCCGCGTGCGCATCACCGTCCGGGACAAACCGGACGCCCCCTCGGCGCCGTCCGCCACCGACGTCCGCAGCCGAACCGCCGTGCTCAAGTGGGCTCCGCCGTCGGACAACGGCGCGGCCATCAGCAAATACACCGTCACTTCCAGTGGCTTCAGCCAGGACTGCCCCACCACCACCTGCACGCTCAGCGGCCTGACCAATGACGTCAAATACGTTTTCACCGTCACGGCCACCAACGAAGTCGGCGTTTCAGCGGCATCGGCGGCATCCAACGAAATCCGGCCGGACGAGAAACCGTCCCCGCCGGAGGCACCCACGGTCAAAGCAGGGGACAAGGACATGGTGATCGCATGGCCCGCGGCGAAGACTGAAGGCTCAGCCGTCAAAAGCTACAACCTGGAGATCTCCCCGCCGCCGGCCAGCGGTATCGCGGTGAAGAACGGGGTGACCGGCTTGACCTACACGTGGCCCGGCCTGACCAACGGCGTGCGCTACAAGGTCCGCGCCCAGGCTGTCAACGACCTTGGCCCGTCCGAGTGGGGGATCTACTCTTCGGAGGACAACCCGGCCGGCGTGCCCGCGGCTCCGGCGGCACCGACGTCGGCCGTGGCGTCGGCAGTGGGAAGCACCAACCAGCTGCGCGTGAACTGGTCCGAACCCGACACCAACGGGGACGCCATCAAGAACTACTACGTCACCATGAGCGGAGGCGGCGGCGCACCGCAAACGCAGGCCATCGCGGGAACAGTGCGCACCGCCAACTTCACGGCGAACAACTCCGAAGCTGACTACACCTTCACGGTCCAGGCCGAAAACAAAGCGGGGAAAGGCGCCGTCAGTCCGCCGTCGGCGCCCCGGCGCGCCACCGGCAAGCTCGGCCAAGTCTCCGGGGTCAGCGCCACCGCGGCGGACACCGGGGGAGCCGGGCGGCAGGTGACCATCAATTTCAAGGAGCTGACCGCCGCCGAACGCAACGGCTCGGCCTACGGCGAGGTGAGCTACAGCTACAACGCCAGCACCGGCCAGAACGGTCCGATCAAGCCCGGGCAGACCGTGGGCGGCTTCACCAACGGCGCCCAGACCGCCATTACGGTGATCGCGCATTCCACTGTGGCGCCCAGCTCGGACGCCAGCGCCGCAGCCGGCGCCACACCGCACGGTGCGCCCGGTACGCCCTCTGCTTCAGGGCAGAACGGCGGGCAGAACCAGAAGTCGCTGAGCTTCAGCTGGACTTCACCGTCGACGGCGACGAACGACGTCGCCTCCACCCGGATCAACATTGACGGCCGGGGCTGGGAAACCGTCGCGGCATCGGGAAGCCGGACGGTGAACACCGGCGGCTTTGACGAACCGCACTCAATTCAGGTGCAGACCGTTAATTCCGTGGGGACCGGCGGAGCCGTCGCCCAGGCGACGGCTCGTTCCGGTCCGGCGAAGACGAACTGGGACGCTGCGGTCAACGGTTACCGGACGTGCACTGATGCGCCTGCCTCGGGGCAAACCTCCTGGCGGTCGCCGACGAATGCGGAGCATACCTGCGATGGTGTCATCCGCAACTATCCCTGGATCTATGGCTCCGGTCCGTCCTTTACCGTCAACTGCTTCATGTGGCGCACCGTGCCTGACGCCCGCGGCACCTACAAGTGGTACCGCATCAATTCCCACTCCGACGGCCGCTTCGTGGGCCGCACCATCCAGGTTGGCAACACCACCCTGGGTGAGCCCGAGAGTCACGGCATCCCGCAATGTTGATGACGGGCGTAACCGCAGGTCAGGCCGCCGGGGAGAGCTCCCCATCGCGGTCCGCCGGATGGTTGGGTAGGCTGTCGCGGGAAACAGAGAGCCCGGTACCGGGTCTTTGGAAACGCTGCCCTGGGGGCGGCTGCGATTTTGAGGGATTTGAAAACTGGTGACAACTCTGTTCGGCAAGCTGGGTCTCAGGGAACGCCGCAGGAAGTTGGTTTCGGGCACGGTTTTTGCGGTGGCCGGTGCTGCGTTGGTGGCGGGTGCGGTGATTTATCCGGGGTTTAAGACCACTGAGGTGGAGTTGAACGACGGCGG
>NZ_JMLE01000055.1 GCF_000685965.1 Arthrobacter sp. UNC362MFTsu5.1 | reverse complement strand
CCCCACGGGGCCGGCCGGTGCGGAGCAAGGGTTACGGCGGTCATAGCGTGGGGGAAACGCCCGGTCCCATTCCGAACCCGGAAGCTAAGACCCACAGCGCCGATGGTACTGCACCCGGGAGGGTGTGGGAGAGTAGGTCACCGCCGGAACACCATTCAGGTCGAGAGCCCCAACCACACGGTTGGGGCTCTCCCACTTTAACCACCACACACAAACCCACTCCCGGAACGTGCACCCCCAGGGGCAACCCACTCCCAGATCCCGGGCCCCCCAGACGGACCCTCGCCCGCTGCGCCTCTAGACTTACACTTCATGAGCCACACACCGTCCGGGTACCCTGCCAAGCGGGCCACAATCCTAGACGTCGCCGCGGCTGCCGGTGTTTCCCGCCAGACCGTCACGCGGGCAATGAACGGCATGCCGGGGATCAAGGAATCCACCCGTCTACGGGTACAGGAGTTGGCCCAGGAGCTGGGCTACACCCCGAGCCGCTTCGCCAAGGGCCTCGTCCAGGGGGCCAGGACATCAGTTGGCCTGGCGATTCCAGATCTCACCAACCCGTATTACCCTGCTTTTGCCTCCAGCGTCGTGGAATTGGCCACACTCCGCGGTTGGCATGTGGTGGTCGACGACTATGGTCACGGCGGCCGCAGCGGCCTGGACGCCGTCGAGCACCTGGCACCCCAGGTGGACGCCGTCATTGGCTACCTTGGCGGCTACGCCGACCAGGCGCAGTCCTTCCTGGGCCGGCGTCCCCTCATTGTCTTGGATGAGGCTCCTGGCGGCGCAGCCGGCAGCATCAACTTCGAGTACGACCACGCCGCACAACTGGCCGCGGACCGACTGATCCACACGAAACGGCAGCACGTCGCCTATCTGGAGGCGGGTTCCGCTCCCACCGGCGGCAAGGAAGTTCCCGGCACCGCCCGCGGAAAGGCCGTGGCGGGGCGACTGGACGAGGCCGGGATGTCCTGGTCCCCGATCTTCGCCGAGGAGACAGCAGAGGCGGCAAAGGCGGCCTCGGCGGCGTTCCTCAGGGCCCGCCCGGAAACCGACGGGATCCTGGTCTTCAACGATCTGATGGCCGCCGGCGTCCTGAAAGCGGCGGCCGACGCCGGACTTCGGGTACCGGAAGACTGTGCGGTGATGGGCATGGACGGAATCCCCCTCGGAGAACTCCTCACGCCCCAGCTCAGCACCCTGGCACTGGACCTCCGAGAGGTCGGACGGGCCGCCGTCGAACTCCTTGATGGATTGCTGTCCGGATCAATCACGCCCGGATCCGAGGAATCGCGGCTGACCTTGAAGCATCGGCTGGTGCTCAGGGAATCTGCCTGACGCCATTCTGCTGCTACACACGGATCGCTTGGCCAAGATGAGTCAAAGTGCCCTTTCGGCCGGAGCGGCTAACCGTCAAGCTGAAACGGGACTAACGCAGCCGTCCCGGTCTGCCGAAGCCCCGCCGGACGCGCCGCATTTCGGCGGCTCGAGGCCAACTCGTGGACAGGAGCAGGGATGGGACGGCTGGATGGCAAAGTGGGCCTCATCAGCGGCGGATCACGCGGGATCGGTGCAGCCATAGCTGAACGGATGCTTGAAGAGGGCGCCAGGGTGATCGTCGGTGATGTCCTGGACCAGGAGGGAGCCGAACTGGCAGCGAGGCTGGGAGGCGATTCCCGATTCGTGCACCTCGACGTGACGAGCCCAACGGACTGGCAGCGGGCGGTAGATGCCGCCGTCACCGAGTTCGGCAGTCTCAGCGTGCTGGTCAATAACGCCGGCATTGTGAACTTTGGCCGGATTGATGAGTATTCCCATGAAGAATGGGCCAGGATCATCGACGTCAACCTGACCGGCGTCTTCAACGGCATCAAGGCGGCGGCCCGGTCCCTGGCGTTGAGCGGAACCGCCTCGATTATCAATATTTCGTCGATCGCCGGCATCCGCGGCTACGAAAGCCTCTCCGGGTATACCGCGTCCAAATGGGGTGTCCGCGGACTGACGAAGAGCGCGGCCCTGGACCTCGGAGGATCCGGAACGCGCGTGAACTCGGTGCACCCCGGCGTCATCGAGACGCCCATGACCGCCGGCATGACGTTCGACACGGACCACGTGCCGCTGCACCGGATCGGCCAGCCGCGGGACGTAGCCGATCTGGTGGTGTACCTGGCCTCGGACGAATCCTCTTTTGTTACAGGTGCGGAGTTCGTGGTCGACGGCGGTGATACCGCCGGGACTGTGTCGCCTGAGGTCGCTGGCGGCTCGCCGGACTAACCGAATCAGAAAGGAAAAGACCCGCGGGCCACTGCGGGCGGGAGGCCGGAATTTGGCAAAGCCCAAGGGCTCCGGGCCCCTTTTCAAGCACGCTCCGTTGGCGTAGGATCGATTGGACCGTGAACGTTCACGAAACTGCGACGACGCACACGTGCGCCGCGCGCGCTGCACTGGAACCGACCCCAAAACCGAGGACCGCTATGCCCGTTGAGCCCACAACCGCCAGCCCAACCTCCGCAGCAAGCTCCGTCGTCGACGCTGCCGACCGCGCCGACAACGGCGCCGGACTCGCCCTGGTACAGCCGGCGGCTGCTGCCCCCGAACGGCGCCTGGACGTTGCCGCCCAGCAGGTCGCTGATCTGGCGTCGGTGGCTCCCGCGCAGGGCACAAAGCCGGCACGGGCCTACCTCGAGAGCGATGCGCCACGCCTGACGCTGAACGGCGTGTGGAAGTTCAGGCTTCACGCCGGCATCCGGCAGGCGCCACAGGACGGCTGGCAGACAGGCGGAGCCAGTGCGGATTTCGGCGACCTGCCGGTGCCCTCGAGCTGGCCCATGCACGGCCACGGAACGCCCTGGTACACCAACGTTCAGTTCCCCTTCGCCGTGGAACCGCCGCACGTTCCGGACGCCAACCCCGTCGGTGACCTCTTCCGCGAGTTTGAGGCAGGTCCCGAGTTCTTCCCCTCCGCGGTGATCCGTTTCGACGGGATTGAGTCCGCTGGGACAGTATGGCTGAACGGCACGTTGCTGGGCACCACGCGCGGCAGCCGGCTTGCCCACGAATTCGATGCCTCGGGCGTCCTGGTGCCGGGCAGGAATGTGCTGGCAGTACAGGTGGCGCAGTTCTCGGCGGCCAGTTACGTCGAGGACCAGGACATGTGGTGGCTGCCGGGCATCTTCCGCGACGTGACGCTGCAGGCGCGGCCGGCGGACGGAATCGACGACGTCTTCGTCCACGCGGACTTCGATCATCACACCGGCGAAGGCATCCTGCGCGTTGAGGCGAGCCGGGCTGGTGAGGCGATTGCCGCCGTCGTGCGCGTTCCGGAACTGGGGCTGGAACTGCCCGCCGGGGACGAACACCGGATCCCGGGGATTTCGCCGTGGTCGGCAGAAATGCCGCGGCTGTACGACGCCACCGTCAGCGCAGCCACCACGGGCGGGCCGGGGGAGACCGTTGCGGTGCAGATCGGCTTCCGGAGCATCGTTATCGAGGACGCGCAGTTCAAAGTGAACGGCCAGCGGATCCTGCTCCGCGGCGTCAACCGCCACGAGCACCATCCCAAGCTGGGCCGCGTGGTCCCGAGGGACGTCATGGAGAGCGAGCTGCGGCTGATGAAGCAGCACAATATCAACGCCATCCGGACGTCGCATTACCCGCCGCATCCGGATTTCCTGGCGCTGGCGGACCGGCTCGGCTTCTACGTTGTGCTTGAGTGCGATCTTGAAACGCACGGTTTCGAAGAGGGCGGCTGGAAGCAGAACCCCAGCGCGGATCCGCAGTGGCAGCCGGCCCTTCTCGACCGGATGTCCCGGACTGTGGAACGGGACAAGAACCACGCCTCGGTGATCATGTGGTCCCTGGGCAATGAGGCAGGCACGGGCGAGAACCTGGCGGCGATGTCCCGCTGGACCAAGCTCCGTGACCCGTCCAGGCCCATCCACTATGAGGGCGACTGGAGCTCGGCGTACGTGGACGTCTACTCGCGGATGTACGCCAGCCAGGCTGAGACGGCGCTGATCGGCCAGGGCGTGGAACCTCCCCTGGACGATGCGGAGCTGGACGCGCGGCGCCGTGCAATGCCCTTTGTCCTGTGCGAGTACGTCCACGCCATGGGCAACGGGCCGGGCGGCATGTCCGAGTACCAGGAGCTCTTTCATCGCCACCCCAGGCTCATGGGCGGCTTCGTGTGGGAATGGCTGGAGCACGGCATCACCCGCACGGACCCGGACGGCACGGAGTACTTCGTGTACGGCGGCGACTTCGGCGAGGAAGTCCACGACGGCAACTTCGTCACGGACGGCCTCGTGGACGCCAACCGCGTCCCCCGCCCGGGCCTCCTGGATTTCAAGAAAGTCATCGAGCCGCTGGCCCTTGAGGTGGCCGGGGACTGGTCCGCGTTCTCGATCACCAACCGCTTCGATTTCGCCGACACGTCGGGGCTTGAGTTCCGCTACACCGTGGAGGCCGACGGCGTGACGGTCGACGGCGGTCGTGTTGACGTCGCGCCCGTGGCGCCGCACGAATCTGCCGGTATCCAGCTGCCGCCCGGACTGCTGGAACGTGCCGCGCACGCGCCGGCGGCGGGTGAACAGGCGCCGGGGCTGGCGGCGCAGGCACCGGCGGTGCTGACGGTCAGCGCGGTGCTCGCAAACGACGCAGTGTGGGCGGAGGCAGGCCACGAAGTTGCCTGGGGCCAGGCGTCAGCCAACGTGCGGGTGGCCCCTGCGCCGGCGGCCGCGGCCGGCGTGGACGTGGACGGTGATTTCCTCCGCCTGGGACCGGCTGTCTTCGAACGGACATCGGGTTCGCTCATCCGGCTGGGCGAGACTGCGGTCGAGGGGTTCCGGCTGCTGCTGTGGCGTGCACCCACGGACAACGATCTCGGCGCGGAGTGGGGCAGCCCGGATCCGCGTCCTGTGGCCACACAGTGGCTGGACGCGGGGCTCAACCGGATGCATCCGCGGCTGGTGGGCATCTCCTCCCGCCCCTCGGCAGACGGAGGCGAAGAACTGGTGGTGCGGACACGGGTTGCTGCCGCGGGCAAGCAGTTCGGTGTCCTCGCCGAATACGTCTGGACCAGTGACGGGACCACCATCAGCCTTCGGACATCGGTCCGGCCCGACGGTTCATGGGTCAACGCCGGCCGGCCAGTGCCGTGGGCCCGGATAGGCGTGGAACTCGTGCTGGGCTCAGCGGCGGAGTCCGTGGAGTGGTTCGGCCAGGGGCCGCATCAGAGCTACCCGGATACGGGCCAGGGCGCCAGGCTTGGCTGGCATCGCATGCCGGCGGCCGACATGGACGTCGAATACGTCCGGCCCCAGGAGTCCGGCGCCCGTTCCGGTGTGCACGCGGCAGTGTTGGAGCTCGACGGCGGCCGGCTCACCATCGCGGGTGAGCCCTTCGCACTCACCGTGCGCCCGTACAGCCTGGATGTACTGGATACCGCAAACCACCGGCCGGACCTTGTTCCGGACGGCCGCAGCTACGTGTACCTCGACCACGCCGTGCACGGGATCGGAACCGCCGCCTGCGGCCCGGGCGTATTGGAGGGCTACCGGCTGACGCCGCGGGAGGCTGACTTTACCTTCGTATTTGCTGTGACTCAGTCCACATAAGCCGTTTCGGTGCCGTGGGGCATCCCAAGAGGGCAAGGCCGGCCGGAAATCCGCGGAATTCCGCAGGTTTCCGGCCCAGTCCCACCGTTCGCGGGTGGATTTGTGCGGGGTCCTCTGGCCGTGTAAAGTAATTCGAGTCGCCGCCGCTGATGCGGAAAGATAGCGACCGACCCCCTTCTGAATGGCCTGAAAAACGGCGTCTTTACTGGCGTGCGGAAACCGGGTGGGGATCCTTCCTGTGGTGCTTGTGGGTGGCGGAAACGCCGGTTTGCATAGCGGTCCGGGATCGGGTAAGTTTGGAAAGTTGCTCCGGAGCGATCCGCGACTGAATGGCCTGTTGGTCTGGTTGTGGTGGTGCCGGGTGTGTCTGTTGTTTGAGAACTCAATAGTGTGCCAAGTTTGTTGATACCAATTTTTTGTATTGAATTGGTTGAATTGACTGGATTGTCCATCCCGTGGATGGTCTGGTTTTTACAGCTGGTTTCAAATTTTGTGCATTGTGTGTATCCCGTTTTCCCGGGGGCGCATGGTGTGTCTGTTTT
>NZ_JMLE01000054.1 GCF_000685965.1 Arthrobacter sp. UNC362MFTsu5.1 | reverse complement strand
AGCGTCGTCAGCGTCATCTGGTTCGGCATCTTCGGCGGAGCCGCTTTCCACGTCCAACAGGAAGCCGATAAAACAGGCACCCCCGGACTGGTAACAACAGTCAACGGCGTCCCGTCCGTGAACTTCGACGGCGCACTCTTCGACCTGGTCAAAAACCTTGGCATGCCCGGCTGGCTCACCGCCGCCGTCATCGTGCTGGCCATGATCCTGGTAGCAATCTTTTTCATCACCGGCGCCGACGCCGCATCCATCGTGATGGGATCACTTAGCTCCAACGGCGCCGAACACCCCCGCCGCGGAGTAGTGATCTTCTGGGGCACCCTCACCGGCGCCGTGGCAGCAGTCATGCTGCTCGCCGGCGGCGACGAACCCTCCGAAGCCCTGGCCGGCCTCCAACGCATCACCATCGTCGCAGCACTACCCTTCATCATCGTCATGCTCCTGCTCTGCTTCGCCCTCACCAAAGACCTCCGACGCGACCCCCTCTCCCTCCGACGACGCCTGGCCACATCCGTCGTCGAACGCGCCATACGCACCGGCGTAGAACAACACGGCGGCATCCAATTCGACCTCGTCACAAAACACGACTGCGCCGACACCTGCCCGGACCCCGACTCCCACCAAGGCGGCACCCACACCGGCAGCATCCCCACCGTCCAGACCCGCCACACAAACCCCAACAACAACTAAAACCACCACCACGCTAAGCAGCGGGCCAAACACCAACGCCCCGCCCTCCACATACGGAGGGCGGGGCGTTGGGCCGTTCAGAGATCGTCTTCGGGCCGGGCGGCGAGGATCCGTTTGGCTCTGACCTGCAGGATGTCGAGCGACTCCTGGATCAGGGGCGATGCGATGCTGCCCCTCCGCACCGCAGCGACAATGCGGCGCGCGGGCTTCCCTTTGCCAGTGATGCGCAGCCGAACCACGTTTTCGGCACTACGCAGGGGTGCCAGTCGCGGCAGCAGCCCCACGCCCAGCCCCGCACCAACGAAAGCGATCTGGGTTTCCCATTCAACGGCCTCATGGGCAATCCGCGGTGTGACCCCGACTGCCGTGAACGCCGCGGTGAATAGGGAATGGTAGGTCGACCCGACGGCCTCGGTGATCCAGGGTTCCGACGCTAATTCTTCGAGCGTCACCGTTTCCCGCGATGCCAGGGGATGGTTGGAGGGGATGATCACATCCAGGGGATCGTCGAGCAGGACGGTCTGCTCGAAGCGCGGATCGTCCTCAGCATGGGTGTCTGACTGCATGGCGACGATGACCGCGAGGTCGATTCGCTCGGCAACCAGCAAGTCGAAGCAGCGGGCCGGGTTTGCCTCGAGTACCTGCACCTCCAGCTGGGGGCGTGTTGAGCGCAGGGTGGCGGCCAGCGGCGCGAGCAGCTGGGCGGCAGCCGTGGAGAATCCGCCGAGGCCAAAACGGGCCGGCATTTGGTCGCCAGCCTCCATGGCCGCGGCGCGCAGGCTCTCCCACTCCGCAATGAGGGTGTCCGAGCCCGACACGAGATAGCGGCCCGCGGCGGTCAGCCGCACCCCACGGCCGTCCTTCGTCAGCAGCTGCATTCCAAGCACGCGCTGGAGCTCCCGCAATTGCGCGGAGACGGCGGAGGGCGAGTAGCCCGTGAGCTCCGCGGTTGCGCCGATGGTGCCGCACCGGGCGAACACCCGAAGTGTGATGAGTCTCGCATCGATCATGCACCTATTGTGCACAGATATCTTCCAAATTTTGCGCTTTTGTTGCGGATCAATGATCTCTAATCTCATGACTACAAGGTTTTCGACAACGCCGCTCGCACCCACGCAGCCGTGGTCGCCACGATTCGCACACTTATCCAAACCTCCCGGGAGGAAACACATGTCTGCTCCAGTCTTGCCCCTCAATTCACGCGGAAAACTCGTGTCATCATTGCCCGCCGAGCAGCTGGCGGAAATCGCCGGGCTGTTCGAGTTCCGGCGCAAGGGATATTCCCTCGACGCCCCGTTCTACACGGACCAGACCATTTTCAAGATCGACATGGAGGCCATTTTTGGCCAGCACTGGATCTTTGCCGCCAGCGTCGCCGAACTGCCGGAGCCGGGCGACTACGTCACCGTCGACTACGGGCCCTACTCCCTGATCGTCCTGCGCAACGACGACGGCGACGTCAACGTCCTGCACAACGTGTGCCGCCACCGCGGCGCCCGCGTCCTGACCGAAGCCGCCGGCTCAACGGGAAACCTGGTGTGCGGCTATCACTCCTGGACGTACTCGCCCAGCGGCGACCTGATCCACGCCTCCGCACCGGGAGAAGCGAAGTTCGACAAGAACTGTTTCGCCCTCAAGCGCGCACACAGCCGCGTGGTCGCCGGACTCATCTTCGTCTGCATTGCGGACGTACCGCCGGCCGACTTCGACGAGACCTCCAAGATCTTCGAGCCCTACCTCGCCCCCCACGATCTGTCGAAGACGAAGATCGCCTACCAGCAGAACATCATCGAAGAGGGCAACTGGAAGCTCGTCATGGAGAACAACCGTGAGTGCTACCACTGCGACGGCCACCCTGAGCTCGCCTGCTCCCTCTTCCCGACGTGGGGCCTGACCGAGGGACTGGTTCCGCCCCACCTCGAGGAGGTGTGGGACCGCAACAAGGAAGCCCAGTCCTCCCTTGAAGAGCGCTGCCGCCGCTACGGCCTGCCCTACGAGGTAGTCGAGGAGCTTGACACCCGCATCGCGGGAATACGCATCTCGCGGGAATCACTCGACGGTGAGGGTGAATCGTTCTCGGCCGACGGGCGCCGGCTCTCCAAGAAGCTGCTCGGCGACCTGCCGGACTTCCGCCTCGGCCGCTGCTCGATGCACCTGCAGCCCAACAGCTGGTTCCATTTCCTCGGGGACCACGTCATCACGTTCGGCGTCTTCCCCATCAACGAACACCAGTCACTGGTACGCACCACCTGGCTGGTGGCTGACGACGCCGAAGAGGGCGTCGATTACGATCTGGACAAACTCACCTACACCTGGAAGCAGACAAACCTGCAGGACAAGGCGTTCGTTGAGTTGTGCCAGAAGGGTGCCGGCAGCCCCGCCTACGAACCCGGCCCGTACATGAAGAGCGAGTACCAGGTAGAAGCATTCATCAACTGGTACGTGCAGCGTGTACAGGAGCACTTGGCATGACCGAACTCCTCACTGAGACGGTGATCCAGGAACCACAGCGCATTCGCGGGCTTGAGATGCCGTGGAACAGGGTCATGGGCAGCACCGAGGCACCCGCCCGCGCCGCCCGCGCACTGGGCCCCTGGCACCCGCAGGAGTTCATGGCCGAATGTGTGGAGACCGTTCCCGAGGCCGGCGGCATCATGACCTTCGTGTTCCGCCGCTGTGACGGTGCCCCCCTGGCGTTCCGGGCGGGGCAGTACGTAAACGTCGCCTTTCCCGTGAACGGCGAGGACCAGGATCCGGTGGACCGCAGCTATTCGCTGTCCAGTTCGCCCACGGAGCCGTGGACCTTCAGCATCAGCGTCAAACGCGATCACGCCGGGCTGGTCTCACCGTGGGTGCATGAGAACGTCAAACCCGGCACCGTCCTCGACATGCTCGGACCGGTCGGGGCGTTCCACCTGCCCGATGCCGACCGGCGGGCGCGTTACCTCCTGCTGGCCGCCGGCGCGGGCATTACTCCCATCATGTCCATGGTGCGGACCATCCACTCCCTGCCCGGGCACGCCGACGTCGTGGTTCTCTACCACGGAGCGGCGGCCGGTGATTTCGCCTTCCATCAGGAGTTGGCCTACATCGCCTCCGTGGACTCGCGCGTCAAGGTCCACTACTCCCTGGGCGACCGGAGCAAACCCGAGGGGTGGGACGGACTCAGCGGGAGGCTAACGGCCGCCATGCTCGACTACGTGGCCCCTGATGCCAACGGCCGCCAGGTCTATGCCTGCGGCCCCGAGGGCTACCTTAACACCGCCACCAAGCTCCTGGAGAAGGTCGGCGTCGATGACACTTCGATATACATGGAGTTCTTCACGGGAGATCGCCAGACGCTCCTTGAATACCAGGCAGAGATCGCGCTTGCGACGGACATCGCGGAGGAAATCGCCGAGGAAATCGCCGAATCCGCCGAGGACTACTATGAAAGCCAGCCCAGCGCGTTTGGGCTCTACGAGCCCGGCTACGACTCCGAGGGAACCCTGCAGGCCACGGGGCTCCCGCTGGAAACAGTCGACTCGGACGCATCAGGTTTCGAAAACCCCGAGGGCACTGCGGACGTGGGGGCCGGGTCCCCCGATGCCTCGAGCTTCGACACGGTCGGAACGGGAAGCCTCACCCTGTCCTTCATGCGCACCGGTATCAACGTGCGCATCGACCCCACCGAACACATCCTCGGGGTGGCCCAGCGTGCGGGCGTCAGGATCGGCGCGAACTGCAAGGAGGGCATGTGCGGCTCCTGCAAGGTGGTCAAGCTTTCCGGGGAGGTCGAGATGAACCACCAGGGCGGCATCCGGGCACGGGAAATCGCTGCAGGCAAGTTCCTGCCCTGCTGCTCCACCGCGCAGACCGATTTGGTGATCGATGCCTAGCCGCTTCCGGCTGCTCTAGGCCGGACAGCATGACAACTACCTCACAGACAGTCTGATGCGACCAGTATCACTGTGGGGTTCGATCGCCAACCCATAGGAGCCATTCAATGTCAGGTAACAAAGCCGTTGCATACAAGGCACCGGGGATCGTGGAAATCATCGATACCCCGTTTCCCACCTTTGAACTGCAGGCCGGACCCGGCGTCAATCCCGTCAATGTCGGCCGGAAGGTCCCGCACGGGGTCATCCTGCGCACCGTGAGCACCAACATCTGCGGTTCGGACCAGCACATGGTTCGTGGCCGCACGACCGCCCCGGCCGGTCTCGTCCTGGGGCACGAGATCACCGGGGAAGTCATCGAGACCGGGCCCGACGTCGAGTTCATCAAGGTCGGGGACATCGTCTCGGTCCCCTTCAATATCTCCTGTGGGCGCTGCCGGAACTGCAAGGAAGGCAAGACCGGAATCTGCCTGAACGTGAACCCGGACCGCCCCGGGTCCGCCTACGGCTATGTTGACATGGGCGGATGGGTCGGCGGGCAGGCGGAGTATGTCCTGGTCCCGTACGCGGACTGGAACCTGTTGCGGTTCCCTGATCGGGACCAAGCTTTGGAAAAGATCATGGACCTGACCATGCTCTCGGACATCCTCCCGACCGGTTTCCACGGGGCCGTCACGGCAGGTGTCGGCGTCGGGTCCACCGTCTATGTTGCCGGGGCCGGTCCCGTAGGGCTTGCCGCGGCGGCCAGCGCGCAGCTGCTGGGGGCCGCCGTGGTCATCGTGGGGGATCTCAATGAGGACCGCCTGGCCCAGGCCCGATCCTTTGGCTGCGAAACCGTCAATGTGACCATGGGCGATCCGGCAGACCAGATCGAGCAGCTTCTCGGCGTCCGGGAGGTCGATGCCGGTATCGACGCGGTCGGTTTCGAGGCCCGCGGACACGGTGCCGGGGCCCAGGAGGCGCCCGCCGCCGTGCTCAATTCGCTGATGGACCTCACGGCTGCCGGCGGGTCCCTGGGCATTCCCGGCCTATATGTCACCGGGGACCCGGGTGCCGCGGACGCAGCAGCCCAGAAAGGCAGCCTATCCCTGTCCCTGGGCACCGGCTGGGCGAAGTCCCTTTCCTTCGCGACCGGCCAATGCCCGGTGATGAAATACAACCGGCAGCTGATGATGGCGATCCTGCATGACAGGATCCAGATCGCCAAGGCAGTCAATGCCACGGCCATTTCACTCCAGGATGCCCCTCGGGGCTACGCGGAATTCGATGCCGGAGCCGCCACGAAGTACGTCCTGGACCCGAACGGCTACCTCAGTAACTAATCCGAGGAATTGTGCTGATCCGTGCCGATCGACTGGAGGCTTGGGGGCTTCCTCCCACTCAAGGCCATGTTTAACCGCATGCCCATCAACCCCGAGCAAAGGATTCGCTCATGGCTACAAGCCGTGACTTAAAATTCTCCACCCCCGAAGAGTCGCCTGCCGATAGCTCTTTCGCAGCAACTCCCCCCAACGAACAGCCCGAAGGTACGCGAAACACCACAACAGTCCTGGATGTCCCTGCGGGTGAAGGCACCAGCCCTGCAGTCCTCGATCCGGTGGACGGAGCCGTGGGGGGCCTGCCGGATTCTGAGGAATACGAACAGATCCTGGGCGAGCTTCGTTCTGCCAGGACCGAGCAAGCCGTTTCGGCACGCCGGAACCATAAGCTCGTTCTCGACAAGGTCACCTTCGGGATCACCGGCGCCATCGCCGTCGCCTTTGTGGTCTGGGGATTTGTCGGCCGCGACAGCCTCGCCTCGTCCTCGACCGTTGCCCTGAACTGGGTCATGGAATACACCGGCTGGCTGTTCATGCTCCTGGCCTCGCTCTTCGTCGTCTTTGTCCTCTGGCTCGCCCTGGGCAAGTTCGGCAACATCCCGCTGGGCAAAGACGGCGAAAAACCCGAATTCCGTACCGTTTCCTGGGTCGCGATGATGTTCGCCGCCGGCATGGGCATCGGCCTGATGTTCTACGGTGTAGCCGAACCGCTCTACCACTACATCTCTCCCCCGCCCGGAACCGTGAACGGACGGACCCCCGAAGCCATCCAGACCGCCATGGCAACCTCCATCTTCCACTGGACACTGCACCCCTGGGCCATGTACGCAGTCGTAGGCATCGCCATGGCCTACGGCACCTACCGCCTGGGCCGCAGGCAACTGATCTCTGTCGCCTTCACCTCACTCTTCGGCGTCAGGAGGGTCGAAGGGCCCATCGGGAAGTTCATCAACATCCTGGCCATTTTCGCCACCCTGTTCGGCACCGCCGCATCCCTGGGCCTGGGCGCCCTGCAGATCGGCAGCGGCATGACCTCCAACGGCTGGTTCGGCGAAATCGGCACCCCCGTGCTCGTAGCAATCGTCGCCGTCCTGACCCTATGCTTCGTCGCCTCGGCCGTCTCCGGCATCAGCCGCGGCATCCAGTGGCTCTCCAACATCAACAT
>NZ_JMLE01000053.1 GCF_000685965.1 Arthrobacter sp. UNC362MFTsu5.1 | reverse complement strand
GATGAGCTGTGGCGGGCGCTGCGCTCCGGCAAGGGCATGGTCGACCGCGTCGACGCCCTCACCCGGCTGAACAGGAGTGTCGGTGTCGGGCAGGTCATGATCTCCCACACCATGTCCGACCTGCTGGCCCTCCCGGCGGAGGAAGACAGGATGAAAGCCCGCGGCTTTGTTGAACGTTCCGGCATGGTCATTTGCGCAGGGCTCCCGGCTTCTGAGATGCCGCTGTTGACCGCTGCGATCCCGCTGTCACGGCAGGAACAGCAGAAGCTCATCTCGTGGCAGGACCCGCCCGCCTGGGATTCCCGCGGCGGTGACGTCGAACCCCCGGGCCGGGGAAAGTTCCTGATCAAGGTCGGCGGCCGCCCAGGCATCCCCGTGACCATCGGTTTAACCTCCATCGAAGCCTCCCTGAACGACACAAACCGCCTCTGGCATGCACCGGCAGAAACGCTGCTGGATGCGGCCGCTCCAATCCGGGAAGAAGGTGCGGCATGAGTGCCCCGAACCTCAAGGGAACAGGCCTCGGCGACGCCCTGGGGATTTGGCTCGCCATCGGCGCCGCCGCCATCTTCGGCGGCGGCACCTGGGTCGCCGCTCACCTCGGGTCCTGGATGGCTGGCCTCGCCGCCCCGCCGGCGCACCCGATTGACCTGGTCGCCGGGTTGGCCAAGGGCCGGGTGCCCTGGCCTGACCAAGCAACTGTGGTGGCCTGCGTGCTGGCCGGTGTCCTGATCGCGCTGGTGGTGACGGTGCTGGTGGTCCGGTCCCGGACCGCGAGCAAACGCACCCGGGTGGACAAGGCAGCGGTGTACATGGGCCGGGGCAAGGACCTGAACCACCTCTCGACCAAGGGCGCCACGGCCACGGCCGTGCGCCTTGGTGTGGAAAATTCGACCGGTGTCCGCCTTGGACGCAGCGTGGCCGGGAAGCGTCCGCTCTGGGCATCGTGGGAGGACATGCTGATCCTCATCGCCGGGCCCCGCACGATGAAGACCACCTCCTACGCCGTCCCCGCCATCCTTGACGCGCCCGGCGCGGTGATCGCCACGTCGAACAAACGCGACATCGTCGACGTCACCCGCCCCATCCGCTCCGAGGCCGGGCAGGTGTGGGTCTTTGACCCGCAGGCCGTTGCCGAGGAAGAACCATCGTGGTGGTGGAACCCGCTCTCCTACGTGAAGAACGAAGCCACCGCAGGAAACATGGCCTCCCACTTCGCCGCCGGCTCCCGGGAACCCGGAACAAAACCCGACGCCTACTTCGACCCGGCCGGACAAAACCTGCTCAAAGCCCTCCTGCTCGCCGCCTCACTCAGCGCCGCCCCGATCACACAGGTGTACACCTGGCTGACCCGCCCGCACGACGAAGCACCCGCTGACATCCTCCGCACCGCCGGCTTTGACCTGCTGGCTGACATGGTCATCGGCCACATCAGGGAACCGGAAAAGCAGCGGGCCGGCGTCTACGGCACCGCCCGGCAAATGGTCTCCTGCCTCACCGACCGGGACGTCAGCCAATGGGTCACCCCAACACCAGGCACAACCGTCGACACCGACCCCCGTCCACAATTCGTCCCCGAAGACTTCGTCCGCGGCAAAGGCACGCTCTACAGCCTCTCCCGCGAAGGCGTCGGAACCGCAGGCCCCCTGGTCACCGCCCTGACCGTCGCCGTCGTCGAAGCTGCCGAAAAGTACGCCACCTCCCAACCCGGCGGGCGCCTCGCAACCCCGCTGCTGGGAATCCTCGATGAAGCGGCAAACGTCTGCAGGTGGAAAGCCCTGCCGGACCAATACAGCCACTACGGCTCCCGCGGCATCATCCTCATGACCATCCTGCAGTCATGGTCCCAGGGCGTGGAAGTCTGGAACCTCGAAGGAATGCGGAAACTCTGGTCAGCATCCAACGTCAAAATCTACGGCGGCGGCGTCTCCGAAGTCGGCTACCTCGACGAACTCTCCCGCCTCATCGGCCAATACAGCTACATCAACGTCTCCCGCAGCCACAGCAGAAACGGATCCTCCTCCTCCCGGCAGGAAAGCAAAGACGAAATCCTCTCGGTTGCCGACCTGACAGCGCTGCCACGGTTCCGGGCCATCCTGCTCGCCTCCGGTGCCCCGGCCACCATGATCGAAACGATCCCCTGGATGAACGGGCCCCACGCCCAAAAGGTCAAAGACTCCCTCGCAGCCAAGGAAAAAATTGCGCGCGCCCCTGTGGCTGTTGCCGCCCACAATCCATGGACCGATGGAGACAAGGCGTGAGTGAAGAGTTCGCGGACGCCTTCGGAGACGAAGAAGAGCAGTCCCCAGCCGGCGAGCACAGCCAGGCTGAGCCCGAACCGGAACTGGTTTACTCCAACGCCGTGGAGTTCTTCGCTGACCTCTTGGCCCAGTCCTACGTCCGGGAAGTCAACGAAGGCGCCGCCTCCGCGTGGTGCCCCGAGTGGTACAAACATCCCGAAGCCCTCATCCGGATGGAAGCCATCTGGCGGGCCTGGGAACACCTACGGCTGGAGCCTGCTCTCGGGGTCAGCACCTGGTGGCTGAACCACGCCGACCCACACATGCGCATCCTCATGGACAAAGAAGGCCCCTTCAAAAAATGCGCCTACGACGGACACAAAACCCCCGCCCCGGGCAAAACCGCCCTTCCCCACAAAACCCCCGAAGCAGGAATCTTCGACTAGCAAGGACTGCCCTCCACTGCACGCTTGGAAGCAGTGCTTCTACACTGCTCGCCTAAAATCACTTTCCGCGCCCTCTTCCTCGCGGAGCCGCCCGCCCTCATTCGGGATGCTGGCGCCCGCCGGCGTGCAGTAACGCGACGAAGGGCGCGGCCGCGGTTCGTGCCATCCTGAGGGTATGGCGCGAACCTGGTTATCGGTGACGGTGGAACTGCTCGGTGGTCGTGGTGAGGAGCTGTGGCCCTGGCCGGGGCGAGTCTTCGCGGTTGGACAGTCGCACACCTTCTTGGATCTCGCCAACGCCATCAACGATGCCTTCGCCCGTTGGGACCGCTCGCACCTGTCCATGTTCACCCTGAACGACGGCCGGGTAATCACGGACCAAGAGACGGGAGCTGAGATGGCCGGATCCGGCGGTGGGCCGATCATCACAGCTATCGACATCGCGACCGCCAAGGTCGCCCGGACGCTGGGGCCGGGATCTGAGTTTCAGTTCATGTTTGACCTTGGTGACGCTTGGATGCACCGGTGCGTGGTCGAGGAGACGAAGGTCGACCCGCTGGAGGTATTGGGTATCCGCCCTGATTTCCCTCTGCCCTACTGGGGCTGGGGCAGCATCCCGGACCAATACGGGCGCCGGTGGTCCACTGATGACGGGGAGAGCCGGGTCCCGGCGAAACCGGGCGAACCGCATCCGATGCTGCTGCACGCATGGCCCGCCCAGGTCTCGGTGCCGAGGCTCGACCTGCCCGAAATGCGTGAAGCCATCGCGGCAGCAGACGCGGCCCGTTTCCTCGCAGCCCTGACCGGACGCGACATCGATGACACCCTCCAGCAGGTGGGGGCCGGCATACCGATGGCCTTAGAGCACAGGCGCCGGGAAGCCGAACCCGTGGCACTGTCGGTCATCAACCGGCTGACCCGGCGCGGCTGCGCCGGTGACCAGGTGCTCGCCGAGGACCTGCTGGCATCCCTGCGCCGCGTGCCGCTGACCGGCAGGGTGGTTCCCGTGGACCTCGACATGCTCAGCATCATCTTGGAAGGGGACCCCGATCTGTCCACCGGCGGCTACCTCGACCTGCACACCGGGCAGGTGTACGACGAGGCCGCCACTGACCCGATGATCGTAGGGCAGGACACCGCGATCGACGTAGAGGATGAACCGGACCGATGGCTTCGGCTGAACCGCACGGGTTCCGGGAACGGCTGGCAGGACATGGCAGCTTTCGCAGACAGGCAGCACGAGGAAGCCCTCCGAGAGCGACTGGAGCGGGCGATCGAGGGCAAAGGCGCCTTCTTCCGGTTCCGGGAAATCGTCCACGACGAGAACCTCAGCGAACACTGGTACGCCTTCTCTACCGACCGGCAGATGGGCCGTGCTCGCGAATACCTCGCTGACAACGGCATCCACGTGGGCTGACCCGGGCTCGGCCGGTTGATCCCTTCGACGTGCGGACCTACCCACATGAATGGCCACCCGGAAATTCGGGAGGGCTTTACTGTCACGCCAGGGCCAGTGTCGGGTACGGTGAACCCGGCACACTGGACAACATTCAGAGCACCCCTTGGTCGGGGGAGCGGGCAAGGAATCTCATGGCCGGTAACGAGCACACCCGCGGCAAAGAAGTGGATGGTGGCACCCGGCCAGAGGAGCACGACGAGATCAGCGACGCCCTCCAGTGGATGCGCCTGACCTATGCCCTCGACTACGCCGCCCGCCCCGACTCCTGGGAACGGCCCGAAGACTACCCGCAGTCATGGAGCATTCGCGCCTACATCGACGCTGACATCCTCGAACCCGACTACGACACCTTCGACGCCGACGCCCAAGGCCGGGTCACCGTCGCCGAAGCCAGCGTCCACCTCGTCCCGGACGTTGGCAGCGTCAACCTCTTCGACACCTTGGACGCCCACAGCGCTGACCTGTCCCGATTCGCCGAAGCGTTCATCGTCGCCGGATCCGAGCCCAGTCAGCTCAGCGTCGAGGGCGAACCGGTCCTAGAAGGCGATCTGATGATCGTGTCCTGGGTGAGCGTCCAGCCGCGGTTCCGTGGGCACCGGGCCGGGCACCAAATATTCAAGGCTATCCTCGGAGCAATCGGCCGCGGTACCGTCGTCACCGTCCTCCACGCGGCACCCGGGCTCAAGGACGATACGGATGAAGGATCCCTGAAACACCGGAGGGAATGCCGCGCCCTTGCCAAGTACTGGGGCGAACTCGGATTCCGGCCACTGGACGGCAACATAATGGTCCTGACCTACGAGGACATGCTCGCCATGCTCGAGGACGAGGACCAGGAGGACACCGATTTCAACCTCGACGAGCTGCGTGATGTGCCGCTAATGCAGCTCTCCCAAGAGCAGCGCGACGCGGTGTTTAGGAACCTCCGAACCAAACTCGACGAATTGCCCTGACGCCAGGAGTCCAAGGCACAAAGGTGGGACTAGAAGCTGTCCATAGTTGTGGTCAATCCGGGTTATCCACAGCTGGAATTGGGAGCCCTGAGGATAGCTCCCTTCGCAGCAGTAGCGGTGGATAACCCATCAGGATTGTCCCCGAGTGTGGGCAGCGGAACCAATTGTCCAGACGGTTTCTGGACAATTGGGCAACAGGCTGTTGCCCAATTGCGTCCCTGCCCCGCGCAAGCTCCTCAGCGGGGCTGGCTGTCAGATTTGAATCTAAGACAGAAGGGTGGGGGAGTGTAAGAACCGCTCTGAAGACCCTATTCTGACGCCCTTTTTTCTTGCTGCTGACGTCAGGTTGGGGTGTGCCCGCGGACACCACATGTGGGGGCTCAAATTGCATGCCATCCCTTTTAGAACGCCGCCACGCTTCAGGGGTGGCGGAGTGGCGGGCCGAGATGATTTTGGACGGCAAAGCTAGTCAGCAGGGATGGATGATGGTGACTCCCATTTCAGAGCGGTCCTTGGACATCGACAGGAGGGCTTCCGGCACCTGATGAAGTTGTAGACGACGTTCTATGAGGGCTTGCGGCATCAGTGTCCCTGACTTCACCAGGTCCAACAATCCTTCGTAGCCGCGAGCAGGCATTCCGTGGCTACCGAGGATTGCGAGTTCCTTGGCTATGACAGCGCCCATTGGAATTATCGGGTCGTTTGGGAACAGGCCCATTTGAACGTGTCTGCCTCGCGGTGCAAGGGAGAGGATTCCAACAGCCGACGTTTCCTCACGTCCAAGTGCGTCCATGGAAGCCTGAATTCCTCCAGGTGCGGCAGATTGGATTGCGGCGAGCACTTCATTTCGGGAAAGGCCGGAGGAGTTTCACGGTCTTTACATCACCGAGACGGGCGGCCCTGGCCAGGGCGGTTTCATCGATATCCACAGCGACTACGTTTGCGCCAAGCGCGAGGCCAATCATCACTGCACTTAGGCCTACTCCTCCACAGCTGACTACCAGGAGAGTTTCACCGGGCGTTAATCTGTATCTGGTGCTTTAACCCACGGTATGCGGTTGCGAAGCGGCAGCCCAGAAGGGCTGCTGCACCACTGTCCACGGTGGCAGGTATGGCTATCAGGTTGTTATCCGCATTGTGGAGGGCTACAAGCTCTGCGTAGGAGCCCCAGTGCGTGAAGCCTGGTTGAGTCTGATTGCGGCAGACCTGACCGTTGCCGGCCATACATTCCGGGCATTCCCGCATGCACAGACGAATGGGGTGGTCACTCTCTGGCCAACGGCGAAACGCTTGACGTCTTGGCCGATGGAAACGATGGTTCCTACCAGTTCATGGCCCGGCACGTGCGGAAGCGAGATGCCGTCGTCATGTCCCAGCCCACCCATGGACGTCACTGCGGCAAAGCCCAGTGGCTTCTACGCGAACAACTACGCCCTTTCGGCTAGGGATTGGGTCGGGCACCTCGCGCAGCTCGGGCCGGGACCCGAATGCATCAAAGTAGATGGCGTGCATGGAAGCTCCTTAGGCCTAATCAGTTTCAGGGCAGGTGCAAAAGTGGCAGTCCGCGTCGGGGCAATCATCATCGGAGATGGTAGTTGGAGCGAGTGATGTCCAGTTCCTTGGGGTGGTCCGGAGTGGAGCAAGGCTGGGCGCGGTCATTTCTGTCCTTTCATATTGGCTGGTTATGCTCTTACCGGCCGTGGGCTGGTTGCATCTAAGGGTGGTTGTGCCGAGCCGCTAGTCTTCAGCCCGTATTTCCTGCGCTATTTCGGCGGCGCGGACTGCTGCTGCTGCTGCCCCTTTGGTAATGATGTCCACGAACTTGTGCGTCTCGATTGTTGCGATGGCCCTCTCAGTTGTTCCATTGGGACTCGTTACTGCACGACGGAGGGCCTCGGGGCTCGATTGGCTTTGTTCTAAAAGGGTTCCTGCTCCGATAACGGTTTGCCGTGCGAGGACAGCGGCGGTCTCCGGGTCGATGCCGAGACTGCGGGCCGCGCTGGCCATTGCTTCTGTCAGGTAGAAAACATAGGCCGGTCCTGATCCACTGATGGCAGAGACTGCATCCTGCAGTGCTTCTGGGATCTCGATCACCACGCCCGAGGCTTCGAAAATCTCGGCAGCCTGCTGAACGTGTTCGGCCGTGGCGTACTCTCCACCTGTAAGGCCTACTACCCCGCGGCCAACCTTGAGTGGTGTGTTTGGCATGGCACGGACGAGTGGTTGGCGGGGTGGGAGTTCTTTCTGTACGTAGTCGAGGGATGTCGCTGCCGCCACAGTTATAACAAGAGTTTTGGGACTGAGAGCTCCGGCGATCACGCGTGCCAGTGAAGCGATGCCGTAGGGCTTTGTGCCCAGAATAACGATTGAGGCGTCTTGTGCAGCTTCGATATTGGCGAACGGATTTTCAGCTGTTGATGTCGCAACGATGCCGTGGGTTGCCTGCAGTTGTGCAGCCCTGGCCGCCGTCCTCGTGGTGGCCACCACTGTCGGATGGGTGGTGCTCGACGAGAGCAGGACGGTCATGATGGCTTCCCCCATAGACCCGCAGCCCAAAAAGGCAATTTTCATATCGTTTACTCCGGTGTTCTTGGTGTCGTACTTTGAAACAGGTCAGCGAGGAGTCGGACGCCAAATCCGGTGCCCCCCTTACTCGTTAGGCCGTAGGGCTCCGCAGCCCATGCGGGGCCAGCAATATCCAGATGTGCCCAAGGAATCCCATCGGGAACGAATGCACGAAGAAACATGGCGGCAGTCAGTGCTCGAGCGTTTGCTGTCCCCGGGAAGTTCTTGTAATCGGCTATGTCGGACTTCAGTTGCTCGCTGAGGTATCCGGGCATGGGCAGCGCCCAGACGGGTTCGTTAGAAGACTCTGCGGCTTGTCGGACCAGTTCCTCGAGATGCTTGTCGTTGCTCATCAGTCCGGCGGTTCTTTCACCCAAGGCGCGGACTGCGGCGTTGGTTAACGTAGCGAGGTCAATTATGGCAGCCGGACCTTCTTCTGCGGCATAGGCAAGGGCGTCCGCGACGATAACTCTTCCCTCGAAGTCTGTGTTGAGTATTTCTACTGTGTGTCCCGACCGCATCGTTACAACATCACCTGGCCGTGCCGCGCCCGGGCCCGGGAGGTTTTCGACGAGTGGAATGTAAGCCTTCACATGAAGCTTCGGGGCCAGTAGTGGAAGGAGAGTCATAGCTTCGAAAACTGCAGCAGCCCCAGCCATGTCGTGCTTCATTCCGATCATGTCGTCCGCGCTCTTTAAAGAAAGCCCACCAGAATCGAAGGTCACTCCCTTGCCGACGAGGCTAAGATCAGGCTTCGCATGGATACCTTCATGGGTGACCTCTACCAGCAGGGAGGGCTCCTTTGATCCGCCCCCTATAGCCAGAATTCCTCCAAATCCGAGCGAAACCAGCTCGTTCTGGTTCCGCACGCGAACGGTAAGACCGTGCTCTTTGCCAGTACGCTCGCAGTAACGGGCAAAGCCGGCAGGAGTAAGGACATTTGCAGGGGAGTTGACGAGTTGGCGGGCGCGCAAGGTGGCGTGCCCGATTGCCAGCCCCAGAGACCAAGGCCCGGTTTGATGATCTGGACCCAGCCACCGAGTGTCCCCGGCTTCACTGGAGCCGAGAATAGCCCCTTCTGCGATGATTTGGGCGATTTTTCCCGACGATAGAGCCAAAGCGGAAAGCGCTTCAAAGTCCCAAGTAGCGGACTCAACGTGCTTGAGCACCTGCGATGCCAGTGCGGCAGCCTCCCGCAAGGAAGCGGCGTCAACCTCATGCGCTGGCCCGAGTCCTACAAGGAGGACAGGAACTCCATTATCAGCGGTCAGGAGGGTCTGCCCTGCACAACCCAGGAACCCCGACACTGCCCATAATGCATCCTGCCCACCGTCCCTCTGTGGACCGAATACAGGGCGACAAAGACATTCAATGCTCACGGCGATCCTTTCAGGCCTGGACTACCACAGTGCCATGTCACACGATACACTCGGAGCATGGTGTATGTCACAGGCTTGATGGATAGAGGGAGAATCACATGATCCGGACCGTATTGACCCTTCGGGTAGACCCTGAGCGCTTGGAAGATGTCCTGACCATGTACAGGGATGAGGACATTCTGCAGTTCTCCCTGGACCACTCAGACGCGTTGGCATCGGAGCTATCGGTCGCCTCGGATGGCTCGGGAGAAATTATTGTTACGGCCTTGTGGCCTAGCGAGGCAGCATATGAGGGCTGGCTGAACCACCCTTCCCGGAAGGAGTCCGCCCCCCGCCTTGCCCAGCTGCTGAAGGGAGCGGCGGAAGTGGGTCCAGGGCGGATCTTTGAGGTGGACCACGCCGTAAGCAAGATTCCGTCCACGCCTAATGTTTCGGGCCAGTAAATTCTCGATCGAGAGCAACCGAAACCATTGCATGAAGCAAGGGATATGTGACATGGTACATATCATCAGAGACGGAAAGTTCCGTCGATCCAACTTGGAGGCAGTAGTGGAAAGCATTCGATTGGCAGCAGCGGGCGGTTGCATGGCTTTGGGCCTGGTCGTGTCCGGTTGCGCAGGAGGCAGCGGTTCAGAGGGTTCCGGCGATGGTGCCGAGAAGAAGTCTTTGAAGGTGGCGGTCTTGGCAGCTTCAGCCCAGAACGGCTACAACCAGGCCGTTTTCCAAGGCGTGAAGGAAGGTGCAGAGAGGCTCGGCCTTACCGTAGACGCCCAGATCCTCGACGGACAGTTCGACGCAAACACGCAGTTGTCGCAGCTTCAGAATGCTACGACCACCGGTGGATATGACGGCATCATCGTTGTACCCCAGGACGGCCCGGTCCTCGGTGCGGCATTCCCGCTGGCGCAGTCGATTCCCGTGGTATCAGTCCTGAACCCCATCGGTTCCGACATCGAAATGATGGAACCCCAGGTCGAGGGGGTCGTTTCCACTGTCGCGGTCGCTCCCAGCGTGGCAGCAAAGAAGCAGGCCGAGCAGGTAGTTGAGTACTGCAAGGATAAAAGCCCTTGCAAGGTAGGCGTTGTGGTCGGCCTGTTGAACTCCCCGCTTGATGTGGCCCGTAGTAACGCCTATAAGGACGTTCTGTCCAAGCACTCGAACATCCAGATCGTAGGAACGGTCGAGGGCTCCTACGACCGGGACAAGTCACTGAGTGCGGTTTCTAACATGCTGCAGGGCAATAAGGACATCAACGCCATCCTAAGTAATGCAGACCAGCAGACTCTCGGCGCCCAGATCGCCCTTGAAAACGCCGGCATCAGCCCCTCTAGCGTTTTCCTCACGGGCGGCGGCGGGACCAAGGAAGCAGTCAAAGCTGTTCGTGACGGACTCTGGACATCCGACTACCTGAACTTCCCCGTATCGATGGGTGCAGCTGCTATAGAACAGCTGAGCAACGCCATCAACGGCAAGGACGTCAAAGCCGTTGTTGACGCAGACACTCTTGGCCCAATCGATCCATATGCCTACAAGGAAGATCTGGACAAGGCACCCGACTTTACAGGTGAGTGGAACGGCTAATGCTGTCTGAGGACAATCCCGAAGGCTTCGTCGACCTCAAAGGGGTCAGCAAGAGGTTCGGCGGAACCCTGGCTCTCGATAACGTCAGCCTCTCGCTCCGTCCTGGTGAAATCCATGCACTTGTCGGCGAAAACGGTGCCGGAAAGTCCACGGTTGGCAAAGTGATCGCCGGGATCTATCAGCAGGACGGTGGGGAGCTGCTTGTAGACGGGAAGCCGGTATCCAAATGGAATCCGTCACGGGCGCAAAAAGAGGCCATCGTAATGATTGCCCAGGAACTTGCCTTGGTTCCTGACCTGACCGTGGAGGAGAACGTATTCCTGGGCGTCGAGGAGCACAGGGTCGGTATTGCCCGCCGGAATCTGACCCAACGCTTTGGCGAACTGGAAAGCATGGTCGGCTTTGGGCTTGATCCGAAAGCAAAAGTTCGGAATCTGCG
>NZ_JMLE01000052.1 GCF_000685965.1 Arthrobacter sp. UNC362MFTsu5.1 | reverse complement strand
GCGGGGGCACCCGGGGCCGGGCTGTTGGGCGCTGCCTCCGCCCGGGCCGCAGCCTGGGAAGCTGCTGCAGCGGTGACGGCAGCCAGCCGTTCCTGGGCACGCTGGCGGTCCAGCGCATCAACCCTGGCTGACTCGAGTGCCACCGTGGTGTTCTTGAGGCTTGCCAGCTGGTCCACGAGCACGGTGCGCTGGGCCTTCGCCTCGGAGACCGCCTTCGCCTGCGCCGCGTTGGCGCGTTCGGCTTCAACCTTGCGGTCTTCGGCGGACCTGGCCGCGTCGTCGGCGGCACGGTTGGCGTCCTCCGCCGCGGCAGTCAGCGACTGGGAGGCCGAGGCGGCGTTGTCGGCCGCCTCAAATGCCCGGCTCCGGCTGGCGGAAATGGCTTCGAGGGTGGCGGCCTGCTTCAGCACCTCGCCGTTCCCACTAACAAAAGTGCTCAGCGCGGGATTGAGTCCACCGTTGCGGTAGAGGGCCCCGGCCAGCTGTCCCACCTGCTTGCGGGTCTTCGCCTGTTCGGCCTGGGCAGATGCGGCCTTCGCCGAGGCAAGTGCGGCGGCATCGCGGCGGATCCCGAGCGTGACCAGGGCATCACCGTAGGCATTGTTGGCCTGCATGGCCGCGGCAAAACTGGCCTCCTGGGCTGCGGCGGCGTCGGCAAGGATCCGGTCGATTCTGGTGACCTGGTCCGCCGTCGCGCTTTCACTGGCTTTGGCAGCCGCGATCTCCTCGGGCGAGGGAATCTCCGGCGACGCCGGAACGCTGAGCGCCGGCTGGGCGGTGGCCGGTGGCGGCGCCGCCCCGGCGGGCAGGGCGAGGGATCCGAGGAGTACGACGGCGGCGCACAGCACAGCCGCTTTGCGGCCGGATCCGGTCAAACCCATCAAGTAACCTCGCAACAGTCAGGCTGGAGCGCGCGAGGAATTCAATGTCATCCGTGATTTTCACAGGGAAAAGCCCCGCTGCAGAGTGCCAGCACTCCCGAGGCTACGTGGCCGGTTGCAACTTTGGCAACACTGGTCACATCAATAACATAAACAACAACAGTGTGATTCCGTCGCATTTTCGGCTGGCGTGTCGGGAAAGGGGCGAAACGAGTAGTCGCCACGCTAGCGGCCGGTCGAAGGGCCGCCGTACGGTGAACAGGTTGGGGGGCCTGATCCGTTCGGGCGAGGGGATTTCTCATGCAACAGCGTCGCGGCCAACTGCTTTTCGCCGGGCATCGGAGGGGCAGAGCGGGCATCGTTGTCCTGCTCGCCGTGATGTTGGTGGTGATCGGCGCTCCCGCCCCGATGACGGCGTCGACCTCCGGCTACTGGGTGTCGGCGTCGTTTCCGGCCGCGGGTTCGACGCGCTTCACGTCTGCAATCGCCGTTCATCCGTCCGGGTCCAAGATCTACGTTCCGCATGCCCTCTACATGAGCTCGGGCAATGTCACGGTCCAGGATGCCGCCACCGGCGCCCTTCAGGCGACCATTCCGGGAGCGCTGAGCACCTCTGGCGTTGTGCTTAGCGACGACGGTTCGCGGCTTTACGTCGGCAGCGGCGGCCATACCCAGAACCCCCGCGACCCGGGCACGGCACCGGGCATTGTCCAGATCGTCGACACGCAGACAAACACCGTGACCGCGAGGATCGAGACGGATCGGGGCGGCGGACGCTTGGCCCTGTCGCCGGACGGGCGCACGCTCTACGGCGCCATGTACGAGGGCCGCAATGTCACCTTCATCGACACGGCTTCGAGCGCGATTGTCGCCAGAGTCCCGGTTCCCGGCCAGCCAGGAGGGCAGCTCGCAGTGAGCCCGGACGGGGGCACGCTCTACGTCGGTGACCTGCTGTCGGGAGGCATCCACGTGCTTTCAGTTGCGGAGCGGAGGGTTGTGAAATCAATTGAAACCGGCTGCACGGCAAGCTCCGCCCTCACGCTGAACCCTTCCGGATCGCGCCTGTACATCACGGGCTGCATCTACCCGGCCGTCGTCGGCATTGTGGACACCGCCACGGCGGTTTCGCATACAGTCCCGCTCACGGGCGTAGCCAGCGCAGTCGCCTTCAGTTCGGACGAGCGCACGGCCTACGTTGTCGACGGCAGCGAAAACGGCCACATCCTGGTCTTCAACACGGCCACCGAAACCGTCACCGCAACCTTCCCTGTGGGGCGCTCGCCGCGGGGCGTTGTCATCAGCCGCGACGGATCCACCCTCTTCATCGTCCACGCGGGTTCGGCCGTCTCGCGGGTTGCCCTTACGGGAGACGCGCGCCAGGCCTTTACCGACGTCCCCGCAAATGCCCAGTTCTTCCACGAAATCAGCTGGCTTTCGAATTCGGGGATCAGCACCGGATACCCGGACGGCTCCTTCCGGCCCCTGGACAGCATTCAACGCGACGCGATGGCCGCCTTCCTGTTTCGGAAGGCCGGTTCCCCGGCCTGGTTTGTTCCGCCCGCCGTCTCACCATTCAGGGACCTTGGTCCCGGGGACATGTTCTACAAGGAGATCACGTGGCTGGCCGGCCACGGCATCACCACCGGATACGAGGACGGCACCTTCCGACCCAGGACGCCGGTTTCGCGCGAAGCCATGGCCGCATTCCTCAACCGGTATGCCACTTCCGTGAACCGGGCGCCCGTCTACACTGCGCCGGCTACCGCGCCGTTCAGTGACGTCCGTCCCGGCGATCCCTTCCACCGGGAAGTGAGCTGGGCTGCTGCTGCCGGGATCAGCACAGGATATCCGGACGGCACCTTCCGGCCCGGCGCGCCGGTTTCGCGGGAGGCAATGGCTGCGTTCCTGTACCGGCTCACCAACCCGGACAAGCCCATGCCGCAGTAGCCAGGCAGGTGGGAACCGCCCCGTGCGGGCGCTACAGAAAAGCTCAAACCACCTCAGGCGTGCTGGTGGGACTCGTGCTCGGAGTGGCTCTCCGGCTCCAGCTGGAATGTGCAGTGCTCGGTGTCGAAGTGCGAGCCCAGGCAGGTGGCGAGCTTGTCCAGCACCTGGTCGGCCCCGCGGGCGCTCAGTACGGCGTCCTCCACCACCACGTGGGCGGAGAAGACCGGGACACCTGAGGTGATGGTCCAGATGTGGATGTCGTGCACGGACACAACTCCCTGCACGGACAGGATGTGCTCACGGATCATCTGGACTTCAACGCCCTTCGGGGTCGCTTCCAGCAGCACATCCACCACGTCGCGGAGCAGGTGCCACGCCCGGGGCAGGATCATCAGGGCGATGACGATCGAGGCAATGGTGTCCGCCGCCTGGAAGCCCGTCACCATGATCACCACGGCAGCGGCAATGACGGCGAACGAACCCAGCAGGTCCCCCAGCACCTCGAGGTAGGCGCCGCGCACGTTGAGGCTCTCCTTCTGGGCGCCGCGCAGGATCAGCAGCGACACCAGGTTGGCCACGGCGCCGAGGACAGCGGCCCAGAGCATCACGTCGGTCTGGACTTCGGGGGCCGAACCGATCCGCCGGATGGCTTCGGTGAAGATCACCACGGAGATCACAATCAGCACCAGCGCGTTGGCCAGGGCCGCGAGGACTTCGGCGCGCTGGTATCCGTAGGTCCGCTGGTCGCTGGCGGGCCGGGTGGCGATCCACGCGGCCAGGAGGGCGATGAACACACCGGCGGCATCGGACAGCATGTGGCCGGCATCGGCCAGCAGGGCCAGGGATCCGGAGATCACGGCCCCGACGACCTGGATCAGGACCACGGCCAGGGTAATGCTGAGGACGGCGATCAGGCGCTTGCGGTGCTTGGCAGTGCCCGTGGCTGAGAGGCCGTGCGAGTGGTTGTGGTCGTGTCCCATGCCTACAAGGCTAGCTAGTCCCAGCCAAGTTCGTGCAGCCGTTCATCGCTGATGCCGAAGTGGTGGGCAACCTCATGTGTCACGGTAATGGCCACCTCCTGGATCACCTCTTCCCGGGACGCGCAGATTTCCAGGATGGGCTGGCGGTAGATGGTGATGCGGTCCGGTAGCGACCCCGCACCCCACCACGCATCACGCTCGGTCAGCGGCACGCCTTCGTAAAGGCCCAGTAACACTGTGTCCGGGTCCTCGCCCGGCGGCGGGACGTAGTCGTCCTCGATGAAGACGGCCACGTTGTCCATGGCCTTGGCCACTTCCGGCGGGATGCGCTCCAGCGCGTCGCTGACGGCCGATTCGAAGTCCTCATCGGTCATGGGAAACGGTGCATCGTTGTCCGCCCCGTCCGGGACGATCGGCAGGCCGGGCGGCAGGTTGGCGGGCATACCAAGACTCTAGCGGGACCTGCGCCGGGTCAGCGCCACTCCCACCAGGCAAATCGCGCCGCCCACCAGGCCCCACACGGTGGGCACTTCGCCGAGCACAAGCCACGAGATGAGGATGGTGGTGCCGGGCACCAGATAGGTGGTGGCGGCCAGTTTACCGGCGTCGATGAGGGACAGGGCATACGCCCACGTGGTGAACGCAATCGCTGTCGGGAAGATCCCCAGATAAACCAGTCCGAGGGTGGCCGGCAGCGGGGCCTGCTGCAGTTCGGCCACCAGCTGGCCGGTGAACGGCAGGCAGCAGACGGCACCCACCATGATGCCGAACCAGGTGGCCTGGGCCGCCGGGAACTTCCGCAGCACCGGCTTCTGGACAATCACGCTGACGGCGGCGAGCACAGCGGCAAGGAGGCAGAGCAGCACGCCGGCCACATCCGCCGTCGAACGCTGGCCCGAACTGAGCGCGATCACCGCGACGCCGGCGAACGCTATCAGGCTGCCGATGATCAGCCAGCGCGGAAAGCCTTCCTTGAGGAGAATGCCGGCCATCACGGCCACCAGGATGGGGTTGACGTTGATCAGCAGGGCCGCGGTGCCGGCGTCCAGCAGGTGCTCGGCGGCGTTGAGGGCCACGTTGTAACCGCCGAACCACATAACGCCGTACGCGAGGATGGGCCACCATTCCCGCCCCTTCGGCAGCATCCGCAGCTTCGGCAGCACCACCGCACCGAGGACGACGGCGGCAATCGCCAGCCGTCCCAGGGTCAGGGAACCGGGGGAGAAGCTTGGGCCCACGGCGCGGATGCCCACGAAGGCGGAGGCCCAGAGGACCACCGTGATAACGACGGCGGCGACGCCCAGTTTGTTGACTGGCGCCTGCTTCGGAGAGGGGCTGGCGGCGGGCGGATTGCCTGGCGTCTGGGGTTGCGTCGGGGGTTGCGGGGCGGGTGCGGGGGCAGCGTGCGGGGACCCTTCGTGGGGGCCTGCGGACGGAGTGGGGCCGGGTGCGGCGGTTGTAGCCATGCTGCCAATCTAGCCCCCGCCGCGGCGGCGGGGCTGGCGGAAATCGGTCACGTCTAGTCGAGATCCTGCCAAAGTTGCCCTGCTACCGGCAGGTGCTTTTGCCGGGCTTCACCTCAGGACGCGCGCCGCGTCCTGGATGGCAGACGCGACGCCGTCCAGCACGGCCGATCCGTACCGCCACTGCTGCCAGTGCAGCGGGACGTCCACAAAGGACTTGGCGGCCAGGGTCTGCAGTGTTCGCCGGTCCAGGTCGTCGCCGATTTCAATTTCGGGAAGGAGGCCCCACCCCATGCCCAGCCGGATGGCCTCGCCGAACTCGTGTGCTGCGGGCACGTAGTGGCGCCGCGGTTCGACGGGTTTCCGGCTGAACCGCCGCAGGTAGCGGTCCTGCAGGTCGTCCTTGCGGTCGAAGATGATGACCGGCGCCTTCGCCAGTGCCTCCGCCGCCGCCGCGCCTTCGAACGCGGCCCCGCCGTCGAACCACTGCTCGGCAAAGGCCGGCGTGCAGACGGGCAGGTAGCGCATGACGCCGAGCCGGCGGGAAGTGCACCCCGGGGCGGCTTTGGCGGTGGCCGTGATGGCCGCTGCCGCCGCGCCGCTGCGGAGGAGCTCCAGCGAATAATCCTGGTCCTCGCGCAGGATTTCCAGCTGGACCGTCCCGGCCACCGCAGCCAGCCCGGCCATCGCCCACGTGTGCAGCGAGTCGCTGTTGATCACAAGGGTGAGGCGGGTGTCCGGATTGGTGGCTCCCGGCTGCAGTTCATCGGCGAGATCCGCCGAGAGCATCTCCAGCTGCCGGGCGAACCGCACCACGGCCTGGCCTGACTCGGTGAGTTCGATCGGCCTGGTCCTTCTCAGCACAGGACGGCCGACGGCCACCTCGAGGGCGCGGATGCGCTGGCTGACGGCGGAGGAGGTAACCGACAGATGGCTGGCGGCGGCATCAAAGCTGCCCTTCGCGACGATGGCCGCCAGCGTCCGGGCCTGGTCCGGCTGGATGTCTATCATTAGCTCATCTTATCTATCCGCAGAATGTTTAACTGGTTTCATGCTGGGGTTCCTCCTACCGTTGTAAGGGTGATCCTCCCCGTTCTCTCAGGCCTGGCCAGCGGCCTCTCGCTCATCGTCGCCATCGGCGCCCAAAATGCGTTCGTCCTCCGCCAGGGCCTCCAACGCTCGCATGTCGCCCTGGTCATCGCCGTCTGCGCCCTCTCGGACCTGGTGCTGATCGTGCTGGGAGTAGCGGGCATCGGCGTCGTGATCGAACAGGCTCCGGCGGTACTGGAGGTGGTGCGCTGGGCCGGTGCTGCCTTCCTGGCGGCCTATGGCGCCTTCGCCGCCTGGCGCGCCGTCCGCGGGCAGGCACTCGGACAGCTCGGGACGGGGCAGTCCGCCGGCTGGGCCGCGGTCCTGGGAACCGGCCTGGCTTTCACCTGGCTGAACCCGCATGTGTATCTGGACACCGTGCTGCTCCTCGGGTCAATCGCCAGCACGCACGGACCGGACGGCCGATGGTGGTTTGCGGCCGGCGCGGGGCTGGCCAGCGTCGCCTGGTTCACCGCTCTGGGCGTTGGCGCGCGGTTCCTTGCTCCGGTGTTCCGCCGCCGGAGCGCCTGGCGCGTTCTCGATGCCGTCATCGCCGTCGTCATGGTGACCATGGCCATCCTGCTGGTCGCCTGAATTCGGTCCGTTCCCCTGCCTCGGAAGGTCGTTCCCCTGCCCCCGGGCCGCCGGAAGGGCCGGGAGGGCCGGTCGGCCCTTGTCCGCTGAACACCGCGGGTTCACGCTTGCTGGTATGAAAGCCTACGCAGCCTCGGCCCGTGACAGAAGGCGCGCCGCGATCGGCACAGCGGCCTTCGCCGTCGCCCCTGCGACTGTGGCCGGCGTGGTTCCATGGCTCCTGACCCGCTGGGAGGTTGCGGCGCCCGTCCCCGGCGGTGTGCCTGCGCAGGTCGGCGGCGCCCTGTTGATTGGTGCAGGGGCGGCGGTGATCGCGAACTCCTTTGTGCACTTCGCCGTGGAGGGCCTCGGCACACCCGCACCGTTTGCCCCGCCCAAGCACCTGGTGGTGGGTGGACTTTACCGGTACGTGCGGAATCCGATGTACGTGGCCATTGCCGCTGCCGTTGCCGGGCAGGGACTCCTGCTGGGCCAGCCAGTGCTCTACGTAGCCCTGGCCGTCGGCGCCATTCCGGTGGTGGCGTTCGTCAGGTTGTACGAGGAGCCGGTCCTGGCCCGGAAATTCGGTGCCGACTACGAGGAGTACCGCCGGAACGTTCCGCGCTGGCTGCCCCGGCCCACACCGTGGCGGCCGGAGGGTCCGGAGTCGGCCCGGGGCTGAGGAGTTTCCGCCAGGGCCCCGGACCTCGGCGGCGTGCTACTTTCCCCGGCCGGTCCACTCCAGCAGCCGGTCCAGCGGCCAGGTGGTGACGATCCGTTCGGCGGGCACGCCGTTCGAAGCGGCACGCTCGGCACCGTACTGCAGGAAGTCCAACTGACCCGGCGCGTGCGCATCGCTGTCGATGCTGAAGAGGCAGCCGGCATCGAGGGCCAGCCTGATCAGTTCGTCCGGCGGATCCTGCCGCTCGGGCCGGGAATTGATTTCGACGGCGACACCCCGCTCGGCGCACGCTGCGAACACCCGCTCGGCGTCGAACTCGGACTGGGGCCGTGTTCCCCTGGACCCCTGGACCAGCCGGCCGGTGCAGTGGCCGAGGACGTTCATCTGCGGATCGCTGATGGCGCCCAGCATTCTGGCGGTCATGGTGCGCCTGTCGGAACGAAGTTTCGAGTGGACGCTCGCTACCACGACGTCCAGCCGGTCCAGCATGTCCGGGGACTGGTCCAGGGTCCCGTCCTCCAGGATGTCCACCTCGATGCCGGCGAGCAGGCGGAAGTTGCCGCCGCCGTCGTCGTTGTTTATGTCCGCCACAATGTCGAGCTGTTCGGTGAGGCGTTCGGCGCTGAGGCCGTTGGCGATCTTGAGGCTGGGGGAGTGGTCCGTCAGGGCGAGGTACTCCCGGCCAAGGGTGCGCGCGGCGTCCGCCATCAGTTCGATCGGGGACCCGCCGTCGGACCAGTCGCTGTGGCTGTGCAGGTCCCCGCGGAGTGCCGAGTGCAGTTCGGTGCCACCGGCCGCGAGTGGCTGCTGCCCCCGTTCGCGAAGGCCTTCCAGATAGTCGGGGACGCCGCCGTCGACTGCCTGCCGGATCACTTCGAAAGTCCTGTCCCCGATGCCTTTCATGCTTTTCAGCCTGCCGGTGCGGGCACGGGCCGCAACTTCGGCCGGATCCAGGCCGCCGATGATGCCGGCTGCTTTCCGGAAGGCCTGGACCTTGAACGTGGGGGCCAGTTCGCGTTCCAGCCAGAAGGCGATCTCATTGAGGGCATCAACGGCATCCATCAGTCCATCTTGCACCCGCCCGGCGCTGAATTCTGCCCCGACTTTCCAACCGCGGGGTGCCGATTTTGGATATTCCCAAGGTCTGCCCTACACTTTTATAGTCCAGTTCGGAGCAACTCGAAAGGGCGGAAAAGAAAGGCTTCGGCCCTTTATTTTTGCCCTGAATGAGCCGGATTGAGTTCAGGCCCCCATCGTCTAGCGGCCTAGGACACCGCCCTTTCACGGCGGCGGCACGGGTTCGAATCCCGTTGGGGGTACGCAAGGAAGTGGTCAAACCGGATGAAAAAGTCTGGTAGGCTGGAAGCCTTGAAAAAAGCAGTAGAGAAACTGTGAAGCAAGAAACAAGCAAGGCCCTGTAGCGCAGTTGGTTAGCGCGCCGCCCTGTCACGGCGGAGGTCGCGGGTTCAAGTCCCGTCAGGGTCGCTCTGATTGCCAGAAGAAATTCCGGCCATCAAGGTGACATGTCACCTAGGCTCTGTAGCTCAGTTGGTAGAGCGTTCGACTGAAAATCGAAAGGTCACCGGATCGACGCCGGTCGGAGCCACCACTGGGAAGCATCAGTTCTTCGGAACTGGTGCTTTTCTTCTTTAACGCCCGTGGAGTATCCGGTGCTTGTCCGTGGATCCTGACCCTGAAGGTTTGGATCCGCGGACAAGCTTAGGAATGCCGGGCCAAGCCGGCGCGTTGAGCCAGCCCGCCCGCCCGTTCGCCCGCGCGGTTTCGACGCGCCAGCCCGCGCGCCCGCCCGCGCGGTTTCGACGCGCAAATGTCCCTGCGACGCGCAAAACTTCCTGCGACCCCCATATATCGGGTGCGCCAGGTAATTTGCGCGTCGCCAGGCGATTTGCGCGTCGTGAGGATCAGGCCGCCAGCAGCCCTGATTGTGTTCCTGCCGCCACGGCCCCCGCACAGCGGAGACGCCCTGCGGTCCCCATGCTGCGCTGCCCACACGCCCCGGCCTCAGAAAGTCCCGGCGGCCTCAAACGACGGCATTAGGGCTCTTCCAAAATTAGTCGTTGACAGGATCCGAGTAACGCGCGTAACCTAAATCACACGTTCGAAGTAACGCGCGTTACCAAAAGAATTTCAGCTGGCCAGGGCGGCCAGTGTCGGCAACATTCCGGAGCATTCAATGGCGAAGAGCACACACGCAGCGGCGTCGGCACCCGCAGCCCATGCGGCCGCGGCCCGGCCGGCCACCAGCGCCCCCGCCAGCACGGGTGCCCCCGCCGCCCAGCGCGGGGTCACTATGGCGGACGTGGCCAAGGCTGCGGGAGTGTCCCGCACCGCGGTGTCTTTCGTCCTCAGCAACCGGGAGAACGCCAGCATCTCCGAGGAAACCCGCACCCGGATCCTCGAAACCGTCCAGGTCCTCGGCTACCGTCCCAACGCCGGTGCACGTGCCCTCGCCTCGCAGCGCAGCGACTGGTACGGCATCGTCACAGAGATCGTCACGGCACCGTTCGCCGTCGACATCATCAAGGGCGCGCAGGACCAGGCCTGGCTGCACCGCCGGTTCCTGCTTATCGCACCCTCGGACCAGGCGGATGCAACGGGACCGAACCAGGGCATGGAAGATGCAGCCGTTGAGAAGCTGCTGGAACAAAGGGTGGAAGGGCTTCTCTACGCGGCCACCTACCACCGGGCCGTGCACGTTCCGAAGAGTGCCAACGAGGTGCCCACTGTCCTCATCAACTGCTTCGACGCGGACGGGAAGCTGCCCTCGATCGTCCCGGACGAACGCGCCGGGGGACGCGTCGCCGTCGAACGTTTACTCCAGGCCGGGCACTCCAGGATCGGTGTCATCAACCTGGATCCGGACATTCCCGCCGCCGTCGGGCGTTTGGAGGGGTGCCGGGAAGCGCTGGCCGCCGCAGGGCTGGAACTGGATCCTGAACTCGTGGTCTCGGGGCACGCGACGGCGGATGGCGGTTACGAGGCCGCCTGCGAAATCCTCGACAAGTACCAGGCCGGGGCAGGCAGGCCAACTGCCTTGTTCTGCCTCAACGACCGGATGGCTATGGGCGCCTATGACGCCATCAAGGAGCGCGGGCTCGCCATCCCCCAAGACATCGCCGTGATCGGCTTCGACAACCAGGAACTCATTGCGGCCTACCTCAGGCCCAAGCTGACCACGGTTGCGTTGCCCTTCGAGGAGATGGGTGCGCTGGGTGTCCAGACACTCGCAAGCCTTACAGCAGGACAGCCGATCACTGCACATCAGCAAATGGTCGACTGTCCGCTGCTAGAACGCTATTCAGTCTGACGGCAAATCAACTACTGAACAGCAACCCCTAACCACACCTTCACCTTCACAGCGAAGAAGAGGAAAGAGATATCCATCATGACACAAGCACGATTCCTGAGGTCTGCCCGCATTGCGGCGGCCGGCCTGGCCATGGGCGCCCTGGTGCTCACAGGATGCTCGGCCAATGCAGGCAACTCCGGTTCCGCCAAGGCTGACGGCTCGGCGCAAAGCGCCCTCCTGACCATTCCCCGCGAGGACATGGGCACGTTCGTCCGCAACTTCAACCCGTTCGCCCCCACAGTGGCCCCCATGACCCAGCAGGCCATCTACGAATCCCTGCTCATCTACAACCCGGCCAAGGGCGACACCACCCCGTGGCTGGCCAGTGAATGGAAGGCGGCCGGGGACGGCAAGTCCATC
>NZ_JMLE01000051.1 GCF_000685965.1 Arthrobacter sp. UNC362MFTsu5.1 | reverse complement strand
ACCTTCGACCTGCCCGAGATGGGCCAGCTGGCCGTCTGGAAGCTGCACGGTTACGGCGGCGGCATCTTCGTGCCGTTCCGGGATGCAACGGCGGGTCAGCCCGGCGGCAGCTACGGCGCCGGACGCTACCTGCTGGACACGATCAAGGGCGCCTTCCACGGCGTGCTGGGATCAGGGCCGGACGCCGAGTTCATCCTGGACTTCAACTTCGCCTACAACCCTTCCTGCGCCTACAACGAGGCCTGGGCCTGCCCGCTGGCCGGCCCGTCCAACCGGCTGGCCGTGGAGATCCCGGTCGGCGAACTGTACTGACGGGGCCTCCCGCCACAATGGCGGGCGGGCGACACACTCCGCCAACACGTCCCGGCGGGACGTAGGATGTCTTGATGACCGCACCGACACGCCGCATTGCCCGCGTCCGCCCCCACTCCGCCGCCTCGGAGCTGGAACACTTCTTCGTTGCCAATGACGCTCCGGACTTCGGCAGCGAAGCAGGCAAACTCTGGACTGTTATCGACAGCCCCTTCCCCGGGTCACTGGCGAACGCTTCGGCCGCCCCGCGGGCAGGCTGGCAGCCCGGCTCCACTGTCGGCGAAGACGCATTCACCTTCCTGGCCCCCAGTGTTCCGGCCAACGTGCTGGGCATGGCGCACAACACGGGCCGGGCGGGCCGGGACCTTCCTCCGCAGGCCTTCCACAAGGCGGCCACCAGCGTGGTGGGACCGGGCGATGCCATTGAACTCGCGCCAGGAGTGGGGCATGTGGACCCGGAGGCCGAGCTGACCGTCGTCATCGGGCGCAAGGCACGCGGGTTGACGCCGGAGAAGGCACGGGAGGCCGTCCTCGGCTTCACCATCGGCAACGACGTCACTGCCAGGGACCTGCAGAAAGCGGACGAGCTGTGGATCAGCGCCAAGAGCCAGGACACGTTCACGCCGGTGGGACCGTGGATCGTGACAGGCCTGGACCCCGTCCTGGACAGCGCGGCCCTTTCCATCGGGATTGTGCACAACGGCACCGAACTACGGGCTGCCAGTTCCGCGGACCTCGGCTGGGGCGTGGACGAAATCCTGGTTTATCTGACGTCCTTCATGACGCTCCATCCCGGCGACCTTGTCCTCACCGGGTTCCCTGCCGAAACGGCGCAGCTGCACCGCGGTGACACCGTCACCTGCCGGGTGGAAGGAATCGGCGAACTGACGAATCCGGTCAGGGACGCCGCCTGACCGGATCCGCAGGCACGGTGTGGCAGGCTTGAGCGATGGAATCACCTGCCGCGGCCACCGTCCCGCTGACGCAACAGTCCGGTTCCACCACCCCAGCACGGCGCCCGCCGGCCACTAAGCACTACCGTGGCATCCTGCGGTTCCCCGCCGTCCGGCAGCTCATCCGTTTCACCGGTGTGGGGATTGTGTGCACGGTGACCTCGCTTGCCCTGTACGCACTGCTCCGGCCCTGGCTGGGGCCGCAGCTGGCCAACGCCGCGGCGCTGATCATCACCTCGGTGATGAACACTGCCCTTAACCGGCGGCTCACGTTCAAAATTGCCGGACGCAGCAAGGCCGGCAGGGACCACCTGAGCGGCCTGGTGGTCATCGTGATTGCGCTGGTTCTCACCGGCGGCAGCCTCGGAGTGCTGCACTGGTTCAATCCTGACGCGAGCATGTCCGATGAGTTGTGGACCACCACATTGTCCGGCTTCGCGGCCACTGCAGTGCGCTTTGCGCTGCTGCGGCACTGGATCTTCCGCCGCGCACGGCACCGCTGACGGCACTTCCAACGGCACCGCTAGCGGATGCCCAGCGTCTGTACGCTTTCCACCGCGTTCCGGACGGCCAGGGCTGCTTCGTGCAGTTCCGCCGCCGTCACCGAGGCATCAAAGCTGAAGCGAACGGCGGTCTGGGCGACCTCGGACGGAATCCCCATCGCCAGCAGCACCGGCGAGGCGGCATCGGATCCGGCCGCGCAGGCGGACCCGCTGGAGCACACCACGCCTTGCCGTTCCAGTTCAAGGAGCACCGATTCGCCGCTGGTCCCCGGGAAGCAGAACGAAGCCACCGAGGGCAGCCGCTCGGCCGGGTGTCCCGTCAGCTGCGCGCCGGGCACGCCGGCCAGGACTTCGCGGATAAAGTCGTCCCGCAGGGCTTCTGCGTGTTCCCGACCGGGGCGGACCAGCGCCAGCGCGGTGGCCAATGCCACGGCGCCGGCCACATTCTCGGTCCCGGAGCGGCGGCCGCGTTCCTGCCCGCCGCCATGGAGCAGCGGTTCAACCCGCGTGCGGCTCCGCACGAACAGCGCCCCGTTGCCCTTCGGTGCACCCAGCTTGTGGCCGGAGATGCTCATGGCGTCCACACCGAGGAACTTCGTATCCAGTGGAAGCCAGCCCGCGGCCTGCACAGCGTCCGTGTGGAACGGGATGCCCTTCTCACGGCACAGCGCGGCGAGTTCACGGATTGGCTGGACCGTTCCCACTTCATTGTTCGCGTACATCACGCTGACCAGCGCGGTCTCCGGACGGAGGACAGCGGCGAGAGCATCGGGTGTCACTTGCCCGAAGCCGTCCACCGGGACGGTGTCCACGGCGAAACCGTGGAACCGTTCCAGGTACCGTGCCGATTCTTCCACCGCGGGATGTTCGACGGCGCTGATCACCACGCGGTTGAGCGCCGGGTCCGCAGCCTGCCGTGCCAGGGCAATTCCCTTGACGGCCAGGTTGTCCGCCTCAGTGCCGCCTGAGGTGAAGGTAATCTCCGCGGGCCGGCAGTTCAGCGCCCGGGCCGTGGCCGTGCGGGCGCCGGCGAGCGCCGAGGCGGCGGACTCACCGAGCGAGTGGTGGCTCGACGGGTTTCCGAAGTCGCCGGTGAGGTAGGGCCACATGGCTTCCAGCACTTCGCGGCGGACCGGCGTGGTTGCTGCGGCGTCCAGGAAGATCATGGCGGGTTCAGCCCACCGTCAGTTCAACGTCAGTCAGTTGAATGTCGAGGCCCAGGTCGAGGGCGATGACACTGTGGGTGAGGCCGCCGATGGAAATGACGTCCACACCGGTGGCCGCGATTGCTGCCACCGTACCGAGGTTGACGTTGCCGCTGGCTTCCACCCGGGCCCGGCCGTCCACAAGCGCCACACCGGCGGCCAGTTCCTCCAGCGTGAAGTTGTCCAGCATAATCGTGTCCACTCCCGCGGCGAGCACAGGCTCCACCTGCTCCATCCGGTCCACTTCAACCTCGAAGTGCGTGGTGTGGCCGAGCTGCGCCTTCGCGGACTTCAGCACTGCAGTGAGTTTAACCGGGTCCCCGCCCGTGATGACCGCGAGGTGGTTGTCCTTGGCCAGCACGGCATCGGACAGGCTGAAGCGGTGGTTGGCTCCGCCGCCGCAGCGCACTGCGTAGCGTTCCAGCACGCGCAGGCCCGGCGTCGTTTTCCGGGTGTCGGTGATCCGGGCCTTGGTTCCCTGGACAAGGTCCACGAATTCCGCCGTTTTTGTCGCGATCGCACTCATCCTCTGGACCAGGTTCAGGCCCACGCGCTCGGCCAGCAGGACTGCCCGGGCGTTGCCGGTCACCCTGGCCAGCGGCGTACCTGCGCCGAACCTTTCGCCGTCCGCCACCAGCAGTTCGACGACGGCGTCCGGGTCCGTGAGTTTCATGGCGGCAGCGAACACGGCTCCCCCGCTCAGGACACCCGGGACACGGGCGTTCAGCACCGCCGTCGCGCGTGCCTGCGCCGGAATCAGGACCTGCGAGGTGATGTCACCGTAGGGGGCATCCTCGGCGAGCGCGGCGCGCAGCACACCCAGCACGGCCGCTTCGGGGAGGCTGCCGGTGAGCTCAACGCCCGTCCGGGCCGGTATTTCCTGGGCGGTGGTGGTCATGAGGAAATCCTTTGCATCGAAGGTGAAGGGGCGGCCGCGGGATCCGTATCCGCCCGGTAGTGGGCGCCCACGGAGGCAGTCCGGTTCCGGGCGGCCTCCACGAGCAGCCGGGCGGCCAGCAGCAGGTTGCGGTCTTCAAACTCCCGCGGGTCCCTGGGCTCGGTGGCACCGATGGAGTCGGCCCACCGGGCCAACCGAGCGGCAGCGGCATCGAGTTCAGGACCCGTCCGCAACACCCCAGCAGCACCTGTCATCAACCGCCCCAGAGCGTCCCGGGAAAACGCCCCGGGATCAGGCACAAACTTCATATCAGCCTCGGGAACGCTGACCGGGGACGTTTTTGGAGCGGCACCCAGGGCGACCTGTCCGCCGTCGTTCGAGGGTGTTCCGGAAGCGTGCGTCAAGGTGAGGCCGCCAGCGGCCGAGACAGCACGCGGAGGAACAGCGTCGCACGACGCCCCAGGCGAGTCGTGCGACGGCTCACCAAGGAAGGCCTCCACGGCACGCCGCCCGAAAACCAGCCCTTCGAGCAGCGAGTTGCTGGCCAGCCGGTTGGCGCCCTGAGCGCCGGTGCAGGCCACTTCACCCGCTGCGTAGAGTCCCGGGACGGTGGTCCGTCCGTCCAGGTCCGTGGCCACACCGCCCATCCAGTAGTGGGCTGCCGGAGACACCGGAAGCGGTTCAGCCGTCCAGTCGTATCCTGCCGCGGCCGTGGCGGCGGTGATCGTGGGGAACCGCCGTGCCAGGAAGCCGGAGCCCTTGGCGGCAGCAATGCCCCGGGCGTCCAGGAACACCGGGCTGTCCGCCGGGGCCCCGGTCCGGGCCAGGTGCAGCGCGATGCTGCGGGAGACGACGTCGCGCGGTGCAAGTTCGGCGTCGGGGTGATAGTCCGGCATAAAGCGGTGGCCGTCGGCATCGAGAAGCACCGCACCCTCGCCGCGGACGGCTTCGGACACGAGGAGCGGCGGCGGACCGCCCGCCGTCTCCGTCATCGCCATGGTGGTGGGGTGGAACTGGAAGAACTCGAGATCGCTCACGGCGGCGCCTGCGCGCCAGGCCAGCGCCAGGCCGTCGGCCGTGGCTACCGAGGGGTTGCTGGTGCGTGCGAAAATCCTTCCGGCACCGCCGGTGGCGAGGAGCACGCCAGTGGCTGCCAGGTGCTTGAGTTCGCCGTTCTGCAGGTAGGTCACGCCGGTGACCCGGCCGTCCGCCGTCGTCAGTTCCGTGACGAATGCGCCTGTTTCCAGCCGGAGCCGGCCGGACACCGCCCGTTCCAGGACCGCGGCGATCAGTCCGCGGGCAATGCGGGCGCCGGTGGCGTCCCCTCCGGCGTGCAGGATGCGCGGCGCCGAGTGGGCAGCTTCCAGTCCCAGTGCGGTGTCGCCCTGCGCGTCGGCATCGAAGGCGACCCCGTACCGGCGCAGCCCGGCGATGTCCCGCACCGCCTCCGAGCAGAGGATCCGCACGGCCTCCAGGTTGTTCAGGCCGGCCCCGGCTGCCAGCGTGTCGGCAATATGGGCCTCCACGGAGTCGCCGGGCGCGGCTTCGCCCGGTTCCAGCACGGCCGACACGCCGCCCTGGGCGTAAAAGGTGTTGCTGTGCTCCAGCTGCCCCTTGCTGAGCAGGACCACTTCCGCTGCGGAGCCGTCGTCGGCGTCGGCCGCCAGAAGCGCCGCGTAGAGTCCGGCAATACCGCTGCCGGCAACCACAAGCCGCCTGGTCACGGCCGCGCCGCCAGCATCCGCTCGAGGGCCACGCGCGCCGGAGCGGCCACGTCATCATCCACAGTGATGCGGTTGAGGACTTCGCCGTTGACCAGCGCTTCCAGCACCCAGGCCAGGTAGCCCGGGTGGATCCGGTACATGGTGGAGCAGGGGCAAATGACCGGGTCCAGGCAGAAGATGGTGTGCTGCGGGTATTCTGCGGCGAGCCGGTTGACCATGTTGATCTCGGTGCCGATCGCAAACGTGGTGGGTTCCGTGGCGGCGGCAATGGCCTTCCGGATGAAGTCGGTGGAGCCGGCGGAATCGGCGGCGTCCACCACCTCCATGGGGCACTCCGGGTGCACAATCACGTTGACGCCCGGGAAGTCGGCGCGGGCCTTCTCGATCTGCCCCACGTTGAAGCGCTTGTGCACCGAGCAGAAGCCGTGCCAGAGGATCACGCGGGAATCCAGCAGGGTCTGTTCGTCGTTGCCGCCAAGGTCCTTGCGCGGGTTCCACATGGGCATCTGCTCCATCGGCACGCCCATGGCCTTGGCGGTGTTGCGGCCCAGGTGCTGGTCGGGGAAGAACAGGACCCGCTGGCCGCGCTGGAAGGCCCATTCGAGCACGGTGGCGGCGTTGGAGGACGTGCAGACGATGCCGCCGTGGTCCCCGCAGAAGCCCTTGAGCGCCGCGGAGGAGTTCATGTAGGTGACGGGGATGACCGGAACCCGGCCGTCGGCGTCGGGTTCGGTGCCGTAGAGCTCTTCGAGCTGCTCCCAGCAGTCAGTCACGGAGTCGATGTCCGCCATGTCCGCCATCGAGCAGCCCGCTGCCAGGTTCGGCAGGATGACTGCCTGGTCCGGCTTCGACAGGATGTCCGCGGTTTCGGCCATGAAGTGGACGCCGCAGAAGATGATGGCCTCGGCGTCCGGCCGGGTCAGCGCGGCATTGGCCAGCTGGAAGGAGTCGCCCACGAAATCGGCGTACTCAATCACCTCGTCCCGCTGGTAGAAGTGTCCGAGGATGACGGCCTTGTCCCCGAGGGCAGCCTTGGCCACCCGGATGCGGGTGTCCAGTTCGGCGTCGCTGGCCTTCTTGTATTCCTCGGGCAGCTGCCCCTGGCGCGGGGTGGCCGCGGGGGCGACGTCCGAGCTGGAAGCACCCGGGCCGTACGCGGGCACACCGGCGAGGGCCTCGGCGAGATCGTAATCCCATGGCCCGCGGGCCAGTGCCGGGCTGCAGGTGGAGGCGGCTGTTGCAATGCCTGTGGCACTGCTGGCGGCCTGTTCGCGAGTGATCAACTGGATTGCCGTGTTGACGCTGCTCATGGTGTGCTCCTGTTATCTGGGTCAAGGCCGGGGCGGCCGGTAAAGCGGTAGAGGCGGGGAGGGCGGTGTTTTCCGCCCTGCAGGTATTCGCCGGTTTCTTCGATTTCCGGCGTGGACTTGAGCTGGCGGCGGAAATTCGCGGGATCCAGCTCCCGGTCAAGGACGGCTTCGTAGACCTCCCGGACCTGGGCCAGGGTGAAGTACTCCCCCAGCAGGTGGTAGGCCACCGAACCGTAGGCCAGCTTGTTGCGCAGGCGCCCGAGGGCATAGTCCACGATCGCGTTGTGGTCGAAGGCCAGATCTCCCAGGCGGTCTGCCCGGAACCACTTGACGTTCTCCGATTCGTCGGCGAGCGCGGCTTCCGTCGGCTGGACCAGCGCCCAGTACACGATGGACACCACACGCTGGGACGGCGAGCGGTGCAGGCCGCCGAAGGCGTAGAGCTGTTCGAGGTAGTTCGGCGCCAGCCCGGTGGTTTCCCGCAGGTTCCGCGACGCCGCGTCCTGAAGGGATTCAGCGTGGGTCAGCGGGCCTCCGGGCAGTGCCCACAGATCCTTGAACGGCTCACGGATGCGGCGTACCAGCGGGAGCCACAGCGTGGGCCGCCCGGATTTCTCGCTGGGACGGAGGGCGAAGATCACCGTGGAAATGGCGAGCGACGGCGGTGCAGCCTGGCGCTCGGCAACGTTGGCGGAGCTTGTATACACGGCGGTTCACCCCGCTTTCTTCGCACGCGACGGTGCCTCTGGGCTTCGTCCGGTGACCCGTCCGCGGGTACCCCGGCTAGTTATGGTCAATATGACTAGAACTAATGGTACGACTGTCGGGCCCCTACACAAAATGCTTCAGGTCACATTGCGGCGGCCGCTTCGAGCAGCGGCAGCGTCCGGCCCTGGAAGTGTGTGTTCAGGACAATCACGGACGAGGACCTCAGCACGGTCTTCGTGGCGATCATGGCATCAAGGACACGCTGCAGGTCGGGGTTGGACCGCGCCGCGATCCGAGCCATCAGGTCCGAGCTGCCGGAAACGGTGTGGATCTCGATCAGTTCAGGAATCCCTGCCAGCGCTTCGACCACGGCATCGTGCCCCAGGTCCTGGTTGATGGTGAGCGAGCAGAACGCCACCACCGGGTAGCCGAAATGGGAGGGGTCCGGCTGCGGCACCCACGAACCGATGACTCCTCCGGCCGTCATCCGGTCCAGCCGGGACTGGACAGTGGCGCGGGAGATCTTCAGGACGCGCGAGGCTTCCAGCACCGACGCCCTGGGCGAATCCGTGAAGAATCGGACAATTTTGGCGTCCATTGCGTCCACATTCATTGATTTCCCTTTCAGCCCGGCCCAATAGTTTACAAATCGCCGCACAAGCGGGCGATACTCCTGCAAACTGCCACCATGCTCTCACGGAAGCTGTGCGAGGAGGCCTGCGCGGGACGGTAAATTCAATATGTCCCAAAAGGACCAACCACCGACCACAAGAAGGTTCGCAAGCATGACGATGAAGTCCACCGCAGAGCGCCCATCCACTTCGCTCGGCCACAGCATGAAGCCCCGCCAGCTGACCATGATGGGGCTGGGCAGCGCCATCGGGGCGGGCCTGTTCCTCGGCTCAGGCGCTGGCGTCCAGGCCGCCGGGCCGGCCGTCCTGATCTCCTACCTCGTGGCCGGCACGCTGATCATCCTGGTCATGTGGGCGTTGGGCGAAATGGCTGCCGCGAACCCGAACAGCGGAGCATTCTCGGTGTACGCGGAAAAGGCCATGGGCAGGACTGCCGGCGCAACCGTGGGGTGGCTGTGGTGGCTGCAGCTGGTGGTGGTCATCGCCGCCGAAGCCCTCGGCGCGGCGGGCCTCCTTTTTACGGTGTGGCCGGTGATTCCCGTCTGGGTGCTCTCTCTGGTGTTCATGGCCCTCTTCACCGCCATCAACCTGGCCGGCGTGAACAACTTCGGCGAATTCGAGTTCTGGTTCGCCATCCTCAAGGTGGCCGCAATCCTGATGTTCCTGGGGATCGGCACGGCGCTCCTGCTGGGCCTGCTGCCTGACGCACCGAGCCCGGGCCTGGGTAACATCACCGGAAACTTCGCCCCCGCCGGCCTCGGCGGAATTGCCACTGCGCTGTTCGTGGTGATATTCGCCTTCGGCGGCACCGAGATCGTCAGCGTTGCCGCCGCCGAAACCGAAAACCCCCGCCACAGTGTGGCCCAGGCGATCCGTACGGTGCTGTGGCGGATCCTGGTGTTCTACATCGGCTCGGTCTTTGTCATTGCCGCCGTCCTGCCCGCGACCTCCGCATCCCTCGCCTCGCCGTTCGCCGGCGTCCTCGATGCCGCACGGATTCCGGGAGCCGGCACGGCCATTACCCTGGTGGCGGTCGTTGCACTGCTGTCCGCGCTCAACGCGAACCTCTACGGCGCGTCCCGCATGATCTATTCGCTGGCCCAGCGCGAGGAAGCCCCGCGTTTCCTGTCGAAGCTGAACAAGGCCAGGGTGCCGATGGTTGCCGTGGGTGTCTCCGTGGCCTTCGGCTTCATCGCCGCCGTGCTGGAACTCCTCTTCCCGGAACAGATCCTCCCGGCGCTCTTCCAGCTGGTGGGCTCAACCTGCCTGATGGTCTGGGGCTCGGCCCTCGTCTCCCAGCTGATCCTGCGCCGCAAGGCGGATCGTGAGGGCACCGAGCTTCCGCTCCGGATGAAGGGCTTCCCGGGCCTGACGATCTTCGGGCTGGTCCTGCTGGCCCTGATCTTCGCCGTAGGTTTCAGCAGCCCCGAGAGCAGCCGCCAGCTGGTGAGCACCATCATCCTGGTCGCCGCGATTGCAGCGGCCTGCAAGATCGGCGCCAAGGTCACAGCGTCCCGCCAGGGCAGCGAAGCCAGTTGGCTTCCGCCCAAGTAAGTAGCAGCAGGTGTCGTTTTGAGGGCTCAAAACGACACCTGCTGCTACCCAGTTGGGGAATGGCCGCAGGGAGGCTGCGTGCAGCAATCCAGGCTCACTTAGCAAATTGCTAAGCGATACGGCCCATGCCATGGCAGCTTTTCGCAATCTGGTCAGTGCATCCTGAACTGATTGCCCGGCCTTTCGCCCGTGACTAGGGTCACAACCATGGATACCTTGCCTTCCCCTTTCAGCGGCAACGACGCCGGGCAACTGTCGGGACCACGTTCCGAACCCCTGACCGCCGGGCAGCTTCGCGAGCTGTTTTCGCTGATGGTGGCAGTCCGGCACCTGGACTCCTCGGCCATCGCCTGGCAGCGCCAGGGGATCATCCCCGGCTACGCCCCGGAACTGGGCCAGGAGGCCGCGCAGGTGGGAAGCGGCTACGCCGTGGACACCACCCGGGATTTTGTCTTCCCCACCTACCGCGAAATGGGTGTGGCCAGGGCCATGGGTGTGGACATGGTGGCCTATATGTCCACGCACAAGGCCACGTGGCACGGCGGGCTCTATGACCCGCTGCAGTCCCGGCTCGCACCCATCCAGGCCGTGGTGGGCGGGTCGGTGCTCCACGCCGTGGGCTGGGCCCACGGCCAGACGCTGGATCAGAAGGACGGCGTGGCCATGACGTACTTCGGCGACGGCGCGTCGTCCCAGGGCGACATCCATGAGGCGATGAACTTCGCGGCGGTCATGAAGGCTCCGGTCGTCTTTTTCGTCCAGAACAACGGCTGGGCCATCTCGGTCCCCACCGAACGCCAGGTAGCCGGCGGCTCCGTCGCAGCCCGGGCCGCAGGCTACGGCATGCCGGCACTGAGGATCGACGGGAACGACGTCGTTGCCGTGGTCGAAGCGACGCGGCGCGCCTTCGCGCATGCGCGTGCCGGCAACGGTCCGGTGCTCATTGAGGCCATGACCTACCGCCGCGGCCCGCACTCCACTTCCGATGACCCGGGCCGGTACCGGTCGCTCAATGAAGAGCGCGACGACGCCGGCGAAGACCCGCTGGAACGGTTCCGGAGGCGGCTGCTCGCCGACGGTGTTGCCGACGAAGCCTTCTTCGCCGAAGCACTCGCCGCCGCCAAAGCCGAGGAGGAACACATCCGTGCCGGGATCCAGGCGCTCGGCTCCCGCCCGGGCAGCGAAATGTTCGACCTGGTTTTCCAGGAAACCACCCTGGCACTGCAGGCCCAGGCCGCCAACTGGCGCGAGGAGTCCGAACATGTCTAATGCCATCCTTGAAAGCGGGGCCGCCATGGCTGACGGAACTCCACGCCGCGGAGTTGAACAATTGTCCATGCAACAGGCACTGAACCTTGCCCTGGACGAGGTGCTCGCCGCGAACCCGAAAGCGCTGGTCTTCGGTGAGGACTGCGGCCGGCTCGGCGGCGTGTTCCGGGTTACGGACGGCCTCCAGGCGAAGTACGGAACCGGCAGGGTCTTTGACACGCCGCTCGCCGAGTCCGGCATCCTCGGCATGTCCGTGGGGCTGGCCATGGCCGGCTTCCATTCCATCCCGGAGGTCCAGTTCGACGGCTTCGCCTACCCGGCCATCAACCAGATCGTCTGCCAGATTGCCCGGATGAACTACCGCAGCCGCGGCACCATGCCGATGCCCATCACCCTGCGCGTACCCAGCTTCGGCGGCATCCGCGCCCCCGAACACCACGGCGAAAGCCTCGAGGCGCTCTTCGCGCACGTGCCGGGCCTGAAGGTGGTCTCGCCGTCGAATCCGCACGAGGCATACCACCTGCTCAAGTACGCCGCCGAGCGGCCGGATCCGGTGGTCTTTATGGAACCGAAGTCCCGCTACTGGCAAAAAGGCGAGGTCGACTTCGACTCAGCGGACCCGGCAGGCTCCCCCGCCGGCGGTTCCCCCGCCGGCGCGAAGGTCATGCGTGCCGGCCGCCACCTCACGCTCGTCGCCTGGGGCGCCATGGTGGCGCGCTGCCTGCAGGTGGCCGAACTGGCCGCCGAGGACGGGATCGACATCGAGGTCCTCGACCTGCGCTGGCTGAAGCCCATCGATGAAGCCGCGCTGGCGGCGTCCGTACGGAAGACGCGGCGCGCCGTCGTCGTCCATGAAGCGCCGCTCACCTCCGGGCTTGGCGCCGAAGTGGCCCAGCTCATCACGCAGGCCTGCTTCGACACGCTCAAGGCCCCCGTGGAGCGCGTCACCGGCTTCGACGTGCCGTATCCCTCGGGCGATCTGGAAGATGAATACATCCCGAACATTGACCGGATCCTCTTCGGCATCCAGCGAGTATTGGAGTACAAACGTGGCTGAAATTACCTTCCCGCTCCCCGACCTCGGCGAGGGCCTGATCGAGGCAACTGTGCTGGAATGGCTGGTTTCCCCGGGCGACCAGGTGGAGCGCAACCAGCCGCTGGTCGAAGTGGAAACCACCAAATCCGCTGTTGAACTGCCCAGTCCGCAGGCAGGTAAAGTGGTGCGTATCCACGGCGGGCCCGGTGACAAGATCAATGTCGGCGAGCCCCTGATTGTGTTTGAGGTGCCGGACAACACTGCCGGCATCGTGGGCACGGTCCCGAAGGAAGAGGCACCAAAGCGCCGGGTCCGCCTGAGCGCCGTACTTGATGAGGACTGACACCATGAGCGGCAGGCACACCGGCGAGCAGCACCACCACACCGTGGAGGGCACCGACCCCCAGCTTTACGTGGAGGTGCACGAGCCGGAAGCCGACGCCGGGTTGCGCCCGGTCCTGCTGCTGCACGGATTCTCCTCCTCCACCAAGCTCAACTGGCAGGACACCGGCTGGCTGGCCGCCCTGCTGGAAGCCGGCCGCCGCGTCATCACCGTTGACCTGCCCGGCCACGGCCGCAGCGGGGCGCCGGAAGACATGGACTCGTACAGCCCCAGCCGGATCCGCGCGGACCTCCTGCAGGTGGCGTTCGACGCCGGCGTCCGCCCGTTGCGGGACGGCGACCCCGCCAGCGGGCTCGACGTGGTCGGCTACTCCCTGGGGTCCCGGCTCGCCTGGGAATTCGGCGCCACGCAGCCGGAGCTCGTTCACCGCCTGGTGCTCGGCGGCCCCAACATTGCCGATCCGCTGGCAGCCTTTGACCTGGTGGCCGCACAGCGCTACCTGGCGGACGGCACGCCCATCGCGGACGAGTCCACGGCGGGGCTGCTGAAGATGGCCCAGGGGCTGCCCAGCAACAACATCTTTGCGCTGTTGTCGCTCGTGGAGGCGATCAAGGGGGAACCCTTCGACCCGGCCGAAGCCATTCCCCACATGCCCATGCTGCTCGTGGCCGGGGAGAAGGACGACCGCGCCGCGACCATGCCCGAGCTCGCCGAACTGGGCGCCAAATCAGGGGCGCTCGTGGAGCAGCTGCTGATTCCCGGCCGCAACCACAGCAATGTGATCACCAGCAGGACGTTCAAGCAGGCTGCAACGGAGTTCCTGGGGGTTTAGTTCCTGGCACAAAAAGGCGGGCCGAAGTGGTCCGCGCCCGCCGTCGTGCTTGTCAGG
>NZ_JMLE01000050.1 GCF_000685965.1 Arthrobacter sp. UNC362MFTsu5.1 | reverse complement strand
TCAGCATCAGGAACGTGGCCAGCGTGACGATAAAGCTGGGCAGCTTGGTCTTCACCAGGATCCAGCCGTTGATGAAACCGATGGTGAGTGACACCGCCAGGGCCAGGAACACACCCACCCAGACATTCACGCTGAAGAACCAGCTGAACATCGACGCCGTCAGGGCGGACGAAATGACGGCCACGCCGGTGGAGAGGTCAAACTCGCCGCCGATCATCAGCAGTGACACGCCCACCGCCATGATCCCGATCGTGGAGCTGCCATACAGGACAGTGGCAAAAGCGTTCGGCTGGATAAACGTGGTAGATACGAGGGAGAAGAAAACGAACAGGACAACGGCACCCACCAGGGCGCCGACTTCCGGGCGGCCCAGCAGATTTTGAAGAGGGCTGCGGCGCCCTATGCGCTCATCTGCGGCCAGCGGTGCCGGCTTGGCTAACGTCTGTGTCATGGAAAAACTCCTTGTTGGTCTGGCTGCGGGAGAACCGGGACCGGTCTTCCCGCAGCCAGGTGTGCCTGTGAGCTAGCGGATGCCGGCCTGCGCGAACTTGGAGACGTCCGCTGCGTTGGTCTTGTCAACAATGGCGGGGCCGGTATAGACCTGCTGGCCCCCGCCGACGGTGAAACCACCGACTTTTTGCGCCCAGATGGCGTCAACGGTGCCGTAGCCCTGCAGGTAGGGCTGCTGGTCCACGGTAAAGTCCACGCTTCCATCCACCACCGCCTTGGCCAGATCTGCGTTCAGGTCAAAGGACGCGACCTTGACCTTGCTGCCCGTCTCCTTGACGGCTTTGACAATGGTCAACGTGAACGGAGCGCCAAGACCGACGATCGCGTCCGCATTCGGAGTCGACTGCAGCTTGGCCGTAACAGTTGAGGAAACGGATGTCATGTCAGCACCGTTGACGTACACAATTTCCGTCCCGGGTACGTTTTCCTTGATGCCGGCGCAACGGTTCTCAAGCCCTACGTGGCCCTGTTCCTGGATCACACAGATAGGGTTCTTGACGCTCTCTGCAGCCAGGCGCTTGCCCACCGCGACACCGGCGAGCTTGTCGCTCTGCCCGAAGTGGGCCATGACTCCCAGTGCTTTGTACTGGTCCTCGCCCGCGTTGAAGCTCACCACAGGAATCCCGGCAGCGAGTGCCTTCTGGACGACATCCTTTAGTGCATCCGGCTTCGCCAGCGTCACTGCGATGCCGTCCACTTTCTGGTCGATCGCCTGCTGCACAAGCTGTGCCTGGCGGCCGGCATCCCCGTCTCCGCTGTAGAGCAGGTCCACGTTGTCTTTCTTTGCAGCGGTTTCTGCGCCCTTGCGGACAATGTCCCAGAACGTGTCCCCGGCTGCAGCGTGGGTGATCATCGCGATCTTGAGGCGCGGTGTGTCAGCTACGGCGCCGGCGGCCCCGGCGCTTCCCGATTCGGTCTTGCCGCCGCTTGAGCACGCCGCCAACGCCAGCAGCGGAACGACGGCGAGAGCCATAACGCCCCGGTGCCAAGTGAATTTTGCCACGTGAAATCTCCTTTGATTCGCGCAATTTCGACCGTCGTGAACGTTTCGGTCGCATGCCGGGCATGGAGCGAATACGGAGGTCGCTGATGTTGTGAACGGATGTGATCCATCTCTCTGAATGGAACGCTCCAACTCTAGAATGCTGGGATTCATGAAGTCAATAGACCGTTCCAATAATTCTGTAGACCGTTCCAACGCTTTGTGGTTTGATACTGGAACGCATCGGGCGGCGGCCCTCATTTGTTTCAAAGGAGAACAATGACCAGCACCTATCCCCCGGAACTTGTCGCATCGTGCTGGACGAGCGCCGGCGACGTTGCGCCGCTGCAAGTCCCGGAGACAAGCCCCGTGCCTATCACTCATCGTTTGGAGGCGCTCTCCTCCACAGGGTGGACCGGTTTTGGGCTGGCCCACGACGACCTGGCCGCCGCACGATCAACGCTGGGTTTCCCGGCCCTCAGGAAGCTCATTGACGACGCCGGCTTCCGCCATGTTGAGGTGGAACTCCTGAGCGGCTGGTGGGACGAGAGCCTCGTCCACCACTGGCGGCCTCAATTCGATCTCCTTCTTGATGCGGCCGAAACGCTCGGTGCCCGATTCATCAAAGTAGGAACTTCCATCGGCACGCCGCTGAATGACATCGACTTCCTGGTGGAACCACTCCGGCGCCTGACAGCTGAGGCCGCGATGCGCGGTACCCGCATTGCTCTTGAACCGATGCCGTTTTCGATGGTCGGAAGCGTGCCGGCGGCTGCTGAGCTCATGCGAAAGGTGGACATGCCCGAATGCGGTCTCGTCGTCGACTACTGGCACGTCTTCCGTGCCGGAACCACCTTTGGCGAGCTGTCCCGGAGCCTTGAGGCCCAACAGATCTTCGGCGTGGAACTCAACGACGCGGACGCCGAAATCAGGGGCTCCCTCTTTGAGGACACACGCTATAACCGCCGCCTGTGCGGACAGGGCGACCAGGACGTTACCGGGTTTATCAGGACAATGAAGGCGATTGGCTTCGATGGTCCCTGGGGTGTGGAAATCCTGTCGAAGGAACATCGTAAGCTGCCCGTCAAGGAGGCCCTGCGGCAGGCCCACGCCACGGCACTGGCCTGCTTCCCGGCGGACCCCGCCCCATCGCTGTAGCACTTGCTGCGCGGCGGCTAGGATGTAGCCGTGCACGTCCGAGCCAATGAATGGCACCCCGCAGGCAACGTTTCCGAGCAGGCACCCGGCGTCTTTTTCGTTGAAGGACCGGCTTCGAACTGGATCGTGGTCCGAGACGAAACCGGCTTCATGCTCATTGACAGCGGATACCCCGCCGACCGCCCGCTGGTCCTCGAGTCCATACGTCACGTGGGCTTGCGTCCAGCCGACGCCCGGGCAGTGACTGTCCGCGTCGGTGGCCCGCCACTGGCCCACGGTGCTCAGCAACGCCGTCGACCCCGGCTGGGTACCCACCAGGATGGGCGGCGCCGGCGCCCCTGACGATCTGGCCAAGGGCCACGAGACCCAGGCCTGGCTGGCTGTCAGCAACGACCCCGACGCCCTGGTCTCCGGCCGTTACTGGTATCACCGCCGGCAGCGCCTGCCGGCGCCGGAAGCTACCGACGCGACGTTCCAGGACAGACTCACTGCTAAACTCGCCGAACTCACCGGCATCACACTTTTCTAAAGCGCAGCGGCGGCCATGTCCCCCGCAGTCGGATGTCAGTAAAATGGGACGCATGACCGAGCAGGAACCGGCCCCGTCCAGGGCCGCTGCGGCTCCCGACGGCGCCGTCGACACGTCCTTGCGCAGCCCGGAACAGCGGTCCCGGACCTTCGCCGGCATCCTGGCGAACACCGCCTTGGCCAACATCACTACCAGCTACCTCTGGTTCGCCCTGACGTTCTGGGTGTATCTGGAAACGCGCAACGTGATCGCCACCGGCGTGATCGGCGGCGCGTACATGCTGCTGATCGCCCTTTCCAGCATCAGCTTCGGCACCTTCGTGGACCGCTACCGCAAGCTGGAGGTGATGCGTTTCGCCGCCGGCTTCACGCTGATGATGTTCGTACTGTCCGGGGTAATGTTCCTGCTGACACCGGCCACCTGGATGCTGGACCTGACGCAGCCGTGGTTTTGGCTCTTCGCGCTGGTCATCCTGGTTGGCGCGGTGGTGGAGAACATGCGCAACATCGCCCTGTCCACCACGGTCACCATCCTCATCGAGCCGGATCGGCGAGCGAACGCCAACGGGCTGGTGGGCATGGTGCAGGGGCTGATGTTCATCGTCACGTCCGTACTCTCCGGGCTGTCAGTGGGGCTGCTGGGCATGGGCTGGACGATCGTCGTCGCCCTGGCGCTCACAGCCCTGGCATTCGCACATCTGATCACGCTGCGCATGCCCGAGGAGGTGCGCGCAGCGGCCACGGACGCGCACGGCGGATTCGACCTGCGCGGCGCCCTCGCCGCCGTGCTGGCCATCTCCGGGCTATTCGCGCTCATCCTGTTTTCGACGTTCAACAACTTCATTGGCGGCGTGTACATGGCGTTGATGGATCCCTACGGCCTCGAGATGTTCCCCGTTGAGCTTTGGGGGACGTACTTCGCGCTGGGCGCCACCGGATTCATCGTCGGTGGCGCACTGATCGGAAAGTTTGGCCTGGGGTCCAACCCGTTGCGTTCCATGCTCATCGCCGTGATCCTGATGGGTGTACTCGGTGCGGTGTTTACGCTGCGGGAGTGGGCATGGCTGTACATCGCGGGCATCTGGCTCTACCTGGTCCTGGTGCCTTTCGTGGAGGCCGCCGAGCAGACGGTCATCCAGCAAGTGGTCCCCCTGCACCGGCAAGGCTGGGTGTTCGGATTCGCCATGGCATTCGAGTCCGCGGCAGCGCCAATCACCGCGTTCCTGATCGCGCCCATCGCCCAGGTCTGGATCATCCCGTACGCGCGGTCCTCTGAAGGCGCCGCGCAGCTGGCCCCGTTGCTGGGCGAGGGCACGTCCCGCGGCATCGCGCTAGTGTTCCTGGTCGCCGGGATTGTCATGATCGCGGCCGCGCTGCTGGCGTTCCTGACTCCCGTCTACCGCCGGGTCTCGGCGACTTATGCGGCGACCGAAACGCCGGCACGGGCGGCGGGCTAGGGACGGGCGCCGTCAGCCTGTCAGCAGGTCCGCGTGGTGCACCCCACCGACGTTCGGGTGCGCCCGAAGGCGGTAGCGAAGGGCGTTGTCCCCGTAGGTTTCCAGAATCGGACTGTTCGTCGGGTCAACCGACAGGCCGCGGGCTTTGGCCTGGAACTCTGGGCTCACCGCCAGTTGCGGCATCCTCGCATCCAGCGCCGGATTGTAGAAGAAGGGGAGGGAGATCCTGTCGGTGCCGCGAGGCGGCGAGATCACCCGATGCAGGGTCGCCTTAAGGTAGCCGTTCGTGGCCAGCTCCAGCATCTCGCCGATGTTAACCACAAAGGTTCCGGGCACCTGGGGTGCGTCGATCCATGTCCCTTGGTATTCGACCTGAAGGCCGCCCTTGCCCGGCTCCACCAGAAGGAGCGTCAGCACCCCGCCGTCGCGGTGGGAGCCCACTCCCTGCTTGGGTTCGTCGTGGGATGACCCCGGGTACCGAACAACCTTGAGGACGGGGAAGGCCCGGGCAGCGAAGGCGTCGTCAAAAGCGTCTTCGGGCGCCCCGAGGGATACCGCCAGGGCCCGCAGGAGAGTCAACGAGACTGCGCTCAGCCGTTCCATCCACTCGGCGACAATCCCCCGCATTTCCGGCAGCGCCTCCGGCCACAGGTTGGGCCCTTCGAGTCGCCAGTAGTCCGCGACGCCCGGGCCCGGGGCCACCGCGGAGCGCTCAACTCCGATGTCGATCTGCTCGCGCCAATCTACTGCGCCGTCGGTGAGTTCTCCGCCGACGCGCGTGTAACCACGGAACTGCGGGCTATGGACGTTCTCAATCTCAAGCTTCTGCCCCTCGGGCAGCTCGAAGAAGCGGCGGGACACATCCAGCATGGCGTCCGTGAGCTCCTGCGGAATGCCATGGCCGGCAAGGTACAGGAAACCGACCTCATGCATCGCGTTGCGCAGTTCGTCACGGAACTGCGACGCCTCCTCCGGGCCAGCGTTCAATCGGGAGATGTCGACTACCGGCAGTGTTTCGAATGGCAACGTCTCGGGTCCTTTTCAGCGAACTTGGCAACCCCGCGCAAATATCTGCTTCCATGGTACGGCCGGGCCGCGGCGTTGGGCAGGCAGGTGCCGAATCTTCGGCTGCCAACCCCTTGAGTCCTGACCGAATGGCTAGAGGTAGTCGCCGGCCCGTTCGCGGGCGATTTCCAGCAGGGTGGAGTGGAAGGCCACCTCGGCCGGAGCGTAGACCTTGTCCTCGCGCTGCGCCAGCAGTACCCGCCGCAGCGGGGCGGCGGAACCAAGGCTCAGCACCTTGACGTCAGGATGCTGGAGCGCCACGGCGGTCTTGGGCACCATGGCCACGCCCATTCCCACGCTGACCATGGCCTGGGCCTCCTGGTAGTCGTTTGCCAGGAACCCGATCTCGGGTTCGAACCCGGCATCGTGGGCGGAACGCTGCAGAACCTCCACCACGGGGTGGGCTTCCGCACGCACGATCCAGGACTCGTTGCGCAGGTCCTCCATGCTCACTTGCTCCCGGTCGGCAAGCCTGTGGCTGCGGGCCACCAGAATCACTGTGCTTTCCCGGAAGACCTCCGTGACGCGGATGGAATCGTCCTGGAACGGGTTCCAGGGGTAGTCCCAGAGCAGGCACAGCCCCGTGACTCCGGACTGGAGATCCGCCACGAGTTCATCAAAACGGGCGCTGCGCAGGGAAAGCCCGATGGCCGGGTAGCGCTTCTTGAACGTCCGGATGACGATAGGCAGGAAGGATCCGGCCAAGGTCGGGAAGGTGCCCACGGTCAGGGACCCGCGTTTCAGGCCGGCGATCTGGTCCAGGTCTGACCGGGCTGCCTGCATTTGCCAGACGATCTTGCGGGCGTGGCCGGCCAGCACCTGGCCGGCCTCGGTGGGCACCACACCGCGGGAGCGGCGGTTGAGCAGAGGCTGCCCCACCTCTTGCTCAAGCTTGCGCAACTGCTGCGAGACGGCAGAGGGCGTGTACATCATTAGCTCGGCCGCGGCCGTGATGGACCCCTGCTCCACCACCTCAAGCAGCAGCGCCAGCCGCCGTATGTCGAACAAATCCTGCTTCTCGTCGTTTAGCAACGCTTCACCCTTCTGCAAATTTGGTTCATTCCCTGCCGGGAGGCCGCTTCAACCCGGGATACCCGTGCAGTTTCCGGGACGCGGAGCACGGAACTTCGGGAACAGGCCATTGTGCTGGCAATGAATTAAGTAACTCTACATCCCCCTTCGAAAATCCAACATTGTCTAAAATTGTGATCTGGCTCAATCTCTTTTCAGGTCCTCATCCAAATCTGAGGCACGAGGAGAAGTGGGAACCACCATGAAGATCGAAGCGCAATGGATGCGCGGAGGCACCAGCAAGTGCTGGGTGTTCGAAGCGGAGCACCTTCAGGAGGGCGGCACCAGCCTGGACGTGTTGCTGCCGCGGCTGTTCGGCAGTCCCGACCCCCGCCAGATCGATGGCGTAGGCGGGGCAACCTCGACCACCAGCAAAGCCGTGATCCTGCACCGGCCCGTCGGCGACGACGTCGACGTCGAGTACACCTTCGCCCAGGTGGGCATCGAAGAGGCAGCCGTGGACTGGGGCAGCAACTGCGGCAACGGTTCAGCCGTTGTGGGCCTGTACGCCATCGAGAAGGGGTGGGTGCTCCCCAGCGGAGACGTCACCCGGATCGTCACCCGCAACACCAACACGAACCAGATCATCGTCCAGCGCGTGGCCACCCCCGGCGGCGCTCTGGCCAGCGTTCCTGACGCGCGGATGCCCGGCGTGCCGTTTCCCGGCCACCCCGTGGGGCTCGGTTTCCAGGACCCTGGCGGCAAGACCACCGGTGCGTTGCTGCCCACCGGTGCGGCCACCGACACCATCACCGCAGGGGGAACCCGCTGGACGGTTTCCATGGTCGACGCCGGAGCGCCCGTGGTGATTGTCCGCGCCGAGGAGCTGGGCCTGGACCCGGCCCGGTACGACAGCTGGGGCGCCGGCCTGGAGCTGCAGCTGGACACCCTGGAGCAGCTCCGGCGGCAGGCGGCGGTGCGGATGGGGTTGGCCGCCACCACTGCTGAAGCGGCGCGGGCGATCCCCAAACTCGCCATCGCCGCCGCCCCTGAGGCAACAGACCAGACCTGCGACGTCAACGTCATGATGCTCTCCATGGGCAAGCCCCACCCGGCGCTGGCCATCACCGGCAGCATCGCACTGACTTTGGCGGCCCGCACCCGCGGCACCGTGCTGCACAGCATCACGGGCGACGCTCCGGGAAGCACACTCCGGCTCCGCACGCCTGCCGGAGTCATCGAGACGTGGAGCCAGGAGCACAACGGGACGCTCCTTGTCGGCGTCGACCGCACGGCCCGCACCATCGCCACCACCATCATCCATCTCCCCGAGGTTCCCGGCAGCGCCGTCGCTGCTTCCCTCGCGGGAGCCACTCGCTGAGGAGACCATCATGACCAAAACTGAGCACCGCACCGCCGCCGCTGCGGCCGAGACCCGGGACGAGGGTCCCGGGCGTCCAACCCGTCGCCGCCGTATCCTACTGGTGGCGGTGGCCGCCGGTTTCGCGATCCTGGCGTTGATTGCCCTCATGCTGGGGGGTGACATCTTCAATCCGGCTCCCACCTCGGAACCGGAGCACACCATGACCGCAATCCAGATCATCCCGCTCGTCATCCTCGTCGTTATGTTCGTCGTCGCCACGAAATGGCCGCTGAACATCGGGGTGATGGGGCTGGTCGCTTCCTTCGGCGTCGGCTACTTCATGCTTGGAATGACCGACAAGGAAATCCTCAAGGACTTCCCCGCCAGCATCGTCCTGACGATCATCGGGGTCACCTACTTCTTCAGCATGGCCCAGCGCAACGGCACCATCGACATCATCGTCCAGTCCTGCGTGCGCATGGTCAGGGGCAAAACGATGCTGCTCCCCTGGGTGTTCTTCCTGATCGCTGCCGCGCTGACGTCACTGGGCACCTTCTCGCCGGCCGCCGTCGCCCTGCTGGCACCGGCAGCCATCGGGTTTGCCTACGAGTCCCGCATCCATCCCGTCCTGATGGGCGCCTTCATCATCAACGGAGCCCACGCCGGCGGCTTTTCCCCGCTGTCCGTGGCCGGTGTGCTGGTGCATGACATCGCCCTTAAGAACGGTTTTCCCATCTCACAAGGTGCGCTCTTCACCGCCAGCTTCGCCCTGAACCTCATACTCTCCGTCCTCACCATCGTCCTGTTCGCCCTGATCGGCCGCCTCCGCGACGGCGCAGGCGGCCAGCAGGCCGACGTCGACACCGCCCGAACCAGCCGGCCCCACGGACAGCAGATCCTCACCCTGTCCTTGATTGCGGTCATGCTGGTGTGCACCCTCGGCTTCCACATGCCGATCGGGTTCGTCGCCCTCTCCGCAGGACTCCTGCTGGCACTGGTCAACATCAAGGAACACCGGACCTTCATTGGTGGCGTTTCCTGGTCCACAGTCCTTTTGGTGGCGGGCATGATCACCTACGTTTCGCTGCTCCAGCACGTAGGCGTCATCGACACCCTCGCCGAGCAGGCCCTGGCACTGGGCGCACCGCTGCTGGTCGCACTGGTCCTCTGCTACGTCATCGGCGTCGGCTCCGCCTTCGCGTCCTCCACGGCATTGCTGACCGCGTTCATTCCGCTGGCCGGTCCGCTGCTGGCCACCAGCTCGCTGAGCGCCTCCGGTACAGTCGCAGCACTTGCCATCGCTGCCACGGTGGTGGATGTCTCGCCGTTCTCCACCGACGGTGCGCTGGTGGTCGCCAACGCCCGGGAAGACGACCGGCAGCGCGTCTACAAGCAATTGATGGCTTATGCCGGCGGCGTAGTGCTGGTGGCACCGGCCCTGGCCTGGGTCCTGCTGGTACCCACCGGCATCATGTGACAGGACCCGGCCCGTCCCACAGACCGCCGGACTCAGCATCCGGCACGCGTGCTGCGGTTCCCGCACACCATCGCAACAGGTAACCCGAAATTCGGGCGCGAGAACTGCGCAGCACGCAAAGGAGGCAGGGTGGCCACGGGCCACCCTGCCTCCTTCCACATCGATCTCCAGACAAGACATCCCGGCCCACCTCGACCAAGGAGAAATCCCATGGCTTTCCGCCATCGTCCCGCCAAACCGCGTACCGGATCCCCGGCACCTGAACCAGTGGCCAACTGGTCCAAGCTGTCCCGGGCCGACGAAGTGGAGATCCACGGTCACGGACAGGCCATAGCGTCGGGCCGCATCGACATGCTCGCACTGGACGGCAGCGTCCTCTGGCTTGAGCAAAACGGCGGAAAGGGCCGCGCGCTGTTTCTGCACAGCGATGGCGTGCGCGTTTACCGGCGGCCAACAAACAGAGGCGACTAGGGCATCACTGTGCGCGGCTCACGCCGCAGGCTCGTATCCGACAAGCCAGTGGAGTCCGTGACGATCAACGACCTGGCCGTCCGATGCGCCCCATGGCTTTGGTGAGAGGGGATCGATCACGGACCCGTCAACGGAGAGCTTGTCGAACCACTCATGGAGGACTGCCGGCTCGGCGGTTCCCAGTAACGAAAGCATGATGCCTTCGAGTCGGACCGTTGTTTGGCCTTCGGCTGCATCCGATCCCGCCAGGGCTACCAGGCCGCTGAGTACTCCGTGAGCTATGGCGTTTGGTGCGCCGTCGCTCCTGCCGAAGTCCTCGTAGGTGTACAGGGAAAGCTCGCCACCGAAAACATCCGCGTAAAAATTCAGTGCTTCCCGTGCCGTTCCCGGGAAAAAGACATAGACCTGAGGCCCGGCCATGCGTCCAGCTCTCCGGGTGGTGATGGCGGTACTCTCCTTGACGCGGTCCAGGGTCATGTCCCAACCCTCTCGAGTGCCGCCGTGGATAAGTTGTTGCACCTCCTCGATGCCGAGGTGCCCGGGGAACCGGACCGTGAGGGCGAGCTCCGTTTCTGTGCCGACGTCGGCGAGTTGGACTGTGACGATGGGGGCGGTTAGTTCGTTCCCGCCGTCGAGTTCCGGCCAGCCGCCGGCTGCTCCCCACCGGAAGACGAGTCGTTCGTCCGGAACGATCTCCAGGTACGTCCCCCCGGTAGGGTAGCTACGGTCTTGATTGACGACCATCTGCTGTTTCCAGGTACCCCCAACGCGCAGGTCCACTTCAACGGGAGAGGCGGGCATGGGCATGTCGGGGTTGTAGAACCAGGCGAGGTGCTCAGGGTCGGTCCAAGCCGTGAAGACGGCGTGCCGCGATGCCGCCAAAATTCGGGTAAGGGTGAAGCTTCGAGCCTCTGTCGGGTGGTCGGCCATCGTCTATCCTCCGGTTCGGTGGGCTCGCCTCGGCAATTCCCCGGCTAAAGGGTGCATCCATGTGCGCTTCAGTGTAATTGCGCAGCTAAGTAATACAAGCCTCTCGCCCGTTGCTGGAGTCGATTTAGCCGCCGGTACCCTTCAGCCGGGGAAACAGGGCCTCGGCGTTGTTGCGGTCTATCGCTGCGCGCCGGACGGGGTCAAGCGGGTAGCTCTCGTACTGCGCATTCTGTAACCCGACCGCCATCGACGGGGCGAAGGGAAAGTCAGTGCCGTACGTGATGCGGCCAGGGTCAGCTACCTCGAGCAGGCTGGGCAGCGCCGACGGGCTCGCAGACAGGGCGACGTCGTAGTAGAACCGCCGCAGGATTGATTGCTTCTCGTCTATCAACGCTGCCAACGCGCTGAAGGCCAACTCCTTTTGGTTAAGCATCGTGAGCAGGATCCTGAAGGCGATGTAAGGCACGAAGCCGCCCGCGTGGGCCAGGAGGAACTTGATTCCCGAGTACTTCTCCATCGCACCGGACAGGATCAAGCTGATAGCAGTGCGGGTGGTGTCGAGTAAGAAATCCGCGGCGAAGGTGGGTATGCCAGGCACCGCAGGAGCGGGGAGCTCGCCGGGGTGAACGAACACTACGGCGTGCCGGTGGTGCAGGAACTCCAGCAGAGGCGTGAAGTCCGGATCGCCCAGGTAGCGGCCGTCGTTGTTGGCCAGCAACACGACGCCGTCCGCATGCAGGCTGTCCAAGGCATATTCCGCCTCCGCCAGGGCGCCGTCCACGTCCGGAAGCGTCAGTGTCGCGAAGAACCCGAATCGCTCCGGCCGGCCCGCTACGACGTCCGCGCTGTACTCATTGACCTCCCGCGCACGCCGCCGCGCCTCCAGGGCGTCCCCGAGGTAGACGCCGGGGGTGGACAGGGACAGGATGGCCGCCTGCACATCGTGGCTGTCCATGAACTTCAACGCGGAGCGCTCCGACCACGAGGGCAGGCGCAGGCCGCCCGGGCGGATGCCCTTCTCGTTGAGCCACCGCGCATACTCAGGCGGAACGATGTGCTGGTGAGTATCAATTCGGAACGGCCGACTCATCCAGATCCCCTGCCCAACGTACCCGGTGCGCCGACCCAAGGCCTTCAAATCAGCGGATGCCATCAATCTACTCGCTGTGGCCAGGTCCGTCTTTTGTGTGGGGAATTCTCTTCCTTGGAGACTTTCGCGTGCCATAGTCTGGGCACTCGAGCCTGCGGCCGACGGAGAAGAAGGCGGCGAGCAGGACACAGGACGTTTGGAAGGGACCAGCCATGCTGATCTGCGCAACCTGCGCCGTCGAACGCGACGAACCTGCCCCGGCGCTCTGCCCGATCTGCGCCGATGAACGGCAGTACGTGCCCGAGGACGGACAAAAATGGCTCACGCTGGACGCGATGGCGCAGGAAGGCCAGCAGCTATCGCTGAAGGAGAACGAGCCAGGACTTTTCGGGATCCGGGCGGAGCCAAAAGTCGGGATCGGCCAGACTGCCCAGCTTGTGGTGACACCGGAGGGTTCGCTGCTGTGGGATCCGGTCGGATACGTCGACGACAGTGCTGCGAAGGCTGTGCTCGAGCGAGGCCCGGTCCTGGCCATCGCCGCGAGCCATCCGCACATGTTCGGCGTGCAGGTCGAGTGGTCGCACCGGCTCGGTGGCGTCCCGGTCCTTGTGGCGGAGGCAGACCGGCGATGGCTGGGCCGCCATGATCCGATGATCGAATACTGGGCGGGCATTCACAGTGTCGCCGAAGGGTTGACCCTCCACCAGACCGGTGGGCACTTCCCCGGCAGCGCGGTGGCGCAGTGGGCTGCAGGAGCCGGCGGCAGAGGAGTCCTGCTAACCGGTGACAGCGTGTTTCCGAATCCGGACCGCCGCTCTATCGCGTTCATGCGCAGCTACCCGAATCATTTGCCGCTTTCCGGCGCGGTGGCCCTGCGCATCGCCGCGCAGCTGGAAGACCTCGATTTTGACCGGATTTACGGCAACTTCAACAATGCAATCGCGTCCGGAGCCAGGGCCGTTCTGCATGATTCTGCGCAAAGGCACAACGCGTGGGCGCGAGGAGACTTCGATCATCTGACCTGAGCCGGCCAGTACTGGCATGCACTGGCGGCGGCCGCGGTGGCGCTCCTAGACTTGCCTTGGCAATGGGGATAGTGGGCGAGCCTCAGATCGGAGCAGACCATGCTCAGGGCCCTGCTGTGCAAATTGAATCTCCGTCACGATTGGCACGAAGAGCACACCGAGGACGGGGGCCGATACAAGCGCTGCACGCGCTGCGGCAGGGATGACGACCGCGGCGGTGGCGGGACCGGCGCCGGCGGCGCCTGGGCGGGGCCGGCCGGGATGGGCTAAGCCAAACCCCCGCGTTCAGCCTTCCCCCAACCCGTCCCGCACACCACCCGGAAGCGGACCTCCCTCTGTGGGTCGGCGCTCTGTGGGTCGGCGCGCCCCCTACAGGCACGCCCCTTTACAGTAAGTAGGGTGAGCAGCAGAATCAGCACCTACGAGGCATGGCAGCGGCTGCTTGACGGCAACGAGCGTTTCGTCACGGAAGCTTCGCTACACCCGAACCAGAACGCCTCCCGCCGCAGCGAGCTGGTGAACACCCAAAATCCGTTCGCAGTCATCTTTGGCTGTGCGGACTCCCGACTCGCCGCGGAGATCATCTTCGACGTCGGCCTCGGCGACGTTTTCGTGGTGCGCACAGCCGGGCACGTGATCGATGACGCCGTTCTCGGCTCGCTGGAGTACGCGGTCTCGGTTCTCAACGTCCCGCTGATCGTCGTCCTTGGTCATGACAATTGCGGCGCCGTCACGGCCGCGAAGGAAGCCGTGGAAACCGGAGAGTCGCCCCCGGGCCACATCCGCGACCTGGTGGAACGGATCACACCGTCGGTGCTGAGGTCGATCCGTGAGGACAAAACGGACGTCAACGACATGGTGGTCGAGCACGTCAAGCAGACCGTGCGCCGGCTGATGGACAGTTCACGGATGATCTTCGACGCGGTGGACAATTACTCCGCCGCGGTGGTCGGCGTCGCGTACCGGCTCGAGGAGGGTCGGGCGCAGCTCGTCTCCACAGCCGGCGTCCTCTAGGAACCTGGCGAGGCCTGTGCCTCCCGTCGCCGGATAGAACGTGGCGGGCGGGCTTTCTGTGGCCGGTATGCCCCCATTTTGGTGCCCGTTGGCACTCGCCAACGTCCTCTCTTCCCCGTCCCGGAACCGCGTTTTCGTTGCGGAAAATGACCCCGCTTTGCGCCGTGCGAACCGCAGTGACAGTACATGTCAGACAACTTCAGCCCCGGCCCCTTGCGCTTCTAGGGTGATGCAAGACGTCCTCACACGGACCGGCACGACGACGTCCAGCGACTTCTCGACGACGGCACCTCGGCGGACCTCGGGGCTCGCTGGAATGCGGTGGCGGCGGCAGCGGCAGCACTGGCGCAGACTCCCCGCGGCTCACTCCGGCCCACGTCGAGGCCCTGCAGGATGAGGGGCTGGATCCGCTGGAGCTCGCCGACGTGATCCATGGCAGTGCGTTCTTAACTGGGCGAACCGGCTGATGCTCTCGCTGGGCGAACCCGAGCAGCCGGCTTAGGCAGCAACGAAGAAGGTGGGCACCCGAGTGTCACCACGGCGGCCTCGGGACAGAGTGCAGGCGGACGCCGTCGCGCTTGCCATGCATCTGGCGGCCGGAGCCTTCCAGGCTCACCACCCAGGCAATTCCGGAGTCGGGCGTCTTGGCATCCACCCGGCCGAGGTATGGCAACCCTGCGGGCGGAATGACGTGGACGGTTGCCCCCACCTCTATGCCGGACCAGTCCTGCGCGGGGTGGTCCGGGACGCTGTCCCGGAGGCCATGAATGCCAGCACTGGTCGTGGTGCCGGCGGCCGGCTGCTCAGGGCGGCGCCGCAGCCGGCGGGTCCCTGACTTGGCCCGTGTCATGCGGCGCTTTCCAGCTGCCCGGCCCGGGACGGCACGCCGTCGAAATAGCCGCCCTTGAAGAAGAGCAGCGGCCCGGCACCGTCCCGTGCACCCAGGGCACGGACCGACCCCACCACAATGGTGTGGTCGCCGCCGTCGTACTCCCGGTACAGCTCGCAATCCACCCACGCAAGGGCCTGATCCAGCACCGGATTACCCAGCGGCGACACCGAAAACCCCACACCGGCGAACTTATCGGTGCCCGAACGGGCAAACTGCGCGGCAAGATGCCGGTGCCCGGCCGGAAGGATGTTCACCGTGAACCGGCCCGCGGCCCGCAGCAGCGGCCAGGTGCTGGAACTGCGGGCCGGACTGAACGTCACCAGCGCCGGATCCAGGGAAAGGGA
>NZ_JMLE01000049.1 GCF_000685965.1 Arthrobacter sp. UNC362MFTsu5.1 | reverse complement strand
CCCATGACGGGGTAGCGGATGTTATCGCTGATGTTCAGGATCGGGCAGAGTTCCTTGACCTGCTTCGGGTCCAGCCACTCCGCGTCCACACCGTTAAGCTGGTTCGCACCCACCCGGCGCATGCTCTCGCGGACATCGCCCAGGGTGTGGGCGAGGTTCATCACCCCGCGCTGGCTGAACAGGAAGTCGTACTCGAGTTCCTCGGGCAGGATTTCCCAGAGCTTCAGGGCGTGCTCGTAGATGGCCGCGCTCTCGTCCCAAAGGTAATTGGAACGGATGATCGTGGTGTTCCGGGCCATGTTACCGCCGGCCAGCCAACCCTTTTCCAGGACCGCGATGTTGGTCATGCCATGGTTCTTCGCCAGGAAATACGCCGTAGCCAGGCCATGCCCGCCACCGCCCACAATCACCGCGTCATAAGAGGACTTAGGCTCCGGGTTACGCCAAAGGAAATCCGGGTGCTCCGGAAGCAGATCGGCCATCATGCCACCTCGTTCGCGTCAGAAGAAAGGTTGGGGTAGAGCGGGAACTTTCCGGCCAGGATTTCGACCCGCTGCCGGAGTTCCGCCGCGGTCTCGTCGCTGAATTCGCGCTTGAGTGCTGCGGCGATAATGTCAGCGACCTCGGTGAATTCTGCCTTCCCGAAACCACGCGTGGCCAGGGCCGGCGTGCCGATACGAAGGCCCGAAGAGATCATCGGCGGGCGCGGATCGAACGGCACGGCGTTGCGGTTCACGGTGATACCGATCCGGTGCAGGCGGTCTTCGCCCTGCTGGCCGTCCAGTTCCGAGTTCCGCAGATCCACCAGGACCAGGTGCACGTCGGTGCCACCGCTGACGACAGTCACGCCGGACTCTGCAACGTCGGCAGACAGCATGCGTTCCGCAATGATGCGGGCGCCTTCCAGGGTGCGTTCCTGGCGGTCGCGGAATGCCGGCTCGGCAGCGAGCTTGAAGGCCACGGCCTTGGCTGCGATGACGTGCTCCAGCGGGCCGCCCTGCTGGCCGGGGAACACCGCGGAGTTGACCTTCTTGGCAATGTCGGCGTCGTTGGTCAGGATCACACCACCGCGCGGACCGCCGAGGGTCTTGTGGGTGGTGCTCGTGACGATGTGGGCGTGGGGAACGGGGTTGGGGTGCAGCCCTGCGGCCACCAGGCCGGCGAAGTGCGCCATGTCCACCATCAGGTAGGCGCCCACGAGGTCCGCGATCCGGCGGAACTCGGCGAAATCGAGCTGGCGGGAGTAGGCAGACCAGCCGGCAACGATGAGCTTCGGCTTGTTCTCAACCGCCAGGCGCTCGACTTCAGCCATGTCAATCAGCATGGTGTCCTCGCCGACTCCGTACGGGACCACCTTATAGAGCTTGCCGGAGAAGTTGATCTTCATGCCGTGGGTGAGGTGGCCGCCGTGCGCGAGGTTCAACCCCAGGATGGTGTCGCCGGGCTGGATCAGGGCGAACATCGCCGCTGCGTTGGCCTGGGCGCCTGAGTGCGGCTGCACATTGGCGAATTCGGAGCCGAACAATGACTTAAGACGGTCGATGGCCAGCTGCTCAACCACATCAACGTGCTCGCAGCCGCCGTAGTAGCGCTTGCCCGGGTAGCCCTCGGCGTACTTGTTGGTCAGGACCGAACCCTGTGCCTCCATGACGGCACTCGGCGCAAAGTTTTCGGAGGCGATCATCTCCAGCGTGTCCTGCTGTCGCAGGAGCTCCTGCTGAACGGCTGCGTGGATCGCAGGATCGGTCTCTGCGAGCGTACGGGTCAGAACGTCGACCATCTTTATCTCCTCTTCTATCTAATATCCTGTTGATATATTAGTTTCGTGACTCAAGTATGCTATCGAGGCCGATGGGTGTCAACAGATTTTCAGCCCTTCCCGGAGACGCCAAAAGCGCGGCCCTAAGGGCCGCGCTTTTGGTAACACGGGCAAACGCGGGGCTCAGATCAGCTGAAGAGCGCCTTGCGGACGGCGTCCTCAAAGCCGCTGACGTGGACTCTCGCCAGGTCAGCGGCCCGCGCCTCATCGCCGGCAATCACAGCGCCGAGCAGGTCCAGGTGCTCATGCACGTGCCGGGAAAGATCGGGAAGGCGATCCAGCACCATGCACCAGATGCGGGTGGCGAGGTTGTCGTACCGGATCAGGATGTCCTCCAGGTGGGGATTGGCCGCAGCCGCGTAGATGCCTTGATGTACGCGCGCGTCCAAGCGCAGGGTTTCAACTACCGAGGCCGCACGGGTATCGAAGGATTCAACAGCCCGCATCACAGCCCGCAGCTGCTCGCGTTGCCGCTCCGTGGCCACCCGGGCAGCACGTGCAGCTGCGAGAGGTTCAAGCTGCGTCCGGATTTCTGAAATGAAGGCAAGGTCGGTCACGTCCACCCGGGTGGCAAAAGTACCCCTCCGCGGGTACGAAACCACCAGGCGGTCAAGCTCAAGCCGCTTCAAAGCCTCCCGCACTGGAGTCCGCCCCATACCGAGTTCCTTGGCGAGGTGGTCGTCATACAGGAGATCGCCGGGTTTGATGTCAAGCATCAGCAGCCGGTCGCGGATGCGCTCGTACGCCACGTCCGCCAATGACTTCTTGACCGCATCTTCCACAATCGCCAACGCTTCAGCTGCCATAATCTTGCCCCTTTCCATTCAAGCCAAACAGGCTATTGACCTCGCCCACTGACCAGTATACGCTGATTCCCAAACCTAATATATCAGTACTTGATCCAAGAATATATCTAACGTAAATTCCTAAAGGAGGAGACATGACCATAGTGGCAACAGACTCATCACCCAGCACGCTGACTCTCACCGAGCCCCGCGCGCAGGACAAGGCCCAAAAGTTCGTACTCACACTGACGTGCGTCGAACGTGCCGGCATTGTCCAGGCGGTCACCACCTTTCTCTTCGAGCGTGGCTTCAACATCGACGAGCACCAGCAGTTCGACGACGGCCTCCGCGAGACGCTGCACCTGCGCACCGCATTCTCGGGTTCCCCCGAGTACACGCCGGAGCGGCTGGAGGAGGAGTTCAGCGCCATTGCGGACCGCTTCGACATGAAGTTCAGCTTCCATGACCAGACCAAGCAGCGCATTCTGGTCATGGTGTCCAAGTTCGGCCACTGCCTGAACGACCTGATCTTCCGGTGGCGCGGCGGCAGCCTTGGCGGCGACATCGTCCTCGTGGTTTCCAATCATGAAACCCACCGGGCCATGGCCGACGCCGCCGGACTGCCTTTCATCTACCTCCCGGTGACCCCCGAGACGAAGGCAGACGCCGAACAGCGCCTGCTGGACCTCGTCGACGAGCACAACATCGACCTCGTTGTGCTGGCCCGGTACATGCAGGTGCTCTCCGATGACCTCTGCCGGTCCCTTGAGGGCCGGGCCATCAACATCCACCACTCCTTCCTTCCTGGATTCAAGGGAGCCCGCCCGTACCACCAGGCGTACGACCGCGGCGTCAAGCTTGTAGGTGCCACAGCCCACTACGTGACTGCTGAACTTGATGAAGGTCCAATCATCGAGCAGGAAGTCATCCGGGTGGACCACAGTTACGGTCCCACCGCACTGTCAACAGTCGGGCAGGACGCGGAAGCGCTGGCACTGTCCCGCGCCGTGCGATGGCACTGCGAACACCGTGTGTTGCTGGACCAAACCAGCACTGTTGTGTTCCGTTAAGCACGACCACCCCATCAACAAGACAACACACGAAAATCAGCAGGAGAAACCACATGGCTTCGACACCAAGCATTGTCATTATTGGAGCGGGAATCGTCGGGACGAACCTGGCCGACGAACTGGTCGCGCGGGGTTGGAACAACATCACCGTACTGGACCAGGGACCCCTGAACATGCCCGGCGGCTCCACGTCCCACGCCCCGGGCCTCGTCTTCCAGACCAACGCCTCAAAGTCGATGGCGCTCTTCGCCAAGTACACGGTTGAGAAGCTTTTGTCCCTGACCGAGGACGGCGTCAGCTGCTTCAACCAGGTGGGCGGCCTCGAGATCGCGACCACCGAGACACGCCTCGCCGATCTGAAACGGAAGCTCGGCTATGCCGCCGCGTGGGGTATCGACGGCAAGATCCTTACCCGCGCCGAGTGCAAGGAGCTTTACCCGCTCCTGAACGAGGAAGACATCCTTGGCGGTCTCCACGTTCCCAGCGACGGCCTGGCCCGTGCTGCCCGTGCCGTCCAGCTGCTGATCAAGCGCACTGAAGCCGCGGGCGTCAAGTACCTGGGCAACACCACGGTGACGGGCATCGAGCAGTCCGGCCGCCGGGTCACCGGTGTCCAGACCTCCGAAGGCACCATCCCTGCCGACATCGTGGTCTCCTGCGCCGGCTTCTGGGGTGCCAAGATCGGCGAAATGATCGGGATGTCAGTCCCGCTCCTCCCGCTCGCCCACCAGTACGTAAAGACCACTCCGGTCCCCGCACAGAAGGGCAAGAACGAACTGCCCAACGACGCCTCCCTGCCGATCCTGCGGCACCAGGACCAGGACCTCTACTACCGCGAGCACGGCGAGCGTTACGGCATCGGTTCCTACGCCCACCGCCCCATGCCCGTGGACCTTGACGAGCTCGGCACGTTCGCACCCGAGACCATCAGCGACCACAACATGCCCTCCCGCCTCGACTTCACCCTGGAGGACTTCCTCCCGGCATGGGAGGCCACCAAGCAGATCCTGCCGGCCCTGCGCGAAAGCGAAATCGAGGACGGTTTCAACGGCATCTTCTCCTTCACCCCCGACGGCGGATCCCTGGTGGGTGAGTCCAAGGAGCTGGACGGCTTCTTCGTCGCCGAAGCCGTGTGGGTCACCCACTCGGCCGGCATCGCCCGCGCTGTTGCTGAATTGCTGACCACCGGCAAGTCCAGCATTGATCTTGGTGACTGCGACATCCACCGCTTCGAAGAGGTCCAGCTGACCCCCGAATACGTCAGCGAAACGTCCCAGCAGAACTTCGTGGAAATCTACGATGTCATGCACCCGCTCCAGCCCAAGCTTTCCCCCCGCAACCTCCGCGTCAGCCCGTTCCACGCACGCCACAAGCAGCTGGGCGGGTACTTCCTGGAGGGCGGCGGATGGGAGCGTCCCTACTGGTTCGAAGCCAACGCCGAACTGCTCAAGGAGATGCCTGACGAATGGCAGCCGCCGGCACGTGACGCCTGGTCCGGGATGTTCAGCTCGCCCATCGCCGCCGCCGAAGCCTGGAAGACCCGCACTGCGGTGGCCATGTACGACATGACTCCGCTCAAGCGCCTGGAGGTCTCCGGCCCCGGAGCCCTGAAGCTGCTGCAGGAGCTGACTACCGCCGACATGGCCAAGAAGCCGGGCGCCGTCACGTACACCCTCCTGCTGGACCACGCCGGCGGGATCCGAAGCGATATCACCGTGGCCCGCCTGAGCGAAGACACCTTCCAGCTTGGAGCCAATGGAAACATCGACACGGCCTACTTTGAGCGGGCCGCACGCCACCAGACGGAAAGCGGAACCGCCAGCGACTGGGTCCAGGTGCGAGACACCACCGGCGGGACTTGCTGCATCGGCTTGTGGGGACCCCTCGCCCGGGACCTCATCAGCACGGTCAGCAGCGACGACTTCTCCAACGACGGCCTGCGTTACTTCCGGGCGAAGAAGGTTGTCATCGGCGGCGTCACCGTCACTGCCATGCGGCTGTCCTACGTCGGCGAGCTGGGCTGGGAACTGTACACCAGCGCGGACAACGGACAGCGCCTGTGGGACGCACTGTGGAAAGCAGGGCAGCCGTTCGGCGTAATCGCTGCCGGCCGCGCCGCGTTCAGCTCGCTTCGCTTGGAAAAGGGCTACCGCTCGTGGGGCACCGACATGACCACCGAGCACGACCCGTTGGAAGCGGGACTCGGTTTCGCTGTGAAGATGACCAAGGAGAACTTCGTCGGCAAGGCAGCACTGGAAGGCCGGACCGAGGAGAACTCCGCCCGCCGCCTGCGCTGCCTGACGGTCGACGACGGCCGGAGCATAGTGCTGGGCAAGGAACCGGTCTTCTACAAGGACCAAGCAGTTGGCTACGTCACCAGTGCCGCATACGGTTACACGGTCGCCAAACCGATCGCCTACGCGTACCTCCCGGCCGCTGTGTCCATTGGTGACTCGGTCGAGATCGAGTACTTCGGACGGCGCATCCAAGCCACGGTCACGGCCGATCCACTGTACGACCCCACGATGACCCGGCTCCGCGGCTAACAGCCGCCGGCCGTTCAAAGGCACGCGGCCCGGACTCGTTTCCTCGCAACCAGAGTCCGGGCCGCTGCTTTTCCTTCGTCCGTCCCATGCCAGGCCAGTCGAGCAGAGCTTCAGCCCAGGAAGACACATGATCAGTTCAGAAACAATAAACGACTACCTCGCCAGGCTTGCCTCCCGCGAACCCACCCCGGGCGGCGGCGCAGCCGCGGCACTCCACGCCGCCCAGGGGGCGGCACTTGTCGCCATGGTGGCCAGGTACACCACCGGCCCGAAATACGAACAGCACACCGAACTCGTCACCAGGATCATCAGCAGCGCCGACGGACTGGTGGCCCAGGCCTTGCGCCTCGCGGACGCCGACCAGCACGCGTTCCAAGGCGTGATTGACGCGTACAAGCTCCCCGCAGGTAGTGACGACCTCAAAGCTGCCCGGACAGCGTCCATCCAGGACGCGCTCGTTCAGGCCGCGAAGACACCGGCTCAACTGATCCTCGTTGCCGGTGCCGTCGTGGATCTTGCCACGGAGCTGTTCGAGGTGGCCAATGCCAACGTGATCAGCGACGTCGCCGCCGCCGTCGACGCTGCCCGGGCAGCCGCCACCACTGCACGGGTAAACATCGACATCAATGTGGTGGCCATCAAGGACACCGAAGCACGTTCCCGGCTGGCTGACCAGACCGATGGCATTGAGGACAAGGTCGTCCTGGCAGCAGACTCGCTCGTGAAGCGCGTGCGCGAAAGGATTCTCGGTTGAGCACCACACTCCTCTCAGGACGAAACCTGGCAAAGCTCATTCAGCTCAAGGCCCACGACGAAGCCAGGGACCTCGAAGCTGACGGTCTGCGCCCCGCCCTTGCCGTGGTTGTGGCCACGAACGACGGCTCCACGCACTGGTATGTGCGGTCCATCGAACGGGCCGCGGAAAGCGCGGGGATCACTTGCCGGATCGTGGACCTGGGCCACGACGCGACAGGACAGGCATTGGCTTCAGTCCTGAAAGACCTCAGCGCCGAGCCGTCCGTCAACGGCATCATTCTCCAGACGCCGTTGCCTCCCGGCGTCGATGCAGATGCGCTGGTTGAGCACATCGCCCCTGAGAAGGACATCGACGGCGCGAATCCTCTGAGCCTTGGCCGCCTCGCCGTCGGCCAGCCCTCGTTCGCCCCTGCCACGGCACGGGCCGTCACCGAGATCCTTGACCACTTCGACATCCCGGTGGCCGGCCGGAACGTCGTCGTGATTGGACGTTCCGCCGTCGTCGGAAAACCGCTCTCCCTGCTGCTGCTGGAACGCGACGCCACCGTCACCGTCTGCCACTCCAGGTCGGGGGCGCTGGAGAAATACACCAAGACGGCCGACGTCGTGGTGGTCGCCGCCGGGCGCACCGGCCTGCTGAACGGCGGCCATATCTCGTCCGGGGCCGTAGTGATCGACGTCGGCACCAACGTCCTTCCCGACGGGTCCCTCGTGGGGGATGTGGACGAGGCCAGTGTCCGGGGCATCGCCGGGGCGCTGACACCCGTGCCGGGCGGCGTCGGCTCAGTCACCACATCCCTCCTTCTGCTGCACACCACTGAGGCCGCGCGGGAACAGTCGCGTGCCCTGGTCCGGGAAACAGCCGTGTGATCCACAGCAGGCAGCCCCTGCGCCGCTTAGGCCCAGTTTGTCCTCGTGCCCGCTCAGGTCCATGCGATCTGCGCGGGCACGAAGGCTGGGTCCTGCCAATGGGCTATAGGACGCCCCTGATGAGGTTCTCAAAGTCCGTCACATGCTTGGTCGTCAGCCGCGCAGCAGCTTCGGAATCACCTGCCGCGATGCACTCGAGCAGCTCAATGTGCTGGGCAATATGCTCGGATACCGGAGGAAGTTTCTCCAGCACAAGGCTCCAGATCCGCGTCGCCAGGTTGTCATATCGGATCAGGACATCCTCAAGGTGCCGGCTCCCTGTGGCCCGGTAGATCATCCGGTGCACGCGCATGTCCAGACGCATCAGGTCCCGCTGGGAGTGCATTACCGGCAGGAGCTCCCCCACTTCCTTGGCAAATTCCTTGATCTCTTGCCGGAGCTGCGGCGATGCCATCCGGGCAGCCCGCGCTGCGGCCGCAGGCTCCAAAAGCTGCCGGATTTCGGAAATTTCAGCCAGATCCGTGATGTCCACTCCTGCGGCGAATGTTCCCCGGCGGGGATACGCCACCACGAGGTGGTCGCTTTCAAGGCGCTTCATGGCCTCCCGGATGGGTGTCCTCCCCACCCCGAGCCGCCTGGAAATCACTTCGTCATTCAAAGGTTCGCCAGGCTTGATGTCCAAAACGATCAGTTCATCACAGAGCACCCTGTAGGCGAAGTCGGCGAAAGACTCCTCCTCCTGCCTCGGTGGCAGGAAGGAACCCCCAACATCCGACGGTAGTTCTCCACCGCTTGCCATATCCAAGTCTCCTCCCAATGCACGGCTGAGCCTTGACGCGAAGGCCTCCTGTACATAGTATTCCTAGAACTGATATATCAATATCCGATCTAAAAAATGTCACCCTCCGGCAGGTACTCCTCACCTCAACGACCTCGGCCGCGTGCCTGGTCTTCCAGAAGATCTGCGGACACTCCAGCCAGCCATGACGCCGGCCCCAGGCAGCACCTCCATTCCACTGATTCCTGCCAAGATCTGAAGGGAAGATCACATGGCTTCGAAAGCCCCCCAGCAGAATATCGACGAGTCAAAGCTGACCCTCACCAAGCCCAAAACGACTGCTGTCGGCCTTCCGGCTGTGGCGAATGCGTTGAAAATTTCCCTTGAGCAGATGGGCCCGCTGCGCAGCATCCAGACACTCATGGCTGTCAACCAGGTTGACGGCTTTGACTGCATGGGCTGCGCCTGGCCTGAACACGAAAAGCGCAACGCTGCGGAATTCTGCGAGAACGGCGCCAAGGCAGTGGCCGAAGAAGCCACGCTTCGCCGTGTCACGCCCGAATTCTTCGCGCAACACTCCATTGCGGACCTGAAGACGCGCGACGACTACTGGCTGGGCCAGCAGGGCCGGCTGACTCATCCGATGGTCCTCGACGAAGGCGCAACCCACTACAAGCCCATCGAATGGGACGACGCCTATGAGCTGATCGCCCGGGAGATCAAGGACATGGAGCACCCCGACCAGTCAGTGTTCTACACGTCCGGGCGGACATCGAACGAGGCCGCTTTCGCCTACCAGCTCCTCGTTCGCGGCATCGGAACGAACAACCTGCCCGACTGCTCCAACATGTGCCACGAATCGTCCGGCTCGGCCCTGGTGGAAACGATCGGCATCGGCAAAGGCTCCGTCAGCCTCACGGACCTGGAGACGGCGTCGCTTATCTTTGTGGCGGGTCAAAATCCCGGGACCAACCACCCGCGCATGCTCAGTGCGCTCGAGAAGGCGAAGAAGAACGGCGCCGTCATCATCTCCGTGAATCCGCTTCCCGAAGCCGGGCTCCTGCGGTTCGAGAACCCGCAGAACATTTCCGGCATGGTGGTGGGCACACAACTGACTGACGACTTCCTCCAAATCCGCGCCGGCGGCGATCAGGCCCTCTTCCAGGGGCTTGGCAAATACCTTCTCGAAGCCGAAGCCCAAGGGCGCAAGACCCCCGGCCTCCCCACCGTGCTGGACCACGAGTTCATCAAGGACCACACCGTTGGCATCGACGAATACCTGCGCTACCTGGAAAAAGCGGAATGGGACGACATCGTCGAAGCCACCGGGCTGACACTGGAACAAATTAAGTCCACAGGCGAGCGCCTCCTGGCCTCGAGCGCCACAATCGTCTGCTGGGCCATGGGATTGACCCAGCACAAGCACTCGGTTCCCACCCTCCGCGACGTGGTCAATGTCCTGCTTCTGCAAGGCAACATCGGCAAGCCCGGGGCCGGTGTCTGCCCCGTGCGCGGCCACTCCAATGTCCAGGGCGACCGGACCATGGGGATTTTCGAGAAGATGCCGGAGAGCTTCCACGACAGGCTTGACCACGAGTTCCACTTCCTCTCCCCCAGGGCGCATGGCTTCGACACCGTCGCCGCTATCCGTGCCATGCGGGACGGCAAGGTCCGCGTCTTCATCGGCATGGGCGGAAACTTCGTACGGGCGGCCCCGGACTCCGAGGTCACGGAACAGGCGCTGGCCAACACGCGCTTGACCGTGCAGATCTCTACGAAGCTGAACCACTCCCACGTATCGACGGGTCGACGTGCGCTGATACTTCCGACGCTGGGACGCACCGAGAAGGACACCCAGCGCACCGGCGACCAGAGGGTGACCGTGGAGGACTCCATGAGTGCGGTCCATGCCTCCCGCGGACGGCTTAAGCCCGCAAGTGAGCACCTGCACTCCGAAGTGGCCATTGTCTGCAACATTGCCAGCAAGATCTTCACCGGCAGCGACAACCTCCCGCTGCCCAATACCCCCAAAGCCGACTGGCTCGCCATGAAGGACGACTACTCCATCATCCGGAAACACATCGAAGCGGTCCTCAGTGGCTTCGAGAACTTCGAGGAGCGGATCCGGAACCCTGGCGGGTTCGTCCTTCCCCACCCGCCCCGGGACGCAAGGAAGTTCGATACTGCTTCGGGCAAGGCCCACTTCACTGGCAACGACCTTGAATTCATCAAGGTCCCCGCAGGACGGCTCGTCCTCCAGACCCTGCGATCCCATGACCAGTACAACACCACCATCTACGGCAAGGATGACCGCTACCGCGGCATCCACGGCGGTCGCCGCGTTGTCCTGATCAACGCGGACGACATTACTGAGCTAGGGTTCACGGCCGGGGACATGGTCCATCTCATCTCCGAATTCCAGGGGACCGAACGACGGGCCGAAAACTTCCGCATCGTTTCATACTCGACGCCAAAGGGTTGCGCGGCGGCCTACTACCCGGAAACCAACGTCCTCGTGCCCCTTGACTCCGTAGCCGACACCAGCGGTACGCCGACGTCCAAGTCCGTTATCGTGCGGCTTGAGGGGGCCGAAGCGTGAGCTCTATCCTGACGACCGAAGCGGCCGTCACGAAGGGCGTGGACGGGCCAAGGGTGGAACGGGCTGTCCGCGAATACCTCCTTGCCATCGGGGAGGACCCCGAAAGGCCGGGACTGGCGGACACCCCGGCCCGTGTAGCCCGGGCCGCCGCCGAGATGTTCGGCGGGCTCCATGAGGATCCCCTGGCCGTCCTGGACAGGACCTTTGACCTCGGACACGGTGAAATGGTCATCGTCAAGGACATCCCGTTCTACTCCACCTGCGAGCATCACCTGGTGCCGTTCCATGGCGTGGCGCATGTGGGCTACATCCCCTCCGCCGAGGGACTCGTGACCGGCCTCAGCAAGCTTGCCAGGCTGGTGGACGTCTTTGCGCGAAGGCCCCAGGTCCAGGAGCGGCTGACCACCCAGGTTGTCGACGCGCTGGTCACAGCGCTGCGGCCGCTGGGCGCCATCGTGGTGATCGAGTGCGAGCACCTGTGTATGTCAATGCGGGGCGTCCGCAAGCCCGGGGCAAAGACCATCACGTCGGCAGTCCGCGGTGAACTGCGCCTGCCGGCCGCCCGGGCCGAGGCCCTGAGCCTGATCCACGGCCGATAAGAAATCTCTGGACATGCCCCTGTGGCTGCCATACGATGGCACTGATATATCTTTGCTTATCAAAGAAAAATATCAGTCCGTGCATGCCGGACGAACGTCAGTCAATACGCCCGGCCTGCTACTGGCAGCCTTCGTCCTCGCGAAGGATTAGCTGTCCCGTTCCCGTGAACGGTGCTTCGGTGGCCAGAAACCTGGGGAGGTATCCTCATCGAAGCACCACTCTCGGGCAACGGGGCAGCGCCGGCAACTTGCCGGACCAGTGCAAGGCAATCCGATATGGCAAGCCCGGCACCAACCCACACCATCCCCCGTAGCCAAAGGAGTGTCCATGTCAGGAAACAGAGCCGTAGCCTACAAGGAACCCGGTGTCGTCGAAATCATCACTACCGACTACCCGACGTTTGAACTCAAAGACGGGCCTGGCGTCAATCCGGCCAACGTGGGCCGGAAAGTACCCCACGGTGCCATCCTGCGCACGGTGACAACCAACATCTGCGGCTCGGACCAGCACATGGTGCGCGGACGCACCACTGCACCAAAGGACCTCGTCCTTGGCCATGAAATCACCGGCGAGGTGGTGGAAGTCGGGCCGGATGTGGAATTCATCAAGGTGGGAGACATCGTCTCCGTACCCTTCAACATCTCCTGTGGCCGTTGCCGGAACTGCAAAGAGCGCAAAACCGGCATCTGCCTGAACGTCAACCCGGATCGTCCGGGCAGCGCCTACGGTTATGTGGACATGGGCGGCTGGGTGGGTGGCCAGGCAGAATACGTGCTGGTCCCCTACGCCGACTGGAACCTGCTCAGGTTCCCCGACCGCGACCAGGCCCTGGAAAAAATCATGGACCTGACCATGCTCTCGGATATCTTCCCCACCGGGTTCCACGGCGCCGTCACTGCCGGCGTCGGCGTCGGGTCCACGGTGTACATTGCCGGCGCCGGCCCGGTTGGCCTCGCCGCCGCCGTCGGTGCGCAGTTGCTTGGTGCCGCCGTCGTTATCGTCGGCGACATGAACGAAGAGCGACTGGCGCAGGCCCGAACCTTCGGGTGCGAGACGGTGAACGTCTCCAACGGGGATCCGAAGGACCAGATCGAACAGATCCTTGGTGTTCCCGAAGTGGATTGCGGTGTCGACGCCGTGGGCTTCGAAGCCCGTGGGCACGGAAAGGACACATCCCACGAGGCCCCGGCCACCGTGCTGAATTCCCTCATGGACATTACCGCCGCGGGTGGGGCCCTGGGCATCCCCGGCCTGTACGTCACGGGCGACCCCGGTGGAATTGACGAGGCCGCCAAGCACGGCTCCCTGTCGCTGTCACTGGGCACCGGATGGGCAAAGTCCCTGTCGTTCACCACCGGCCAGTGCCCCGTCATGTCGTACAACCGCCAGCTGATGATGGCCATCCTGCATGACAAGGTGCAGATCGCCAAGGCAGTGAACGCCACAGCGATACCGCTCGAGGATGCGCCCCGCGGCTACGCCGAATTCGACGCCGGCTCGGCAACAAAGTTCGTGCTGAACCCGAATGGATACGTCAAGGCGTAGCACCCCAGCTGACGGGGACTGCGGGGGAAGCACCACATGGTGCACCTTCGCGGTCCCCGGCCCGTACGTTTCATTGAACCGCTACCTTCAGGAAAGGGGCAGCCTTGCTGGCCCAAGATACCGCCACCAGCGGCAGCAGTCCGGAGTTGCGCCCTGCGTGGCGGCCCCCCGGACATCCGTCTCCCACCTGGCCGGAAGCCCGGCAGTTGGCTTTCGATTGCGCTGTCCCGCTCGCGCCCGTGGAGGTTCCGCTCGCCTTGGCAGCAGGCCACACGCTCACCCGCACTGTCGCCGCCCTGCAAGAACTCCCCCATTACGACTCGTCTGCCATGGACGGATGGGCCATCAACGGCGGCGGTCCGTGGATCCTTGCCGGCCCCGGACCTTTTTTGCGCCCCGGAAGTGCCAGCGTCATAGCCACCGGCGGACTCGTACCTGTCGGCGCCAAGTCGATACTCCGCAAGGAAAGTGGCCAGATCCACCAGAATGCCGACGGCAGCCTTCTCCTGCGGCTCAATGACAACGCAAAGGAAGGCGAGCCGGGCCCGGGCCAACACATTCGTCCCGCGGGCGAGGAAGCTGCTGCCGGTGAGGTGCTGATCCCGGCCGGCACAACACTGAACCCGGGTCACATTGCCCTCGCCGCCGTGGCTGGCCACGACAACCTGCTGGTGCAGCCCAAGCCGGCGGTCGGCATCGTATTGACCGGTTCCGAAGTGGTCACGTCAGGCGTTCCGGAACCAGGACGTGTCAGGGACACTTTTGGTCCGCAGTTGGGGACGGTCATTTCCCTTTTGGGGGGCACACCTGCCGGCTCCCTGCGGATCGGGGATTCCTACCCCGAGTGGCTCGCGGCACTTGGCGGTACTGACGCGTTCCCCGGGCGATTGCCGGACCTGACCATAACCACCGGCGGAACCGGCTGTTCCGGGACAGATCATTTTCGCGCCGCGATCGCTGCCCTCGGCGGACAGCTGTTGCTGGATGGCATCGCCATGCGGCCGGGCCACCCGGCAGTCCTGGCCGTGCTCCCGGACGGCCGCTTCGTCGTCGGGCTGCCCGGTAACCCCCTGGCAGCAATGATGGCGCTCATCACTATGGGTGCACCGCTGATGGAGGCACTCGGAGGCAGGCCCCTGAGTGCCGTTGGACAGGTCACCTCCGCGGCTGACGTTGATCCGTGCCCCGGCCGTACCCGCCTGATTCCCTGCACGTTCGTCGAGGGACTTGCCTTCCCCGCCTCGCATACGGGGCCCGGCATGATGCGTGGACTGGCCTGGGCCGACGGCGTCATGGCCGTTCCCCCTGCCGGAGTCCAGTCCGGCGAGCAGGTTCCTGTGCTCCCGCTCCCCTGGACGCAGGCGAAAGAAACCATCCCTTCCACCGGCAACCGAGCACGGAGCACCGCATGGCCCGCATGACACAGCGCCGCAAGATCCACCGCTTCAACCTGGACGGCTCCGGCACCGAATACACGGTGCGGTTCAAGGAAGACGTACTCGCCGCTGAGGAGCCCTTGGAAATCCGAATCGGAGGCCGCTCCTTCGCTGTCACTATGAGGACCCCGGGGGACGATTTTGACCTGGTGGCCGGGTTCCTGGTCTCGGAAGGCATCATCAGCTCCAACTCCGAACTGGTATCACTGCGCTTCTGCACCGGCGATGCCAGGGGAGAACGGACATATAACGTGGTCGACGCCCAGTTGAGGCCTGATGTACCCATGCCTGACACCATGCGGCATGTGTACACCTCAAGCTCCTGCGGCATCTGCGGGACAGAATCGATCGAGTCCGTCCGCAAGACCCTTCCCTTCGATCCTGCCAAGGACCCGCTGCAGATTCCCGTGGATGTCCTCGCCGAACTGCCGGAGCGGCTGCGCGAGGCCCAGGCGGTGTTCGACAAGACGGGCGGCGTCCATGCGGCCGGCCTGTTCAAGGTGGATGGGGCCGGCCCGGAGTTGCTTTGTCTCCGGGAGGATGTGGGGCGCCATAACGCTGTGGACAAAGTGGTGGGATGGGCGCTGCGCCAAAATCTGCTGCCTCTGGGTGGCACCGTCCTCCAGGTGTCCGGGCGCGCGTCCTTCGAACTAGTCCAGAAGGCCGCCATGGCCGGCATTCCTGTCCTGTCTGCGGTGAGCGCGCCTTCAAGCCTGGCCGCCGACCTCGCCGTCGAGACCGGAGTGACGCTGGTTGGATTCAGCCGGGGACACAGCCTGAACGTCTACGCCGGCCACGAAAGGCTGAGCCGTCGGCAGAATGTGGCCCGCGAGGTAACCCATGCCAGGGTTTGATGTTGTCCTCGCCGAGCTCAGCGAAGACCCCATCTCCGTGGACCGGGCCACAGCCGCCGTCCAGGGCGACGAAGCCGGGGCCGTTGTCAGCTTCAGCGGAGTTGTCCGGAACCACGACGGCGGCATGGCCGTCAGCAGATTAAGCTACTCGGCCCACCCCACGGCACACCACATCATGGCCGAAGTCGTGGCGGAATTGGTCGCCGAGCATGCCGGGAAGGCCGACAAGCCGGTCCGCATCTGGGCCGCCCACCGCGTCGGGATGCTGGAGGTGGGTGATCCTGCACTGGTCTGTGCAGTGTCAGCAGCCCACCGTGGCCAGGCATTTGAGGTGTGCTCACAGCTTGTGGACCGCATCAAGGCCCGCGTGCCGATCTGGAAGGAGCAATTCTTCGCAGACGGCACCGTGGAATGGGTCGGAGCAGTCCAACAACTTCCTTCAGAACGTCCCTCGCAAGAAATAGAAACATAGGAGAAAGATGACCTTGAACATCTCTGCGCCCGCCGTGTCCACCACACAGTCCGGTGCTCCCGTCACGTCCGATGCACACTCGAAGGCTGTCGGCGCTGACGGCGCCATCATCCTGACCGACCACTACCTGATCGAGAAGCTCGCCCAGTTCAACCGCGAGCGTGTCCCGGAGCGTGTAGTGCACGCCAAGGGCGGCGGCGCGTTCGGTAAGTTCACCGCGTCCGAGGACGTCTCCAAGTACACCAAGGCCGCGTTCCTGCAGCCCGGCGTAGAGACCGAGATGCTGATCCGCTTCTCCTCGGTCGCCGGCGAGAACGGCTCCCCCGACACCTGGCGGGACCCCCGCGGCTTCGCCGTGAAGTTCTACACCTCCG
>NZ_JMLE01000048.1 GCF_000685965.1 Arthrobacter sp. UNC362MFTsu5.1 | reverse complement strand
CCGCGCCGCGGCTGGGACTTCGTCTCCGCCGGACGCGGCGACGTGCCCTGGGAATCGTCCTTCCGCGCCCTCACCGCCATCGGCTACAACGGCCCCATCTCCGTCGAATGGGAAGACGCCGGCATGGACCGCCTCCACGGCGCCCCCGAAGCCCTCGCCGCCCTCAAGAAGTTCGACTTCCCCGCCTCCCAGACCAGCTTCGACGCCGCCTTCAGCAGCAAGGACTAGTTCATGGCAGGCACTGCAACGCACGACGGCGACGACGGTTTTGTGCCGCTGTTCGACGGCACCACCCTGGCCGGCTGGCGATCCGTGCCACGCGTCTATGGCACCGAGTATCCGGGCGGCCCGGCCCTCTCGGAACGCTTTGCCGCCCTGGGGTTGACCCCACCTGTGGAACCCGAAAAGCACCCGGCCCGCTGGTTCGTGGAAGACGGCGTCCTGGTGGGCGAGCAGGACTCCCCCGGCAGCGGCTACGGCGGCTACCTGGTGAGCGAGCAGGCCTTCGGCGACTTCGAACTCGTCCTGGAAATGCGCCCTGACTGGCCGGCAGACACCGGCGTGATGATCCGGCGCCGGCCGGATACATGGGAAGGTTTCCAGGTTCTGGTGGACCACCGCCCCTCCGGCGGCATCGGCGGGTTCTTCGGCAACGGGCTGGCGAGCTTCTCCGCTGTGCCCTTCGCCGTCAATGTGGCAATGGACGCTGACGGCCGGCCAACCGGTTTGATTGCGGACAACCCGGCCACCTCGGTGGAGCCTGTTACGGAGGAAAAGCGTGCCCGCCTGAAGCACGCCGCCGACGTCGGGGACTTCCTCGACGTCTGGCGCTGGAGCGGCTGGAACGAACTCCGCATCCGCTGCGTCGGTGCCCTGCCGGTCATCACCACCTGGGTCAACGGACTCAAGATCGCCGAACTGGACACCGCCACGCTGGACTCGCCGAACTACAACCCGGCGGATGTCCTGGGTGTCCTCGGCGAGCGCGGGCACATCGCATTGGAAGTCCACGACAACGACTCCATGTTCGGCGAAGCCCGCTGGGGCAAGGGCGCGCAGTGCCGGTGGCGGAACATCCGGATCAAGGAGCTCTGAGCATGCTGCGCACCCTTCAGCCCGGCCAGCGCTGCGAAGTGTGGATAGCGTCCGCCACGGGCGAATCCGAACTTGTCTACAGCACCGACGAACTCCTCCTCGAAGCGCCGAACTGGACCCTGGACGGCTCGGCCCTCATCCTCAACGGGGACGGGAAGCTGTGGAGGTTCGATGTGGCGGACGGGACGCTCAGCCACGTCCCCCTGGGCGGCATCCCCGATCTCAACAACGACCACGTCCTGGCGCCCGACGGGCAGGCGATCTACCTCTCGGCGAACGACGGGCACATCTACCGTGCCCCGCTTGGCGGCGGCGAGGCGGAGCGGATCACCGACGACGACGGCTCCTTCCATTTCCTCCACGGCGTCAGCCCGGACGGCCGCGAACTGGCCTACGTGGGTATCGAGGCGGGCGACTTTACGCTGCCGGGCCGGCTCAGGACCATACCGTCCGACGGCGGCGCTACCGCCGGCGTTGATGTCGGCCCCGGCCATTGCGACGGGCCGGAATATTCGCCCGACGGCAAGTGGCTCTACCTGAACACGGAGTCCTTCAGCGCCCTCCCCGGCCATGCACAGCTTGCCCGCGTGCAGGTTGACGGCAGCGGTTTCGAACGCCTCCTTGAAAGCGACACCGTCGACTGGTTCCCGCATCTCTCCCCCGACGGCGAGCTGGCCATCTACATCCGCTTCCCCGCAGGCACGGAGGGCCACCCCGCGGACCTGCCGGTCGCCGTCGTGCTTGTCTCCACCGGCGACTGGACCGCACCGCTGCACATCTGGCCCCTCTTCGGCGGCCAGGGAACCCTCAACGTCAACAGTTGGTCGCCGGATTCCAGGCGCTTTGCGTTTGTGGCGTACCCGCTGGCCAACACCAACCCATCAAAGGACAACGTTCGTGGCTAATCAACCCACCGGCACTTCCGACGGAGCAATCCGCTGGGGCATCCTTGGCACCGGATTCATCGCCGGGCTGCAGGCGCAGGACCTGAACGAGAACGGCTTCACGGTCCAGGCCGTCGGGTCACGCTCGCTGGACTCGAGCAAAGCGTTTGCCGAGCAGTACGGCGTGGCAACCGCGCACGGCAGCTATGAGGATTTGGCGGCGGACCCGCTGGTTGACGTGGTCTACATTGCCACGCCGCACCCTTTCCACCACGCGAACGCGCTACTGGCGTTGAATGCCGGCAAGCATGTGCTCGTGGAGAAGTCGTTCACCATGAACGCCCGCGAGGCCCGGGACATTGTTGACCTCGCGGAATCCAAGGGACTCGTGGCGCTGGAAGCCATGTGGACCCGGTTCCTGCCGCACATGGTCCGCCTCCGCGAAATCATCCAGGAAGGCACCATCGGCGAGGTCCGGAAAGTGGTGGCCAGCCACAACCAGAGCCTGCCCAAGGACCCTGCCCACCGGCTAAACGATCCTGCACTGGGCGGCGGAGCGCTGCTGGACCTCGGCATCTACCCGGTCTCCTTTGCGTTCGACATCCTGGGCACCCCGGAGACCATTCGTGCCAGTGCCGCGATGACCGCGACGGGTGTGGACCGGCAGACTGCAGCGATCTTTGACTATGCCGGCGGTCAGCAGGCCCTTGTGGACTGCGAACTGGACGCCGCCAGCGCCAACCGGGCCATGGTCATCGGGACCGAAGGGTGGATCGACCTCGAATCCACCTGGTACAACCCCGTGCCCTTCACCGTTCATGCCGTGGATGGCAGCGTCATTGAACGCTACGAGCAGCCCGTCGGCAGCCGCGGCATGCAGTACCAGGCTGCAGAGCTGGAACGCCTCATCAGGGCGGGCGATACCGCCGGCACCATCCTTCCGCCCCGCGAGACGGTGGCCGTCATGGCAGCCATGGACGAGATCCGCCGCCAGATCGGGCTCAGCTACGACGCCGACGCTACCGTTCAGGGGACTTCTAATGACTGACAGCGAATCACCGCGGATCACCGAACTGCGCCGGCACGAGGAAGAGCTCGTTTTCCCGGGCTTTGACCATCACGACGCCTGGCGCCTCGGCTCCCTCATCGCCAACCGCGCCATCGCCGCGGGCCATTCCGTGGCCATCGATATCCGGCGCCACAACATAGTGCTGTTCCGCTGCGTCCTGCCCGGCGCCACAGCCGACCAGGAGGAATGGATCCGCCGCAAGGCGGCGTCCATGCTGCGCTTTGAGCACAGCACGGCATTGCTGTCCGAGGAGTTCTCGGCCAAGGCCTTCGATCCCACACAAGGAGGGTGGCTCACGCCGGAGGACTATACGCTGGCCGGAGGCTCCTTCCCTGTCCGGGTGCGCGGCACGGGCGTCGTGGCCGCAGTCACGGCCTCCGGGCTGTCCTCGGACGACGACCATCAACTGGTGGTCGACAGCATCAGGACCTACCTCGCGGAGGTCGCGGGCTAGGATTTTGGGCATGACGCACACCATCCGCAAAGCAACAGCGGACGACGCCGGGCCGCTGGCAGGGCTCGCCGCCGTCACCTTTCCGCTGGCCTGCCCGCCGCAGTCCTCCCCCGCCGATATCGCGGCGCACCTTGCCAACACCCTCAGCGAGGCGAACTTCCGGAGCTATCTGGCGGACCCCGGCATCACCGTCCTGGTGATCGATTCCGACGGGGACCTCCGCGGCTACAGCATGCTCGTGGACCGGCCGGCCGCTGACCCGGACGTTGCCGCCGCCCTGACCCTGTTGCCCTCGGCGGAGCTCAGCAAATGCTACGTCCACCCCGACCATCACGGGCTCGGTGCCGCGGCCGAGCTCATGCACGCGAGCCTCGGCCAGGCCGCAGCATCCGGAGCCCGCGGCATGTGGCTGGGCGTCAACAGCCAGAACGCCAAGGCCATCCGTTTCTACGAGAAATCCGGCTTCCGGAAGGTCGGCACCAAATCTTTCAACCTGGGAACCACGGTGGAGCACGACTTCGTGATGGAGCGGGCGGTCCCCCACCCCCAAGCTGCCCAGTGACGAACGTGACATGCCTGCCGGGGAATGGACCCGGTAAGCACGCGGTTGTCGCCAGCATGAAGATTGAGATCTGGTCCGACGTTGCGTGTCCCTGGTGCTACATCGGCAAGCGCCGTTTCGAAGCCGCCCTGGCCGAGTTCCCGCACCGCGAGTCCGTGGAGGTGCAGTGGCGCAGCTACCAGCTGGACCCCACCCTTCCCGAGCACTACGACGGTACCGAACTGGAGTACCTCAGCACCCGCAAGGGCATGGCACCGGCCCAGGTCTCGCAGATGTTCGACCATGTGGCGGAACAGGCCAAGGGCGAGGGCCTCAACTACCGGTTTGACGCCGTCGTGGTTGCCAACAGCTTCACGGCCCACCGGCTGATCCACCTGGCTGCCGCCCACGGCAAGCAGGATGCCGCCAAAGAACGGCTGCTGAGCGACCATTTTGAGCACGGCAAGGACATCGGCAGCCGCGAATACCTCACGTCCCTGGGACAGGACCTGGGGATCGACGCCGGCGAACTGGACGAGCTGTTCACCACCGACAAGTACGCGGACGACGTCCGGTTCGACTTCGAAGAGGGCCGCGCCCTGGGCATCAGCGGCGTGCCGTTCTTCGTGATCGACCGCAAGTACGGCCTGTCCGGCGCCCAGCCCTCGGCGATGTTCAGCCAGGCGCTCAACCAGGCATGGCAGGAAAAGCAGACCTTGGTCATGGCCGGCGCCGGCGCTCCGGGCAGCGAAGGCGGCAATGGCAGCGACGGCGGCGCGGAAGCCTGCGGCCCCGACGGCTGCGCCATCTGACTCCCCGGCGCCGGCGGCCGTGGTTTGCTGACAGATCACTGTAAAGTGTCTGTATGCCTAGGATTTCGGCCGCCACGAATGCTGCCCAACGAGCCGAGACCCAACGCCGCATCCTGACCGCCTTCGGCGAGCTCCTCTTCACCCACGGCCTGCCCGGGCTCACCATGACCGATGTTGCCCGCCATGCCGGCATCGGACGCACTGCCGTGTACAACTACTACGCGGACATCGAAGAGCTGCTGATCGCCTACGCGCTGGATGAGACCGAGCGCTTCCTCGACGGCCTGCGGGAGTCGCTGCAGTCCCTGGAGAACCCGGTGGAGCGCCTGGCGCTGTACGTCCGGACCCAGGTGGAGGACCTGAGCCGCCGCCACCTGCCGCCGGGTCCGGCCATGGCCGCCGTGCTGTCGCCGACGTCCTTTTCGAAGCTGGCGGACCACGTGGGCGAACTCAGCCTCCTCCTGCAGGACATCCTGCGGGACGCGATGGCGCAGGGCTACCTTCCCGAGGCGGACATCACCCAGCTGGCGCAGCTCATCCACGGCACGCTGTCCTCCAGTGCCGCCCGCGGCGACGGCACCCCCGAAGCGGTGCTCCGCACCGTACGGTTCATCCAGCTGGGCGCAGGGGCATGGTTCGACGACGACGGCCGCCCCGTCAGGCTCACCGCGCCGTAGCCTGGCTCAGCCCGCTTTCGGGATCACCGGCCACTTGGCGCTGTCGACGATCCGGCGGCTCTCCCGCGGGCAGCTGAGCTGACCGGGCGTCTGGTCCACGAGGGCCGGCGCGGTCAGTTCCTTGAATTCTCCGGTGAGGATCACATCCACGCTGCCGTCCGAACGGCCGTCCTGGAAGTAGTCCGACTTGGGCAGGTTCCGCTGGACACTGAACGCGGCCGCCTGGCCGGCAGCCCCCGAAACCACTGCGGCCACACCCCGGTAACCGGACTGCGTGTTGTCCACCACGGCAACCGCGAATTTCCTGGCCAGGAACTCGTCGGCCACGGAACGCGCCAGGCCGGGCCGGTTCGTGGCGTTGTAGACGTTGAGGCTGACTTTGTCGTTCGGTGTGTAGTCGAACGTTGTTGCGGGACACGCCGAGACGGCAGACGGGCTCCGCTCCGCCGTCGGAAGCTTGATCTGTCCGTTGATGATGGCCAGCGCTACGACGATCGCGGAGATGATCAGCCCCACCAGCAGGACCAGCACCACTCCGTGCAGGATCCGCCGGCGCAGCCGGACTGGGTTGTCTTCGGTGTCGTCATGTTCAACGAAGGTGGCCCTGAGTTCCTGCCCGGAGACTACGCGGTGGCCGTGCAGGACGGTGATGTCCTTGGGTTTCCTAGCCATCTATCACCAGCACACGGGCGTGGATGGCGGTGCGCTGATGCAGTGCGGTCCGGACGGCTCGGTGCAGGCCGTCCTCGAGGTACAGGGTTCCCCGGTATTGCACGACGTGGGGAAAGAGGTCGCCGAAGAACGTGGAGTCCTCGGCGAGGAGGGCCTCGAGGTCGAGGGTGCGCTTGGTGGTCACCAGCTCATCGAGCCTGACAGGGCGCGGAGGAAGGGCGGCCCACTCCTTGGGAGTGTTGTAACCATGGTCGGGGTAAGGGCGGCCCTCGCCCACAGCTTTGAATATCACCCTGCAAGCCTAAGGACGTTGCCCGCCCAAGGGAACGAATGACCGCGCACAGTTCCAAGGTTGTAGCCAAACAGTGACCATTGGCCGGCCGCAAACCTCAAGGCAACATTCTGCGCCGGGCCGCCCCGGGCTGCGAGAATGGAGCCATGACTGCACCCGAAAACCAGGCGGCCGCGTCGCCGTCGGCCCCTCCCCTTGCCCTCCTGCTCGACGTCGACGGTCCGGTGGCGAGTCCCGTCACCCGCGACGTCAAACCGGAGATCATTGCGGACATGGTGGCGCTGGCCACCGCGGGAATTCCCGTCATCTTCAACACGGGACGCTCGGACGCGTTCATCCGCGAACAGGTGATGCAACCGATGATCGCTGCCGGGATGCCCGCCGGAACCATCATCCACGCAATCTGCGAAAAAGGTGCCGTCTGGTTCAGCTACACGGCCGCCGGACCCGGTCCCGTCCACGTGGACCACGAACTCGCGGTCCCCCGCGCCTACGGCGATGACGTCCGCCGGCTGGTCTCCGAGGACTACGCGAAACACATGTTCTACGACGAAACCAAGCGTGCCATGGTGTCCGTGGAGCAGCATATCGAGGTGGCCAGCAAGGACTACCTCGAAGAACAGAAACTGTTCGACGCCGACGCCATGGAACTGATGGCCCGCCACGGCCTGGGCGTGGTGCGGCTGGACCACCACGCGCCCGATTCGGACGACCAGGTGGATTACCGCGTCGACCCCACCATCATTTCCACGGACATCGAGTCTGTCCGCCTGGGCAAGGACCTGGGGGCCAGCCGGGCCGTCGAAATGCTCGCAGCGCAGGGCATCCGCCCCCTCGCATGGCGCACGGTGGGCGATTCACGCACCGATTACGCCATGGCCGACTGGCTGCACCACAACGACCACGACGTGAAGCATGTGGACGTCCGCCCCGCGGACGGAGTGCCCGTCAAGCCGTACGAAGTACTGACTGCCGCCGATCTGGGTCTCGCAGACGACGTGATCCACGACGACGCCGGCGGGGCGTTCCTGCGCAGCTGGCGGGACGCGCTGGCCGGCTAAGTCCGGATTAGTCCAGTTTTTTTAGGCGGGTTATCATGCAGGTAGGACCTCTATAAACAAAAGCTCGGAGAAACACCATTACAGACGCACTGGTACAGGATGAGATCTACTACGGCGGCCAGCCATCCGACGACGGCAGGAGCCATGCCGAGATAACGTCGGCGGCCGCTGTCGCACGGCTGAAAAACCGCCCCGACGTGGTCCGCCACCGGGGGCGCTATGCGCTGATCAATTCCACCCGCACGCCGTACCAGGCAATGGTGGAGGACCTGCTGTTCATCCGCGGCGTCCTCGCCAACGCGGGCCTGGACTACCTGCTGGTCCGCGGCAACAATCACCGGCCCGTTATTGCCTTGGACTGGGAGAACCGGAAGAAGCTCCGGGACGCGCTGGTTGAGGCATGCCGGGACGAGCCGGTTTACTCCATGACGGTGGATGCCAAGAAGAAATCCTCCGTCCTGGTTGCCGACGGCGAGCTCTCCCCCAACCGCCAGGCACGGATCTTCCGGCTCTACCGCCCGCGCGTGGAACCCGAAGGCGGCTTCGACTTCGGCTCGTCCGCCGGCGTGCAGATCGAACTGTGGAGCTTCGAAGGCAACCAGCTGATCCTGCCGATCGAAAACTCGCTCACCCGCCGCACCATGCTCACCACCGACGCCAAGCGTGGCACCGTGGAGCGGTACGGCCACACCTGGCCCACCATCGAGAACATGTTCGCTGACCACGCCAGCGACATCAGTTTCGATATTGACATGGTGTTTTCCTGGGTGGACGGCAGCTCGCCGGAGTACATCGCGGCACGGCGGGCGCGGATGGCCGGCGTCGTGGTGGGCGAAGGAGATGACCACGAGGCCCGCTTCCGCCAGATCAACGAACTGAAGTACGCCCTGCGCTCGGTGTACATGTTCGCGCCGTGGGTGCGGCGAATCTTCATCGCAACGGACTCGCCCGCACCCGAGTGGCTGGCTGACCACCCCTCGGTGACCATTGTGCGCAGCGAGGAGTTCTTCGCGGACCCGTCCGTACTCCCGACGCACAATTCACAGGCCGTCGAATGCCAGCTGCACCACATTGAAGGACTCTCAGAGCACTTCCTGTACTCCAACGACGATATGTTCTTTGGCCGCGCCGTGGGCCCGGACATGTTCTTCACCCCGGGCGGCGTCACCAAGTTCATCGAGGCGGAAACCCGCATCGGGCTGGGGGACAACGACGCCGAGCGAAGCGGTTTCGAAAATGCGGCCAGGGTGAACCGCAAGCTTTTGTGGGACCGGTTCGGCCGCATCACCACCCGCCATCTGGAGCACACCGCCGCTCCGTTGCGGCGCAGCGTGGTGGCCACCATGGAGAAGGAATTCCCACAGGAGTTCGCCAAGACGGCCGCCAGCCGGTTCCGGGCGGCGGACAACATCTCCGTGACGAATTCGTTCTACCACTACTACGCACTGCTGACCGGACGGGCGGTGACCCAGACGGCGGCCAAGGTGCGCTATGTGGACACCACCATGCGGTCCGGCCTGAATTACCTGCCCAAGCTCCTGGCCAAGCGCAACATGGACTTCTTCTGCCTGAATGACGGCAGCTTCCCCGAAGTGGAGGCCGAGGAGCGCGCGGAACTGGTCACGGACTTCCTGGAAAAGTACTACCCCATCAAGGCGCCCTGGGAAAAGTAGGGCGAAAAAGCAGGACAGGTCAGGCCAGGACTGGTCAGCGGCCCGCGCTGATCATGGGGATGGTCTGCGTTGGCGGGTTGCCGTGTTTGGCCTGACGCGGGATCCGGATGCCGGCAGCGGCCAGCCGGCGCTGGGTTTCGGCCGCACTGACCACTTCGCCCACTGCCGCCGCGCTGCCGATCGGCACCACGGAATGCACGATGGTGTGTTCGTACACGTGCACCAGGTTGAAAGCCTGTCCGCCGTCGCGCGGCCGGGTGCCGCCCACGGGTACGTTCAGGTCCTGGGTGTAACAGGTGGCGGAGGCCACCGATACCGGAATACCGGCGAAGGTGGCAGTGGTGGAGTAATGCAGGTGCCCGGCCAGGATGGTGCGGACATCCGAGTTGCGGAGCACTGCAGCGAGGGCCGGCTGGCCCCGGAGTTCGACGAGGACGGCAAGGTCCAGCACTGACGGCACCGGAGGATGGTGCAGGGCCAGGATGGTGCCGTCCGGGGCGGGGGTGGAGAGCTCTTCGGCAAGCCAGTCGAGCTGCGCCTGGCTCAGTTCGCCGTGGTGGAATCCCGGCACGGAGGTATCCAGGGTGATCACCCTGAGTCCGTTGATGAAGTAGCTGTGATCCACCGGTGCGTCGTTGCCGGTCTGGCCAAGCAGCCCGGTCCGGAAATTCTCACGGTCGTCATGGTTTCCCATGGCCCAGATGACCTGCGCGTTCATTGCCTTGCACGCGGGTTCAACGATGGCCCGGAGTTTCGCATAGGCCTCGGGCTCACCCTGGTCGGCAAGATCGCCGGTGAAAATCACGGCTTCCGGGCGGGCACCTGAAGCGATGACTTCCTCAAAAAGTTGCTTCAGGCGGGCTTCGCTGTCTACTGCGCCATAAAGATGATCCGGACCTCCCAACAGGTGGGGGTCGCTCAGGTGGAGAAGAAAATGACGCGGCCGCGGGTGTTCGGCCTCGATGAGCTCCATTACTGCCTTCGTGGTTGGTTGGAAGCCGGTGCTTCCAGTGTCCCTCTCAGTAAGATCTATCCAACCAGACATTCGGCCAACAATGTGCAAACTCCAGTAGGCATGTTTGAAAATACCGAAAAAACGAGTAGTCCGGCGGACACACTCCGTGCTCAGAATGTGTCCGCCGGTACGTGGTTACTCGATCCCTGACGGCTTAGCTCAGGTAGCCGTTCGGGTTCAGGACATACTTCGTGGCGGCGCCGGCGTCGAACTCGGCGTAGCCCTTGGGAGCCTCCTCCAGGGTGATTGCCTTGGCATTAACGTTCTTGGCGATATGCACCTTGTCGTTCAGGATCGCCATCATCAACTGCCGGTTGTACTTCATGACGGGACACTGGCCCGTGGTGAAGCTCAGCGACTTGGCCCAGCCCGTTCCCAGGCTGAGGGACAGCGCGCCCTTCTTGGCAGCCTCATCAACACCGCCCGGGTCTCCCGTGACGTAGAGCCCGGGGATGCCCAGCGCGCCGCCGGCTGCGGTGATCTCCATCAGCGAGTTCAGCACCGTGGCCGGAGCCTCCTTGGCGTCGTGTCCGTGGCCCCTGGCCTCGAATCCGACCGCGTCGACGCCGCAGTCGACTTCCGGAACACCCAGGATCTGTTCGATCTGTTCGGCGGGGCCACCCTCGGACAGGTCGACGGTTTCGCAGCCGAAGCTGCGCGCCTGCGCCAACCGACCCTCATTCAGGTCGCCCACGATCACGACGGCGGCGCCGAGCAGGTGGGCGCTCGTCGCCGCTGCCAGGCCCACCGGGCCCGCACCGGCGATGTAGACCGTTGAACCCACGCCAACGCCGGCACTGACTGCGCCGTGGAATCCCGTCGGGAAGATGTCCGAAAGCATGGCCAGATCGAGGATCTTTTCCATGGCCCGGTCCTTGTCCGGGAATTTCAGCAGGTTCCAGTCCGCATAGGGCACCAGGACGTAGTTGGCCTGGCCGCCCACCCAGCCGCCCATGTCGACGTAGCCGTAGGCGCTTCCCGGCCGGTCCGGATTGACGTTGAGGCAGATGCCGGTCTTACGTTCCTTGCAGTTCCGGCAGCGGCCGCAGGCGATGTTGAAGGGAACGGAGCAAACGTCCCCCACCTTGATGAATTCGACGTCGGGCCCCACTTCCACCACTTCACCGGTGATTTCGTGGCCCAGCACGAGGTCTGCCGGCGCGGTGGTCCGGCCGCGAACCATGTGCTGGTCGGAGCCGCAGATGTTGGTGGCGACGGTCTTGAGGATGACGCCATGACGTACTGAACGGCCCACGTTGGCGGGGTTGACGCCCGGCCCGTCCTTGAGTTCGAAGCTGGGATAGTCAATGTCGATCAGTTCGACTTTGCCCGGTCCCTTGTAGGCAACGGCTTTGTTCCCTGTCATCTCTTTCCTCCTGTTTTCACGGCGCCACGAAGGGTGCCCAGTGTGACTCACGAAGTTTTGATGCGCCCTCCCGGGCAGGTATTGACCGGCCGCGCCGTCAGCAGTGCCGCCACCGGGAAGCCGCGGCCGTGCTGGACAGATGGGAGGGTTCGGCCAGTCTAGGCGGTAAGCATACTTAGGAACAGGGGCCGTTGGGCCCTAGCGGCCGGAGCCGACCCGCTCCGGCCGGAGCCGGTCAGGCCAGTGCATCTTCAATGGCGGCGATGACCTCGGGTGAGTCGGGCTCCACCGTGGGAGCAAAGCGTGCCACCACCACGCCGTCGCGGTTTACCAGGAACTTTTCAAAGTTCCACTTCACTAGGCCGGGAAGGAGTCCGGTCTTAAACCGGGTGAGTTCGGTGTACAGCGGGTGCTGGTCCTTGCCGCGCACGTCCGCCTTCGCAGTCAGCGGGAAGGTGACACCGAAATTGCGTTCGCAGAACTCGGCGATTTCGTCGTCGTTGCCCGGCTCCTGCCCGGCGAACTGGTTGCACGGGACGCCCAGGACCTCGAATCCGCGGTCCCGGAACTTCCCGTACAGCAGTTCCAGGCCGGCGTACTGCGGCGTGAAACCACATTGGGAGGCCACGTTGACCACCAACACCACGCTTCCCTTGAAGCGGCCAAAATCAGTCTTCGTACCGTCGTTGAGGGTCAGCGGAATGGAGTGGATCGAATTCACGGAGGGCTTCCTTAAGAAACTGGTCATGGCTGCTATTCGTTGACAACGGCCAAGTGTATGGGTTGGTGCCCGGAGTGAGTTCGGCGGCCGGCTTTCAGCCGGTGATAGGAGATGCTGTCAGGGCGTGGGGGTGGCTGTCCCGGTTGGCGACGGTTCCGCAGTGGCTGTCGGCTCGGGCCCTGCTGTTTGGGTGAGCGTGGGCTCGGCAGTCGGGGCGAGAGTGGGCTCGGCGGTCGGCGCGAGCGTGGGTTCGGCCGGGGGCGTGAACGTGGGCTCGGCGGTCGGCGCGAGCGTCGGCTCGGCCGGGGGCTCAGCCGTCACGGTCTCCGTCGGAGTCGCCGTCGCGGTGGACGGTTCGGTCTGGGTGGGCGACGGCGCTGGCGAGGGCGTTTCAGTGGGTGAAGGAGTGGGTGACGGTGTTGCCGTCGTGCTGCCCGTGGGTGGAGGCGTTGTGGTCGCCGTCGAACTTCCCGGAGTGGCCGACGGCGTCGCCGTCGCACTCGGCGTTGCACTAGGAGTCGGCGAAGGCGTTGCCGAGGTGGAAGGCGTCGCAGTGGCCGGCGCTGAAGGCGTCCCCGGAACGGGTGCTTCCGCGTCCCCGCCCTCCACCGCGTGCGAGGTGCTCGCAGAGACGGGAATGGCCCAGGTGGGATCACCCGCAGGGGCGCCAGCCCCGGGGACGTAACTGATCATGTCGATGTTCCCGAGCTCATCCAGTTGCCTGGTGGGCAGGAGCGTCCAGTCCAACGGGTTCGCATGGACGCCGTTGAGGATGGTCTCGAAATGCAGGTGGCACCCTGTGGATGACCCTGTGGTGCCGACTTTCGCGATGACCTCGCCCACCTGGACGGAGTCGCCCTTCTTGACGGCAATCCCCTCCAGGTGGTTGTAGGTGGTGATCAGCCCGTTGCCGTGGTCGATCTCCACGCGGTTGCCGCCGCCCCAGGGGTGCCAGCCAACGGCCCTGACCACACCGGCGTCGGCCGCGTAGACCCGGGTGCCGCAGGCAGCCGCGAAGTCCTGCCCCCAGTGGAACTCACCCGCAGTAGCGGTCAGAGGGCTGACCCGGAGGCCGAAGCCTGAGGTTTCGGTCAGCACTTCGAGGGGGGCCATCAAAGAACCGGCGGGTGGCCGCCGCGCTTCTTCGGAGGCCACGTTCAGTTCACGCTTGCCGCTCTTGGAGATGGTCCGGATATCGCTGCGGCTGTAGGAAATCAGGGCATTCGCATTGACGTTGATTGCCGCCGGCGCGATGCCCAGCGGTTTCATGAAGGCCTCCGGCCACCAAGGCGCATTTCCCGCACCGCCCATCGGGGCCTGCTGGGCGATTGCACCAGCCGCTGCCGACGGCGGCGAGGCGGGCCCCTGGAGGCCCAAGGCAATCACGCCAAGCGTGGAAACGGCGCAGACGCCAAGTATCCGTGCAGCGACGAGGCAAGGCCTGCCGGGATGTTCGTCGTGTCCATATCCCCAGTGATTTCCCACGTGCTGACTCCTGCGATAGGCCCGCCAGACCCCAATCTCGACGGACTTACGATTCCTATGGGAACACAGCCCCCTCCCGTCTGTGAACCCCCAACATCGTGCCGGTCACTACGCTCCCCCGGGATTCCGCCAATTCCGGCCGGAATTCCCAGCTGATTCACAGGTGCCGGGGTTGTTGAGGATCCGCCGTTGCGGGCTCCGGCCGACTACTTGGGACCCAAATGCGCAAGAATGGACCATGCGCAATGTCCTCAGGGAGTGGCGGGCCGAGCTCCGGCAAACATTCACCGGAACGCGGGGTGCAGTGCCGGGCTGGGTGCCCCGGCTGGAAGAGGGTGACGACGCCGGCTATCACCTTCCGGGATCCGCCGTCTGGGCTGTCCACGGCTCCATGACCACCATTGTGGCGGGAATCCGCGCCCTCCTGATGCAGGCCCTCCACCCGGGCGCCCTTGCCGGTGTCCAGGACCATTCACGGTTCCGCGAAGATCCGTTGGGGCGGCTTGCCGGAACAATCCGCTGGATTTTCACCGTGTCCTATGGCTCCACGTCCGCCGCGCATGAGGCTTCCGGATTCGTCCTGCGGCTGCACGAATCGGTGCAGGGAGACTACGTGGACGCCCATGGCATCGCCAGGAGCTACGCGGCCAACGACCCGGAACTGCTCCGATGGGTGCACATCGCCTTCACTGACGCGTTTCTCTCGGCACACAAGATCTGGGGCCGGCCCATCCCCGGCGGCCCGGATGCCTACGTCCGGGAGTGGGCTCACGCCGGGCGGCTGATGGGAGTGGATTCGCCGCCCCTCAGCGAGGCGGAGATGCGGGCACAGCTGGACAGCTGGTACGACGCCGGCGATCTCCGCTCCGATGAAAGGGTGGCCGAAATTGTGGCCTTCATCCGTAATCCGCCGCTTCACCCGTCACTGCGGCCCGGATACCGGATGCTGTTTGCCGCCGCGGTTTCAAGCCTCGAACCGAAATACCGGGACATGCTGGGACTTCGGGCGCCTCGGCTGGGCCCCGTTCCGCTTCCGGTGAGGTTCGGCACCAAAGTGACGCTCGCCGTCGTCGGGGTGGCACTGGGCGGAGTCCGTCCCGGCGGCAGGATGGGACCGAGCGAGCAGGCCGCACGACGGCGGCTTCGCCGCCTGGGATTTGCCGCCTAAGTCCGGAACGGTTTGCCGGTTGGGTCCCGACGGGGATTTGCCGGTTGGCTCCGGAACGCAAAAAGGCCCCGGTCCAAGGACCGGGGCCAATACGCGGAGAATGGGGGATTTGAACCCCCGAGGGCGTTAACCCAACACGCGTTCCAGGCGTGCGCCATAGGCCGCTAGGCGAATTCTCCAGTAGCTTCTGAATCAAAAGCAGATACTAGAATACCTGAACTTCCCGGCATCACCCAATTGGGCCGGATTGAGCGTGACGGCTGCACGGTCGGTGGCCACCCAGACCCCTGCGCCGCAAGGCCAATCCGGCTGACCGAAAGCACCGCTTAACGCAAAAATGGACGCCCCCAATGCGCCCACTCTTCCGGAACACCGTTGAGCTGCCGGGTCCGGCCCTCGCGCCAGGCCCTGCAGCTCACAACCTTGAATTCAAGTTGAGATTGCCCCAATCGGTGTACATATCCATCGTCCGCTTTGTGCCTTTGATAAGCAAGGGTTCCTACCGCATTATCGGCGGACCGTTACCGACTTGTGGCGTTATCCCCTCTGCGCCGCTGCCCTTCTGCGGGGTACTGAGAAGATGGTTGGATGTCGCAACTGCATGCCCTGGTGACCTACGTTCCCGCAGACCACGCGGAGGCTGTCCTTGCTGCCGTGGGCGACGCGGGCGCCGGGAGGATCGGGAATTATTCACACTGTGCGTTCACCTCCCCCGGCACCGGCCGGTTCACTCCGCTCGCCGGCTCCCGGCCGTTTATCGGCTCGGAAGGCCGGAGCGAGCAGGTCCCGGAGGTAAGGATCGAATGCGTTGTTGACGAAGACATGCTCGACGCCGTCGTGGCCGCCCTCCGCCTGGCCCACCCCTATGAGGAGCCCGCGCTGATGAGCTGGGCGGTCAACGGGCACCCCTCCTCAACAACCCGGGAGGGGCCCCGGAGGTAGCCGGAGCGGGCAGCGGCGGGCCTCCAGGGGGCCTCCAGGCGCCGATTCGGGGCACACCAAATCATCGGGTAAACTCATTGACGGCCCCTCATGTGGCGTCATCCTGTTGAACTCCCCCAGGACCGGAAGGTAGCAAGGGTAAATGGGCTCTGGCGGGTGCATGGGGGGTCTTTACTATTCCCCCACAGGGCGGCAAACTGTCAGCCCGGATTGGTAGGGTTTTCTCTGTGAGTGTTACAACCGCCCTTTATCGCAGATACCGTCCAGACTCCTTTGCTGACGTTATCGGGCAGGAACACGTCACGGAGCCGCTGATGACGGCGCTGCGCAAGAACCGCGTCAATCACGCCTACCTGTTTTCCGGTCCGCGCGGCTGCGGCAAGACCACCTCGGCACGCATCCTGGCCCGTTGCCTGAACTGTGCCGAAGGCCCCACGGACACCCCCTGCGGCACATGCCCCAGCTGCATTGAGCTTGCGCGCGGCGGCTCCGGTTCCCTCGACGTGATCGAGATTGACGCCGCCAGCCACGGCGGCGTGGACGACGCCCGCGACCTTCGCGAACGCGCCACGTACGCTCCGGTCCGGGACCGCTACAAGATCTTCATCATCGACGAAGCCCACATGGTCACCTCGGCGGGCTTCAACGCCCTGCTCAAGATCGTGGAAGAGCCGCCGGAACACATCAAGTTCATCTTTGCCACCACGGAGCCGGACAAGGTGATCGGCACCATCCGTTCGCGGACCCACCACTACCCGTTCCGGCTGGTCCCGCCCGAGCCCCTCATGGCCTATCTTGAGCTGCTCTGTAACCAGGAAAACGTTCCCGTGGCGCCGGGAGTGCTCTCCCTGGTTATCCGGGCCGGCGGGGGTTCCGTCAGGGATTCGCTTTCGGTCCTGGACCAGCTGATGGCAGGTGCCGGCCCCACGGGACTGGACTACGAACTCGCTGTCGCCCTGCTGGGCTACACCCACGCGTCCCTGCTGGACGACGTCGTGGAGGCCGTGGCAGCGTCGGACGCCGCGACTGTCTTCCGCGCCGTGGACCGGGTGATCCAGACCGGCCACGATCCGCGCCGTTTCGTGGAGGATCTGCTGGAACGCTTCCGCGACCTCATCATCGTCCAGGCCATGCCGGAGAGTGCCCAGTCGATCCTGCGCGGCATGCCGGCTGACCAGATTGCCAGGCTGAAGAACCAGGCCCACAACCTGGGCGCGGCCGAGCTGTCCCGGGCGGCTGACGTCACCAACACTGCGCTCACCGAGATGACCGGGGCAACGTCGCCGCGCCTGCACCTTGAACTGCTGTGCGCCCGCATCCTCCTCCCCAATTCCGAGCAGACCGAACGCGGGATCGCCGCCCGGATCGACCGCGTGGAGCGGCGCCTGAACTACGGCGGGAACGACGTCGGTGCTCCCGCCGCCGCTTCGGCGTCGGCCGCGCCACAGCCGGCCGCACCACAGCCGGCAGCACCTGCAGCGGCACCTGTTGCCGCCCCGGCGGCTTCCGCTGGGCCTGCAGCTTCCCCAGCGCCCGCCGCCGCACCGGAACCCGCTCCGGCCGCGCCAGTACAGCCCGCGCCCGTTCAGGCCCCGCCCGTCCAGTCACCGCCGGTTCAGGCACCGCCGGTTCAGGCACCGCC
>NZ_JMLE01000047.1 GCF_000685965.1 Arthrobacter sp. UNC362MFTsu5.1 | reverse complement strand
GAAAATGGCCACGCCGTTCCCGAACTCATGCTCGCTGCAGAGCCGGAGGGCTTCGTCGTAGTCTTCGGCGCGGAGCACGCTGAGGACCGGGCCGAAGATCTCCTCCTTGTAGATCTTCATGTCCTTGGTGACGTTGTCGAAGAGCGTGGGGCCAACCCAGAAGCCGCCGTCGTAGCCGTCCACTGTTAGGCCGCGGCCGTCCGTCACCAGGGTGGCGCCCTCGTCCACGCCGGACTGGATGTAGCCTTCGATCCGTTCCTTGGCGGACGCCGCCACCACCGGCCCGAAGTCCGAGTCCTTGTCCAGGCTGTGGCCCACCCGGAGGTGCTTGACCCGTTCCTCCAGCTTGGACACCAGGGCGTCGGCCGTTTCCTTGCCCACCGGGACGGCGACGGAGATGGCCATGCAGCGTTCGCCGGCGGAACCGTAGCCCGCGCCCATCAAGGCATCCACGGCCATGTCCAGGTCCGCATCCGGCATGACCACCATGTGGTTCTTCGCGCCGCCGAAGCACTGCGCACGTTTGCCGTGGGCTGCCGCCGTGGCGTAGATGTACTGCGCGATCGGGGTGGAGCCCACAAAGCCGATCGCCTTGACCCGCTCATCCTCGAGCAGGGTGTCCACGGCTTCCTTGTCCCCGTTGACCACGTTGAACACGCCGTCCGGGACTCCCGCTTCGGTGAAGAGTTCAGCCAGGCGCAGGGGAACTGAGGGGTCCCGCTCCGAGGGCTTGAGGATAAATGCGTTGCCTGCGGCCAGGGCCGGGCCGGACTTCCACAGCGGAATCATGGCGGGGAAATTGAACGGCGTAATGCCGGCCACCACGCCGAGCGGCTGGCGCAGCGAATGCACGTCGATGCCGGTCCCGGCGTTGTCCGAGAACTCGCCCTTGAGCAGGTGCGGGGCGCCGGCGGCGAATTCCACCACCTCAATGCCGCGCTGGATGTCCCCCTTGGCGTCCGGGAGGGTTTTGCCGTGTTCGGAGGAGAGCAGCGCAGCGAGTTCGTCGATGTTCTCGTTCACCAGGTCCACGAACTTCAGCAGGATCCGGCCGCGGCGCTGCGGATTCATGGCGCCCCACTCCACCTGGGCCTTCTCCGCGCTGGCGATGGCGTTCCGGACTTCCTCGGCGCTGGCCAGCGGCAGCCTGGCCTGGACCTGCCCGGTGCAGGGATCGTAGACGTCGCTGAAGCGCCCCGAAGTGCCTTCAACCCGTTGCCCGTCTATGTAATGGGAAAGCTCGCGAACCATGGCGGAATGCTCCTTTGCATGTGACCTACATCATCCTGAAGCTGAATATACTCGGACTTCCTACTAAATTCCAGACTGCCGGCGCCGCCCGCGGAGGTGCGCCCACCTGCCTGCCCACCGCCGTCGGGTGCTGCCCTCGGGTGTCCTCGGCGCCGCCGTCGTGACCTTCTTTGGCGCCCCGACTCCCGGTCCCGGCCGCGAAACGCCCGTGTCTGCGCGCTTTCCAGGCGAAATAGAGTCACGACGGCGGCAAACAGCTGGGCTGGACAGATGCCGGGGCCCCAAGTTCGGTAAGTTAGGGACTGTGAAGATTGCTACCTGGAATGTGAACTCCCTCCGTGCCCGTGCCGACCGAGTGGAGGCCTGGCTCGAGCGCAGCGACTGTGACGTGCTGGCCATCCAGGAAACCAAGTGCAAGGACGAGAATTTCCCCTGGGAACTCTTTGAGCGCATGGGCTACGAGGTGGCCCATTTCGGCGTGAGCCAGTGGAACGGCGTGGCCATCGTCTCGCGCGTTGGGCTTGAGGACGTGGAACGCTCCTTCCTGGACCAGCCCGTCTTCGGCAAAAACGGCAAGGACCCCGTCCAGGAGGCCCGCGCCATCGGTGCCACCTGCGGCGGCGTCCGCGTGTGGAGCCTCTACGTTCCCAACGGCCGCTCGCTCGACGACGAACACATGCCCTACAAGCTCAGCTGGCTGGACATGCTGAAAACCCACGCCCAGACCTGGGTGGCCGACAACCCCGAAGCGCAGATCGCCCTGATGGGCGACTGGAACATCGCACCGCAGGACGACGACGTCTGGGACATCGACTTTTTCCGCGCCAACGCCATGACCCACGTCAGCGAACCCGAGCGGGCCGCTTTCCACGCCTTCGAAGCCGCCGGCTTCAGCGACGTGGTCCGGCCGCACACTCCGGGGCCGGGCGTCTACACCTATTGGGACTACACGCAGCTCCGCTTCCCCAAGAAGGAGGGGATGCGGATCGACTTCGTCCTGGCCTCCCCCGCCCTCGCCGCCCGCGTGACCGGGGCCTCGATCGACCGCGAGGAACGCAAGGGCAAGGGCGCCTCGGACCACGCTCCGGTCATCGTGGAACTGGCCGACTGATGGGGCCGCGATGACGGGCAACATCTACCGGGGCCAGGCGGGCCTGCCTTTCTCCTCCGCGCTGCGGATCTACGAGCCGCTCACCGCTTTTCCGGAGGACCAGCGCGCCGCGCTTCGGGCGGCGGGTGCCAGGACGGCATCCCGCGCAGCCGTGGAAAACGCTGAGCTGCAGGCGTCCCTCGGGCGGATCACCCGCCCCGGCGGCGACCCCTTCCCCACCGGGCGCACCGACCTGGTCCGGGTCATTCCGGCTCCCCCGGAGCCCAAGCAGCCCATTACGCCGAAGTCTTCCGGCGCTCCAGATGCGTCCGGAACGCCCGACGCCGGCGGGCCGGGTGACGCTGCCAGCGCCACCGCCGCTGCAGGCGCCGATAATGAAGAACAGGCTCTGCTGTACTGTCCCAGCCAGCTGGTGCTGCGGGCGGGACTGGCTGCGAACGCCCTTATGGAAGGTATCCACGGTCCGCTCGCTGAACTGCTGATTCCGGAAGAACAGCGCGACAAGCACCAGGAACGCATTGACCTGGTGAAAGCCCGCGAGGGCACCAGCCGCGTCCACACGCGGGCATCCACCTGGGGTATCCCGTTCAGCTGGTTCTCGCTCTTCCAGGAATCCGATCCCCAGGATGTGGTGGAGTCGGACGGGCGGATCGTCACTGTCCGGGTATGGGCACCGATCGGTGCAGCGCTGGAACGCGTGCGTTACGCCGTGGCCAACCTGGCCCTTGCAGCCCCCGACCTGGACATGCTGGACGACATGACCCAGCTGACCGAGTGGCTGGAACTCTTCCACCCCGGTTCCGTCGTGGAACTGGATTACGGTGCCGTGGCGGACAAGGTGTATCCGGATGAATCACCCATGGATGTGCGTTTGGGCATTGAATGCCTGGCCGAGGGAGACATGACCGGAGCCGCGGCAGCTTACCGCCGGCTGGCCTCGCGGTGGATTCCCATCAGGCAGCTGGCGCGCGCTTCCTAAGCCTGCTCACGGGACGGGGGCGGCGCCGTCGTCCTTCTGATGATCAGCTGATGGGGCGCAACCTGTGACTGGACTGCGCCAACGGTGCCGTCCAGTTCGTCCAGCAGCATCTTGGTCCCCAGTTCGGCCTGCTCGTCAGGCCGCTGCCTGACAGTGGTGAGCCCCATGGCGTCGGAGAAATCGTGATCGTCGATCCCGATGACAGACAGGTCCTCGGGTATCCGAACACCCATTTTGGTGGCTTCGAAAATGACCCCCATGGCCATCTCATCCGACGCGCAGAAAATGGCGGTGGGCTTCGGGCCGGGATCGGCCCACATCCTGGTGAACGCTTCCTGCCCGCTGCGGACCGTGAAGTCGCCCCACTCGTCCCATTCCGGGCGCACCGTCAGCCCGGACCCTGCCATGACGTCCTGGAACGCCTTGATGCGGACGCGGGGAACGTCGAAGTTGAGGTCGGTTTCGTCGTCGCCGTGCAGTAGCGCGATGTCCTTGTGGCCGAGGCTGATCAGGTGCCGGACGGCGGTGGACGCTGCGGCGTAGTCGTCAATGCCGATGTAGGGGCACTCCTCCACGTGCCCGCCGACCACCACCAGGGGAATGTCGATCTTCTGCAGGTGTTCAAGTTCCTCATGTGTCAACGCCATACAAAGCACCAGCAGGGCATCGATCTGCTTGTAGACCATGGTCTTGCTGAAGAGCCGCTCGCGGTTGCTGCCGTGGCCGCCCAGATTGAACAACGAGAGGTTGTACTGGCGCGCATGCAGTTCCCGGTCCGCGCCCTCGATCGCCTTGGAGAAGAACCAGCGGCTGACGAACGGCGCCAGCACACCGATGGTTTTTGTCCGCCCGGTGGCCAGGCCGGACGCGGAGGAAGATGCCACGTAGCCCAAAGCGCCGGCCACCTGGAGAATTTTTTCCCGGGTGGCCGGCGAAACCCTGGGCAGTCCGCGGACTGCGCGCGAGACTGTCGCTGTGGAAACCCCGGCTGCTGCGGCGACGTCCTCAATGCTGACGCCGGAATGGCCGCCCCGTTGAGCCCTGTCTGTTGTGCGTGCCACGGTTTCCCCTTGCTAGCTGTTCGCAGATTCTTGCTACCTGGGTGTTCCTGCGGCAACAAGCCAGTCTATTCCGCTTCAGCTTTGAGCCTTTGATCAGCTCCTATTTCTTACGTGTAGCGGTCCTGGCCGGCAGGCGGCGGCGGAGCCGCACCATCCCGTACAGCGCCACTAGCGTGGCCAGCAGGCCCAGCGCCCAGCCGAGGGCCGGCTGGGCGGTCACCTCCATCCAGACGGTGACCGCCAGCAGGACCACGGCCCAGAAGCCGAGGAAACCGATGATGATGTCGAAGTCCTCACCGGAGCGGGCACGCTTGTGCTCATTGCGAACGAGCCCCTGGTTCTGTTCCTTGCCTGTTGCCGAACCTGTCACGTGACGGATCACTTAACAGCGCCGGCGGTGAGGCCGGCAACAATCTTGCGCTGGAAGACCAGGACCAGGATCACCAGAGGAATGGTGACGATGGTTCCGGCGGCCATGATGGCCGTGTACGGAATCTGGTTTGGCTGCGCTCCGGCGAAGCTGGCAATTGCCACCGTCACCGGCTGGGTCGCGTCGCTGGACAGCTGGCTGGCAATCAGGAATTCATTCCAGGAGGAGATGAACGCCAGGATGGCCGTGGTAAAGATGGCCGGTGCCGCCAACGGCAGGATCACCTTCCGGAACGCCTGGCCCTGCGTGCAGCCGTCAACCCGTGCCGATTCCTCGAGTTCCCACGGCATTTCGCGGAAGAACGAGGTCATCGTGTAGACGGTCAGCGGCAGCACAAAGGAGATGTTCGGGATGATCAGCGCCTGGTAGGTACCCATCCAGCCGATGTTGGTGAAGAGCTGGAAAAGCGGGGTGATGAGGGCGACGCCCGGGAACATGGACGCCCCCAGGATGAAGCCCAGCACCAGGTACTTGAACCGGAAGTTCAGGCGGGCCAGGGCGTAGGCGGCGAAGACACCGATCAGCAGCGACACCAGCGTGACTACGACGCCGATGAAAATGCTGTTGAGCAGAGCCTGGCCGAACCTGTTGCCGAAGGACGTATCGAAGGCCGTATTGAAGTTATCCAGCGTGACATGGGTGGGCAGGATCGAGGTGTCGTAGGTGAAGCCCACCTCGCGGAAAGCAGTCACCACCATCCAGTATGCCGGCGCAAGGCACCAGATCAGGACTACGACGGCGCTGATGTACGTGCGTCCCTGCGCCCACTTCTCCCTGTTCTGGGCTGCCTTCCGGCCCCGGTCCTGCTGTGCCCTGAGGGCAGTGGTGGCTGTCCCGGCGCTCATTTCTTCCCCTTACCAGTGGCTCCGCTTTGCTCCACGACGTTCGCACCAAGGAAGCGCACAAAGATGAACGCAACCAGGAAGATGATGATGAACGTAATGGTGGACAATGCTGCCGCCGCGTTGAACCCTTGTCTGATTTGGTTGATCACCAGGATGGACAGCGTAGTGGTGTTGTTGGCACCGCCGGTAAGGATGTACGGGAGGTCGAACATCCGGAGTGCATCCAGCGTGCGGAACAGGACTGCCACCATCAGCGCCGGCTTGACCAGCGGAAGGGTGATCATCCGGAACCGCTGCCAGGTGGTCGCGCCGTCAACCTTGGCGGCCTCATAGACCTCCGCAGGAATCATCTGGAGGCCGGCCAGGATCAGCAGTGCCATGAACGGCGTGGTCTTCCAGACGTCTGCAATGATCACGGCCCACTTGGCCGGCCACTCACTGCCTGTCCACAGGATGGTGGTGTTGAACAGCTTGTTGGCGATGCCTTCGAAGGCGAAAATGAACAGCCAGAGCTTGGCGGTCACGGCGGTGGGAATGGCCCACGGAACCAGGACTGCTGCACGGACCAGGCTGCGTCCCCGGAACGTCCTGGCCATGATGAGGGCCATCCAGAAACCGAGGACGGTCTCCAGCGTCACGGTGACCACGGTGAAGAAGAACGTGGTGGCCGTGGCTGACCAGAACTGGGCACCGAGGGTTCCGGGCGGGCAGGCAACAGTTCCGCCACCAGGAGCGGAGCACTGCTGGGCCAGCCAGTTCACGTAGTTCTGGACGCCTGCCGGGCCGCCGGCTGTGAACAGCCCGGTGACCGGATCCAGGCCGGCGTCCTTCTGGAAGGACATCACGAGTGCGCTGATGATCGGGTAAACGATCACTACCGCCAGCGCGATGATGGTGGGGGCGAGGAGCCAGGAAGCCCACTTGCCCTGGCTGAGGATCTTGTTGTCCTCACCGACGCCCTTGGGTCCGTGATGGATCGGGGTACCGCCCGACGCCGGTGACTTTACCGGCGTCGGGCCCAATTCGGTTGACATGAGTGGCTACTGTCCCGCGCTAGCGGACTCGATGGACTTCTGCATGTCAGACAGTGCGCTTTCCACGGTCTTCTCTCCCTTGATGGCGGAGTAGGCATTTTCCTGGATGGCCTTGGTAACCGCCGGGTAGAACGGCGATACCGGGCGCGGCACGGCGTTCTCGATGGAGGTCTTCAGGACCGGAAGGTACGGCAGCTTGGCGACGAGTTCCTTGTCCTCGTACAGGCTACCGAGCACGGGTGCCAGCGAACCCTGGGTGGCGAAGAACTTCTGCTGCTCTTCGGCCGTCAGGAACTTCACGAAGTCGAGGGCAGTGGCCTTGTTCTTGGAGTACACGCTCACAGCCGCGCTGTGACCACCAAGCGAGGAGGCACCGGGACCGTCCGCACCGGGCAGTGCGGTCATGCCCAGGACATCCTTGACCTTGGACGATGCTTCAGTGGTGGCCAGGTTGTACACGTAAGGCCAGTTGCGGTGGAAGAGAAGCTTGCCGTCCTGGAATGCCTGACGTCCTTCCTCTTCCTGGTAGGTGATGGCTTCCTTCGGGATGTTGCCGTCCGCGTAGGCCTTCGCCAGGTTCTCAAGGCCGGTCTTGGCTTCCGGAGTGTTCAGGCTCGGCTTGCCGTCCTTGTCCAGCACGGAACCGCCGAAGGAGTTGATCGCCTCGGACGCATTGACGGTGAGGCCTTCATACTTCTTGAACTGGCCCGCATAGCAGCCGATGTTGTTGGCCTTGGCGACGGAGCACATCTGCATCATCTCGTCCCAGGTCTTGGGCGGAGTGGGGACGAGATCCTTGCGGTAGTAGAGGATGCCGCCATCGGAAGACACCGGTGCCGCGTAGAGAGTGCCCTTGTAGGATCCTGCCTCAATGGTGGGCTCCAGCATCCCCTTTGTGTCTACCGCCATCTTGTCCTTCAGCGGCTGCAGCCAGCCCTTGGCGGCGAACTCGGCGGTCCACACAACGTCGACGCTGGCAACGTCGTAGTTCGGGTTCTTTGCCTGGTAATTCTGGACCAGGTCATCGTGCTGCTGGTCAGCGGCGTCGGTCTGCTCCTTGAACGTGACCTTCTCGTTCGGGTGCGCAGCGTTCCATTTCTCAATGAGGGGGCGGACAACGTTGCTGTTGTCCTTGCCCTGGACGTAGGTGATGGGGCCGCGGCCATCGAGGCCTTGTTCAGCGTCGCCGCCACCCCCGCCCGTGGTGCCGCCTCCGCCTCCGCAGGCGGAGAGCGTTAATGCTAGAACGCCGGCGGCAGCGGCCGGCAAAAGGAACTTAGGGGATTTCATAAAGGAGACTCCTCGCTGAGTGTCGAGCAAAATCGGCGGTGCGGTTGAAGTGGTGCCCATCACACTAGTAACGTTGCGGTGAGAAATGCAAGCGTTTACACCGAAGTTTATGGAAAGGATATCTGTGGCACACAGCCCAGTCCCGACAGGCGGTTCCTCGATTCCGACGTGGTGGGCCAGCGCCGTCGTGTACCAGGTCTACCCGCGGTCCTTTGCCGATGGCAACGGAGACGGGATGGGCGATCTGCTCGGTGTAACGGCGCATTTGGATTACTTGCAGCGGCTAGGCGTTGATGCCGTGTGGCTGTCCCCGTTCTACAAATCCCCGCAGGCCGATGCCGGCTATGACGTGGCGGATTACCGCCAGGTGGATCCGCTTTTCGGCACCCTGGCGGACTTCGACGGGATGTTGCAGAAAGCTCACGGGCTGGGCTTGAAGGTCATCGTTGACCTGGTCCCCAACCACACCTCGGACGAACACGTCTGGTTCCAGGCGGCACTCGCCGCGCCTCCGGGTTCACGCGAACGCGACCGGTACATGTTCCGGCAGGGCAGGGATTCCGTCCCCGGCTCGGGCGACGGCGATCTGGCACCCAACAACTGGAAATCCATCTTCGGCGGACCGGCCTGGACCCGCGTTACGGAGGCCGACGGCAAGCCCGGCCAGTGGTACCTGCACCTTTTCGACACCAAGCAGCCGGACCTGAACTGGGACAACACCGAGGTCCAGGAGGAAATGCGCTCCGTGCTGCGGTTCTGGCTGGACCGGGGCGTGGACGGCTTCCGTGTGGACGTGGCCCACGGCATGGTCAAGGAGGCGGGCCTGCCGGACTGGGAGGGCTCCGCGGCGATGGTGGAAGGAGCCAGCGAACTGCCGGGCGAGGCCCACGGCGGCCACACCGAGGCCGAAGAGCCGCACCGCGCCCACGCTGCCGCTGCCGCAGCCGCCGCCGCAGCAGCCGGCAACGAGCACCAAGTCGTTTCGCCGCTTTACCCGCCGTCGCCCTTCTTTGACCAGGACGGCGTGCACGACATTTACCGCGACTGGAACCGGGTGCTGGCGGAATACGACGGCGACCGCATGATGGTGGCCGAGGCGTGGGTGGAACCGGCGGAGCGGCTGGCACGGTACGTCCGGCCCGATGAAATGCAGCAGGCATTCAACTTCGACTTCCTGCTGGCCGGCTGGGATGCGGAGCGGACGGCCGCGGCCGTTGAGGATTCGCTGCGGGCTGCCGCCACGGTGGGTGCCACGACAACCTGGGTCCTCAGCAACCACGACACGGTCCGGCACACCACCCGCTTCGGCCTGAAGGACCCCACCACGTTCCCGAAGGGCATCGCTGCCGAGGACGAACAGCCCGACGCAGGGCTGGGCCTCGCGCGCGCCCGGGCTGCCACCATGGTTTCACTCGCCCTCCCCGGCTCGGCGTACCTCTACCAAGGGGAGGAACTGGGCCTTCCGGAACACACGACAGTGCCCGCCGAGGCCCGCCAGGACCCTACCTTCTTCCGAACCGACGGCGTAGAGCGGGGGCGCGACGGCTGCCGTGTGCCGCTCCCGTGGAAGGCTGCCGAGCCAGGCTACGGTTTCGCGTCCGGGTTCACCGGCAGCACGCCGGCCGCCCCCTGGCTGCCCCAGCCGGAATCCTTCCGTAAGCTGGCCGCGGACCGGCAGGACGGCGTCGACGGTTCCACCCTGGAGCTGTACCGTGCCGCGCTGGCACTCCGCAAGGAACACCGGCTGGGCGCAGGAAGCTTCCGCTGGGCCGCCACGCACGCCCCCGCGGAGGGCGTGCTCGCCTTCGAGAACCGGGACGTCCTGGTGGTCGCCAACATGGGCATCGCGGCGGCCGCGCTGCCGGACGGCTACCGGATTGCCCTTGCAAGCAGTCCGGAGGCCGTGGCGGGAACCCCGGCTGAACCCGCGGCGGGGCCGGGAGCCGCGCGGAAGCTTGCGCCGAACTCGGCCGCCTACCTCGTGGCGATCTAGCTGGGGCGATCTAGCTGGTAGTGATCTAGCTAGCGCAGCTAGCGGACGCGTTCCGCGCGGCTGAACCGGGAGCGGGCGCCGGTGCCGATGTGGATCAGCACCGGGACGCGCTTGCCAACGACGGCGTCGAGCGCCTCCACGAGGGCCGACACATCGGCGGCGAGGAGGTGCGGGGCCACGCCCTGCCTGGGCTGCAGCCGGATCTTCAGCGCGGGCTCGCCCCTGACCTCGTAGGTGGCCACGGTTGCTCCGGCCAGGTCCTGCCGTTCGGCCAATGCGGCCCGCAGCGCCTGCTCGGCAACGCCGCCGCCGATCCGCACATTGCCGGGGAGGCCCTCGGCGTCGTCCTCGGCAAGGATAAGGCTGGAGCGGCCTTTGCCCTGCTGGGCCACCCAGGCGACCATCAAGGCAATGAGCACTGCGAGCAGCAGCGCAAGGACCGCCCAGAGCCAGCTCTCCTGGCGGCCGGGAATGCTGGTGCGCTGCAAGAGCTGGCTCATTCCGTTCCACACGCCGGCGGACCACTGCTGCCACCATGATGCCGCCGCGGGGACGGTGGCCAGCGCAACCAGCAAGAGTCCGACGGCGAGCAGTTTCAGTCCGAGGATTCCGATCAGGATCCTGTTCAGCGTCCTGGGGGTGTTGTTCATGCCCCGATCACTCCTGACGTAGCCACATTGACGCGCACTTCGGGCATCGGTTCCGGAGCCATGTCCCGCAGCTCGTCGAGCACGGCTGCCAGGACGGCGTTTTCGCTGACCGGCACCCCGGAGGTGGGCCGCACGTTGACTACCACCTGTCGCTGGGACACCACCACCATCACCTGTTCCTGCGTGACGTTTGCTGCCAGCCGGGCACGGCGGGCCAGTGCGGAGGCGATCACTTCGTCGTCGGCCACCACTCCGGCGCGGCGGTCCGGAAGCAGGTGCCGGGCGCGGCGGCCGGGCAGCACGGCGTTGAGGAAGAAGAACAGACCCGCCATGGCCGTCACGGCACCGATGGCGCCGAGCAGCAGCGGGGGTATGCCCTGCGGGAGCGCGATGATGCGTTCCGCGGCGGTCTGCGGATCGATGAGCCACGGCGGCTGCCCGATCGCACGGACTCCGGCTTCGAGGAGGCCGTAGCCGCACAGGATGATCACCAGGACAGCAGCGATTCCGGCCACCCCTGCACGGGATGAGCGTGTTTCGCGGTCCAGGATCCGGCGCATGCCGGCGCCCCGGGGATCCGGGGTACTGCCGGCGGAGACTGCGCCGGATTCGCCGTTCCCTGCTGCGTGGCTGCCGTTTGAGCGGACGTCGGTGCCATTGTTCACTGGACCCGTCCCCCTTCGCTGATGGCGGCGCCGCTGATGCGGATGTCCACCCGGCTCAGCTGCGCCCCGCTAAGCTCCGCAACGCGGTGCAGGACCACGGATCTGGCTGCGACTGCGCGGTCCCGGATGGATCCGCCGAAGCCGGCGACGCGGCCGGGGTCGCGCAGCACCGTGGTGAGCGGCGGAATCCTGATCGGGAGGACCAGCGAGAGGGCCAGCAGGCCGTCGTCGTCGGACCAGTCCGCCCGGACGTCGTGTGCCGGGACGCCCAGCGCCTCAGCGGCGGCTGCCCGGGCAAGGCTGGTGAGCGCCTGGGTGCTGATGCGGTTGTGACCGGCCATCACGGACCCGCCGGTCACGGTTCCGGCCGCGCTGCTCATGAGGACGAGCGCCGGCCGGTGATGGCGTCGAACACGCTGCGCAGGTCAAGTTTCCCTTCCGCGGCACGGCCAAAGAGGGCTCCTATCCCCATGAAAAGCAGCGAGACCAGGAAACCCCAGACGCCGAACTGGAAAGACATAAAGGCCACGAAGGCGCCCACTGCAATTCCCACTACGGTCAGGTTCACTGGATGGCCTCCCTTTCGGTCCGGGCTTCCACGGGCAGTCCGGGCTTTGCCGGACCCGCCACGTAGACGTCATTGATCTCCACGTTTACCTCGATGACCTGCAGGCCCACGAGCTCTTCGACGGCGGCGTACACGGCCGCGCGGACCTGGTTTGCCAGCGAGTGCAGCGGCGTCCCGTAAACGGCCACGAGGTTGATGTCCACTGCCACCTGCGTCTCGCCGACCTCTGCGTGGACGCCGGCGGCGTGGTCCGAGCTGCCGACGGCGTCCCGGATGGCCCCCAGGGCGCGGGACGGACCGGTGCCGAGCGAATAGACCCCCGGAACGGCCCGGGCGGCGATGCCTGCGACCTTGGCAACGGCCGTTTCGGAAATGACGGTACGTCCGGTGCCGGCCGTCAGGGCAACGGCTGGATCAGCGTGGGCCCCCGGCGCGGGATGTGGGTTCTGGTATTCCATCAGGCACTCCCCTTCTCTTGAACACCACCCTATCCCTTGGCCGCGACAAGCGGCCGGACGCCGGTGAAAATCGCCAGGCCGGAATCCGCTATTTGCAGTTGGCGGCGAGCCAGCCGGTAACAGGGGCCATGGCGGCTTCGAACTTTCCGCTGGAGTACACCGTCTGGTCACTCAGCCCGGCCACGGCCACCTCATTCAGGTGGGCGAAATCGGCCTTGAGCTCGTCCGGAACGCGTCCGGCAGTGTCGCTGAGCTCCGCTTTGAGCTGTTCCAGTTCCGCGGTTTTGCCCTGCGCGGCCGAAAGCGGGAACAGCGAGGCGCCGGTGGCCTGCTGGGAGATGGTGGTGCACGCCTCCGCCGCTGAGGCAAAGTCCCCGTACGGCCCGGAGCTTTTGGTGGGGGTCGGGGTCGCCGTTACCGCGGCGGTCGCGGCAGCGGACGACGACGGCGCGCTGCCGGCTTCGGGCGCGGAGCATGCGGTGAGCGCCAGTGCGGCGAGGAGGGCGGCTGCGGTCAGAGGGCGTGAGAGGTTGTTCAAGAGTCACTTTTCTGGTCGAGATTGTGCCGCCCGTTCCGTTTCCGGCTTCAGGCGGCGATGGCGTTCTGTCCCCGGCGTGCGAGTCTAGCCCGGATGGCCTCCGGGATCCCAAGCGGCGGGCGGAAGGTCAGTACCTATATAAGGGCTATGAGGGCGCAAAAGCAGCAGGGGCGCCCGGATGAGTTCCGGACGCCCCCGCTGCTACTGCTGGTGTTGGGTCCCCCGTGCGGGTTACTTGTAGAGCCCCTCGCCGCCAACCTTGACGTTCGTGGGCAGGTAACCGAACGGACCGAGGCCGTTCTTGCCGAAGGTGCGGTCTACCTGGGACACGCCGTCACGGAAGTTGATCTTCACGGTAGGCGAGAGCGAGCCGCCGCGGACGCCGTTCACGTTGTCGATGAAGGACTGCACCAGGCCACCCGGCTGCACGTAGTGCGAGTAGGCTTGGAACTGACGGCCGTTCTGGCTCGGAGTGGGTGCCTCCGGGGACTCGGACGGAAGGTTCAGGTCCGTGGGCGAGCCCAGGGCCAGTCCGCTGTTGTTCATCGGCTGGTAGTCGGAGCGGATGCCGTCACCGACGAAGCCGTAGACGCCGTCGGGGCCGCGCATGCCGGCCGCATAGGTGAACTGGTGGCTGATGGTGAACAGGTAGTACTTGTTCTTGCCGCCTTCATTCTGGATGAAGATCTGGGGACGCTCGGTCTGGTCGTTGACGCAGTTGGCCGAGAGGACCGGCGGCAGGAAGGACCATTTGGTCAGGTCCTTGTTGTCTGCCACGGCCAGCCCCACGTTGGCGGTCTGGTAGTAGGCGCCGCTGCTGTTGACCTCGTTGAGGCTCTCGGCGTTCGGGTCGCCGGCTTTGTAGCCCAGGTCCTCGGGCTTGCACTCGTATTCGCCCCGTTTGCCGCCGGTGTTGCCTTCGAAAACCATGAAGGTCTTGCCCGGGTGGGCGGGGTCGGCGAAAGTGTACGGGTCGCGGAAGGCGAAGCCCGGGTTCTGTGCCTTGTTCTGGTACATCTTGCCGTCCGGTTCCAGCAGCTTGGTGTGCTTGAAGCCGTCGAAGGTGACGCCGTTCTTGTCGGCGTGGATGTTGCCGAGCGCCTTGGCAATGGCAGCGTCCGGGGCGATGCCGCCGCCGCCCGCGTTGCGCTCGGCAACGTCGTAGAACGTGGTGGCCGTGTAGAACACGTTGACCTGGTTGCCCTGCATCAGTCGGGTGGAACCGGACCATTCGGTGTTGCCGATGGAGGTGTTGTCCAGGAACAGGTGTCCGCCGTAGTTCCACTTGTCCTTGGCCGGGTCGGCGTTGGTCTTGCGGAAGAAGTAACCGATCCGGGCGTTCCAGTGGCGCTGGTCGAAGCCGTAGCCGGCGTGCCTGTCAGCCACCAGGGAGAAGATGACGTCATAGCCCTTGTAGCTGATCTGGTTCGCATTTTCGTCGGTGAGGGACCAGGTATCCCAGACCCAGACGTCGTCGTTCATGGCGGGGAAATCCTCGGGGATCTCCGGCATGGTGACATCCGGGCTCATGGAGTTCTGGCCGGGCGTGACGGTGGAGTCGCTCTGCGCCATGATCTGCTTGGCATCGGCGCGGGTCCACTTTGAGGTGAACTCCGCCGCCGGGTCATAAGCCTTCTGGCTGTGATCGGTGGGCAGCGGGAAGCCGGGCGTGGGTGCCGGCATCTGCTGGGTGGCGGGCGGGTCCGAGGGTTCGTTGGCCTGGGCCGAGGGAACCGCAAGGAAGGCGGAAGCCGCCACGGCCGTTGCCAGTGCTGCGGCGGCAGGGCGCCACCGCAGCATCCGGTGTGTATTGGGGTGCTTGTGCATTTATTGCTCTTCTCGCGGAGTTGAGACCATTCGTGGAAGACGGGCGTCTGCCCTCATTCCCCGAAACTCCGGCGTTCCCGACGACACGGCAGGCGTCATCGAGGACGCCTTTGTGTCGAGGGGGACGGGGCTTGGGTAGGGCCCCGGAAGGCGCTTCGGAAAGGAACCCTTTCCTGCGCCGGTCTCTACGCTGGCACGCATAAGCAGGCTTATCAAACCGTGTTTCGAGCGGCTAAAAACCGAGTTTCGCTCCATTTGTGCAAGCGCTTACATTGCCCATTGCGCGCGCGTGCCACATCCCGTTTTTCGAGTCAAATGTTGCGCCATAAATCAGATTTAGTGTGAAAAGTCACCCGCTGGCCACCCGCAATTCACCTCCGGGCGGCGGGCGGAACGGGTTCACCGGGAGCCTGTCCATTCAGATCGCCTCTGATCTCGGACGTGCCATCGAGTGCTCCGTAGCGGCCCTTATGGAGCCCCAAAAGGGCCGCTACGGAGCAATCGACGGGGTTTATAGCGGTTTTTGGCGGTTTTGGGGCCTAGGGAAACAGCGGGCGCGGGCCGGCGAAGACTCCTTCCATCCGCCAGGCGTCCAGCTGGAGCAGCCTGACCGTTCCGGTGGCCGACAACCGGACCTTCTGGCCGCCGAGGGTCGGGTAGGCGCGGGCCGTCAGCGGCTTTCCGTTGGCGAAGACCTCCAGCGCCGAGCGGTCCACCAGCACGCGCAGGTGCAGCTTCCCGCCGGGCAGCCGGACGGGGCCTGACTTCTCCCCGGTGTCCACCGTATGGTCGAGGCTGGTCCGGGAACGGTCAAGAAGCACGTAGGAGTGCGAAAACCCGCCGGTGCCCACGTCGCAGCCAATTTCGATCACCGTTTCCTCGGCCGGCTCCGGGTCCTGGGCGAGTGCCGGGTCCTGGGCGAGTGCCGGGTCCTGAACTGGCCAGCTCCCCAGGACACCCAGCCGGAAGAAACTCCCCGGCTCTAATTCCAGCTCCAGTTCAAGGTCCAACTGGTTACCGGACACGCTGGTCAGGACATCACTCGCGCCAACCGTGCGGGGACCGACGCGGACATGGTCCCGCCGCAACGACTCCAACTCCGGCACCGGAGCGAAAGCCAGCTCGCCATCGGGGTCCAGGGTGGCCAGCCGCGGCAGGCTCATCACGCCCGACCAGCCGGCCTCCACCATGGCGGCGTCGGTCCGGCCTTCCTGCAGCCAGCCGAACATCACCCGGCGTCCGGACTCGTCCACGAAGGACTGCGGGGCATAGAAGTAGCGGCCGCCGTAGTCCAGCCGGTGAAGGTCCCTCGGGGTGTACGAATCTCCCGCATAGCGGCCGGTCCAGTACAGCGGATGACGTGTATCGCCGTCGTGCCACGCCGAGAAGACCAGCACGTCGGTAGCGTCACCCGGAGAACCGTCACCCAGCGCCCCGCCGCCCGCGCGGAACAGGTCCACACACTCCCACATGGTGCCCTGCCAGTCCGTGGCGGCCGGATGGCCGGAGGCGGCGTCGCCGATGAACAGCGGACCGATGTAGTCCCAGCGGCGGAGGTCGGCCGACTCGTACAGGAACGCCGTCCCGCCGCGGCCGCGGATGCCCGACCCCACGAGCTGGCGCCACACCGGGCCTTCCCGCCAGACGCAGTGGTCGCGGTAGGCGGTGATGTCCACCCCGGCCGGCGGCGCAGGGATCACGGGGTTTTCGGGGGCCTTGGTCCAGTTCAGGAGATCCGGTGAGCCGACCGCCACGCAGGGCAGCTCCCGTTCCCCGTGCCGGCCGGAGTACACCAGGGTGGGCGTGCCGCCGTCGTCCACCAGCACACCGGACCAGCAGCCGTCGGCGTCCGGGCCGGCGGAGGGCTCAAGCGCCACAGGCTGGTCGGCCCAGTTGACCAGGTCGGTGCTGGTGGCATGGCCCCACAGGATCCGGTGGTGGAAGGCGCCCTCCGGGTTGTACTGGTAAAAGAGGTGGTAGGTCCCGTTCCATTGGCTCACGCCGTTGGGGTCGTTGAGCCAGCCTGCGGGTGAGACGAAGTGGAAGCGCGGCCGGTGCGGGTCTGCCTCGGCTCTTGCCACCAGCTCATGCTGCGGCACCGTGGCCAGCGGGTGGGTCAGTTCGGTCATGCGGAGGCCTTGTCTTCTGGAAGGGCGTCGAGGGGCTCGGCGGACAGGGCGTGGCTCGCCGCCGTGGCCGGAGGCCGGTAGAGGTGGCAGCGCACCCAGTGCTCGTTCGCCGGGTCTCCCACGCGGTGCCGGACGGGTTCGGTGGCGGAACAGCGCTGCTGCGGGTCGCCGTCGAACGCGCACGACACCGATTCCATCACCGCCGCGCGCAGGGCGGCACGCTCGCGCGGATCGTAGGATCCGGTGCGGGCGGGGTCCGGTACGGCCGAAACCAGCAGCCGCGTGTAGGGATGGGCCGGGTTGGCCATCAGGTCCAGCGATTCGCCCTCCTCCACCAGTTCCCCGGCGAACATGACGGCGATCCGGTCCGCGAGGTAGCGGGCGGAGGCGAGGTCGTGGGTGATGTAGAGCATCGAAATGCCCTGCTCGTCGCGGAGCTTCCGCATCAGGTTGAGGATGCCGATCCGCACGGAGACGTCGAGCATGGACGTGGGCTCGTCCGCCAGGATCACTTCCGGTTCGACCGCCAGCGCCCGGGCAATGGCCACGCGCTGCCGCTGACCGCCGGAGAGCTCGTGCGGGTAGGAATTGAGCATGTCCGGGGTAAGTCCCACGGTGGTCATCAGCTCATCGAGGCGGGTCCGCAGCTGCGCCGGTGTGCCGGCCTTTCCGTGCAGGGTCAGCGAACGGGTGAGGAAGTGTTCGATCCGGTGTACGGGGTTGAGAGAGCCGAAGGGATCCTGGAACACCATCTGCAGCTGCGAGCGGTATTCCCTCGATGCTTGGAAGCGGTCCCTTTTTAGCACGTCCGTGCCATTAAGCCGGATCTGGCCCTCGGTGGGCTTTTCCAGCCGCGCGATGCAGCGGGCAAGGGTGCTCTTGCCGGACCCGGACTCCCCCACGAGCGCCACGATCTCGCCCTTCCGGATGGCGAGATCCACGCCGCCGAGGGCACGGACCGAGGCGCGGGAAAACAGGCCGCCGCTATGGAAGTCCTTGACCAGGCCCTTCACTTCGAGGGCAGCTGTATCACTGTGCCTGCTCATGACGATGCTCCTTGGAGGACTGGAAGGGGCGAAACGAAGTGTCCGGGCGTGACTTCCTGGACGTCGGCGATGTTGCTGAACTTCACGCCGTCAGCCAGGCCTGTCAGCGGAACCCGGGGTCCGGTGAGCGGCGGGAACGCCCCCATCAGGGCCTGCGTGTAGGGGTGCAACGGGGCGGCGTGGATGTCCCTGGCCTTGGCGGTCTCCACGATCCGGCCGCCGTACATCACGGCCATCCGGTGCGAGAGCTCCACCATGAGGGACATGTCGTGCGTGATGAACAGGACGGAGAAGCCCAGTTCGCGCTGCAGTTCCTTGATCTGGGCCATGATTTCCTGCTGCACCACCACGTCCAGCGCAGTGGTGGGCTCATCGAGGATCAGCAGCGACGGCTTGAGCGCAACAGCCATCGCGATGACGGCGCGCTGCCGCATGCCGCCGGAGAGCTGGTGCGGGTAGGACTTCAGCCGGGCGGGATCGATGCGGACGAGTTCGAGCAGTTCGGCTGCCCGCCGGAGCGACTCCTTCCGGGTGTAGCCGGCGTGGGTGGTGTAGATATCCACGATCTGGTGCCCGATGGTCATCACCGGGTTGAGAGAATTCATGGCCGACTGGAACACCATGGCCACGTCCTGCCAACGGAAGCGGCGGAGCTCTTCCTGCCCCATGGCCAGGACATCCTTGCCGCCAAAACGGATGCTGCCGCCGGCGATCTCCGCCGGGTCGCGGAGCAGCCGCATGATGGCGTTGGCGATGGTGGACTTGCCGCAGCCGGATTCCCCGGCCAGCCCGAAGATTTCGCCGGTGCCGATGCTGAAGGAAACACGGTCGACGGCGGTGGTGGAGCGGGTGTCGCCGCGGTACTTCACGGTGAGGTCCTTGATTTCCAGGACAGGTTCGTGCGACCCGAAGGAGGTCTGGGAGACGGTCATGCCGATGCTCGCTTTCGGGGTTTTGCGGGTTTGGAGGCGGGCTTGGTTTTCCGGATCTTCCGCAGCTGTATTTTCCTCAGTCGAGGGTTCGTAACCTCGTCCACCGCGTAGTTGATCAGCGACAACGAAAACGCCACCAGCGCGATGCACAGCCCGGAGGGCACGAACACCCACCAGCTGCCGGTAAGCAGGGCTCCCTCGTTGCCGGCCCAGTAAAGGTTGTTGCCCCAGGAGACGGTGCTGACGTCACCCAGCCCCAGGAATTCGAGGCCCGCCTGGGCGCCGATGCCGTAGATGATGCAGGCCAGGAGAGTGCCCATCACAATCGAGGCCATGTTGGGCAGGATTTCCCGGAACATGATCCGCAACGGCCGTTCGCCCGTGACCACGGCCGCGGCCACGAAGTCCTTGGACCGGATGGACAGCGCCTGGGAGCGCAGCACCCGGGCCGAACCGGCCCAGCCGGTGACCACCAGGACAAGGATCACGGTGCCCAGGCCGGGCGGCAGGAACGCGGCCAGGATCACCAGGAGCGGCAGCCCGGGCAGCAGCAGGAACACGTTGGTGGTGAGGGACAGCGCCTCGTCGATAAACCTCCCGAAGTAGGCCGAGGCCAGGCCCACCAGGATGCCGATGAACGTGGAGGCGAAGCCAACGGTCAGGCCCACGAACAGGGAGCTGCGGGCACCGTGGATAGTCAGCGCCAGGACGTCCTGGCCCTTGGCCGTGGTGCCCAGCCAGAACTCCGCATCCGGCTCCTGCGATGCCATGCCGGTGATCTTGGAGGGGTTGTCCGGGTAGAGGACGGGGGCCAGCAGCGCCAGGGCGATGAAAATGAACAGGATGGCTGCGCCGGTCATGGCCTTCTTGTTGGTCAGCAGGCCGTGCAGCAGGCTGCGGTTGGGCCTGCGGACGGAGGCTCCGGGCGGGAGTCCGGTGCCGCCGTCGAGCGTTCCAAAACTGGCACCGGGGCCGCCGGCGGGAGTCTCCCCCGGCAGGGTGGAAGCGGTGGTTGCGATGGACGTGGTCATGTCCGTCCTTCCTAGTTGGCGCGCACGCGCGGGTCGAGGCGGACGTAGAGGATGTCCACGAGGAAGTTGGCCAGCAGCACGGCAGCGGTGATGGTCAGGAAGAGCCCCTGCATAAGCGGGTAGTCGAGGCCCTGCACGGCGTTGAGGAGCTGGTAGCCCACGCCGGGGTACGCGAACACCACTTCGGTCAGCAGGGCACCGCCCACCACGAAGCCCAGGCTCATGCCGAAGCTGGTGACGGACGGCAGCATGGCGTTGCGGGCGGCGTAGCGGAACATGATCCGGCCGGGGCGCAGGCCCTTGGCCTCGGCCATGGTGATGTAGTCCTCGGCATTGGTGGCGATCATGGTGTTGCGCATGCCGAGCATCCAGCCGCCCACCGAAACCAGCACGATGGTGAGGGCCGGCAGCACCAGGTGCATCCCGACGTCGGACATGAACTCCCAGCTGAAGCTCGGCTCAATCGTGTCGCTGAACGCGTGGCGGATGGGGAACCAGCCCAGCGTGACGCCGAACAGGTAGAGGGCGCCCATCGCGAGCCAGAAGTACGGGAAGGAGCCGATGAAAATCAGGAGCGGAGGCAGCGCCGAGTCGATCGCCCCGCCGCGCCGCCACGCGGCCAGGATGCCGAGCAGGTTGCCCACGACGGCGGCAATCACCAGCGCGGTCCCGCCCAGCAGGAGGGTCCAGCCCACCTGCGAGGCGATCACTTCGGTGACCGGCGTCGGGAAGCGGGAGATGGAGACACCCATCTGCCCGGTGACCATGTTGTGCAGGTAGTCGACGTACTGCTCCCAGATGGGGCGGCTGTCCACGCCGAGCAGCTTGCGGAGGGCCTCGATCTGTTCGGGCTGCATGCGGTCCTGGGTGCGGGCGAACATGCGGGATACGGGGTCTCCCGGCATAAAGCGCGGGAGGAGGAAGTTCAAAGTGATGGACACCCAGAAGGCGATCAGGTAGAAACCCAGGCGGCGCAGGATAAAGCGCACGGTTTCCCTCCATTCGGGAAGTGCGGAAGTTTGGGAGGTGCACACCCGGCGCCGGCAACAGCGCCGGGTGTGCGGGGAAAGTGGAGGCCCACGCTGCCGAGGGGCCCCAAACGAGCTCGCGAGTTTGGGGAGGCAGCGGG
>NZ_JMLE01000046.1 GCF_000685965.1 Arthrobacter sp. UNC362MFTsu5.1 | reverse complement strand
GTTCCGTCGATGGGCACCGCTCCCCATGCACCGCTCCCCATGCACCGCTCCCCATACGGCACTTCCCGTGCCGCTCACCTCGCCGCTCCGGCCCGGCTCAGGTCCGGATCGGCCTGGCTGCGGTTTTCCGGCGGCAGCGCAATCTGCAGCTTGCGGACCTTGCCGCGGCCCACGATGTAGCCGCGGCCCGGGATGAAGTCGGAACTGATCTTGCCCAGCGATGTGCTGAGCAGGCTGTCGCCCTCGATGTCGCCCGGGTTGATCAGCAGTCCGCGCCGGCCGGATTTGAACGGCTGCGACAGTGACCACGCCGAGGACCAGGTGGAGGTCTCGGACTCGCCCACCACCCACTGGTCGGCCTTGATGGACGTGGTGACCAGCTGCTCGATGCCGGACTCGGCGCCCGTGTCAGTGAACTCGGTCAGGCCTTCGATGAAGATGGCAAGCCGGCCCGGGTTCTCCGAGGAGTGGTCCACCAGCGCGTCGATAGCCTCTTCGACGTCGTCAGCGCCCACAAGCGTCCGGTTCCAGACCTTCAGCGATGCGACGGCGGACCTGCGGGAGCCGATGTAGATCAGCTCGGTACCGGGGTTGGACCGGCGCAGCGCATAGGCCATGGTGACCAGTGCCACCGTGCGGCCGGCACCGGGCGGACCCGCCACGAGCAGCGGTCCCTTGGCCATGATTTCGGCCGGCTGGAGGGTCTCGTCGTCCACACCGATGACCGGCAGGTCCGGGCTTCCGGCGGGAAGGATGTCCAGGTCCACCTGCTCGGGCAGGCGTTCGATCTGGGGCGCCTTCTCCACCCCCTGGCGCAGCATGGCTTCGCTGAGCTTGTGGACTTCGCGGGCCTGGAGGGCCAGGTTCGAGTCGCCGCCGAGCACAGCAAGCTGGACCTCGTGCGTTCCCAGCAGGCCGCGGCCCGGGGGCGAAGCCTGGTTCAGGACGTCCTTGGGCACGTCCAGCGAAATGTAGTCGTCTTCGGAGGAGAGCCGCAGGACCAGGCGCCGCTGGATGGAAGCCAGCAACGACGCCGGGACGGAGTTGGGGCGGTCACCGGTGACAACCAGGTGGATGCCCAGCGGCCGTCCATCCGTTGCCAGCTGCAGGAAAATGTCCCACAGGGCGGACAGGCGGCTGTATTCGTAGGCCTCGCGGAAGCTGGACATGCCGTCCACCAGGATGAAGATCCGTTTCTCGTCCGGATCGTTGGCCAGCTTCCGGTATTCCACGATGGTGGAGGCCCGGACGTCGGCGTAGCGGGCGGCGCGGTCGTCTGCCACGTCGCGCAGCCACCGCAGCAGCCTGCCCACGCGTTCGACGTCGTCTCCGTTGATGATCTCGCCCACATGCGGGAGTCCGTCGAGCATCTTCAGTCCCGAGGAACCGCAGTCGATGCCGTAGACGTGGACCGGGCCTCCGCGCGGGGTGACCGCAGCGGCGATGGCGATGCCCCGCAGGGCGGCTGACTTGCCCGAGCCGCCCGTTCCGTAGATGGCCATGTTGCCGTCTTTGTCCGGCTCGTAGAAGACGGTGGGCTGGTCCTGGCGGGCGGGGTCGTCCGCCACGCCCAGGAGGAGGCGCTCGTCCGTCCTCGGATTGGGGAGCTTGGAGAAATCGTAGGTCTTGGCCAGCTCGTTGAGCCACGGTTTCCGCGGCGGAGCGATGGAAAGCACCTCCGCTGCCTTGATGATGTTCGCCGTCATGCGGGCGATGTCGTTGGGCCCGGCAGGCTCCTCCCGCACCGGCTTCTCGGGCGCCGGCGCGGCCCAGCTGGGTCCCGAGCCGAAGGCCATTTCCACAATGTCGATCTGCGGGGTCTGCGGCTTGTCCGTGGTCCAGCCGCCCGCGTAGCCGGTCTGGAAGCCCTGGATCCGGCCGGGCCCGGTCTTGGCGGCGCCGCGGCCCGGGATCGACGGGTCGAAGTAGGCCGCGGTGGGTACGCCGAGGATGTCCGTGGCGTCGTCCTCGTCGGCCATGCGCAGGGCAACCCGGAGGTTGGTGTTGGCGCGCAGGCTTTCCTTAATCACGCCGGCGGGCCGCTGGGTAGCAAGGATCAGGTGCAGGCCAAGCGACCGGCCGCGGGCGGCAACATCCACCACGCCGTCCACGAACTCCGGGACTTCGGTGGCCAGGGCGGCAAATTCGTCCACGATGATGATGAGGTAGGGCGGAGCTTCGGGGTCCGCCTCCCGCTGGAGGCCCAGCAGGTCCTTGGCCTTCTTCCGGTTGAGCAGGTGCTCCCGGTAGTGCAGCTCCGCCCGCAGGGACGTCAGCGCACGGCGCACCAGGTGCTGGGAGAGGTCCGTCACCAGCCCCACGGTGTGGGGCAGGTGCAGGCAGTCGGCGAAGGCGGCACCGCCCTTGTAGTCGACGAACAGGAAGCTCACGCGGTCCGGGCTGTAGGCGGCGGCCATGCCCATCACCCAGGACTGCAGGAATTCGGACTTTCCGGCGCCGGTGGTGCCTCCCACCAGCGCGTGCGGCCCCTCGTTCTTCAGGTCCAGGTACAGCGGTTCGATGCCTTTGGATCCCACCAGGGCACGGAGCGTGCCGTTGTCCTTGCGGTTTGCGACAGCGGTGGCGTGGACGGAGTTGTTCTCTTTCCAGCGGTCCGCCACCGCCTGGGGGTTGTCCATGAAGTCCTTGCCGATCAGGCTCACGTAGGACACCGCGCGGGGAAGGTCGGAGTCGTCGTCCACGGGTTTGCCCACGTCGATCACGGGAGACAGCATCCGAGCCAGCTGGGCGGCCAGTTCGGCGTCGAGGCTTTCGCAGCTCACCGGGTACGTGTGCCGGCCAAGCCGGACCTGGCCGGTGGTGGTTCCGTGGTCGCCGTCCACCACCATGAAGTCGCGGCACGCGGCCGGGAGGGACTGGACGCTGGTGGCCACCCACATGACGTGGACACCCGAATCCGGGCCGCGTTCCACCAGCCTGGTCAGCCGTCCGCGGTCAACGGGAGCGTCGTCTTCGACGATGACCAGGACGGAGGGCAGCACGGGTCCGGGGATGTCGCCGTCCTCTCCCTTGATGCCGGGCCGCGGCACGGGACGCGGTGTCCGGGCGCCTGCTTCGCGCTGGTCGATGAGGTCCTCGAGCCGGGCCAGCAGCGAGGAGCCGCCGGCCGGTCCGGCCGCGAGGTGGTCGCCGCTGAGCGGGCTGTGGCCGGAGCCGACGTGCGGCAGCCACTGAAGCCAGTTCCAGCGTTCCCTCGATTTGGCCGACGTGATGGCCGCGACCACCACTTCGGCGGGGGAATGAAGCCCCACGGTCTGCAGGACCATGCCGCGGGCAACGTCGTCCACGAGGCCGCGTGAACCTGCGAGCCCGAAGGCGCCGGCGGAGCGGAGCTGGGAGACGACGGGAACGCCTTCAATGTCCCGGAACTGTTTGAGGCAGGCCTGGATTTCCTGCATATACTCGGCTTCGGTTTCGTTGTTGCCGGGCTCTTCGAACGGGATGCGGGACGGCGCGGTCCCCAGCCCGAAGCGCAGGCCCAGGAACCCGTTGTGCTCCGGCCGGTGCGTCCAGAGCAGCGGTCCGAGCTTGTAGATGGAATCCACAGTGTCGCTGACGGAGGGTGCTTCCTGGAGGCGCACGGACCGTTCGATGTGCTGGAGCTCGGTGATGTCCTTGCGGAAAGCCGCCATGGCTTCGCGGAACTGCTTGAGCTGTTCCTTGCGTTCCCGCTTGCTTTGCATCTTTTGGTCCACGTAGTGGCCGATGATGAACAGCGGCATCATCATCATGAAGAGCACGGACAAAATGTTGCTCGTGACGGCGAACAGGACGGCGCCCATCATAAGCGGCGCGATCAGCATGATGTAGGGGAACGGGTGGTGCTCCTGGCGCTTGGGCCCGGCCGGCAGCACCCGCTTGGGCGGGGCGAAGCGCGGCACCACGCGGGGCGAGCGGTTGAAGTCCACCAAGGGCGACGTCGGCGCGCCGCCGTGGTGGCCAAGGCCCACCACGGAGACGGTCGTGTCGCCCAGGGTCACCGTGTCTGAGGAGTTCAGTGTTGCCCGGGTGACCGGCAGCCCGTCCATGATCAGGCCGTTGGCGGAATTCGTGTCCACGATTTCCACGGTCTCCCCCACCGTGACGCGGGCATGCCGCTTGGAGGTCATGGGGTCCGAGAGCCGGATGTCGACGTCCCGGTCCCGGCCGATGTAACTGGTGCCGGTGGGCAGCGAAAATTCCTGCCCGACGTCGGGCCCGGACAACACCCGGAGCGTCGCAGCGGCGGGTCCGCGGTTGGCGCCCGGTGCCGCAAACTGCTCGCTGACCTGGGTCAGCGAAACTATGGACCCGGGCCGGAGCCCCGATTCCAGCAGGTTGTCCGTGCGGTTGAGGATGTTGCCGCGCATCCCGCCGGCCACGAAGGCTTCATCGATGCAGAGCGACAGGTTCTCCGGCGGCCGGGTGCCCCGGCGTTCAGGATCGGCGGCCCACAGCTGGGTGGCGATGTCCGCCACAGTTGCCAGGCCGTCCACGGTTACGGCGAGGTCTTTGGCGTCGGCCGGGTCCCGGCGCAGTGTCAGGCGGATTTTCACCCTTCGTCGACCCCCCTCATTTTTTCGATCAGGTACAGGTCGTCAGCGGTCACAAGGTGCGACGTCACGGCGTGTTCGACCAGCCGCGCGCGCCGGTTGGTGGCCAGCTTGCCGCCGCCGCCGCGGAGGCCGGCGACGCCGACGCGGTCCAGTTTGTCGCACACGTTATCCAGCTTTCTGTTGAACCGGGTCAGTGCCCAGCCCAGGGTCTTGGCGGCAGACGCCGATGACGGGATGGCACTGAACCCTGTGCCGTCCCGCCGCAGCATGGGCTCGGCCAGGGCAACGATCAGCGCCTTTTGGGAGTCGGTGAAGACGACCGGTCCGATGGTTGTATCCCCGCCGCTCTCGTCTTCGGGGGCCTCCTGCCGGAACGAGGGCGTCTTGAGGTGGACGGCAAACTCGTAGGTGGTGGGGCCTGCGGTGAAAATTACGTTGGTGTGGCTGAAGACGAGGGGGATGCGGGCGCCGGGCGAGAGCCAGGCCTGCATCCCGCCGGTTCCGTCCGCCACCGTCGCCGAGAGCATGCTGCCCACATTGCTGAGCCACCAGATTCCGTCGTAGCGGGCGATCTGGAGGAACCGCCGGTGCAGGTACGGGTTATCGTCGACTTCCAGGTCGCCCTCGCGTCCGATGCTGAAGACGTCCTCGTCCGACGGCTCGTACCATTCGCCACAGAAATCTACTGCTAGATCCCCCATATTCCGTGCCTCCTCAAAGGGCAATGCTTACTATCACTGGGCACACTCATACGACGCGTCGTCTCCCATGGGAGATGCCGACCCATCGCTGCGCACGATCATCACCCAGATGCAGGCAAATTTCCCCGGGCCGGGAGTAACCTCCGCCTCCGGTGTTTTGGTGGCCTGGAAACCCTCCCCCGGCGCAGAGGTGGACATTTGCCACTTGTAGCTGTCCCCGGGCCTGGGGTCCGGGTTGGTCCACGTGAACCGGGCTTTCCCCGATTCCGTGAACTTACCGACGAGGTTGGTCACGTTCGGAACAGAGCCGTCACCCAAGGCGTCCGGCGGTGGCGCAGAAACCTTCTCCGTGGGTTTAACAACCGGCTCCGGACGGGACGCCCCCAGCACCAGCCCCAGGATCACGGCGACGACGAGGACCGCGCCGCCGGCCACCGCCAGCCAGAGGTTGCGCTTGCTGTGGTCAACCGGAGCTTCCGCGGACGCTTCCTGCACGGCCTGCGGCCTGTTGACCGTGGCGGCGATGTCGGCGTCGCCAGGTCCGCCGGGCCGCGACTCCGCCGCGACGCTCCCCCGCAGCATGGTGCCCTGCGACCAGTCATCGTGCTGCTCCGGGCGGGCCCCCTGTCCGGGGACAGGGCCGGGGACCGGGCCGGGTGCCGGACCGCGGGCGGGACCAGCGACCGGTGCCGCAGGCACGACGGGCGTAAACGCGGAAGGAGCCGCCGGACGCACCCGCGCCGGGAACGTCGGGGCGTGTCCTGTCTGGTCGGGGTCCACGGAGGCGATGCTCCGGACCCGGGTCTCTTCGAAGCCGTCGTCCGGGTGGCTGTCCTCGGCGTGTGCGTCCTCCAGGACCTCGAAGGGGGTGACGGACAGGTTCAGTTCCGCCTGGATCCGCTGCAACGCCAACGCGAAGGCATGGGCCGAGGAGTATCTGGACGCGGCCGACTTGGCCATCGACGTGGACAGCGCCAGCTCCAGCGATTCGGGAACATCCGCCCGCCCCAGCCGCGGCACGGGCGAGTTGGTAATCCGGGAGATCAGTTCACGCTGGGAGTTGTCGGCCCCCGGCAGCACGAACGGCGACCGTCCGGCCAGCAAGGTGTAGAGCGTCGCACCCAGGGCCCAGACGTCCACCATCACGCCGTCCACCGGGCCGTCCCGGAACTGTTCGGGCGGGGACCACGGGATCGACATCCCGGCGTCTTCGTCGGTGTCGCTGCCGAGGGTGCCGGAAATGCCGAAGTCGGTCAGCGCCGGACGGTTGTAATCGGTCACCAGGATGTTGGCCGGCTTGATGTCCCGGTGGGCAATGCCGGCACGGTGGGCGGTCTCGACGGCGGACGCCACCTGGATCCCGACGGCCAGGACTTCGTCCACGCTGAACCGCTGCCGGCGGTAGCGGACGTCCAGGCTGGGCCGGGAGCAGTACTCCATGGCCAGGTAGGAGTGTCCGTCCTCGGTGACCTCGGCTTCGAAAATGGTCACAATGTACGGGTGCGAGGACAGCTGGGCCATGAGGTTCGCTTCGGATTCAAAGCGTCGCCGGGCACCTTCGGTCTTCAGGTCCGACAGGAGTACCTTGACGGCCACCTTTCGCCGCGGCCTGTCCTGCTCATAGAGGTAGACGTCGGAGAACCCGCCCGAACCGAGCAGGCTGACATACGTGAAGCCGGGAATCGGCGGCGGCGGGGCTACGGGCCGCTTGGAACTCATAGAATCTCCTCGAACCGCAGCGACACATCATCGCCGAGTTCTGCAATATCACCGTCAAGAAGGATGGCCATCTCGTTCTGGGCAAGCCGCCTTGGCGGCTGGCCTTCCCGGACCAGGACTGTTCCGTTGGTGGCCTTGAGGTCGCACAGCATCACATGCCAGCCTTCCAGCCGGACCTCAATATGCGACCGGGAAATGTCGCCGCTGGGGCTTGCCACCTGGACGAGCCGGGGCATGCCGCCGCCCTGGACACGGGACACCGAGGGCTGCCGGCCGATCACGAGTGACTGGTCCAGGTCGATCAGTTCGCCGGTGGACACCCGGACGCGGCCCAGCCGCGGCCGCCGGACCTGCACGGCGTCGGACGCCAGTGCCATGCCGCAGCCGGCGCACTGCGAATGCGTCGGCGGGTTGGCGTGGCCCTGCGGGCAGACGCGGGCCAGGACCATGGGGCCGGTGGCCGGGTCGCTTCCGCCGGGCGCGCCCTGCAGTTGGGGGGTGGTCCCGAGTCCGGCGAGGTCGCTCTTCATGATCGTTTCGCCGTCGTGGTCGCCTTCCGGCACCGGAGGCACTGCCGACGGGCTGCCCCAGTCCGGCATGTCACCGGACAGGGGTGAAGCGGATGCGGGAGCGAACGACGGCGGCCCGGACGGCCGCGCGGGCTGCTCACCGCCGGTGTTCCAGGGGACGGAGTCGATCAGCCCGCCGTGCCCGGCGGGGATGAGCGGTTGCGCAGGGGCGAAGGCCTGCGCAGGAACGGCCGGCTCAGCGGCAAGAAGCTGCTCGGGCGCGGCTGCTGCAGGGGATTCGCCTTGCCCGTCGGGGGCGCCTTCCGGGTTTTCCGTTTCCACTGCGGGCTCTTCTTCAGGCTCGTCCCGGACGGCGGCATCCTCGATGCGGCGCATGACGGTCTTTTCCCACAGGTGGTCGTAGCTTCCGGTCAGCTCGTTCGCAGCAACGGGTTCCTGTCCGTCCGCCTCCTGGGAGGCCCCGGGCGCGGACGTGCCGGCCTCTTCCGTGCCGGGCGTGGCGGCGGCCGTGTACTCGAGGTCGTCGTCGGGAAGGCCCATCACCGTCTCGGCCGACGCACCGTGTTCAGCAGGCACGTCGTGGACGGGTTCGAGGACCGGCTCGGGTGCCGGTACGGGGACCGGCTCGGGTGCCGGTACGGGGACCGGTTCGAGTGCCGGGGCCGCTGCGGCCGCCGGCTCTTCGTGGTGCACGGGCACCTGTTGGGGTACCGGCACCTGATTGAGCACCGCGGCCTCGGCCGGGGCAGGCAGTGCGCCCGCAACGCGGCCCACCGTGAGGCTCTGCAGCAGGACGACCCCCTCCCCCAGCGGGAGTTCGGCAGCGCCGGCAGCGTCCCCCGGAACCGTGACTGTGTACCATTCCGGTTCGCTGAGCCTGCGCTCGGTCCACGTGGTGACGTCGCTGCCGTTCAACTCCACCGGTCCTGCCGCAAGGTGCGCTGTCAGCTCGATGCCGCCGCGGAGGAACACCCGCAGCGAATCCCGCATGTCCACAATGCCGAACCACGGAAGTTGCGCCAGGGAGCCCGCGGAGGCGCTGGTCACCGCGTGAAGCACGTCGTGGACCTCAGGTTCGCCGCCCAGCAGCTCCCACAGGGAGTCCACGAGCGCGGGCGGAGTCGCGGGCGCCAGCAGCACGGCGGTCCCGGCCCGGACTACCCCGAGCCAGGTCCCCGGGGTGTAGCTACTTGAGACCATCGCGGCGGCCCTCATCGTCGGTGCCAGCGTCATTCACGGATTCCTGACCCTGAACTGCGTCCGGCTCAGCCGCGGGCCCGGCGGATTCCGGCGAATCCGCGGGCTGCACGGCAAGGGAGGCCTCGGGAAGTTCCTCGGTATCCACTTCAGTGCTGTCCTGCACTTCGGCACTGTCCAGGATCTGGGTGCGGGGAAGCGTATCCTCGTCCTCGACGCCCGCGGCGGGCCGGGGCGCGGTGTCTGTTCCGGCGTCGTTCATCACGTTCTTGGCATCCACAACGATCACGGTGACGTTGTCGCGTCCGCCGCTGCGCAGCGCCGCCTGGATGAGGGCGTCCACGGCGTCCTGGGGGTGGCCCACCGTGCTCAGGATGCGGAACATGTGGTCGTCGGTGAGCTCCGCGTTCAGCCCGTCCGAGCAGATCATGATGCGGTCGCCTTCCTCGACGGGCAGCAGCCAGTAGTCGGCCTCGGTTTCGTCACCGGTTCCCAGGGCGCGGGTCACCACGTGCCGGCGCGGGTGCACGGCAGCCTGTTCCCTGGTGATTTCACCGGAGTCCACGAGCTCCTGGACCTCCGAGTGGTCCACGCTGACCTGCGCGAACTCACCCTGGCTCAGCCGGTAGGTCCGCGAGTCCCCGATGTTCACCACCAGCCAGTACGGGACACCCATCTGTTCCACCAGCACTACGCCGGCGAGCGTTGTGCCTGCCCGGGACCCGGTGGCGGTGCGGATCCGCTCATCGGCGCTGACCAGGTACTGCTGGACGAGGGCGGCCGTGGCCGTCCGCTCTCCCGTAGCCAGCTGCGGCATTCCGGCAAGGGTCCGGACGCAGATTCCGCTGGCGATCTCGCCCCCTTCATGGCCGCCCATGCCGTCAGCGACGGCGAACACGGGATCGGAGGCGATGAAGGAATCCTCGTTGAGCTCCCGGCGCAGGCCGCGGTCAGTGCCGTAGCCGCAGCTCAGTTGGAGTCCGGGCTCCCGGCCCGCTTCGGAGGTGGCGGCTGCCTGCTGGGAATTCATGCCTGTCCTAGGTGGAAGGTGCGGTCACCGAAGTGGACGGTGGACCCTGGTCGTACAAAGGCGGGCTCTCCGGCCTGCAAGGCGGTGCGGATGCCGTCCGGCGTGGTGACGGCGCTGCCGTTGGTGGAGTTGCGGTCCGTGACCCAGACTCCCCCGTTGTCCTCACGCAGGTGCAGGTGGGTCTTGGAGATGGAACGGCCGGGGTCCGCCACTGCCAGCAGCTGTGCGACGTCTTCGCCCGGAAAACCGCTGGGGTTCCTGCCGATGAGCGCGGTCCGGTCAAGCTGGAATTCGCGGCCGTCATCGATCCTGATGCGCAGCACGGCCACCGGTACCGGAACGGTTTGTCCGCGCATTTGGGTGCGGTCGTGGTCGTCGTCGGGGTGGAGGGCCCAGGCCTGGGACGGGGCCTGGGGCGCCGGGTCCTGCAGGGGCTTGGTCTGCGCCGGCGCGGGTGCCGGCTGGAAGTGTGTCGGGACGGGCGCGGCCTGGGGCTGGGCCTGTACCTGTGCCGGGACGGAGACGGGCGCGGGGGCCACCGGGGGCTGCCACTGGTTCGGGTTAAGGGGTGGCTGCGGGATGGCGGCAGGCTGGCTGAAACCCTGGCGCGGTTCCGCGGCCCGCGCGGTGACCGTCTGGCCCGGCCTGACGGCTGCGCCCGCAATCGGTGATGACACCTGCTGCACGGGCGGGAGGTCCAGCGGCGCGAAACTGTACGGGCCCTGGATGCCTCCGGTGGCTACGGGGTTCCGGCCGGCGTTGACATCGAACATGAGCGTCTTGGCCGCTTTGTCGTGCCAGCCCCTGAGCTTGGCGTTCTTGTCCCAGGAGTTGGACACCACCACGAGGAAGGCCCAGGCGATAGCGAGCACGGCCAGCGGCGCGATGATCCACAGCGCGGCCCCGAACCATTTGAAAACCACCACGAGCACCGTGGCAAGAACCAGCAGGAGGAGGCCGGCCCCGGTGATGAGGCCCCGCAGGAACAGGGCTCCGGCGCCGGGGGCATAGCCGTCCTGGTCCGTGCTGCGGATACCCATGAGCTGGTTGCCGATGGTGTTGCCGGAGCGGCCCTCGATTCCGAGGAGAACCAGTGTGTAAACCACGGCGATGCCCGCCGCAATGCTGCCCAGCAGCACCAGCATGGCCGTGTCGTAAATGATGAAGCCGCCGCTCTGGGTGCGGGTGATGCTGGCAAACCCGATGGTCAGCATCACCACCAGAACCGCTGCCGGCCCCACCCAGTCGAGCACCGCGGCGCCGAGCCGTCGTCCTGCCGCTGCGGGAACGATGTCCAGTTTGCCGCCCATTCCGGTACCTCCCCCTTGTACGTGCGAGCCGTGCGTCTGCACGCCGGCCAAGCGGCCGTCCTGCACAAATACCCCCCGTCCGGGGGCACCCTGCCCATCGGAACCTTGTCCGTGGACCGCCTGCCCCTGGCTCGCTTGCCCGGGCACCGATTGTCCTTGCACCGCTAGTCCAGGCACAGTTTGTCCCCGGAGGCCCGGCCCGGCGGCTTCCGCCCCGGCGTGCGCTACGGGGATACTACCGGGAATCTGGCCGCCGTGCGCGGCGGCCCGCTCCATCAGCTCCCGCTGCGAGTGGTCGATGTTCCGGTCATTGCGGGCGGCCCGGTTGCTGAGCGGCGCGCCGCAGGACGGGCAGAACGCCGCTCCGGGACGTATTAACTGCTGGCAGCGCTGGCAGCGCTCGGCGTCATGCGTCATGGTTCGTTGCGGTTCTCTCGTAGGGTGCGCCTCAGCACGGTCTGTTCAGTGGCCGGACCGGATGTGTCCGGCCCGGAGCCACCGTCCACCCTACCCGCGGGCTCTGCTTTGGCCGTCCGGACCAGCCGGGGTCCCTTGAGCTTGAGCGCTGTCCGGCCGTCAGCCAGGAGTGACCGCGGCGAGAACCGCGCAGCCTGGCGCCGCCAGAATCCCACGGTGGCGGTCATTTCCTTCAGCGAGCCGTCCACAATGGTCCAGTACTCCTGGACCTCCGCCTCGCTTGGCTGGCCGGCGCCGAAAATGGAGGCGTCGGCGCGCCGCGCCAGCAAGGTGGTGGTTCCGGCAGTCGCAGGAAAAGCTTCACCGAGGACGACGGCGGATTCCCGGCGGGTTGCGCGGGTGTCCAGCGCAGCACCCATGTCCGTGGCGAGGCTGACCACTTCATTCCAGCCGCCGCCCACCCGCTGGGCCGGGTGCCCGTCGGAGAACCGGGCCTTGCGGCGACGGCTCTTGAGCAGTGCGATGAGCAGCAGCGGCAGCGCCAGGATGGCGACGGGGATCAAGGCAATGCCGATTGCGGTGAGGATCGGTCCCCAGAACAGCCACGGGTTGTTCTTCTTCTCGTCGGCGTCCAGGGCGTCCGGGGAAGAGTCCGGCGGCAGGTCGGCGGGTTCCTGCGGCGGCGGCGGGGGCTGCAAGACCTGGGGTTTGGGCTTGGACTTGTTCTCGGGATCCGGCGGAATGGGCACGTTGTCCTTGGGCGGGGTGGGGTCGAAGGAGACCCACCCGACACGGTCGAACGCCACCTCCACCCAGGCGTGTACATCCTTGCCGGTGATTTTCACTTCGCCGGCGCCGTTTTCCGGGCTCTTCGGATCCGGGTAGAAGCCCATCACCACCCGCGACGGGATGCCCAGGTGCCGTAGCATCAGGGACATCGCCACGGCGTATTGTTCGTCGTCGCCCAGCATCTGCTTGGCGGTCAGGAGGCTCCGGATGCGTGCCGAGCCGTGCCCTGAGACGCTGGGCAGCTGGCCTTCGTCGATCAGGCCGTTGCTGAAGGCGCCCTTCTTTTGGAAATGCGCCTCGATCTGCCGGACGCGGTCGATCGCCGTGGGGGCGTCGGCGGACAGATCGTTGGCCTGCGAACCGACCACCGGCGGAACTTCCTGGGCGTCCGGGAGCGCCACCTTGGCGAAGTCGTACTGAGTGAGCTGGCCGTGTTCCAGCTTCGCGGGGTCGGATACCTGCACGCTGTAGGCATCGCCCTTCGTGAGGCCCTTCGTGGTCACAGCGGTGTCCGTTCCGGAGTTGAAGTAGAGTCCGGAGGCGGCTCCCGAAGACTCCCCGGTGAAGCTGATTCCGGTAGTGCGGCGGCCGCCGGGCAGGAAGTACCCCTGGTAGTCCTCGATGGTGATATCCAGCGTGTAATCGTTGCTGGGGACGACGCCGTCGGAGTCGGCCAGGGTGTTCAGGGACTTGGCATCCCCCACCTTGCTGAAATTGCCGGAGCTATCCGGGTCCATGTTGTAGTTGGTGCCGTTGAAGGCATCCAGGGCCGCCAGGCGGACGCGCCCGTCCCGGGGCAGGCCGCTCACCACAAACAGGTTGTCGTCTTTCTTGTCCTTGACGAAATTACGGAAGCTCGCCAGCGGGGTGATGTAGTCCTTCGGGTCGAACGGCGGAACGATCGTGTTACGGAGAACCGTCCTGTCATCGCTGGCCGTAACGAGCGGCGACGCCACCGCCGTGATGGCCACGCAGGCCGCGATAACGCCCGCGGCGGATCCCAGCCGGCGGACCTTGGCGCGGCGTGCGGTGGCGGCATCGGCGTCCGGGCGGTTGACGGACACCTTGCGAGTGTCGTTGCGCCGGTGTGCGTCGCGGCGGAAGGTTGCCCAGGCCACCGCCACCACCGTCAGGGAGACTCCGCGCTCCACGTTCAGGAAGCCGGCGTTGGTGCTGAAGGCAATACCGGTCACGAAGAGCACCAGCACCGGCAGGAGCGGCCAGTACGGGCTCTTCAGCCGCCAGGTCATCAGTCCTGCGGCCAGCGCGGTGATGAGGGCGCTGAGGAACGGGACAATGAGCATTCCGCCGGCTGTTCCCACCGGCACACCCACGGTCAGCATGTCCTTCCAGGCAAAGACGACGCCCAGCAGGAGGGTGCGCAGTGACTCGAGAGTGGGAACAAAGCCGGCGACGGCGGCATCGGGCACGGCAAACAGCGTTCCGAGAACCAGGTAGGCGCCCAGCGTTGCCGCGGCTGTGATGAGGGCTCCGAGCCTGAAGTGGGCGTTGGCCGCGGCAATGCCCAGGCCCAGCAGGATGCCGCCGAATCCGGCGATCAGATAATAGGGGTCGCCGCCAAAGCTGAGGCTGAAGCCGAGGACTCCAAGCCCCAGCAGGACCACCAGGGCACCGGCGTCGAGCGCGAAATGCCAGGCCGGCTGGCCGTCGCTGAAGGCGGACGTCCGCGACTGCGCGGGCTGCCGGCGCGGGCGGAATGCGGGCGCGGAGCTCATGCAGCCGCCTTTCTCAGGATGATGGCGAGGTCGGACAAGTCCCCCAGCGTCAGGACGGTCAGGTCCGCGATGTTCGCGCGGGCCGGCGCGGCGCCGGTCTCGAGGCGGACGGCGAGGCTGCGCACTCCCGGCGGCACCGAAGCCGCTGCCGAACGGAGCTGGGCCGGGGTGACCCGGCTGCCCACGACAAAGAAAACCACCGAAGCGTTCGGGACGGTGTCCGCCAGCGTCCGGGCAAGGTCGACGGCGGTCTTCCGCATCGGCGAACCCACGATCCTGGTCATGTCGTCGAGCATGTTCCGGCCGGTCTCACAGCGGAGCGGACCCTTCTGGGTGAGGACGTCGAGTTCGCGCTGCTCCCGGATGGCCTGGCGGCCGATGGACGCGGCGGCGGAAACAGCGAGCTCGAATTCGTGCTCGGAGTCATACTCGTCCGTGTTGATGGAAAGCGAAATGGCGAGGTGGGCGCGGCGCGTCTCCTCGAACTGGCGCACCATGAGTTTGTTGGTCCGCGCGGTGGTCTTCCAGTGGATGTGGCGGCGGTCGTCGCCCGGCACATAGTCACGGAGGGCGTGGAACGACACGTCGGCGCTGGACAGGTCCGTGGTGGGCATGCCTTCGAGGTCGCGGATGAAGCCGGCGGCGGAACCGGCCAGGGCTACGGTTCGCGGATGCACGTAGAGGTCCTCCGGCTCAGTCCACAGCACCTGGCGCCGCAGCAGGTGCAGGGGGTCGGCCCGGACGGAGCGCACCGGACCAACTACAATGACGGCCCGCCGGGCGGTGGGGATGGTGAAGAGGTCCTCATGGACCTGCTGGGGTTTCATCCGCGGCAGGTGGAAGACGGCGGTGGCTGCTCCCACGGGAAGCTCCAGCGCGGCCGGCAGGAGGGGACGCGCGGAGGTATTGGAGACGGCGATGCTGCCGACAGCACTGTCGCCGACGGCCACCCGGGTCCTGGCGAGGTCCAGCACCACGCCGTAGGAGGAGCGCCCCAGGATGAATCCGACGGCAAGGACGAACAGCACGAAAGCGGCCACCGCGGCGGCCTTTGCTTCCTGCCAGCCGTAGGCCTGGCCGACGCTCCACAGCAGGATGGAGGCGGCAAGGACGGACCAGCCGAGGACGCTGACCACCGAGAGGACGGGCCAGGCATACGTCAGCCAGAGTTCCCGGACTTTCGACCAGGCGGGCGCGAGCACCAGGCCCGCCGTGCTGACGGCTTCGGACCACATGGCGGCCGGGTGCAGGCGTGAGGCCTTCCCGTCACCGGAAAACGGCCTTTTCAGGCGGTCAGCAAGCCGGGTCAACGGAGTGCTGCTGGACATATCTGTGCCTTTGTTCGCGCGGTGGATGTGCCGGAATGGTGGGCGGGCACCGCTAGACGGCGGCGCGCTGCTGCGGGGCAGCGACGTCGGACAGCACGCGGGCCAATACGGCTTCGGCGGTGGCACCGGAGAATTCCGCTTCCGGGTCCATCACGAAACGGTGCGTCCAGACGACGCTGGCGAGGTCCTTCACGTCGTCGGGCAGGACGAAGTTCCGTCCCTGGCTCGCAGCCCAGACCTTTGCCGCCCGGACCATGGCCAGTGCTCCACGGACCGAGACTCCGAGCCGGGTCTCGGGGGCGTTACGGGTTTCCTCGCACAGCCGTGAAATGTATTCCAGCACGGCGGTGTCCACGTGCGTGGTGGCAGCGAGGTCGGCCATGTCAGCCACCGCCTGTGTGGTGATGACCGCGGAGAGCTCCTTGGACCGGTCCTTGAGGTTGGCGCCTCCCAGCAGTTGCACCGTGGACGCGTGGTCCGGGTACCCGATGGACGTTTTGATCAGGAACCGGTCCAGTTGGGCTTCGGGCAGCCGGTAGGTACCCGCCTGCTCGATCGGGTTCTGCGTGGCCATGACCATAAACGGACGGCCGGCTTCATAGGTTGTGCCGTCCACCGTGACCCGTGACTCCTCCATGACTTCCAGGAGGGCGGACTGCGTCTTGGGCGAGGCCCGGTTGATCTCGTCCGCCAGCACGATGTTGTTGAAGATGGGTCCCTTGTGGAACTCGAACTTCTGGGTCTTCTGGTCGTAGATGGTGACACCCGTGACATCCGAGGGCAGCAGGTCCGGGGTGAACTGGATCCGGTTATTGGACCCCTGCACGGTGGCGGCCAGGGCACGGGCCAGTGAGGTCTTGCCGGTACCCGGCGCGTCTTCGAAGAGCACGTGCCCTTCGGCCAGCATGGCGGTGAAGGTCAGGCGGATGACGTGCGACTTGCCCAGCACGGCCTGTCCTACGTTGGCAACGAGCTTCTCGAACGTTCCTGCAAACCAGTCGGCCTGCTCAGTTGTCATGGTCATGGGTCAATCCTCTTCCGGGTGTCGGCTGACGCGGCGGGCCGATGCCCGCTTCGTCCAGCGATTAGTCTAATTGTTTGCTTGGGCCCTGATTACCCCGGCATTACCGCTTGGGCATGCCGGCCGGCGGGTTTGTGCCCAGGGACGTGGTGTCGCCGCGGGCGAAGTTGCCGCTGGCGGCTCCTGAGGTGAGGTGGTACCAGATCCTGGTGCCCCACTGCACGTAGTAGTCGGCCTGCGCCGTATAGCCGGTGTCGAACCACCGTCCGGGGCTGAGGCACTGGTCCGGGTTAGTGTTCCGGTAGCTGTTCGTGCTGCTATTCGCCTCCGTGCAGGTCCTGACCGGGGTCGCCCTGATGTCCCACGACGTCGGTGCCGGCGGTGGCGGCTCCGCCCCGCTGCGCGAGGTATCGCTGCCGATGCGCCCCGCCTGGCCCGCGCTGATGGCACGGACCCGCAGTGTGTGCGTCTCGCTGAAGCCGACGGTCTTCGAGAACGACCGCTGCCCGGTGTCCTGCCAGCCTCCGCCGTCCAAGCTGTACTGGTAGCCGGTTACGGCCCTGCCGTTGCCGCTGGGCTGGTTCCAGTTCCAGGAAACGGTCCTGTCCCCGACGCCGCTGCTGTTGCTGCCCGTCACGGTCGGCGCGAAGGCGAGCCCGTAAGGGTTGACGGTGTTGGACGCAGGGCTTGCGTCACCGGCCGTGGAACTGCGGGACGAAACGGCCCACACAACGACGGCGGTATCCGTGCCGTTGGCAGCCGGGACGACTGCTCCGCCGGCAGCAATGTTTCCGCTGCCGCCGCCCGACGTCAGACGGTACTTGTAGGTGATTTCACCAGGAGTCGATCCGTTGCGCTGGGCATCGGTCAACACCGGGAACCTCACATCGATCCTCCCGCCGTCTCCGCCGGTGTCGACGAGGGCCGCGGTGGGTTTGCCCACCATGTCCGGCTTGCCCACCGCCCGGACGGCCGCGGATTGCGCGCTCGTGCCGGAGGTGCCCGCCTTGTTGGTGGCCGACACGGTGAAGGTGTAACCCGACTCGGAGTTGTCCACCGTGACGTTCTGCGACGTCCCGGCGACCTGCTGGGTGGCGACGACGGCCCCGCCCCTCAGCGTGGTCAGTGTGTACGCCGAGATGGCATCGCCGTTGTTGTTCGGCGCCGTCCAGGTCACCCTGAGCTGGCTCTGCGTACCGACGGACTGCGCCGCTGCCGCGCTGGGAGCGGCCGGAGTAACCGGGACGCCGGCAGGGATTTCCGCGGCGGAGTAGGCACTCCACTCGGAGGGTTCCTTGGCATCGTTCCGCGCGAGGACACGCACCTTGTAGGAAACGCCGTTCTGCAGCCCCTTCCACACATAGCTGAGCGAAGTCAGGTTCTGGATCTGGGCGTTCTGCCCGGCCGGAGCAGGTGAGATTTCCAGGTCGTAGGACTTGACGGGCGAGCCCTTGCTGGCCGGCGCCGTCCACGTCACGCTGAGCTGCTTGTCCCCGAACTTCAGCACAGGGGCAACGGGGGTGTCGGGCTTGACGTCCGGGCGGACTTCGGCCGAAGCCGGGGACCGGTCGGAGTCGCCGAACTCATTCGTGGCAGTCACCTGGAAGTGGTACTTGGTGTTGTTGGTCAAACCCGTGAGCGTGCACGAGTTGGCCGGGCAATCCTGCTTGTAGCCGCCCTCGCCGTAGACCGTGTACCTGGTAATGGGTGAGCCTCGGTCCGCCGGCGCGGTCCAGTTCAGCAAGGCCGTCTGATCGCCGACGCTCTGCGCCTGCGGCGTGGCCGGGGCCAGCGGCTTGTCCTTGACCGTCAGGCGGATGCGCGCCGTGGCATGCCGGGAGGTCTCCCCCGTCTTGTCCTCCACGGTGTAGGCCACCACGAGTGTTCCGGTGAAACCGGAAGCAGGCGTCACGTTCACGTCACCGCCAGCCACCTCGACGTTGCCGAGTCCGGTTTCGACGCCGGCCTCCACGATTTTCAGCGGCGTCTCCGGGAACGGGTTGGAGTCGTTTGCCAGCACGTTGATGGACACGGTCTTGCCCGCCGCCGCGTTGGGTTCAACGTCGTCACTGGCCACGGGCTTGGGCCGGTTGGAAGAGATAACGGCCAGCTGGAACGCGGCAGTGGTCTCGAGTCCCCGGGGATCCTTTGCCCTGACCTGCACGGTACCCCCAGTGCCTGTGGCCATGGCACCGTCGACTGACGCTTTGAGGACCTTGCCGTCAATGCGGGCGTTGAAGCCGGCGGGGCCGTCGCCCACCAGCTCATACTTCATGTTGTCCACGTCGTCCCGGTCGGGGTCCGAGGTCAGCCGGCCAAGGTCCAGCTCCGCGGACTCCCCCTTCGGCACGTCCACCGAGCTTCCCAGCAGGGTGGGCGGGTTGTTCCGGTTCGGGTCCGGCAGGACCTTGGTCCGGATGCTGAGGGTCGATTTCAGGCCCTGCGGATCATCCGGGCCGGTGCCGTCCGTGACTTCAAAGCTGATGGAGCCGGGCCCCACATAGTCCTGGCCAGCGGTGTAGCTGATCGCAGTGCCGTTGCCGGCAACAGGGTCGCCGCCGTCGGATCCGATGAGCTTGATCCGGTCTGTCTGGGTCAGTCGCGGGGACTTTCCGTCGCGGACCTTCACCCATTCCTTCAGGTCGACCGTTACCGACTGGCCGGCAACGACCTCGAGCACCTCGTCCTTGGCAAGCGTCGGCACTTGCTGGCCGATGCCCGGCACCCAGATGATGGCGGTGGATTTCTGGCCGTCCACGTCCTCCACCGTGTACGGAATCAGCTGTGGCTGCTCGGTCAGCTCCACCACCATGTTTCCGTCGGTGCCGGGCCGGGCGGTGGTGGCCTCCGTGGCGATCTTCAGGTTCTCGCCCACGCCGTCCGGATCCTCGTCGTTCTTCAGTACGGGCACATCAACGGCGGTCTTGCCCAGGGTCTGCGCGGAGGTCACGCGGTCGTCCCGTGCGATGGGTGCCTGGAGCGGAACGTCACCGCGGACGTTCACCCGGATGGTGGCCTGGGCCGACGCTCCGCGGTCGTCGACGATCGTGTAGCGGACGTTGACGGTGCCCTCGCTCGCCGGAGCCTGCAGGAGGATTCGTCCGCTGGCCTTGCTCACGGTTGCCTGGAGTTCCGCGGGCGCCTCGATGCCGTCGGCCACAATGCCGATGGGGTCGCCGTCGGGGTCTGTGTCGTTGCCCGCCGCGTCCACCGCGATCTGGCGCCCCGGACGGACCTGGACGTCGTCGTCAACGGGGGTGGGTTTCTGGTTCGCGTCGCCCCGCGGGGCAATGCCCACGGTCACTGTGCCGGTATTGACGGCCCCCTGCCGGTCCACCACCTTGTAGCGGAAGGTGTCCGTGCCGGCGCCGTCGCCGGCTGCGGTGAAGTCGATGAAGTTGCTGCCGACGGTCGCGGTGCCCATGTTGGGGGTGCTGTCGATTCCGGTCAGCTGCACCGAGTCGCCGTCGGGATCGATCCCGTCCAGTTCCACCGGGATGCGGACCGAGCCGGCCGCCACCACCCTTGCCGTCAGGTTCTTCGGCTGCGGACGGGAGTTCTCGGCGCCTTCCAGCGGCAGGATGTGGATGGTGACGGCCGCGGCGCTCTTCTGGCCCTGCGGGTCGACCGCGTTGTAGATCGCACGGACCGTCCTGGGCTGGGACCCGGCGATGAAGCGCAGCGTGTTTTCCGAGACGAAGCTCTTGCCGTCCTCCGCCGGTACTGCCTGCGGCAGCACCGGGTCCACAGTCAGTTTCTGGCCCTGCGGATGGGTGTCGTTGGCCAGCACTGGAATGGTCACGACGTCGTTCACGCGGACGTTTACTTCGTCCGGTTTCGGTTGGGGCGCTTCGACGACGGCGGGCGCCGGCACCGGCACCACGGAGACACTGCCGGTGGCGGACTTCCGTCCGTTGGACATCGTGTACTGGAAGGTGAACGGTTCCTTGGTGCCCAGCACGTCGGTGATCCGCAGCACGCTGTGGTCGATCACGCTGACCGATGCCGTGGTGTTCTCCGGAAGCTGGACCGACTGCAGCACCAGCACGCCGCCGGAGGGGTCGGAGTCGTTGGCCAGGGGGTCCAGGAGCACGCTTCCGCCGGTCGGCATCAGCGCCACGTCGTGGACAGCCACGGGATCGCCGGTGTCCTTGCCGGACTCCACATCCACGCGGATGAGTCCCTGGCTGCTTTGTGGGCCGTTGCTGGCGATGTAGGTCAGGTACACGGGGCCGGCGGTCTCGCTGCGGAACGTGAAGGTTCCGCCGTCGGTGACGGGGCCGAGTTCGGCCGGTCCGGAGGCTTCCACCTGGGCGAGCCGCAAGGCGCCGCCGTTGGGGTCGACGTCGTTCTTCAGCGGCGCGATCACCAGGTCCTGGCCGACGACGGCCGTGACATGGTCCGCGTTGACCACCGGCGCGAGGGCGCCCGGCGGCTGGACGTTCACCACTACCTGTCCGGTGGTGGTGTCGCGGCCGTCCCACACGGACACCGTGACGGTCTTCTTGCCGGGTGCGGCCCCTGAATCCTGGTAGGTCAGCAGCCCGTCACGGCGGACCTTGACCTGGTCCTGCTCGTTGTCTGCCTTGGCGTCCAGCAGCACGAGGTCGTCGCCGTCGGGGTCCGCCCAGTCGGTGAGGATGTTCTGGCTGACGGTCTTCCCCTGCTCCACCAGCATGGTGGTGGGCTCGCCGCGTTTGAAGACGGGGGGCTTGTTTTCGTCGGGACCCACGACGTTCAGGGAGACCTGCCCGCCGGCGGACAGGCCCCGGCCGTCGGCCGCGTTGTAGCTGAAAGTTTCGGAGCCGGGCTTGGCGTCGGCCGGAACCGTGATCTGGAAGGCCGTTCCGCCGTAGATGTTCTGGAGCGTGCCTGAAGCGGGCCCGGAGCCCCCGACGGACGCCGTCAGGACGTCACCGTCGGGGTCGGAGTCGTTGTCCAGGACGGGGAGGATGGTGGTTCGCCCCGGCCGGACGCCGACGGTGTCAGCCTTGGTTTCCGGCGGCCGGTTGGGCTTGGTCCGGTCCGGCAGGATGTTGATGGTGTTGTTGTCCGCCGATTCCTGGTCCTGGTCATCGGACTGGTTCTTGGGCGGGATGACGTCGTCCCAGTTGTTGACCAGCTGCATGTTCTGGTTCACCAGCCACACATTGCCCGAATTCACATCGTTCAGCACCACCAGGTC
>NZ_JMLE01000045.1 GCF_000685965.1 Arthrobacter sp. UNC362MFTsu5.1 | reverse complement strand
CAACCTTTTGCTGATCTGCGATCCGCAGATTCCGAACTTTTGCTTTCGGATCAAGCCCAAAGCCGACCATGCTTTCCAGTTCGCCAAAGCGTTGGGTCAGATTCCGGCGGGCAATACCGACCCTGTGCTCCTCGACGCCCAGGAATACGTTCTCCTCCACGGTCAGGTCAGGAACCAAGGCAAGTTCCTGGGCAATCATTACGATGGCCTCTTTTTGCGCCCGTGACGGATTCCATTTGGATACCGGCTTCCCGTCTACAAGCAGCTCCCCACCGTCCTGCTGATAGATCCCGGCGATCACTTTGCCAACCGTGGACTTTCCGGCACCGTTTTCGCCAACAAGCGCGTGGATCTCACCAGCGCGAAGGGAAAGGCTGACGTTATCCAGAGCCAGTGTCCCCCCGAACCTCTTGCTGATTCCCGATAGTTCGAGAACGCCTTCGGAGTTTTTCTCACGGTGCATTAGTCGCTCCATTCACCGTTGGCCGTGTCAGTGCGGTGAATACTGCGGCCACGAGGGTGTCGTGCTCGCTGTTTCCGCCATAACCGTCGGAACGAGTAGGTGTTCTTGGCAGGCATGCGAATTTCAAAGGAGTTCATGTCCCTATCGCTGCCCTTCTGACGCTCTTCACTGTTACCTCCGTTGGATCGAAAGGAGCAAACTGCAATGTACAATGTCACATATTGCATACGGACGCAATGGTCTTGACCGCTCTTTCTGCGGAGGCTAAAGGCTCCGTGAGCTTGCTGAGTGGTTCTCTATCGCCTTGTCGACGGCATGATCCACCACGAAAATACGTCCAGCTGCAACCTTTGTGGCGCCTCCCAGCAAAGGTGCTAAACGTGGCGCGGAATCCCTGCGAGACGGATGCTTCAACCACACTTCGTAGGCGGCTTCATCGGGCCACAGCGCCGTCACCATGACCTCCCCAGAGCCGTCTGCGGCTACAGAAACTTCGGATGCGAGTGCACCAGAGTTTTCCAGGGAGGACTGCAATATCTTCTCCTCCCGGGAGATATCCAATATCTCGTTCAAGCGAGCGGGCCCGGCGTGAAGAGTCAGCACGGTTCGTATCATTGGGCTTCCATCTGTAGTAGCGAGTCCTGTGACGTGAGTCGTGCAAGTGTATCGTGTGACATGGCACCGCCGGAAGATGTGTACAGCGTACTCCTGGAATGTGTAGGAAATCGCCCCGCCAACCTAGGCACGGTGTGCCAGACCGAGAGCGCGAAGGATCCGTTCCGCCTCACTGGCCTTGGCTTCGACCCGCCGCCAGAATTTGAGCGGTTCCTCGTTGCCCGTCATTAGTACTGGGAAGGATTCGTCAGTGACAGAGAACAGCCAACGTGATGAGGGCGCGAAAGAGGCTCATCATGATGAGGCGGAAAAACATCCGCCACTTGCCTGGACAGCACTCAGTCCGGGGCAAGCTGTAGGACTCCGAATTTACGATACCGAGCACTACGTCGGGACTGTCGAGTCCAAGACGGTGGATGGGCTCGTAATTTGGCTGCGAGATGAGCTTAATGAACGGCGTCTTTTTCACTACCGCGACTGCGAGATCATTAACGAGCTGCCGGTATCCCCAAACGACGGGGCGTGAGGAGCATCCACTTGGACTACGGATGATTTGAGGCCGGGGAAGGACAGCCGGCTGGATTTGAATGCGCCTTCCTGTCGAGCAAAACCTGGCCCGCGGAACCAGCACGGCGCGTCCAAAGCGAGCCAAACTGCCGGCTCCCAGTGTCTAACACTTCCTTCGCTCAACTCTTTAGTGGCGGACGCTGGGTGGCGCCCCCGTGCCTGAGCCCTGCTTCTGGGGTTCCGCCGCCTTCGACGCAGACGTGAGACCGAAGGACCGGAGGGCGTTGTTGCTCCTCCGCCCGGTTGTTAGTGTTGGTTGGCCAATCGCCGCGCCCTCGTTCAGCCCGACCGTCACGGGTATCCGGGTAGCCGGGCTACCGGCGCGCGCTAGGGATCCGAAGTGGCGCAAACCTCATGCGAGATTGTGGGTGGCCCGATCGCGGCACCCGCCTGCTCCCTCATTGGTCTACTGCAAGGATGCCCTGCGCCCGCAGGGGGCGTGAGTGAACCCGCATCAGGAGGATCTGTGGCTCAACCATCTGTACTTCCCCTACAAGAGCTCGTACAGTGTGGAATGTCACAGTGCAATTGTATTGAGGCAATTGAGTATCTCCGCGCGCTCCTGAGCGCAGGAGGGCGTCGAGCCTGGTTGCGCTGGAACCTACTGAAATAACGATAGGGGTGCGGGAAGAGCTCCCATTCTCCGCCCGCAAACACGAAACGGAGTGTAAATGACGCGGATTCTATGGATTAACCCTATGGGTACGGCTGAGTTTGATGAGCCAATTTCAAGGGAGCTGAGGAGCGAGTCGGCTGCCTTTATTGATGTTGCTTCTTTTGAACGGGGACCCAAGCATCTTGATTACAATGCATTCGAGATGCTCGTTGCGCCCACCCTGCTAAGTACGATTCGCTGGGCCGAGCAAGAGGGTTACGATGCGGCAGTGGTCGGGTGCTTTTATGATCCTGCACTACGAGCCGCGCGGGAAATCGTAGATGATCTAGTAATCACCGCGCCCGCCGAAGCATCACTCCATTTAGCCGCGACCCTGGGAGAAAAAATCTCCATCCTCGTGGGCACGGAAAAGAATATTCCGGAAATGCATGAGAATGTCGTTAAGTACGGATTCCTGAACCGGCTCGCTTCATTCCGACCCGTCGGCATCGCCGTGAACGACTACCAGCGTGATCCGTCCTATACAGAGGGACGACTCATGGAGGAAGCACAGCGTGCAATTGAAGAAGACGGGGCTGATGTGATTGTCCTTGGCTGTACTGCCCAATTTGGCTTTTACCGGCGTGCACAAGAACGGCTTGGTATACCAGTGATCGACTCAGCAGTTGCAGCACTACTGTACGCCGAGTATCTCACCTCACTTCGGAATGGGCAGGGCTGGCGTACGACTAAACGCGTAGGTTATAAAGGACCCGACTTATCTGAAATGAACGCGACTATTCCCGTTACGGCGCCCGTCGTACTACTCGACCCTAGAAAGAATGCGAAGACCAATGCCTGCTCGTAAAAAAATTCACGCGGTGCTAACGCTGATTTTAGCGTCCGCTACTTTTGCCGGCTGCACGGCACCCGGTGGAGACGCGAAAGCGGTTGGGTCGGGAAAGCCGCTGAATATCGCTTTCCTTGCCGCCTCATCACAGAATGCCTACAATAAATCCATATACGACGGAGCCGTAAAAAAAGCCGAAAGCTTGGGCAATGTAACCGTCAAAGAGTTCGATGGAAGCTTTGATCCAAACATTCAGTTATCCCAGCTCGAAAACCTTCAGTCAGGGCAGTTCGATGGAGTGATTGTAGTTCCAAACGACGGCGTCAGTCTCGCCTCCGCCTTCCCGTTGGCCAGTGGGATTCCCGTCGTTACGATCACTAACCCTATAGGCCCCGATATTCTCAAAATGGAAAATCAGGTTGACGGCGTACTTAGCACAATCGGAAAGTCCATGGAAGACATAGGAAGGGTCCAAGCTGAAGGCTTGGTCGAGCATTGCAAGAATATAAACCCCTGCAATGTTGCGATTATGGTTGGATATCTCTCCGCACCACTTGACGTTGCCGTGGCCAAATCCTACAACGACGTACTCGCAAAGCATTCTAATATTCACGTCGTTTCAACTACGGAGGGTGGATATGAAAGAAATAAAGCAATGAATTCGATGGCCAACGTTCTTCAGGCGAATCCCGGGATAAACGGTGTATTGTCCATTGCTGACCAGCAAACTTCTGGAATCGAAGTTGCCTTGTCCGCGGCAGGGATAGATCCGTCAAGCGTCTATTTGACCGGTACTGGTGGAACCGCGGATGCGGTGAATGGAATCCGATCAGGAAAATGGAAGTCAACTTACGCCGCTTTCACCGTTCAAAGGGGAGAGGCAGCCGTGGACCTTCTGTACAAGCATCACAATGGGGAAGAAGTGCCGGCGTCCATTGATGCTGACACCCTCGGCCCGGTTCCGGCTTGGATCACGAGTGAAGTGTTGAAGGCCAACCCTCAGTTTGAAAGCGATTGGAATGGCTAACCTCTCGGCTGTCTCCTAATTGTTACGTGCGCGTTGACTAGGAGCCGGGGAACGAGGCTTCGCATGCTCGACCCTCGGCTCCTAGCAGTTCAAAAAAGATACGGACGGTTCCGGCCAGCGTGACAAAGCAAAATATTATGACCTTTGTAGTCGCTGCGAGAAGGGATCCTGGTCCCGGCACTCATCACTGGTGCCTGCTCCCAGCTTGAACGGGGGAGGAAGCAGATATTTCTGCACCTCTTTTGATGACAAGCAACACTGCGAAGGCCAAAATCACGACTGGCTCTTGGCACAACGCCCTGGACTGCTGGGGCTTTGTGGGATTAGCAGCAGACTCCTGTCCCTCGTTCGATCTTGGGGATGGGCTCGCTCATGACGTCGACATGGGCCCTTTTAGTAGAGGGAGTGATTGCGGAATTATCAGTGAGTTGGCTAATAAAGGAACACCATGAAGGCCTTTCCCGAGAAGGGGCCGTTGCGCAGCAGGGGAAACCACGCCTCTCCTACCAGCTGGCGAATAGAGCGCTTCTGCCAACAGGAATACAGCGTGGTTCTCCTGGCGTGATGTGCCCCAGCGCCGTCGCGGAATGCCGGCGAATCGACCACAACGAGCCGCCGAATCTTCCAGAATTTTTTATCAACCGACGGAGTACAGACCTCATCCTTTATGACACGATCCGCGTCGACGCAAACCGGAATGCGGATACATGCAGCATTCTTCGGCCATACACCAAGCGAAACCTGGCGACCGGAAGCGGGAAGATACCTGCTGACTCCAGATCCCCAAACCGCAAAGCCTCCGTTGATGCCGTGGTCCGAGACTTGGAACTACTTGTCCTACGAACACGAAAGTAGCCGGTGCCTCACAATTCGTCGTCATCCTTTCGATTACACGGCCGTGGCGGACATCCGTTTCGCCCATTCGGCGCCGGAGCCTTTGCCGGGACTGGACGTCACGCTCGCGACGAGCAAACGAAAAGACGAGCGAACGAAAATCAGTCCGGATCAGGCCGGGTGTCCGTAGCTGGGGGAATTGCGCCCGATTACGGGTCTGGGCAGGAGGGAATCGCAGAGGCTGGCCAGGCCCGTAACTTCCGGAGTGTTGGCAGGCTGGTAATGAGCCGGAGACGCCGGCGGAGGCCACCACGTTCTAGGCCGGGCGATCCGCTCGGGCCTAACCCCCGCATGTAGCCCGTGGGAAAGTCAGAACACTGCATTATCGAAAGGGGCTACGCCTTTGTGGCGAGAGCGCCGGTGTATCCAGCAATTTAGGCAGCCGCTAACCCTCGAACGGGCGCTGCGTGATGCTGCCGCAAATTCGGCAACGATACCCCATGAAGGAGAACAATCAATGACAGCAAAACTAGCTGGAACAGTTGCCCTGGTAACCGGCGCGAGTAGCGGCATCGGGGACGCCACGGCACGTGCCCTAGCCGTCCAGGGGGCGTCCGTCGCCGTCGTCGCCCGGCGGAAGGACCGCCTGCACACACTTGTGGCCGAGATCGAGGCCGCCGGAGGCACGGCCTACGCCGTTCCGGCCGACATCACAGACCGAAGCCAAGCCGAACAGGCGGTTGCAGAGGTGGTAAACCAATTCGGCCAGCTGGACATCCTGATCAACAACGCCGGGCTGATGCTGCTCGGCACCGTCACTGATCAGGAGGTCGACGAGTGGGAGCGGATGATCGCCATCAACCAGAACGGTCTGCTCTACATGACGAAGGCGGCACTCCCGCACCTTTTCGCGGCTGCCAGGGAGGGTGTGCGGGAAGTGGCGGACATTGTAAATATCTCCTCGATCGCGGGGAGACAGGCCTGGGCAAATTATGGTATCTACAACATGACTAAGTTCGGTGTGAACGGGTTTAGCGAAGCACTGCGCCAGGAAATAACCAAAAAGTACGTCCGGGTTGGTGTGCTCGAGCCCGGGGCCGTGGCTACTGAGCTCATTTCTCACAACAACAAGACGGTCAGGAATGAACTGTCAGCTTCGGACGCCGTTCCTGAGTGGCTCCAGCCCGAGGACATCGCCGACAGCGTTGCCTTTATGGTCACCCGTCCGCGCCGATCCTCCATTCCTGAGCTGTGGACCATGCCCACGTCCCAAGTTTGAGAACCCTACTGAAGGAAAATACAGCGTTAAAGAACGCGTGTGACAGCCGGTCTCTCTGGACCCGGGAAGTCGCAAGCATCGGCCTCTGCGCTATGACCAGCACTCGAACGCTCGAAATTACTTCGGCCCCTGGCCGGGGCGCGCGACGCCGCAGCATTGCGATTGATGGCTACCCCCTTGAAACAGTACACCGAAGCTTCGTAGCTGTTCATCTTGGACAACCCATTACAGGCCCTTCGCATTTACGCATGGTTGAGGGTGCCCTTCCGGTAGGGCCGGTGGCCGCCGGCGGCGAGTAGGCATCTGAGTCTGTAGTTAGTGAAGTTCCGGAAGCCGCGGGCGATGCGGCGGGTGGTTTCGATGACGCCGTTGATTGCTTCTGTGGGGCCGTTGGAGGCGCCGCGGGTGTCGAAGTAGGCCAGGATCGCGGCCTTCCATTGTTTGAGTGTCCGGCCGAGGCGGGCGACTTCCGGGATGGGGCAGGTCGGGAACGAGGAGATCACTTCGTTCACGAGGTCCCGTCCGCGGGCCGGAGGGGCGTGGTAGATGTTGCGGAGCTTTTGATAGCACTGCCAGGCGAGGGTGACTTCCTGGTCGGGGTCCCCAAGTGTGAGTTTTGCGTCGAGCCGGGCGGCTTGTTTATCGGTGAGGTGTTCGGCGCCGATCTGCAGGGTCCGGCGGATCCCGTAGAGCGGGTCGCCCTTGCGTCCGCGGTGTCCGAGGGTGTCCTGCTGGACCCTGCGCCGGACCTCGTCAACCATGGCCGATCCGAGTTTGACGACGGGGAACGCGTCCAAGACGGTGATGGCTTCGGGGAGTTCATCACGGATCGCGTTGGCGTAGCCGCGGAACGGATCCAGCGCGGCGGTCTTGATCCCCGCGGTGAACTCAGGACCGCGGGTTTTGAGCCAGTCCGCGTAGGCCTTACCGGACCGGCCCGGGACGAGGTCCAGCAGCCGTGCATGCACCACACCGTTCTCGTCGCGGGTGTGGTCCACGATCCCGGTGACCATCCCGGTGCCGGGCGGACCTGTGTGGGACCAGACATGCTCATCCACGCCGAGCGCGTCCACACCTGCCAGCCTGCCGATTGCTGAGATCCGCCCGGTGGCCTCACTCTTTACCGCGTCCCAGACCGTGTGCCAGGAGACGCCGAGCTGGTGGGCCAGGGCCGAGACTGAGGTGTCGAATTGTTGCAGCGCGTCCGTCGCCCATGCCGCAGCGCGGGCAGTGAGTTTCGCCCTCGGACCGGCCAGTGCATGATCCTCGGTGAATGTCGTTCTCGGGCAGTCGCGGTCGGGGCAGCGCCAGACACGCTTGGCCCACAACAGCCGCACTGGCTTGCCGAAACACGGGATGTCATGAAGCCGAGCCCGCCGGCGTCCATGGCCCACGGCAACGACGCCGCAGTCCGGACAACCGGTGACATCCTCGCCGGTCTCGACGCCCAGGACCAGGCCCCTTCCGGTCGCCGTGACAGAGCTGACGTGAATGCCTTCGACACCGAGCAGCGCGTCCGCGCGCGTGCACCACCGGCCATCGGAACAAGACATAGAGTTATTCATGTCGGGGTCTCTTTGGTTATTGGCTTGCTTGGTCGCTACCAATTCAAAGAGGCCCTGGCCTCATTCCCCCTGCACCACGCCGCAGCACAAGCGGCCGCAACTACGGCGTCAGCCTCAGACCGCCCTAACCATGCTCATCTGCGAAGGGCCCCATTACACGGATAGACAAGTGAACTTAGCCAAGACCCCAAGCCGCGGGATATCTGGAACCGGGAGCCTAGGTCCGCTAGGAGGGGGTAACCACGCGCCCCTCAAAAACGTAGGGTAGGGGTACACCCCAATCTGACGTCATAACCGCCTGACAAGGAAGGACTTGGCCAACGGACGGAGCTCCCACTCGTTCTCCGATGCCCGCCCGGTTGCAATTGGTGACACATGAACCAAATGCGCTAGGCGGACTCTTCAAGGCAAGAATCTTAGGAGTATTCCGACCGTTCTAAAGCTTCCCCACGCGTAATCCTTGCCGCCACTGTCAGGGTGAGATCTGAGAAGGCCAAGAACTGCTGTCAATAAAACAGGACCTCGTATTATCCTGACGCCACCACAGCCGTGTCATAGCGATCAGCCGGGGTTCTAGCCACTGTACTGAGGGAGTAGAATCACAAGACTCACAAGGACTCACAGATGCCCCCGCTGCCCAATCCCTTCCGCCCCACGGCGGGGGCCACTCCCCCGGAACTCATCGGACGCCAGGGAATGCTCGACGAGTTCGAGTACGGCCTTAGGCTCGGTTCGGGCGCCCCAGGATTGCTGACCATCATCACCGGCGCCCGCGGCATCGGCAAGACAGCGCTGCTCAGCGAGGCCCTAGAAAAAGCCCGCCAGCAAGGCTGGATCGTCATCTCTGAAACAGCCACCCCCGGCTTCCTCGGCCGGATCGGCGAGACAATGCGGCTTCATCTGGAGGTACTCGGCCCCGGCCCTGCCGGCCGCCGAATCACCGCCCTTGGCGTGGCCGGCTTCACGGTAACGACACAACTGCCGCCCGAGCTGCAGGTAGATTGGCGCCGGCTGGGCGAGCAACTCCTGAACGTACTCGCGGAGAAGAAGACCGGGCTGCTTTTCACCGTTGATGAGATCCACTCAGCTGACCGGACGGAACTGTCCCAGCTCGCCGCGGACGTCCAGCACTTCATTCGCGACGGGCTGCCGATAGGCCTGATTTTCGCCGGCCTCCCGGCAGCGGTGTCGGACCTGCTCAACGAAGGTGTCGCCACCTTCCTGCGCCGGGCAGAACGGATCGACCTGCATGCCGCGACCATCAACGAAGTTGAACGCTCCTACGAGGACACGTTCCGGCGGGCAGGAATCAGGATCCATAAGGAGCAGATCCGGCGCGCAGCTGAGGCGGCCGGGGGCTATCCCTTCCTGATCCAGCTCATCGGCTACCAGCTCTGGCGCCAAGCCGAGATCAACGACCTTACCGTGGAAGCGGAGAACGTCACCCAGGCCATTGCAGCAGCCAGTCGCCGTCATGAAATGACAGTATAGAAGCAGCTCTTTCCACAGCCTCGGAGAAGGATAAGGACTTCCTGTGCGCCATGGCCGAAGACGACGGCGCTGTTGCCGCCGGGGACATCGGCAAGCGGCTCAACGCGAAAAGCAACGTCGTGGCCAACTACCGGGCCAGGCTCATCGCCGCAGGACTCATCGAGGCCCCCGCGTACGGGAAGGTCGATTTCGCCATCCCAGGCCTTCGCGAATACCTCCGCAAAAGTCGCACGTAGCCCCCGCCCACCGGGCACTTCCTCATCTGGCCAACCAGCTTACAGAATCTCCATTCTCCGCCTTTAAATAACGGGAGTAGAAATTAGCTGCGAGAACTGTTGCAAGTGAGTAAGCGGGTGTTTTCTGGCACTCCGTGGTTGGTCACCGAACTTCTCGTGGGTGAAGTCGCTCCGGCCGGAGGCGAACCGCGATAGCAGGAAGATTAGCTGTCATCTGTTCCCAAGGAACGCGGATTTAGAGTTTCGTCCAGCGCCGCGATGGCGGTCGTGGCCCGTGGAAGGTACTTCTCGCCCTCTTGTAAGTGCTACATGATGCGTCGATCTGCTAACGAAGCTTTTTGCCCAAATGTGCTTCCAGCTGACGTAAAGTCCGTGACAAGGCGGGCTGGCTAACATGGAGAGACACAACTGCTCGGTGTGAAGTTTCTATGTGCGGCGATCACCAGGAAAACGCGCAGGTGACGTGCGTCAACAGTCATGTTCGGTCTCTCCTATGCGGACGGGGCCTGTCCTCTAATCTCAAGGGCAAAGCGTAGCCAGGAAGCCCATCGTGCTTAAGCTTCGCGTAAATGTGCTGGACTAATACACTCACATGGATTGCCGTCCGGCTGTGGCTCTCCGCACTGCCACAGCCCTGGGCTGGCTCCAATCATCGAGGCGAACCAAGCCCATTCGTAGACACTCCGGGTTGGAGCAGCGTGTCCGCAGGTTGGGCATGCTGCTGATGTCAGCTTCTGTGCTTTTGACGAACCCTTGCGCCAGGACGATGTCCTCATAGCTTCTTTCTATTACAGGTAGGCTGCAAACACGAATGGATGTATCGTTGCTCGGCCCTTCTGGGTCGCAGGGAGTTGAAGCGTGCGTTATTAGAGAACGTATCGCCAGAGGCTGAAGTCGGCTGTATTGAGCAGCTTCCTTTCGTTGTACTTGTCTCTGATCCACAGGACGCCTAGGTCCGCGTCCATCTGTTCGATTCTTCCTTTGCAGTAAATTGCCGCTCCAATGCGAGCCTCTATTTCCTGCCCGGGACGAACTGCTCGAAAATCCTTCACTTCGCAAAGCAGGGGGAAGAATTCAGACATAGCGGCCTCTCATAGTGACGGATTGAAAAGGGATAACAGCTCTTTCGCTCCCGCGATGGGGCAGCCCCTAGTGCTGGGCTCGTTCCAGGACCACCCTGTCATGGATGGCAGAAGCGACCACGAGATCTTGCCAGGCCATGCCTGCCCCTGTGTAGAGGGTTGGTTTGTCGGGGTTCGGAGTGAACTTTCCCTGGACCAGCTCCGCGAGATTGATAAGGGAGGCGTCCTGCCATTCTGCAACGCTGCGTGCTGGGATGAGGTCACCAGCTTCCCTCAAAGCCGAAGCCCTACTTTCGACAACTATGCTTGCCCGCCGCGCCAGCTCAGGGTGGATTTCGCGCGCGTCAAGGCCGTGGGATCCCACTGCAGCAATCACGGCGTGGTTTTGGATGACCGCATTATCAAAGAGCGGGGTTGAAGATGATGTGGCGCAGATGATGAGATCTGCCGATGCTACCGAAGCAGCATCCCCTGCCTCCACCTGCAGGCTTTGATTCCTGCAGTACTGTGCAAAAGATTCGGTTTTGTTGTAATCGCGGCCCACGACGATGGTCGTATTCGCCGATACAACTGCTTGTAGGGCTCGAATGTGTCGCCAGGCCTGCGGGCCGGTTCCAAAGACAACGGCCGTTTCGACAGGATATTTAGCGGAAAGGGGATGCATGGGAGCGCGAGCGGCAAGGATGTGTTTGACGGCCAGGGCCGTTGTTGCTGGGGTTCGTATGAGTGTAAGCTCTGCGGCGTCCATGACGGCCACTGGGGCCAACGTCCGGGAATTGAAAAGAGTGTAAATCCCTTGGATCTTTGGCAATCCTTTCGCCGGGTTGCCCGGCGCAATCGTCACCAGTTTCACGCCGGAGAATTTTGTTCCACCTGCGGGCATGAGAAGGAATTCGCCACCGGGAGCGGGGCTGAAGAGGCGTTTAGCGTCTTCTTCAGGGTCGATGTCTCCTAAGAGCGCCGTTTCGAGCTCTGATATTGCTTCGGCATCAGTTAGTGCCGAAGCCAGCATGGGCGCGGCCAAGTATGTGGGCTCCAAGATATTCCTTTGGCTTGCTTGCCGGGACCGCGGGAAGGCGGTCCCGGCGCGATATCAATCCGGATCCGATGCGCCTATTCTCTCGCGCAGGATTTATGAAGCGGTTGTCAAGCTTCCGTTGATGCGTTGGGGCACGCGGAGTGGGTTGGCGTCCTGCAACGCTTCCGGGAGGAGGTGCTGAGGAAAATTCTGGTACGCAACTGGGCGGAGGAAGCGGGTTATCGCCGCGGTTCCCACGGATGTTGATCCTGCCGAGGTGGTGGCCGGGTAGGGACCGCCGTGTTGCTGGGCGTACGTCACCGAAACTCCGGTTGGCCATTGGTTCCAGAGAATCCGTCCGGCTTTTTTGGCGAGGACGCGTACCAAATCTGCTACGTCATCTGAGTCCTCACCTTGGACGGTTGCTGTCAGCTGACCCTCCAGGTCATTCGCTATGGTCAGGAGTTGATCCTCGCTCTGATACGTGACAACCAACGCAGCGGGCCCAAAGCATTCTGCGAGGAGTTCATCTTGGTGTTCCATTACCTCCTGCGCGGTGGTGAGGAGCAGTGTCGGTGCCGGCGGGTCGGCCAGGGCATTGTCTGCGCGGATGAGTGCGGTAACCGATGACGAGCTGGAGAGCTTATCTAGAGATTCCACGTAGCCCGACTGAATGCGGCTGTTGAGCAGCGCTGCGGGTTGAACGGTAACCTGTCCGGGGAGCTTGTCGGGGATGGACGACCCTTCCGGGACGAAGAGCACTCCGGGCTTGGTGCAAAACTGGCCTGCCCCCATGGTGAATGAACTGGCGAAGCCGGCAGCAATCTCGTCCGCTCGGGCTGCTGCTGCAGCGCGGGTGACGAATACCGGGTTGGTGCTTCCGAGTTCTCCGTAAAAGGGAATCGGCTCGGGCCTTGAATTGGCCACATCGAAGAGCGCACGTCCGCCGGGAATGGATCCTGTAAATGAACCTGCTTTGACCCGAGGATCCTGCAGAGCGTTACGGCCCGCCTGGGTTCCGAATATCACGCTGAAGAGCCCGTCGGGGGCACCAGCAGCCTGGAGGGCTTTTTGGACAATGGTGCCCGTCGCCAGAGACAGTTCGGGGTGGCCGGAGTGGGCTTTCAGGATGACGGGGCACCCAGCTGCCAGAGCAGAGGCTGTATCTCCGCCCGCGACGCTGAACGCGAAGGGAAAGTTGCTGGCCGAGAATACAACGACGGGACCCATCGGCTCCAACTGCCTGCGAAGGTCAGGCCGGGGTGCCCCCATGGGCCACTCTGCGTCTGCGGGGTCGATCCTCGCATCCAGGAAGGAGCCTTCGCCGAGTACTTCAGCGAACAAGCGCAGTTGAAAGGTAGTGCGCTTGAGCTCTCCCTTCAGCCGGCCGTCCGGCAGATTTGTTTCGCGGGCAGCGACGGGAAGCAGGACATCTGCCTGGTCATCAAGGGCGTCGGCAACGGCCGTTAGCACCTTGCCTCTGTCGGCGTACGGCGTTCGCGCCCATGTATCAAAGGCTGCCGCAGCGGCTGCGATGATGCTTTCGAGCTGGTCCTCGGTTGTGGGCTCTGTGTTTGTGGTTGGCATGAGCGGCGTTCCTTCGCTGCTAGAGGTGAATTTCGTTGTTCAGGGCGGCCAAGTCACTGAGTGCTACGGGCGAAGCGAGCGTTCTTTTCCCCTGGGACCTGAGATCTTCTTCGCTGGGTTCTCTTCCACAGAGGCTGGCTGCTATGCCGGCGATCGCGTAGCCGCAGACACGCCCCTGGCACCATCCCATGCCTGGCCTTGCGACCAGTTTCAGCGTGCGGGCGTCGTCCGCCTGAAGTTCTTCATGGGCAGTGCAAAGGTCGCCGTAATTGACTTCCTCGCAGCGGCAGACAACCGTTTCGGGTTCAAGCCAGCCTGTCCAGGCTTCGGGCACTGGGTGGGCTGTATGCATGGCAACAGCAAACCCGCGGAAGCGTTTGATCTTGTGCTGGAGTCTGGAGACGTCGCGCGGAGAAATGGGCCTTCCAGAATCTGCTGCCGCGGTCAGGGCCGCGAGCTTTCCTTCGGCCACGGCCATCGATGCACCGCCCACGCCGGTAGCCTCGCCAGCGATGTAGACGCCTGGTATGCCTGAGCGCTGCTGGTCGTCGACAACCGCCACGAGGGAGCCGTCGACGTCCCGTCGGGTTTGGGCCCCGACCATGACTGGCAGCTCAAGGGAGGGTGTAAAACCCCATCCCAGTCCGACAACATCTACTTCGTAGCGTCGCTCCGTTCCTGCAATTGGGGTTCCGGAGGAATCGACTTTGCAGGTGGTTACCGCTTCGACAGATGTTTCGCCGTGGATGGCTCTAATGATGGTGCGGCTTCGGTAGGGGATGCGGTGTTTTGCCATCAGGGCCGCGTACTGTGCTCCTTCGAGGCCCTTGGACGGTACCTGTGCTGCGGCAGCGACGTGCGGCAGCCAGTTTCGGATTGCACCCGCTTCGCAGATTGACACTACTTCTGCTCCGGCTTCTGCAAGACCTACGGCTACCGGCAGTAGGAATGGTCCGGTTCCAGCGATGATTGCGCGACGTCCGGCAACGGTCCTGCTGCCCTTGAGGAGGGCCTGTACGCCGCCTGCGGCCATGACGCCGGGAAGGTCCCAGCCCGGTACGGGCAGCTGACGGTCGTACCCTCCAGGGCAAAGAATGAGCTGGTCGACGGTCACTTCTGTTGGTCGCCGTGCGATGTGCTGTTCGGGTCCTGCGGTGTAGGAGTTGGTCAGGCGCAGAGTTCGCCTCGCCGTAGCTTCCTTTACTGGGTCGATCAGCCATAGCTGCGTGTCGGGAAGGTACGTGATGTGGCCGGCTTCCATTGCAGTGTGCAGCGCAGACCTCATCGTGGTGAAGGTCGTCCAGTCGTGGTGTCCGGCGTGGTCGGTTTCGCCCACTTGCTGCTCATCCGGGTGGCGCCAGTATTGGCCTCCGGGTTGGGACCCGGCGTCGATCAGAACAACCGATAAGCCGACGGATGCGGCCGCGGTTGCGGCGGCCAGGCCTGCCGGCCCCGCACCGATAACCCCGATGTCGAAGACGCGGTCAGTCATGTGATTCCTCCGGCCGTGCGGCTTTATCTGTCTCTTTCTGGATTGCCGTATCTTTGAGCACACGTCCGCCGGTCTCAATTTTCGCTCCCGATGTTGCCGGGACAACGCATGCGCGTTGGTTCACTTGGCCGTCGACCGTAAGAAGGCAGTCGTAGCAAACGCCGATGCCACAGAAGAGCCCGCGAGGCTTACCATCCTTGCGGGTCGTACGCCACGAGGTTATCCCAGCGTTCATCAACGCTGCGCCAATGCTCTGACCCGGCTCGTAGGGCAATGGGGCACCGTCGCAGTCCATCAGACGTTCGTCGTTGTTGTTCATGTCAGTACCTGTTCGAATCGTTCTGGAGCGAAGGAACCCAGAGGGAGGTCCGTGCTGATTCCGATGATGCTTTGCGCGATAAGCTTTCCGGTCCCGGCCGACAGTCCGATGCCTGCTCCCTCGTGGCCGGCGGCATGCCAGAGCCCCGGGACCCTGGGGTCGGGGCCGATGACAGGAAGATGGTCCGGGCAATATGGCCTGAATCCGTGGTAGTGCCGAATGGCCTTGATATCTTCCAGGACAGGGAACAGGTCGATGGCTTTCGCGGCCAGGGCTGCCAGGACCGGAAGGGAGACGGTGCGGTCGAAGCCCACCCGTTCACGGGACGATCCGATCAGCACGGTCCCGCTGTCGGTGCCCTCAACCACCGGAGATGTTTGTAGACCTGCGTCAGAGCTTAGGACGTTGTCAACGTATTCGGCTGCGTAAACCTTGTGATGGATGGTGACGGGCAGGGGTTCGGTGACGAGCACAAACCCGCGCCGTGGCAACACGGGCACATGGATGCCGGCGAGGTCGGCGATGTTTCCCGCCCAGGTCCCAGCAGCGTTGACGATGGAAGGGGCATGGAAGTCACCTTGGGGGGTTTGCACGCCGATGGCGGCAGCACCTTTGCGGATGAAACCGGTCACCGGTGTGCGCGTGTGTACAAAAGCCCCCAGTTCCCGGGCCAGCCTGAGCAGGTGCGCGACGACCAGCATGGGCTGTACCTGAGCATCTTCCGGGTAGAAGGCGCCTGCGGTGAGCTTTTTGGAAATGTGGGGCTCGTAATCGGTCAATGAATTTGCGGGCACGTTTGTGACCTGGATGCCGCTCGCGCGTTGGCGTTCTGTCAGGTCGTGAAGAGACTGAGCGCTGCGTTCTGAAGCGGCGACGACAAGGCCACCTTTTGATTCAAACTCAAAGAGGTCCGCAAATTCGGCGAGGTCCTCCCGCCAGATTTTCTGGGAGTACAGGGACAGGTCAAGTTCCGGGCCTGCCTCTTTGTCGGAGACGAGAATGTTGCCCTCACAGGCGCTGGAGGTTCCTCCTGCGAGTGGTCCACTGTCGAGGACGGTGACACGGAGTCCGGCGCGGGCGGCAAAGTATGCAGTGGCGGCACCGACCGCGCCGGCGCCGATCACGATTACATCGGCCGTGCGCCCGGATTCAACGGCTGTAGTCACAGGAGGAATCCCTTCGGGAAGGGATCGCTGGGATCGAGGAAGTATTGTGCGGTTCCGGTGACCCAGGCACGGCCTGTGATGGTCGGAACCACGGCTGGGTAGTTGCCGACCGTTGTGGATTCCACAAGCCGGCCGATGAAGCGGGTGCCTATGTAGCTTTCGTTGATGAAGTCCTGGTTCATTGCCAGCTCCCCGCGCGCATGCAGCTGTGCCATTCTGGCACTGGTCCCCGTTCCGCATGGGGAGCGGTCGAACCATCCCGGATAGATGGCCATGGCGTGCCGGGAATGCGTCGCGGTTGAGTCCGGAGCCTTCAGGTAGACGTGGTGGCAGCCGGTAATGTCCTCACGCTCCGGGTGGACGGGAGGATTCTGTTCGTTGATTGCGTCCATGATTTTCAGCCCGGCCGCCAAAAGCTCATTCTTTGCGGCACGTTCAAACGGCAATCCGAGTTCCTTCAGCTCCACGATGGCATAGAAATTTCCCCCGAAGGCCATGTCGTAGCTGACCTCACCAAAGCCCTCCACGGCTACCGTCTGATCCAGGGCCAGGGCGAACGACGGAACGTTTTTGATCGTGACCGATGTGGCGGCACCATCCGAGACGGCAACCTCTGCAATGACAAGTCCGGCAGGCGTGTCGAGGCGGATCGTTGTTACCGGTTCCTGTACCTCCACCATTCCGGTTTCTACTAGAACCGTGGCGACGCCGATGGTTCCGTGGCCGCACATGGGCAAGAGCCCTGATACCTCTATGTAGAGGACACCGTAGTCAGCGTCAGGACGGGTAGGAGGCTGAAGAATGGCCCCGCTCATGGAGGAATGGCCGCGGGGTTCATACATGAGCAGGGTACGGACGTCGTCGGAGTTGGCCATGAACCACTCTCGGCGCTCGGCCATAGTCTTTCCTGGGATTACACCGACTCCACCAGTGATAACACGGGTCGGCATACCCTCTGTATGCGAATCCACCGCATGGAAAACGCGCTTTGTCCTCATCGTCCTGCCTCTGTACTTGCTGGTCTCAAATCAAGCCGTGCCAGATCTTCCCTAGTCCATCTTTTATACCAATAAAATGTCACATAGTGAAGGCTTGTGCAATGTGAAATTGCACTGATATGGTGTTGCTAACCGAGCAAGCCTCAACACGAAAGGTGAGTAAATGTCTACTCCCACCTCCACTGAGCGTGCCCAGCCCTGGCACGGAGTCATTGTCGCCACCACCCTGCCGTTCCGGCAGTCCGCCAGCGGCGAGCTTGACGTCGACCTCGACGAATACGGCAAGCACGTTGCATGGCTTGCCGCCAACGGCTGCGAGGGCGTGGCTCCCAACGGTTCCCTGGGCGAATACCAGAACCTCTCTGATGAAGAGCGCGCAGCCGTCGTGACCACGGCTGTCGCCAATGCCCCCGAAGGCTTCACCGTGATGCCCGGCGTGGGAGCATACGGCGCGCATCAGGCCCGCCACTGGGCCGACCAGGCCGCCGAGGCCGGCGCGCATGCCGTCATGCTGCTTCCCCCGAACACCTACCGCGCCGAGCCACGGGCAGTGATCGACCACTACCGCGAGGTTGCCAAGGCCGGCCTTCCCATCTGCGCCTACAACAACCCGATCGATACCAAGGTCGACCTCACACCCGACCTGCTGGCAGAGCTGCACAAGGAAGGCCTCATCGTCGCCGTAAAGGAATTCACGGGCGACGTACGCCGAGCCTACGAAATCGCAGAGGCTGCCCCGGGCCTGGAAATCATGGTCGGCTCCGACGACGTTCTTCTCGAAGTTGGCATTACTGGAGCTGTCGGTTGGCTCGCCGGGTACCCCAACGCTCTCCCCCGCGAAACCGTCGTCCTGTACAACGCCGTCAAGGCCGGCGACCTCGAAACTGCGCTGCCGCTTTACCGCATCATGCACAGGCTCCTCCGTTGGGACTCCAAGACTGAATTTGTTCAGTCCATCAAGCTCTCCATGGACCTCGCGGGACGGTACGGCGGCCCTTCGAGGGCTCCCCGTCTCCCCCTCCGTCAGGATCAGCATGAGTTGGTCACGGCTGACACCCTCTACGTCCTGGAAGAGCTGGATCGCCTGGGACGTGAAGGCAAAATCGAGCGCAGCACACGCTAACCTCACGGAAGCAAGGAACAGGAGGCCTGCCTGGATGCGCTCCAAGCAGGCCTCCTGTTCCTTTTCCCAGATTCTCGAGGCGGAACATCAACCACCTCTCGGATTGGTTATCAGGCGACAGAGAGGGCCCGGCCGGAACGAAATGATTCCGGCCGGGCCCTCTCTGTCCCCCCAGGCTAGACGCTTCCGGTAGAACCGGTGCTTCAGGCGCTTTCGGTGGCGGCGAGAGTTGCAGGCTCGGGTGAAGCCCATAGGCCGCGGACATGGGCAATGTGGTTCTTCATCAGTTCCTCCAGATCGTCTGCGCGGCCTTCTTCAATGAGGTCAACCATTTCGAGGTGTTCCTGGGCCGACTGTCCAAGCTCCCCGCGTTCGGCCAGTTGCGTCAGTCCCGAGAGGCGGCTGTGGCCGCGGAGGTCTGAGACTATGTCTACAAGCCTTGAGTTTCCGCTGTATTGCAGCAGTCGGATGTGGAATTCCCGGTCGGCGTCCGTGTAGCCCACCAGGTCCCGCTCCTCGGCGCAGTCAACGATTTGCTGGGCAAGATCGCGGAGCTCCGCGAGGTCTTCCTTCGGAATGATCGCGGCAACATCCCGCACTACGGGCGGTTCAAGGAGGAGGCGGATCTGGGCCATCTGGTCCAGATCCTTGTCGGAAATCTCCAGCACCCTGAAACCCTTGTTCGGTTCCACACTGACGATATTTTCCCGCACGAGGTCCAGCATGGCTTCCCGGACCGGGGTCGCCGAAACCCCAAACCGAGCACCCAGGCTGGGGGCAGAGTAGATGACTCCAGGCACCATCTCGCCGGCGATGATCGCCGCACGCAGGGCGCGGGTCACAGTCTCGCGGAGACTGGTTTTCCGGATGATCTTGATCTCCGAGTTAGTCATGCCGCCCCCTACTTGGGTTTCAGTATTATGTCACATCATATATCAAGGGCGATTAGGCCTGCCGTGCAAATTACTGGAACCCATCATGGACGACGGACCCGTTCTGCACCACGGTGCGCGGCCGTGCTTCATCCCAGAGGACGGCCTCGTCTTCGAAAGGGTTGCCGTCAAGGATCAGGACATCGCCAACTGATCCAGGAGAAAGTCGCCCAATCTGGTTGTTTTGCAGGAGCTCGGAATTGACCGTGGTCATGGCACGCAGGGTTTCGAGAACGCCGCTCGCTTCAATCTGAAGTCTGACACCGCAAAGCTGGTCATCTTCCAGTTCGCCCATTAGGTCGCTACCGAAACCTACCTTGACCCCTGCGGCGTGAGCAATCTGAATGGCGGTCTGGCCTGCTTCGAGGACTTCTGAGTTCTTCTTCTGCGAAATACTGCTGAGGTTCAGCAGTTCGCCGCGACGGTTCATGGCGTCGTAGGCGGCCAGGGTAGGGACCAGGAAGCTTTCATGTTCTGCCATGAGCTGTGCGGTATCTTCGTCCAGAAGATTGCCGTGTTCGATTGACCGGACGCCGTTCAGAACGGAGTGCCGTATGGCCTCGGGAGAATAGGCGTGGGCGGCAACATAGCTGCCTCTCCGGGACGCTTCATCCGTGACCGCCTGAATTTCCTCTGCCGAGTACTGTGGGAGCCTGATTGGGTCGGTGAGGGAGACTACGCCGCCGGATGTCATGATCTTGATTGCGTGGCTGCCGGTCCGGAAGCGCTCACGGACGGCCTTCCGAAGGTTGTCTACCCCGTCAACGATTGCGCACATGTGGCCGTGGCTAAAGCATGTGTCTATGTCAGCGGTCCGGGGGTCGCCATGGCCGCCCGTTTGGCTCAGGGCCGGCCCCGTGAAGTAATACCGGGGCGCGGGAAGGAGCCCCTGAGCGATTGCGTTGGACAGGCCGATGTCGCCGCCGGCAACGTCGCGTACCGTTGTAAATCCGCGGCGAAGGGCGGATTTGAGTCTGTGTGCACCGGCAAGTGCGGAGTAGCTGAGGGGCCCACTCTCATTTGCCAAGCCTGCCAAGCTGACGGCATATGCATGAAAGTGGGCATCGATGAGGCCTGGCAAGACGGCTTTCCCCCGGGCATCAAGGGTAGGACCAGCCTGCGTCATCCCCCCCACGCTCTCAACGACGCCGCCCCTGATCACTATGGAGCCATCGATGAGGTCGGAGGTGCGTCCGTCGAAAATTCGGGCATTGGTGATGGTCAGGTCGGCGCCTAATTGGCTTTCCATGGTTCTCCTTCTGCAGCGGCACAGCAGAGTGCCTGGTAGGGGTTGTAGGGGACGGTTATGGGCGGCAACGCCTTCTGTCCGGCATCCTGATGGAGTGCCGGACAGAAGGCTGTTGCGAGATATGTGTTGCTTGCTATGGGGTGGCTAGCTGACTCCGACCGGGGCCCTAAGCCGGCTCGTCTCTTCCTGGTTCACGCTGTAGTCAGGATTGATGACGACGCCGTAGTCCCTTGCTGCCGCCTCGAAGGAGACGAAACCGTTGCGGACGTCGTGGGCCACTTTCGCTGCATCACGTTCGAATGCCAGCCCGTAGCCACCGCCACCACCGGTGCTGTTTACCAGGACTTCCCCGGCTTCCATGTGGTTGTAGCTGCCACCCTGGACGACTTCACGGTCGGTGCCTGGATTGAGGACGATCTCATTGGGGCGTCCCGGGTTGCCGCCCGCGACAGGCCACGGCTCGGTCTTGGTCTTGTAGACGAGGCAGATGCCCGTGGCCGGTGCCGTGAACCGGTAGGCCCGGCTGACGCCCACGCCGCCGCGGAATTTACCGGCGCCTCCGGTGTCCTGGCGGTATCCGTAGGAGTCGATGATCATTGAGGACTTAGTTTCCAGCACCTCAACAGGGTTGTTTCGGCACCCGGGTTCGGAAAGGTGCATGATGCCGTCTTCACCATCAGAAGTAGCGCTGCCGCCGAACCCGACAGCTTCGTTGGTGGCTTCCTGCCATGGTTCGCCGTTTCTGGGGTTGATACCGAGCCCCATCATCGAACAGACGTCGCCGCCCGAGCACGCCGGAACCAGGTCCGGCATGCCCTGGGCCAGGGCCTTAAGGACGACTTCACCGGCAAGGAGCCCCGTCCACAGGGTGAAGGTGGGCATAGGCGGCACGGCGTGAACCACTGATCCGGGGACGGTTACTACCCGCAGCGGTGTAAAGTTGCCGGCTACCACGGGCGAGTCCGGTGTTGTGAGTGCCTTGAAGATGAGGCTGGAAACAGCTTCTGTCTGACCAGCGGGGAGATTGATGGGGCCCTGGACATTTTCGGCGCTGCCGGTCCAGTCGACAACCATCTCCTCGTCGGTGATGGTCACGGTGACCTGTAGCTTAACCAGGTCGTCCTTGTTGATGCCGTCATCATCGACGTAGTCCACTGCGGTCCACGTTCCCTTGGGAAGCTTCGCCAGGGCCAGCCTAGCGAGTCTTTCACCATGCTCATTGATGGTCTGCATGGCTTCAAGCAGCGTGGTCTTTCCGTATTTGGCTGCTATTTCCTGGGTGCGGCGGACGCCCGAGACGCAGGCTGACACCTGCGCCTGGATATCTCCGATGGTGTGCTTGGGCATCCGGCTATTGAACTTGATGATGTTGAAGACATCGTCATTTTTCACACCGCGGCGGTACAGCTTGGACGCAGGCAGCATCAAGCCTTCCTGCGACATGTGCGTCGAGTCCAGAACGTAGCCGGGGTCCTTTTGGTTCAGGTCGGTGATGTGAATACGGCAGGAGGCAAAACCGATGAGGTCGTTCTCGAACCGAATGGGGGCGAACACCAGCGGATCAAGGGTGTGAGCACTTGACCAGTAAGGGTAGTTCAGGATGAAGACGTCGCCTTCCTCCATGTTTTCGGGACCAATGAATTCGATAGCTTTCTTGATCCCGGCGTCGTTTCCGCGGGTGAAGATTGCGATGCCGGGGGCGTCGGCAACAACGTCTCCGGCGGCGTTGTGAATGCCGATCCCGTAGTCGTGGATTTCGTAGACGACGGTGTTGAAGGCCGTGCGGCAGAGGTTACGGGCGACTTCTTCAGCGGCCGCCAAGAGGCCGTGGCGGACGACTTCTGTGGTGATTGCATCAGCCATTGCGGACTGCCTCCTGGTTTGCGGGTCGGATGGAGATGATGAGCTCGCCGTAGATGCCAACCTCAAGTACGTCACCGTCGTGCATCACGGTGGTTGCGGTGTGCTCGGTGATGACCGCGGGACCTTCGACGGTATCGCCGGCTTTCAGGTCTTCCCGGGCGTAGAGGGCGTACTCCTGCTGGTTGACTCCATCGACGTAGACAGCTCGACGGCCCAGCTCCGT
>NZ_JMLE01000044.1 GCF_000685965.1 Arthrobacter sp. UNC362MFTsu5.1 | reverse complement strand
CCGGTAGAGGAAGGCTGCCATCGCATCACGGCTGATGGACTGCAGCGGACGGTACGTCACCGTGCCGTTGGCCTCCACCCAGCCGGTGGAAATGCCCTGGTCCGCCAGCCACGCCATCTCCAGGTAGTAGAGCTGGGTGGTGGAAACATCCGCGAACGGTGAGACCGTCGGCGGAACGAAGGCCGGTACCCGTGGGGTCACCTCGTTCGATGCCGCCGACAGGGGGCTGTTGCCGCCTGCGTTGACCGCCCGGACCTGGAAGTTGTACGCCGTGCCGTTGCTCAGCCCGGTGACCTGGTGGCTGGTGGCGCTGCCGGGTACCCCGTCGATGGTCCGGACCACGGTGCTGCCGGTGCGGACGACGACGCTGAACGAGTCAGCCGGGAACTCACCGGCGGGAGCCGTGAACGCCACTGTTGCCGTGGTGTTGCCCGCAACAGCCGTCCCGATCAGGGGCGCCGCCGGTGCCTGGACTACGGCCGGAACCAGGTTTACGGTCTGGTCGGTAAACCGCAGCCGTTCAACGTTGGTGATCCGGTCCGTGCCGTCGTCGCCGGTGCCGCCGGTGTGGGCCACGGTGGTGACTCCCCCGGCGGTGGTGATGGCGTATTCATTCCGGGCTCCGGAGAACACGGCCGTGTCGATGTCCGCATCGCCAGGGCTGGACAGGATTTCCCGGACGATCCGCACATTGCCCGGATTGATGGTCCCGGCCATGATGCCGGCCTGGAGTTCGGTCAGTGAAGTGACCGTCCTGATCTCGGCGCCATCCGGTGCGTCGAGGACGCTGAGCCGGACGTTGAGCCACTTGTCGCCGTCGATGATGTCATCGGCCCCGTTGCCCCAGATCTGGTCGCTGCCTGAACCGCCGATGATGATGTTGCCGGCGCCGAAGGTGGTGGCACCCGCGGGCAGCAGCTCTGCCAGGCCGGTGATCCGGGCAATGCCGGCAGCATCGAGTTCGTTGGTCAGGCCTTCGACGTTGACCTCGGTGTTGGGAACGGACGGCACTTCGTCATCGCCGCGGAGCACGTCATCCTTGTCCCAGCCGGAGAGGGCCTCGACCAGGAGGAAGCGGTCCTTGAGGGCGTTCGGCCCGTCGACGATGATCTGGCGCATGTCCGAATCGGCGGGTTCGACCGACCGTGCGTGCGTGACCCAGTCGAAGCCGAAGACACCGTGGTTGCGTTCGATGCCGGGACCGGCCACCATGACGTCGTCGCCGCCTTCAGCGTCGTAGTCGTCTTCGCCGGAATCGCCGATCAGGACGTCGTGGCCCGGAGCGTTGATGTCGTCGAAGAACGGTGCGCCGCTGTCGCCCTGCAGCAGGTCGTTGGCATTGCCGCCTTCCTGCCAGTCATCGCCGCCGCCGCCGAACACGGCGTCGGGTCCGTCGCCGGAGAGGACAAGGTCGTTCCCTTCACCGGCAAAGGTTTCGTTGCCGTTGAGGCCGCCGTTGGAGAAGTCGTGGCCTTCACCGGACATGATGATGTCCAGGCCTGGTCCGGCGTCGATGGCGTCGTTTCCGTTGCCGCCCTTGAGCACGTCGTCGCCGTGCGAGTCCGTGATCCGGTCGTTTCCGTCACCGCCAAGAACACTGTCGGCGCCGTCGTTGCCTTCGATGACGTCGTTGCCGTCATTGCCCCAGAACGTATCGTTGTCGATGCCGCCCCAGATCCGGTCCCCGAGGGAGGTGCCGTTGAACGTGGACTGGGCGTTGAGGCCCGGACGGTCCACGGTGTTGCTGACGCGGTACCGGATGGTGCCGTCCGACATCCGCATCAGGAGCGCGGACTCGTCGCAGACGGAGGCGAGGTCGTCGGCTACGGAGTTACCGGTGCCGGCCGTGATGCGGCTGAGCTCGAACTCGCAGTCCGCCACGCCGAAGACATCGGCTTTGAGGGCCTCCGCATCCGTGTTGCGCATGATGAGTTCCGCGAGCGAGTTGCCTTCCAGCTGCGTGCGAAGGTTCAGCCCGGACGTGCGGGACAGGTAGTACATCCGGTCCCCGTCCTGCAGGTCCGTCATCTGGCGTTCAAAGATGTAGTTGAACGTTGATCCCAGCAGGCCGCCGAAGAGGTTCTGGTATTCGGCCAGGCCGCCCACCCAGAGATCGACGCTGTCCAGGCCGGTGGGCTGTGCGGCCCAGGTTCCGGCGCTGTTGACGAAATCGAAGGAGTCCGCGGGGGTGGCCGGGTCGGCCGTGTCCATGTCGAACAGCCGCTGGGCAGCTGCCCGCTTGTCCGTGATGGACACCGCCGCGGTGATCGTCGGATGCGTTCCGTAGGCGGCCATGAAGTTGACCACGGAGTCCGGGTGCTTCAGGTTCTGGCCGAAATCCACCCAGCTGGTGTATGGCTTCAGCGAAGACTCGCCTGTCTGCGCGTACAACTGGGTGCGGAAGTTGTTCAAGGACGGGACACCTGTATCCCGGCCCCGGGCCAGGTTCAGCGAGGCAAGGTCCAGGGGCAGCCCCAGGACGTTGTTCCGCAGTGTGTCGGTGACGAACTCATCGAGTTCGGCGCCCACCTGGTCCGTCATTCCCATGGCGATTGCGCCGGCGGCCTGCCTGGGATTCAGCGTGCCGGCAGTGCTCTGGTAGTAGGCCGGCGGGTTCAGGAAAGCGTCCAGCAGCGGCATCCCGATGTCGGTGCCGTCGTTCAGCTTGCGGTCGACGGTTTCGGTGAGCATCGAGTGGCCGAACCGGTAGGTGGCGTGGGCAAATTCCGCCTTGATCGCGGGATCAATGCCGGTGTCGGACTGCGTGAAGACGTTGAAGCCGTTGATGCCGGGCTGGATTTTCCGGGCGAAGTCCTCGAAGACGATGTGCTGGTACTCCATCTCCGTCACGTAGCGCGCCGCCTGGAACAGCCGCTCACCGTTCCACTGCCCGTTGGGAAGCTTCCACTCGTTGAGGTCGAGGTTCTGCGACGTGAGGAGCTCCTCCATGTACCCCACCAGGCGGTTGTGCTCCGCGTGGAACACCTGGTGGATCGCCGTCAGGCCGATGTTCTCGTTGACCCTGCCGTCGCCGGCGATGAAGTGCTTGTCCAGCATCTCGTCGTCGTAGCGGCCGGCCGGCCGCGGCTCGTTGACGCCGTTGACGTCGGCGTCGTCGTCCGGCTGCAGCGGGGCGCCGGTCTGTGAGTTGAACGGTGCCGCGTTGTGCCCGATGTCGTCCAGGAAGGCGATTCCGATCCGTTCAACGTTCGACGGCGGCGCCACCGGGGCGGCCAGGTTCCCTTCAACGCGTCCGGTTGCGGTCTGGTACTGCGGAAGCCCGTTCGGTCCGCGCAGGAACCGGCCGTACTGGTCGGTGGCCAGCTTCGGGATGTCGGCGACGTCCACGTCCGAAAGTTCGAGCCCGAGCATCGTCCGGGCCTGCTCCTTGATGTGGGCCCAGGTTGCCATGCCGCCCGGTTCGCCCTCGATGAGTTCTCCCGTGGCGAGGGGGTCCCCGTTTTCGTTGAGGGTGTATTCGCGTAGGAACACCTGGTGGGATGAGTGCGAAGCGTAGGTCTGGCTCTGGTCCACCCACGGCGAGTCGGTGTTGGTGCCATTCTGCTCGTCGTCGGCAGTTCCCAGGACACCGTCAGGGCCTGGCTGGTTCTCGGCACGGTTGAGCAGCATGAAGTTGGTGCGTCCGCCGGGGACATACAACGGATCGTCCGGTGCCAGCGGCATCATGACGTAGTTCTTGGTCTTCTTGGTGAAGTCCACGCCGTGGTCGAAGAACTGGCCGAAGAGCGCGAACATGCCGTTGTACGGCGGGGAAAGGCCAAAGTCGGTGGTGACGTTGGGGATGTCGAGGGTCTCTCCCGCGGGCACGCAGTTCTCCGGAACGCCGTCGCTGACACACGGGACGGCGGTGGGGCTGTCATTCACCGTGCGGTGGGCCTTGCCTGCCGCGGCGACGGCCGCCGGGTTGGTGACGGTCTGGTCCACGATCACGTTGCTGACGAAGCGCGGACCGTTGTCCGTGACAGTCGTATTGACGGACTCGTAGTTCTGCCCGCCGGATGAGGTACGCCATTCGGGGTCCGACAGCCGGGGAAACTCACGGCTGGCCGAGCCGAAGTCTTCCTGGCCGGCTACGAGGTTGTTGTCGGTGCCGTCCACAGTCCGCAGGCCGTACGGCAGCAGCGGGCTGGCGATCTGGTTTGGACCGTCGCCCAGGAGCGGCTGGCCGGCAACATCATTTCCCTGCGCGTCCTCTTTGGTCGCATGGTTTTCGGCGATTTTGATCTGCTTGAGAATGAACCGCATATCGCCGGCATTGAGTGTGAATCCCTGGCCCGTCGGGGCCGCGGAGACAGCTGGTGCCAGAACGGAAGGGACAACCCCCGCCCCGATCAAAAGGGCCAGCGCGCCGGCCGTGACTTTGCGAGTCATGCCGGCCGCTGAGCCCTGTGGATGGGGCATGCCGTCCCCCTTTCGGGACTTGCGATGTTTAGCCATGACCTTTTCCTCCATCGAGTTCATCCCGGCTCCCCCCTCAACGTGGTCGCTCGGTTCATTGGAAGGACCAGCCTTGTTCAGCGGCCTTTAGAAAAACTTGGATTGCTAAGCTGGCTGTGCATCGACGCACTCCGCTTTCGTTCCAAGGAGATCCACATGAACGGCACCCCCAAAACCGTGCTCGTCACCGGCGCCACCGGCTATATCGGCGGGCGCCTGGTCCCCCGGCTCCTTGAGGCGGGGCACACGGTGAAAGTGGTCGTCCGGACTCCCGCCAAGATTGCCGGTGTGCCATGGCTGGAACAGGTGGAGGTCATCCAAGGCAGCCTTGACGACGGCGGCATGCTCCGGGCAGCGCTGGATGGCGTCGACGTGCTCTACTACCTGGTCCATTCAATGGCGGCCGGCGCCGGCTTCGAGGCCAAGGAAAAGGCGATGGCGGAGACCGCTGCCAAGGCGGCGGCCGACGCCGGAGTGGAAAGGATCGTCTACCTCGGCGGCCTTCACCCCGAGGGCGCGAAGCTGTCAACGCATATGCGTTCCCGGGAAGCCGTCGGCAAAGTCTTCCTCGCGAGTCCGGTGGACGCTGTCGTCTTCCAGGCGGGCGTCGTGATCGGCTCCGGGTCGGCATCGTTCGAGATGATCCGGCACCTTTCAGAGACCCTCCCCCTCATGCCGGCCCCGAGCTGGGTCCGGAACCGCATCGAAGCGATCGCCGTCAGGGACGTCCTGTACTACCTCGTCGCGGCGGCGTCCCTGGAAGGGCACATCAACCGCACCTTCGACATCGGGTGCCGCCAGGTCCTCACGTATGCGGCCATGATGAAGGAGTACGCCGCCGAGGCCGGCCTGCCGTACCGCGTGGTCCTCGCGCTGCCCATCCCCGCACCGAAACTCGCCGGCATGTGGGTTGCCCTGACCACACCCATTCCGCTGTCCATGTCCCTGCCCCTCGTCGAATCGCTCCAGCACGACGCCGTGTCCAGGGAACATGACATCGACGGCTACATACCGCTGCCCGAGGGCGGACTGACACCGTATCGGCGTGCCGTGTCCCTCGCCCTGGGCAAGGAACGCGACGCCCAGGTGGAAACGACGTGGGCCAGCGCCGGAGCGGACGCGGACCCGCTCCCGAGCGACCCGGAATGGGCCGGACACCGCGTGTACGTGGACGAGCGAAGCTATTCCAGCCCGGTGGATCCCAAGTTCGTCTGGACGATCATTGAGGGGATCGGCGGCCGCAACGGCTGGTATTCCCTGCCGCTGGCGTGGCGGGTCCGCGGCTGGCTGGACAAGCTCACCGGAGGGGCAGGACTGCTCCGGGGCCGCCGCCACCCGCACCTGCTCGCCGACGGCGAAGTGGTGGACTGGTGGCGGGCCGAGCGGATCGAGCGCGGCCGGCTGCTGCGGCTGCGGGCGGAGATGCGCGCCCCCGGCCGTGCGTGGCTGGAGCTATCGGTGGAGCCTGACGGGACGGGCAGCCGCTACCGGCAGCGCGCCATCTTCTTCCCGAAGGGCCTCAGCGGCAAGCTGTACTGGCTGGCCGTCCTGCCGTTCCACAGCGTCATTTTTCCCGCCATGTCGCACAACATCACGGCCGCTGCGCAAAAACTGGCAGAGGCCGAATCGGAGTCCGCGGCGTCCAGCACATAGGATGTGGGAGGCAAAAAACCGATGCCCCATACCCCCAACCCAATGGAGGAACAATGGCACTGAGTGCTTCCACCACCCTGCCCCACAGCGTCGACCGCGTGACCGCTGTGTTCGCCAACGAAGACTTCCAGCGCCACACCAGTGAACTGGTGGGCGGAACCCTTGAATCGTTCAAGGTCGACGGCGATCTTGCCGGCGCGTTCAGCACCACCTCGGTGCGCACCCTGCCCACCACCCGCCTGCCGGAGATTGCCCGCAAGTTCGTGGGCGACAGCCTGAAGGTAACCCAGCTGGAGACGTGGGAAGCCCCCGCCGCCGACGGCTCCCGGCAGAGCAGCATCAGCCTGAAGATCGCCGGTGCCCCCCTGGACGTTAGCGCCGTGCAGCGGCTTGTCGCCGACGGCGGCAGCACCCGCGTCGAGCTCGAAGGCAACGTGACGTCTTCTGTTCCGTTCCTGGGCAGCAAGATTGCAGATGCAGCCGAGCCCATGGTGGGCAAGGCCCTGAACATCCAGTCCCAGCAGGCGCAGGCCTGGCTGGAAAGCCACTAATCCCGTGCAGCTTCCCGTTGCCCTCGCCTGGGTCCTGATTATTGCCGGCGTCTGGTCACTGGTGGTCTGGCCCCAGTTCCTCAAGAGGGTAATGAAGGATCCGCGGGCCCGTGACGCAGCCGGCAAGGCGACCAGGTTCCTCACGGTGCACGTGGTCCTGGTGTCCGTTTCGATGGTGCTGGGCGCAGCCACAGCGGCGATCGGCATCGCCGGCCTCGTCAGCTAGCGAAACGTCAGTTTCGTTCCTTCCGGCCGGCGCCCTGCCGGCCGGAAGGAACGGCCTAAACCTGCCTGCGCGACTTCCAAAGCCGCGCTGCGACGCGCACCGGCCGGCCGACGAACTCGAAAACGCTGGTCCGGCGGACCAGCGTCTCTTCCAGTGCCGTAATACGCCGGTTGAGGTCCTCCAGGGTGGAGACCACCCGGTCAGCCAGAACCCGTGCTTCGGCTGCGGCTTCCTCCTGCTGCCCGCTCAGCTGGGCCAGGTACAGCAGGTACCCCACCCCCGTCTTCCCGGCTTCGCGCCGCAGGAAGGCATCCCGCACCAGGCTGTCGAACTTCGCGTGTTCGGCGGCGGCGGCAATGACGCTGTTCCCCATGTCTCCGCTGGCTTCGGGGCGCTGGCACCAGAAGGCCAGCGGCTCGTCGTCGAGCAGTTCCATCGGGTACGCCTGGAGGAACCGCAGGTAGAACTCCCAGTCCCCCACAACGTCGAGTTCCTCGTTGTAGAACCCGATGTGGTCATGGACGGAGCGGCGGTACAGGAAGGAAATGGGGACGATCCGGTTGATCCGCAGCATGTCTGTCAGCGTGATGGCCTGAAGATCCGGCCAGTACGCGAAGGAGCCCGTCTCCACGATCGCACCGTCACGGACTTCCTCGTACACCACATTCGTCCTGACGGCGACACCCTGCGCGGCGGCTTTTCCGTCCAGCAGCCGCACGGTCTTGAGCAGGAAATCCGGATGCCACCGGTCGTCGTCGTCATGCACGGCGATGTACTCAGACGTTGCGGCCGCAATGCCCGCGTTGCTGGCTGCTTCCATGCCTTTGCTCTGCGGGTGGTGGATGACGTTCAGTTTCCCCGCGGGAAGGTGGCGGTACCCGTCCGCCAGCGCGTCAACCGGCGCCGGGTCCCCGCCGTCGTTAACCACCACGATGGAGAAATCCTGGTACGACTGCCCCAGGATGTTCTCCAGGGCACGGTTCAGCAGGATGGGCCGGTTCTTGGTCCGGACCACCACCGTCACTCGGCCGCTGGCCATCAGTGCTTCCTTCCGGTCAGCCGGCGCGCAACGTCCGCGCCGCGGCCCAACAATTTCGCTGCTTTGAAAGTCCGTGACTGCAGGATTCTGTCCCTTTCCCGTATTGCTTCATCCCGTTCGTGGATGAGCACATCGCGTTGGGACCGTACATCGTCCCACTCCGTCCATTGCCGTCCGATCCCCAGGCTCAGGGTGCGGAACAATTCCCTTTGTTCCGCGGCCTGGCGGGACCAGGATTCCACCGCGCGAAGGGCTGGCGCGTCTTCAAGCCCGGCGTAGCTGCCCACGCCGCCACGCAGTACAGCTGCCACGGCATCCCACCATGTCCCCTGGGAGCGCTCGAATCCGGGCCTGAGCCCGTCCAGGTGGCGGCGGATCTCGTCGCGGCGGTTCCAGGCCTCCAGCACCGCTTCGTCCACGCCGCCAGGGGTAAGGCTTGGCTGCGGGAGTGCCCAGTCGCCCAGCCCCCAGTTCCCGAGTGCACCGGCGAGGCGGATATCGGAGTAGGCGTCGTTGGCCAGGGCGACCACCGGCACGCCGGCCGCCAGGCCGAAGACGGCCGGGTGGTAGCGGTTCGTGATCACCAGGGCGGCGGCCGCGGTCACCGCTGCGGCCTCGCGGACCGGCAGCACTGGCATCATTGCCAGCCGTCCCGAGCGCGAGTGCGCCAGCACCGTACGGTGGGATTCGTGGTCTGCCCCGGCATCCAAAGACCCCAGCGTCCCCATGTGCGGCAGCAGGTACACCGGAAGGCCCGTGAGCTGTGCCGCACGGTCCAGCACTGCCGCGAACGCCGCCAGAGTGCGGGTTCCTTCGCGCCACGCATCCGGGCCCACTGTGGCAGCAATGTAGCCGTCCGCCGGAAGGTCCGGAAGGTCCGGAAGGTCACCCTCCAGAAGCCCGCCGTCCGCAGCCTGCGGTCCGCCGTCCTGCGGTTCGCCGTTCTGCGATTGGCTGTCCTGCCGGGTCTGCAGGAAGCTGCCGTCATCAAGGACGCGGACAAGCTTTTCCGAGCCGAGGCCCAATTCAAAACCTAGTGCGTAGGAAGCAGGTTCGCGGGCACCGATCAGCGCCGCGCTGTCGAGGAGCTCGTGCAGCACCTTCCGGTCCTGGGGCAGCAGGGTGGGACCGAACGTCTGTCCGCTCACCACCAGCGGCTTGCCAAGTTCCCTGGCGATAAGGCCGACGGCGGCCCGTTCGTAAAGCAGCCAGCCGTAGAGGGAGTTCATATTGCCGCCGCCTGCGATCAACACTCCGTCGGACGTCGACACTTCCTCGATGACGCCCCACACCGGGTCGGCGGGCGGGAGCGCGCCGCGGTCGCCCGTCGCGGCCCGGCGGACGCGCTCCAGGTAAACGCTCCGTTCCTCGGGCGGCCACGGAAATTCAATGGTTGCTATGGAACGGGTGCCGTAAAGCGCTGCCGTCTGCGCCGGGTCACGGGACAACAGCACAACTGCTGCCCCGGTCCGCTGCAGGAGTTCGTCCACTGCGGCCAGCGCCATGGCCTCATCGCCGACGTGATACGCACCTTGGCCCAGATCGCCCTGCACCACGAACTTCACTTGACGGTCCTCTTCCACTACTTGTCTCATAACGCAGCCGGAGACGGACCCGTCGCGGGGCCGTTGGCGCGCAACCAGACTACCGTCTTTTGCGGAACCGCCCGCCGGAAAGTGGTCTCATCCGGACACAACCGGGCAGCAACAGGCCACCCGAGTACTCGGGCCGGCAAATGGAGTAGGAGGGGGCGTAGATGAAGTGGACAACACGCTGTTATCTGAACGTGATAAGCCGTAAATTTCTGCTATGGACGCGCAAGATATGGAACGGGTTTGGCACGGTAGCCACCGTAAAATCGACCGCAGAAATTGGTCGTTGTATTTCGCACTGACCCTATTGGGGCTTATCTCGTGGGTAATTGTTGTATTTCCCCACTAATCTTCAATTTTCGACACTTCAATCGAAGCTCCGGCGGGTCCCCACCTACCGGAGCTTTACTTTAAGCCGGTTGATCTTGCCGCGCCGCATGATCACCGGAGCGGATTTACCGGACAAAATCGGAGAAACCGGCCATGATGGTCAGCACCGTGAGCACCACGAGGGCCAACACGCAGACAATTTCTGCCCTGTGAATCCTGTGCTGCGTTTGCCGCACTTCAATGTCGTCCTGGCTATCAACCATATTTAGAGGCTACTGGCCCCTCCGGCACGCCACTAGAGTAGTCACTACTCGTCTTTATCCCCATTGCCGTGCGCTCTTCACATCAAGCTCACCATGCCATAAAGTGGCAGTAAGATCGGCGATCGGCTCAGCGACGTTTGTCTCAGGATTGAAGTACGTCCTCAGGATTGAACTACGTCCCAGGAGAGCTGAGAACAGTGGCCGCTGAAGGATTTTCAAATACCCGTTTCCTCACAGTTTCCGAGGTCGCAGAAGTCATGCGGCTGTCCCGGATGACCGTGTACCGGCTCGTCAAAGCGCACGACCTCCCGGCCGTCCGTTTCGGCCGGTCCTACAGGGTCCCGGAGCACGCGATCGAAGACTATGTGCAGCACCACTCAACGCTTGCGGATGACGAGCACCCGGAAGCCGGCAAGACCTAGCGGCCGGTGGCTACGGCCTGCCGCAGCGCGTCCTCGGCAGCCACCCACGCCAGCATGGCGCATTTGACCCTGGCCGGATACTTCGCCACTCCCGCCAGGGCAGCCGCATCTCCCAGAATCTCGTCGTCCGGCTCCAGCCGGCCGCGAGAGCGCATGAGCTCCCTGAAATGGCCGATCATCTCCCCCAGTTCATCCGGCGACGCACCTTCGGACAATTCGCTCAAGATGGAGGCCGAGGCCATTGAGATGGCGCAACCGTCGCCATGCCAGTGGATGCCTTTCACCGTTGACTGGCTTCCTGCCGCTTCCAGCTCCAGGCGAAGCGTAATTTCGTCACCACAGACCGGGTTCAGCTGATGGCACTGTCCCACGCCCGGCTGGTCAGGCATGGACGTGGCCTCGTCAGCCGTCAGGTCGGCCCCGCTGCGCGACTTCGCGTGCTCGAGGATCAACTGCTGGTACATGGCATCAAGTGCGCTCATTTGGAGGCCCCCGAGCCAGCTACGCCGAAGTAGGGCCGGACCTGGGCCACAGCCTCCAGCAGGAGGTCCACTTCTTCGGTGGTGTTGTACAGGTAGGTGCTCGCCCGGGTGGTGGCCGTCAGACCCAGCCGCCGGTGCAGCGGCTGCGCGCAGTGGTGACCGACGCGGACGGCGATCCCCACACTGTCCAGGTACTGCCCGACGTCGTGGGCGTGCACTCCGGCGACGTCGAAAGCCGCCAGTCCGAGCCGTTCCACACCTGCCGCCGGCCCCACGACGCGGATTCCGTCAATGGCGCTCAGCCCGGTGACCAGGCGCTGGCCCAGGGAGGCCTCCCAGCCGGCGACGCGTTCCATGCCGGTTTCGTGGAGGTAATTGGCGGCGGCGGCGAGCGCCACGGCCTGCGAGATGGGCTGGGTGCCGGCTTCGAAGCGCTGGGGCGCAGGAAGGTATTCGGCTTTCTCCATCGTGACGGTCGTGATCATGGAGCCCCCGGTGAGGAACGGCGGCATGGCGTTCAGCAGTTCCCGCCGCCCGTAGACTCCGCCGATGCCCGTGGGCGCCAGCATTTTGTGGCCGGAGAAAACGGCAAAATCGACGTCCAGGGCTTTGAAGTCCAGCGGCAGATGCGGCACCGACTGGCAGGCGTCCAGTACTACGAGGGCGCCCGCCGCTCGGGCCAGCGCCACAAGCTCGGCAACCGGGTTGATGGTTCCCAGGACGTTTGAGGCGTGCGTGAACGCCAGGATCCTGGTTCGCTCCGTGATAAGCCGCGCTGCCTCCTCAAGCCGCAACGCGCCGTCGTCGTCGATGGGGATGAACTTCAAGGTGGCACCGGTGCGCCGGCAGAGTTCCTGCCACGGAATCAGGTTCGCGTGGTGTTCCATCTCCGTCACCACAACCTCGTCCCCCGGGCCGAGGGCGAAACGGGCCGCGTCGCCGCGGACAGTGCCGACGCTGGCATTTGAGAAGGAATACGCCAGGAGGTTCAGCCCCGCGGTGGCGTTCGCGGTCCAGACCAGTTCGTCCTCTGCCGCACCCACAAAGCCGGCCACGGTGGCCCGGGCGTCTTCGAACGCGTCGGTGGCCTGGACAGCAAGGTGGTGGGCACCCCGGTGCACGGCCGCGTTCCGCAGTTCATAGAACTCCTGCTCGGCTTCGAGCACGCTTCGGGGGTTCTGTGACGTGGCGCCGGAATCCAGGTACACAAGGGGCCGGCCATTGACTTCCTGGTCCAGGACGGGGAAGTCGTTGCGAATTCGCAGGACCTCGACATCACTCAGCGCGACCTGGGTGGCTGCGGTGGCGGAAGTGGATACCATGACCAAACTGGAGCTCCTTGATAGGCAAGACCTGCCGACGGCTCGCCGCCACGGGCAGGCACACCGCTTGCGTCCGCGGTGCTACTCCTCAATTGTCCCACTATTGGCCCGGGGCCGTTTATGCGCGCGGCGTCACTGCCGTGTGCCGTCCAGGCTGTGCCAGAGTTCGGCGAGCTCCTGGCGGCGGGAAACACCCAGCTTGCCGTAGATCCTCTGCAGATGCGCGTTCACTGTGTTCACTGCGATCCCGAGTTCTTCCGCCACGCGTGCACTGCCCATCCCGGTGACGACAAGCACTGCCACTTCCCGTTCCCGTTGCGAGAGCTTGGCGGGGTCCGCGGCCGGCCGCTTCATTTCGGCTGGCCCCCGGCTGCCGGGAACGTTCAGCAGGTCAAGGGACTCGCCAGGCACCGGACCGCTGTTCCCGTCGCTCGACCACCGCCAATCCGGCAGCCCGTCGGCGGGGTCAAACGCCGTACCTTCAGGCCGTCCAGCGACACCGAGATTCAACAGCTCCCGTGCCCGGCGGCCCCTGGCGCCGCCGGACGCCTTGGCCGGCTTCCGGAGCGTCCTCTGGGGCGGTCCGGCGGTTCCGGTAACGGCCGGACGGGCCACCGCCGCGTACGTGTCAGCCAGCCTGGCCGCGACGTCGCCGTCAGCAGACCGGTCGTCCCCGGCCCGGACTCCCACTGCCAGGGCTTCCCCCGCCCGATCGTCTTCTGCCCGGACGTCGGCCGGCGCGGGTGCACCAGTCAGTCCAACCCCCGGCAGCTGCGCCAGGTCCCACGTCAGCCACTCCGCAGTGGCCTGCGCGCCCAGGGTGAGCGCCAGCAGGTCGTCCGGTTCGCCGGACGTTCCGCCGTCAGCACCTGATACACGCACGGGCGTGCGGCCGGCGGCGGCATGCCGGCAAAACATCATGGCCCGGAAAAGCTGCAGGGGTCCGCCCGGGTAGCTCATCCATCTGTTGCGGCCGGCACGCTTTTCGGCGCTCCCTGCGTCGGCCCCCTGCCCGAACCTGGCCAGGTTGGACGCATGGATCGTAAGCACCATGGAGTGGAAGTCGACGCTGCACCGCGGCAGGCGCTCCACCGCGTTGAGCGCCCGGGTGGAAAGCTCGACGGCGTCAGCGGACTTGCCCCGCGCGGACAGCCCCTGCGAGGCCAGCGCCAGAAGCAGGATCCCGGCGTGGGTGCCCGGCGCCTCGCTCGTACCGGGACTGCCGCCGTCGCAGAACCCGGCCGGGCAAAGCCGGTGGAACAGCTCCCCTTCCGTGCTGGGCCAGTTGCCCTCCCTCGACTCCAGGTAGAGCTGCAGGACGTCCAGCTCGTCCTGGACGGCGTTTTGGTAGGTGTCGGCGGCCGTATCCCCAATGGACGCAGCCGCCGCCAGTGTCAGCCGCCGCCTCGCACTGTCCAGTACGGATTGGAGGGCGTCGCGGCCGGGATTCATCGGCAGCAGTGCCTGCAGGAGCAGGGCGACAGCCCGGGCAAACTCCATGCTCAGCACTGCGGGAGTGGTTTCCACGAGGCTGCGGAGAACGTCGGCACTCTGGCCGTACCTGTGGGCGTGGAACAGGGCCCGGGCGGCCTCCGTCTGTGCCATCAACCGGAGCTCGGGTGCTTTGACGGATTCTGCTGCTTTCAAGGCACGGCCGCTGTCGTAGAGATTGTTTGCTGCGGTGGCCGCGGCCAGCAGGTCCAGGTCCGCAACAGCTGCCCCGGCGTCCAGCGCCGCTTCCACCCGGCGAAAGAGATCCCACAGCGGCTCCTCCCCCGGCCGGCCGGAAAAGCGGTGACCTCTGCCCTGCAGGTCCGTTTCGCTGCGCAGGTCCAATGGCCCCGCCCCACCCGGAAAGAGCCGGGCTGCACTGGCCTCGGCTTCATGGTTCAGGGTGACGTCGGCCCCGCCGTCGCTCCTGATCTGGAGCCGGATGACATGGCCTCGTTCCAGGGCGGCCAGGGCGTCCGGCGGCACCGCCCTGGCCAGGCTGGACAGAGGCGCCGGATCACCGGATGCCAGGAAGTCGACCACCTGGCGCTGCTCCGGCGGAAGTGCCTCGATCCGCCGACGCGCCAGGTCGAATTGGCGTGACTCCGACGGGTCCAGCGGATGGACGATGGCGCAGCTGCCCCCGCGCTCCACAATCCGGCCGCCCGCCAGGGCTTCCTCGACGAGCCAGCTGGCCGTTAGCGCATTGGCCCCCGATGCCGCAAGGATGTCGCGCACCAGGGTGGGCACGGGCGGGGCCGGGAGCCGGGACTCGAGCAACGTCCGGAGCTGGTCCAGCGTGAGGTCATCCAGTGCCACGATGGACAGTTGCCGGGCCACCACCGATTCCATCAGCTCCATCGGCAGCTGCCGGTCGGAACGGTGGCTTGCCAGCATTCTGATGTCCGGTTCTGCGAGGAGCTGGTTGAGGACCCACAGGGATGTCCCGTCGAGGTGGTCCACGTTGTCCAGGACCACCAGGATTCCGTTGGCCCCCGGGTCCTGGCTCCGGAGCGCATTACGGCAAGCGCGGACAATGTTCAGCGGCGACACTTTGGCACCCGCAGGCAACGAAGGTGCCAATACACTGCCGATGCCGAACTTCATCCGGCGGCAGGACTCGGGAATGCTGTGCACAATGACCGTCAGCCGGCCTGAGAGTGCCTCGGCCGCAGCGGCAAGGAGCCGGCTCCGGCCCGATCCGGCTGCACCGGTAACGATGACGCCTGAAATTTCGGATCCTGTGAGGGCAGTGACTGCGGCCCGCAGTTCAGCCACCCGAATGACCGGGGGGAAAGGGGGATTTCCTGCCCTAACGTCCATGGTTGCGCCGATTCCTTAGCCGTGGAGCGCGAAGATCCGGACCGCCCCCAACCCACCTGCCGGCATTAGCAACTTCCACGCTACCTATCCACTGCCTGCGCTGGCGTGAGTGGTGACTACTCGAATATGACCGCCCCTCGCTCTCAGCCCCGTTCAGGCTACTCACAGGCATCCGTGTAAAGTGGAGCGGGTGTTAACGGTCTCTTCGGGTCTCTTGACGGTCCCGCTAGCTGCTTCTGGGGAGTATGCGGCTTAGCTGGTTTCACTATCAGCATTGATTCTGGGCGCGGCCATCGCTGCGCCAATCTGGCGGTCATGACCCGTACTTGGCGTGCCCTCATGGGGCCCCTGCCATCCCTGTTAATGTCCCCAACAGAATATGTATCCCAAAAAAATGAAACACATGACCACCCCAATCATGGCTGTGTTGATCCTCCTCATCGGAGTATTGACCGCCGGCTGTGCCGCCCAATCGGCGCCCAGCCCGTCGGCCTCCGCCAGTCCTTCGTCAGCCAGCGCACAAGCGTTGCCGGCAAAGCCGAAGGCATCACCCTCACCCAGTACGACGCCGGCCGCGGCCCCCGTCGAGGAACCTGCACCGGCTGCGGTTTCCGCTCCCGAACCTGCTGCCGCGGCTCCCGCGCCGGTAGCAGTGGCCGCAGCAGTGCCCGCGGCCGCTCCGGCAACCAGCAAGTACCCCTTGCACACCAACGTCGTAAGCACCACTTTCTGGGTCGGCGAAATCTTCAACGCCAGCCTTGCCGACGGATCCCAGGTCTGCTCCACGTATAACGGGCAGTGGGCTTTCCAGCACACCGGCATCAACGCCGGCACCACCCCCGCCTCAGCCTCAGGCTGCCCCGGCAGCATCTACGGCGGCTGCGACGGCGTGAGCTCCGGTACCGGCGCATCGTTCACCTGCGCTACCGAAGCACGCGACGCCTCCAACGGCTACTTCCCCAAGAACCAGCCCGCCCCGCTGGAGAACCCTTTCTACCTCGACCTGCCGTATGACGACATCAACAATGCTGCCGCCTTCCGGGAGCGGGCAACAGTCATCCCCTGGGCCAACGACGAAGGCTACAAAGGCCAGGCGACAAACCGCTCCTTCAGCTATATGAAGAACCGCTGGGTCAAGATCCGCAAGGACGGCAAGGAGTGCTACGGCCAGATCCAGGATGCCGGCCCGGGGGAGTACCAGGACAAGGAGTACGTCTTTGGTGCCAACGATGCGCGGCCGGCCAACAAGAAGTTCAACGGCGCCGGAATGGATGTTTCGCCTGCACTCAACGGCTGCCTCGGTTTCAGCACCCTCAACGGGGAAGCGGACAAAGTGGATTGGCAATTCGTGGATCAGAAGGACGTTCCGCCGGGCCCGTGGCTGGACGTGGTCACACCACCTCCGGTGTGAGCTGGTAACAGCAGCACGTGGCTGAACGCAGCGGCGCCCCTCCCCTGGACACAATGTCCCGCGGGAGGGGCGCCGCTTTTCGTTAGCGCGTGACGGCTAATAGGTGGCGCCTAACGCGTGACGCCGGCGCCCGCAGTGGCCTCTTCCAGCTCGAGTACTTCACCCTGGACACGCCGCATCGGGCTGACCCACACGCCCGATGAGGCAGCTGTATAGGCCCGTGGCAGGACCATAAGGCAGATCACCGAGTCCAGGATCCGCATGAACGGAAAGAACGGCGCCATCAGCAGGATGGCCGGTCGGCGGAGGGCAATGGCCGCGATGACGGTGAGTGTGAGGTCCGGTATCAGGACACCCAGCAGGACGTCCTGCGGACGCATGAGGCCGGACAGGTACAGGAACGATTCGCCGTTGTCCCCGAACGCCTGCAGTTGCATCGATGCCACCAGCGAGAGCAGGAAGACCGGAATCAATAAGACGAAGAAGATGCAGCTGATGACCAGTTCGATGCAGTAGAACACCAGCACGAACCAGAATTTTCCGGCCTGCAGCCGGTGCCGCCGGACTGTCTGCCAGAAGCCGAGGATCCAGCGCCGCACCTGCCTGGTGTAGTCCTGCAGATTGTCCGGATCCTGGGTGTAGGCAACGGCGGCCGACGGGTGGAAGGCGATCCGTCCCAGTTTCTTGGCGTGGATCTCAAAGGTCATGTTGAAGTCCTCGATGACCAGGCCCGGTGCCAGCACCTTTATTTTGGCAAGGGCGCTGGTCCGGTACATGCTGGCAAAGCCCGGCACGATTGAGACGACGTTGGCGCCCCTGGCCGCCTGACCGTATTTCAGGAGCAGCTGCACCACAATGTACAGCCGCTCCCGGTAGGCCACCAGGAAGCGTCCCAGCACCGTGGGCGCCGGCGGCGTCATGATGGACCTGGCACGGCCGGCCACGGCAACCACGGAGGGATCAAGGAAAAGCGGCAGGCCGGTGTCCAGGTAGTCGGGGGTCGGGCGGGTGTCCGCGTCCAGCAACATCACCACTTTGAATCTCCGGCACAGCTCGAAATAGGCAATTCCGGCGGCAAGCGCCCCGGCCTTCCCCCTGTTCGGTTCCAGATCCAGTACTTTGACACCGGCGGAGCGGGCGATCGCTGACGTGTCGTCCGTGGACATGTCCGAGATCACGTGGATGTTCCGGAGCGGCACCAGGGCCGCCGCGGCCCGGATGGTTTCCCGAATGACCAGCGCCTCGTTATGCGCAGCAATGAGCACTGCAACATTTGCCGGCAGGATCCTTGGGTCCCTGGCACGGTGCCGGCCATGCTCCCGCTGGATCTGCCCGCGGTGTGCCCGCGGTGCTGGCAACGTGTGGACGCCGTGGACACCGGAGCCCAGCCGGTTGGCCAGCGGCCAGCGCTGCAGGAGCCGTAGGATGCGTCCGCCCAGCGGAGGGCCCAGCGCCACATGCCGGACGTACTGCTCATTGGCCAGGCGCAGCAAGCCCACGAGCGACCAGAAGATGGTGCTGATTCCAAGAACGAGGACTATATATACGGCTATCACAGCGACGGTGCTCCAATCGTGTCGTACATGGCATAGTCATCCGTGACGAGCGTGCCATTCCTGAAGAGGTTCAGCCCGAAGCTGATTGCGGTTGCGCCGGCGGGCAACGCGGGCGTGGTGAAGGCGGCCTGCGTGTAGGAACCTGCCGCAGCGAACCAGGGACTGGACGTCCAGTAAACCCAGGTGCCTGCCGAGTTCCGGTAATACACGGCGAACTGCGTCACCGTCGTCGAGGTGTACCAGGCGCGAAGTGAGTAGGTGCGGCCGGCGACGGCGGCCGGTGCGCACGATCCGGCGTCGAGCGTTTGCAGGAGCTTGGCATCACCGCTGGAATAGTTGCTCACCACGAGGCGCTCTGCCTTGGTCCCGGTCCTGGCGGTCGAGACGGTGCTGAAGGTTGCGGTGTTGGTACCGAATCCCGCAGTTTGCCAGCACTGCGGCGTCGAACCCGCGCCCGCTGTTTCAAGGCTGGCATTCTGAACCAGGTTGGTACCCGCAGGCGGTGGCGGCGGAGGCGGAGGCGAGGACGCTGTGTCGATCATTTCGTAGTCGTCTGTGGTCAATGTGCCGTTGCTGAAGAGGTTGAGCCCGAAACTGATGCCGCTGGCTCCCGAAGGCAGGGCCGGCGTTGTCCAGCTGGCCTTTTGGAAGGTAGTGGCGGGCGCGAACCACGGGCTTGAGGTCCAGTACACCCAGGACCCGATGCCGGTCCGGTAATAGAGCGCAAACTGGGTGTTTGCCGTGGACTTGTACCAGGCGCCCAGGGTGTACGTGTGCCCGGGCGTGGCCGTCGGAGAGCACCCGCCGAGGTCCAGGGACGGCAGGAACTTGGCATCGCCGTTGACGTAGCCGGTCACGACCAACCGCTCGGCCCTTGACCCGGTCCGTCCGGGGCTCACCGTGGTGAACGTTCGCGAATTAGTGCCGTAGCCGCCTTCCTGCCAGCATTGGGGCACACCGCCCACCAGGGTTTCGAGGCTTGGGTTCTTGACCAGGTTGCCGGTCGTGGGCTGCGGGGGAACGGCCGGGCCGGATACGGCGGGCTTGACTGTTCCGCCGATGACCTGATTGACCGTCTTCACGGTGGTGGTGGCGGGCCGGGCCTTCAGCCAGGCCGCAAACTGTTGGAAGACGGTCGGGGTGACGTTCAGGGGATCCGCGCTGGAGGCTGCGATGTGATGGAACGTCAGCTGGATCCAGCCGCCCACCGATTCTGCCTGGGTGACCGAGCGCTGCAGATCGGCGAGTGACCAGTTGTTGTCCACCTGGTCCGGCGCGGCGGTGTTGTAGGCATTGGCCGGTGGAATGGTTTCGGCCAGGGCGCAGCCGGCACAGCTGAACCTGGTCTGGATATCACCCAGGCCGCGCGCGCTGTTGTAGCCGCAATTTCTCACGATGCCTTCCGTCGTTGCGTTGGAGGATGCGAACGGATAGGCAAAACTTGTGACGGCGAAGCCCCAGTTGGTCAGGTTCACCCTGTCGTTGCAGACCTGCCGGGTCGCCTCGTCCGCGGGGAGTGTGACGAGGTCCGGGTGCGTCACCGTGTGCCCGGCGATTTCGTGGCCGTTGGCAGCCAGGCTCTGGAGGTTGGCAACGGTCAGGTAGTTGGGGGTGCCGATGACTCCCGAGGTGATGTAGAACGTCCCGTCCAGCCCATAATTGTTCAGGATCTGGGCAGCGGCCATCTGGTCCGCATTGCCGTCGTCGAACGTCAATGACACCACGGTGGGGCCGGCGGCCTGGGCGGGAAAGGCCAGCGCAGCCACACCGGAAACTGCAAGGGCCACGATGCCCAGGACCGTCACGGCGGCCTGTGCCAACTTTCCAATCCTGCGGGGTGCAGGGCCCACGTCAACCTTCCTTGGCATTTGCCCCGGAGTATTGAACCTCATGGGAATCGACTCGATTCTTGTTTTCGAGCCCGTGGAGCCTCAGCACTGGCAACGGGCGGGGCCTAGGGGGCGGCCGGCGCCCCCGTGTCGTACATCTCGTAGTCATCTGTAGCCAGCTCCCCGTCGCTGAACAGATTCAGGCCAAAACTGATGCCGACGGCGTCTGCCGGCACCGGTGGTGCAGTCCACTCAGCCTGCCGGTAGGCGGCGCTGGCGGGAAACCAAGGGCTGGCTGTCCAATAGGTCCAGGTGCCAACCTTGTTGCGGTAGTACAATTCGAACTGCGTGGATGCCGTGGAGCTGTACCAGGCCCGCAGCGTGTAGCTGTGGCCGGGGATGACGCTTGGCGCGCATGCCCCCAGGTCCATGACAGGCAGTAGCTTTGCGTCCCCGGACGTGTATCCGGTAACGTCCAGCCGCCGCGCGATACTGCCGGTGCGGCCGGGAGCCATCACGCTCAGCACGTGTGAATTCTCGCCGTAGGAGGAGACCTGCCAGCACTCCGGCAGTCCGTACTTTCCGGCTGTTTCCAGCCCCGGGTTGCGCAGCGCGTTGGTGCCGGGCGGCGCAGGCGGAGCAGAAGGTCCCGGAACAGCGGGCTTGGCCCCTCCCCCAATGACGTCGTGCACCGTGCGGATGGCCGTGGTGCCCTCGTCCGTGCGGGTCACCAGCCACGAGACGAAGTCATTGAAGAGGGCCGGGCTGACGGACCGCGGGCTGCCGCTGTCGTCGATGTCGTAGAAGGCCAGCTGCAGCCACCCTCCCGTGGTCTCAGCGTCCATCACCGACTGCTGCAGATCCGCAATTGTCCACGCGGAACCGACCTCCGGCGTCGATCTCGTGCTGAACGGGTCGGCCGGCCTCACCGTTTCAGACACGGCGCAGTCGGCGCACCCCAGCCGGCTGCGGAGGTCGCCCTGGCTGCGTGCGCTGTTGTACCCGCAGCCGGCAACCATCGCCTTCGCCTCCGGCGACTTCGCGGCAAACGGGTAGGAAAAGGAGGTGACCTTGAAGCCCCAGTCAGTGAGGTTGGAGCGGTCGTTGCAGACCTGTCGGGTGGCTTCATCAGGTTCAAGCGCCGTCAAGTCGGCGAGGGTTGCGGTGTGGCCCCCGATCTCGTTTCCATCGGCGGCCAGTGCGTGCAGGTCCTCCACTGTCATGTAGTCCTTCGCCCCCATGAACCCGGAGTTGACGAAGAATGTCCCCCGCAATCCCTGGCTTCGAAGGGTCCGGGCGGCGGCCAACTGGCTGGCCCGGCCGCCGTCGAACGTCAGTGTGACCGTGGTCAGCGCCAGGCTGGAATCCACCGGCGCCGCAAAATTCTTCAGGGGCCCCTGCGCGTCCTTGGCCGGTACCGGACCGCCCTTTGGCGCCAGGGCGGCGGACCCGGTCAGCAGTGCCAGCCCGGCCAGCCACGACACTGCCCAGAGCGTTGTCCGTTTCCGCTGCCTGGTCAATCCGGAACCGGGCGGACCGCCCTGCTCCCCCGGCAGTTCATATCTTTCGCTCATGACAGATATCCCCTTTTACATCCGTATCGCCCGGCCGCAAGAGGATCCCCCCAGGCCGCAATGTTTCATGAATTGACACCTTGAAGGGGTCGGTGACGACTGGGGGGAAGCCTTGGTCTCAAAGGCTTGTTCGCCACCGACCCCCGTTCATGGGCCCCGGGCCTGCGCGCCAGGGCTGGCTGCCTCGCGGCAGCTGCGTCGGCAGAATTGGGAGAGGTTTCACCGGCGGTTTCCGCTGGCCCGGGCATTCGTGCCCCCATGCCCGTCACGGACTGCCGTTCAGGGGTATGGTTGCGTGCGTTCGCCCGCAAAGGTGCGTCCATTCCCATTTTGAGACCCGATTCTCCCCCGGAACTCTGTATCTATCCGACACCCAAAGCCTATTAAGCCGCGAGGCCTGCGGCACGAGTGGTGCCTACCCGTCTTTACCTTTGTCAGGGGCCGGGTGGGCCCGGCGCCACTCGCCCTCTACCCGGTGCGGTACTCGTTGCGTACCCGAAGACACCCGAAGCTGCAGGCGCATAGGAGCCACCGGCAGGGGTGGCGTGGTGAAATGGTGACTAAGTAAACCAGAGGGGGGCGTGGGAACCGGATGTCAGCCATCAGCCGAGGCTCGGGTCCGGCCGCCAAGGCCGAAAAGGAGCCGGCGCCGCAGCCGGTTGAGACGCCGCTTGCCGGTGGATCCCGCGCCCGCCCGCGGTTGCAGCTGCGTCAGCCCTCGTCACCGCTTATGGCAGGACTGGCCATAGCCACCATCCTCGCCAGCGTCATCTTTTTTTGGGCCTGGCGTTCCGGCCTCGCCACAGGCGCCGCGCAACCCACCTGGTTCGCGGGGTACGTCGACGTCACGGTCTCGCCGCCCTACGCCTTCGAGGAGGGTGCCACGCCGGGCACCAGGGACGTTGTGCTGGCGTTTCTGGTCGCTTCCCCACAGGACCTTTGCGTGGCCAGCTGGGGCCCCGCCTACGGCCTCGAAGAGGCAAACACCGCCCTGGGCCTGGAGAAGCGGATTTCCGATCTTCGCTCCCGAGGCGGATCGGCGGCCGTGTCCTTTGGCGGGGCCCGGAACAGTGAACTGGCCACGACATGCCGGGACGAAGGAAAACTCCGCACCGCATACCGGGACGTCATCGAGCGCTACGAGCCTGCCTTCATCGACTTCGACCTGGAAGGCGCGGACCTGCTGGACCAGGCCGGCGGCGAACGCAGGGCCCGTGCGGTGGCCGCGCTGCAGGGGGACCGCAATTCGTCCGGCAAGGAGCTCCCTGTCTGGCTGACTCTCCCGGCGTCGCCGCGGGGACTCACCGACGCCGGCATAGCCGCCGTCGAACAGATGCTCCAGGCCGGCGTACAAGTGGCAGGCGTCAACATCATGACCATGAACTACGGCGCCAGCCGGAGCAGTTCGCAAGGCATGCTCGACGCCGCCAAGGCTGCGGCGGAGGCCACGCATGACCAGCTGAGCATCGTGTACCAGCGGGCCGGGATCAACCTCAGCCGCGAACAGCTTTGGAAGAAGATCGGGCTGACCCCCATGATCGGCCGCAACGACCTGCCAGGCGAGATCTTCGGGCTGGACGCCGCCCGCGACTTGAAGGACTACGCCGTGGGCTTGGAGATCCAGCGCCTGTCGATGTGGTCGCTGAACCGCGACGCGACCTGCCCCACCAGTGAGCAGGGGGAAAACGCCAGCTTTACCTGCAGCGGCGTGGACCAGGGAACCAGCAGGTTCTCCGATCTCCTGGGATCCGGACTCCCTGGCCGGATGGATTGAGCAAGGGCCCCTACTTCACCTGGCTGGTTGTGACCACGTCCAGCCACGGGCCCGGCGGAACGTCCTTCTGATCCACGAATTGCCAATCCACTTTGTCCGCTTCCCCGTTGA
>NZ_JMLE01000043.1 GCF_000685965.1 Arthrobacter sp. UNC362MFTsu5.1 | reverse complement strand
GGCCCACTGCTTTTCCCCCATCGCAGGGCGGGCGAAGTCCGCCATGGCCTTCTCGGCGATGTCCGCGGCCCGGTCCTTGCTGGCCTGATCCCAGGTGATTCCGATAGTGGCGGGGACGGTGCCACCGGGTGCCTGTGGGCCGCTGCTGGCGCTCAGCGAAACCGGCGCGGAGGGCGTGACGGTCGTGGGTTCAGCCGGTGCCGGCGCGGTGTTCGCTGCCGGTGCGCAAGCGGCGCAGAGCAGGGCGACTGCGATGAGGGCCAGGGGCTTTTTCACTTTTTCTCCTCTTGGGTGGGCAGGTACAGGAATGCTGAAGGGACATCGCTGCTGACGGTCCGGGTGTAGTAGTTGTGGTCATCCGGGGGCGGGTTGCCGTTGTAGCCCTCCTCGACGTAGGTCCCGTCGTCTTTGACTTCCTTGACCACGGCGACGTGGCCGAAGGTCGGGTCCGCTCCCCCGGCACCGGGCGCGTACCATACGACGGCACCGACCCGGGGTGTATTGCCGGTGGGCCAGCCCTTGGTGTCCCAGCCGGCCTTCCACGTCAGGGCCGAGCCGAGGCCCTGCCCGTCCGGGCGGAAGGTGCCGTTGAGGAACTTGAACGGGGCGCTGGTGGAACCCATCTGCTGGTTCACCCGCCAGAGGGCGAAGTCCACACACTCGCGGTAGAACATTCCCAGCGGCGATGCGGCTGCTGAGCCTGCGCCGACCTGCATCCAGGTAGGAGAGTCTTTCCACGGGTAGTCATCCCCGGCCCCGGACTTCCCCGGAACGGCGCAGTCGCTGCCATCAAGCGAGAACTTCCCTTCCGAGAGTGCCTGGACGAGTTTGACGGCCTCGGACCAGTACTCCTGGTAGTGGTACGGGTCGGCGTTGCGCTGGACCTTGTTGCCGGCAATGGTCGGCTCGAGCAGCTCCCAGCCTTCGACCTTCTGCAGGGCGTTGATGAAGTTCGTGGCGCTGATGGCCGGATCCATGCGGTCCGCGTAGGAGCCCCATGCACCGTTCCCGCGCTGCTGGAACAACCCCCGGGAATCCGGACCGGCACCATCGCCGTAGTCCAAAACACGCAGCCCCGACTCCCCCAGGGCCACCATGACGCTGATCATCTGGCCCTTCACCGACAGATGCAGCGCCTTGCCGGCGCCCAGGATCGCCGCAGCATTCTTCAACTGCTCCTGGGAATAGCCATCCACTTTGGTGTTGCCGTTGAAGGCCGCTGAGACGGTTTGGCCGCAGTCAGCAGCGACGCTCTTCACTGGGGCAAGGAGCAAGAGTATGGAGAAAACCATCCCGAACAAGAGGCAGGGGACCACGATCAGTGCGACGAAGCCGAGCGACTTCCGCTGCATGTGAATCCCCCTTCGAGCCCCCGCTATCGACTGGCTCCCATAACGATACACGCGTGTAGTGAACATGTGCGAAGCCTGTAGTGGGCATGTTCATAGGTCAGTAACTAAGTGAACGTTACGATGATTGGGCTCCGTTGCTCTTCCTGGCCCGGCGCTGGAGGGAAAGACTTAATGCTGACGACATGGCGCGGGCTGGCCGCCCTGGCGTTCCTTGTACCGGTGGCCGCGCTATCTGGATTCGCCGTTGTCATGGCCTGCAAGATCGTTAAACGGGGACCAAAGGACTACCGCCGGGCCGAATTGACAGATGATGGCCGCAGAGTTCGCATCGATTTGGACGACTACACGAGAGCCCAAGGCGACTTTGGCGTGTTCGACCCTGTGGCAGATCGCTACACGAGAGTCGGCGAGGTAACGCTGATCGATGAGGATCGAAAGTACGTGGAGCGACGGATCCATCCGCCGGACTCCGCGCCGGCGTCACTGGGGCCCCTGGTCGACTGGACCCCCGACGTATTCTTCGAACCCTCTGCAGTGGCCGGAGGCTTCGAGGAGGTGCACATCCCCACAGACTACGGTGCAGCGCCTGCATGGCTTTTCCATGGACAAACGCCAGACACATGGGTGATCCATATCCATGGCAGCTGGACCGACCGCTCGATTATGTTCCGTGACGTCCACGCTTTTAGCCCCTTGGGATTTACCTCCTTGGTTCCGTCATTCCGCAGTGACCTGGAGGTCAGTCCCCCACAGGCCGTATCCAGCCACCTTGGGCAAACAGAATGGCGTGACGTGGAAAGCGCTGTAGCCTACGCCGTGTCTCACGGAGCACAGCGAATCGTCCTCTCGGGCTGGTCAATGGGTGGGACCATTGCCCTGCTCACAGCGGAGTGCAGCGCCTACCGGGACCGGATCGTCGGGATTGTCCTGGTAGGGCCGGTCACAAGCTGGCGTAAAACCATCACAGCGGGGGCGGCGCGGGCCGGCTTGCCGGCGGTAGGCGCCGGCCTTGTTATGTCCCTGCTGCAGGCTCCCCCTTTCGCGCGGATGATCGGGCTGGAGGAACCGATCAACTTCGATGCCCTTGAATGGGTCGATGTACCTAACAGGGTGGCAGTCCCGACGCTGGTCTTGCACTCCAGTGCGGATCAGGAGGTTCCCTGGGAGATATCGGCGGCGTTCCAACGCGCGAATCCGGACACCGTCACCCTGATTTCCCTACCTGAGGCGCACCATACCCAGGAGTGGAATGCCTCGCCTCCTACCTTCACCAACGAACTCACGAGTTGGATCAGCAAAACGATCCTGGCGTAGCAAGGCTAGACCTGAGCGTCCAGCTTTGCCTCAATGTGGCTGATCCTGCCCTGAACAGACTCCGGGAATGTCGTCATGTTCCCCCGCTGGTAGTTGTGCAGAACAATGAGGCTTTTGTAGACCGCATTTTCCAGCGTTTCATTGAAAAGGTCCCACGCCGGGCTGGCTCGGGAGTGATCTGCATGTACCCGGATCCTCAGAGCAGCAAGCCAGAGCGCGTCCATCATCCAGAGCCGCAACTTCGGCAGCTGCTTCGACAGGAAAAGAATCAACCATCCCGCAGCTGTCACCGAGAGGCCGGCGTAGAAAAGACGGTCAAACCAAGCTCCGATCGCCTGGGCAAAGGCATGCCAGGGCGAGAAGTGGAACAGCAGCACGTATGCAATGTGGCACGAGCAAGCCGCCGCAACCACTAGCAGGCCCGTCGAGAATGTTGCGTAAAGGCCCTTCGCCTTGTATCGAAGCATGTAGATAATCCTGAGCACGGTGAATAGCAGCGCGAGCATGTACGTACCGCTGTACGTGGCAGTTGCGAGCTGGTCCATGCGGTAATCAATGAAGTCCGCAGACGTTGGAGCTTTGCCCTCAATCAAGGCGAAGCTGACAACCATGATCGGAATGCTCAGCAACGGAGCGTAGTAAGTCCATCTGACTGGTACGTTCGCTAACCGCCGGACGCTGTCGTTGAAGAAGAAGATCGCCAGCAGCGCGAAGATGGCTTGAAGCAGATTCGTCACGTTGACGCCACCGAGGTAGCTGTCGATGGCCGCTAGCGGTGTAACAGTTCCCAGGACATAGAGCGCCGCGAGGCCGAACATCGATGCCAGCCACGATACTCGGGATTCCGCCACCTTGACCACCGAGGGGATCCGAAGGAGGCACAGGGCACTCAGTAGCGCAAAGAGAAAATGTTTCATGCTCTAGAGGAAAGGATCAGGATCGGACGAGCTGCGTGCACGGGTCTTCTTTGACATCTCGAAAGCGAAGTCCTCTACCCATCGTTCGACAGGATGATTCGGCACGGACCGGCAGGTAACGCTAATTGCGTCCGCGGTTTCCCTCAGCATCTCTTCCGAGAGATCCGGCAGAGCCAAGGGAGTCCGAAAGCTCTCCAAATATATGTGCCCCAGCTCATGATAGATGCAGTGAAGTTTGTACTGCTGCGACTTCTGCGGCGGGAAATAGACGTTAATGCGATCTTCAAATTCGGCCTTGAAGGCCGTCAACGCGCCCCAGGACTCCTTGTACTCGATCAGATTGATCGGCTTCTCACAGATCACGGTCAAGAGATCGACAACTTCCTTCATCGACGTCGTGCCGTCTCCGCATAGCTCCCGGACCTTTTCTGCGACCGGCGGGAGGCCCATTCAGTCTTCCTCCTCGCCGTTCATCGATGCATCAATGATCCTGGTGATCGTCCTCAGCATTTCTGGCGAGGTGGCCCCTAAGTTTCTCGCGGCAAAGTTCTTCACCTTGAGCTTGCGCATCTGCACAAGGAACTCCATACGCGCTTCTACTTCAGGGGGAGTCTCACTGTTTAGATCACACAGATAAGTGGCGGGTACGGCGAAAACGTACTCGGCTATGCCCTTTAGCAGTTCCTGATCTGTCACCAGGCTTCCGGTGCCATTGATCAAGTAGGACCAGCGTGTCCGTGACAGGTGGATTCCGTGGACGGAAAGTGCTTCTTCCACATGGGGGTACGTGAGCGCGGAGTTGTTATCGGACTCCCAGATATCCACCAGGATGCCCATGCGATCCGCCAGCCGCTCCTTCTTCTGTTGCTGCGTGAGAAACACGCTGCGGCCCCCATTTGCCATCTAGATAGCTCCTTAGCCAAGCTCAGCCTCTTGTGTAGACCGCCACACAGAGTAGGCGGGCAGCTGACTCAAAATGTTACCTGATTACTCCCGGAGGGTACAGGCAATGAGTTGTACATGTGCGGAGCATGTATGTAGTCTGTCGCTTGGTTGGGCTTTTGTAGGAACAATTAGGCAACTTCACTGCGGCAGTCCTTGACGGCATGCAGCCGCGGAAGGGGGCATGGGAGGGGGTGGCGCACCCTTGGGCGGGGGCTGAACAGATCTGCCGCCTACGGCAAAGGCCGGGCGTAGCCCCACTCGCGGGTTGGTTCCCCGCACGCTGCTCCCAGAAGTTCCTACTAGAAAATTGCACGAGGGGGGCTCTAGCATCAAATCGACAGGGCTGCCTGTCACAGGAGAGGACGAAGTTGGCGTGCTGAACACGTTGAGAGGACTGAAGGGCTCGGGCCGCTACGTAAGCCCCCTCCGGGTCGAAGACCGAGCTCAAAGTCACAAACGCGACACGCTGCCGTTTTCTGAAAACAAATCCCCGCGCCTTCAATTGCCCGGTGATAGCTTCAGAGCAGTCGCAATGACAACCCAGTCAGTTTGAGCGGCAGGCAATACAACGATGAAGCTGTAACCGCTCTAGCGGGTACAAAATTCAAAGGACACAGCACATGACGGCAGTAGCAGTAAATCGAGGCGGCGGGCGCCCCAGTAAAGGCCTGCGTAAGTTCATTGGTTTCCGCACACAGGAACACACCGCTGACGGGATCGCCAAAGTGGCCGCCCACAAGGGTCTAACCGTCACTGAATACGTTCTGTCCGTTGTAGAGCCAAAGCTGCAAGAGGATCTGGCCGCACTCGACCAGGATGACTACCAGCAGGAGCTGCCCATCCGCATTGCCTCATAACAAAAAAGAAGGCCCGCACTAGGCGGGCCTTCGAAGCTTGAGACTTACCCTCTGGATTGCTTGCCGGCGGATCAGATTGTAAGTCGTGGAGAGCCTGAACAGGCCATCCTTTGTGTTGCTATGAAACCGATCTGGCAGGATCGGCCCTTTTTCGTACCTCAATCCCCGAAAGGATTACCCACATCGTACATCAGCACGTCTCCGTGCTGCCAGCACGCCCCGCTGTTGGCGTGTCAACGCAGCCAGACGACCCAGTAACCGTTTGGGCAGCTCTAGCTCCCTTGCTAGCGGGCCAGCCCAGAATGCGCCTGTCTCGTGATGCAGGTAAAACGTACCCGCAGAAGCACGAACGGAACCTGACCGAAGCACTCCCCTCGCTGCCCGCGGCCGTGAGAATTTTCGGTAAGGACGGTACCTGCGCGGCAATCTTTCTCGACTTTGACTCCTCAGTAGCCGGACCCGATTCGGTACAGGCCGACGTCCGCGCGGTCCAGTCCTGGCTGCACTCGGTCGGGGCCCGCTGGATTGAGGACTACTCCCCCAACGGCGGTCGCCATGTCTATATTCCGCTCGCACGGCGGGTCACCTTTTCACAAGCGCGTGAACTTGTCGAGGCGCTGGGCACCCGGTACCGGACCCTGGATAAGACCCCGCACCAGAACCTGCTTCACGGTTGCATGCGAACCCCCGGTTCGCCGCACAAACGCGGCGGGCACCAGGAGCTGGCGATGAGCCTGTCGGTGGCCTACGACATCGCTCGCCGGCCCAACAGGGCCACGGTCTGGGCTGCCATGACCAAGGACCTGGCTGCGGAGATCAAGGCGGTTCGGGCGCTGCGCCAGGAAGAAACCTTTACCCCTGCCACCTCGGACGCACCCATCATCGACCAGCCGGTCGGGCGCATGTCCCGCACTATGCAGGTGCTGGCCCAGACCGGGATGTACGACACCAACCGCTACGCCTCTGACTCCGACGCCCGCCAGGCGGTCATCCTCAGTGCCGCGGCTGCCGGCTTGAAGCTGGTGGATGTGGAGCGCCGGATTTTGCAGGGAATCTGGCCTGGACTGGCCTCCTTCTACGCCCGCTATGCAGCCCGCCATCGCTTCCCGTCACTGCGCAGGGACTGGTCGAACGCCCTCAGCTACCTCAGTAAAAATCAGGCCAACGGAACCGACAAAAACAATGTCCGCAAATCCCCCACAAGCCAGCCAACTACACAGGCGGTGGGGATAAAGGGATCTCCGTCAATTTCAAATCCCGATGCAGAGCATCGGTACATTCGGACCTGGCGCAGCGCGCTCAGGATCCGGGAGGTGAGTTATCAGCGATCCAGAACCGGGATGGGACGGCGAATGGTGCTCAGGGCTCTGGGGGAGGCCGCTCATATGACAGCATCCCGTTTTGTCGAGTTCGGGGTCCGTTCCATTGCCGTGGCCACGGGTCTCGATCACACTACTGTTGGTATGCATCTGAGGCAGCTGCGTGACGAGAAGGATCCCCTGGTCACCCTCGTTGAAGAAGCCAGGGGAACCAAAGGCGATCTGTATATGTTGACAGTCCCCGAAGAACTCAAAAGTGTCGCCGAGGATGCTACCTGGCAGAAAGGGAAAATCCACGCGCTGCGGCCGGTTTTCCGGGAGTTGGGGCTGCCGGCCGCGTTTGTCTACGAAGCGCTGGAGCACTCCCCCGGGATGCCGATCGCCGAGACTGTTAGGGTGACCGGGCTTTCCAGATCCGCGGTGCACGAAGCCCTGGGAGTCCTCGCTGCATGGAACCTGGTTGTCCGCAGTCCTAGCCGGTTCTGGTCAATTGTGGCCGGGACATCACTGAAACTGCTGGCGGAACAATTCGGGGTCCTCGAAGCGGTGGCAGCCCAGTTACAGCGCTACCGCAACGACCGGATTATTTGGCGGGAATGGCTCGCCAAGAACGTCAATACCGTTCCGGAGCTGCTCGGTCCCGACGAAGACTATCCCTGGGAGATGTTCGAGGGGCCACCCGATGAATGGCTACTGGCCGACATGGTCTTCAACAGAACAGGATGAGGGTCAGCGCCAAAGGCGTGTCAGTTGTGAGCCTTTCCGCGGCCTGTTCACCTTGACGGTGTCGAGGCGGCCAGGCCGCCGCATTTACTCCCAGGTGTAACTTTCGCAGCCTCGTTCTCATGCCATAAGTAATGCCATAAGCACTACTGGAAGACAAGCCATGCTTGTCCTAAAAGGAGCTCTTGGATTACTCTCCCCCAGTCGGCCCCGCTTGGATATGAAGCTTGAAGACGGCCGAGACGAGTGCGCTGCGTGACGGTGCGTCGAATTCGGTGACTTTCTCGTCCAGCCAGGCAACCTGCAGGCCGTCGAGGCGCAGCTGGATCTGAATGCCGGCTTCGCCGCGTTTTCGCGGTGCACGGCGGGGCATGCCGGAGCTGGTCAGCGTGGTTTCGGGAGTGAACTCCTTGGCGATCTGATTGTCGTCGACGGCTTCGAAGGCCTCAATCAACAGGTCCGCGTATGTGGTCCGCTCCTGGTAGACCGCATCCTTGACCTGGGCCAGGAGCGCTGGCGGCAGGTACACCCCGACGTTGCGCAGCGCCCCGGGAACCAGCTCGGAGGCTTTGGTCGCGTGAGCTGCCTTCTGGGCAGCAGGTTGACGCTGAGTGGTGGCCTTTAGGGCCCTGACGGCTGTAGGCGCGGGCTCCTCCTGCTCTCCTGCCGCATCAAGGGGCCCCTCCTCAACAGGTGCTTGTTCAGCTGGCCGCTTATCCGCCTGCGGTTGCTCAGTAGGTACCTGTGCTGGACCGAGTGCTGCTGCTGGCTGCACCTGTACAAGTTCCCGGGCCGGTGCCTCCACGAACTCTCCGGCTTTGGGTTCCGGTGCAGGAGCGCCCCTCCCCCGCTTCGGAGCCAGCAACCCTTGGAGTGCTGCACCGCGGGCAGGCGCTACAGGTGCGAATGCGCCTGCAAGGCTCTGTCGGCCGCTCACGCTTCGTTCCCGCTTTCGATCTCGTTCAGTCGGGCGAGGATCTCGCCGGTCAGCTGCTCGTACTCTTCAGCGAGTCCGCCGGCGTTTCGCGAGAAGAAGCCGTCCGTCGGCTTCTCCCCCGCCCGGAGCGCCTTCAGGCGGTTCTTCTGAGCGTCGGTAACGGCACCTTCAAGTTCGTGGAAGAGCAGGCCCTTGCGGCGGGCGTCCGCGCTTGCGCTCTCGAGGTTCCTGATGCGGGTTGCGAAGACCGGCGCGACTGTGCCGAGCATTTGTTCCAAGGTGTCTCGGACGCTGCGTTCCAGGCGCATGGAGCGCGGTCCTACACCGAACAAGACGATCCCTGCCAACTGCAGGGACGGGTTCCGGTCACGTACAGCCATGAAGCGGCGTGCAATGCGTTCGACACCGTCGATGCTCGCATCATCGGATCGGGTAGGAATGACGACTGCACTGGAGATCGCGAAGGCGCCTTCTACGAGGATCCGCTCCCCCGGCGGGGTGTCGATCAGGATCAAGTCGTACTCGTCTGCCAACGGGGCCAGGACGGCGTAGAGCATGTCGCCGAAGTCGCCGGCGCCGGAGCGGCTGGAGCGGGACACCATGAGGCCTTGGATGTCTTCGAGGTCCTGGCCGCCCGGGATTACGTCAAGGTTTTCCCGAACGTTGCGCAGAATCATCGGTGGTGTACCGGCGATCAGGGCCTGAAAGAATTCCCTCCCTGTCTGCCGCTCGTATCCGAGGTCGCGGGCCAGATCGCCCTGCGGGTCAAGGTCGATCAGCAGCACACGGGAGCCGGCCAGCGCCACGTACCCGCCAACGTTGGCTGCAGTGGTCGTTTTGCCGACTCCGCCTTTGCCGTTCGCCAGAGAGACGACACGGTCAATGGCGCGTGTTGCCTGGGGTTTCGGGGGTGCGGGGGTTTCCAGTGATCGTGCCATTGGCCGGCGACTCTCCTACTTGCTGGGTTGCATGTTGTCCTGCTGTCAAGGCTATGTGCACTCCTCTGGGAATGTTTGTAGTGACACGCATAAGAGGAATAACAGTGCGTAGTGCAGGGCCGCACATGGCATGCCACGCTGTGGGTATGGCCGGATATGGTGCCTGATCCCTTACCTGGTCTCAAGCCGGGCGTTCCATTGGTGCTCAAATCTCACCTCACACCGGAGTTGTCGCTGTTTTTCCCTTGCCAGAGCTCATTGTCTGGCTCATGGTTGTTCCGGTGGTTTCTCCAGCCTGTCGGCCTACTTGTTGTCGAACAGGGTGTCGGGCCTGGTTGGTTATTTGGCCTCCTATTGACCGTCCTGCTTGGCGCTAGGCGCAGCGTCTCATGTGTCAAATGGCGGGAATTCCAAGCAGCGTTCTAACGACTCTTCTGGGTAATCGTCCAACAGGAGATATGGCATCACTTATGGCATGGACGATGGGCGATCTGAAATGGACTGCCTAACCTGTAGCGCAGTAAGGAGCATGGCTGGGACTACGGCCTGCAACCATGCTAACCGGGGCCTTTGCTCAGAGGTCGCCATCGTCCGGGGCCAAATTAACACCGTCGTGCCAGTTAACCCGTGGGGGTTTCGGCCGACCGCTTGGGGGGAGAGGGCGGGGGGAGGCTAACCCTCCGGCCCAAAGGCACGACCTGCTGTCCGGGTCTGGGGTGGGTTCCCTAGCGGACGCAAAAGGTTCCGGGGCGTCTGCCGTCCAGACCTATCCCGGCCTCAGCGGGCTACGAGGACGGCCAAGCCGCGGACGAACTTTCACGAAGGCTCGAAATTTGGCGCATGACCAAGCGTGGCGGGAGTGCTGAGTCAAGGCGTCCTGGTGGTCCTGGATAAAGTCGACATACCCAGACAAGTGAGCGACACCTGTTTCGCACCAATAACTGCACTGTCATCAGGCCAAACGTCAGCACGGCGGCGCTTCACGCCAACAGAATACCGGGTCAGTTCCTTCCCCTGCCGGGACCACAACGTGGCCCCCGTTATCGTCACGGATTCCGATGGCCCTAAAGCCGTCCCACTTGGGTTCATAGAGCAGAGTCCCGGGATGGAGGCCGGCCCGGGGCATCTTCGGGACAGCACGGGCCAGAGCGACTTTCACCGGCGGGATGAGTCCCGCCGGCAGTCCGGACCATGCCGCAGGTCTAGCCGCCTTCATCGATGTCTTCCAGTGCCTCGAGTTCCACAGCGTCCAGCAGCTCCGCGGTGCTGTTTCCGGTGACCCTGGCCAGTTCATCGAGGACGATGAACTCGGAACGAGCCAGGACGATCACCAGCTCCTTCAGGTACTCGGCCCCGTTGCGCTGCACCAGGTCGTCGAGGACCGCATGCATGCGGCCGGCCAGCTCGCCGGGGCCTGCGGATTCCTCGGCCGCGATACGGGTCAGCGTCAGTGCAGCCAGCCGTGGATCGTCGTAGATGAGTCCCATGGGCTGACGCTACGCGTCCGGCTGGCTGGCGGTGGAGTGGGGGCCTGACCGCTGCGGCCATCGCCGCTGTAGAAAGCGGTGAGGAATGCATCAACCAACGCACCCTGGTCATGGCCGAATACGTCGGACCCGCCGAACGAAGGCGCGTATCCGAACGGGAACTGCTGTGACCACGCCACTGTGACCGGGCCGCGCCGGTGGCCGGTGCATCCGGCCCCGATAGACGGTGAAACCTTTTCCTCCTGGCTGCACCGTATCGCCGACTGCTACGGCACCGACCTCAACGTCCTCGCCGATGATCTTGGCTTCACTCTCGTATGGCGGCCCCCTGAGGATATCGACGTGGCGGCCTCAGCCGACATGATCGAGGTCCTGACCGAGCGAACCGGCGTCACCCCGGACCGGCTGCGGCAGACGAGTGTGGCAGGTTGGGTACCCTGGCGGTTCAGTAACAGTGAAGAGGTACAGCAGAGCGAGCAACGCACGTGCCGGTTCCCGGGGTGCGTCCGGCCCGCCGTCAGCACGGACATTGGCACTGGTCGGCCCCCCCCGAGTATTGCAATAACGAAGGGCACAACCGGACCGCCGCCTGGCGCGCACGGCGGCGTCTGGTCGACGAGCCGAACCGGAGCGCCCCGGATGAGAAACGCCCCGTTGAAGCCGCTCGTCAGCGTGCGGCAGAGCTCAGTGGGCAAATCGCCGGTATGGTCGAGCACCTGGGCCAGCAACTCACCGCCGCCTCATAGAGGAGCTGCGGACCGTTGCTGACCCGGACGCCGCTGAGGCCCAGATCGAATCAGTGACGGCTGAGGCCGCCGCACAAGTCGCCGCCGCAACCTCCCGAACCAGCCGAGCTGAGCAAGCCCAACGTCAGGCCAACGCGGAACGGCTGGAAGCCGACGCCGCAGCAAGAGAAGCTTCCGACCTCGCCGAGCAACAGCGCGCCACCCTCGCCGTCACTCAGCACGAGCTGGGGAACCGGACACACTATCTCGACCAGATGACGGCCGAGCTGGTCGCCGCCCGGGCCGCGGCCTCGGCCCAAAACGCACAGGCACAGGCAGAGCTGTCCCAGCTGCGCGAGCAGCTGACGACAGCCCGCACGCGACTGAGGGAGGCCGAGCACGAGCGCGACGACGCCAAAGCGCGCGCCGAGACGGCTTCGACCGCGCGGGCCGAAGCAGACGGACGTGCCCGAGGCGCTGTCGCCCGAGCCGACGACAACGCGGCACGAGCCCAGCGCGCCAAGGCTGACCTCGCGAAAATTCGGGACGAAGTCGACCGAGCACGCATTGTCCACGACACCATGCGGGAGGAAGCCAGCTCGCTGCGCGGGAAGCTGGCTACCGCAATCGTTGAACGCGACGCAGCATTGGCGGACGTCGAGCTTGAGCGAATTCACGGTGACCAACGCATCAGTGATCTCCGCACCGCGCAAGACCAACAGCTCGCCCAGCTCCGGGACGAGGCTGCCGAGCTACGGCAGGACGCTGCTCACGGTCGATGAGCTGCTGGCTCGTGGCCGGCAGCGGCCCCGCCGAGACCCATGGTGTGGCCAGGTGCCGGGAGATCCCGCGCCGGGGAACACCGAACTCCTCGGCGATGTGCTCGACGGTACTAGGCCAGCTTTCCGTCGGCGTCTTTCTCCTCATACATTGTCGCGAGCCAGTCTGACCTGGCGAGGGCCCGAGCTCGGGGGTTTCTGGCTGCCGGTCCGCCTAACCGCGACAAATAGGGGAGGACGCAACTCGTCCCGCCCCGCGATAAATCCTGACAAGACCCGGTCAGGCAATCACCGAACCGGGTCGCGTGCAGGCGAGTAAGGGAATTTGTGCAGACGACTTCGGAAAATGACAGTTGGGGCGCCCCCCGGGCTGCGATTAGATTTCGTATTTCGTTACGTCTTTCGTTACGTCTTCCGTTATTGACGAAAGATGATATCATGAAACCATGAGCGAAAACATTCTGGATGTGGAGCAGCGCTTTTGTCGTTTTCCGGGTTGTCAGCGTCCCGCTATGGCTGGCGAGGCCGGCACCGGCCGTCCGCCAGAATACTGCGATGACCCAGCCCATACCCGCGCGTCGGCCTGGCGCGCACGCCAGCGCCCCAATGAGGAAGCTGCCCGGGCCGTGGAATCGCGCCCTGTTGATTCCGCGCGTCAGCGGGCCAGCGAGATCACGGGCCAGGTCAGCGGAATGATCGAGCACCTGGGCCAGCAGCTCTCGGCGCTTGTCGAGGAACTGCGCACCGTAGGCGATCCTGAGGCTGCAGAAGCCCAGATTGAGTCGGTAGCCAGTGAGGCCGCCGAACAGGTTGCGGCCGCGAACGCGAGGGCCACCCGTGCCGAGCAGGCGCAGCGCCGGGCTGAGGCCGAGAAGGCCGAGGCCGACGCGGCAGCTGAAGAAGCAACGCGAACGAGCGAGGAACTCGCCCGGGAGCTGTCAGGGGTTCAGGAGGAGCTGGATGCCGCCATGGCCCAGGTCAAGGAACGTGCCGAAGAACTCGCGCAGGCCCATGCCTCGGCCGCAAACGACCGGGAACTGGCACAAGCCGAGAGTGCCGGCCTGCGCGCCGACCTTGAAACGATCCGTGGGCAACTGACATTGGCTGTACAGGAACGCGCCGCCGCGGCCGAACGGGCCGGAGCAGAGGAACAGGCCAGGGCAGCGGCAGAGCGGCGAACAGGAGTGGCCGAGAGCCGCCTCGAGGCGGAGACGGCGCGCGCTGACCGCGAGGAATCCGCGGCCGCTGAGACGCGGGGTCAGCTGGCGGCAGTCCGTGCCGACCTTGAGGCCGCCCGCGAGGCGATGGCCGATGTGCGCAGCACTGTGGCGACGCTGACTGCGGAGCGTGAAGCTGCCAGAGCAGACATCGAGCGTGAGCGGGTCCACGGTGAACAACGCGTCAAAGACCTTCACGACACCTACGGCCGCCAAATCGAGCAACTGCGCGCCGAACTAACCCAAGCCCGTGAGGCGGAGCCAAAGGAACGCCGCCCACGAGACGGTGGAGAGCAATAGCTGCAAATACAGGAAGCGCTCACCAAAGAACCTAGGTGGCGCTACCGCCTGGCGCCTAGGGCTTCCAGGGCTTGACGCAACGGGGCGCGGCCGTCCCCGAGGACGTCCACGGGGCGGGCGCCACCGAATTCCCTGGACTGTGTGACCATCCAGGCCGTGAAGTAATTGTGTGGAATCCTCAGTTCCATTGCCCGCTGGAAAAGGTCCATGACGGTCGGCTGGAGCTGGCCGCCGGCGAGGAACTGGAACCCCGGACAGTAGGTGCCGTCGTCAATGATCTGTTTACCGGACTAAGTCGATGGTTAACGCGCGTGTCGCCAACCTGGGACGAGCCCTGTCAGCGTCATGCTTTGGTCATGGATCTCTCGGATTGCAGCTGGGATGGGCATCGAGCGGAGGGACTGACTGTCGCGAACGTCGGGCGGGTGATTCCTCGCTCCGGCGTTCCTGGGTTCGTGGTCCTCGACGCGGTGGGAGAGGAGTTCGCTCCTGCCACGGAGTATCTGCTTGAGCTGGCGGCGTCGGACCGTTCGACTCAAACGGTACGAACCTATGCCTTGTCGTTGCTTCGGTTCCTTCGATTTTTGTGGGCCATCGGTGTCAGCTGGGAGCAGGCAACGTCCCTTGAGGCGCGCGACTTCGTGTTGTGGGCGCGCCAGACCGAGAAGTTCGTCGGGAATCGTAACGTCCCTCAGCGGCGGGGGAGCCGGAACCTTGTCACGGGAAAGAAGCATCTCGGAATGCGTTACTCACCATCGACGATCAACCACACGACGACGGTGTGTAAGGAGTTTTACGCTTTCCAGCTTCGGATGGGAGACGGGCCCATCGTGAATCCTTTCGAGCTGCGCCGCGGGCGAGCCCATGCGCATCATGATCCTCAGCGGGAGTTTTCCCCGGTGCGGCGCCAGCCCTTGCGTCAGCGCGAGGCGCACCGGGTGCCAAGGTCAATCCCGGATGGGAAGTTCAACGATCTGTTCCGGCGTTTGCGGTCCAACAGGGACCGGGCGTTGGTGGCGTTTTATGTCAGCAGCGGTGCGCGGGCGAGCGAGCTGCTCGGGATCACGGGCGGCCGGGTCAACGTGGGTGACCAGCTGATCGGCGTTTACCGCAAAGGCGGCCAGCTGCAATGGTTGCCCGCGGCGCCTGATGCTTTCGTATGGCTTCGGCTCTATCAGCTCGAAGGAGGCGTCGCCGGCCCGGATGAACCGGTTTGGCTCACGCTGCGGGGCGAGCCCCGTCCTCTGACCTACGAAGCCATGCGCGCCGTCCTGAGACGCTGCAACGACCTTCTCGGTTCGAACTGGACGCTGCACGATCTGCGGCACACGTTCGCGATCCGAGCGCTCGAGGGCGGGATGGGCCTTCACGAAGTCCAGGAGTTACTGGGGCACCAGTCGCTGACTACGACCACGGTCTACGCGGTTCCGCATATGGAGGAAGTCATCGAACATTACCGGGCCCATCTGAGCAGCAGGACTTCCCCTGCCGCTGACAGTTCACCGGCCGGTCAGCCCTATAACGCCGATGAGTTGCGGGTGCTTTGGGGGAACCAGTGACAACTCCGCCCCTCAATAAGATCCAGACCGCACGACGAAGCTGGAATGACCACACGCCGCCACCACAGGAACAACAACCGCCTGCACTGCCGCCCATCCCTTCTGGACCGCTGACCAGCGCCAGCATTGAGGACATCATCAACCGTCTTGAGGACTGCAGCCCGTACTGGCCACAGGTGCATGAGCACAGGGCGCGCATTCGGCGCTTACTCGGTCATTTGAGGCAGTTGCCGGGTGAAACCTGGCAGGACCGCTGGGCGCTGTTCGAGGGCCAGGTCGGGCATGACGCTCTGACGTGGCGGCTCAGAATAGCCGGCGGTTCAAGCAAGAACCCGAAGAATCGCAACGAGGTCGAAGGAATCAATGCGGCGATGGGACCGCTGCTGGCTCTGGACGTCATGCGCCCGTCCCACCGGTGGATCGCGGGTCAGCGCTTTGCCTTCTGGAAAGCACTCAGCCGGTTCCGGGATCCCGCCCACACAGCTGAACTCGAAAACGCCCTCGTCCATGCGAAGGCTTCACCGGCCCAGGCCACTAGCGGGATCCTCACCTTAGGTCGCGTTCAGGCCCATACAGGCAAATCGATCCGCCAGCTCACAGCCGAAGACATCCTCGACCTGACTACCCAGCTTCCCGGGAAGCTGATCGACGTCAGCCGCAGCGGGCTGACCGCCGTATGGCCCGTGCTGCACGGGCTGGGATGGATCAGACACGATTCCGGGACCATGCCCACACGGCTCCGCGTCGGACCCAAAACGGTGGATGAGATGGTCGACTACTACGGCATCACCGGCCCCTGCCGGGAACCACTCATCCGCTATCTTCAGGTCCGGTCGGCTGGCCTCGACTACGCCTCGCTCTGTGCTTTGGGCAGGTATCTGGCCGGCCTCTTCTTCGCCGACGTCGTCAAGCACCACCCTGACCAGCGCAGCTTCGCGCTGACTCCGGAGCAGGCTGCTGGCTGGAAAGCCAGGGTCAAAGTCAAGGCCGACGGCTCGCCGCGCCGGGAAGTTTACAGCGTCTTCTTCTCCGTCCGGGCGTTCTATCTCGACATCAGCCAATGGGCACTCGAAGATGCCTTCTGGGCGCAATGGGTCGCCCCAAGCCCCGTAACCTTCGCGGAAACCCGTGGTTACGTGAAGCACAGGCGCGCGACCATCGCAACGATGCAACAGCGCACCCGTGAACTGGCTCCCGTGTTGCCCCGTCTGGTGGAGGCTGCCGAACAGGCCCTCCGCGCAGCAGAAGCAACCCTGGCGGATGCCAAGATGGCCGGCGCCGGCCAAACTATCGACATGGACGGCGAGGCTTGGGAAGTCTTCCAGAGCAGTGAACATGCGCATGTCCGGATTCGGCGCAATGGAAAGGACCGGGACCTGTCCTTTGAAGAGGACAACGCCTTCTGGACTTGGGCGCTTGTTGAGACACTTCGACACACCGGTGCACGGATCGAAGAAGTCCTCGAGTTGGTGCACATGAGCATCCAGCCCTACAAGGTTCCAGGGACCGGGGAGACCATACCGCTGCTGCACTTCGCTCCGAGCAAGACCGATACCGAGCGTCTGATGGTGGCAGGCCCCGAGCTTGTGCACGTGCTCTACCGAGTGCTCTCTCGTATCACCAAGGATACGGGTGGTGCACCGCTGACACAGCGATGGGACTCAGCTGAGAAAGTGCTGAGCTCACCTCTTCCGCACCTGTTCGTCCGCCGCCGTGGCGCCGGACCGCCGAACGTGATGACGACGGCCACCGTCTCCACGCTACTCAATGACTTGGCGCGACGCGCGCATATCAAGGTCAGCGGTGCCGAGGTGAGGTTCACCCCGCACGATTTCCGTCGTATCTTCGCGACCGAGGCGCTTGCCAGCGGCTTGCCTCCACATATCGTGCAGGTGCTGATGGGGCATGCCAGTCTGGCGACGACCCAGGGATACGCGGCGATTTATCCGAGGGACGTCATCCGGCACCACCGCACCTTTATCGAAAAGCGACGGGTCATTCGGCCCACCGAGGAATACCGCGAACCAACCGCGGCCGAATGGGACGAATTCGAAGCCCATTTCGTGCAGCGCAAGCTCAGCCTGGGCAGCTGCGGACGCGCCTATGGCACCGGCTGCCAACACGAACACGCCTGCCTCCGCTGTGCCCTTCTCCGTCCGGATCCCAGCCAGATCAACAGGCTCCAGGACATCATCGACAACCTCGAAGAACGCATTACCGAAGCCGAACAACACGGCTGGGTCGGGGACGTCGAAGGCCTGCGCGTCACGCTCAACAGCGCCGAGCTTAAGCTAGCGCAAATGTATAAGCTGCAGAACCACCACGGCAGGGAAATCGTCGACCTCGGGACCCCAAGAGTCAGACATGTACCGGGAAGCAGCAGGTGACTATATTGAGGCATGCACGGAAACCGGGGTGGCTGGAAATATGCCGTCAGCAGGGGCGGGCTGGCCATCTTGGCCGGTGTTGCGGTGGGCGCCGGCGTTTGGTTCCTATTAGGGACCTACTTCCCAGACATTTCTCCCCTCTGGGCTACGGCCATCGGGGCTGTTGTGACAGTTTCAATAGCTCCCCTGCCACTATCTCGGCGTGTGGCGAAGGGGTCCAGTCGGTCGGTTGACCGGCTGACCTTCAACGGCGCCATCATCGAGACCGGCACCGACTCCTACCGGCTTGCCCACACCATCGCGCAACAAACCGCGGGCTAGCTGGGCGTCTGGACAAACCTCCATCCTGATCTAACCGGACCCGCTACGGATCCTCAACACGGGCGTCGAGAGGTTATGGTGCGGGTTCGCTCGGCAGTGCGGTCCCATCCGTAGTTTCCCCTTCGCCGTTACTAACGACGAAGTCACCCACGACTGTTTTCCCCGTGGAATCGTAGACAGGGACCGAGAAGGTTTTGCCACGGCGGGCCTCTTGCCAGGCAAGTGCCTCTTCTCTCGTTTTGAAGGTCTTAATGGCAGCTGTGCCAGTCGCGTCTTCCAGCTCACTCGTGACCACATACCCGGGAATTCCGTTGGTTGCTATGACGGCGGTGAGGTCAGGTGCTCCCTTTTCGTTTTCGGCGCCATAAGACTTGCCACCGGCGTTGACTGCCCAGTCGGTCGTTTTGCTGTTGACGTACTTTGCGCTCAACCGCCAGCGTGCTCCAGGATCCGCTTTGACCGTGACGCTCTTCAGCCCAGGAGTCAGAGGAATCGTGTATCCGCTCCAATCCTGGGGTGTCCCGACGTCGGTGGCTCGGCAAACAGTGGAGGCCCCGTCCGGAAACTCGAAACGGCCAGGGGTCAGGCAGTTCAGCTCCATCTCAATCCCCGTGGTTCCCTCCGGGGGGTCACCGAGTTCAATAGTGGCTGTTCCCTCGTGGGTATCGGTCACGGGAGTGGACAGCGGTGTGACCTGCTGGGAACCGGGAGTCACGAACAGGCCGGCAGCGGTAGCGCCCACCCCGCCCAAAACTCCAGCGCCGGCCAAGACACCAGCCCCCAGCCACATCCGGATGCGCTTACGTGCACGGGCAGGCGATGCCTTCTGAACCCGTGACACGAGTTCTTCCTCCAGTGCCCTGCTGAACCGGTCATCGACTCGAAGCTCGTTCATGACCGTTCTCCTTCCAAAACCGTGGTTGGGGTGGGGACATGATGTGTGCCTGAAAGGGCGACTTTCATGCGCTGACGTGCCCGGTGCATCCGGGTTTTGGCCGACCCGGGCGTGAGCTCAAGAACGGCTGCAGCGGCGGCGATGGTGAATTCCTCGAAAACCACCAGGCTGACCAGGTGCAGATCCGTGGAGTTCAAAGCTCCAAGGGCCCGGGCGAGATCTTTATCAAGCGCATCCCGGTAGCTGAGAAAGAGGTCGTCGCCCATGGGATCAGACGTTTCGGATCGTCTGGGTAGGGAGTCCAGGAGCCGGCGGTAACGCATCGCCGCCCGGCCGCTGTTCCGTGCAGTGTTCGTTGTCGTGACGAGCAACCAGGGAAGGATGGATCCTTCAACGATCCGCACCTTGGCCCGGCGCCTCCAGAGTTCAAGGAAGGCCGTGGCCATGATGTCCTCGGCATCCTGTCGGTCCCCGGAAAGCCGATAGGCATGACGGAAAATCCTGTCGCGGTACCGGATGTACAAAGCCCTGAAGGCCTCGCCATCGCCCTTGATGCTGCGAGACCATAGCCTCTCATCATCGAATTCAACGTTCCCCATGCCCTGTATTGTCCGCGACCGTCCAAAAGGTTACACAACAACGCAAGAAATTTTGAGAAGCCCTAAAACGGTCTACTCAAAGTTCCTGCAACACAGCGCGGGCAGTCCTTCCCATGATGACCAGACGGCAAACGGGGATCGGTACTGCGCGCATTCGCTGGCGTTGGTCCACAGGGTCGCAAGTGGTCCTGGATCAGGCCGTCTCAGTGGTCCTGGATCAGGTTGACATACTCATCCGTGCGGCCCGCCAACAACGTCATTCATTGGGGCTTGGCGCGAGATAGCCGCTGGGTCGGTTCAGGAGTTCTCAACGGGACGTTTTCGTCAAAGTCAGCCAAATCCGCCGGGAACCAAGGGACAGGTGATTAGCTGGCGGGCATGGAACCCAAGTTTGTGCGCTACGAGGCAAGCTCTCCGAACGGCCGCGGACGCCACCCAGGCATCTTCGCTCTCGCCAACGGTCTGGCAAACGATGGCAAACTCAGCGACCAGGACTGGGCTTCCTGGCGTAGCGCTAACGATCACTATAACGCGGCATACGCGGACCCTTCGACAGTAGACAGGGCGATCTATGACCGTGCAATCAACCCGTCAGCACAGTCATGGTTCAAGCGCACGGCGACGCACCTGCTGATCGGCGTGGATTTCTACACGGACCTTCTAAACCGTTATGACGTCGGCTGGCAGAGACTCTATTCAAACGATCCAGGGAGAATTCTTTACGAAGACGACGTCCAGATAGTTGTTGCGCCTCATTAGGGAAATGATGCGCCAGACATCGTGGCAGCAGGGCAACTGGCACCGCTCAGGGCGCCCTTGCAGCGACGAGACTTCGACATCTGTCGGTTATAGATGTTCTTTGAATCTTTCCCATGCCGACTGACGAGTTATGTCCAGGGCCGCTCCTATTTGGGACCAGGTGATCTTTCGTTCTCGGGCGGCGCGGACCCAGATGCGAAGCTGCTCTTCGACTGTGAGGCTTACCCGGGAAATTTCGGGCAGATGGTGGAGGATTTCCGCGTCTGACATTCGGTCCCAGACGGGCCCCATCGCCTTAGACGGCCCCTCGGTGCTGGTGTCGCGCAGGATCTTCCCCGCCTCGGCGACGCAGAGTTCGCAAATGGTGACTCCAGGCCCGGCTATGAGCCGGGTTTCGGAAGGCGGCGTCAACCCGCAGAAGGTGCAGAAATCGCGTGGGCGGTCATTAGACATCGATACGTTCTCCAGACAAACGAGTTGCTGCCGCAGATGTCAGGATCAGCCTGACTATAGTCAGGTATGACCGTACGAATCGTGGCTTTCATCAAGAATACGGGCAACCGTAGAAGCGTTGGGGGAGAGCATCGCCGGCCGGTCAGATTCGTTATGCCTGCGGCTTTCCGAAAGTTGTTCACGGCGAGCATTGGGGACGGAATCGGAGACGACGTACTCCGCTCGATAATGCCGGTTATCGCTGTTGCCGTTCTCGGCGCGGGGGCCTTCCAGACCAGTGTTCTGAATGCGCTGGGCATGGCGGCATTCTTGCTGCTCGGAGTGCCGGTCGGCGTTCTAGTGGACAGGTGGTCGAAGAAATCCATGTTGGTTTTGGCCAACGTTGCCCGTGCCGCCGCAGTTGTCTCGGTGCCGATCGCGTATTTCCTTGGAACGCTCAGCATCTGGCACCTCTTTATAGTCGCTGCCGTCGTCAGCGTGGCTGACGTCGTTTTCACGACGGCACAGTCCGCCTTGATGCCGACGCTGCTAAGAGGAAGCCAGCTGGCTGACGGCTACGCAAAAGTGCAGTCCGTCCAGAGCGGCCTGGCCATAGCCACGCCAGGAGTTGTGGGTCTGATTGTGAAAGTAGTGTCCGCTCCGGCCATGCTTTTCATTGCCGGCGCAGCCTACTTATTCTCAGCGGTCATGACCGGCAGACTCCCACACGATCGGCCCTCCAGAGCAGAATCCCCGGACAGGTTCTGGTCTGAAGCACGCGATGGCCTTGGCTACACGTTAAGCCATCCCTTGATTCGATCCTTCATGGTCTCCGTTGCGCTGATCAATGCCGCAAGCATGTTCGGCGCCGCAGCCAAAGTCATCTTCGCCCTGCAAATCCTCAACATCCCCATGGATCAATTCGTAATCCTGGGCGCACTGTCAGCAACAGGGGGTCTGGTCGCTTCCATGACAGCGACCCGCATCACACGGCGTCTCGGCCTCGGCAGAACCAAGATCGCCGCGAGCCTGGCAAGCGCCGGATTCGTCATCCTCGTCCCTGTGGCACCTTTTCTGGGGCTGGCTCCGGTCGTGTGGATTGGTCTCTCAGGATTTGGTTGGTCCTTCTTCGTCATTCTGTCCGGTCTGGCGGGGGCCGGCATCATTCCCCGGCTCGTCCCGCACCACATGATGGGGCGAGTTATGTCCACGTACCGGCTCTTCACCCTGGGTGTAATGCCGGTGGCCAGCATCAGCGGCGGAGTCCTGGCAATGGCAGCCGGCGTCCTTCCCGCGCTTTGGGGATGGGCGCTGGTTGCTGCAGCATCCGCCATCCCCATCCTTCTCTCACCGATTCGGTCCTGGACCGAATTTCCCAAGGCACTCGACGTCCACTCACGAGACATTCCTGAATCTGCAGACCCCGTTGCGGCGCCGTAGTCCCACAAACCCAGCTCCAAGACCGGAGGCCGCCCACAGCCAGCGCGGCTCGGTTTTCGACGGTCACCATCCTCGCAGGGTGGGGCCAGTTTCAACTGCCCTTCCGGGGCCAGAAATACTTGACAGGATCAATGGGGTCAGGAGTGGAGTTGTTCGCTAGTATCCGCAGGGATGCCGAAGTCGAAGGAACGTCGATCCGGGCACAATCATCGAAACCGGCAGCGATTCATACCGGCTCGCTGCCACGCTCGCCCGCAGAGCATCATCGTACTAGGAGATCGGCCAGAATCGCGGCAGTCAGCCAGGAATCTCCGGGGCATAAGACTTCAGCCCGCCGGTTTGGCGGGCCTGAAGCTTCACGTCAGTTCTTTGCTCGGGCGCTTTCCCTACTTACCCTCGGGCGAGTAATTCGGGTAGTAGCGTCGAATTTCCTCGACCGTCTTGCCGGCCTGGACCATTCGCTCTACGGGCATCAGGGTCCGTACTTCATCGTCACTTGAGCGGACGCTGTTCCATGGACCGATGGTCTTGAAGCAGAAGTCGTTCGGGTCGTTCAACTTGGCCGGGTCGTAGCATTCCGGGTGATCTGCCCCCACCTCCGAAATCACCACCGGTGCATTGTCCTTCGACGGCTGCTCCGCGGAAGCGTAAGCAGCGGCCGCACCGAGGCTGAGCGTCGCAGCGAGGCCAATTGTCAGGCCGAGGAGCTTCGTGTTTTTAGCCATGTTTCCCCCAATAATCGATAACCTACCTCGAAATAGCGAACCTACCATCCGGAAGCAAGGGGGTCCATCGCCGCAATCCACTCGTTACCAGCAGTTGCCAGCGACATCGCGAGTGCCTCGGACGGCATCTCAGGTGGGTACCGTTCGGGCCGTCCTAGCGGGCTCCGTTCGCGTAGACACAGTCACCCGTCGGCGGCAAAATGCGCGGGTGGCGGAATTGTCGGCCAAGTAGTCCGGATAAGAAGACGCGGACAAGCTGCTGCATCATTGGCTCAGGGTCTTCCGTGAGTTCGGAGAGCCGGCGGCGCACCTGTTCCAGGGCAGGCAGGGTGAACTCTTTCCTTATCCCTTCCCACGTCTGATCGCTGATCGGCTGGTGATTCACCTTCACCATTGCCTAGTGGCTGTCGCTGATGGATTCCAGGAGCCACTGCTCCGATAACGGGTCGAGGCGCAGCTCGAAGGTCCGCAGCGTTGAGTTCGTGCCGAGGCGGACCTGGACCCGCCAGTGTTCGATATCCACCACGTTTCCGATGCCCACCGGAACGGATCGCCGCGACTCCCACCAGGAGTCCCTGGCGAACCAGTGCACCGGCTCGGCTGCAACGGCCCAGATCCGCCCGTCGTGGCGGACCGCCAGGGGAGTGCCCTTGGCGGTAAACCGGACGTCGACAGGCGCGTCCAGCCTTGTTTCACTTGCTATTGCTGTCACGGTTAGTCCGCTCTCCCAAATTTCTAGTCATTAATTCTTCGCGGCGGGTGACCGCCGAACTCCACACCCAGGTCCGGTACGTCACCGGCCCGTCCTTCCACGTCACTTCCGCGGCTTTCGCCGTCCAGGCGTACACCTCCCCGTCCACCAGCTCCGCGCAGTTCGGGAACCGTATCCACGCTTTCACCGGGATCCCCGGGAACCCGTTCTTGGCCGGGAAGTGCTCGAAATCGAGCTCTTCCACGGTCAGCCCGATCGGGCCGGCACGCCGCGCGTACTGCGCCTGCAGCGCGGCCGCATACTCGGGGGAGGACATACCACAACCTTAGAACATATATTCGAAGCGACACTCCACTAAAAAACCACCCAGACCGCGAGGTTCAGAATAAGGGCGGGCACCGACAGCGAACGGGTTGCACGCCAATGGGGCCAGCTTTGAGCTGTGCGGAGGGCTCCACCTGCCCGCCAGTGGGCACAACCCGGCACCAATCAATACCCCTGGTTTCCGCTGCGCTTCAACCCATATTCGGGCGTCCGCTGGCGCGGCCGGCTGTTGGGGCCAGTGCAGTCCGTCGCAGGCCTCCGGCCCGCCCTGGCCCTGTTTGTCTACGACGTTTTTTGTCTGCTGTCCTTCGGATTATCGTGCCCGCTCCGGCCCCATCCAGCCCCTCCTTCGTCGGGGCCTGCGGCCCGCACAATCGGCTCCGGCGCTCCTTCGTCGCTTATTTCCTGCGCAGATTGCACGTCCCTGGCCCTTCGGGTGGACAGGGCCTCCGTCGGGCACAGCTACGCAAGCTTCGCCAGCAGGCAAAAAACAACGGGGGGAGAGGGGAAGCTGGCCGGTCACCAACCGCACCCCGCCCACCGAATCCTCAGCAAAGGACCAAAAAAACCATGACT
>NZ_JMLE01000042.1 GCF_000685965.1 Arthrobacter sp. UNC362MFTsu5.1 | reverse complement strand
CGATGAAAACATCGCCTGAAGCAGACCGACCGATGGCCAGGTCCACGGCCACCAGCACCAGCGATCCGGCTGCAGCAACCGTGAAGACCACAGCCAGGATCCGCAGCATCCTGTGAGGGCGGCTCGGGCGCGGCGCCGGATCAGTCATGCCCCCACCCTAAGCAGGGCAGGAAAGCGTAAGCGATAGGGAGTGGCCGGCCCGGGCGAATCCGGTGGCCAGGGGAAGGGCATGCTCGCAGGGCTCGCACTGGTTTGCGCTGCGCTTCAACCAGTTGATGGGCGTCCGCTGGCGCGGCCGGCTGTTTGGTGCTGCCGGTCCGTCGCAGAGCTCCGGCCCGTCATCACCTGTTGTTTACAAGCGTTTTTTGTTGCTGTCCTGCGGATTCTAGGCGTCCGCTCCAGCCTGTCTAGCCCCGGTTCCGCAGGCTCCACCGGGGCCTAGCGGTCCGAAAATTCTTTAGCCAGGGATCCTCGCACGCTCGGATCCCGCAAGATTTTTCTGCCCTTGCCCTGACGGGTAGACAGGCCTCCGTCGGCCGCCGAGCAAGCAAGCTTGCCAGCAACCAAAAAACAACGGGGGGAGCAGGGGAGCTGGCCGGTCACCAATGCCGCCCCACCCACCCCCACTTCTCGGACAAGAAGGACATACATTCATGATTGCAACACCCACGCTTGAAATGCTCGACCCGGCAACCCTGACTGTTGACGTGAACGTCCGCAAGGACGCCGCACTGACTCCGGATTTCATTGCCAGCATCAAGGAACACGGCGTGATGGAACCGGTGATCGCCCACCGCAAGGACGACGGTACCGTGCATGTGCTGATGGGCCAGCGCCGCACCCGCGCCGCCGTGGAGGCAGGGCGCGAGGCTATCCCTGTGATGATCATCGACAGCCCCGAGGAAGCCGAACGCATCGTGACGCAGGTGGTGGAGAACATCCAGCGCGCCGAACTCACTGAAGCGGACGAGGCCGAGGCCTACCACCAGCTGTCTTTGATTGGTGTTTCGGCGGCCGCGATCGCGAAGAAGACCGGACGGACCAAAACCACCGTCGAAAGCGCACTGAAGGCCAAGTCCACCGACACCGGAGCTGCCGCCCTGGGCAAGGGCTACACCATCGAAGAAGCCCTCATTCTGGCCGAGTTCGAAGGCGACGAGGACGCCACCGAGGAGCTGGAATCGGTCATCATGGACGAAACCGACATGCTCCTGCACGTCACCCAGCAACTGCGGGACAAGCGCGACCGCGCCGCCGCGCTGGCCGCACTCATCACAGAGCTGGAAGCGGCAGGAACCACCGTTGTCCCCGAATGCGGCTACGGGGAAGACAGCGAAACACTCCGCGTCACGTCCCTGAAAAGGGCGGACGGGGAACCGGCCACGGACGAGGACGGAAACGCCGTCTACATCGAAACGGACTACCGGGGCGAGCACTCCGCCGTCGCCGTGGTCACCGGCTGGAAGGATCTCGGCTTCACCCTGCGCTACTACAGCGGTTACGGAACATCGTCGGCCCCGAAAGGCCCGATGACCGATGAACAGAAAGCCGAACGGAAAACCCTGATTGAGAACAACAAGCTGATGCAGTCTGCCACCACGGTCCGGCGCGAATGGGTCAAGAACCTGCTGTCGAAGAAGCAGGCCCCGAAGGGCTGGCAGTACTTCACCGTGCACGCCATCACCCACCACTCGGAAACGGCCAGCGGCTATGACGGGAAGGTCGCCGCTGAGATGGTCGGGGCGAAGGTCGAAGAGTCCAACGCCTGGGCGTGGAACCCGCTCCGCGACCACGTCGCCAAGACGCCGACGCGTCCGGAGTTTTCCCTGATCGCGCTGGTGTGTGCAGGGTATGAAAAGACGATCGCCAAGGACTCATGGCGGTCCCCGAGCCAGACCCACCGGGACTACCTGAACCAGCTGGTTCTATGGGGATACACCGCGAGTGAGGTTGAGCAGATCATCCTCGACAGCGGCAAGCCGACCGAGGCCGACGCCGCCTAAACTGGTACCGCCTTGCCGGGCGTCATCTGTCGCAACCGCCCGGCAAGGCCACCAGCCCATCGCCACACCAGGGCACGGAACCTTCCAGAAGTCGGGCGGTCCGCCGCCCAGGGCGAACCACAGCAGCCACTCACCAGCGGCGGACCGCCGTTCGACGCGACTATCCCATGCCCGCACCTGGTGCCGCGCTGTCACAAACAGCGGGGTTTCCCCGCGCAACTGGGTTCACGGAAACATGCTCAGCTACGCTGAGTTTGCAAGATCTCCTTTGTCCGAGGAGCGAAGACAGGCCGACCCTCCAGCCGGCCTGTCTTTGTTTAACCACACGGCCGCGCACAACCAGGCAGAACGTACGCGACAGCGTTACGGCAAAGGTCTAGACACATCACTGCAGAGACAGCAAAAGGCTCCGCACCAACTGGTGCGGAGCCCTAACCATGTGTGCTCCCGGCTGAAAAGACCCGGCCACGTCCCGGAGCTGGGACGGCAGCAGCGAGGTTTGGCCCAAGGAAAACTGCCCCGTCCCAACCCCGCACCTAAGAGGCTGTGCACAGCCACCGCTCGCCTAAGGGCGACGTGGGCACATGCGGTGACGTGGTGGTTGTGTGCAGGTGGTCCGGTGGGTCCCGTCGTCCACTTGGGTGCGGGAAAAGCAGCGAAGCGGTTGGGCTTTTGCCGTGCACAAGTGGGCGAGGGGCAAGCTACTCGGCCCCTGCAACCCCGTCGTCAGAGGACGGGGAATTGTCGTCCGCGGTACGGGTGGTGGCCGGCTTTCGGCGACGGGTGGCGGCGCCGGATTCCAGACCGAGCTTCTTCAGCTCCTCCGGGCTCCAGCCGTCTTTGGTGGCGCGAACGTAGGCGCGCTTGTCTTCGCGCTCGGCGTCGGCGAGCTGCTCGCGCAGGTCAGTGATGCGCTGCCTGGCCTTGACCAGGTTTGTGACGGACTCGATGCGCGAGTCCAGAAGGGCGCGGGCCTGGTTGCGGGTCTGTTCAATATCAATGGTTGGCATGCCCCCACCGTAACCACAGGGCGACCCGCTTTTCCGGCAGCGACGCGCAGCGGCGTGCCACTTCCCGACCAGCAAAGCACTAAAGGCACGAAAGGAGCAGGAGCCGACTGCGGCGGAGCAAGCTGGGAACTTAGCCGGGCTAAGTTCGTGTCGCTCCCGGGAACTGCGTTCCGGTCGCGGCAGACTGGTGTCTGGTCCCGGGGTTTCCGGGTCGCTGCGCTGGCAAGGTAGGGGAGGGGCGACGGATGAATGAAGGCAACGGCTTCGCCGGTTGGAAGTCCCGCCGCCGCCGCGCGAACGTTGACGGCGGCAGGATGCACCGTCACGAGGTCAAGGTCAGCCCCGAAGAAGAGGCCCAGCTGCTTGCCCTGGCGGAGAAGCACCGCGTCACGATCCCACGGCTCCTGATCGAAGCGGCCCTGAATGAGGACAGCGAAAGCCCGTCGGAGCGGCGTGATCAGTTCATGCAGCTTTCGAACCTTCAGCGCCTGATCGGGTCCGTGGCGAACAACATCAACCAGATCGCCCGGCACGCCAACTCAACGGGTGAAGTACCGCCTGATGCTGCGCCCGCTATTGCGCACGCCAAGAGCGTCATCATCCGCATCGACCGCATGCTCGCTGACATGGCCGGCCGGTGATCCTGACGTGATTCCGAACATCACCCAGGGCGACCGCATGGCGGGCCTGATGATCTACCTTGCGGGCCCGGGACGTGCCAACGAACACGAGGAACCGCACCTCGTTGCCGGTGACTCCGCGCTCATGGCGTGGCACGACGATAACGAACTGAACCGCGACGCGGCATTGGATATCGCCAACGCCCTGGACCGTGCCAAGCAGTTCTACAAAACCGAGGTCGACGGCGGCCACGTCTTCCACTGCTCACTGAGCCTGGCCGCCGAAGAAGGTCAGCTCACCGACGAGCAGTGGGGCGCCATCGCCAATAACTTCATGAAGGACATGGACTTCACCGAGGACGGCGGAAAGGCCCCGGCCCGATGGGTTGCCGTCCGCCATGGACTGAGCAAGAACGGCAACGACCACATCCACATCGTGGCCAGCATGGTCCGTGACGACGGTACTAAATGGAACAGCTGGAAGAGCAAGTACAAGTCCCAACAGGTCGCCCGGCTACTGGAGAAAAAGTACGGACTCACCGAACTCGACGCCGTCCGTGCTGAACGCGGATACACCCCCGCGGAACAGGCCAAAGCCGCCCGCCAGGGACTGCCCGAGGTCGAACGCCACAGCCTCGCCCGCAAGGTCCGCACCTGTGCGACAGCATCAACGGACGAGGCAGAGTTCGTCCGTCGCGCCCGCCAAGAAGGCCTGCTCGTAAGGCCGCGCTACGCGGCCGGCCGGACCGATGTGGTGACCGGATACTCTGTCGCTGAACGGCCACGTAAGGGGGAGCGGGCCGTTTGGTTCGGCGGTAACTCCCTGGGGCGCGATCTTGCCCTGCCCAAGCTCCGCAGTGACTGGGAAAGCACACCCGAAACAGCAACGGCTGCCGTCGCGGAATGGAACGCCGCAGCCCGCAACCGCCGACCCGTTGCACCGGGCAGGGAGACGATGCAGCCATCCGCGGAGCTGTGGAGCAAGTACGCCAATGACGTTAGTGCTCTCCGGGAGAAACTGGCCAGCACCCCGTACAATGACCACGCCGTCTGGGCGCAGGCCGCCCGCGAAACATCCGCCGCCTTCGGTGCATGGTCCAAGCGCATCGAACCCGCCCCCGGGCCACTGGCCGACGCGGCACGGGAGCTGTCTAAATCCGCCCAGCTCCGCCGCTACCCGAAGCAACCAGCGGTCGCACTGCCCTCGGCACGCGGCGCAACAATGATCCTGCTGGCAGCCACATCCAAGAGCGAACGGGCAGCCTACGCCCTGATGTTCAGGCAGCTCGCCCAGACAGCCCGAGCCATCCACGACATGCACAAAGCCACCGACGACCTGCGACGCGTCCGCGGCCTCGCCGCAGCCGTGACTGCCGCCGGCAAAGCCGTTGAAGCCAGCGCCACAACACAGACCATCAAAGCGCAACCCAGCACCATGGAAGCACTGCGGGAACAACACCCGGGAGCCAGCGAAGAAGCCCTCCGGGCACGGCTCATTGCCGAACGATCCCGCGGCGGCGCACCTGTCCCAACGACACTCACCAGGGCAGAAAAAGCACTGCAGCAGGCCGGGCCAACCGGCCCGCAGGAACGACACAGGGACCACCATCCGAAACCAGGCATCGAGCGATAGGGGAGAAGCATGAGCGAAGCAGACGGAATGGACGAAGCAGTAGACGGCGCAATGCGTACCGGGCTGATGGTCGCCGCACGCATCGGCGAACAACTGGCACGAATGAGAGAAGAAGAACAACGCACCATCGCCGCCGCCGAAGAACAACGAGCACGCCAGCTGCAGGAACGCTTCGACGCCCAACGCGCAGCCGCCCGCGCCCAGCTCGCACCCACCGCCAGGGACGACTGGTGGGACAAAGCCACCCCCCAAATGATCCAACACGCTCACCAGACCGCCACGACCTGGAAGGCATACGATCCCGAAGCCCTTCAGGCAGCCGAACACATCCGCAACCAGGTGCACGCCCGCTACGGCATTGACGTCAACAACACAGGAGCGGACGAAGCATCCGTATCCGCAGCCCTCACCCGGGCACAGCAAGCACGCACCGAAGCCGAAAGTGAACTAACCAAGGCCGCAGCTGCGCGCACAGATGAAGTGGTGACCGGCACCGTTGTAGCAGGGGCCAACAGGCAGGACAAGGCAGCACAAAAGGCACAAGATGAACGTGCGTATGACTCACCAGAGCGGCGGCAGCAGCTCGTCGAAAGCCTCGAAGGCAAAGGCGATCGGGAAGCGGTTAACTCCAGACTCCTGGCCGACAAACACCAGGGTACGCCGCCGACGGCCGCCGTTACCCAGAAGCCCTCCTTGGCGAGGACATCCAAGATGGCCAAGCAAGGCGGCAAAGGCAAGACACTAGAGCGCGACGGGCTCGAACGCTAGCGAGACTTAGAGAAAGGAATCTGCTCTATGCTGGGTCCCTTTTGCACTCCTGTCTATTCCCGCGACAGTAACTGAATCTCAGAACAACGGTGATGAGAGCGTTGCAGCCGCTAGACGTTGGGGCGCACAGTTATCCGGCTGCAGCGGGAGGCATTGACGGGAGGTTGTTCTTATTCCAGCCGCGCTGAGGGAACGTCCTCCATGTGGCGTCCGTACGAGCTCAGATCAAGTGCGAGCACGGTACCCAGGGTCGAAAGCCTCTTGAAAAGCTGCATCGCAAACCAAATGAGCTGCTGATCTGGTACCGCGTAAAACAGTTCGTCACCGACGCGTTCAACGGCGCCGTGTTGCACCGCGATCGCAAAGTCCAAGCGATCCCGTTCGTCACCTTGAAGGAGGGCCGTACGAGCAGCTTCTCCCTGGATGTCCGCCCAGGCAGACCCCGTGGCAAGGATTCCTCCGAGGATGGGTTTGGTCGCGGGGTCCTGAGGCGCATACGTTCCACCAGCGTGGCGGATGCCCACGGAAGTGCGGTGAAGTGAGCGAACGCTTGCTACCTTGTCGCGGGCATATTCCACGTAACCCTTGTCCAGCTCTGGTTTGGCCTCGAACACCGCATAGATGCTCTCAACTGGTACAAAGTGGAGGCCGCTTTGTTCGAAAAAGAGCGGGGAGTATTGCTGGTCGTAGACGGCCACATCTATTTGTTGACTCTGGTTACCCTTGGAGTCGATTGCGAAAACTTTGCCCACTCCATAGCGGCGGGGCAGGAACTCGCTGAGCATGTTTATCCAACGGTCCTCGGTGGCATCGCCTTTAGCCGTCGGGTGACTGGTGAAGTTTGGCATCAGACCAAGCCCGGTCAACATGTGATTCTGTTTAGCGGTAAATGCTTGTCCTAAATCAAACGGCATGACCATGCTGGTTGACCCCACTCTCTGGTTCTATCGGATAGATGGCTATGTTTTGGTCATCGTGCGTTAGCAGCCAGAAGTGCAGCGACACGTCCTCTTCAGGAGATACCGGCGACACGATAATGGAGGCAAACGTGTCGAAGTTCAGGTCGCCGTCCAGAAGGTGCGCTGCGTACGTCCGAATATCGCGCTGGCTCGGCACCGCAGGGCCAAATGGGTGCGTATGCCATTCCCCGATCCATTGAGCCCCTGCGACTCGAAATATCTCTGAAGCGAATTTCTGCGTGTGTGTCAGGTCGCGCAGAAAGTAGTTCGCCCCCCGCAGTGCGTCCGGCCCGGGGCCGGAAGCAGCAGTAATTAGAAGATGGTGGCCATCGTCGAAGCCGAAGAGGGCGCCGCCGGTTTCCAGTTGGCTTCCTCCATCTGCCACGGCACGCAATATGAATTGCGCAGCATGCTCACTCATGTGAACGCGTCTACCTACGCCGACCGGCATGCCAGGCAATCTGGGTAGGATGCAGCGGACGGGTACCAACGAATGGACATCGCGCGGGCAGAGTCGAAAGGTTCTGCCAAGCCGGCCTCGGGGCGCAGGGCGACAACTGCGTTATCGTCCTCGAGTATCTGGTCCATGTGCCCCAACTCGTTCAGGATCGTGGCTACCGCCGTCTTTGCGGCCAGAGATCCCATCAAGTGAAGGTCGGTCCCCACAGCGGTCATGGGGTTATGGCGCGTTCCTTCGCCGTAGCCGCGGTCCAATGTAGGTTCAAGGTCCATCTGCCCGGAAGCGTCCAAAGCGCGTCTTTGACACTCTAGGCAGCCGACTTCAGGGAATGGCCGGAGACGCAGTATCTCGCCGTACCGGCCATCTGCCAGAACGCAGGCGAGGACTAGTGGGCGTCCTGCGCGCTTGCACAGGTAACTAATTACCCGTCTGGGTTCGACGCCGTCGACTGTACATACGACCACACTCGCCATATCAATTAAGGGTCGAAGCAGATCAGCATCCGCAATCGCGTCTATCCGGAAACCGGAGACATCCGTTTCAGCCCATTTGAGTCCAATATGCTTTGCGAGGGCATCGACCTTGTACCTGCCCACAGCGTTTGACGAGCAGATGTGCCGCGGAATGTTGTGGTACCGAAGCCGGTCAGGATCGACAATATCCAGCGTTCCTACGCCATAGCCCGAAAGGGCGGTGGCGGCGGCACCACCTATGCTTCCTGCCCCTATGAGAAGTACGCGTTGGCCCTTGAGTTCCTGGATAGGCCAATGCGGAGCAAGCGCTGATAGTTGACCCCGGTCCGTCTCAACATCGCAATTCTCGGGCTGCGCCCCGTCCCGGCTCACCAGCCAGGCTGTGAACTGGGGGAGGACCCGTCCCGGAGCTATCTCGGGCGGTGCCTCAGTAAATGTAATCGCGATGTATCTCCCGGCACCCGGGTCACGGGCCTCCGGCACGTACGCCTTGAAAGCCTCAAACGTAAGCGCCTGCTGCTGGCGGATCAACAAATAGGCCTGGACGGCGAGCTCAGCCGTGGTTCGATACCAGACACCTGACGGATGAGTATCCGCGCTGGTCAAGAAATGGGTCTTGTCTTCGCTAATCCGGTGAGGCAGAGAACTTCCCTCGGAAACCGCTAAAACGATGGCGGCTCGGTCTGGTTCTGATACTCGACACGTGATGTGGCCCCAGGACCCCGACTTCGATATGAGTTCCGCTGCTGCCAAAGGGATAAGGACCAGCAGAGAATCTTCACCCCTCAAGTAGCAACTCCTCTATGCGCTCGAGCAGGAGCGAATCGAGCACATCATCTACAACAATCCCGTTTTGTGTCATCTTCTCGATTGCTCCAACCTCGAAAAGCGCATACTCGACACGCCATGCCGCAGCCTTAAGGACGAGGTCGGAAGTCAGCGATGAACTGGTCCACTGCTCCGCATCCTGGAGCAAGCAGAGGGATCCATCGCTGAGCACGTGATAGTCAGTAAAGCTGCGCAGCTCAACAGGAGGCTTGGGTTCCAGCGGGAAAACAGAGGGGGGAGCGGCGGGAAAGGCGTGACCATATTGCACCCGGATTTCGAAAGGTACGTCTCCGAGGACCCGGTCTAGATTCTGCGGCGCAGGCCGTAAAAACGGCCACGAGGGCACCGGTCCATGGCAATAGCCCGGCCCGTCACCCACCCACTTGAGATCCGGAAAAAACTCATTGACAGCCTTAAGTTCCCGGTCCAGCAAATCGGGTTCAGCCTCCCACCACGTAAGGCTCTTGAGCTGGTGCGTCTTCATCCCTGAGGCGAGTCCTTTACTTGCCGTGGACCGGTGGCAGCACCCCCGGTCGCTGCCACAACCGGGAACGCGGGGCCCAGGACACTGCGCCACAATCGGGTCGCTTCGGCTTGATTCCCGTCAGCAGCCGCCCGGAGCGCAGATGCTGCAGACAGGGCCGCGTCTTCCAGGGCCCGGCGAAGAGCAGCCGAATCAAGCGACGGCTGGATCGCCCCGGAGAGCCCTGCCGGGTCTACAACGGAAAGGGAATGACGCGAGGCCGCGGCAAAGAAGCCGCTCAAGGCCGCCGCCCGATTACCCGAGTCTGGAAGGCACTCCAGAGCCAAGACCTCCATGACCAGCGACTTTACCTTGAAGGGTTGCTGGCGAGCCCAGTACTTCAGCACTCGGACCATAGGACGAAAACGATTCCACGCTGTTTGTCGCTCAGACACGCGATTTATGAGGTACTCCGGATCGGCAAGAGTCCAGCGGGCCTCGCTCTTGAACGGGATTAGGATCCCATCCCGCTGGCGGAGGGCAGGCATTACATCGACCGTAAACGCATCTGGATCGTCTGGATCGTCGATGAAACACTTAGCTGCACGATTCCGGTTGGCCGTGTTCACCTGCCTGACAAGACGCTCATGAGTACCGGCTGTCACACCTAGAAGTTCGGTGACAAGCTCACGGCACCGCTCGATGGCGTCACTGCTAGATGCACCTTCCTCGCCCCAATCCGGATAAAACTGGGGGTCAAATTCCACCACAAGATCTACATCGTGAACGGGCTGGAGCTGCGTACTCCTTCGAAGGGACCCGGACCCCCAGACAGAAATAACATCCGGGGCTGAGTCCAGCGCGGCCTTGAACGCATCTCTACGCTCGCGCGCTAATTTAACAACTGCAACATCGGCATCAACATCGGCTTGAAGCTCGTCAAACGAAGTACTAACACCCATTTTCACGCCACCTTTTCTAGCCCCCAATGCGGCTCCTCTGATCATACTTTCGCTGTCCGACATTCTTGCTTGGTCCTTGGAGCTAAATGGTGGGACGCGTCGCATAGGATCGTCTTTCAACGGCACAACGAAGATAAAAGACTGGGGAAATGAGTGGCACAGCGCGTTTTGTACACACGAACTGATGGCAAATGGGCCTGGCGCTTGAAGGCGGATAACGGCGAGATCATTGCCGTTGATGGCAGTCAGGGCTACGAGAACGAGAATGATGCTCGTGCCATGGCTGACAAAATCGTTGGAGGCCATTTCGCCGGTGCCGAAAAACGGATTTCTAGGCCCAAGGCGCAGCAGTAGCGCTTCCGGATGGAGAGCGCGGGGACGTCTGCCATTCCCGCGCCGCGGCCGGGAATGCGCCATCGGGCATGCTGGGTGAAATCGCCCCCTCCCAATAAACGACTCGGGAGTCGTAGGTAGGGTAGGGGTGCTTAAAGAAATTTACCCCGGCCGCATCATGGCTCATGTCCAGAGAGGCGGGTCCGGGGACTTCGTCTACCAGCTTACAGGAAGCCTTGGGTTCAGCCAATGACCGTCAACCCTCCGTGGACCGATCCGGCACACGGCCGTGCCCTCGATAAAGCTGTTACCCCGACACGCATGGGTACCTATTTGGCTGCCGCCGGACATGATCCGGCATTGGCGCGCCGCCTATACGTCTGGGACAGAGACGTCGCTGCAGCCTTTCTTGCCGACATCGCGATCTTGGAAGTGGCCCTGAGGAACGCCGTCGTGGCGCAGCTAGATCTGCTTTATGGAGTTCGGTGGTTCGAAGTGGACGCGGGATTCGATGGCCCTACCCGTTCGAAACTTCAAGGCGCCTGGGACGACCTTCCCCAGGGCCGGCGGACGCCAGGGCATCTGGTTGCCCGCCTCATGTTCGGCTTTTGGAAAGGGCTTCTCGAACCCGGCGGCTACGTTGGCCGGGCACCTCAACGTTTTCGGGCGGACCACGAGATTCTCTGGGTGGCAGGCCTATCCAAAGCTTTTCCGGGCGGCCGAACGTTGGCGCGCGCGGAGGGAGCGCAATTCACTAGAAGCTGGACGTTGGAGACGGTTGCCGTCGTTCACGCGGTCCGTAATAGGGCAGCCCACCATGAGCCTTTTGTGGGTGGCTTTCCGCTTCCCGGCCAGCAAACGCGCCTGAACGTTCAGCAGGGCCACGACGCCTGCATCAAGCTTGCGCGTCTACTTGACCGGGATCTAGCTTCCTGGATGAGTTCCGATACATCCCTTCCCGGATTGATTGCTGCCCGGCCCTAAGTAGCTGGCGCTGCTGGCGAGGGTGTTTCCCAGCGCTTTTGAGCTCCCTGGCGGCTGATCCCGAAGGCTCTGCCGATTTTCTCCCACGAGACGCCCGCCGATCTGGCGGCTGCGACGGCGTCGTCGAGCTGGGCTTCGAGATCCTTCAGGCTCCGGCTCAGGGTGCCGATGGTGTGCAGCGACAGGTCCGGGGCGATATGCCGATGCCACACGTCCAGGAACACGGGCTCCAAGTCCTCCCGGTCGCTGATATCAGCGGCGTCGGCACTGGCCGGCGGTCCGGCGTAGATACGCCCCCCGGCGACGTCCTCGTCGGAAGGGTCCCAAACCCGTGTCCACAATGGATCCAGGATGACGTGTTCCCGGAAGGGAACACAGCTGCAGGCGACCCGCCATCCGACCACCTGCGACGGCGGCCGCCATGCGTCGCTGCCCGGCTCATTCTCATGCGCGACCGACCGGCCGTCGGGCGTCACCAGGTTGATCTCCATATACCTGCCCCCGGACCCGTACATACCGTCCGCGAAGACACAGACAACATAGCCTTCATGCTCGCTGCCCTCGGTAAACCAGCCCATCGTGCTTCCCTTCACCGCCCGCCAATTGCTACAGTGACAGTATGAGCGATAGCAACTCTTGTTGACAAGCTTGTGAGCTATAGCAACTTTAGTTGACATAATCACAATTATCGGCGTTTAAAGCACGGGAGTAGAAGTAGCTGCGAGAACTCGTTGTCCGTTGTCACTTGAGGTGGCAGTTTTGTCAGAAGACACGGCAGCTTACGTGCTGGCGGCGATTGTGTCAGTTAATGTGGCAGCGTGACTTTGCTTCCGAGCAGCGGCTCGGGTCGAAGACTCACTGCGCGAGCACGCCCGCCGCGGGACTCAGTGGCCTTAGAACCGGACAGCCACAAACCATGCAACTACTCAGGATGCAACTACATACCTACGGAACTGCCAAATCGAATGACAATCAAAACGCAGGACCGCTGTCAGTAGAACTGGCATTTTCCCACGTCAGCACTGCCAGATTCACTGACAACGGACACTCGTCCTACATTGCTTTTTGGTGTTCATGCAGGCGGATGCAGTGAGGCCTCGAGGCCGATGGGCATGAACGAGTGGCCTCGCGTGATAGCGCGGGCTAGTGGCGTAATCTCTCATTAGATGAGAGATTTTTGCGTACAGTTTGATCGATGAGTATTGAACCTGGGCGGATTCCGGCCTTTCTGACCAACGTTAATGTCGGGCTGCTGCGTGCCGAGGATCGTGTTTTCGAGGCGATGTTGGATGGCTGGCGTGCTCAGATGCTGGCGCGTGGCCTGTCGACGTCGTACATCAAGAGCTCGTGCGGAACGGTCCAGCGGTTCCAGGAGCACGCGAATGACCTACCCCACAGTTAGGTCAAGTTAAAAGTCTCGTCGCCATGAAGCTCGCTCTTCGGTTGAGCTGCCGCCCAGGCCTTACCAGTTCGTGCGCCAGCATCTCGAGAGCTGCAAAAACTTTCTTTGGAATAGAACACAAGGTCATGCAAGTCTCGATCAAGACGGGTCGAGGCGACGTCCGCCAGGGCTGAAACCTGTCCAGATCAGCCGGGGGTGCTTCTCGCCTTCCTCCTAGTTGTTGTTCCTTGATTGGGCACGGGGCCCTCTTGCTGACTGCGTGAGATTTCGACGAAGCCCTACATCCGGTTCTGACAGTTTTCGTCCGGTCTTGGGAAAACACCCTGCTGTTTCTCACATCAAGTCGGCCTTCCTGCGTAAGGCCAAAAGCGACACCGGGGCTTATGGCGACTGTAAATGTTGTAAATTTGACCCTGGTTACGAGAATCCCGCAGCCAATTGCTTCCTCGCGGAGTAGTGAAATGGCCTGCTCCAATTGCCGGTCTCTTGAAGCGCGGTCGTCGACGCTGATGGTAATCACTGACGTTTCCTTTGACATGGCTGCTCCTTTCATTGCTTGACGGGACGGCCGCTAGGGCAGCTCTTCCAAGGTAGGCAATCCTCATCTTTGCCCCCGCCCTACCGCTGAGGAGCTGGGGCTCGAGCGTTTAGTTCCTAGTTCTTTGCCTTGAAGGCGGCGTCGAAGGAGGTGTTCGACGGCGGGAAGTCGTACTTCTTGAGGGCGGCGAGGGCTTCGGGGGCGCCGTGCAGGCGGTCCATGCCGGCGTCTTCCCATTCGACACTGATGGGTCCGTTGTAGCCGATGGCGGCGAGTGCGCGGAAGGATGCTTCCCACGGGACGTCGCCGCGGGTCGCTGGAGGGTGATCCCAGGCTCCAATGCGGTGGCCCTCGTCATAGGCTGGGCAGCGTCCTCGCTGATTTTTCCCGCCTTACAGCAGCGACCGACTCAGCGTTAGTGGGCGATTTCCGCATGCTGCCGGAATGGACTGATCAGATCTTGATTCGCGGCCGCCTCCGTATCTTCCAACACCCGGAGGACGTTGCTGAAAGCGAGGCTGCGCAGATCAGCAGGGGACCAGCCCCGTTCGGCTAGTGCTTCAATGACCGTCGGGTAGCTTGATACCCCGGAAATTCCGCGGGGCAGTTGTTCGATGCCATCGAAGTCCCCTCCAATGCCAAGATGCTGGGGTCCTACTACTTCACGTGCATGTTCCATGTGTCTAACGATGTCGGCGATGGTGGCCTGCGGAGCCGGGTTCTGCGACGTCCACCGGGAAAAATCTGCGGCGGCGGCGATGTCCTCTTCCACCTGGCCTGCATGGAACCCTGTCCGTAGGCCGAGTCTCTGCCGGACTTCATCAGAACATCGCTCATAGTCCGCGCAGGCCTCTGAGATAAAAGCGGGAACGAAGGTAAGCATGAGCACACCGTTGTTTCCAGGCAACCTCTCAAGCACGGCATCCGGCACGTTTCTGACGTGGTCGGTGACGCTGCGGCAAGACGAATGGGAGAAAATTACAGGAGCAACGCTCGTATTCAGCGCGTCATGCATAGTCTGCTCGGCTACGTGAGATAGATCCACTATCAGCCCGAGACGGTTCATTTCGCCGACCACGCGTCTGCCGAAATCCGTGAGCCCATGGTCGACCTGTTCGCCCGTCGCCGAGCGTGCCCACGGCGTGTTGTCGTTATGCGTGAGAGTCATGTACCGGACGCCGACACGTCTCATCATCCGAAGCACGCCAAGCGACGCGTCGATGGAATGACCTCCTTCTATGCCCATCAACGAGGCAATTTTTCCCTCTGCGGCGGCAGTTCTTACGCCGGCGGCAGAGTCCACGAGGCTGAATGTCTCGGGATTCTTGGCGATGATCCGGTGTACGCAGTCGATCTGTTCGAGGGTCGCCACGACGGCGTCGGCCGGCAGCATGTTGGACGGGACGAAGACCGACCAGAATTGCGCACCAACCCGGCCTTCCCGGAGCCGCGGAATGTCTGTGTGCAGGCGGGGCTGGTGCCGCGATAAGTCGATCTCCTCGACGCGGGAATCGAATTTCTGCCGCAGAGCCCAGGGCAAGTCGTTATGGCCGTCAAATACGAGGGTGTCGGCCAGTGCGGAACGAGTTCGAAACGATGTCATCGGGCGGCGCTCAAATCCTCTAGGGCAACCCATGGCTCATGGAGTCCGAAAGCCTGGGGGCCAAAGATTTGCAGCGCTTCCGGGGTCCGCATGATGGCAGGAGTCGAGATTCCGTAGACGGCAACCCGCTGTCCGAACCGCAGGGCCTCGGAAGTGATGGGTGTGCCCAGATCAACATCAACTATCGTTATAAGATCCGGGACAATGGCTACCACTGCCCCATTTTTGTGGGCAATGACGTTCTCGTTCCGGAATTGGATCCGCATCTCGTCGTCACCATCAAATGACTCCACAGCGGCAAATCCTTGGGTGAACCCGTCCCTTACGAACCTCTCAACGTCAACGATTTTTCCCCGCATGAGCACGGTTCCATGACCGTATATTGTGTCCTTCAGGAAAGCACTGAGTTCTGCCAGCGGATCAAGATGTTTGTCCTTGGCCTTACGCAAAGTCCGACCGATATTGAGGGCGAGCGTGACGGTGTTGCGGATCGCAGTACGCTTGACGTCTGCTCCGCTCATTGGATACTCGGCGATGTATGCCGCGCCCCCCATCTTGATGGTGACCGCCCGGGCGAAAGTCTCCATCCTCTGGTTGTCCTGGCCGGTATCGACAATGCACGTGTGTCCGTTTTCGTCAGAAACAGCCAGCGGTGATCCGGACACTCCATAGACTCCGAACGTTTCCATTTGAAGCTCCGGGAAGGCTCGCCCCATTCCGTCGCCGTCCACCACCGGGATACCTGCTTCGGCGGCGACGACCAGAGGAATCATGGAATTCAGTCCACCGCACTCCATGGGGATTGTTGCATGGGCTGTTTTTCCAAGGTGTTTCTCCAAGGCACGGAGCGACCGCACTGCCTCAGAGCCGGCGGGGACTTTCTCGACCACGACAGTCGGAGCGCCCATCATGGCCGTGGCAATGACAAAGTCATCGTCATCAACTTCGGTCGGATCGAGGATTTCGATCTTCTTTCCGTTTTTGAGGCATTCCTCGACGAGGAGCCGGCCGATGAGCGGATCTCCGCCGCCGCCGGTACCCAGTATGGCCGCGCCCCGCGCCAAGTCAGGGACGTCGTCTAGTGACAGATAGAAACTCATGTTGTTCTTCCTTCTACTTCTTGCAGTCAGCGTTTCGCGTGGCTACTTCGACGCCGGCAGGTCGCCGACCGCTTTAACGCGTACCCGGGACGCGTTTCCGGGCAGATACGCCAGAGGCAGCTCATCGATCTCCACGATTTGGACAGTGCTAGCTTTGGCTCCGGCAGCTACGGCTTTGCTGATTGCTTCCTCCCTGGCCTGATCGAGCACTTCTTCGCGCTTTCCTGCCGGGATAGCAAAGATACGGTCGACCTCGCCACCGACTTGGGCAATTGCGGCGCCGATGGCATTCGCCACTCCGGAGTGTCCCGGACGGGCAACGTCACTGGCGCAGGCCATTTGTTCTGGTACCAGGAACGCACCGCCGCCGACTGCGACCACGGGGACGAGGTCGGAACTGGTGCGCATCCGGTCTACCGTCTCCGCGATCCTTCGGTAGATTTCTACTTTGGCTGCCTTCACCATGGAAGGATCCAGATGGCTGACAAGGCCGGGGTCGCCGATCTCCGCATCGCCCGCCGCGACCATAATGTCGGTCGCCGTCAGAGTTTTGCCTCCGAAAACGAGTGCCTCCTCCGTGACTCTGTAGCCAACGCTGTCCGGCCCGACTGTCACGCCGTTGTCGAACCTGATACGGCTGCCGCCACCGAGGCCGACGGACAACACATCAGGCATGCGGAAGTTGGTTCGGATTCCCGCCACCTCGATTTCTGTTGCCGCCTCGCGGGGAAAGCCGGACTGGAGAACTCCGACGTCCGTCGTTGTTCCGCCGACGTCCACCACTATGCAGTCTTTGAGACCGGAGAGGTAGGCGGCGCCGCGCATTGAGTTGGTCGGTCCTGAGGCAAAGGTGGCCACTGGGTATTTTCGGGCAAAATCGACATCCATTAATGTGCCGTCGTTCTGGCTCAAGAACAGCGGGGCGTGGATGTTTAGCGCCACCAGGGATTGATCGAGTGAGGAACACACATCTGCTGAAAGTTCACGAAGGGCGGCGTTGATGATTGTTGCATTTTCCCTCTCAAGGAGCCCTACCCTGCCGATTTCATTGGAAAGGCTGACCGGAAGTTCCGGGAACTCGGCGTTTATGATTTCCGCTGCTCTCTGTTCAAACTCCGAGTTGACTGGGGAAAAAACGGACGAGATTGCGAAGCTGCGCGCCCCTTTGGCTACGGCATCCTGGGCTGCCCTGCGTATCTCGTCAGGATCGATGGGAGAGATTTCCCGTCCATCGAACTCATGACCGCCGTGGCACATGTAGGGCAAGGCGTGCAGCGCTTCAGTAATCCGTGCCGGCCAGCCGACGAACGGGGGCAGCCCGCCCGTGGCAGGAAGTCCGAGCCGGATTGCCGCCGTCGGTGCCAGCCGCTCGGCTTCGACAAGTGCATTGATGAAATGGGTGGTGCCGATCATGACGGCGTCTATGTCGGCAGGATCAAAGGAGTGCGCACTCTGTAGTCGGCGGAGGGACCCGGTAATCCCCTGTCCCACGTCACTCATTGTCGGACTTTTTACACCTGCGAGAACGTCGCTTCCGTCAATGAGTACCGCGTCCGTGTTGGTCCCGCCGACATCGATGCCTATCTTCACTTGTAGTCCTCCTGCAGTGTGCGTTCTTCAGTAATCGATCGGCGTGAGAGCGCCTCTTCTGATGTGCCTTTGATTAGGCCGAGTTTGCCCGCGATGACGTAGAGAATCAGGGAAGCGCCAAGCGAATTCAGGGATCCTACCCCCCAAGGCAGGAACGTTCCGATCAGTACCGAGGCGGCCCAAACCACCAGGGTCCCGATCACCCAAGTTGGCTCTGTTGCCGGTAGGCCGGGGGCAGACGCGGATAGGACGCTTCGCCATTTCTTTACGATGTAGTATTCGGCGACCATGATGCCGGCGATGGGGGGAAACGTGACTCCGAGTAGGATCAGGAAATCCACGAAGTAGTTCAGTATTCCGGCAGCGGCGAGTGCGCTGCCCAGGATCCCGATATAGATGGTGACGCTCGTGCGGCTCACTCGCTTCTTGAATACTGTCTCGACGAAGTTCACAATGCCTAGGGATGCCGAGTACAAGTTCCAGTCGTTCATCTTAATCGTGCCGGCAACGATGATGATTGTGCCGACGAACCCGCTGCTGGATGTGACAATTGCGATGATGTCGTTGGTCTTGAGTGCATGGGCAAGGAGAACACCGGCGATGGCCACCATGAATTCCCCGAGGGTGACGCCGAGCAGTGTCTGCTTGATGACATCGGAGGGTTTGCGGTTGAAGCGCGTCATATCGGGGGTGATGACCATGCCGACAATGAATCCGCCTGCCACCAGTGTTGTTCCGGCAGCCAGGCTAAGGACCGGTCCCGGGGCCGGCTGGTTAACCAGATCGCCGAGGTCGTGCCTTTGCAGCTCAGAGACAATCGACCAACCGGCGAGCAGGAGGAACGCGGGGATCGTAATGTAAGCGGTCCAGGCCATGCTCTTGAAGCCGTAAATGACTATCGCGGTCACGGCACCGCCGACCACAAGGGCCCACGCCCATGCGGGAATAGCGGGCGCCAGCTTGGCAAGCCCTTCAGCGGCCACGCCGCTTTGGACCCCAAACCATCCGACCAGACTAAGTGAGATGAACAGGGCGATGATGCTGGATCCATGGCGTCCAAAGCCGGTCCATCTAGCGAGAATCGAAGTTGAGAGGCCTTCTTTTTGGCCAAGGATTCCCGTCATGATGGCAACCACCTCCAGGATCACTGATCCAAGGAAGATAGCGAGCAAGGCGGTGGGAAAGTCCATTCCAAATCCCAGGGCTGCACCCAGAAGGAACTGAGAAAGCGCTGACATCTGGCCGAACCTTTGAACGGCCACCGACCACCAGCTGTAGCGGGCGTGATCGGGAACTCGCTCCAGGGCGTAGTCCTCCTCCCCCGCGTGTTTCTTAACCGTTGTTGCCATCGGTGCTCCTTGACTATGAGGTCCTACCCGGGAAGAGATTCGGGGATAGGAGGGAATGAAACGAAGGTACGGGCCGTGGCCCTCGTTTACAATGTTTGCTCTGACCACTAAATGCCATCATCATGTGCATACTGAACACATTCGTCCCCACACACGCATTCGAAGGAGGCAGCCATGTCTTGGCTTCTAACGGCCACGGACCTGGAGGCGCTGGAGTTTGGCGCGAGAATGCTGGGCTCGGGCGGGGCCGGTGACACTCACGCCATGTCTCTTTTGACGCGGAATCTGTTGGAAGATTGCGGCGGCGTGACCGTATTTCCGCCAAGTAAAATCCTTTCTGGCGATGTTGTAGTAGCCGTGGGTCTGGCGGGGTCAGCGTTGGCCTTCAGCGAAAAGCCCAGCGGATCGGAGCCGTACGTAAGAGCGTTTGATGCGGTTGCCCAGAAATTTCCAGGGCGGCGAGCACTTGTTTGTGCGTTCGAAATGGCTGGGATCAATGCCTATGCTCCGATCCTTGTGGCCGCGGCCCTAGGCATCCCGCTGGTCGACATGGATGGCATGGGGCGAGGACTCTCAGGACTGCATCAGACAACTTTCAACGCGCATAGTGTCTCGATGACTCCTTGTGCCTTGGTCGACACTTCAGGGCGGTGTGTCGAAATTTCAGGATCAACTGCCGAGGAAGCCGAGCGTGCCCTGCGCGTTCTCATGGGATTGTTCGGCGGCTGGGTGGCGTTCGCGGGGTACCCCATGGATGAGCGACAGGCGAGGGAAGGTGGCATAAGCCTGACCCTTGGACGAGCTTTGGAGCTTGGACGCCAGTTCCAGCAGTCCAGGAAGCTAAGTCAGTCCGTTAGTGATGCGATATCCCATTTTTGTTCCCACACTGCGGGATGTCTTTTTGTGGGTCGAGGGAGCGTTGTGGACGTTCACTGGGAATCTGCCCCCCGCGATTCCGGTGCCGGGGTACAGGCCAAGGGAACGATGATTGTTCGGGCCGCAGGAAGATATCTTCGAATCGAGGCGCAGAACGAATTCCTGCTGCTCATAGACGAAGGCCGGCTGCTTGCTAATGCCCCCCAGATAATCTGCCTCCTGGACAGTCATACCGGCATTCCCCTCCTCAGCGAGCGTATCCTTCCCGGTTTCGGGGTAGACGTCGTTGTCTTTGAGGCCCCAGGCGAATGGAGTGAATATGCTGCGCATGCCTTGGTCGACATTTCCGGCTACGGGTACACAATCCCTTCTCTTGGAGACTTGCTGTGACAGCCCGACTGACCCTTCGTGAACTGCTGCGGTGTCCAATGCTGCTGAACAGCTCCGTGATCTTGGAACACCCCGTTTCGAGCTTTACGTTCATCTGCACTAACGAGATCAGCGCCAGCGGCGCCGCCACCACTGCCTATCTTGACCCACCAGACGAAGTGCAGGTCAGCAATCTCGAAGGCATCTGGATATCCTCTTGGATTCCCTCCTATGCCCTGGAAATTTTGCTTCCACAGCTGAAGCGAAAGGGCGTGGGCGTAGTGATCCTGATACCACCCACGCCTCAGGACTTCCAACCACTCTCGGAGTTCGGCCTTTCTACCCTGGAACTTGCGCGAAAACTGAGAATGAACGTGGTTGCGCTCCACCAGCCCCAAGCGACTGTGGCCGTGGCCGCATCCCTCAGCAGGTTCATGGGATCGAATCTCTGGGCACGGTCCATTAATATGACGGCCTTCACCCACGCCGTCCACCAGATGGAGCCAAGCCCTGAGGGTGTCGTTTCTGAACTCGGAAAGTATGTCAACGCGCGGATAGCAGTGATCAATTCGCTGGGCCTGCCGCTCGCGGGGGCAGTGGACAGACCGCTGGCATTCGGCAACATCGGGGCGTCGCCCTTGTTTGACCCCAGCCAAACTCCAAACCTCATATCGGTTCCGTTGCCCCCGCTCATGGAAGACGACGACGATCCAGCGCTTTGGATACTCGCGGAATTCCAGCCCGACGCCCCGTCCTTCGAGCTGGAGGCGGCACAAGAACTCATGGAATTAGGGGCCCTTTCGTTGCTCGGGTGGCTCAGCCGTCAACGCTTCGCGAGCGAGCAGTTTCAATCCGCAAGATCAGCGATCGTTTCACAGCTCGCTGTCGCTGGCGGAGCAATTCCGGACCACGTTATCTCTCAAGCTCTCAGCGTCGGCTGGAACCTAAGCGGATGGCACACCCTCATAAGCGTTCGTGCCCCACGAAAATCCCTGGCCCACGACATCGGACGAATGCTTCCAGCCGCTTTGAGCCGATATGACTACACAGTGGACTCGTCCGAATACATCGATCATTGGCTTATCTGGGAAACACGGCAGGACCAACCAACCCGGCGGGACTACAGGGATTTCGTCGCAGCTTTGGATTCTTTACGACCGCCGCCAGAAACAGGAATCGTTTTTGGCGTCGCCAGGCCACGCCTTGGGCCGGAGGGATTTGCAAGAAGCATCGCTGAGGCTGAAGACTTCGCCCGACAAGCAAGCTCCAGCAAAGGACGCCGGCAGATTGTTGACGCCCAGGAATCCGTCGCCACCCAATTGATCCGCACTACGCTCCATGATCCCGCACTGGTTCGCCAAGCCACGAAGTTTCTAAAACGACTATCTGAACCAGACGCCGACTATCTGAGGAAAACGCTGAACACCTACCTTCAAAGCGAATCTAACCTCGCGGAGACGTCGCGCGCCCTTGAAGTCCATCGAAACACGGTGGTCAAGAGAATCGAAAAAATCGAGGAACTACTGGATGCGCCGCTTGAGAACCCTGACACCAAATTTGCATTGCGCATCGCGCTCAGAATCCTGGAAATTTCTGCCGCCGAGTAGCCGCATCGTCGCCCGACAGCAGTGAAAGGCTCCGCGCTAGTGTCACGTGTTAATGGTTTGTTTTCGTTTGATCTTGCCGAGTAGGTAATCGGCGGTCTTGACCCATCGGAACGGGTGGGCGGATTCGTTGTAGTTATCGATGTAGGTGCGGATCGTGGCCTCCAGGTCACTGACTGAGGCGAAGGACCCGCGTCTGATGGCCTGGCGGGTGATCAGGCCGAAGAAGATCTCGACCATGTTCAGCCAGGAACAGCTCGTGGGGGTGAAGTGCATGGTGACGCGAGGGTTTGCCTCCAGCCAGTCCTTCACATTCTGGTGTTTGTGAGTGGCGTAGTTGTCGCAGACCACGTGTAGCTCGACGTCCGGGTGGGCGGCGGCGACCTGGCCCAGGAAATCAACGAACTCCTCGTTGGTATGCCGCTGGTAGCAGGCGTCCGCGCTGATCTTTCCGGTGAGGACGTCCAGAGCCGCAAAGAGCGTGGTTGTCCCGTTCCGCTTGTAGTCGTGCGTTCTCTGGGATGCATGACCCGGGGAAAGCGGCTGGTCCGGGCGGGTGCGTTCCAAAGCCTGAATCTGGGACTTCTCATCGATGCTGACCACGACCGCGTTCTCCGGCGGAGACATGTAAAGCCCAACCACGTCCCGCAACTTCGCCTCGAGCCGCGGGTCGGTGGAAAACTTGAACGTCTCGATCCGATGCGGGGCGATATTCCACTTGCGCCAAATCCGCGACACACTCGAAAACGAGGCCCCGAACCAAGCCGCCATCGACCGGGCCGACCAGTGCGAGATCCCCAGTTCCGCCGGCGGCTTGCCGTCGTTGGCCAGGGTTTCGACGACCAGCGCCAGTTCGTCGATCACCGGCTCCTTGCCCGGGCGCGGGGAGTCCGCCAACGCCTCGACCCCGCCCTCGGCATACCGCTTCCGCCACTTCAACACCGTCGGCCGGGTCGACCCGACCGCCCGCTCAATCTCCACATTCGCCAGCCCGTCCGCGGCCAACAGCACTGTCCGCGCCCGCGCCGCCATCGTCGCCGACACCGACTTCCCGCGCGTCAGCGCCTCCAACCGCTCCCGGTCACCATCCCGCAGCACCAATGCCTTCGCCACATACGCCATGGATTAAGTCTGGACGAAAGTCAGACCTAAAGATATCAACGACACGCTACACTAGATCCTAGATGAAAGCTCGCATCCCTTGAAGCCAATGGCCCTGTGTTGTGGATATTCTTGGCACACTGACGTCAGCCAAGGGCACCGGAAAACAGCCTGGGTATTCGTGGACCTGAGCACGTCCAGGGGCGCCCAGTGCCGGTGTCCGGCGCTCAGTCGTTCAATGTCAGTGCGGAAGGTGCCGCGGTGATCATTACGGGCTGAGGCGCGCATGGTGAAGGGAATGAAAGCTGTGGGCAAGAGGGTCCTTTCGAATGAGGCAGCCAACGGTCAGCGGCCCCATCAGCAACAAGGCGCTGGCAGGCTTCCCTATTCCTTTTTCGCTCCAAGAGAGTCGAGCCTCACGTGCACTGCTGAAGATCAGAACCCAAACCAGCTGAAGACCTCGAATCATGCACGCCTGGCCAAAGAGCGTAGCCATCAAGGCGTCAGAGTCGTTTTTCGACCGGGCGGTGCCTGTCTGCGAAAGCAGCGAGGGAGCTCTGGAGCAGCCTCATGCCGTCCAGCATGTCCACGGGTCTGGAGCACGCCCCGACTGACAGCGGGCGGTCCAAGCCGGTGCTGTCGGTTAGATCGACTGGATCGTCTCGGTAGAGTCGACCACCCACTCCGGCAACCAACACTGCACAATCCTCCTCGTGGCACAGGGGGAAGTCTCGAATTACAAACAAGTGTCTGTTTGAAGAACAGCGCGCAGAAGGCCGTACGACCACGGAATCCGCCCGCTGCATCAACGCTAAGGTCGGCGTCTGCGGATCTAAGGCCACGGCGTCCACGTCTCGGTTGACCCATGCGTTTTCGGAGAATCGATAGTCGCGCGATCTGCAAGATTCTGCAGCCCGCGTAAAAGAGTTTGTTCGACTCCTTGCGCAGTGCAATATCACACCTTAGTGTATTCGAAGGAGCCACGATCAGTGAATCTGGCCGACATTTAGGCCCCTCCGCAAGGATGCTGCATGCGAGCCAGCCATGTACACGGCTGAACCATAGAAAGAGGAAACTACAAATGAGCGCACCATCGTCCCTTACAGCACCAGGAACCCGGGAGCACGCTCGGAATCTGCATCTAGGGTCGATTGTTATCGATGGTACTTGTCCGGAACCCTACTGGAGCGAGAACTTCGAGAAGTGGATCACCGGCGGGGCGACTTGTTGTGTGGTGTCCGTCGAGGGAACGTCCAGTGGCGACACGGCGGGGCGTATCGCCGGCTTTTACAAGCTACTCCGACAAAACGAGGACCGGCTCGTCTTGGCGACCACGACGGAGGAGATCCGCCAGGCGAAGGTGGACGGGAAGCTGGCCGTTGTGATGCAGTTCCAGGGGACTCGTCCGATCGAGTACGACGCCGATCTCGTGGAATTATTCGGGCGCCTCGGGGTCAGGATTATGCAGCTGACCTACAATCAGCGCGGCCCAGTCGGCGACGGGTGCTTGGAACCCGGAAACGCAGGACTTAGCCAATTCGGACACCAGGTCGTGAGTGAAATCAACCGGTTGGGGATCGCTGTGGACCTCGCACATACCGGGGAGCGAACCTCCTTCGACGCGATCGAGGTCTCGTCCTCTCCATGCATCGTCTCGCACGCCAATTGCAAGAGCGTGCACGAGAGCCAGAGGAACCTCTCCGACGACTTGATCCGCGCCGTTACCGAGAAGGGTGGAGTCATCGGCCTGAACGGGTACCCTGCATTCGTAGCACCCAAGAAGGCGCCGACACTGGATGATCTCATCGACCACATGGTGCACATCGATTCAATTGTCGGCTCTGGCCACTCCGGCCTCGCTATTGATTACTGGGATTGTTCGATGGCAACCTACAAACGCCTCGTGGCTGGCGGTACATGGAATCCTGAGAACTATCCCCCGCCCCCGTGGAACTTCCCCGCGGGCATCGAGGACCCCTCGACCCTAGATCGCCTCACGGATCGGTTGGTTGAGCGCAGCTACACCGACGACGAAATACGCGGTGTCCTCGGTGAGAACTGGATGCGTGTCCTCGACAAAATCTGGTCTAAGAATTAACCTGCTACTGCTGATAAGACGACGAAGCAAGATAATAAGAGGTCTCCTAGATACCTAAGAGAATGGGATCCCGAGCGGGTACGATCCCCGCGACCATCCGTTCGTCGTAGACGTTCCGCACCGGGAGTTCTTCCCCCAAACTCCGGGTGAGCTGCTGCATGTCGACGTCACCGAGTTCGGCAACATCCCCGACGGCGGCGGTCACCGATACCTCGGCCGACACGAAGGCTGTCTAGAAATGCCGGGCGTGGCCCCCGTTGAGGGGCTGCTCATAGCTGTATCGCGGGTTTACTCCACGCGCTGCGTGGAACCCCATTCGCTCGATTGCTTCCCCCGGCTGCTTCCGTTTCCCCGGAGGGAACGGAAGTCAGGAGGGGGCTTGCCGGTTGTGGGGTATCCGGTCGCCAAGGACCAGCACCAGCCGGAGAGTTCGCGGGCGATCGCGACGTTGGCGTTTGACGAGGCGCTTTCGGCGTTCGAGGTAGCTGAGTCAGCGTTCGTGTAAGCGCCGGTTACCGGCATGGCCGCGGGTTAGTGCTTCGGAAGTGGCTTCCGCCAACGCTTCACCCCGGCAAAAACAAAGGAAGCTTGTCCCAGGGGGCATGCACACCCGGGAGTGGCGTCCCCATGCCTCTTCACTTCGCATCTCTCCCTGGCTGCGAGCCAGTTCCTCGAGCCGGACCTTCGCCGAGGGATGGTTTCGATGCCGAACTTGAGGTGGGCGTGTCAGCGGTGGGTGCGACGAATTGGCCGTCCAAACTGCTCGTGACGGTTCCGAGCTCGGCGGGTGGCGTCGACGAACCGGCCGATAGCCTTCGCGTGGACGGAGTAGTCGTTGGACCCGATCCGGACGTAGTAGTTGCGTTGCTGCCAAATGACGCCCCGTTAAAGCGCACCTCGATTTCTAGAACGGGACAAACTGCTCGCAGTTCTTTCACTTCCGAGAGTATGGGAAAGAATTCAGACATTGTGGCCTCGTCGGTAGACAGTTCGGTCGGCGGCGGCGGTTGGGCATCTGGGGCGTCTCAGGATTCGCGCTCATGAAGCCGAGAATAAATGGCGGAGGCAATCACGAGGTCTTGCCAGGCCATGCCCGCGCCGGTATAGAGGGTCGGCCTTGCAGGATTCCTGGCGAAGCTGCCGCGGACGAGCTCTGCCAGGTTAATGACTGACGACTTGCTGCCATTCCTCAACACTGCGTGCCGGGATGAGGTCGCCCGCTTCCCTCATGGCGCCCTGCCTGCTCTCGACCACGATGCAAGCCTGCGGACCGGTACCAAATACCACCAAGGTTTCTATCACGGGCTTCGTGGCGGCAGTGGCTCGTTCTGGGGAATCCGCGGCCAGTATGTGTTTTATGGCCAAAGCTGTTGTAGCCGGAGTTCGGATCAGGGTCAGTTCAGCGTCATCCATGACCGCGAGGGGCCGTCGAAGATTTTGGCGTTGGTGATGGTCAGGTTGTTATTGAGCTGGCTGTCCATTGTTCTCCTTCTGTCCGCCGGTGCGGCCGGACAGTATGTCGTGGGACGAGGTAAGAGGTGGGAACGCCTTCTGTCCGGCACCTTGGGGATGCCGGACAGAAGGATGTTGGGAAGAGATTGCGGCTGCCTTGTCAGCTGACGCCGACCGGGGTCCGCAGACGGTTGGTCTCTTCCTGGTTCACGCTGAAATCAGGGTTCATGACGACGCCGTAGTCCCTTGCTGCCGCCTCGAAGGAGACGAAGCCGTTCCGGACGTCGCGGGCGACTTTGGATGGGTCTCGTTCGAAGGCTGGTCCGTAGCCGCCGCCGCCGCCGGTGCTGTTCACCAAAACGTCTCCGGCTTCCATGCGGTTGTAGCTGCCTCCCTGGACGACTTCGCGGTCGGTTCCTGGGTTGAGGACGATCTCGTTGGGGCGTCCGGGGTTGCCGCCCGCGACAGGCCACGGCTCGGTTTTGGTCTTGTAGACAATACAGATGCCTGTTGCCGGTGCGGTGAAGCGGTAGGCCCGGCTCACACCTACGCCGCCGCGGTGTTTGCCGGCGCCTCCGGTGTCCTGGCGGTATCCGTAGGAGTCGATGATCATTGAGGATTTGGTTTCCAGAACTTCAACAGGGTTGTTCCGGCATCCGGGTTCGGAAAGGTGCATGATGCCGTCTTCACCGTCGGAGGTCGCCGTGCCGCCGAAGCCAACAGCTTCGTTGGTGGCTTCCTGCCAAGGCTCGCCGGTTTGAGGATTGATGCCCAGCCCCATCATCGAGCAGATGTCGCCGCCGGAGCACGCCGGAACCAGGTCCGGCATGCCCTGGGCCAGGGCCTTAAGCACAACTTCCCCTGCCAAGACTGCAGTCCACAGACAGAAGGTGGGCATCGGCGGCACGGCGTGGACGACAGAACCAGGAACTGTGACCACACGCAGTGGGGCGAAATTGCCCGCAACCACGGGGGAATCGGGGGTTGTGAGTGCCTTGAAGATGAGGCTGGAGACGGCCTCGGTCTGGCCTGCAGGGAGGTTGATGGGTCCTTGGACGTTTTCGGCGCTGCCGGTCCAGTCGACGATCATTTCCTCATCTGTGATGGTGACTGTGACCTGGAGTTTGACCAGCTCGTCCTTGTTGATGCCGTCATCGTCCACGTAATCCACTGCGGTCCACGTTCCCTTGGGAAGCTTGGCCAGGGAAAGTCGGGCGAGCCTCTCTCCATGTTCGTTGATGGTTTGCATGGATTCCAGCAGGGTGGATTTGCCATACTTGGCGGCGATCTCCTGGGTGCGGCGGACGCCCGAGACGCAGGCTGACACCTGTGCCTGGATGTCTCCGATGGTGTGCTTGGGCATCCTGCTGTTGAACTTGATGATATTGAAGACATCATCGTTCTTGACCCCGCGCCGGTAGAGCTTTGACGCAGGCAACATGAGGCCTTCCTGCGACATGTGGGTCGAGTCAAGAACGTAGCCGGGGTCTTTTTGGTTCAGGTCGGTGACATGAACCCGGCAGGATGCGAAACCGATGAGCTCGTTTTCGAAGCGGATGGGCGCGAAAACCAGCGGGTCGAGAGAATGTGCGCTTGACCAGTAAGGGTAGTTAAGGATGAAGACGTCGCCTTCTTCCATAGAGTCGGCTCCGAGGAATTCAACAGCTTTCTTGATTCCCGTGTCGTTACCCCGTGTAAACATGGCGATGCCGGGGGCGTCGGCGACGACGTCTCCGGCGGCGTTGTGAATGCCGATACCGTAGTCGTGGATTTCGTAGACGACGGTGTTGTAGGCCGTGCGGCAGAGGTTACGGGCGACTTCTTCAGCGGCCGCCAAGAGGCCGTGGCGGACGACTTCTGTGGTGATTGCATCAGCCATTGCGGACTGCCTCCTGGTTTGCGGGTCGGATGGAGATGATGAGCTCGCCGTAGATGCCAACCTCAAGTACGTCACCGTCGTGCATCACGGTGGTTGCGGTGTGCTCGGTGATGACCGCGGGACCTTCGACGGTATCGCCGGCTTTCAGGTCTTCCCGGGCGTAGAGGGCGTACTCCTGCTGGTTGACTCCATCGACGTAGACAGCTCGACGGCCCAGCTCCGTGGCGTGGCCCTGAGTTCTTGCCTCAGCCAA
>NZ_JMLE01000041.1 GCF_000685965.1 Arthrobacter sp. UNC362MFTsu5.1 | reverse complement strand
CCACGTACCCGATGTCCACGTACCCGATGTCTTCGAACAGTCGGAGATTGCCAGGGCAGCCATCATCAAGCACACGGCGGCCGTGACCGGAACGATAGTCAGCCGCGTGGACATCCGGCTGACTGGTTCCCACCGCGCTGATTTCAAGCAGGCTGGCCGGGGCGGGCAGCGATGAGAGGAAAAGCAATGGCCGGGAAACTCCACATCAACCGCATGGTCCGCCGGGAATTGCATTCCTCCCGTGCTGTCGCTTCCGCAGCCACGGCCACCGCCACAGCGGGGTTCCTGCTGTGGCTGGCACTGGAAACAGTCCTGGACGCGGCTGGGCAGCAGGCCTTCATTGCCCGGCCGCTGGACGCGGCGCGCTGGATCACCGGCGCTGCGGGTGCCGCTTCCCCGTCCCTCCTGACGGCGGCCGGTGCCTTGCTCGGAGCGGCCGGGATGATGTTCCTGGTCCTTGCGGCCGCGCCGGGACGGCGTTCCCGGCACGCACTCGGCAGCCCTCGTGCGGCCGTCGTTGCGGACAGCGAAGTCATCGCGGCGGCCATTTCCCGGACCGCCTGGCGGGTGGCGGGCATTGCCCCGGCGCAGGTCTCCACCACCGTCGGCAGCCGGGCCGTGAGCGTAACGGTCCGTCCGACGTCGGGCATTCCCGTCGATGCCGACGCCGTCAAAACTGCCGTTGAGGTCGAACTCGCTAGGTATGCGCTGCGCCGCAGGATGCGTTCGGGAGTCCATGTCACCACCAAGGGAGCGCTCGGCCAATGACCGGAACACACCGCGGCCTGAACCGTTTCCTCCTGGCGCTGACCGGACTGCTGCTGATCGCTGCTGGCACGCTCACCGCGAGCGCCCGGACCGTTCCGGGACTCGCAGGGCACCTGGCTGCCACCGGACGTGCGGGGTGGGACCGGATCCGGGCCGCCCTGGCCTCCGCACCGCTGCCGGACGGCAACACCAGCTGGTGGACCATTGCTGCCATTGGTGTCCTGCTGCTGGGCGCGGCCCTCCTGATCAGCTGGGCCGCCTCCCAGGGCGGAGGCCGCACCCGAGTTGTGGCGGAGAAGCCGGGCGCCGGCCAGGGAACCACCACCGTGGAAACAGGCCTGGTATCCCGGCTGGTCACCGAAGCCCTGGCAGGCAACCGCCTGGTGCTCGCAGCCTCCGTTAGCGCGTGGCAGGTCCGCGGCCGCGCAGGAGTGGTCCCCGCCTTAAAAATCAGCATCCAGGCCCGCCACGGCGCCTGTCCGCGGGAGCTCGCGGACACCGCCGAACAGCTCGTCGCCGGACTCGATCGGATACTGGGCCATCCGGTCCCCGTGCTGGTCCGAATCACTGCCGGGACCAGGACGCGCCTGGCTCGACCCGACCGCGCCCGCTAACCGTTCCACCGGCAACCACCCTTAGTCCAGCACCAGCCAGAACTACCCCGAGAGGACATCCCATGGGACTCGACGACAAAGGCCGCAACGTAGTCATCAACCACCTTGGAGCCGCCAAGGAGCACACCGGCCGGCTGATCCGCAATGAGGAGCTCCAGCGGGAAGGCCAGATGGACCAGGCCCAGGCCAAGCTCGGCGCGGCCGCCGAAGCCGCGAAGGACGGGCTCGGCAAAAGCTGAGTGAAAGCGCCGCCGCCCAGTGCTGGCGGCCCGCCCTGATACGAGCCGGGAAGGAAAACAGAATCCAGTGGACGGCCAAACACCGCTGCCGCACGGCCTGGAACTCGTTCCGGACGCCATCCTTGCCGGGCGCGCCTCTGACGGCGACACCGCAGCTTTTGAAGCCCTGGCCCGGCGCTACGGGCCGCAGATGCGGGCATGCGCCCGGCGGATCACCGGGTCCTTCGCCGACGCCGACGACGTCGTCCAGGAGTCATTGATGCAGGCGTGGAACCAGCTGGACACGCTACGGGACAACGGCGCGGTGAAGGGCTGGCTGCTGCGCATCACGGGCAGCCGCAGCATCGACCATCTCAGGCGCCGGAAGGTCCACCCGGAGCTGGCTACGGCCGAAAATGAAGCCACCGCCGCGGGCGCAGCCAGCAATCCCGAATCTGCGGTCCTAAACGGCTCCCGGGTGGCCGCCCTGAGGTCTGCCCTGGCCAGGCTCCCGGAAGAGCAGCGCCGCTGCTGGGTCCTGAAGGAATTCGGCGACCAGAGTTATGAGGAGATCGCCTCGACGTTGAAGATCAGCGCCGACAGTGTCCGCGGCCGGCTGGCACGGGCGCGGATCACATTGGCCCGCGAAATGGAGGAGTGGCGATGAGCATCCCCAACGACAACCTCGAGTGCGGGCACAGCCTCGAAGGGCTCTCCACGTACCTGGACACCGGCGGGATTCCCGATCCGCAGCATCTGGAGGAATGCCCGGAATGCCAGGCCGCCCTCGCATCCCTCCGCAACCTCAAAGCCCTGGGCAGCGAATTCCTCGGCGAGGAAATCGCGGCGGCAGGCAAGGGAACGGACGCCTGGATGCAGTCCATCCTGGACAACCTGCGGCTCGAGGTGCGTCCCGGCCGCACCATCCCGTTGCGGTCCGACCACCCTGGGGACACCCTGTCCGAAACCGAGGGCGCCATCACGGCCCTTGTCCGCGCCGTTGGTGATGCACTCGACGGTGTCGCCGTGGGCAAGTGCAGGCTCCGCGGGGATATCACGGTGCCCGGCGCTCCCGTGACCCTGGAAGTCCAACTGGCTGTTCTCTACGGCCACCAGATGATCGGCCGGGCCTCAGCCTTGCGCGAGCGTCTTGCCGTTGCGCTCGCCCGGCACACGGAACTGAACGTCGCGGCGATCGACCTTGCTGTCTCCGACGTCCTTCAGCCCCTGCAGGCCACCCCGCCCACCAGTGAGGAGAACCAGCCATGAACCTGCCCCAGGCTGATGAAGTTTACGACGTGATCATGGCCGTGGACGGCGTCACGGCCGTCTATCCGGCCCGTGCGGGGTGGCAGAACCTTGCCGGCGCAGCGCTGGGCGCGGTCACCGGCGTCCAGCCCCCGGCGGTTCTTGTCCTGCCTGCGGCCGGGGCCGACAGCACGGCGGCCGAGGTCAGGACCCGGATCGGCGTCAGTTCCGCGCACCGGGCACCGGACGTCTGCCGGGATGTGGCGTCAGCCATCCGTCACCACTGCCACCCCCTGTCCGTCACCGTGGATGTGCAGGTGGCTGCCATATCCGGCCCCCGGCCATCCTGAAGCGGAGGCTGCGGAGCAGCCCGGGCGGACATTGTGACGTCCAACAACGGACTACACTTGATGCCTTGAGGCTCGACGTTTGTCGAGGACCAAGCAACCCGGACTCCGGCCGAACCGGGTTGCCGGACGACAAAAACAGGGAGGCCCCGCCATCGCGCCTGGCCCGCCACCGAGCCGGAGAATGCCCTTTCCCACTCCGGCGGCCAGTCCGGGCGCAGCGGCGCACACCGTCGTCATACGAAAGTCCCGGCCGCCGGAACCGGCGGCAGCTCCCACGCCGGAGGGCTCAGAACCGGACCTAATCTTGATTCACCCCAACTGTTACCTACGTCACATTGTGGCGGCTCCGTGCAGACGGCGGCGCGGCACCCTGCCTGGCGGGCAGGCCGCAGCGACGCAGTCAGCCTGAGACAAGGAAAGAAGCACAGATGTCTGAACGCACCACCACGGTTGCCCGGAACACTGCAACGGAACCCACCAGCGGAGGCCACAGCCAGGAACCGCACCTTGCCCGCGCGCTGAGCAACCGGCACATCCAGCTGCTGGCCATCGGCGGCGCCATCGGCACCGGCCTGTTCATGGGATCCGGCAAGACCATCTCCCTCGCCGGCCCGTCCGTCATCTTCGTCTACATGATCATCGGCTTCATGCTGTTCTTCGTGATGCGCGCCATGGGCGAAATCCTGCTGTCCAACCTGAACTACAAATCCTTCAGCGACTTCGCGGGAGACCTCCTGGGCCCCTGGGCCGGATTCTTCACCGGCTGGTCCTACTGGTTCTTCTGGGTGGTCACCGGCGTGGCGGACATCGTGGCAATTGCCGGCTACGTGGACAAGCTGGCCCCCGGAACCCCGCTGTGGATCCCCGCGCTGATCACCCCCGTAGTGCTGATCCTGCTGAACCTCCCCACGGTCAAAGCCTTCGGTGAAGCCGAATTCTGGTTCGCCATCATCAAGGTGGTGGCCATCCTGGCGCTGATCGGCACCGGCATCGTTATGATCGCCACGAACTTCACCTCCCCCAACGGCGCGGTGGCCAGCCTCGCCAACATCTGGAACGACGGCGGCATGTTCCCGCACGGCATGTTCGGATTCATCCTCGGCTTCCAGATCGCCATCTTCGCCTTCGCCGGCATCGAACTCGTGGGCACGGCGGCAGCTGAAACCAAGGACCCGGAGAAGAACCTCCCGCGGGCCATCAACTCCATCCCCATCCGCGTGCTGCTGTTCTACGTGGGCGCCCTGGTGGTCATCATGGCGGTCAACCCGTGGCGGACCATCGACGCCGCCAGCAGCCCGTTCATCGGCATGTTCACCCTGGCCGGCCTGGGCATCGCCGCCGTGGTGATCAACCTGGTGGTCCTCACCTCAGCGGCCTCCAGCGCCAACTCCGGCATCTACTCCACCTCGCGCATGGTCTACGGCCTGGCCCAGGACGGCAACGCCCCGAAGGCCTTCGGCAAGCTGAGCATCCGCAAGGTTCCGCAGAACGCCCTGCTGTTCTCCTGCATCTTCCTGCTTGCCGGCCTGGTGCTGCTTTACTCGGGCGACTCAGTCATCGGCGCGTTCACCGTGGTCACCTCGGTGGCGTCCGTGCTCACCATGTTTGTCTGGTCCATGATCCTGATCAGCTACATCGTGTTCCGCCGCCGCCGTCCCGAGCTCCATGAAGCGTCCGCCTTCAAGATGCCCGGCGGCGCCTTCATGCCGTACGTGGTGCTGGCATTCTTCGTGTTCATGCTCGTGGCGCTCGCCCAGGCCGAGGACACCCGCCTCGCCCTGGTGGTTGCTCCCGTGTGGTTCCTGATCCTGGGCGCGGCCTGGTACGTCAACCGCAAGACGCCGCTCCAGCAGGCACGGATCGTTGAGTGGAAGGCCGAGTCTGATTCGGACAAGGCGAAAGTCAACGCCCTGAACTAGGACGATTTCCGCGCCGCAACCCGCGGCGCAACAACAACAGCGACGACGGCGATGGCGGCCGTGAGGGCGAAGACTCCCGCGAAGGAGGCGCCCGAAACTCCGCCCGCCGTCGTCGTTGTTGTTCCCGCCGCAGTTCCCGCTAAAGCACTGAACACGATCCCGGTGGTGGCAAGGGCCAGCGCGCCACCGAGCGAATCGGAGATGGACATGGCCGAGCTGTTGAAGCCCTCGGTGTCCGGCGTGGACATGGCCAGCGTCATGACGCTGAGCCGCGGATACATCAGGCCCATCCCGAAGCCGGCGGACATCCAGCCGGCAATGGCGACGGCGGCCGGCCAGCCCAGCACCGTGGTCACCAGGGCAAGCACGACGGCGGCAAGCACCATCACCGACCCGGCCTTCATCGCCCGGAGGTTGCTGAGCTTCCCGCCCATCCGGCCCTGGACGGCTGAGGCGCCGGCCCACGCCAGGGCGCCGCCGGTGAGGGTCAGCCCGGCAAAAGTGGGCGAATAGGCGTACCGCTCCACCAGCAGGTACGGAAGGTAGACCTCGGCGCCGAAGAACGCCGCGGAGACGAGCCCCCGGGCCAGGATGACGCTCGGCAGGCCGCGCCGGGCAAGAAGCGTGCCGCGCGGCACCAGCGGACGCACCGCCACAAAGGCGATCACGACGGCGGCCGCCGCCAGGAAGGCTCCGGCGCCGGGAACCTGCGCGGAAAGGTTCAGGCCGAGCACGGCCAGCGCCGCGAGGGCGGCCCAGGCGAGTCGGCCGTATGACCAACGCCCCGGGTCCGAGCTGCCCGCCGGGGCGCCGCGGAGTCCGCGCAGCGCGGGCACGATCATCAGGAGCGCCGGAACCACCAGCCCCACCACACCCAGGAACACCCAGTGCCAGCTGGCCGCCTGCGCCACGATTCCGGCCGCGAAGGGTCCCACCAGGGAAGGAATGACCCACGCCGCGGAAAACGCGGCGAAAATCTTCGGGTGCAGCACGGGCGGATAAACGCGCGCCACCACAACGTACAGCGCAACGGTCATGGCACCGCCGCCCAGTCCCTGCACCAGGCGCCCGGCCACCAGGACGGCCATGCTTCCTGCCGTCCCGGCGATCAGCAGCCCCAAAACGAACAGGGCCACGGAGGCGTAAAGCGGTCCCACAGGGCCGCGCCGGTCGGACCAGTTGCCGGCCGCCACCATGCCGATCACGCCGGTGGCCAACGGTCCTGCGAAGGCCAGCGCGTACAGGCCGGCGCCGTCCAGTTCGCGGCTGACCAGGGGCATGATGGTGGTTACGGCCAGCGACTCAAAGGCGGCCAGGAACACCAGGGCACACGCGCCGGACGTCACGAGCAGGTAGTGGCGGTGCAGGATACCTGCAGCCTCAGGGGCGGCGGCGGGGGCGCTACGTTGCACGATGGTGGCCTGATCAGTCGTTTCGGATGCGTGCCTGCCATTAAACACCTCAGGCCGTGATGTCCGGGGTCATCCCGAACATCACGGCCTGTGCTGCGCGCCGGGAACACGGCCGACGCCGCCGTTCCCTTTAGGGGGCGACCGTCACCTTATCCCCGCCGGCCGGTTCCACCTGGCTTGGGTCCTGATCCTTGCGCCCTTCCAACTGGCCACCCGACTTTGCGGTGAGCGGAACGAACAGGAAGGCAAGGGCGGCGATGACCCCCGGGACGGCAAAAAACAGGAAGTTCATCTCAACCGGAAGTTTGAGCGTCAGCAGAATTCCGCCGAACGTCGGACCGACGATGGCACCCATCCGTCCGACCCCCGATGCCAGTCCGATCGCCGTCGAGCGCATGAACGACGGATAGTACTGGGACACGAAGGAGTACGAAATATTCTGTGCTCCCATCGTGCAAGCCCCGCTGACGGCCACAAGCAGCAGGAGGACGGCCATGTTATTGCCGAATCCCAGCAAGGTCAGCGAAACCGCGGCGATCACGAACATGGGGACGAGCACCCTCTTGACGCCCCAGGCATCCGCAAGCCGGCCCAGGACGAGGGTTCCGACGATGCCGCCAACGTTCAGGGCGATCGTGAAGGTCAGGCCCGAGTTCAGGGCATACCCCGCGTCGACCATCAGTTTGGGCAGCCAGGTGGTCAGTCCGTTGACCATGAGCAGGCACATGAAGAAGGCAACCCAGATCATCAGCGTCCCCAGTGCGCGGCGGTTCTTGAACAGCGCACCGACCGGGCTGCCGGGTTCCTTCTCCTGGAGTCCGGTGAAACCTGCCGTGGCGGGGAGGGCCGCCTTGTCGTTGATCTTCGCCAAGGTGGCACGCAGCTCTTCGAGCTTCCCCTTCTGCAGGAGCATGGCCGGAGAGTCCAGGAAGTACTTCATCATGAACGGCAGGAAGAGCAGGGGAAGCACGGCAACCCAGTACACGCTTTGCCAGCCGAACGCAGGAAGCAAGAGCATGGCGACGAAGGCTGCCAGGATGCCGCCCACCGAGAAGAAGCACATCACCACAGCCACCATGGTGTTGGCACGCTTCCTCGGCGCGTAGTCAGTCAACATGGCGATGACGCTGGGAAGGATGCCGCCGATCCCCAGGCCGGCCATGGCGCGGAGGACAGAGAACTGAACCGGCCCCGGGGCAAATCCGCTGAGTGCCGTTGCGGCGCTGAAGAGGATGATGCTGGCCGTGAGGACCTTCTTCCGCCCGAACCGGTCCGCCAGGATCCCGAACAGGATGGCGCCAACCATCATCCCTACCGGCCCGTAACTGCCGATGGCGCCGGCCTCGACGGGTCCCAAAGACCACTGTTTCATCAGGACGGGCAGAACCGACCCGTAGACCACCAGATCGTACATGTCGAAGGTGATGATGAAGCAGGCCCAGAACAGCATGCCGGCCTGGAAACGATTGAAGCCCGCTTCTTCGATGAAGGCCTTCACGTTGATGGTTGTCATGTCAGTTGGCTTTCTGCCGTCTTGGCATTTGTGGTGAAAGGCAGGAGCAGGCGGGACTGGTGGGCGGCGTCGCGGTAGATCTTGTGGGTGACGGGCCGGCCTACCGGGAGGTGGAAGGCGTCCGGCGGGAGCAGCGAGTTGTGCTCGTCGGCCAGCGGCTCGGCGTTGGACAGTTCCACCGTCAGCTTGTGGCCCGGCCTGAACGTGTTCGCGAACGGGAAGAGCCGCAGCACGTATTCCTCGATCTGCCCCGGTTCCACGGGCACGGAACGGGTGTGCGGGTGGTACGGGTTGCCCTCGGTGGTGCGGTCATCGAGCTCCCGGTGCGAGGCCTTGAGGTATCCGCTCGTGATGAGCTGGCGCTTGCCGTTGGGGGCGTAGTCCCACAGGCGCAGGATGAAGTTGGTGTCCGGCTGGTCGATCTCGGCGAAGATGTGCGCAGCGCCGGTGCCGATCATTTCCGTGTCTTCTTCGAAGGGATCGGTGGACCAGCTGATGATCTGCACCTGGTCGGTCACGGTCAACGGGGCCTGGTAGAAGCCGTCCGGGGCGGCGTATTCGGCGCCCATCAGCTCGGGCTCCGGGGAGAGCTTGTGGCGCGGGCGCAGGTACAGCGATTTGTACCCGATGTCCTTCGGCGGCCACTGGTCAGCGGTGACCACCTCACGGGAGCCCTCCACGAAAACGCTCACGGCAGGCTCGTCCATCACGCCGTTGTCGATGCCCTTGATCCAGTAGTCGTACCACCGGAACATCTTGTCGTGCTCCTCGATGAAGGGACGCGACTGCATCGGCGGGTAGGGCCCGATGTCCAGCTTCTTCGGGCCCTTCAGCTCGTTGAACAGCTCGATGGTGCCGTCCAGCGTCCAGCCGCGGCCCTGGTCCAGCTGCAGCCACACCGGGATGTCGATGTTCGGGGCCAGCGTGATGGGGTTGCGTTCCTCGTACCACTCCCCGTCGAGTTCGTTCATCACGATGTCGAACCAGGCTTCGTGGTTCTTCGGGTAGTTCAGGACGTGGACCAGGTTGGGCCAGGCGGCGACGTCCGGGTCCTGTAGCCGCTTGGCGACGAGCTCCTTCAGTTCCCCGGCGGAGTACTTCTCGATCATCCGGGACTTCACGCCGTCGGTGAACGCCCAGCCGGAGTCGCCTCCGCGGCCCTCGCGGGCAGCGCGCGGCATGAACCACATGATGCCGCCGTGGTACGTGGTCTCGTAGAAGTCGTAGTGGCCGCCGGAGACGAAGATCGCCTTCAGGTGCGGCGGGCGCTCGGCGGCGGCCAGCACCTGCATGGAGCCGAAGTAGGAGATGCCCACCATGCCTACGTTGCCGTCGCACCACGGCTGCTCCGCCACCCACTCGATGAAGTCGTAGGCGTCCTGGCCCAGCGACACACCGCCGGCGTTGTAGTTGCCGATGTGCTCGCCGCCGGAATGCCCGGAGCCGCGCAGGTCGCCGATGACGTGGACGTAGTCTTCCTTGACGATGCGGGCAATGTCGCCGGCTTCGATGCAGCCGTCCCACATCGGGCTGGGGCGGCGCTGCGGCGGGGTGGTCAGGGCCAGCGCCTGCAGTTCCTTGCCGTAAGGGCTCAGCGCCACCAGCGCCGGGCGCGGCTTGTCCTCGGCGCCCTGGTAAGCGTCCGCGGCCAGCTCGACGCCGTCGCGCATCGGGACCCGCAGGTCCTTGCGCACGGCGATCTTTTCCGCGCCGGCGTTCAGTAACTGGAAGTCATCCATGAGTGCTTATCTCCTCATCCTGGGTCAAGTGGTCCATCGTGGTGCGGTAGCCGTGGAGCGTCGTGAAGAACGGGGACGGTTCCAGGCCGGGGTCGCCCTGGTAGCCGAGTTCTCCGGCCACGCTGGCGAAGGGCGAGTACGGCGAGTCCGTGTCCTGCAGTCCGGCAGCCACGCAGCCGCACGCTGCATCCCTGACGCGGGCCTCCAGCTCCAGGCTCGCCTGGAGCGCTTCCCGGGCCTGCCCGGCGTCGAGCTCCACGCCGTAAGGTGTGCCGTCCGCACGGCGGTAGGGGTGCCCCAGGTAGAGGTGCTGCGGACGGATCTCGTCGTTGAGGTACTGCAGGCTCTTGCGGTAGCCGGCCGGGTCAACAAATCCGGGGAATCCGTTGGCCGCGCCGTGGACCTGTACGGCGTCGCCCACGAACACGTCGTTTTGTCCGTCAAGGACGTACGCGACCGACCCGGCGGTGTGTCCGGGAATCGAGCGGACTGAAACGGTGACGTCGCCGCCGAGGGAAAGAGTCTCGCCGCCGCGCACCAGGAGCGCCGGTTCCATCTCGCCTGAAATGACGGCATTGGTGGCGGCGGTCAGCTTTGCCTCGCCGTCGGGGTCCTGCAGATACTGTCCGCGTCCGGCAAGGTATTCGTCCACGTGCGCCCGGCGGGAGCGGAGCATCGGCGCGTCCGCCTCGTGGATGACCACCTGCGCCCGCCGCCCGGTGAGCTCCCACAGGGCGTACGCACCTCCGATGTGGTCGATATGGCCGTGGGTCAGGAAGATCCAGCGGACGTCTTCGATCCGGCGGCCGATCGCCTCGAGTGCCGGGACCATGCCTTCGGCGGGCGAGGAGGCGATCCCGGTGTCCACGATGGCGGGCTCCGGTGCGTCGATGAAGAAGCTGTAGAGGCCGAACCGGCCCCACGGCGAGACGATCGGATGAACGGCGACCGGCGTCGTCATGGCGCTGTTCCCTCTGTAGACGCTGTCCCCTTGTTGGACACTGTCCCCGCGTTCAGGAATTCGCCCGTCTCCTCGAATGCCCGGTAGAACTCCGGGATCCAGGCGAAGTTCTGGACGAAACCGTGGTTGGCTCCCTCGTAGCGGCTGACTGTCGCATCAACACCGGCCGCCGACAGGTGCCGGCCGTACAGTTCCCCCTCATCCCGCAGGGGGTCGTGCTCTGCAGTGATGACCAGGGCTGCCGGCAGCCCTGAGAGGTCCCCGCGCTTGATCGGTGAGACAAACGGGTCCGCCGGGTCAGCCCCGTTCTCGAGGTAGAACGAGTTGAACGGTGCGAGTCCCGCTGTCTCCAGCCCGTACCCTTCGGCGTTCTCCCGCATCGAAGGGTAACGGTCAGCGTCGAAATCCAGGTCCAGCGACGGGTAGAACAGGACCTGGTGGGTGATCCGGTTGAACCCGTCGTCGTGTGCTTTCGCGGCGACGGCGGCGACGAAGTTGCCGCCCGAGCTGTCGCCGGCGATGGCGAGGTTCTTCCCGTTCCAGCCCAGGCTGCTCCCCTGTTCGGCGGCCCAGCGGACCACGCCGTAGCAGTCCTCAAGCCCTGCCGGGAACGCAGCCTCGGGGGCCAGCCGGTAGCCCACCGAGATGACCTTGTGGCCGGTTTCCTTCGCCAGTGCCCGCGCCACGTGGTCATGGGTGTCCAGGCTGCCCAGGAAGAACGCGCCGCCGTGGAAGTAGACCAGGATCCCGTAGGCGTCCGCCTCCACGGGCGTGTAGATCCGCACCGGCACTTCACCGGCCGGCGTCACGGCCGTGGCGTCCTCCACGGAGTGGAGCGGCAGCCGGTCTTCCAGCGGCTGGACCTGGGCGGCCTCGCCGGCGCGCATGTCCCCGGGGTTCAGGGGAGACCCATCGGGCGCCGGCAGGGTTGCCAGGATTTTGGCAATTTCGGGATGGATGGTCATGGCGTTCAGGCCTTCGCCGCAGCTGGCACGGGTGCCGGCGCGCTCGCCGAGGCAGGCTTCTGGGACTCTGGCTTCTGCCCCGGGAAGACGTCGTTGACCTCTTCCTCGCTCCAGCCTTGGCGGGAGATGCGCTGCAGCTCGTCCGTGACCGGCTTGCGGGTTGCCTGGAACATAGCCAGTGCCTCCTTGACCGAACCGGCCCGGCCCAGCGCGTCGGCCAGTGCTCCGGCGTCCTCAATGGCGGAGTTCGCACCCTGGCCCTGGTGGTGCAGCATGGAGTGCGCCGCGTCGCCCATAAGCACCACGGAGTCGGTGTGCCACACATCAACCGGGTCGATGTCGTAGACGGCGCGGATGTTGACCGCGTCCATGTCGAGGTCCCGGGCGATGCTCACGATCCGGTCGTCGAAGCCCTCCACGGTCGCCAGGAGGTCCTCCTTCGTGATGGCGGGCGCCCACGTGCCGTCCGGGTTGAGGGCGGTGATATCGAAGGACATCTGGTTGCGGTGGCGCAGCGGCAGCAGGTAGACCTTCGTGCCCCTGCCCATGTACATGCGGAGGTTGTCGTCCGCCACCATGCCGTGGGCGTCGTCAGCGGAGATCACCACGCGGTAGGCGTGCTCGCCGGAGAACACCGGGCCCTTGTCACTGAAGAGCTGCTCACGTACCGAGGACTTGATGCCGTCGGCACCAACCACCAGGTCGGCCTCGGCGGTCTCCCCGTTGGCGAAGGTCAGGACGGAGCGGTCACCCTTGTCCTCGATGCTCTCCAACCGGTGGCCGAGCTGCACCATGCCCTCGGGAAGCACGCCCAGAAGGGCCTCGATAAAGTCGCGGCGGTGGATGAGGTAGGTCTGCTTCTCGTCGCCGAACTCCGGCCACGTGTCCTTCATGATGGGCTCACCGGTGGCGGTGAGGATTTCGAAGTAGTCGCTGGCCGAGCTCACCTTGGCGATCTCGTCGAAGATCCCCCACTGGCGGAACCGGGCCATGGTGGCGGGACGCAGGCCGATGCCGGCGCCCACCTCGCCCATCTGGGGAGCCTGCTCGTAGACCTTGACGTCCGCACCGAGCAGGCTCAGGGCCTTCGCCGCAGCGGCGCCGCCGTAGCCTGCGCCGACGATGGCGATCTTGAGGTTCTTGATGTCTTCAGCCTTCATGGTTTTATCTCTTTCGTGGCTCTGTAAGTTGCGGTGGTCTGTCCGGGGCTCAGGCGCTCAGCGACAGGAAGTCGGCCGGGTTGTCCTCGAGCAGGAGTTTGAGCGTGGCGTCGTCGATGCCGGCCGCGCGCATGTCGGGGATCATGTCCTCGAAGATGTAGTTGATGGTGTGGCCCTTCACGCCCGGCCAGCCCAGCGGGCTGCAGTTTGCGTCGGCCGAGACGAGGAGCTTGTCCGCATAGCCCTTGTTCACGAGCTTGACGAAGTGCTCCATGCGTTCGGCGCGCTTGCGGCCCCAGAACGGCGGATCCGGCAGCTCGAGGTCGTAGCCGAAGGTGTCGAAGCCGATGCGGCCGCCCTGCTCGTAGATCCAGTCGTGCGGGGTGATCGGGGCGTTCAGGCCGTCGTCGGCATGGCCGAAGAGCACGCGGTCCAGCGAAAGGCCCTCCTCGGTGAAGATGGTCACCGCCGGTTCGGGGTCGATGGCCAGGTGCGTCAGGATCGGAGCACCGGTGACGACGGCGGCGCGCGCCGCAGCGCGGTAGATGCGCTTGTCCAGGTCCGTCATCCGTCCGCCGCGGCTCACGCCGACCTTGATGACGCCGGCCTTGGCGCCCGTGTTGCCGATGCCGACCGTGATTTCGTGGATGAACACCTTCGTGAGGTAGTCCACGGTGGCACGGGAGAAGTGCGGCAGGGCGGTGTCGCCGCCCACGAAGCCGGTGCAGGCCACGATGTGCACGCCCGTCTTCTGCGACAGGGACTTGTAGTAGTCCACGTCGCGGCCGTTGCAGATGCCCGTGGCGTCCACGAAGGTCCCGCCGCCGTATTCGCGGAACTTCCGCAGCTTCGGCACGGTTTCCTCGTAGGCCTGTTCCGGCGACTTCCACCATTTGGTGTCCAGTTCGGAGCCGGGCATGCCGTAGCCGATGTGTTCGTGGACCGCCACGATTTCCAGTTCTTCGGCCGGGATGGTTCCCAGCACGGTGTTGACCTTGGTCATTCGTTCACCTCAGGGTTCGAAAGCTTGTTGTGGGTGGGCCGGGGCGTGCTTAGCGCACGGTCAGCAGGTTGCGGGGGTTGTCCACGAGGATGCGCCGGACGTCTTCTTCGCCCAGGCCGCGGGCCTCGAGGAACGGCACAAAGGTGGTCAGGACGTGGCTGTAGGGCAGGCTGTACTCCGGCAGGCCCTTGGCCACGCCGATCGAGTTGCCCGACAGGATGATCTTGTCGGCATGGCCGGCCTTGACGAGCTCGAGCACCAGCTCGGCGCGCTCGTGGTCGGTCAGGTAGTCCGCGTGGTCGTTCAGGCCTACGTGGTCGATCCCGACGAACGCTCCACGGCGGGCCACCTCGACGGCGGAGCCGGTGGCGTCCTTGCGGTCCAGGCCGCCCACGAGTACCCGGTCGGCTCCGATCTGTTCGTCCAGGACGACGTCCAGGTCATGCAGGGCATCGGCGCCGAAGCGGATGGAGACGGGGACGCCGGTGGTCCTGGCGGCGCGGGCTGAGCCGCGGAAGAGGCTTTCCTCGGTGGGCGTCATACCGGCGCGGTCGGCGACAGTGGCGACGATACCGGCAGCGGCGCGGCGCTCGACCCGGGGCACCACCATCCCCTCGGTGACCTCCTTGCCGAAGAGATCGCCGAACTTTTCGGCCGGCCACGGGGTGGGTGGGTTGGTCTGCGGTGTCAGGAAGTATCCGCCGAGTTCTTCCTCCGGGCCCAGGCCCGTGGACGCAACGATGTGGACGCCGGTGGAACGGGAAAGCGCCTCGTAGAGCTTGAGGTCCCGGCCGTGGAACATGCCGGTGCTGTCGACGATGGTCTGACCGCCGTGTTCGCGGAAGTCCGTGAGTTTGGCGGCCAGGGCCTCGAAGATCGCCGCCCGGTCCATCGAGATGTCGGGGGCGTACTGGGCACCGGGGAGCACCGACAACAGCGCCTCATGGACCGCGACAACGCCCAGTTCAGAAGCAGGTACGGGACCCAGGACCGTGTTGACGGTATGCCCGGCGGGGGCATCAATCGCGTCGGCGGTGCCGGTGGGGGTGGGGTAACTCACGGGGCTTCTCCCTTGAAGATCGGGTGCTGAATGCTGGGGGCGCCGCGGAGTTGGACCGTGCCGTCGCCCCGTTGCGGTGTAGCCAGCATCACATAATTCTTTACATAGTGTCAAGGAAATAATCGCAGCGTACGGTAATCAGTCGATGCGACTCCATTAAGGTTCGTCACGTAAAAGCTCTTGACATGATGTAAAGCTTCCAGACAAACTGTGGGGAGCGCCACACGTAGTTCGGAAACAAAGGAGTTTCATCGATGAGTCAGACCAACACTGCCCAGACGGGCACTGCACAGACGGGCCCCGTACCGGGCCGCGGCTCCGTACGAGCCACCTTCATCGCCGCCTATAGCGCGGTCACCCTGGCCCAGATCACCAATGCACTGCCGGGCGCCCTCAACGGCACCTTCGCCGTGGAATTCCACACCTCGGGCGCCGGCCTGACCTGGATTGCGGGCATGTTCATGATGGGCATCGTGGTGTTTGAGCTCAGCTGGGGAGTCCTGGGCGACCTCTTCGGCCGGAAGAAGCTGCTGTACGCAGGTGCCGTGGTCAGCGTCGCCGGTTCCGTCCTGGCGGCACTGGCGACCACCACGGAGATGATGATCGCGGCGCAGGCTGTCGGCGGCATCGGTGCGGGCATCCTCTTCCCCATTTCGCTGTCCATGATCGCGGCGATCACCCCGGACCACCGGGCCCGGGCGAAGGTCATCGCCACGTGGGCCGGGTTCCTGTCCCTGGGTGCGGTGATCTCCCCCATGCTGGCCGGCCTCACGGCGCAGGCCTTCACCGTTGCGGGATTCAGCGGCTGGCGGGTGGCGTACTACATTGCCGCCGCGATCGCCGTCGCCGTCCTGATCGTTGCGGTCGGGGCGAAAGACTCCGCTGCCGCCGAGGGGCGCAAACTCGACCTGCCCGGTCAGTTCACCCTGGCGCTCGGCCTGATTGCCGTTCTCTTCGCCACGGTGACGGCTGTCGACTCCGGCTTCGGCAGCGCCGAGGTGATCGCAAGCTACGTTGCAGGCGCCGTCCTCCTGGTCGCCTTCGTCGTGATCGAAACACGCACCAGGCAGCCGCTGATCCACCTCTCGCTGTTCAAGAACAGCGCCTACTCGATCACGGGCATCGTTGCCGTGACAGGCATGTTCGCCTTCCTCGCCGTTTGCTACAGCACCAGCGTCGCCGTCGGCGGGCTCGCCCTCGCCGAAGCCTGGAAGGTCGGCGTGCTGTTCGTCTTCATCCAGGGCCCCGCATTCGCCTTCATCCCGGTGGTGGGCTGGCTCATCCACCACGTGGCACCGCGCTGGGTGCTCACCGCCGGCTTCGCCTTCATGGCAGCCTCCGCCTTCTGGCTCTCTACGGTCCCGCTGGGCACGCCGGAGGCCTTCGGCGGAACTCCGTGGACGGCGTTCATTCCGCCGCTCCTGCTCCTGGGCATCGGGTTCGCGCTCACGGTCGGCTCCATCACCGCCGTCGCCATCAACACCGTCCCGCCGCAGCACATCGGGATGGCGTCCGCCACCACCAACCTCCTGCGTGACCTCGGCTTCGCCCTGGGCCCCGTCATCGGCTCAGCCATCGCCTTCGGCATCGGAGCCGCCGCCTTCGCCGCACCCCTCGCCGGGATCCTCGGCGGTGCAGGACTCCCCGCGGACGCCGTCGCCGGGCTGTCGAACGTGCCGCCGCTGGGCTATCTCTCCGGCTGGGACGGGGTCATCGCGCAGTTCACCGGCCAGGCAACGGCCGGCGGCGCACCCGCCCAGGCGGTCGACGGCATGGTCAAGGCCCTCACCTCCGCACAGCCGCAGATCCAGGGCGTGGCGGGTACCTCCCTCGGCCAGGGCTTCCAGGCCGTCTACCTCGCTGCGGGCATCGCGGCCATCCTGTCCGCCGTCCTTACCCTCTTCATCTCCGCACGTTCCTCGGCCCCCGCGCCGGATGCGGTTGCGGAACCCACGAAGACCGCCGCAGCCGACGCCGAGGCAAGCGCCGAAGCCGCCGTCTGAGCCTGACGGCCGCCAGCCCTACCCAACCACCGACCATCCGCAAGGAGAACACCATGACTGCACCCCTCGAATCAGACATCGACATCTGGGATGACGACATCCTTGTCGACCCCTACCCCACCTATGCCGCGCTCCGCGAGCAGGCCGCAGTGGTCCACCTCCCCAAGAACGACCTGTACGTCCTGACGCGCTACGACGTCATCCGCGACGCCCTCGGCGATCCGGAAACCTTCTCCTCCACCAGCATCGGCTTCAATCCCATGGTGAACGAGGCGCTTCAGGGCACCTCGCTTGCCTCCGACCCGCCCACGCACACGCAGCTCCGCGCCACGCTGTCGCAGAACCTCACGCCCCGCGCACTCCGCGGACTGAAAGTCGTCATCGACGAAAAGGCGGACAAACTCGTGGCAGAGCTCGCCGCCAGCGGCAGCTTCGAGGCCGTCGATGCCCTGGCCCGGGCCTTCCCGATCGAAATCGTTGCCGACCTCATCGGCTTCAGCGGGCACGTCAAGGACAACATGCTGCGCTGGGGCCAGGCGGCGATGCAGGTCATCGGCCCGCTGAACCAGCGCACGCAGGAGAGCTTCCCGATCGCGGGCGAGCTCTACGGCTGGTGCTCGTCGGTCACCGCGGAAGACCTCACGCCCGGCTCGATCGGGCGCGGAATTTTCGACGCCGAATCGCGCGGCGACATCCCCGAAGGCTCTGCGGGGCACATCATCCACCAGTACCTGGGAGCGGGCGTCGATACGACGATCGCCTCGATCGGAAACATCATCGCGCTGTTCGGCCACCACCCGGAGCAGTTCGAGCTGGTCCGCGAGAACCCGGAACTGGTCCCCGCGGCGTTCGCCGAAGTTCTGCGCTACTGGGCACCGGTCCACATCTGGGGCCGCAAGGCAACCCGCGACGTCGACATCGACGGCGTCACTATTCCGGCAGGCGCCCAGGTGGGCATCCTCTTCGGTGCCGGCAACCGGGACCCGCGGCACTACGGGAATCCCGACACCTTTGATGTCCGGCGCAACCCGGTGGACCACCTCTCCTTCGGCTACGGACCGCACGGCTGTGCCGGCCAGGGCCTGGCGAAACTCGAAGCGCACGCGATCATCGAAGCACTCGCCCGCCGGGTGAAATCGTTGACAGTCTCCGATGAGGTCCGGGAACCGAGCAACATCACGCGGAGTTTCGAATTGCTCCAGGTCGAAAAGGTGGTGGCAGCATGAGGATCGAACTGGACCGGCCGCGCTGCGAGGGACACGGCCTGTGCGAGGAAGCCGCGCCCACGCTGATGCACCTCGACGACGACGGCGAGCTGGTCATCGATGTTCCGGACGCCGAAGGGGCCGACCTGGACGCCGCAAAGGCGGCGGTCCGGGTCTGCCCGGTGGCCGCGCTGCGATTGGCCGCGGCATGACACTGCGACGGATAGTGGTGGTGGGCAACGGCATCGCCGGCCTCACGGCCTGCGACTCGCTGCGCTCGGCCGGCTTCGACGGTGAGCTCACGGTGGTTGGCGCCGAGCGCCACCACCCGTACAGCCGCCCCGCCCTGTCCAAGGCGCTGCTGCATGGCGATGACGGGAAAAGTGACGGCGCCCTCCGGGCGCACGAACTCCCCCCGCCCACCCATGAAGCAACGGAGCTGCTCGGCGTCAGTGCCACAGGCCTGGACGTGGACGCCCGGCTGGTTAGCCTGGACGGGGGCGGTGAGCTGCCGTATGACGGCCTGGTCATCGCCTCCGGTTCCCGGGCGAAGCGTCTCGCCTCCTGGCAATCCGGCGGACCGCAACCGGAGGGCACCTCCCGCGAGCTCACCCTGCGCTCCATCGAGGATGCGGTCGCACTTAAGGAACGGGTCTCCGATCGCCCCTCCGTCATCGTGGTCGGCGGCGGACCGCTCGGCATGGAGGTGGCGTCCGGTTGCCTGCACATGGGCTGCGACGTCACGCTCGTCTCCGACGCCACGCCCCTGTCGCGCCAACTGGGCGACCACCTGGCCGGCATCTTCACCTCCGCCGCCATCGGGAGCGGACTGCGGGTGGTTGGCGGCGGGAAGGCACGCCTTGTGGATCGCGGCGACAGCGCAACGGTTGTCCTGGCCGACGGCACCGAACTTGAGGCGGACCTCGTGGTCACAGCAATCGGCGATGAGCCGAACATTGACTGGCTGGCCGGCTCGCCACTCCTCACCGACGGGTCGCTGCGAGTCGATTCGCGCGGACGGCTGCGGCCGGACATCGTGGCCGCCGGCGACGTGGCGTTCTTCCCCACCCTGCGCGGCGTAGAGCGGGTTCCGCTGTGGACGAGCGCCATCGACCAGGCCAGGGTCGCCGCCGTCGGCCTGCTTCAAGGCGACGCCGCACCCGAGTTCAACTTCCAGCCCTATTTCTGGACGGAGGGCTTCGGACTGTCGCTCAAAGCTGTCGGATTCACCCCGGTGGCGGGTGCCCCCGACTACTGCGAACCTGGCGGGGAGAGCGGGTCCGCGCTCCTGCGCTGGGACAACCCGGACGGTTCCGGGACCGCCGCCGCGCTCAACTACCGGATCCCGATCCCCAGGCTGCGCCGGCTGGCCGACGCCGGTCCGGCCGCGCTGCGTCCAAACGCGCCCGCCCGGGTTTGAGCCCGCCCGCCCGGGTTTGAGCCAGCCCGCCCGGGTTTGAGCCCGCCCGCCACCGTTAGGATTGATCCATGTCGTCGTTGCGAGAAGCCCAGAAGAAGCTCACCCGCGACATGATCGTGGAGCGGGCACTTGAGCTCTTCACCGAAAAGGGTTACGCCGCGACCACCATCGACGAGATCGCCGCAGCGGCCGGCACCACCAGGGTGACCTTCTACGCGTACTACCCCTCACGTGTTGACCTGATGAAGGACTTTATGGCGCGGGTCAACGCGGTGCTGGACCGCGCCGACGGCCCGGAGAGCGGCTCCACCGCAGCCGACCTTGTTGATGTGGTGCGGGCGGGCGAGCTGCCGGGCATCCTGGCCTGGCTGGAGTCCCGGGCGGCGCTCTGGCCGGTATTCCGGCCGTACCTTGACGTGCTCGACGAGGCCGCCGCCGTCGACCGTGAGGTGCGCGCCATGGTGGAGGGCTGGCATGAGGAAGTCATCTCCGACCTGGTCCGCGGAATGCAGCTGGCCGGACGCTTCTCCGAGGAGACGCACCACATCCGCGGAACCCTGGCCTTCACCTCACTCGACTACGTGGCCACGCTCTGGACCCGCCGCAAGTTTGAACCAAACCGCGAACACGCGCTGGAGGTCCTGGCGGACAACTGGTACCACCTGCTCTGCGACGAGGGCTGAACGCGCAGCCACCGAACGCGCAGCCCCTCCCCCGGCAGCCCCTCAACGCGCAGCCACTCCCCGGGGAACTAGGCATCCAGCCCCAGGCCGGCTGACGGAACCACGGCTCCGGTGGCCGTCGAGTCCGGGTTGAGCATCCAGCCCACCCTCTTGGCCGCGCTCAGCACCACAACGCTTTCGGCCAGCTCGATCCCCGGGATCCGTTGCTGGAGCGCGAGCTCGGCGTTCATCACGTCCGCCAGGGAGTGCAGCCACATGACGATCACGAAGTTGGTCCTGCCGGTGGTGGAGGCGGCAAGCCGGACGTTGCGGAACCCCCGCAGCTCGGCCCCCGCGGAGTCGTGCTGGCCCGGCGGCACGTTGGCGAACCACTGGCACGTGACCGGGTAGCCGGAGTACTTCTGTGCCATTTCGCAGCGGAAGGACAGCAGCTGGCTGGCCAGCACCCGGTTCAACTGCCGCTGGACTGTGGCCGGACTGCGCCCGAGGCCGCGGGCGATCTCCGCCGCGGTGGCCCTCCCGTCCTGTGCGAGGAACGGGATCAGGTCAAGATGGCTCTGCGGCAGCGGAGCACCCGCCACGGCGGGCGGGGCCGAGCCGGATGCCTCTGGCCCGGCGAGCAGCCTGAGGGCGTTCTGCTGCGCCTTGTCCAGGACATTGAGCCGCCAGGCGTAGCCGCCCACGTGCAGCCGCGTGCAGAGCGCGGTCCGGTACTTGAGGAGGCCGGGGATGTCCTTGAACTGCGGCACCACCGTGTCGCTGAAATAGGCAAGAGTGGGCGTGATGACCGTCAGCATCAGGTCGCGGTTGCTGGCCGCTTCCTCCACCGTGACCACTTCGGGCATGGCGGCGAGCGCGGCGGTGACGCCGGCGCGCTGCCGCATCTCGCAGTCCACGTCCACCAGCGCCAGGCACATCTGTTTCGGATCGCCGATCAGGTGGGCCGTGGTCCAGGCGGCGCCGGCCTCCCTCAGCCGGTCCCAACGGGCCGCGAGCGTCGTGGCGTGCACGCCCAAAATTCCGGCGGCGTCGGACCAGCTGATCCGCGGCGCTATCTGCAGCGCATTAATGATGCGGAGATCGTCCTCACTGACTTCCATCCGGACACATCCCCTTCCGATCGCACGAATCCTGCACAAACCATCATAGTTTTGATTTTTTCCAGCTATTTTCCTCCTTGTGAACCAGCTCACTCCAGAATGGATAGCAGATCACTTACCAATCGTTCGGGAAGTAGGAAAACATATGTCGATCACCGCCGATGCCAGGGAGCTGCAGGGCGAAATCGCCCGGTTCCGCCACGAGCTGCATCGGGAGCCGGAGATCGGCCTGGATCTGCCCCGGACCCAGGAAAAAGTACTCAAGGCGCTGGAAGGCCTGCCGTACGAGATCACCCTCGGTGAGAGCACGACGTCGGTCACTGCTGTTTTGCGCGGCGGAGCGCCGCACGCTTCAGCCGAGAAGCCGGCGGTCCTGCTCCGTGCCGACATGGACGGCCTGCCCGTCCAGGAACGCACCGGCGTCGACTTCACTTCACGCATTGACGGCGCCATGCACGCCTGCGGCCACGACCTCCACACGTCCATGCTTGCCGGCGCCGCCCGCCTCCTGGCCGACCGCCGCGAGCAGCTGGCCGGCGATGTTGTCCTGATGTTCCAGCCTGGCGAGGAAGGCTTCGACGGCGCCTCCCACATGATCAGCGAAGGCGTGCTGGACGCGGCGGGCGGGCGCGTGGATGCCGCTTACGCCATGCACGTGTTCTCCGCCCTGGAACCGTACGCCCAGTTTTGCACCAAGCCCGGCGTCATCCTGAGTGCGTCCGACGGTCTCTTCGTCACCGTCCTGGGTGCCGGCGGCCACGGCTCCGCGCCGCACTCCGCGAAGGACCCCGTCACGGCGGTTGCCGAAATGGTGACAGCCCTGCAGGTGATGATCACACGCCAGTTCAACATGTTCGATCCCGTAGTCCTCACGGTCGGCCTCCTGCAGGCCGGCACCAAACGCAACGTCATCCCTGAATCCGCGCGCTTCGAAGCCACCATCCGCACGTTCTCCGACGCCTCCCGGGAACGGATGATGACGGCCGTTCCGGTCCTCCTCAAAGGAATCGCCGCAGCCCACGGCCTCGAGGTGGACGTCGACTACCGCTCCGAGTACCCGCTCAGCGTCACGGATGAAGACGAGACGCACACCGCCGAAAAGACCATCCAGAAGCTCTTTGGCGACTCCCGCCTCACCCGCTGGGCCACCCCGCTCAGCGGGTCGGAGGACTTCTCCCGGGTAATGGCGGAGGTGCCCGGCACGTTTATCGGGCTCAGCGCTGTTGCCCCCGGCGCGGACCACACCGCCACCCCGTTCAACCACTCCCCCTACGCCACATTCGACGACGGCGTTCTCTCCGACGGCGCGGCGCTCTACGCAGAGCTGGCCGTTTCCCGCATCGCAGCCCTCGCGGCTGCAGGCAACTGACCTTCCCTTCACTTTTGGAGCCCCACATGACTTCCACCGTAGGCATGCCAGCCGAGGTCCAGGTTCACAAGTCCCACCTCCGGACCCTCATCGGCACCGGCATCGGCAACGCCGTTGAATGGTACGACTGGGCCATCTACGCCACATTCTCACCGTTCATCGCCAGCGCACTGTTCAGCAAGGCGGATCCGACGTCGGCCTTCCTGGCCACCCTGGCGATCTTCGCCGTCGGCTTCGTGGCCCGTCCCTTCGGCGGCTTTGTCTTCGGTTGGATCGGTGACCGGATCGGCCGCAAGACGTCCATGACGTTCGCCGTCGGCCTGGCAGCCCTCGGCAGCCTGCTGATCGGCGTCGCCCCGACGTTCGAGGCTGTCGGTGCGTTCGCGTCCGTAATGCTGCTGGTGGCCCGCCTGATCCAGGGCCTGGCGCACGGCGGGGAGCTGCCGTCGTCGCAGACCTACCTTTCCGAAATGGCCCCCAAGGAAAAGCGCGGCTTCTGGGCAACCCTCATCTACACGTCCGGCACCGCCGGGATCCTGGCCGGAACGCTGCTCGGCGCCATCCTGTCCAATGTCCTGAGCACGGCCGACATGAACGCCTGGGGCTGGCGCATCCCCTTCCTGATCGGAGGCGCCCTGGGCGTCTACGCCCTGGTGATGCGGGCCCGGATGAAGGAAACCAAAGCCTTCGAGGCCGAGTCGCCCAAGGAAAAGCACGAGCCGATGTGGCCGCAGATCTGGCGGCACCGCAAGCAGGCCCTGCAGGTCATCGGCCTGACGGTCGGCCTCACCGTGAGCTACTACATCTGGGGCGTGGTGGCACCGAGCTACGCCGCCACCACCCTGAAGATGGACCGCGGCGAAGCCCTTTGGGCCGGCGTCATCGCCAACATCGTGTTCATCGCCGCGCTGCCGTTCTGGGGCAAGCTGTCCGACCGCATCGGCCGCAAGCCGGTCCTGATCATGGGCTCCGCCGGCGCCGCCCTGCTGCACTTCCCCATGACCTGGCTGCTGAAGGACTCCCCCTGGCAGCTCGCCGTCACCATGTCCGTCATGCTGTTCTTCATCGCCGCCAGCGCCGCGATTGTCCCGGCCGTCTACGCCGAGCTCTTCCCCACCAAGATCCGCACGGTCGGAGTCGGCGTCCCCTACTCCATCTGCGTCGCGGCCTTCGGCGGCACGGCCCCGTACCTGCAGACCTGGCTGGGGACCATCGGGCAGGCCAACCTGTTCAATGTCTACGCAGTGCTCCTGCTGCTGATTGGCATCGCGTTCGTCTTCACCATCCCCGAGACCAAGGGCAAGGACCTGACGCACTAACTCCCGACGGCGGCCCGGCCGCCTGACGTGAACACCGGCGGGGGCCGGGCGGCACTGCCGCCCGGCCCCCGCCATTGGCGCGTCTGGGAGAATGGGGATGCCCGACGCATCGCGGCACCGTAGCGGGATGCACAGCCCGATCTGCTTACAATCAACCGACAGTCATCTAACAAGGGAACCATGAAGAAACTCACCACGGCCCTGCTCGCCGCCGGGCTCATCATCTCCGCTTCGGCCTGTTCGGCACCGGAAAAACTGACCACCGCGGAGACCTGCGACCGGCTCAAGATCGTTGTGACGGATTCCAGCGCCAACGCCGGCAAGACCGGGATGGTCATCCTGGGCAACCGGCTTCGCCCGATCGTGGCGGGTGCCTCGGACGAGCTGAAGCCCGCGGTGCAGGCAATCCTGGATTACGCGGACGAGTCCGCAAAGGAGAACCCGGATGCCGACAAGGTTGCCGAGCTGCAGGCCGGCTACCAGAAGGCCGGCGCCACGTTCGGGCAGCTCTGCACGTCGTAGCCGTTCTGCACGAATGACGCCGCTCCCTAGCCCAGGTGGACCGGCGGGCCGTTTACGTCGGCGCCGCTGAACCTTTTCCGGTCGATGGTGATCAGCAGGAGCGCAATCGGCATGATCAGGATCGACACGGCCGCCGCCCACAGGAACACCTCCGCATAGCCGGCGGTCAACGCCGCCATGGAGGCAGTTCCTGCGGCGGCCGTGGCCGCAGCAGCGATGGTGCTGAAGAGGGCGATGCCCAGCGAGCCGCCGATCTGCTGTGAGGCATTCACCAGGGCACTGGCAACACCGGCATCGTCCTTGTCCACGCCGAAAAGGGCAAGGTTCTGCATGGGAACGAACACCATTCCCAGGCCCAGGCCCATCAGGACCAGCGCGGGCAGCATGTTCACTGCGTAGCTGCCCTCCGCGCTCACCCGGGTGAGCCACAGCATGGCCGCCGCCATAAAGAGCGGCCCGACGGCGGTGGGGATCTTCGCCCCCAGCGTCGGCAGGTTCTTCGCCACGACTGCGGCGGTGACGATCAGCACCACCGTCATCGGCAGGGACGCAATGCCTGCCGGGAACGGGGCGAAGCCGAGCACAATCTGGATGTAGAAGTTGATGAACAGGATGCCGCCGATCAGGACGGCGCCTGAGAGCAATGAGGCGAGGAACGCCGCCGCGCGGTTGCGCTCCGTTGCGACCCGCAGCGGCAGCAGCGGGTGTTTCACCTTCTTCTCCACTGCTACGAACAGCACCAGCAGCACCGCGCCGGCAAAAATGAACCCCCACGCCTCGGGGGCACCCCAGCCGTGTTCGGCGTTGGTGAAGCCGTACACCAGCGAACCCAGTCCGAGCGCGGCAAGCACGACGCCGGGCCAGTCGTATTTGGTGGATCCTTCGGCTTTGCTCTCGCGAACCTGGCGCCAGACGCCGACGAAGGCGATGAAGGCGATGGGGATATTGACGAAAAAGCACCACCGCCAGGACGCGTAGTCCGTCAGGTAGCCGCCCAGGAGGACGCCGACGGCTGCGCCGACACCGCTGATGGAACCGAAGATCGCGAACGCCGTTCCGCGGTCCTTGCCTCCGGGGAACGCAACGGTCAGCAGCGCCAGTGCGGCAGGCGCCAGCAGCGCCGCGAAAACACCCTGCAGGGCGCGCGCACCGATCAGCTCCCACGACTCCTGCGCGATGCCGCCGATGAACGACGCGACGGCGAAACCTGCCGCGGCAACGATGAAGGTCCGCTTACGGCCCCAGAAGTCCGCGATGCGCCCGCCCAGCAGCAGGAACGCGCCAAAGGCCAGCGCGTAGGCCGTCACCACCCACGAGCGGGTCGAGTCACTGATCCCCATTTCGGCCTGCAGCCGCGGGAGGGCGAGGTTCACGATTGTGCCGTCCAGGACCACCATGAGCTGGGCCAGGGCGAGGAAGATCAGTGCCCGCCACGCTTTCTGCGGCTTCTGCTCCTGCCGCACGTGAGCGGTTGCCGTATCAAATGCCATTCCTTCACACCTTCCAAGTAGTAATACTTATAAAAGTATAACTACTTTCCGGGAGTCCGGCCCTGCCGGATGGGTGCAGTGGTGGCTACGCGGGCGCGTCGAGGATGGCGGCCAGGCGCTGGAGGGCCGGGAGGCTCGCCTCGATTTGCGCACGCTCGGCCGGAAGAAGCCTGGAGCTTGCCGCTGCGAGCGAATCAGCCCAAGAGCCTTCCAGCAGGGCCTTGATCCGCTGGGACTCAGCAGTGGGGTGGAGCGTGACATACCGCTTGTCGGCGGCGTCGCGCGTACGGGTTACCAGATTCCCGGTGACAAGTTCGCGCACCTGCACGCTCACGTTACTGAACTGCCGGCCCAGCCTGTTGGCCACTTCGGCGACAGTGATCCCGGGGTGGTTTTCGATCACGCGAAGGATCTCGAGGAGTCCGTTGGGCAGCGGCCGCACGCCGGTGTCTTCGTGGGACCTCCGCCGGACGTCGGCAGAGATGTCGAGGATGGCCACGGCGAGGGCGCGGTGGTCAACGGCGGGCGCCGACCCCTCGCCCGACCCAACATTTTCCATCCCACCAGCATAGGGGCGGCCGGGCCGGGCACGATCCCAAAATTACTTGACGCTTCAAGTTTCTAGGTCTATATTTAGTTGTAGCTTCAACAAGTAATCCTCCGGCAGAACAGAACCTGATGAAAACCCTCCTGGCCCGCATCTTTGGAAAGAAGACTCCCATGACTGACATCACCATCATCGGTAACGGCAACATGGCCCGTGGCATTGCCACCCGCGCCCTCGCAGCCGGCAAGGCCGTGGAGATCCTCGGACAGGACGCCGCCAAAGCCCAAACCCTGGCAGTCGAACTCGGCGCAGGTGTCACCTCAGGCACCACCGCCGACGCCCCGCAGGGCAGCATCGTGGTGCTGGCCGTCCCGTTCGACGCCGCCAAGGCAGTAGTCACCGGCTATGGTGACGCCCTCGCCGGCAAGACCATCGTGGACATCACCAACCCCGTCAACTTCGCAACCTTCGATTCCCTGGTGGTCGAACCGGGCTCGTCCGCTGCCGAGGAAATCTCCGCCCTGGTTCCGGCCAGCGCCAGCGTGGTCAAGGCCTTCAACACCACCTTCGCGGGGACCCTGGTGGCCGGCGAATCCGGCGGCCAGCCGCTGGACGTCTTCATCGCCGGTGACGCCCCGCATGGCACCGACGCCGTGAGCAGTTTTGTGGCCGCGGCCGGAATGCGCCCGCTTGTTGTCGGTCCGCTCAAGCGCTCCCGAGAACTCGAGGGGTTCCAGTTCGTCCTCATGACCATGCAGGCCAACCCGGCGTTCGCCGACTTCAACTGGGACACCGGGCTCGCCATCACCAAGTAGTACCCCGGCGAAAAGCCGGAAGCGGACGACGCCGGGACCTCCCGGCGTCGTCCGCTTCTGTTTTGGTGGTCAACACGGCATTGAGTGCGGCAGCCAGGCCACAGCACCGCACCGCTTTACGGCAAGCTAGCCCGCGGGGCCGATTTCGCGGTTCACGGCCGGCATGATTTCGGTGGCCAGCAGTTCGATGGAACGTGCGGTCTCGGCGAACGGCAGGCCGCCGAGGCCGATCTGCGCCATGTACCGGCTGTTGCCGAGGGTTTCGTGTATTTCCAGGAGCTTCTCAGTGACCTGCTGTGGACTTCCGACGAGCAGCCCGCCGCCCGGTTCACTCCAGTCATCAAAGGTGGCGCGCGGGTAATGGTCCACGGCGCGCGGCATGTTCTGCTCGAAATAGGCCCGGTAGTGCGGGTAGAAAGTGTCCCGTGCCTGCTGCGAGGTGGGGGCCGCGTAGAAGTGTCCGCCCACGCCCACCGGCAGGGCGCCGGCGTCATGGCCGGCGTCGGTGGCGCTCTGGCGGTACAGCTCCGCCAGGCGGCGGAACCGCTGCGGACCGGACAGGAGCGCAATGAACAGGGGAAGGCCCAGCCGGCCGGCCCGGACGAAACTCGCCGGCGTCCCGCCCACGCCCACCCAGACGGGGAGCTTGTCCTGGATCGGGCGGGGCGCAATGTCCATCCCGGGCACGCTTTGGGTCAGTGTTCCCCGCCAATCCAGGACGGCGTTGTCCCGCAACTCGAGGAGCATGCGCAGCTTCTCGTCGAAGAGCCCGTCGTAGTCCTCAGTGCTGTGGCCGAACAGCGGATAGGACTCGATGAAGGCGCCGCGTCCGGCGATGATTTCGGCCCGCCCGTCGGAAATCAGGTCCAGCGTGGCGAACTGCTCAAAGAGCCGCACGGGGTCCTGGGTGGACAGGACCGTGACGGCGGTGCTGAGCCGGAGGTTGGTGGTTTCGCGGGCGATGGCTGCCAGCACGATCTCGGGCGCGGAAAGGGCGAAATCCCGCCGGTGGTGCTCACCCAGGCCCAGGAAGCTGAGGCCCGCCTGGTCCGCCAGCTTGGCCAGCTCAATGATCTCGTGCACCCGCTGCCGGGGTGAGAGTGCGCTGCCGGTGTCGATGTTTCGGGAAAGCTCACCGAAAGTGAAAATGCCAAAGTCCATGCTTGGTTGAACATTCAAGTTCCTGATTTCATTCCAGTTACCTTGTGTGACGCCTCGTGACCTTCTCAGCGTCCGGGGCCGCCGATGCGGGCTCCCGGATGACGCTTTGAGTCACTGCATTACCGCCGGTGAACAAGCGCGACACCGGCCATTGATACAGCCGCGGGCCGGACCGTAACCTCAATCCAAGCGCTGGAACCGGGGCACCGGATACGCTCCACAAGAGCAGCAGGCCCAGCAATTGACCACGACGGAGGGCGGCAGAAATGCCGCCGCGAGCCTCCGTCCCCTCCGCTCTCCGCACCCCCGACTCTTGTCCGGCGGCGAGGCCCTGTGCGGCCCGCCGCAATCGTGAAGGAATCCCCATGTCATCGCATCAGAACCCCGAAGGATCCACCCGCATCGTTGCGGGACAAACGCCCAAGCCCCAAAACTCCGCAGGAAAGCGCAAGCGCGCCCTCGGCATCGGCATCGCCGCAGGCCTCGTCGCGCTGATCGCCGGCGGCGCCGCAGTGGCTTCGAACCTCAACCGCAGCCCCGAGGCGCAGCCGGCGGCCGCAGCTGCCGCCGGCACGGCCGCCGCTGAACTGAAGCTGGGCTATTTCGGCAACGTCACCCACGCCCCCGCGCTGGTGGGCGTCAAGCAGGGTTTCCTTGCCAGGAGCCTGGGCGAGACCAA
>NZ_JMLE01000040.1 GCF_000685965.1 Arthrobacter sp. UNC362MFTsu5.1 | reverse complement strand
GACGGCGGCGGCGAGTTCCGGCCGTTCCGGTGGTTGGGTGTGCCCGGTGATCCCGGTCCGCGGCAGTACCGCCCCGGCCAGCGCGAGCCGGCGGCTGGCTTCGCCGGCACCGATCCGGAGCCTCAAACGGAGGAACTCGGTGGTATTCCGGCAGCCGTCATCCGCCGGGTCCGGCTCGCCGGGGACCAGAGCCTCGGTACTCGCTGCCGTTTTGGCACCTTGGCTGGTGCCGGTTTGGCTGGTGTCCGCTTCGCTGGTGGCCCAGCCGATGGGATCGTGCACGGCGGTCGCTTCGCCCCACCCGGTGGTCCAACCAACCCCGGACCCCGAGCCAGCCCGCGCGGCAGCACTGGCCTCGCTCCGGGCCCGGTCCACGGCCCCGGCCGCAACGACCTGCATGTATTCCATATTCCGGGAGAACTCCTCGAGCCCGGCGGCAAAGTCAGCCGCTTCCCGGAAGCCCATCACCCTGGCGTCCTCGACCGCCGTCGAACCGGCACGCTTGAACAGCTCAAGGCTCCGGGCCAAGTCACCGATGCTGCCGACGTCGGACGCTAGCGCCTCCGGGCGCCGTGGTGCGCCCGGCGCACTCCGCAGACCGCGGCCCGAAATGGGGTGAACGACGGCAGCAGAAACGGCGGCAGCAGGCAATTTGACCCACCGCAGCGCCCCTCCTGCTACTGCGAGTTCCCCCAAGACCTCCATGGGATAACTCTGCCGCGGGGGTCCGACATTATTGATCGAACCGGTTCTCGATCGTGAACTTTGTATGGGGACAGTTCAGCCCCTTACGCAGGATGGCGCCGGGACAGGCCATTGATGACCGTTTTCAGCTGCGCCAGTACAGCCTTGACGTTCGCCCTTTCGAGGGTTTCGGGACGGGCCAGACAATCGATATGCCGGACGGGCGCGGCATGGGACAGCGGCCGGAGAACTAGTTCCGGGTATCGGCTGATGTCGGTGGTGTACCGGGGCATCAGTGCGATGCAGTCACTGGCGGCCACCACGGCTGCGGCGACGGAGAAATCGTTGATGCGGTGGCGAATATCCGCTTCTGCTCCTCCGATTGCCGCGATCTGGTGGATGGCGCTCTCGAGCGGGAAGCCCTGGTGGACGGCCACCCATGACGCTGCACGGAGGTCATCCGGGCCGATCACTTCGTGGTCCGCCAGCCTGTGGTCCTTGCGAAGAACGAGGTCCAAAGGTTCGAACAACAGGTGTTCAAAACGTACTGATGCGGGCCACGCAGGGCTTCCTGCGAGCCTGTGGGCTATCACCAGGTCGTGTTCCTGCGTGAGGCCGGCAAATTCTTCCTGGGCCACATCGAAGTCGCCCAAGATGATTCGGGGCTGGCCCGGCGAACTAAGGGTGTCCAGGAGCGGGCCAAAGAAGGCCAGCGCCGCACTGTGAAAAGCGACGACGGACACGGCTCCCTGCGGTTCACTTTGAAACGTCGCGACTGCGTGCTCTGCACGTTCAAATGCGATCTCCACGTCTACCGCCGCGGCAGCCAACGCCTGCCCTGCGTCTGTCAGGGCCGTCCGCCTCCCGTCCTTGTACGTCAACGGTGCCGGGAAGCGGCGTTGTAGGGCGCTGAGCTGCTGTGACACTGACGAAGGGGTGACGTGAAGGGCTGCTGCCGCAGCGGCGATACTGCCACGGTCCCCTAACTCCCTCAGAGCGCGAAGCTGACCCAGTTCCATTAGCCCAAACTAATGCATTACAGACAAAATCAACATCTAGTACTAACTGTTCTGGCGGGGCACGATGAACAGATGCCTCCTCTGCTAATGCGCTTCCGCGTCGACTTACTGCTGCTCCTGGTAGCCATGTCCTGGGGATCGACGTATCTCGTTGCCAAGGAACTCGTGGCTGTTGAGACCGTGATCGCCCTGCTGGCCGTGCGGATGTTGCTCGCCGCCGCGCTGATGGCAGCAATTATTGGAGTGCGACGCAAGCGCATCACGTCTGCCGAGCTAGCCGTCGGCATTCCCATCGGGATCCTGCTCGGGGCAGTCTTCGCGCTCGAAACGTTCGGGATCGCCCACACTTCTGCGACCAACGCGGGGCTCATCATCAGCCTGACGATAGTTCTCACCCCGCTCGTGGAGTCCATCGTGTGCCGCCGCCGGCTGCCAGCACAGTTCTTCGTCGCAGCCGTGCTTGCCATCGCCGGCGTGATCCTGCTGGCCGGAAACGGCTCATTTGACCCGCCAGGGCCCGGGGACCTGCTCGTGCTGGGCGCTGCCGCCGTCCGCGCCATCCACGTCGTCACCATGCACAAGCTCACGAGCGGACAGGCTCTGGACTCCTTGCACCTGACAACCGTCCAGCTTGGAACGTGCGCCCTACTCTTCACTGCCGGAACCGCGGCCTACGGAGAATCCATTCCCCAATACCTCGCCCGGTTGGATCCCGGGCAAGGAACTTTATTCCTCTACCTGGTCTTGGTCTGCACTGTGTTTGCTTTCTTCGTCCAGCTTTGGGCGGTCAGGCGCACGTCCCCATCCCGGGTCAGCCTTCTCCTCGGCACCGAACCCGTCTGGGCCGCCATCATCGGCATTACCTTCGCGCACGACGCCATCGGCATCACGGGACTCGCCGGCATCGGCCTCATCCTGATCGGAACAGCCTGGGGACGCTCCATAGAACAAAGGCACAGCCGGAACCGCCGTGTGCCCGACTCGAAGGACCTAATCCTGGAAAAGGACAATCTCGCCGCACTGAAGTAGGCGTCGGCCCGCGGCACTAGAATTTCCCCCATGGCCGTTTACCTGGATCCGCCGCTCTGGCCAGCCCACGGAACCCACTTTTCGCACCTGATCTCGGACACGTCCCTCGACGAACTGCACCGTTTCGCCGAGGCCGCCGGCATTCCGGAACGCGCGTTCGACGGCGACCATTACGACGTCTCCGAGGCCCGGTACGGGGCACTCGTGGAGGCTGGCGCCATCCCCGTGGAGGCGCGGGTCCTGGTCCGCAAGCTGATCGCGTGCGGGCTCCGCATTCCCGCCCGCGAGCGCGGCAAAGCCCTCAAGCTGCCCCTCTTGAACCGCTGGAACGCCGTGCTGGCGGGCCACGACGCCCTCTTCCTCGACCTCCTGGACCGCTGGGGCGAGGAGCACCGGAAGTACCACGGCCGCACCCACCTCCTGGCGGTTCTCGAAGCCCTGGACCTGCTCACCGAGCCGGCAGACCCTCCGCGCACCGTGGTCCTCGCCGCTTGGTTCCACGACGCCGTCTACCGCGGGATCGCTGGCCAGGACGAGGAGGAATCGGCGAGGCTGGCAGAGGACAGGCTCCTGCACGCCGGGCTGTCCGAGGACGAATCCTATGAAGTAGGCCGGCTGGTCCGGCTCACTGCCGACCACCGTCCCGAGACAGGGGACGACGACGGCGCCCTCCTCTGCGACGCGGACCTGTCGGTTCTCGGCGGCGAACCAAGGGCCTACGGCCGCTACCTCAGCGCCGTCCGGGAAGACTTCGCGCACATCGGCGACGCCGACTTCGCCGCCGGACGCGCCGCCGTCGTGCGTCATTTGCTGGAGCTGGACCCGCTGTTCAACACGGACCGCGGCCGTGAGCTCTGGCTGGACTCCGCGCGGCGCAACCTCAACGGCGAGCTCAACCCCGAAGCCGGTCCCGCGTGAGCGAGGTCCAGGCCGCACACCGGCAGCTGCCGTTTACGGTCCGCTTCGAGTGGGGGCTCGACGGCGCCATGGCCGTGGCGCCCGGAGCCGAACTTGCCGTGGTGGTGGATGTCCTGTGTTTCACCACGTGCGTGAGCGTCGCCGTGGAGCGCGGCGCTGAAGTGTTTCCCTACCGCTGGAAGGACGGCACGGCGGCAGGCTTCGCGGCCGGACAGCAAGCGGTGCTCGCCGGCCGGCGCGGCGGCAACGGGGTAAGCCTCTCCCCTGCCAGCCTGCGCACCGCGTCAACGCTGGACCGGGTGGTGCTGCCCTCGCCCAACGGATCGGCGCTTGCCCACTCCCTGGCAGGCGCGGTGCCGCGCGTCGCCGCAGTGTGCCTCCGGAATGCCCGCGCCACCGCCGACTGGGCCGCCCGGAACCTGCCGCCGGCCGCGGTGATCGCTGTTATCGCCGCGGGTGAAAAATGGCCCGACGGCGGACTCCGCCCCGCGCTCGAGGACCAGTTGGGTGCGGGTGCTTTCCTGGCGGCACTCCCCGGGCACCGCCGCGCCGGATTCTCGCCCGAAGCCCGGTGGGCCATGGACGCGTTCACCGCTGCGGAACCCGTGCTGGGCGACGCGCTGCTGGAATGCTCCAGCGGGCGGGAGCTCGTTTTCGGCGGTTATCAGGAGGACGTGGCGATCGCTGCGGAACTCAACGGGAGCACCGCCGTCGCACTTCTCGACGACGGCGCGTTCCGCCGCGCCTGACCGCGTCCTAGGCGGCCGCCGGCCTTAGCGGTAGCTGGTGACGAACGGCCGGTCGGTGGGCACAATCTGCTTGCCGAGGGGCATCAGCGAGACGGGAATGAGCTTCAGGTTCGCGATGGCCAGCGGAATTCCGATGATGGTGATGGCCATGGCAAACGCCGTCACCACATGCCCGATCGCGATCCAGATGCCGGCGACCACCAGCCAGATCACATTGCCCAGGAGCGAGAACACGCCGTTGCCGCCCGGCTTGTCCACCACCATCCGGCCGAAGGGCCACAGCGTGTAGGAGGCAATCCGGAAGGACGCGATGCCCCACGGAATGGTCACGATGAGCAGGCAGCAGATGATGCCCGCGAAGAAGTACCCCAGCGCCAGCCAGAGTCCGCCGCATACCAGCCAAATGATGTTGAGCAATGTCTTCATAGGGCCATTCTCCCCCGCGCGCGCCCGATCGGGTGTCCGGGATTGCCCTGACCCGGCCCTGAATTCCCGGCCCGCCGCATCAGCCGATGATCGGCCGCTCCTCCGGCAAATGGTAGAGCCGCGGATGCGCGGACAGGGCCAGGGCAGAAGCCACCGTGATGGTGCCGATGCGGCCCACGAACATGAGTGCCATCAGCACCCACTGCGCGCTGGCCGGCATGTGATAGGTGATGCCGGTGCTCACCCCCACCGTGGCGAAGGCGGAGATGGATTCGAAGAGCACCTTCTCGAGGCTGTAATCGGTGAACATCAGCAGCAGCAGCGTTCCCGCAATGACGGCGGCGACGCCAAGCAAGGCAACGGAGAGCGCCTGGCGCTGCGCCGAGGAGCTGATGGAGCGGTGGGCGATGGTGACCTGCTCGCGTCCGCGGACCTCGTTCCAGATGGCGAATCCCAGGATGAGGAAGGTGGTGATCTTGATGCCGCCCGCCGTCCCCGCACTGCCGCCGCCGATGAACATCAGGATGTTGGTGACCATCAGAGTCTCCGGTGTGGCTGCCCCGTAGTCGATGCTGTTGAAACCGGCGGTCCGGGGAAACACACTGCCGGCCAGCGCGCCGAGGAACTTCCCGCCTGTGGAGAGCGGCCCCAGGGTTTCGGGCCTGTTCCATTCGAAGGCCGCGAAAAACACGAAGCCTGCCGCCAGAAGCAGCAGCGTGCCGTAGACCGTCAACCGGACGTGAACTGTCCATTCCCTGATCCGGAACCCGTCCCGCATCAGGGCGATGATCACGGGAAACCCCAGCCCGCCGGCCACCACGGCTGCGCAGAGGGGAACGATGATCCAGGGATCTTCGGCCAGCCCGATGAGGTTGTCGCTGTAGAGGGAGAACCCGGCGTTGTTGAAGGCCGATACAGCATGGAAGATGCCGTGCCAGAGTGCCGTGGCCGGGTTGGCGTCGTACCCGATCCAGAACCGGAGCGTCAGGACCGCTGCCGTGCAGCCCTCCAGCGTGGCCATGATCTTAGCCACCCGCACCAGCACGGAGCGCACATCACCAAAATTCAGCGTGTGGGTTTCGGACTGCGCCACAAGCTGCCCGCGGAGGCCGAGGTTCTTGCGCACCAGCAGCGCGAGCAGCGTTGCCAGCGTCATGATGCCGAAGCCGCCCACCTGGATCAGCCCGAGGATCACGGCCTGGCCGAAGGGTGTCCAGAACGTCGCGGTGTCCACGGTGATCAGGCCGGTCACGCAGACGGCCGAGACCGAAGTGAACAGGGCCGGCATCCCGACGTCGGAGTCGGTGGGGTAATGCGAGGCGGGAAGCAGGAGCAGCCCGGCCCCGACCATTATGACGGCGAGGAACGCCACCGGCACCGACCTGACCGGATGCAGGAGCAGGCGCCTGATGCGGCCGTCCCGGGGCCGGAGGTCCGCGGGCACCTTTGCCGGCCCCCTCAGCGGTACCGCCATTGGACGTCCTCTCATGGGCGGGCAGGCGAAGGGCTTACGAAGGGCGTCAGGCACCGCGACCACAACCGTGGCCGTAGTCCGACGCATCACGGAGCGTAGCACCGCGTGATTCCGGCAGAACCCGGTCTTTACGAAATCCTTACGCCGCCCTTTCCCGGCTACGCAGCGGCGCGGGCGCATACTGTTGGCAGCGTCCCGGCGAAGGGCTAACGTCACAGCCAAGGGGCGGTCCGCAGAAGGAGGCGCAGCGTGACCATTATTGATAACGCCGTCTACGTAAATGGCCGCCGGACCACCGACCCGGAGGGGCTTGAGGAGACGTATTTCCTGCTGCGGCAGCGTGAGGGGATGGCCTGGATCGGCCTCTACCGGCCGGACGCACCGGAACTGCGTTCCGTGGCCGACGAGTTCGACCTCAGCCACCTGGCGGTGGAGGACGCCCTGACCGGGCACCAGCGGGCGAAACTTGAGCACTACGGCGAGACCCTGTTCCTGGTGTTGCGCCCGGCGCGCTATCTCGACGACGTCGAAAAGGTCGAGTTCGGCGAGATCCACGTTTTTGTGGGCACGGATTTTGTGGTCACCGTCCGCCACGCGGAGTCACCGGACCTGGCCCGCGTCCGCCGGCGCATGGAAGGAGAGCCCGAATTCCTGGCGCTGGGCCCGGACGCCGTGCTGTACGCCATCCTGGACCAGGTGGTGGATGAATACGAACCGGTGGCTGCCGGCCTGGAAAACGACATCGACGAAATCGAGGACGACCTCTTCAGCGGCGACCCGGACGTCTCGCGCCGGATTTATGAGCTCTCCCGCCAGGTCATCATGTTCCAGCGCGGAACCAGCCCCCTCGCGGGAATCCTGCAGGCCCTGCTCACCGGAACGGCCGAGCATCGGCCCGGCCCCGAGTTGCAGGACCACCTCCGTGACGTCCTGGACCACGTCCTCCGCCTGGGCGAACGGACCGCCTCCTTCCGGGCCCTGCTGCAGAACGCGCTCACCGTCAACGCCGCGCTGGTGGCCCAGCGGCAGAACGACGAAATGCGTCGCCTGACCGAATCCAGCTTCGCGCAGAGCGAGCAGGTCAAACGGATCTCCTCCTGGGCCGCCATTCTGTTCGCCCCCACCCTGGTGGGCACCATCTACGGGATGAACTTCCGCACCATGCCCGAGCTCGACTGGATCTTCGGCTACCCGATGGCGCTGGGCCTGATGGCGGCCATGGGCGTGGCACTCTACGCCGCGTTCAAGCACAACAAATGGATCTGACAGCAGTCCGCGCCGCGCTGGCGGACACAGCCCGGAAGGCCCGCGTTCCGGGAATGTCACTCGCTGTGGTGTCGCGGGACGGGGCGCTCCACACAGTCGGCACAGGTTTCGCGGACCTTGACGGCCATGCCCCCGCGACGGCGGATACGGTTTATCCCTGGTTTTCCATGACGAAGCCGGTGACGGCCACCGCCGCCCTGCGGCTCTCCGACCGGGGGCTCCTGGACCTGCACGCGCCCGTCCACGAATACCTGCCCTGGCTGCGCGCCCCCGGCCCGGCCCAGCCAACCGTGTGGCAGCTGCTCAGCCATTCCGCGGGGCTGGGCAATCCGCTGCCCGTGACCTGGATCCACCCGGCGGATACACCGGCGCCGGACCAGGAGCAGATGCTGCGGAAACTGATGGCCCGGCGCCGCGCGTTCCGCCACCCCGTTGGAGGCACCGGTCATTACTCGAACGTCGGCTACCTCCTGGCGGCCCAGATCATCAGCCAGGCTTCCGGTGAGCCGTTTCCCACCTACATCCAGCGCGAGATCCTCGCTCCGCTGGGAATGGCTTCAACCGGCTTCGCCTACCTGCCGGGTCGATCCGCGGCCACCGGCTATGTCCGCCTCCCCCGCCCGCTCACTCCGGCACTCGCGGCAATCCTTCCACCAGGGACCCTGGGGGCAAGGCACGGCGGATATTCCTCACTCAACCCGTTCCTGGTTGACGGCGCGGGCTACGGCGGCCTGGTAGGAAGCGTGCTGGACGCGGCAGCCTTCGCCCGCTTGCATCTCAACGATGGGCTGGCTGTTCCGCCGGAAACAGCACGACCCGAAGGAGCCGCCTGCGCTGCCGCCGGAACTCCCGCGAGCGGCGCTGAACCACAGGGGCACCGCATCCTCCAGGAGTCCACGGCGCGGGCCATGCGCGACATCCACGTCAAAGGAAGGCAGTTCGACCACTCCGCGGGCTGGTTCCGGAAGCACTCCAAGGAGTACTCCAGGGAGCCATCCGGGTCCTACGTGGAGCATTTCGGCACCGGGCTGGGGTTTTGGAACATCATGCGCCTCTACCCGGAGCAGGGCAGGGCAATCGTGCTCATGTCCAACAGCTCCACGAGCTACGACTACACCAGCCTGTTTTCCGTGCTCCTCCGCCTGCCGTGGACCTGAGGCCCGCGGCTAGGCCTGCTTGACCAGCGCTGCGTCGACGTTGATCTTGACCTTGTCGCTGACCAGCACGCCGCCGGCTTCGAGGACCGCATTCCACGTCAGCCCAAACTCCTTGCGGCTAATTTCGGCCTCTGCGCTGAAACCTGCCCGGGTGGCGCCGAACGGATCGACCGCCACCCCGGTGAACTCCACTTCGAGCTCCACGGGCTTGGTGACGCCGCGGATGGTGAGGTCGCCGGTGACGGTGTAGTCCTCTCCGTCACCTTCGATGCCCGTCGCCCGGAAAGTCATCTCCGGGAACTGCTCCACGTCGAAAAAGTCCGCCCCGCGGACGTGGGCGTCGCGGTTGGCGTCGCCCGAGTCGAAGCTCGCTGTCTTCACGGTGGCGTGCAGGCTGGACGCCGACAGGGACGCGCCCACGTGCGCCTCCGCGGAAGCGTCGGTGAAGCGGCCGCGGACTTTGCTGATGCCGGCATGGCGGACGGTGAACCCGATTTCGCTGTGGGACATATCAAGGGTCCAGATGCCGGGAGTAATACCTTGGGGCAGAGTCACGACGGGTCTCCTTCGACTCGGGTGGCGGGCCTGGCCCGCCGGTTCTTCGGGGTGGTCCCCAGCTGAATGCTAGCGAAGACCATTAGCCACGGCTAGCCTCCGCACCGGGCGCTGCAGGCCCAGCGGCAGCCGCAGTCCCAGGCCCACGCCCAGCCCCGGCCACGGGCCACTTCGGCTGCCACCCAATGGCAGGGGCCACGTGCCGGGCAATGGTGCCGAGCAGCTTGGCGTTGAAGTCCACGCCCAGCTGGTTCGGGACGGTGAGGAGGACGGTGTCGGCAGCCTGCACGGCGGCGTCCGCCGCAAGCTCTTCCGCGATGGCCTCGGGCTCGCCCACGTAGCTTTTGCCGAATCGCGCCACCAGCCCGTCGATGATCCCCACCTGGTCCCGCTTTTCCCGAAGGGCGCTGAGCCCGAAGTACCGGCGGTCCTCCTCGTCAACGATCGGCAGCACGCTCCTGCTGACCGATACCCGTGGCGTGTGCTCATGGCCGGCACCGGCCCAGGCGCTGCGGAACATGCTGATCTGCTCGGCCTGAAGCTCGTCGAACGGCACGCCGGTGTCTTCGGTCAGCAGAGTGGAACTCATCAGGTTCATGCCCTGTTCCGCGGTCCAGACGGCGGTGGCGCGGGATCCGGCGCCCCACCAGATCCTGCGGGCCAAGTCCGGCGAGTTCGGCTGGACCGGCAATTTGCCGGGTCCGCCGCCGAAGCGGGGATCCCCGTCGGCCACTCCGGCGCCGGTGATGGCGTGGCGGAACACCGCGGTGTGCCTGCGTGCCATGTCCGCGGGGCTCTCGCCCTCGGCAGGAACGTGGCCGAACACTGCGGCGCCGTCCCGTGCCGGTTCGGGTGAACCGCGGCTGACGCCCAGCTGCAGCCTGCCGCCGCTGATCAGGTCCGTGGCGGACGCCTCCTCCGCCATGTACAGCGGGTTTTCGTACCGCATGTCGATCACGCCGGTACCCATTTCGATCCGGCTGGTGCGGGCGGCGATGGCTGCCAGCAGCGGGAACGGGGAGGCCTGCTGCCGGGCAAAGTGATGCACCCGGAAATATGCGCCGTCGATGCCCAGCTCCTCGGCGGCCACGGCCAGCTCAATGCCCTGCAGCAGGGCGTCCCGGGCGGTGCGGGTCCGGGACCCCTCGACGTTGCCCCAGTGGCCGAAGGAAAGAAATCCGATGCGCTTCATGACAGCGGCAACAAGAAGCCGGCACTCTTCATTCCGGGTCTAGATCATTCCGGGACTAGGCGGCCGGGGCCTTTGCTGCCAGCACGAACGCCCGGACCTTCGCCAGGTCTTTGACTCCCCGCGAACTTTCGACGCCGGAGGAGACGTCCACTCCCCACGCGCCGGCTTCCTTCGCGGCCCGGGCGACGTTCACGGGGTCAAGTCCCCCGGCCAGCAGCCAGTTCCGCCCGGCAAGACCCTTGGCCTGCACCGACGAGTAGTCCCAGGCCTCGCCCGAGCCGGGCACGGCCGCATCGATCAGCAGCAGTTCCTCGCCCCAGCTGCCGAATGCTTCCGGGGAAGCACCCATGGTGACGGCCCTGATCACCTTCATGCCGGCGTCGTGTGCTGCTTTCACGTCCTCCGGGGTGCGGTCCCCGTGGAGCTGGATCCACCCGAGGCCCGCCTCGCGGGCGACGGCGACGGCGTCCGCCACCGGCTCGTGGCGGAACACGCCCACCGCGGGGGTACCGGCCGGCACGTGGGCTAGGAGCTCCCGGGCCCTGGCCGGGGTGACCTCGCGCGGGCTCTTGGTCAGGACGAATCCGACGGCGTCCGCACCGGCACCCGCTGCTGCCTGGACCGACTCCGGCGTACTCAGGCCACACACCTTGACGAACATCCTGCTCCTCCTGCGATTCTCTTCCTCCCCTGACGTTAGCAAGCCTGCCAAGTCTGCACCGACGTTACGCCGGGCCCTCGTTCCGGCCGCTAGGCTGGGCGGATGGAGATCATCCGCTATGCAGAACTCAGGGCCGAACCGTGGCGCAACAAGGGCGGGGTCACCCGCGAACTGGCCAGCCATCCGAAGGCTGCCTCCTCACAGGACGGCGCATGGGACTGGCGGGTGAGCATCGCCGAGGTGTCCAAGGCCGGCCAGTTCTCAGCGTTTCCCGGCATGGACCGCGTACTCACCGTGGTGGACGGCGAACTCCTGCTGCTGACCGTGGACGGCAGCGAACACCCGCTGGAGAAGTACCGGCCGTTCCGCTTCCCCGGTGACGCGGACGTCACCGGGGCGCTCCCCACGGGGGACATCCGCGGACTCAACGTGATCACCCGGAACGGGGCGTTCAAGGGCTACACGTCCATCATCGAACTCTCCAAGAAGCGCGCGCACCCTGTGTTTGAAGGGCAACTCGGGATCCTGCTGCAGGGACAGGCCACTGTCAGCCCCGGGGCTGCCGGGGCTGACGCTTCGGATGCCGGACCCGGCGGCGAGGCACCCGGCAGCGGGGACACGCCCGACGGCGGCGAGGCACCTGAGGCAGCCCCCTCGCCGGGCGAGCCGGAGACGCTGGGACGCTATGACGCCGTCGTCGGTTCCGACTCCGGTACGCCCGAAATCCTGGGCCGGGGCTTCCTGGCCGTCGTATCGATCGACCGGGTGACGGGCTAGCGACCGGTCTCACACAGCGCGTGGCCACAAGACGGAGACCGGTCACAAGGTAGCGGCGGACGCCTGCAGTTCTTCCCGCGGCACCGGCCGGTCCGCCGGGGTGAGCGCTGCGGCGATCACCACGGAGCTCGCCGAGGCCCAGGCCTGCGGCCGGCAGCTCGCGGGGAACGGCACGGGCGTGCGCATGGTGTCCGAGCCGTGGCCGCCAAAGAGCTCCGGCAGCCGCCAGTCGTTGGCCTCGGCCACCTGCAGCAGCCCGGCAGCGAGCTGCGCCGCTTCATCCGGGAAACCGTCGGCCAGCATGCCGCTGATGATCAGGGCTGTGTCATGGCTCCAGACCGCGCCGGCATGGTAGCGGGTGGGCCAGTAGCCGCCGTTGGTGGTGGACAGCGTCCGGACGCCGTAGCCGGAGAACATGGTGGGGTCCATGACGCGACGCACCACAATCCGATGCTCGTCCTCGTTCAGGATTCCGGTGCCGAGCAGGTGACCCATGTTGGAGGTCACGCCGTCCACCGGGCGTTTGTCCGCATCCAGGGCAAGGGCGGGGTACGGCCCCAGCTCGTCCTCGCACCAGAACTGCGCGCGGAACCGTTCGGCCATGCCGGCCGCGTAGTCGCGCCATTCCTGCGCGCCCGGACGTCCGAAGGCGTCGAGGATCTCCGCGCCCACCACTGCGGCCTCGTAGGCGTAGGCCTGGACCTCGGCCAGTGCGATGGGCCCCCGCGCCAGTGAACCGTCGTGCCAGCGGATGGCGTCGCCGGAGTCCTTCCATCCCTGGTTCACCAGGCCCTGCCCGGAGGCGTCGAGGTATTCCAGGAAGCCGTCCCCGTCCAGGTCGCCGTGGTCCCTGAGCCACTCGAGCGCGTCCTCGAGGTTGGGCAGGAGTTCCTTGACCTCGGCGTCGGGCATGCCGGCTTTCCAGGCATCGTGCAGGAGGCAGATCCACAGCGGAGTGGCGTCAATGGTGCCGTAGTACACCGGCGGCAGGCGCAGGGCGTGGCCGCTCTCCGCCATGGTCAGGACGGTCCGGCGGACTTCATGCAGGATCTTGCCCGGCTGGACTGCCGTGGTGTGGTCTGTTTCGGTGCCCTGCCGGCCGGCGAGCGCACGCAGCGTTCCGCCGGCAATTGCCGTGTTGATAGGCAGCAGCATGCGCGCCGCGATGATGGAATCGCGGCCGAACATAGTGAAGAACCAGGGCGCACCCGCCGCCAGGAACGTGTCATGCGGATGCGAGTAGTGCGCCAGCCGCAGGCTGTTGAGGTCGCTGACGGACCGTTCCAGGAGGCGGCTGAGCCGGGGATCGTTCGATGCCGGAGCGGCGATGGGTTCACCGTCAGGCGCCAGCATCGGAGAATCCGCATCCGTCAGGTCAACAGACCACTCCAGCTCCACGGGTAAACCGGGAGCCACCTCCACGGCCCAGTCGATGGTTACGGTGCTGCCGTCCACGCTGACCGTTCCGTTGGCCGCCGTCAGCGCCAGGGTGGTGTCCTGGTCGCGCCAGGACCAGGTGGTCCCCTGCGGTTCCACGGGGGCGCCGCCACGGCCGCCCTGCTTGATGTTTTCCATGGTGGTGTTGTCCGCGCCCAGGGTCAGCCTGACCGTCAGCGATACGGGTTCCCGCATGGCGGACTCCAGGCGCAGCGTCTCACCCACGCGGCCGGAGCAGCCGGTGAGGGTCTCCGTGTCCTCACCGTGGCGGATGCGGCTGGACCGGGCCGAGCGTGTGCGCACCAGCGAGAGCAGAGGGTCCGCCACTTCGGCGTCCGCACGCACGAAGTAGATGTAGTCGGTTTCCTTGGAGGACCGCAACTGCGTGGACACCCACTCGGGCTCGCGCCCGTCCACGGTGAGGACGGCAGTGTTGAGGACGCGGTCGTCGCCGCAGTAGATCCCCTGGGCGCCGGTGTGGCGGACCTGTCCATGAGCGTCGGACCACGCCTGGATGGGGGCACTGAAAACGCCGGAAAGATTGTGCAGGTATGGCTGTTCAGAGGCCACGGTAAGACAACTCCTGTGCTGCTGGGTGTGGGGGCGGAGGCTGGCGTCCGCTTTACCGGGCGAGAACCTGGGCGCACAGATTTGATCGATCAAATTTGTGCGGTTAAATCGTCTCACACGTTAGTGTGAGACGGAAAAGACGGCGATTCGGCAGCCCTGCCGGGACGCCCGCCGGCCACTGCCTGCATTCCCAACCGTCCAGTACGCGCCCTAAGGAGCCCCATTTGGCCCGGCCCACCCTCGCCAGCCTGGCCAGAGAACTCGCAGTATCCCGGCAGACCATCTCCAACGTGCTGAACGCTCCGCACAAGGTCAAGCCCGCCACCCGGGAGCGCATCCAGGCGGCCATTGAGGCAGCCGGCTACCGGCCCAGCGCCGCCGCCCGGCAGCTGCGCACCCAGCGTTCCATGAACTTCGGCATGCGGCTCCTTCCCGCGACGGACGGAATCAACGGCGCCGTGCTGGACCGCTTCCTGCACGCGCTCACGGAAGCGGCACAGGCGGCCGGCTACCGGCTGACGCTGTTCTGCGCGGACTCGGACAGCGACGAAATCCGCCAGTATGAAGAACTGCTCGACGTCGCCGGGCTGGACGGATTCATCCTCACCTCCAGCACACCGGACGACGTGCGGACCCGCTGGCTGCAGGAACGCGGCACACCGTTCGCCGTCTTTGGCCGGCCCTGGGACGCCGCCGGCGGCCTGACCGCGGCAAGCCACTCCTGGGTGGACATTGACGGTGCCGCAGGAACGGAACAGGCCGTCCGGATGCTGCTGGCGCAGGGCCACTCCAGGATCGGTTTCCTGGGCTCGTACACGGGTAATCCTGTGGGCGCAGACCGCCGCCGCGGCTGGCTGCGCGCCATGGACGCGGCGGGCTACGGCCGGGATGTGCCCGCCCTCAGCGTGGAAGCGGAAGAAACCGTTCCCGGCGGAGCATCCGGTGCGGCCCTGTTGGCCTCGAGGGGCGCCACGGCCATTGTTTGTTCCAGCGACTCACTGGCCCTCGGGGCCGCGGAGAAGCTCCGGGAGTTACGGCCCGGCACTGCGCGGCCAGCCGTCGTGGGCTTTGACAACACTCCCGTGGCGGCCGCACTCGGCCTCTCCAGCGTGGCCCAGCCTGTGGAAGAGGCCGCGCGCCACATGATCCGCGTGCTGACCCACGAGCTGGCCGGCGACGGGACCGGCGCGGCTTCGAACCCGCCCGCCGCCCCGCCGGAAAGGCAGCTCCTCCTTGCCCCGCACGTAGTGGAACGGGTCCCGCTGCCGCTCGCGGCAACCGGCAGCAGTCCGGCCTAAAACGGGGGCCTTGCCGTTTCCCCGTCAGTGCCCTAATGTCGCCAGCTACCAGCTGAATCTCTGGAGCCGATCATGAGCGACAAGGAATCCGCACCAGCCTCGCGCGGCGCCCGCCCCGCCGTCCATCCGGCCGCGCCCGGCCCCCACACCGCCGCAGGCCAGCGCACCACTGCAGACCAGCGCACAGGCGCAGTCCATCCAGCTGGTCCGCTCGTCGCGATCGGCATCACCTGCGGCATTGCCTGGGCCGCAGGATTCCGCAGCTACATGGTGGAGCTTGTGGGCCCGGCCTCCACCTTCAGCTGGTGGGGAACCTTCGGCGCGATCCTCCTGCCCGGGGCCATTGCTGGCGGTCTCCTGGGCTGGGCGGAAGCACTCCGGCGGGCAGGCGGCCGGCGCGGATGGCGCTGGCTTGCCCTCGCGCCGCTCGCGTTAGCCATCGCCCCGCTGATCATGCCCGGCGCGGTTGCCGCACTCCTCACCGAAGGCCTCGGCGGCGGCGCAATCGCAGTCTCCCTGATGGGGATCGGCGGCGGCTATGCTTTGTCCCGCCGCGGACCCCTCTGGGCAAGGCTCGTCTGCGGCCTCGTCAGCGCAGCCCTCGCCGCGGCACTCGTCCTGGCCGGCCCCGGGATCGCCGGCGCCCGGCTCGCCTTCACTGAACCGCGCGGGGCGTGGTTTGCCGTCCTGACCGCATCGTTCATCGTTGTGTTGGCCCTCGCCTCGTCGATCCCGCACCGGACCGCCCGCTCCGGTGACCACACCACCCCTGACCGGACCGCCCCTCACCGAACCACCCCTGACCGGACCGCCCAGCCCCGGTGAGCTTGGCCACCAACGGTGGCCCCCGCCGTCGGGCGTTGCTACGCTGGGACCAAGGTTCCCCTTCGGGACCTCCGGACGACGGTTCAGTACCCGGCACGCGACAAGACTGGCCAAAGGATCTGTCATGTCGTGGTTAATCCTCATCCTCTCCGGTGCGCTCGAGGCCGTCTGGGCCGCAGCGCTGCACAAGACGTCCCAGGCCAAGGGCCTCCGGCGCATCCTGCCCGCAACAGTCTTCCTCGTCTCAGTCATCGCCAGCACCGGCGGGCTGGCCCTCGCGATGCAGTCCATCCCCACCGGCACCGCCTACGCGGTGTGGGTGGGCGTCGGCGTGGTGCTCACCTCCGCCTACGCGATCGTCAGCAAAGTGGAACGCGCGACGGCGGCACGGCTGCTGCTGCTCGCCGGGATCGCCGCGTCCGTGGTGGGCCTGAAGGTGGTGGCGTGATGACCAAGAACGCGACTGCCTGGCTGGTCCTGCTCGCTTCCGCCGTGCTGGAAGCCGTGTGGGCCACCGCCCTGGGGCTGTCCGACGGCTTCTCCCAGGCGCTGCCGACCGCCGTCTTTGCCGTCACCGCAACCCTGAGCATGGCGGGACTGGGGGTCGCCGTGAAGTCGATCCCGCTCGGGACCGCCTACGCCGTCTGGGTGGGCATCGGCGCCGCCCTGACTGTGGGCTGGGCGATGGCCACCGGCGTCGAGCCCGCCAACCCGCTCAAGCTGCTGTTCATCGCCGGGATCGTGGGCTGCGCGGCGGGGCTGAAGCTGCTGCCACAGGAGCAGGCCCGGTAGAGCCGCGCACCACCAGGTCGGACGCCAGCACCACCGGCGAGCGCGTGGAGTGTTCGCCGGCAATTTCGGCTGCCAGGGCATGGACGGCGGCGTGCGCGATCGCAGCGACGGGCTGCCGGAGCGTGGTCAGCGGCGGATTCGTGAGCGCCATCAGCGGTGAATCATCGAAACCGACGATGGACACGTCTTCCGGCACGCGCAGCCCCCTGGCCTGGGCCGCCCGGATGGCGCCCAGCGCCATCACGTCGGACGCGCACACGATGGCCGTGTGGCCGGAGTCCAGCAGCTCATTGGCCGCACTCTGGCCGCCTTCCACCGTGAACATGCTGGTGGCCGTGTGCGGTTCCGGGTCCTCAATGCCCAGGTACTCGGCGAGCGCGGCGCGGAATCCGGCCAGCTTCTGCCTGCTGGGGATGAAGCGGTGCGGGCCGATGGCGAGGCCGACTTTCCGGTGCCCCAGGCTGGCAAGGTGCTGCACCGCGGTGCTGATGGCCGCGGCGTCGTCATTGGACACGGAGGCGGCCGGCAGTTCCTGGCGGACGCCGTTGACCAGGACGAACGGAATGCCGCGGCCGCGCAGCCGGTGGTAGCGCTCCAGGCTGGCCTGGCCGTCGGCATGTGAGCTGCAGATAAAAATGATGCCGGAGGCCTCCTGCGCCACGAGCATCTCGATGTACTCGTCCTCGGAGCGTCCCCCGCCGGGCAAAGCACAGAGCACCGGGATGAAGTCCTCCTGGGACAGGAGCGACACGACCGTCTGCGCGATTGCCGGAAAGATCGGGTTGGTCAGGTCCGGGACGATGATCCCCACCTGGCCGCGGGTGGTGCTGCGTGCGCGGTCCGGGCGCTCGTAGCCGAGGTCGTCCATTGCTGCGAGTACGGCCTGCCGCACCTCGCGCGACACGCCCTTGCGGCCATTGACCACCCGGGACACCGTGGCGATGCTGACCCCGACCTTCCGGGCCAGGTCCTCCAGCTTCGGTCGCTCCGGGGCGGCCGGGTCTGTGCGGCCCGCTGTCGTGCTCATAAGGCTCCTTCACCGGAACGGCTGTCCGGAAGTCATGGTGTTTCCAGTGTACGTAAACGGCACGTCGCGTTGCATGAAAACAGAACGCTCTATTTTCAGTAAATGGTTGACGTGCGTCACAGGAGGTCCTTAGGCTCGTCGGTATCCCCGCTCACCGCCGATGCCGTTCTGGGGCATTGCCAAGGAAGGTCTCCCATGATTCGCCACTCCCGCCCGCCCGGGTCCCCGCCCGCCCTCAACAGGAAACTCCTGGCAGCGCTGGCCGCGGCCTGCGCTGCGCCCCTCACCCTGGGCGGCCTTGCCCTCCCCGCATTTGCGGACCACACCGCCACTCCGGTGGCTGTGGCGCTGGTGGGTTCGCTGCAGTCCGAAATCGGCTGCCCCGGAGACTGGCAGCCGGAGTGCACCGCCAGCAGGCTGCTGCCGGTGGAGGGATCCGCAACCCTCTACCGGGCCACCTTCGATGTCCCCGCCGGCACCTACGCCATGAAGGTCGCCCTCAACAATTCATGGGACGAGAACTACGGGGCCGGAGGAGCGGCAGGTGGCGGCGACATCGTCCTGAACGCGCCGGGAGGACCCGTGACGTTCACGTACGACCACGCCAGCCACACCCTCACTGACGACGTTCCGGATGCGCTCGGAGCCGACGCCGGCGCACACTGGCTGACGGCGGACACCATCGCCTGGAAGGCTCCGGCGGCCGAAGGTACGCAGTACCGGCTTTACAGCGCGCCCGACGGCGGCCTGGCGGTTGCGGACGGACAGGTCACCGGCGGCTCCTCCCTCCCGCTCGAGCGGGATGCCGACGGCCTGGACGCCGGCCTGGCGGCCAAATACCCGCATCTGGCGGGCCTTGCCTCCCTGCGGCTGACGGAAGCCGACGCGCTCCGGGCCAAGGAACTGCTCAAGGGCCAGCTGCTCGTGGCCGCCGTCGGGGCGGACGGCAAGGTCACGGCCGCCACCGGAGTCCAGGTCCCCGGCGTCCTGGACACCATCTACCCCGAAGCGGCGGAGCAGGAACTTGGGCTGACCTGGCAGGGCAAGCGTCCGGAGCTTTCGCTGTGGGCACCCACTGCCCGGAGTGTCACCGTCCACGCCTACGCCTCCGGATCCGGCGGCGAGCCCGTGGCCAGCAGGGCCATGAAGCCCTCCGGCGACGGCGTCTGGTCCGTCACCGGGGACAAGGACTGGAACGGCGCCTACTACCTGTACGAGGTGGAGGTCTTCGTCCCGGAAACCGGAAAGGTTGAACGCAACCTCGTCACGGACCCGTACAGCGTGGGCCTCTCCGCCAACTCGGAACGCAGCCTCTTCGTGGACCTCGAGGACAAGTCGCTGGCGCCGGCAGGCTGGGCCAAGCTGCAGAAGCCCGCGCTCAGCAAGCCGGAGGACCTCTCCCTGTACGAACTGCATGTGCGCGACTTTTCCATCACTGACGACTCCGTTCCGGCCGAGCACCGCGGCACCTACAAGGCGTTCACCGACACTGGCAGCAACGGCATGAAGCGCATGCGGGAACTGGCGGACGCCGGGATGAACGCCGTCCACCTGCTGCCCGTCAACGACATCGGCACCATCGAGGAGCGCCGCAGCGAACAGCGTGAACCGGTCTGTGACCTGGCCGCCCTTCCCGCCGATTCCGAGGAACAGCAGGCCTGTGTCGCCGAAACGGCGGCCAGGGACGGCTTCAACTGGGGCTACGATCCCCTGCACTACACAACGCCGGAAGGCTCCTACTCCACCAACCCGGAGGGGGCCACCAGGATCACGGAATTCCGTGAAATGGTGGCCGCCCTCAACACCACCGGCGCGAGGGTCATCCAGGACGTCGTCTACAACCACACGTCGAGTGCCGGCCAGTCCGGGAGCAACAACCTCGACCGGATCGTGCCGGGCTACTACCACCGCCTGAACGCCGTCACCGGATCCCTGGAGACGTCCACGTGCTGCGCCAACACGGCCACCGAGAACACCATGATGGGCAAGCTCATGGTCGATTCCCTGGTGACCCTGGCCAGGACCTACAAGCTGGACGGTTTCCGCTTCGACCTCATGGGCCACCACTCAAAGCAGAACATGCTGGACGTCAGGGCGGCCCTCGATCAGCTGACCCTGTCCAAGGACGGCGTAGACGGCAAGAACATCACCCTGTACGGCGAGGGCTGGAACTTCGGCGAGGTGGCCAACAACGCCAGGTTCGTCCAGGCCACCCAGGCAAACATGGCCGGGACCGGCATCGCCACGTTCAACGACCGGCTGCGCGACGCCGTCCGCGGCGGAGGCCCGTTCGACCCCGATCCGCGGGTCCAGGGCTTCGCTTCCGGACTGTTCACGGACCCCAACGATTCGCCGGCCAACGGCACCCCGGAACAGCAGAAAGCCGCCCTCCTCCTCGCCCAGGACCTGGTGAAGGTGGGCCTGACCGGCAACCTGAAGGACTACTCCTTCATCGACCGCACCGGCGCCACGGTCAAGGGCGCGGACGTTCCGTACAACGGCGCCCCTGCCGGGTACACAAGCGACCCGCAGGAAGCCATCACCTACGTTGAAGCCCACGACAACGAGACGCTGTTCGACGCCCTCGCCCTGAAACTCCCGCAGGACACGGCCATGGCGGACCGCACACGGATGCAGACCCTCGCGCTCAGCACCACCGCCTTCGGCCAGGGCATCTCCTTCTGGCACGCCGGCGGCGAATCCCTGCGCAGCAAGTCCCTGGACCGCAACAGCTACGATTCCGGCGACTGGTTCAACGTCCTGGACCACACGGATGCCACCAACGGCTTCGGCCGCGGCCTGCCGCCCAAGGCTGACAACGAGGACAAGTACGGCTACATGCGCCCGCTGCTGGCGGATCCGGCCCAGAAGCCGGTGTCCGCGGAGATCGCGGAAGCCCGCGGACGTGCCGCGGAACTGCTGCAGATCCGCAAGAGCACACCGCTGTTCCACCTCGGCGAGGCGGCGCTGGTGCAGCAGAAGGTGTCCTTCCCGGCCGGCGGCCCGGACCAGGCCCCCGGCGTGGTGGTGATGCGCATTGACGACTCCGTCGGGACGGACGTGGACCGGAACCTGCGCGGACTCGTGGTGGTGTTCAACGCATCGGACGAGGCCACCAGCCAAACGGTGGCCGGTACCGCAGGGGCAACCTTTACCCTGCACCCGGTGCAGGCCGGCGGCATCGATTCCGTGGTCAAGACGGCCACGCATGACACGGCGTCCGGGACGTTCACCGTCCCGGCCCGCACCGTGGCGGTGTTCCAGGCAAAATAGCCGCGGATTAGGCTGGTGCCCATGGCATCTTCCCCGCCGGACGCACTCCGGCATCCCGACGTGACGGCGGCCGTAGCGGACCTGCGCGGCCGCCTGGCGACGGGGAGCCGGATACTGCTCGGCATCACGGGCTCGCCGGGGTCCGGGAAATCGACCTTTGCGGCCGCCCTGCACACCCTCTTTGGCCCGGACGTTGCCGTGGTGGTGCCGATGGACGGCTTCCATCTGGGCAACGCGATTATTGAGGGCACGCCGCTGCGGCAGCGCAAGGGGGCCATCGACACGTTCGACGTCGGCGGTTACCTCTCGCTGCTGCGGCGGCTGGCGCGCCGGGATGAGGCAGTGGTTTACGCGCCGGATTTCCGGCGCGCGATCGACGAACCGGTGGCGGCCTCCATTGCCGTGCCGGCCTCCGTCCCGCTGGTGATCACCGAAGGGAACTACCTCCTGGCGGACCACCCGGTCTGGCAACAGGTCCGGGCGCAGCTGGACGAGGTCTGGTTCATGGATACTTCCGCGGCTCTTCGCCTCGAGCGGCTGGTGGACCGGCACGTGCACTTCGGCATGGCCCGGCCCGCCGCGGAGGAATGGGCCGCCGGTTCCGACGAGGCGAACGCCCGGCTGATCGAAGCCACCCGCGGCGCGGCGGACCGGGTCATTCCCTGGTCCTAGGGTTTCCCGTTCGTTGAACCGCTGGCCGGCCGGAGTTTCCGTACGTCTTATTTCCGCGGCAAACCGCCCAAGGCCGCGGAGCCCTGTTAGCCTGCTCCCTAGGATCACCGGACCATCATCGGGTCTCAGCCGGTGGCTGGATCCCCCGTGGTTCCTGGACGCAGAGGACAACAGCACATGGATGCGCACGCGCCGGGCAATGCTTCAGGAACAGCCGCCACACCACCGGAGGACCCCGTAGCCGGGGCTGCCGTAACCGGGGCTGCGTCGGGGCGGACCTGGAGCCTCCGGCGCGAATGGTCCAGGGCGTTCCTGCTCATGCTCGCCGCACTGCTGATCGGCGCCGTCGTCACGATCGTGGGCGTGCGCGGCCTGATGGACCAGGTGCAGGAAACATCCGGCCGGCTCCAGCTCGAGCTCGAAAAAGTCGAGGCCCTCCGGTCAGCCCTCGACGGCCACGAGCAGCTGGGGCACCAGCTGCTCTCCAACGCACCCGTTGACCGCTCCGCGTTCCTCCGGCAGCAGGAGGAGGTTTCCCGCCTCTTCGAGGACGTTGGCGCGGTGCTGCCGGCTGAAACGGAAGTGCGGGAAACAATCGCCGCCACCCGGCAGTCCTGGCAGGAAGCCTTGACGGACCATGGCCTGTGGGGCAGCCAGGTGCTTTCGCTCCGGGGCAGCCATGTGGAGGAGACCCCGGCATTGGCTGCCGCCAGCGCGGGAATCCGCACCCGGCTGGCGGATATCCGGCGCTACTCCCTGAGCGAAATGGATAACGGACTCGCGCACAGCGCCGAACTCGAACGGTTCCTGGTCATCGCCCGCAGCATCCTGTTCGTGGTGGCGGTGGGCGCCACGGTGTACTTCCGCCGCAGGATGGTCAAGGACCTCATGCGCCCGGTAGGGAGCCTGCACCAGGGTGTCCGCAAGCTGCAGGCCGGCAACTATAAACACCGCATCGAGGTCTTCCGCCGCGACGAACTTGGCGAGCTGGCGGACGCGTTCAACGGCATGGCCGCCGCTGTCCACAGCAGCCATGAGGCCCTCACCCACCGGGCGACGCACGACCCCCTCACCGGCCTGGCAAACCGGGCGGCCCTGATGGAACGCCTCACCGCGTCCTTTGGGGCCGGAAGCACCCGCAGGAACCGGAACGAAGGACTGCTGTTCATCGACATCGATGACTTCAAGGAGGTCAACGATTCGCTGGGACACGAGCGGGGTGATGCGCTGCTCATCCAACTGGCCGGCCGCCTGAAGGGCTGCGTACGCTCCGACGACGTGGTTGCCCGGCTCGGCGGGGACGAGTTCGCGATTGTGGTGATGGACGACGACGCCGGCTCCGTCACCGCCGCAATCGCCGAACGGATCCACGGGGCATTGCGCGCACCGTTCTTCGTCGGCGACGACCGCCTGACCGTCACAGCCAGCATGGGTGCGGCACAGCGCCGTCCGGAAACCACAGACGCTGCCGAGCTGCTGCGGCAGGCGGACTTCGCGATGTATATGGCCAAGCACGGCGGAAAGGCCCGCTTCCAGCTTTTTGACGCCGAGGGCTACGACCATATGACCTACCGCGCCGCCCTCAAACGGGACCTGGCCTCCGCCGTGCCCGCCGGCCAGCTCCGCCTCGAATACCAGCCCATTGCCGACCTGACCAGCGGAGCCATCCTCGGGTTGGAAGCGCTGGTGCGCTGGGAGCACCCTACGCTGGGGCTGCTGGCGCCGTCGGAGTTCATTCCGCTCGCCGAGGAGACCGGCGACATCGACGCCGTCGGCTGCTGGGTGCTGGACAACGCGAGCCGTCAGGCGGCCGGCTGGCGGACCTCCCTGCCGCACTGCGAAGGGCTCTGGATTGCCATCAACCTCTCCACCATCCAGCTACCCAACCCGCGGAACCTGGCCGCCATCAAACGCATCCTTGCCGACCCCGCGGCGCAGGCGGACAAGGTGGTGCTCGAAGTCACCGAAACAGCCCTTGCCGGCAGCACGGACGGCGGGATCGCCGCGCTCAAGACCCTGAAGGAAACCGGTGTGCGGGTGGCCATCGACGACTTCGGGACCGGGTATTCCTCGCTGAGCTCCCTGGCGGTGCTGCCGGCGGACATCCTCAAGATTGACCGTTCCTTCCTTGGGCGGCAATCGTCCGAGGTGCAGTCGGCGGCAATGCTCGAAGGCATCCTCGGGCTTGCCCGCATGCTCTCCCTTGAAGTTATTGCCGAAGGTGTGGAGGAGCCCGGACAGCTGGACCTCCTCCGTGCCCTGGATTGCCGGATGGGCCAAGGCTACTTCCTGGCCCGGCCGGGTTCCGCCGAGGCAATCGAAACGCTCCTGGCTTCGGGTGCCCGCCTGCAGCCCGGCCCGGCGGCGCTCGAGCGCGCCGTCGATTCATAAGGAATACTGGCCTTCCCGCGGGAGTTCTTGGCTAGGACGGCACTTCCCTGAATACGCAAAGCAGCGAATTGGAGACCCCCATGGCACCGGTACCCGCACCATTGGTCCACCTCGGCGACGGCTTGAACGTCAGCCCGTTAGGGTTCGGCGGCATGGCCCTCACCCCGGTCTACGGCGAAGTGGACCAGGGTGAGGCGCTGCGCACGCTCCACCATGCCGTCGACGCGGGCGTCAGTTTCATCGACACCGCGGACATTTACGGTGGCGGCAGCAATGAGGAACTGATCGCGCAGCTACTGAAGGAACGCCGGGGCGAAGTGCAGCTGGCCACGAAGTTCGGGCTGGTGGGCACTCCCGCCAGCGGCTACACCGACGTCCGGGGAGAGGCGGGCTACATCCGGCAGGCAGTGGAAGCCAGCCTCCGGCGCCTGGGCACCGACACCATTGACCTGTACTACATGCACCGCCGCGACCTCCGCGTTCCGATTGTGGAAACCGTGGAGGCCATGGCGGCGCTGGTGCAGCAGGGCAAGGTGCGGCACCTCGGCCTGTCAGAAGTGACGGCAGAGGAGCTGCGGGAGGCCAGCACCGTCCACCCGATCGCCGCGGTCCAGAGCGAATGGTCCATCTGGAGCCGCGATGTGGAACGCAACGTTGTTCCCGCGGCGGCCGCGCTTGGGGTGGGGTTTGTGCCCTATTCGCCGCTGGGCCGGGGATTCCTCACCGGCACAGTGGACGCTTCTAAACTCGGGAGCGGCGACTTCCGCCGCAACATCCCCCGCTTCGCCGCTGGCGCGGCGGATGCCAACCAGGGGGTGGTGGCCGCAGTGCAGGCCGTCGCCGGCGAGCTCACCGTCGCCGGCAAGCCGGCGACACCGGCCCAGGTGGCTCTCGCCTGGCTGTTTGCCCAGGGCAAACGGCTCGGCCTGCCCGTGGTTCCCATCCCGGGCACGCGCAAGGCGGAACGGATCGACGAGAACCTGGGTTCGCTGGCGCTGGACTTCACCGGCGCGCAACTGGAGATGCTCGACGCCGCTGCGGACGCCGTCGTCGGCTCCCGCTCAGCGGACCCCAACTGGGTGTCCCAGGGCCGTGAGTAGGGCGTCCGTAGACTGAAGCCCATGGATTCCCTCATTCACGACCTGCGTGACATCACCATCCGCCGGATTTCTGTCAGCGAGATGGACAACAACGTGTACCTGCTCACCAGCAAGGCGTCGGGCGCGCAGCTCCTGATCGATGCGGCCGATGATCTGGCCGCCATCCAGGGGCTGCTCGCCGACTCCGCCGCGGACACCTCCGCGACGCCGAAGCTGGCGTTGATTGCCACCACCCACCAGCACTGGGACCACGTCCGTGCGCTGCCGGCCCTGGTGGAGGCCACCGGGGTGAAGACCGCGGCCGGGACGGATGACGCCCCGGAGCTGCCCGTGCCGGTGGATGTGCTGCTGGATCACGGGGACGTCGGCAACTTCGACGGCTTCGACGTGACGGCTGTGCACCTGCGCGGCCACACACCGGGGTCCGTGGCGCTGGTGTACCAGGACCCGGCAGGCCCTGCGCACATCTTCTCCGGCGATTCGCTGTTTCCCGGCGGAGTGGGCAACACGCAGAAGGATCCGGAACGCTTCCACCAGCTGATCACCGATGTCAGCGAGCGGCTGTTCGATGTGTACCCGGATGACACCGTGGTGCACCCGGGCCACGGCAAGCCCACCACCCTCGGCGCTGAACGCCCGCACCTTGAGGAGTGGCGCGTCCGCGGCTGGTAAGGCCTGGGTTAACAACCGATCGAGTGCTCCGTAACGGCCGTCATGAACCTTCTAAACGGCGGTTACGGAGCACTCGATGGTCGTTAAGCGGGCTTTTTAGCGGCTGCGGCGTTCGTTCGACGCCGGAGCTGACGCACGGCGGGGGCCGCCGCTGCGTGCCGGACGGCCTTCGCCGGAACGGCCGTTGCCGCCGCCGGAGTAGGAGCCGCCCGAGGTGCCGCCGGTGTTGGAGGACCAGACTGCGGCGTTGCCGCCGGCCGAGCCGGACTTGCTGCCGGCAGCGGCGCGCTGGCCGGTTGCCGGACGTCCGCTGCGCTGGCCGCCCGTTGCTCCGCCGGTGCGGGGAGCGCCACTGCGCGGTGCGCCACCGGTGCGGGGAGCACTGGTGCGGGTTGCGCCGCCGCGGGCGTCGCCACGGGCGTCGGTTGCACGTGCGTCAGACCCGCGGCCGGCCGATGCACGGCCACCTGCTGCGGGAACGTCGTTGTGGTGCGAGTACGCAGTGGCACGGCCGCGGCCGCGGGCATTGCGGCGCTCGGCGCGCTCGGCGTCGGCGCGGTCCTGGTTCTTTTCCGCCACGCGCTCAGCGGCGTTGCGGGCAGCGGCCTGGCCTTCATAAGCCACGGCGCGTCGCTCGGAACGCGGAAGATCGGTGCGGGGAGCTTCAGCCGAAACCCGGCCGCGGCCGCCACGTCCGCCGCGGCCACCGGCGGTGGGCGCTGCCTGTGTGGTGCGGCGTGCGCGCTTGCGCTCCGCGTTTGCACCGGTGGAGGTGCCGCCGCCCTGGTTGGACTTGGCGGCCAGCAGTGCGGCGCGGGTGCGCGGATCGATCTTGTCGGCCATTTCGCCCACCAGTTCTGCAACCAGCGGGGAGTTGGCGGTGACGCGCTCGAAGTTGACCTCGACGCCGGCAGCCTTCATGAGCTTCTTGACGTCGGACTGCTGCTCCGGGAGGGTCAGCGTGACCACGGTGCCGTCGGAACCTGCGCGGGCCGTACGGCCCGAGCGGTGCAGGTATGCCTTGTGCTCCGTGGGCGGGTCAACGTGGATCACCAGTTCGACGTCGTCCACGTGGACGCCGCGGGCGGCGACGTCGGTGGCCACCAGGACGCGGACGTCGCCGGAGGAGAACTCGGCGAGGTTGCGGTCACGGGCGTTCTGCGAAAGGTTGCCGTGCAGGTCGACGGCGGGGATGCCGGCGTCAGTCAGGGTCTTGGCAAGCTTGCGGGCGTGGTGCTTGGTGCGCATGAAGAGCACGCGGCGGCCGGCACCCGAGGCGAGCTCGACGATCAGCTGCTTCTTGACGGTCTGGTCGTTGACCACCAGGACATGGTGTTCCATGGTGGTGACCGCGGCCTGCGGGTCATCCACGGAGTGGGTCAGCGGGTTGGACAGGTAGCGCTGGACGATCTTGTCCACGCCGTTGTCCAGGGTGGCGGAGAACAGCAGTCGCTGGCCCTGGCTCGGGGTCATGTCCATGAGCTTCTTGACCACCGGGAGGAAGCCGAGGTCCGCCATGTGGTCGGCCTCATCCAGCACGGTGACCTCAACGGCTTCGAGGGTCAGGATGCGCTGGCGGATCAGGTCCTCCAGGCGGCCCGGGCAGGCGATGACAATGTCGACGCCGGCGCGCAGCGCCTTTTCCTGGCGTGCCTGGGAGATGCCGCCGTAGATCACGGTGGTGTTCAGGCCCATGGCCTTGGCCATCGGCTCGATGGTGGCGTTGATCTGGGTGGCCAGCTCGCGGGTCGGTGCAAGGACGAGGCCCATCGGGCGGCCGGGCTTGCGGAAGTGCTTGGCTTCCCGCTCAGCGAGTCGTGCTACAAGCGGGATGGCGAAGGCAATGGTCTTGCCGGAGCCGGTGCGGCCGCGGCCCAGGACGTCGCGTCCGGCCAGGGTGTCCGGGAGGGTCTTGACCTGAATGGGGAACGGTTCAACGATTCCCTGCGCGGTCAGTGTTTCGGCGAGTGCTTTGGGCGTGCCGAGGGCAGCAAAAGTAGTCATGTGTTTCAAGGTCTTTCAGGCGGTATCCGTGCGGATATCGGCCCCGGTGCCGGTTGGCCCAGGGGTTCGCCGAAGAAAAGTCAGGTGATCAACCGGATTGCCGCCAACCTTGCGGTAGCGGCGGACGGGACCAAATGGAACGCGTTCATCGACGCAGGATGTGCCTCTCACATGAAAAAAACCCACTCCCTGCCGGACAAAGCCTTTGGGGGGATCCGGTTGATGAACCGAAGCTGTTCAACCGAATACAAAGTGGGCATCACTGCACATCAAGTTCCACCAGTCTAGCATCCGGCGGGCTTCCCGCCCGAACGGGCGCTGCTTCGGGGCGGGCCGTCGCTGTAAGGAGCGGACCGGATGTGACGGGGTTCACACGGAATTGACCGTGAGGTTTGCCGTGCCGGCTGCGTCTTACTGATGTCGGCACCACCGCGGTGCCGGCACCAGACCACCAGGAGTGATTGTTGTGACGACCCAGCCCCAGGCTAAGACCCCCGCAGATGTGACCACGCCCCGGACCGCCGCCGCACCGGCAGTTCCCGCTGACCAGGTTGTGCACGCCGGCAAGGACGGCCGGGGCGCCACCACTGTCGCGGACGGCGTGGTGGCGAAGATCGCCGGCATCGCCATCCAGGAGATCGAGGGCGTGTACGCCCTTGGCGGCGGCGCAGCCCGCGCCATCGGTTCCCTGCGCGAACGCGTGGGCCAGAAAGACCTGACTCAGGGCGTCAACGTGGAAGTCGGCCAGACGCAGGTGGCCGTGGACGTAACCCTTGTGGTGGAGTACCCGCACGCGTTGCAGAAGGTGGCGGATGATGCCCGGGACGCCGTCTACACCGCCATTGAGGACCTTGTGGGCATGGAGGTCACCGAGGTCAACGTGACCATCACGGACATCCACGTGCCGTCCGATGACGACGACGAGGCTGACCAGGCAGTCCGCCGGGAATCGCGGGTAGCTTGAGTCCCGCGCTGGCCGGAACCGCGATCGGCGCCGTCCTTGCCTTAGCCGCCCTTGCCTTCGGGTTTTGGGGCTTCCTCCTGGCCGGCCTCCTGATGGCGGCCGGCGGGGCCGCGGGGCGGGCAGCGGAAGGCCGACTGGACCTGCGCGGAGCCCTGGATGCCCTGCGCGGAAAGCGTTCGTCCCCGTGAGCGGCGGGCCGGCGCCGCAGCGTGCGGAGAGTCGCTTCGACGGTACGGAGCGGCGGGCGGGCCACACCCGGATCACGTCACGGGCGCTGACGCAGGCCGTGGAGGCGGTCACCGCGCAGGCCTTCGGGCTGCCGGCCGGCACTGCGACGGCGGGTTTGCGGGACGACGCCGGGCTGCTCGCCATCACGGTGGCGGTACCGCTGGCCCTGCCGCCCCTCCTGGGGCCGCCGGCGGCGGACCACGTACCCGATGTCCACGTACCCGATGTC
>NZ_JMLE01000039.1 GCF_000685965.1 Arthrobacter sp. UNC362MFTsu5.1 | reverse complement strand
TGAAGAGCAAGGGCGAGTCCGTGAGCATCATCGCCGGGGCCGCGGCGGGCGGCGCGCAGCTGGTGGTGAAACCGGAGATCGCCGCCGCGGCGGATTTGAAGGGCAAGACCCTGTCCACGCCGCAGCTGGGCGGAACCCAGGACGTGGCGCTGCGGGCCTGGCTGGCCGCGCAGGGCTACAAAACCAACACCGACGGCAGCGGCGACGTGGCCATCAACCCCACCGAGAACGCCCAGACCCTGAAGCTGTTCCAGGACGGCAAGCTCGACGGCGCGTGGCTGCCGGAGCCCTGGGCGTCCCGGCTGGTGCTGCAGGCCGGCGCCAAGGTGCTGGTGGACGAAAAGGACCTGTGGGACGGGTCCCTGACCGGGAAGCCGGGCGAGTTCCCCACCACCATCCTGATCGTGAACAAGAAGTTCGCCACCGACCACCCCGAGACCGTCAAAGCCCTGCTCAAGGGCCACGCCGAATCGGTCCAATGGCTCAATGACACCCCCGGTGCGGAAAAGGCGAGCGTGTTGAACACCGCGCTGAAAGAGTCCGGCGGAGCCGAACTCCCTGCCGACGTTATCGAGCGGTCGCTGAAGAACATCGTGTTCACCGTGGATCCGCTGGCCGGAGCGTACAAGAAGCTGCTGCAGGACGGCGTGGACGCCGGCACCACCAAGCAGGCGGACATCAGCGGCATCTTCGACCTCACGGCACTGAACAGCGTCACCGCCGAAACCGGCGGCAGCAAGGTCAGCGCCGCCGGACTCGGCAACGACTAACCGGCACGCAGCAGAACCACCCCCGCAGCATCAACTCCAGCCCCAACAACGTAAGGACAGGACCATGCCAGTCGTACTGGAAAACCTGGGTAAACGCTTCGGCGACGGCGCCCCGGTGCTGGACGACGTCAACGCCAGCATCGCCCAAGGCGAGTTCGTCGCGCTCCTGGGTGCTTCCGGCTGCGGCAAATCCACCCTGCTGAACATCATGGCGGGACTGGAACTCCCGACGTCGGGCGCCCTTGAAGTCCCCAGCGACGGCGCAGCCTTCATGTTCCAGGACGCCGCCCTTTTCCCGTGGCTGACGGCCCGGGAAAACATCGAGCTCGCCCTCAAGCTGCGCGGCGTGGGAAAGTCCGAACGGCGCACGAAGGCCAACGAACTCCTGGACCTGGTCCACCTTGGCGGAGCCGGGGACAAGCGCCCGCACGAGCTCTCCGGCGGCATGCGCCAGCGCGTCTCGCTGGCCCGGTCCCTGGCCCAGGACCGGCAGCTGCTGCTCATGGACGAGCCCTTCGCCGCGCTGGACGCCATCACCCGCGACCTCCTCCACGACGAGCTGGAACGGATCTGGAAGGAAACCGGCCGCACCATCGTTTTTGTGACGCACAACGTCCGCGAAGCCGTCCGGCTGGGCCAGCGCGTGCTGTTGCTGTCGTCACGCCCCGGCCGCGTGGTCCAGGAATGGAACGTCACCGAGGAACACCGAACCGACGCCGGTCTTGCCGGACAGCTGACCGGGGTCATCACCGCCCGGCTGCGAGAGGAGATCCGCCGCCATGCCAAATAACCCAACGCCCCTGGCCGAGCCCGTCGAGAGCCCGATTTCGACAAGCTCAATCTCCGGCCAGGCAGGGTCGAACACCGGTGAGCCCGAGAGCCGGAAGGTCCACGCGGCCCTGACCCGGTCCTCCACCGGGAACGAAGACCTGCGCGAGCTCGAATCCGGCCTTGACTCGCTGCAGTCGGACGCAGCCCGCGCGGCGCGCATCGACTGGAGCCGCATCCTGCTCCCGGTGGCGGCGCTCGTGGTGCTGGTCCTGGCCTGGCAGTTCTACGTGTCCCTTGGATTCAAGCGGCGCGACCTGGTGCCCGGACCGCTCGACGTGCTTGGCCAGTTCGGCACCCTGTGGGCCGACGGTTCACTGCAGGAAGCCGTCTGGACCTCGTTGCAGCGCGGCATCGTCGGGTTCCTGATCAGCGTGGTCATTGCGACGCCGATCGGACTCCTGCTGGCCCAGGTGGCCCCGCTGCGCCGCGCGTTCGGCCCGCTCATTTCAGGCCTGCAGGTGCTGCCCTCCGTGGCCTGGGTGCCTGCGGCCATCATCTGGTTCGGCCTCACGGACGCCACGGTGTACTTCGTGGTGTTCATGGGCGCCATCCCGTCCATCATCAACGGCCTGATCTCCGGCGTGGACCAGATCCCGCCGCAGTACCGCAGCGTGGGCACGGTGCTGGGCGCCAACCGGGTGCAGATGGCCCTCCAGATCGTCCTTCCGGCGGCGTTGCCGGGCTACCTGAGCGGACTCAAGCAGGGCTGGGCGTTCTCCTGGCGGTCGCTCATGGCCGCCGAAATCATCGCAGTGGGCGGCACCATCGGCTTCGGCCTCGGTTCCATGCTGAACCAGGGCCGCGACTTGGCGGACATGACGATCGTGATGTCGGCCATCCTGCTGATCCTCGCCGTAGGCATCCTGATCGAACTGCTGGTCTTCGCGCCGATTGAAAAGCGCCTCCTGCGCCGCCGCGGCCTCCTCGCCGGCAGCACCCGCTAGGGCCTCCGGGCCAGGAGCAGGACCAAAGAGCAGAGCCCGACGGCGAGTCCCGCCGTCGGGCTCTGCTGTTCTGTCTGGATGAGGTGCCCCGGCCGCGCGGGGCGGAGTCTGGCAGACTGGCGCCATGACCGTCAGCTTCGTGTGCCGCACCGAATCCGTACTGCCCCCGGACCGGCTGTTCAACCTCGCCCGGAGCATCGATGCGCACCTCGGCTCCCAGGCCGACACGGGGGAGCAGGCAGTGGCCGGCGTGACGATGGGCCTGATCGGTGCCGGGCAGGAGGTCACGTGGCGGGCGCGGCACTTCGGCGTGCCGATCCGCATGACCAGCCGCATCACCTCAATGGAGTTCCCCGAGAGGTTTGTGGACGAGCAGGTCCGCGGGCCGTTCAAGGCCTTCCGTCACGTCCACGAGTTCGAAGCCACAGCCAGCGGAAGCGTCATGACGGACCGGGTCGAGTTCACGGCGCCGTTCGGTCTGCTGGGCCGGATCGTGGAGAAGCTGGTGCTGCACCGGTACCTGGAACGGTTGATCGTGGAGCGCGGCCTCTACCTCGCCGGCCTCTGACCGCTGCGGACGCCGGGGCTGCCCTGGCGTCACAGACCTCATCAAACGGCGGACCTAATCAAACGGCGGACCTAATCAAATGGAGGCGGCCCGATGATCTCAATGCCGCCGTTCACACGCCCGGATTCGCGGATCCGGTCAAAGTCCACCACCCGCGCACCGTCATCATCGGCGTCGACGGGCTCGCTGGCGCCAAAGTAGAAGGCCTGCGCGCCGCCAGGTGTGTGCAGGCAGAGCACGCGGGTCCCCGCCTGGGTGACTTTGAACGCATGCGGTACACCCCTCGGCGCGATGACCAGTCCGCCCGCGGCGACCCGGTGCTCAGTGCCGTCCATGTTCATCAGGATTTCGCCGGCCAGGATGTACATGGTCTCGTCCGAGTCGGGATGGGTATGAAGCGGAGTGACCTTATTGAGGGCCATTTCATCCTCGAAGAGCAGGAACGCGCCGGCTGTGTCTTCTTCCGTGGCTTTCCAGGTCTGTACCCCGCCGCCGAAGAACCAGCGGCGGGCTCCCTCACCGGGTTGCAGTACTACGGCTGATGCAACTTTCTTCGTCTCCATGGTGGTCGCCTCGATGCTGGTCGGAAGACTTATGGGACTGTTGTCCCATAACAAGACTCGGGTACCATGAAGGACATGTCAAGACCTTATGCAGACGTCGGGCGCACCGGTCAGAAGCACCGCACCCTTGAAGCCCTGGTTGCTGCCGCACGCCAACTCGTCGCGTCCGGGGCAACGCCCACGGTGGATGAGGCCGCGCTGGTGGCCGGTGTCGCCCGGAGTACTGCGTACCGGTATTTCCCGGGCCAACGGGAGCTGCTGGCTGCGGCCCATCCGGAGACTGCCCGGACATCGATGCTGCCGGATAATCCGCCGGAGGATGTGGCCGAGCGCCTGGATGCCGTGGTGCGTGAGTTCACCGGAATGATCATCGAAACCGAGGCGCAGCAGCGGACCATGCTGCGGCTCTCGCTGGAACCGGCGGACGGCCAGGAACGGGGCCTGCCGTTGCGCCAGGGCCGCGCTATCGCGTGGATCGCCGAGGCGCTTGCCCCGTTGCAGCCTGAGCTGTCCGACGCGGAGATCCGTCGGCTGGTTCTGGCGATCCGCAGTGCCATCGGAATCGAGTCGCTGGTGTGGCTGACCGATGTGGGCGGCCTCAGCAGGGACGCTGCCATTGCCTCGATGCGGTGGACGGCCAACGCCCTGCTGAACCAGGCCCTGACCCAGGGCCCGCCGCCCGCAGGCTGAGGAGGCCCCGTCCGCCGAATGAGCGCCACAGCAATGTGACGCAGCGTTACCTTACGTGAACTGGTGTTTCCGCGCCGTTGTTCCGGTATATGACGCGGCCCTACCGTTGATCCATGGCAATTCAGGACATCTACCCCACGGCACTGCGCCTGCTGGGCCGCCCCGTACTGGTGGTGGGCGGCGGGCCGGTGGCCACGCGCCGCGCCAAAGGGCTGCTCGACGCCGGTGCCCGGGTAACCGTGGTTGCCCCCGTTTCCTCCGCGGGACTTGAGGAACTGGCCGGCGCCGGCCTCCTCACCTGGGAGCAGCGCCCCTACCGTACGTCCGACGTCGACGGCGTCTGGTTCGTCCAGACAGCCACCGGCGATTCCGCCGTGGACGCCCAGGTTTCGGCCGACGCCGAGGCGCAGCGCGTCTGGTGCGTCAACGCCTCCGACCACGAAGCCTCCGCCGCCTGGACCCCCGCCGTCGCCGTCGTTGACGACGTGCAGATCGCCGTGAACGCCGGGGGAGACCCGCGCCGCGCCATGGCCCTGCGCGACGCCGTGGCCACTGCACTGGAAACCGGCGACCTCCCGCTCCGCCGCCAGCGGGCCCACCGGGGAAGCGTCGCCCTTGTGGGCGGCGGCCCCGGCGACACCGGGCTCATCACCGTCCGCGGCCGCCGGCTCCTGGGCCAGGCCGACGTCGTGGTGGCAGACCGCCTCGGACCCCGCGACCTCCTGAACGAACTCGCCCCCGACGTCCGCGTGATCGAGGTGGGCAAGACCCCCGGCCACCATCCCGTGCCGCAGGCCGGCATCAACCGGATCCTCGTGGACGAGGCACTCAAAGGCCACCGTGTGGTCCGGCTCAAGGGCGGAGACCCCTACGTTTTGGGCCGCGGCGGCGAAGAAGCAGAATTCTGCCGGCAGCACGGCGTCGAGGTTGAAGTGGTCTCCGGCGTCACCTCGGCGATCTCCGTTCCCGCAGCAGCCGGCATTCCCGTGACGCACCGCGGCCTGGCCAAGGGTTTCAGCGTGGTCACCGGCCACGAAGAACTCTCCGAGGTCCCGGCCCGGGCGGACCACACCATCGTGCTGCTCATGGGAGTGGGCCAGCTCCGCGAATCCGCCGCCGCCCTGGTGGGTGCCGGTTTGCCTCAGGACACTCCAGTTGGCATCGTTGAGAATGGCTATTTGCCCAACCAGCGCGTGACCATCGGCACTGTCGGTTCCATCGCTGACCAGGCCGAGGCCGCCGGCGTCGCAAATCCCGCGGTGATCGTGATCGGTGACGTTGTCCGCGTCAGCCCGTTCGCGCCGTCGCACTTCAAGACTGCCGACTACAGCACCACCACCCCGAACCGTCCCCGCGTACTGACCAAGTAGCCCCGTAGCCCCTTCCCAACTAAGTAGCAGCAGGTGTCCTTTTGAGCCCTCAAAACGACATCTGCTGCGACCTAGTTGGGCCGTGACAGAAAAAAGGAACACAGCCGTGTCAACTAGCACCACCGTAGGTTCTGCCGCCCGCCCGCTCCGGGTCGCCGTCGTGGGCTCCGGCCCCGCCGGCGTGTACGCCGCCGACATCCTCACCAAGAGCGAAGCCGTCAAGAGCGGCGAGCTGACCGTGAGCATCGACCTCTTTGACCGCTACCCGGCGCCCTATGGCCTGATCCGCTACGGTGTGGCTCCGGACCACCCGCGCATCAAGGGCATCGTCAACGCCCTGCACAAGGTCCTGGACCGCGGCGACATCCGATTCTTCGGCAACGTTGACTACGGCACGGACCTCTCCATCGAGGACCTCCGCACCCACTACGACGCCGTCATCTTCGCCACCGGCGCCATCAAGGACGCGGACCTGAACATCCCGGGCATCGAACTCGGGGGCTCCTACGGCGGCGCCGACTTCGTCTCCTGGTACGACGGCCACCCCGATGTGTCCCGCGAATGGCCGCTGGACGCCAAGGAAATCGCCGTGATCGGCAACGGCAACGTGGCCCTGGACGTGGCCCGCATGCTCTCCAAGCACGCCGACGACCTCCTGGTCTCCGAAATCCCGGACAACGTCTACCGCGGCCTGAAGGATTCCCCGGTCACTGACGTGCACGTTTTCGGCCGCCGCGGCCCGGCCCAGGTGAAGTTCACCCCGCTGGAACTGCGCGAACTGGCCCACTCCAAGGACGTGGACATCATCCTCTACCCGGAGGACTTCGAGTTCGACGAAGAATCCGACCGCCAGGTCCAGAGCAACAACCAGACCAAGACCATGGTGGGCACCCTCACCAACTGGATCGCCGAGCAGCCGGAAGAGCTCTCCGAGCTCACGGCCTCCCGCCGCCTGCACCTGCACTTCCTGCACAGCCCGGTGGAAATCTACGACTCCGCGGAAAACCCGGGCCAGGTTGCCGGCATGAAGTTCGAGCGCACCGAGCTGGACGGCACGGGCAACGCCCGCGGCACCGGCGAGTTCGTGGACTACCCGGTCCAGGCCGTGTACCGCGCCATCGGCTACTTCGGTTCAGCCCTCCCGGAGGTCGAATTCGACCACAAGAAGGGTGTTGTACCGAACGACGGCGGACGCGTGCTGGACGCGGCCGGCACCCATGTGCCGGGCATCTACGCCACCGGCTGGATCAAGCGCGGCCCGGTGGGCCTCATCGGCCACACCAAGGGCGACGCCCTCGAGACCGTGACCTACCTGCTGGAAGACCGCGCGAACCTGCCGCTGGCAGCCGCGCCGGCTCCGGAAGCCGTCGTCGAACTGCTGGAAAACCGCGGCGTGCAGTACACCAGCTGGGAAGGCTGGCTGGCCCTGGACGCGCACGAGCGCGCCCTCGGCGAAAAGGCCACCGAGACCGGTTCGCACGGCGTCGAGGTTGCCCGCGAACGGGTCAAGGTTGTGCCGCGCGAAGACATGGTGTCCATTTCCCGCGACGGAGTAGCCGCGCAGGTCTAGGGCTTTCGCTTGTAGGCCCAATCGTTAGCGCGAACCGGCAGCAGATGACCGCAAACCACGGGTTTGGCGTCATCAGCTGCCGGTTCGCGCTGTTTACATCCGGCTACATCCGGCCGAACCGGGCCCGGAGCAACGCAAACAGCCCGTAGCTGATGAGGCCGGCGGCAATGGCCAGCAGGAGGACCGGCCCCGCCGGATGGTCCCGGAGCGCCTTGAGGCTGCCGTCCAGCCCGGTGGCGTCGCCGGGCCGGTTGGTGGCGGCTGCCACCACGAACAGCATGCCCGCGAGGATCAGGGCGATGCCCTTGGCCACGTGGCCGGCCACGCCCAGCGCACTGATCATGCGTCCGCGCCGGGAGCCCTCGAAGTGATGCAGTTCCTCCTTGAACTGTTTCCGGACGCCCTTGACGATGAAATAGACTCCGACGCCGGTGACCGTCAGGCCCAGCGCGATGAGTGCCGGCACACCGGCAGGTCCCTGGACCAGGGCGGTGCTGAAATCCCTGGTGGAATCGCCCGAGTCGCCGCGGAGGCCGACCGCGAACCCTGCAAACGTGAGCCCCACACTGCCGTAGGCCACGGCCAGGAAACCGGAGGAGACGAGCTTGCCGATCCGCTGGCCTGCCGGCAGGTGGCGGGCGCGCAGGGTGGCCTCGCTGAGCTGCCACAGGGACAAGCCGGCGCAGCCCACCAGGCAGGCCCACATCACGCCGGGGCCCCACGGATTCGCCGCGAGCTGTTCGATGGCCCCCGTCGGCTCGGCCTGCCCCGGCTGGCCCAGCGCCAAGGCGATGGCGATGGCCCCGATCACGATGTGGAGCAGGGCCATTACGGCAAACCCGGAACGTGCGACGACGTCCAGCACCTTGGTGTTGGACGCCGCCTCGGCCGCGTTGGCGGCTTCTCCGAGGGCCGTATCGTCATCAGGCATCGCTAGCCGTTCATGGGGCCTTCGGCGTGGATGTTTTCGGCGCCCGGGCCGGTCAGTTTCACTGTGCAGCGCACGATGAGCCGGTCCGGTGCCGTGTGGACGTCCGCGAGGGTGTCGGCCGGGTTGATGACCGTGTAGCTTTCGGTGCCTTCCTCGACGCCGAAACCCCGCGACTTGGCGTCCTGGCTGGCGTTGGCGAGAGCTTCCCGGCGCAGTTCCTCGACGTACGACTCATCGCCGGACCGTGCCGGGTCGCCGAAGGCCCAGCCAAAGAGAGTTCCCGTTCCGTTCATGGTGCTGATTTTACGCATGCCCCACCCTACCAAGATATTGATAAGGGTGCTTACTATCAGTCGGCGGGTGCTGCTAGGACCGGCCGGTGTCCGCGGCAGCAAGGTCCGGGTCGGCATCGGCCGGATCTGCTTGGTCATCGGCCGCTGCTGAGCCTGCCGGTTCCGGTTCCCTGGCGTCAGTGGTCCAGACCTGGACGATCGCCCAGATGACGGCTGCCAGCGGGACGGACAGTACGGCGCCGATGATGCCGGCGAGGATGGTCCCTGCCGTCAAAGCCAGCAGGATGACCAGGGCGTGCAACTGCAGCGACTTGCCCATCACGACGGGCTGAAGCAGGTTGCCCTCGAGCTGGTTGACGGCGATCACCACGATCACCACGATCAGCGCCACCACGGGTCCGTTGGCGACGAGTGCCACCAGCGCCGCGAGGATGCCTGCCACGGTGGCTCCCACGATCGGGACGAAAGCGCCGATGAAGACGATGATGGCCAGCGGGATGGCCAACGGGACCCCGAGGACCAGCAGTGCCGTGCCGATGGCTACCGTGTCCACCAGGGCCACAATGGCTGTCCCGCGCACGTAATCGCCCAGAACCTGAATGGTGCGTGCGCCCGAGCGGCGCAGCTTGGCTTCGCGGGCGCCGGTGTAGGGCCGCAGGAAGAAGTTCCAGATCGCCGCCCCGTCCTTGAGGAAGAAGAAAAGGATAACCACCATGAGGCTGGCTCCGGCGAGGAACTCGGTGATGACGGACAGTCCCGTGATGGCTCCGGAGCGGACCTGGCTGCTGGCGGCGAATTCCACGATGGCCGCCCGTGCCTGTTCAATCTGCTCCCCGTCCACGGGGATGGGGCCGTTGAGCAGGAACGACTGCAGTTCGTCCAGGCCCGACGACGCCTGGCTTGCAAGGTCCGCCCACTGGCTGCGGATGGAGGCGACAATCACGGTGGTGACACCGGCCAGCACGGCGAGCAAGCCCACGAAGGCCACTGCAGTGGCCGCGGAGGCCGGCAGGCCCCGGCGCTTCAGGAGGTTGACGAACGGCATGATGGCGGCCGCCAGGATCAGGGCGATCAGCACGGGAATGACCAGGAGCCGGATCTGCAGCAGAGCGAAGACGGACACCACCACAACAGTGAGGATCAGCAGGATCTGGGCCGAGCGTACGCCCACCCTGCCCAGGCCGTCTGTCCAGGGGTCCGGGCGTTTGCCGTCCACCGTGATGTCGACTGATCTGGCCAAGGGGTACTCCAATTCGTCAGCGTGCAGGAACGGGACGCCCGGACCGGCTGCGGCCGGGATAGGAACTCCCCAAATAGCTAAGCCTACTGAGTTACGGCTCCGGCTACACGCCGAGCCACTCGGCGCAGGAGTTCAGGTTCCGGTTGACGCTGTCCACGGCAGCCGCTTCGTTGTGCGCCTCGATGGCATCCACCAGCTCGCCGTGCCCTTCGTCGGGGAGCCCGTTGAAGCCGCTGCGGCGCTGCTGCCGAAGCAGGTCGGCATGGAACACGCCGCCGAAGCTGACGTACAGCTCATGCAGCAGCGGATTCCCCGTAGCCTGCGCCACCAGCACATGGAAGTCCCAGTCGGCGCGGGCCCAGACGGGGTAGTCCTCAGCGTTCCAGGCGTCGCGCCGCTCCGCCAGCAGCGCCTTCATGGCGGCGATGTGTTCGGGTTGTGCGTTGCGGGCGGCCAGGCGGGCCGCCTGGGTGTCCAGCCCCACCCGGACTTCGAGGATGTGCTCCTGGGTGTGGTCCTTGTACATGCGCTGGGCCGCGCCGGAGATCTCGCTGGTGGCCCGGACGTAGGTGCCGTCGCCGCGGCGGACCTCCAGCATGCCGCTGTGGGCCAGCGCCTTGATGGCCTCGCGGAGCGTGCCCCGGGACACGCCCAGCCGGGCCATCAGCTCCGGCTCTGCGGGGATCTTCTGCTGCAGCTGCCATTCGCCGGAATGGATCATCTCGCGGAGCTTGTCCGTGATTTCGTCTGCCAGTACAGGCCGGGGTGAGGCGGTGAGGGTCATGGCTTGGTCCTTGCCGTCAGGAGGTGCCCCACCACGATCTGGGTCAGGGCGATGGCCAGCAGCAGGATCAACGGGACGGTCCAGCCGCCCGTCGCGCTGTGCAGCAGGCCCATGCCGAACGGGCCCGCTGTGGCCAGCAGGTACCCCACGGACTGCGCCAGCGTGGACATGGCGGTGGTTTCCGCCGTCGACCGGCCGCTCCGGCTGATCATTACCATGACCAGCGGGAAGATGCCCAGGCCGAACCCCAGCAGCGCGGCGGGAACGGCGGCCAGTGATGCGGGCAGCAGCATCAGGGCGGTAATGCCCAGGAGCATGGTGACACTAGCCAGGTAGAAGGCCGGGCGGAGCATCCGCGGGCGGGAGCCGATGGCCAGGAGCACCATGCCCGCCGGAACGGAGACCAGCTGCATCAGCCCGTACATCAGGCCGCTGTCCGTCGCGGTGAGACCGGTGGTGGTGAGCATGTACGGGAACCAGCTCAGCACCGCATAGGCGAGGAGTGCCTGGAGCGTGAAGATGGCGGTGAGCAGCGCGCCCTTACGGGTCCGGATCAGCGGCCACGGGGAGATGCTGGCGCCTTGGCCGGGGGTGGCGTTCCGGTGCGCGTGGAGTGCCACCGGGAGGAAGCCGAGGAAGGCGGCCACGGAGAGCAGCCCGATGGAGCCAAGCCCCGCCGACGCCGATCCCAGGAGCTGGGCCACCGGGACCACCATCACGGCCGTGGCCGTGGCGCCCGTGGTCATGGTGACCGTGTAGAGGGCCGTCATGAGGGAGGTGCGGTCCGCGTAGTGCTCGCGGATGAAGGACGGCATGGCCACATTGCAGACGGCGAGCCCGGACATCCCCACCACGGTTCCGGCCAGCAGCATGCCCGTGGACGGGATGCCGCGGACCATGAGGCCGGCGGCCAGCATTCCCAGGGCCAGCAGGATGGCTTTTTCCACGCCCATCCGGCGCGTCAGCCAGGACGTGGCCGCACCCGCCACCGCAAAGCACAGCGTGGGAACGGAGGGGATGACGGCGGCAACGAACGCACCGTAGCCCAGGACTTCCTGGAGGTCGTGGAGCAGGGCCGAGGCCCCGGTGATCCCGGCGCGGAGGTTGAGTCCGATCAGCACAAAGGCGATGATTCCGAAGACGACGACGGCGCGGGGCCGGGCTGCCTTTGCCCGCTCGGCAGGTGGGGTGTCAGTTCCGGGCGGTGCCGCCGTCGTCGTGGTTGCCATACTTAAACATTAGACGTTAGACGTTTGATGTTTGTAAAGATGTGGCAAACATCTCCGGACGGCGACGGCTGGACGGCGCCTAACGCTGCTGGCGCTGGTTCAGCCGCTGCACCGCCAGGGCTAGCCAGAGCTGCACACGGTCCTGGGTTTGGGCGGGGTCATAGCCGGTCAGCTCGGTGATCTGCGCCAGCCGGTACCGGACGGTGTTGCGGTGCAGCGTCAGCTCTTCGGCGACGGCAGCCACCGAGCCGTTGTTGTTCAGGTAGCTTTCCAGCGTGGCCATCAGCTCGGCGCCGTGCAGGGCGTCGAAGTTCCGGAGCGGGTTGAGGGACTCGTTCGCCATGTCCGCCAGCGGCACATCCTCGCTGGCCAGGAGCAGCGACGTGAGGCTGAGGCGCTCGGGCTCGTTGACGGGCAGGCCGTGGCTGGCCGCGTCGCGCGCCTCGAAGTAGCTCCAGCGCACCCCGTTGGGTTTGGTGTAGGCGCCGCCAATGCCGATCGTGGCGTGGATGCCGGCCTCGGCCAGGTGGTCGCTGAGGTGCTTGGCCAGGGCTGCCGCCCCGCTGCCGTCGTCCTGGACAACGACGATCAGGTCCTTCCCGACGACGGCGGTCACGCCGTGCTCCAGCGGCCGCGGCATCGAGGAACTCACCAGCTGCTTGGGATGCGCCGCGGACTCGGCGAGGATAACCACGCTTTTGCGGGTGCTGTTGATGCCGATGCCGGCAAGCCGCCGGGCCGCCTCACTGGACTCCAGGGTCCCGTGGATCACGTCCTCCAGGACCTGGCCGGACAGCGCCCGCTGCGCTTGCCGCTGCTTGACCATGTTGTTCAACTCGACGCTGATGAGGTTCTGGGCATAACCCACGATGCCGGAGTCCTCGAACGGCTGCCGGACCCAGAGGGTGCACGCGTCACGCCGGCCGGTGGGGATGGGGTAGGAGGCCCACGTATCGGCCGTGGGGGCGGGGTTGCCGGCAACGCTGTTGTACAGCTGGGCGGTGAACTGGGTCAGGATAATGTCCGTGCGCAGCATGGAGCCAAGATTCTTGAGCAGCTCGGAGAGTCCCCCGCCGGTCAGCAGGGCGCGGGCCAGGATCTGGTGTCCCGCGATGAGCCGTTCCAGCTTCGCGTAGTGGTCCGCGGACTGGGCATCCGCCACCAGCTTGGTGATTGCAATGAACGGCGTCTCGTACGGGACTTCCACCACGGGAAGGCCCCAGCGGTTGGCCTCGGCAATCAGCGCCGGCGGAACGGCGTCGTGCGTCAGACCGATCCCGAAGCCGATCCCCACTGCGCCTGCCCGCTGCACCTGCCGTACAAAGCGGCGCTGGTCCGGGGCGGACTTCAGCCGCATCCCGGTGGTGAGGACCAGTTCGCCGCCGTTGAGGAAGCGCTGTGGGTCCTCCTGCTCGGTGACGGCAACCCAGTGGATGTCCTGGTGCCACGTCGTCTCGGCGAGGCCGGATTTGACGAGCTTGAGCGACTGGACGCCCAGCAGGGCGGCGAGGGAAATTGCCATGGATTCAGGATAACTGCGCGCTGGGCAACCGCACTAAAGGATTCGGCGGATGGTGTGCAGGTGGCTATTCCCTGCGTAGTGGCCCTGGCATAGGCTCAGGAGCAGTCGCAACACTGGGCCGGTGGCAGAACCGGTTACAGAAACCAGCATGAAAGAGGTTGAACACCGTGGTCCAAACCTTGCAGAACTTCATCAATGGCGAGTTCGTCACGCCCGCCGGAACCGGTCTGCTGGACATCGTGAATCCCACCAACGGTGAGGTGGTGGCGAAATCGCCCATCTCCGTCCAGGCCGACGTCGATGCCGCCATGACCGCTGCCAAGGATGCCTTCAAGACCTGGAAGCACGTCACCCCGGCGCAGCGCCAGCTGATGCTGCTCAAGCTTGCGGACGCCGTCGAGGCCAACAGCGATGAACTCGTCGAAGCCCAGCACCGCAACACAGGCCAGGTCCGTTCGCTGATCGCCTCCGAGGAAGTGGCCGCCGGTGCCGACCAGCTGCGCTTCTTCGCCGGCGCCGCCCGCATCCTCGAAGGCAAGTCGGCCGGCGAGTACTTCGAGGGCCACACCTCCTACGTGCGCCGCGAGCCCATCGGCGTCGTGGCCCAGGTTGCCCCCTGGAACTACCCGTTCCTGATGGCCATCTGGAAGATCGGCCCCGCGCTCGCCGCCGGCAACACCGTGGTGCTCAAGCCCTCGGACACCACTCCCGAGTCCACCCTGGTCCTCGCCCGCCTCGCCGGGGAGATCTTCCCGGCCGGCGTCCTCAACGTGGTGCTTGGCACCGGCGAAACCGGCGCCATGATGGTGGAGCACAAGGTCCCCGGCCTTGTCTCCATCACCGGCTCCGTCCGGGCCGGCATCGCCGTGGCCTCCGGTGCCGCCAAGGGACTCAAGCGCGCCCACCTGGAGCTCGGCGGCAAGGCCCCGGCCATCGTCTTCAAGGACGCCGACATCAAGAAGAGCGCCGCGGCCATCGCCGAGTTCGCGTTCTTCAACGCCGGCCAGGACTGCACCGCCATCACCCGCGTTCTGGTGGAAGACTCCGTTCACGACGACGTCGTGGCAGCCATGGTGGAACACACCAAGACCCTGCACACCGGCTCGCAGAATGACGAGGACAACTACTTCGGCCCGCTCAACAACGTGAACCACTTCAACGCCGTGACGTCGGTGGTGGAGCACCTGCCTGCGAACTGCAATATTGTCACCGGCGGCCACCGGGCGGGGGACAAGGGCTTCTTCTTCGAGCCCACCATCATCACCGGCGCCAAGCAGACCGACGACATTGTCCAGAAGGAAACCTTCGGGCCGGTCATCACCGTGCAGAAGTTCAGCACCGAGGCCGAAGCCGTGGAGCTGGCGAACGACGTCGACTACGCCCTGGCCTCCAGCGTCTGGACCACCGACCACGGCACGGCCATGCGCGTCAGCCGCGACCTGGATTTCGGCGCGGTGTGGATCAACACCCACATCCTGCTGACCGCTGAAATGCCGCACGGCGGCTTCAAGCAGTCCGGCTACGGCAAGGACCTCTCCATGTACGGCGTCGAGGACTACACGCGCATCAAGCACGTGATGTCTGCGCTCGACGCATAACTCAGACGCATAATCCCCACCGGCACCCTAACCTCGCTTCGCTTCGGCCAGGGAACCCGGCCGGCGTGGCCCCACCCAGTCCAGAAAGGCATTCCCATGACTGCAACCGCCCATGACCTCACCTTCCGTCTCGAGCAGAAACGCCGCGTCCAGGCCGACTTCCCGGGCCCCAAGTCCGTCGCCCTGACCGAACGCCGGAAGGCCGTTGTGGCAGCCGGCGTCGCCTCCAGCGTCCCCGTCTTCGTGGCGGACGCCGACGGCGGAATCATCCACGACGTCGACGGCAACTCGTTCATCGACCTCGGCTCGGGCATCGCGGTGACCAGCGTCGGGGCGTCCGATCCCGCCGTCGTCGGCGCCGTGAAGGAAGCCGTGGAGCACTTCACCCACACCTGCTTCATGGTCACCCCGTACGAAGGCTATGTGGCCGTCGCCGAGCAGCTGAACCGCCTCACCCCCGGCGACCACGAGAAGCGCACGGTCCTGTTCAACTCCGGTGCCGAAGCAGTGGAAAACGCCGTCAAGGTGGCCCGCCTCGCTACCGGACGTGACGCCGTCGTCGCCTTTGACCACGCATACCACGGCCGCACCAACCTGACCATGGCCCTGACCGCCAAGGCCATGCCGTACAAGACCAACTTCGGCCCGTTCGCGCCCGAGGTCTACCGCATGCCCATGAGCTACCCGTTCCGCGAGGAAAACCCCTCGATCACCGGTGCAGAGGCCGCCAAGCGCGCCATCACCATGATCGAGAAGCAGATCGGCGGCGAGTCCGTGGCTGCGATCATCATCGAACCGATCCAGGGCGAGGGCGGCTTCATCGTCCCGGCCGACGGCTTCCTGCCGGCACTGGCCGCCTGGGCCAAGGACAAGGGCATCGTCTTCATTGCCGACGAAGTCCAGTCCGGTTTCTGCCGCACGGGCGAATGGTTCGCCGTGAACCACGAGGGTGTTGTCCCGGACATCATCACCATGGCCAAGGGCATCGCCGGCGGCATGCCGCTCTCCGCGATCACCGGCCGCGCAGACCTGCTCGACGCCGTCCACCCGGGCGGCCTCGGCGGCACCTACGGCGGCAACCCGGTGGCCTGCGCCGCGGCCCTCGCGTCGATCGGCTCCATGGAGGAATACGACCTCAACGGCCGTGCCAAGCACATCGAGGAACTGGCCACCGGCCGCCTTCGCGAACTGCAGGCTGAGCTTGCCGGTTCGGAGAAGTCCGTGATCGGCGACATCCGCGGCCGCGGCGCCATGCTGGCCATCGAGCTCGTGCAGGCCGGCTCCAAGGAACCCAACCCGGAGCTGACCAAGGCCGTTGCAGCCGCCTGCCTCAAGGAAGGCGTCATCATCCTCACCTGCGGCACGTACGGCAACGTCATCCGGCTGCTGCCCCCGCTGGTCATCGGCGACGAGCTGCTGCTGGACGGCCTCGAGGTGCTGGCCGCCGCCATCAAGGCGCACGCCTAGCCAGTGATGGCGCACGCCTAGCCAGTGATGGCGCACGCCTAGCCACTGTCATGACAGCCGGAGAGCCGCGGACCGATGGTCCGCGGCTCTCCGTGTTTTCCGGTGGAAAATGTCCCCCCTCATTGGTGCCCGTGTGGGCTAGAGTCAGCAGTACCACTGCAGGAACGCAGACCGGCCGACGTCGCCCGGGAACCCCGGGCGAGGCTGGATTCTGCCCCAGACCCAAAGAGGGGTTCACCCATGCGATACGTAGTTGGCTACACACCAAACGAACGCGGCGCGGATGCCGTTGCCCTGGCCACCGCGTTGGCCCGGGCGCAGGGCGCGCAGCTGGATCTGGTCTTTGTAGTGGACAAGGGGCTGCATGTTGCCCAGGACGTGGCGAGCGGGCATGTCCTCGCCAACGAGAAGTCCGTGCAGGACGCACAGCGCGAAGGACTCAGCCTGGTCCCGGACGATGTCCCCGTGGAGTTCCACGCGCGGCACGCGGACTCGTTCGCCGCGGGACTGATCGAAGCCGCCGTTGACCACGACGCCGCGCTGATCGTGGTGGGGGCGGCGAGCAACGGCCTGTTCAAGCGCCACACCGTGGGCAGCGTGGCCAACGGACTCCTGCATGCTTCGCCCGTGCCCGTCGCGCTGGCTCCGCGCGGCTACCGCCGTACGGAGGCCATCACCCGGCTGACCCTCGCCGTCGGCCAGCGTGCCGGCGCGGAAGCGGCGATCGACGTCGCCATCGGGGCGGCCGGACGCCGGAGCGTGCCGCTGCGGATGGTCTCCCTGGTGGAGCTCGACGCCGAAGGGGACCCGGGCGAAGTGGTCAACGCGGCTCACATCCACGCGAACACCGTGCTCACCGAAGCGTCGCGCCGCCTGCCTGAGGGGCACCACGTCACGGTGGAAGTGGCGCACGGCCGCACCATCGAGGAGTGCATCGACGACCTTGAATGGGACGACGGCGAGATCCTGATTGTGGGGTCCTCGCGCCTGGCGGAGAAGAATAAGCTGTTCATTGGCAGCACGGCCAACAAGGTGCTCCGCGCGTTGCCCGTGCCCATGGTGGTCATCCCGCGCGAGTACGAGCGGGTGGACACGGCTATGGCGCCCTGACCCGCCGCGGCACGTCCAGCGCGAACGGGCATTTGCGGCCTCGAAGCAGAGCGCGAACGGGCAGATAATGCCCTCAAAAAGCGAAAAACAGGGCATTATCTGCCCGTTCGCGCTGAGGACGCGGGGCTTAAGTGTCCGCTCGCGCTTCCCGCAGCGCACGCTTCCGGGCCACGGAGTTCCGGCGCGTCGCGGCAAGCATGTCCACGGTCAGCACCAGCAGGGCCAGCCACACCACGCCGAAGCCGATCCAGCGGTCCAGGGTCATGGCCTCCTTGAACACCACCAGGGCAACGATGAACTGGAGCACGGGCGCGAAGTACTGCAGCAGCCCGATGGTGGTCATGGGCAGGCGGCGGGCGGACGCTCCGAAGAACAGCAGCGGAACGGCCGTGATCACGCCCGAGGAAACCAGCAGCCAGAAGTGCGTGGAGCCCTGGGTTCCGAGGGTGTTGGTGCCGCTGACGGCAAGGAAGATCATCGTAGCGGCCGCCAGGGGAGTGAGCACCACCGTCTCCATCGTCAGGCTGGTCACTGCGTCAGCCTTGGGACCGATCCGTTTCTTCACGAAGCCGTAGAGGCCGAAGCTCACCGCCAGCGTCAGCGCGATCCACGGGAGTTTGCCGTACGAAAACGTCAGGACCACCACAGCAACGAAGCCGATGCCGACGGCGGCCCACTGGAGCGGCCGCAGCTTTTCCTTCAGCACGAACACGCCCAGCAGGACGGAGACTAGGGGGTTGATGAAGTAGCCCAGGGCAGCCTCCACGGCCTGGCCGGTGGTCACGCCGTACGTATACGTCAGCCAGTTCACTGCGATGAGGGCTGCGGCGATGGACAACGTGCCGAAAATGGCACGGTCACGGAACGCTGCCGCCAGGACGCCCCAGGAACGGGTAACCGTCACCAGCAGCGTGCAGAACACCAGCGACCACACCACCCGGTTTGCCACGATTTCCACTGCACCGGCGGGCTGCAGCACGAAGAAGTACAGGGGCAGCAGCCCCCAGAGTCCGTACGCGCCGATCCCGAAGAGGACACCCGCCGTCGTATCCTTGTCCACTGCCTTAAGCGCGACGCCGGGGCGTGGCGGCTGTCCGCCGGACGCGCCGTGGGACGCGGCACCGGAAACAGGGCGGCCCGGTGCGGTCATGGCAGTGGGGGTGGCGGTTCCGTCGGGTGTAGGCACACGATCAATAACACCACCTCCGCCGGCGGTATTCCGCCAACACGGTGCCGATCCTCCGGGAACGGTATCCCCGGGTCTTGCGGTACTCAGTACGCTTACCACTATGAACTCGCATCCTGAACAGGCCCCCCGGTGAGGCTCCGCCACAGCAACGCCTCGGGGAGGGGCTACCGGCGGCTGGCCGCGGGCACCGGCTTCACGTACCGCGACCTGGACGGTTCCACCCTGCCCCCGGGTCCTGTCCGGGAGCGGCTGGAGAGCATCGGCATTCCGCCGGCCTGGACAGACGTGTGGATTGCGCCCTACGACAACGGCCACATCCAGGCCACCGGACTGGACGCCGTGGGCCGCCGGCAGTACATCTACCACCCGGCCTGGCGCGAGAAGAAGGACCGGCTCAAGTTCGACCGTGCCCTTCAGCTCGCCGAATCCCTGCCGGGCGCGCGCAGGCTGGTCACCATGGACCTCCGCAGCGAGGGATTCTCCCGCGAACGGGTCCTGGCGGGTGCCTTCCGGATGCTGGACAGCGGATCGCTGCGGGTCGGATCGGAACGATACACCAACGAGAACGGCAGCCACGGCCTGGCCACCCTGCTGTGCGCCCACGTGAAAGTGAAGCAGGACGCCCTCCGGCTCAGCTTCCCCGCCAAGAGCGGCAAGACCTGGGACTCGGAAATCGACGACGCCGACCTCGCCGCCCTGGTCCGTACGCTCAAGCGCCGCGGTGGTAACGCCAGGCTCCTGGCGTACAAGAACGGACGCAGCTGGCATCCCGTGGGCAGTGCGGAGATCAACGACTACGTGAAGGAACGCACCGGCGCCGACTTCACGGCCAAGGATTTCCGCACCCTCCGGGGCACGGTGGCGGCGGCCGTCAGCCTCGCCCGGTCCGGGCCGCAGGCGACGGTGGCCGCGAAGAAACGCGCCATCAGCCTGGCGATGCAGGACGCTGCGGCGGTGCTGGGGAACACGCCGTCGATCGCCCGGAAAAGCTATGTGGATCCCCGGCTGCTGGATCATTTTTCCGCGGGGGAGACCATCGACCCGCACCGGACGGGCTCGGCCGAATCCGAACTGCGCGCCCTGCTGTACCGGGAGGGCGACGTCGTATCCCTCAATAACTCCCCGAGGAAAGCGGGCTGACCACTTAGAATGGGGGAATTGTGCGCTAAGTGACCTGGCGCAGTCTCTCAGTTCTGGAAGGGCTCCCGGTGTCCAATTCGGCCGAAACCACCCCCAAACGTCCACTCCGCGTCGCGATCGTCGGCGCCGGGCCGGCCGGCGTCTACGCTGCGGACATCCTGACCAAGTCCAACGAGGTCAAGGACGGCGACTTTGAAGTCAGCATCGACCTCTTCGAGGCCTACCCTGCGCCGTACGGCCTGATCCGCTATGGCGTGGCTCCGGACCATCCGCGCATCAAGGGCATCGTCAACGCCCTGCACAAAGTCCTGGACCGCGGCGACATCCGCTTCCTCGGCAACGTGACCTACGGCCGCGACCTGAAACTCCATGATTTCCGTGCCTTCTACGACGCCGTGATTTTCTCCACGGGCGCCATCAAGGACGCGGACCTGAACATTCCCGGCGTCGAACTCGAGGGCTCCTACGGGGGCGCCGACTTCGTTTCCTGGTACGACGGCCACCCCGACGTTTCCCGTGACTGGCCGCTGGACGCCAAGGAAATCGCCGTGATCGGCAACGGCAACGTGGCCCTGGACGTGGCCCGCATGCTGGTGAAGCACGCCGACGAGCTGCTGTCCACGGAAATCCCGGACAACGTCTACCGGACGCTGAAGAACTCCCCTGTCACGGACGTGCACGTCTTCGGCCGCCGCGGCCCGGCCCAGGTGAAGTTCACCCCGCTGGAACTGCGTGAACTCAGCCACGCCAAGGACGTGGACATCGTGCTGTACCCGGAGGACTTTGAGTTCGACGAAGCCTCCGAGGAAGCCATCCGCACCAACAACCAGACCAAGACCATGGTGAACACCATGACCAACTGGCTGGTCGAAGAGCACGCCGAAGCCGAAGTCCCCTCCTCCCGCCGGCTTCACCTGCACTTCCTGCACAGCCCGGTCGAAATCTACAGCGGCGAACCGTCCGCCGCGGGCAACAGTGCTGCCGCCGGCAAGGTTGCGGGCATCAAGTTTGAGCGGATGCAGCTGGACGGCACAGGCAACGTCAAAGGCACCGGGGAGTACATCGACTACCCCGTCCAGGCTGTCTATCGGGCCATCGGGTACCACGGATCGCCGCTGGACGAACTCGAATACGACGCCAAGGCAGGCGTCATCCCCAACGAGGGCGGCCGGGTCCTCGACCGGGACGGCAATCCCGTCCCGGGGATCTACGCCACCGGCTGGATCAAGCGCGGTCCGGTCGGCCTCATCGGGCACACGAAGGGCGATGCCCTGGAGACCATCGGCTGCCTGCTCGAGGACCGGCTGACCCTGCCGCCGGCGCAGAACCCGGATCCGCACGCCATCATCGCCCTGCTCGAGGAGCGCGGTGTGGAGTACACCACCTGGGAAGGCTGGAACAGGCTCGACGCGCACGAAGTAGCCCTCGGGAAGGCGTGGACGGAAGCGGAAGCGGATACCGGCGTCGTGCGTGAACGGGTGAAGGTTGTGCCGCGCGAGGAAATGATCCGCATCTCCCGCAGCGCCGGGGACTGACCCCGCTCCTGGAGGGTGCACTGACCGGCGCCCACTGACCGGTGGCGGCGGCGCGGGGCGGGAACTAGACTGTCCGGACCAAGCCACTTCGGCATGCCGTCACGCCTGGCACACTGTTGTGCCGGCAGGGGAGTCCAATGAGGAAAACAATGCAGCCGGCCGTCCCCGGCAGCGCGGACAGCCGCGACGCTGCGGCACTGCTCCAGCGGCACGCCCTCGCGGGCCACGAGCTGCTGGCCGGACCCGGCCCGCTCAGTGCCGGCACCTCGGGCCAGGCCAATAACGTTCGTGTGCCCGGCCTGCGCAGCCTCGTGGAGGAATCCTGGCAGCGCTCAGTCCAGTTCCGGGCGAATCCGGACAACCCGGAAGCGCCGCTGGCCATGGACCGGGAAGAGCTGGACGAATACCGCAGCCAGCATCCCCTGGCCACCATCATGCCCGTCATCCATAAGCTCCTGGTCCTGCCCAGCCACGACAGCGGACTGCTGATCGCCGTGGGTGACGACGTGGGCCGGCTCCTCTGGGTGGAGGGCGACGCCGTGACGCAGCGCCGGGCCGAGGGCATGATGTTCGTGGCCGGCGCCGACTGGTCCGAGGCCAGCGTGGGAACCAGCGCTCCGGGCACAGCCCTGGCCCTGGGCCGCAGCATCCAGATTTCCGGTGCTGAACACTACAAGCGTTCCGTCCACCCCTGGAGCTGCACGGCTGTGCCGTTCCACGATCCCGATTCCGGCGCCCTGCTGGGGGTGGTGGACATTACCGGCACCGAATCCGCCGTCGCACCGCACACACTCTCACTGGTGGAGGCCACCGTTGCCGCGGCCCAGGCCCAGTTGCGCGTGGAGCGGCTCCAGCTGGCGGCCGCGCGCCAGGCGGCACCGGCCCGACGGCGGTCCGCGGCTTCCGCCGGGCGGACGGCGTCCGCTGCCGGCACCGGCAGCCTCTACCGCAACAGCCTCCAGATCCTGGGCCGGGACCAGGCACTGCTCAGCATCGAGGGCCGCACCGTGGCGCTCTCGGCCCGGCACAGCGAAATCCTGGCGCTTCTCAGCGTCCACCCGGACGGTCTCAGCGCGGAGGAACTCTGCACGCTGCTGTATCCGGGCGACGGCTCCTCCATGACGCTCCGGCCCGAGATGGTGCGCCTGCGCAAGGTCCTCCAACAGCTCAGCCCGGAGGCCGTCCCCGGCTCCCGCCCCTACCGGCTGCCGATGGACCTGATGCCGGACTCCGGCCAGGTCCTCAACTGCCTGCAGCGCGGTGCCCACCGCATCGCACTGGAGATCTACCGCGGCGCCGTGCTGCCCCGCTCGGAAGCGCCGGGCATCGTCGACCTCAGGGACCGCGTCTCCTCGCTGCTGCGCGAAGCGGTGCTCACCGACGGCAGCGCCGACGCGCTGCTGAAGTACGCGGAACTGCCGGAAGCCAAGAACGACGTCGGCGTCCGCACCGCCGCGCTGCGGCTCCTTCCGCCGCGCTCGCCCAAGCGGGCCGCCGTCGTCGCCGATCTTGAACGGCTGGAAACCGAACTGAGCGCCTGACCTCCCGCAACGTGAGCCGGGTCACTTAGGTTGCAACCTGACTGCAACCTCCCCGCTCCTACGCTGAATGCAACGGCGGCCGCCAGCACTGGCCGCCAATCATCTTGCACAGCAAAGGAGCTAGCAATGACTGTCTACGCACAGCCCGGTACCGAGGGTTCGAAGGTCACGTTCAAGGACCGCTACGAGAACTGGATCGGCGGCGAGTGGGTTGCCCCCGTCAAGGGCCAGTACTTCGAGAACATCACCCCGGTCACCGGCAAGGCATTCTGCGAGGTGGCCCGCGGCACGGCCGAGGACATCGAACTGGCACTGGACGCCGCACACAAGATCGCACCCTCCTGGGGCAAGACGTCCGTTGCGGAGCGCGCGGCGATCCTGAACAAGATCGCGGACCGCATCGACGAAAACCTCGAGATGCTCGCCGTCGCCGAGTCCTGGGACAACGGCAAGCCGATCCGCGAAACGCTCAATGCGGACATTCCGCTGGCCGCAGACCACTTCCGCTACTTCGCCTCCGCCGTCCGCGCCCAGGAAGGCCGCCTGTCCCAGCTCGACGACGACACCACCGCGTACCACTACCACGAGCCGCTCGGCGTCGTGGGCCAGATCATCCCGTGGAACTTCCCGATCCTGATGGCCGTCTGGAAGCTCGCCCCGGCACTCGCCGCCGGCAACGCCGTGGTCCTCAAGCCGGCCGAGCAGACGCCGTCGTCCATCCTCGTCCTGATGGAGCTCATCAGCGACATCCTGCCTGCAGGCGTCGTCAACGTGGTCAACGGCTTCGGCGTCGAAGCCGGAAAGCCGCTCGCTTCCAGCCCGCGGATCCGCAAGATCGCCTTCACCGGTGAAACCACCACCGGCCGGCTGATCAGCCAGTACGCGTCCCAGAACCTGATCCCGGTCACCCTGGAACTGGGCGGCAAGAGCCCCAACATCTTCTTCAACGACGTTGCCGAGAACAACGATGCGTTCTACGACAAGGCGCAGGAGGGCTTCGCCCTGTTTGCCTTCAACCAGGGCGAAGTCTGCACCTGCCCGTCCCGCGCCCTGGTCCAGGAGGACATCTACGACTCCTTCATGGCCGACGCCGTGGCACGGGTGGAGAAGATGATCCAGGGCAACCCGCTGGACACCGAAACCCAGGTGGGCGCCCAGGCCTCCAACGACCAGCTGGAGAAGATCCTCTCCTACATCGACATCGGAAAGCAGGAGGGCGCGAAGGTGCTCACCGGCGGCGGCCGCGCTGAATTGCCCGGCGACCTGGCCGGCGGCTTCTACGTCCAGCCCACCGTCTTCGAAGGCCACAACAAGATGCGGATCTTCCAGGAGGAGATCTTCGGCCCGGTGGTTTCCGTGACACGCTTCAGCGACTACAACGACGCCATGGGCATCGCCAACGACACCCTGTACGGCCTTGGCGCCGGTGTCTGGTCCCGCAACGGCAACGTGGCCTACCGCGCCGGCCGCGAGATCCAGGCCGGCCGCGTCTGGGTCAACAACTACCACGCCTACCCGGCCGGCGCCGCGTTCGGCGGCTACAAGTCCTCCGGCATCGGACGTGAGAACCACTCCATGATGCTGGACCACTACCAGCAGACCAAGAACCTGCTGGTCAGCTACAACGAAAACAAGCTCGGCTTCTTCTAGGCCGCACCAAGCCCGGGCGGGGACGGATTGCACGCATCCGTTCCCGCCCGCACCACCTGGACACCCCTCAGGAAGGCAGCAACACCCCTACAGCCCGATCCCTAAAGCAACGCTTTAACGACGCAAGGATTTCGCCAATGACGACGACAATGCAAGCAGCCGTAGTGACAGAATTCGGAAAAGACCTCCAGATCCAGGACATCCCCGTCCCCACCCCGGGCCGCGGACAGGCGCTGGTCAAGGTCATCACCACGGGCGTGTGCCACACGGACCTGCACGCCGCCGAAGGGGACTGGCCGGTCAAGCCGTCGCCGCCCTTTGTACCCGGCCACGAAGGCGTGGGCGAAGTGGTAGCGCTCGGCGACGGTGTCACCGACCTCGCCGTCGGAGACCTCGTAGGCAACGCCTGGCTCTGGTCCGCCTGCGGCGACTGCCAGTACTGCCGCACCGGCTGGGAAACCCTGTGCGAAGCGCAGAAGAATGCCGGGTACAGCGTGGACGGCTCCTTCGGGCAGTACATGCTGGTGGACAGCCGCTTTGCCGCCCGCATCCCCGCGGGCTCGGACCCGGTGGAGGTCGCCCCGGTGCTTTGTGCCGGCGTCACCGTCTACAAGGGCCTGAAGATGACGGAGGCCAAGCCGGGCCAATGGGTCACCATTTCCGGTATCGGCGGCCTGGGCCACATCGCGGTCCAGTACGCCGTGGCCATGGGCCTGCGGGTTGCCGCAGTGGACATCGCCGACGACAAACTCGCCTTAGCCAAGAAACACGGCGCCGAACTGACCGTCAACGCCCTCCATGAGGACCCGGTGGAAGTCATTCAGCGTGAAACCGGAGGTTGCCATGGAGTCCTGGTCACGGCAGTGCACCCGTCAGCCTTTGGGCAGGCGATCGGGATGGCCCGGCGGGGCGGCACGATCGTGTTCAACGGCCTCCCGCCGGGCGACTTCCCGGCACCGATCTTCGAGATTGTGCTCAAGGGCCTGACCGTCCGGGGCTCGATCGTGGGAACCCGGCAGGACCTCGAGGAAGCCCTGGAGTTCTACGCGCAGGGCAAGATCCACCCCACGGTTTCCACCCGGGACCTTTCCGAAGTCAACGCGGTCCTGGACGAAATGAAGCACGCCAAGATCGACGGCCGTGTGGTGCTGAGGTTCTGATGCCCGATACCAGGCTCGAAGCCGCGGTGACGCTGCCCGGGGAGGACTTCTCCCGGGTGGCGCTCACCGGGGAGGCCGTCCAACTACTCCGGATGTTGTGGGGCCAGCACGGTCCCCTGATGTTCCACCAGTCCGGCGGCTGCTGCGACGGCTCCTCGCCCATGTGCTACCCGGCGGGTGATTTCATCACGGCGGAGGCGGACGTCCTCCTGGGGCTGTTCGACATCGCCGACGGTGTGGAGCCGAAGCCGCTCGAGTTCTGGATGTCCAGGGAGCAGTTCAACTACTGGAGCCACACCCACCTGACAGTGGATGTGGTGCAGGGCCGGGGGAGCGGGTTCTCGGTGGAGGCGCCGGAAGGGAAGCGGTTCCTCATCCGGTCAACACTGATGGACTGGCCGTCCTGAGCGGCCCCGCCCGGTAGCCGCCCCGCCCGGTAGCGGCCCCGCCCGAACACGGCGCCGAAACACAGCGCGAACGAACAGTTGCGGCCCCTCTCCCGAGGGGCCGCAACTGTTCGTTCCCGCGTCTCGTTCCCGCGTCTCGTTCCCGCGTCGGAATCGCCGGTCCGGACCGCCGAGATCGTCGTTCCGAGCCGTTACGCGCGTCTCACTATCTGGGATAAATGTGACCGTCCACTGGATGGACACTACTCTTGATAAGTCTGTTTCCAGCAAGCTATCGAGATTGTGGACTTTCCTATGAACCTTTTCCGGACGAAATCCATCGAGCAGTCGATTGCCGACGCCGATGAACCCGGACGCAAGCTGAAGCGTTCCCTGAGCACGTGGGACCTCATGATCATGGGCGTCGCCGTCGCCGTTGGTGCCGGGATCTTCTCTGTCGGAGCCAAGGCCGCCGCGAATTTCGCCGGCCCCGCCGTGACAATTTCCTTCGCCATTGCCGCCGTCACGTGTGCGCTGGCCATCATGTGCTACGCCGAGTTTGCCACCGCCATTCCGGTGGCCGGTTCCGCCTACGTCTTCACCTACGCCACCATGGGTGAACTGCTGGCCTGGATCATCGGCTGGAACCTCATCCTGGAACTCTTCACCGCCGGTGCCGTGATCGCCAAGTACTGGGGCATCTACCTCAGCAAGGTCTTCGCGCTCATGGGCGTGGACATTCCGCCCGCCATCTCGCTCGGCGGCATCGACCTTTACTGGGGCGCCTTCCTGATCGTGGCCGTTTTCACCGTCCTGCTGGTGCTGGGGACAAAGCTGTCCGCCCGCGTTGGCAACATCTTCACCCTGATCAAGATCGCCGTCGTGCTGTTCGTCATCGTGGTCGGCTTCACCTACGTGAAGGTCGAGAACTATTCGCCGTTCGTTCCGGCCTCCGAACCCACGGCCGCCTCGGGCACCGCCGACGTACTCAAGCAGTCCTTCTTCGGGTTCCTGACCGGAGCCGTTCCGGCGCAGTACGGCACCCTGGGCATCTTCGCCGGCGCCGCGCTCGTCTTCTTCGCCTTCATCGGATTCGACGTCGTGGCCACCTCGGCCGAAGAGGTCAAGAACCCGCAGAAGACCCTGCCGCGGGGCATCTTCGGCGGCCTGGCGATCGTCACCGTCCTCTACATCCTGGTGTCACTCGCCCTGACCGGCATGGTGTCCTACACGGAGCTGGCCGAGGCCAAGAACCCCACACTGACCACCGCCTTCGAAGCCGTGGGCAACACCGACGCTGCCAAGGTCATCGCGTTCGGCTCCCTGGTGGGCCTCACCACGGTGATCATGGTGCTGCTGATGGGCCTGTCCCGCGTGGTCCTGGCCATGAGCCGCGACGGCCTGCTGCCGCGCTCGCTGTCCAAGACCAGCACCATCCGTGCGACGCCGGTCCGCCTCCAGATCATCTGCGGCGCGGCTGTGGCCGTCGTGGCAGGCCTGACCAACGTGGACCTGCTCGAGGAAATGATCAACATCGGCACGCTGTCCGCCTTTGTGATGGTCAGCCTGGGCATCCTGGTCCTGCGGAAGAAGCGCCCGGACCTGAAGCCGGCCTTCCGCGTCCCGTTCGGCAAGGTCCTCCCGGTGGTGTCCGCGCTGCTGTGCCTCTACCTGATGACCAACCTGGCAGTCGAGACGTGGATCTTCTTCGCCATCTGGCTGGTCATCGGCGTGGCCATCTACTTCTCCTACGGCCAGAGGCACTCCCGGCTGAACGAGAAGTTCGCGGAAGCCAAGGCCGCCGTCAACGGCGCCCCGGAAGCCGCCCCCAAGGCCGCTCCGAAGGCCAACCCGGAGGACGAGGACGAGGACGAGGAAGCGCTCACGCGTAACTGATCTCACGCCGTCCCGCGGGCCCCGCGGAAGTCGGTCTGGCCATGACTCCATAAGATGGAGTCATGGCCAGAGCTGTTAAACCCGAGCGCAAGGCGGAGCTGCTGTCCGCCATCCAGGACTACCTGATGGACAAGACCCTGGCCGAGCTCACGTTCCGGAGCCTCGCAGAGGGCCTGGGCATCAGCTCCTACGTTCTGGTCTACCACTTCGGCAACCGGGAACAGCTGGTCAATGAGATCATCCGGTCCATCGAGTCCCGGCTGGACAGCATGCGCACCACGGACGTGCGCGACATTGACCGGGAGGCCTGGCGGTCCTTCCTGATGGAATCCTGGCAGTGGACCATGGCCCAGCGGAACCGGCACCTGGCAAGGCTGGAATTCGAGGCCACCGCGCAGGACGTCGTGGCGGCCTCGCCCCGCGGAACAGCGCAGGACCACTTCCGCATGCTCCACGACAAAGCGCGCGACTGGCTGGTGGTACAGGGCATCCGACCCGAGTACGCGGACACCGACGCCCGCCTCTTCACCTCCACGTTCTACGGGCTGCAGTTCGATTTTGTGGTGATGAACCAGCCTGAGGAAGCGACCAAGGCTTTCGAACTGATGGTGGCCGTCTTCTTCTCGAACCTTGAGCACCGCCTGGCCACCGACGGCCAGCACGTCTGACGCCCAAGGGCACGTCTGACGCCCAACGCTCGTCTGACGCCTTAGGAGGTGTGAGTTTAGGGCGCGGCGTGGCGGCCCATCCATTCAACGAGCGGCCTCAGCTCGTCCCAGAGGCGGCCGATTTCCTCAGTGGCCGCAGGCGTGGACAGCCAGTCCGGTTCACCCAGCCCTTGGCTGGCGGACAGCGACTTGTGTTTGAGGAGCTCCGCCCGGGGATGGTCGCGCGGGAAGCCCCTGGGCACGGTCTTGAGCCGTTCCCCTTCCACAGTGAAGCCGGCCTCGGCAACCCTGCGGACGATCTGCTCCAAGGATTCGCCCGTTCCGGTGGCGTCCACGGAATTCCGGAAACGGGCAAGCTGGGCCGGTGAGCTCGAATGGCAGCCGCCGCCCACCAGGAGCCCGTCGGCGCTGATCTGCACGTAGTAGCCCACCCCCTCCTGGAACGATGCGAGGGCGCCCTGGGCCGTCTTGTACGGCGACTTGTCCGGGGAGAACCGGACGTCCCGGTTGGGCCGGAAAATCTTCGCGGGCCCGAACCTCGGCTCCAGCCCGGCCAACAGGGCAGTCAGCGGTTCCCGGACGAGCGTTTCGTAGCTGGGCTTGTGCGCCAGCCACCACTCCCGGTTGTTGTTCTGCTCAAGTTCGGCATAAAAGCCGAAAGCAGCGGCGGGGATACCGGCGAATGTGTTCATGTAGGGAGCCTAGGGCGGCGTCGCCTGCCGGGCCAGTGGCCCGGGTCCCGTATGTGGAAAACGGCATGCGGACGCAGAACACCCCGCCGCGGATGGTCCGCAGCGGGG
>NZ_JMLE01000038.1 GCF_000685965.1 Arthrobacter sp. UNC362MFTsu5.1 | reverse complement strand
ACCCCCGAACAAGTCGAAAACGCCGCCGAAGTCGGCATCGAACACAACCTCGGCCTGACCTGCGACCCCGTCGGCGGACTGGTACAAATCCCCTGCATCGAACGGAACGCCATCGCCAGCGTCAAAGCCATCAACGCCGCACGACTCTCCCTGCACGGCGACGGAAGCCACAAAGTATCCCTCGACAAAGCCATCAAAACCATGCGTGAGACAGGAGCGGACATGAAAACCAAATACAAAGAAACCTCCCGCGGAGGCCTCGCCGTCAACGTCATCGAGTGCTGACCTGGTGAGGTAGCCATAGCCCCGGGTGTCAAGATCCACCCGGGGTTTCTGCCGCAAACATGCCTGGCTTAACAGGCGTCCTGCTAGCCTTCGTTTCCCAGTTTGGCTTGTTCCACGAGTTCAGTCAGCCACGGCCGATATCCACGGTGGAAGACTATTCCCTCTGGCAGGCCCTGCACGGAAGGTTCTGAAGCCGTGACGTCGATGGTGATCCGGCCTGCCGCCATGGGCGCGTTGGTGATGTGCAGGTCGCCGTAGGAGTCCGGGAGCGCCGGGTCCATCCAGAATCCGCCCCGGGAGATATGGGCGTCGTACCGCATCAGGCTCGTCACAAGCATGATCGGTGTCGTGGCCGCCCAGGCCTGTGGAGAGCATGCAGTGGGATATGGCACGGGCTCGGCGACCTGCTCGCGGCTGAAGCCGCAGAACAGCTCCGGGAGTCGGCCTTCGGTGTAGTCGGCTGCTTCGAAGAGGGCGGTTGAGATCCTCTGCGCCTCTTGTACAAAACCGTAGCGCATCAGGCCGGCGGCGATGACCGCGTTGTCATGCGGCCAGACCGAGCCGTTGTGGTAGCTGGCGGGGTTGTAGGCGCCCATGTCACTGGCGAGGGTTCGCACGCCCCAGCCGCTGAACATTTCGGGGGACATGAGACGTTCAGCCACCTTCGGGGCTTTGTCTTCATCGACGATGCCGTGCCACAGGCATTGGCCCATGTTGGATGCGCACGCATCGACCTGCCGTTTCTTGCCGTCCAGAGCGATGGCGTAGTAGCCGCGGTCAGGCATCCAGAACTGTTCGTTGAACCTCTTCTTTAACTGTGCGGCGTCCTCCGTAAGCCGGGCCGCCAAAGCCGAGTCACCGGCGTCGTACGCCATCCATGCCCGGGACAAGAACGCAGAGTAGGTCAGGGCCTGGACTTCGCAGAGCGCGATGGGCGGCTCCGCCACACGCCCGTCGGCGAAGTTGATTCCGTCCCAGGAGTCTTTCCAGCCTTGGTTGATGAGGCCCTGCTCGTTGAGCCGCTCATACTCGACAAACCCGTCACCGTCCTTGTCACCGTATGTCCGGATCCAATCCAGTGCGCGGTCGGCGTGGGGCAGCAGCGCGGAAATGGTGTCCTTGGCAAAACCCCAACGGCTCACGGACGCGAGGGTCATCACGAATTGCGGGGTCGCGTCGACGCTGCCGTAGTAGACGGACTTGCCGCCCAGGGAGAGCCCGCTGGACACGCCGAGCCTGACCTCGTGCAGGATCTTGCCCGGCTCCTCCTCGCTCATCGGATCCACCACACTGCCTTGCCGGTCAGCCAGTGTCTGCAAGGTCCCGAGTGCCAGTGACGGGTCCACCGGTAGTGCCATTTCCGAGGCCCAGAGGGAGTCCCGGCCAAATAGCGTCATGAACCACGGTGCGCCGGCGGCCACCACGATCCGCTCCGGGTGGGCGGGGTCCTCGATGCGGAGGGCGCCCAGGTCGTCGTAGCTGCGACGAAGGGTCCGCTCGATGGAGCGGTTACCCATGTGCAGTTTGGGAATCTTCGCGACCCATTCCTGGCGGCGACGGTCGCTGGGAGAAACCTCACCTGGAACCGGACGAACGAACGGTGCCACGCGGCCGGTGCCGTCGACGGCGGGCACTACGTTCACCCGGGTGCTCCAGTGTCCGCGCGCCGGAACGACCACCCGGTAGGTCAGGGCCTCCGGGGTGACGTCTGCGCCACTCGCATTAACGACCACGCCCTTGCGGACGTCCTGCCAGGCTGCCTCAATGGTGAGTGAGTCGCCCTCCGTTTGGCGGACTTCCTCCCACCGCCGCTGGACACGTGCCTCCTTGACTTCAAAGAGGTCCGCGAAGTCCGATTCAACGTTGAAGGTGACCACACAGTCGGTTTCGTCCAAAGAGTAGTTCCGGATGGTGATCTCCTCCGTGATCCCTGCACCCACTTCCCGCAGGCGCTCCACGATCAGGGGGCTGTCCGCGTATCCGTCGGACCGGGGAACGCGGCCGATAAACAAGGCCCGATAGGGTTCCATCGTCGAAGCTGTCAGCGCCTCCAGCGGCTGCCCATTGATTGCCAGGTTCCAGCGCGACAGGATGCGGGTGTCCTCGTAGAAGACACCGTGCGGATGTTCCGGGTGGATGTCGCCATTGGCCAACGAAATACAGAAGGATGAACCCTCCACCAAAGTAACCGTCCCGGACCCTACGGGCCCAGCAGCCGTGTCAGCATTCCATCCAGCCATCCCCGCCTCCTCAAACGGCTCAAGACCGGGGCGACGGCACGGGCTCTAGGTGGAACCGTCGATCGCCGCAGTACTCCGTTGGATTGACGCTACGCCTCTACGGGGTTTGATAACAGGCACTGTGGCCTTCCAATCTTCGGCTGGCCCTGCCGGGGTGCTGACGAGAGGCTGCCCCACCGTGATCCGGGCACTGGCGTAGCTACCGCCGAGAGTTGTTTCCAAGGAAAACGACCTCTCATAAAAAGTGTAAGCCGACGTCCCGGATTGGGCTGGAGTATCAGCTACCTGCTCTTTCTGCCCGGTCACACCCCTTTTTGAAGGAAAAGCCGGCGAGGCTCGCACCGCCCTTGCGTCATTAAGGTCGCTCCCGGGCCGGTTGGCGTGGCCTCCGGGCCGGTAATTCCCGCGGGCGCGTTTGGGGGCTGTCAACCGCATGACTGGAGGCGTACTCTAAACGGAATTCACCTCATGACAAGACGTATTGGAAGGGGTACAGGCAGGAATGAGCCTCAAGGACGAGTGGGACCGTCTCGATTCCGAGACCCGGACCTGGCTTCTGGAAAATCCGGGATGTCTGGTGGTGCCCCGTACTGTGTCTGCAAAAATCAGCAAGGAAGCCCGCAAGGACTTCGAGTGTGATCCGCACGGGCAGATTGTGCTTTCGCGGGCCGATCACGATTTCATCCGGGAGAAAGCGGAGGCTGCCGGAACCATCCGTGTTCCAGCGACCGACTATCAGTTTTTCGACACAGCAGCTGTTCCCGTTGTCAGGAGAGCGCCGTCCGGAAGGCATGCCGCGGCGTCACCGGACGATGGTGAGTAGGAACAGTTAAGAGGGCGTTCTAAACCGCCGGCGTTCGTCATAGACGAGGTCGTTCAGGAGGCCGGTTCAATGAGTTCCGGCCCGTCGTTCCGGACGCTGTTCACCCGGTCGCTAACGACGCGCGGAGTAAGAACCGGCTCCGGGATGCCATTCAGGAGCTGCTGCACGGCATCTTTGTCGGTCGTTCCAGGGTTTAGCCAGTCCGCGTACATGGCTGGAGGGACGATAACGGGGGCGCGGTCGTGGACGTGCCCGAGCGTGTCATGGGCCGTCGTGGTGAGGACCGTGCAGCTGAGGAGCCAGCGCCCGGGATCGTCCTCGGGCAGAGACGGGTCCGGCCAGAACTCGTAGAGGCCGGCGAAGGCGAGGACGTCGTCCGTCTCGGAGTAAAGGTAGTTCGGGATCTTCTTCCCGTCCTCGGTCTTCTGCCATTCGTAGTAGCCCTCCGCGGGAATCAGGGCTCGGCGCTTCACGGCTGCTTTGCGGAACGAGGGCTTCACCAGGATGGATTCGCTCCGGGCATTGATCAGCCGAGAGCCGATCTTGAGGTCTTTGGCCCAGGACGGGACCAGGCCCCAGCGGGCGATCAGCAGCCGCCGGTCAATAGCGCCCTCGTCCAGCCTTTCGGCGATGATCGGAACGTCCTGTGTAGGGGCCACGTTCCAGCTCGGCGCGGGCGGGGTGCCCTCGATTTCCTTGGCATCAAACTTCGAGAGAAGATCCCCGGTCGCCTTTGACATCACGTATCTGCCGCACATGCGCCCATTCTGCTACACGGGAGGGTGGCCGGAAATCCCTCAGGCGGCGAACGGAACCAAAGTCTATGACGCCTCCGGTTGAGCGGCGTGAGTGAGCGCTACCTGTTTCCCCGCCGCGGGTTTCCATCGCGTACTCGCGTACTCGCGCTTCGTGCTTCCATCCGGTCGGCCCTGCCATATGGGCTTTCGGCTCTCTATGAATCTGCGTTCCGGCCCGCTTTGAGCCACAAAGTATCGCCGTCGACCCGGTCCAGCTCATCCGAGGCGAAGTAGCCGTGCCCGGCCAGGAAACCGGACCTGTTGACCTTTACATAGCCGATCCGCAGGAGCCTTTCTGCAGCGTGCCGAGGCAGGCTGGAGGAAACAGCAAAGCTTTCGATCACGGTGTTGGCGAGGCCTCCTGTTTCCGGGTCAGTCTGGCCGTCTGAGGTCACTGCCTCCGGGTCACCCATTTTCAGGTCCTCGACTTTGCCAATCTTCTTCCCGTCAGATGCCACGACGTGCATTCCTTCATGCACCTGCTCCATGATCTCCATGACATTTCTCCCTCGTGCACGAAATCCCGGAAAGTACAACAAGTTTAAGTCTGCCGGGTAGCCGGCGGCCATAGCCTGCGGCAGCACCGAACGTGCCTCCGGACAGGACCGCGGGTGGGCAGCAGTTTCAGTTGGGGGAGGCAGGCCGGTCAGGGCGAGCCAGGTCGGCCTGGATCGCGCGGATGATCGTGGCGAGGATGCCGGACGAGAGCAGTCCTGGACCCAGCGGACCGGCGGAATTTTCACCTAGCGGCGGCAAGCGTCGAAGCGCAGACCGGGCTTCGTCAGTCATGTGCTCGAGTTGCCACCGGACTTCGTCGTCGACCGTCCCGGGTCGATGGGGTGCTGCCAGCCCGGCCGCTTTCGCGGCATAGGCGGCGGCGCCCAAGGCGTGCGCTCCCATGTGGGCGACGGCTGCGGCTTGCGTGGCAGACCGGGCGGCAGCCACCGCAGCAGGGCTGTCTACCTCTCCTGCGGCACGGCCGGCAACAAACCGCCGGCGGATCTCGTCGGCGGCACTGAGCTCACCGCGGGCGAAGGCCCGGGCTCGGGCGATCGCATCACGGGGGCGGCCATCTGCCGGCGCCTCTGCCTCAAATAAGGCCACGACCCGCTCAGCGCAGTCGGCTGCCCAACTTGCGACGACGCGGCGCTCGGCCTCGCTTAGCGTCTGCGGAGAAGCCATATCAGTACCCTACACACGGCTTCCGGCCCCGACCCTGGAACGGGCCGTTTTCCTCAGCGATAGCCAACGGCTCTCCGCTGCCCCGCGCCGTACTCAACCGCAGGGACGGACGACGGCGGACCCGCCTCCCGCATTGCTACAGTGAGCCCATGAGCATGGCTGAAGGGGAACAAAACCCGCCGGACGCCCGGGCAGGGGCCCTGCCCAACGGCGCCGTCGGCGTCGGTCCGGCTGCTGTTGCGCCCGTAACTGGGAGGGTCCGGAATCCTGATTCCTTGCCACCTGTTCCGCCCTCTGTCCCGGTGGCTCAGCGTCTGCCTGCCTGGCTGATCCGGAATCCGCTTTATGCAGGCTGGGTTTGGACCGGTTTCTGGGCGTTGCTGATCGTCGTTGACGAGTTCGTGGACCTCGCCGGCTGGACCTGGTACGTGCTGGTGGGGATGGCGGCCCTGCCCACACTGGCCTGCACCGTGGCCGTGCTCCATGCGACCCCGCGTCGCTACCTCAAGCCCCAGAAGGAATCGGTGCTCGCGCACTTCTTTGTCCGGTTCCTCGCGCTGACGGCCGCGTTTCTGGTGTGGGGCCTCTCCGTCGTGGCCAGCGCCTCGATTTCCACAACGGTGCAGGCACTGGCCGGGAACTCGGAACGTGCTGTGACGTCATTGGGGTTCAATCTGCTCCTTGCGGCGGTCCCGCTGGTTGTGTCGGTGTTGTGGATGGCGCTTATCGTGCGCTGCGCGTGGTTCCTGCGCCGTCTCCGCGGGTGGCGGCAGATCCCGGAAGAGTCGCGGCTGCCCAAGAGGTTCCTGCGGCATTCGCCCCAACTCCGGCGCGTTGTGGTGGGTCTGGCCCACCCGGGCCTGCTTTTGGTGGCTGGGCTTGGCACGTCGGTTCTGGCGCTCTTCCTCAGTGCCGTGGAACTCACGCTCAACCTGATTGCCTGAGGACCGGCGGCGTCCCGGGAGGCGTGAGGAATAATGCTCTCCATGACCAGCAGGGAGATCGGTAAGAGGGAAGCCCAAAAGCCGGCCACGCACGCCGGGGCAGATGCCGATGCTGCCGCGACGCTGCCGGAAGCCATGACCGGCAGGGCCAGCCCCGCGAAAGCGGCGGTCGGAGACAAACCGGTCTTCGCCTATATCGCCAGCCTGCCGCAGCCGCAGCGCGGCATCGCCGAAGCGGTCGATGCGCTGGCGGCGAAGACGCTGCCCGGCCTCCGGCGCTCCGTGAAGTGGGGCATGGCTTACTACGGCGTCGGCGACGGATGGTGTTTCAGCTGCGGCGGCTTTGCCGGCCATGTGAAGCTCATGTTCATCAATGGTGGGGCGCTCGAGCCCGTACCGCCGGTGACACCGGTCGGGATGGGCAAGTCGACGCGGGGCGTGGAGCTCGAATCCATCGAGGACATCGACGAACGACAGATAGCGGCGTGGATGAAGCAGGTCGCGTCCGTGCCGGGTGTCGGGGGTAAAAGGCGTTGAACCCGAGTTAACCTGCCTTCTGGCCCCTTTGGCCGCCGCAATCAGGGCCTCGGACTTGACGTCTCCTGACCGGGTCTTGTGGGGGCTATGCGGTGATCCGAAATTCTGCCTTCAGCATCCCGGCGTCGCGGGAGTTCTTGCCGACCAGGAGCTCAAAGACACCCGGTTCGACGACTCGGTGGCCGTTTTGGTCCACGAGGGAGCATGCGGAGGCCGGGAGGGACAGTTCGACGTCGACGGATTGTCCGGGCCCGACGCGAACCCGCGTGAACGACTTCAGCTCGCGTTCCGCCCAGGTCACACTGGTGACGACGTCGGTGACGTAGGCCTGGACGGTCTCGATGGCAGGCCGGTTTCCGGTGTTTCTGACGGTTACGACGGCTTGCACTGTGTCGTCAGGCGTAACTGATTCGTTGAGGATTCGGAGCCCGGAGTATTCGATGGTGGTGTAGCTGAGGCCTTCGCCGAATGCGAACAGCGGGTCTTGGGACAGGTCTGCGTAGCGGTCGCCGTGCTGGCCCCGGATTTGGTTGTAGTAGATCGGGAGTTGACCGGCGTGGCGTGCGAAGGAGATGGGCAGCCGGCCGGTCGGTTCGATCAGCCCCAGGACCAGTTCCGCGACGGCCCGGCCACCCATCATGCCGGGGTTGAACGCCTCGATGATGGCTGCGGCGTCGAGGACGGACCGCGGCAGGACCGAGGGCTTTGATTGAACGAGAACGACGACGACGGGAACGCCGGTTTTGATGAGGCGGTCCACAAGCTCGATTTGGCCGCCTTGGAGTTCCAGGGTTGCCGTCGATTTGGTCTCGCCGGCCAGCGCCACGGTGTCGCCGATGACGGCGACGACGTAGTCGGCGTTCCGGGCAGCCTGGACCGCTTCCTGGAGCATGGCCTCATCGGTCCCGGCTGCCAGGAACATCGGAGGCCGCGGCTGTCCGTCGGCGTAGGTGGGTCCTGCCGGGTCCGGCACGAGCCGCCCGATGTCGGCCCCTCGGGCATGGGTGACGGTCCAATCCTCCGGCACGGCTGCGCGGAACCCGTCGAGCACGGTTGAGGTCAGGTGCCTTGGGTGACCGTCAGGCAGCCAGTTGATTTGCCCGGAGGCGCCGGCCCAATCGCCCAGCTGTGCGTGGGGGTCATCGGCGTTGGGACCGATGATGGCAATCGTTCGTGGCTCGCCGGAAATTCCGGCCCTGACCGTGCCCGACGGGACCAGACCGCCGTCGAGCGGCAGCGTGCCATCGTTGGTGAGAAGGACGAGCGAGCGTCGGGCCATTTCCAGGTTGACTGCGGCGTGCTCTGCGGAGCCGATGACCTTGGCCTGCCGGACCGCGTCCGGGATGCGGGGATTCTCGAACAGCCCGAGTTCGAATTTCAGGGTCAGCAGCCGGCGCACGGCGTCGTCGATCAGCCGCTCGTCCAGATCACCGCGCCTGACGGCCTCCTGCGCTCCTTCGAAGAACTGCGGCGTCGTCATAACGAGGTCGTTCCCGGCTTCCACTGCCACGGTTGCTGCCTGGACGTCGTCCTCGCAAACCCTCTGTTCCCACACCATGCGCCCTACATTGTCCCAGTCGGTGACCAGCGTGCCGGTGAATCCCCACTCGCCCTTGAGGACGTCGTTGAGCAGCCACTTGTTGGCTGTCACGGGGATTCCGTCGATGGCCTGGTATCCGAGCATGAAGGTGCGGCACCCGGCTTCCACTGCTTCCTGGAATGGCGGCAGGAACCACGACCGCAGTTTCCGCCGGCTGATGTCCGCCTCGCTGGCGTCCCGGCCACCCTGGGTTTCTGAGTATCCCGCGAAGTGTTTCGCGGTGGCGAGGATGGCGGTGGTGTCTGTGAGTCCGTTTCCCTGGTAGCCGCGGATCATGGCTTTTCCGAGGGCGCCGATCAGGTGCGGATCCTCGCCGAAGGTCTCGTTGACCCGGCCCCAGCGTAGGTCACGGCTGATGCAGAGGACGGGGGAGAAGGTCCAGTGCAGCCCGGTGGAAGCGACTTCGACGGCCGTGGCGCGGGCTCCCTTTTCCACGAGGGCAGGGTCCCAGGTGCTCGCCATGCCAAGTTGCGTTGGGAAGATGGTGGCTCCGGGCCAGAATGAGTGGCCGTGGATGCAGTCGTCTGCCATCAGCAGGGGGATCTGCAAACGCGTGGTGAGCAAGAGTTTGCGTGCTTCCATAATGCGTTCGGGGGAGGCGTGCAGGAGTGATCCGGCCAGTTTGCCGAGCACCAGGTCCTCGATGTTTCCGCGGGCGTCGAGCTGCAGCATCTGGCCCACCTTCTCCTCCAGCGTCATCCTGCCCAGCAGGTCATCAACCCGTTCCAGGATGGGCAGCGCGGGGTTGGTGTAGGGGGCGGTGCGGAGGTCGCTCTGCGGTGTGTTCACGGGGATTCTCATTTCTTGGTTGCTGCGCGGCAGTGCGTCAGAGGATGTAGGTCGTCAGAGGATGAAGGTCAAGGTGCGTCGGCCGGTGTCGACGTGCTCGGTGGTTCCGGAAGCGGTAGCGGGAAGGTTCAGCACGGCGGCTACGGGGGCGGAGACTGTCACCTCCCGGCCGGAAGGCGTGCGTTTCCACGCCACCGTGACCAAGCCCTGGGGGGTGGGGACGGTTCCTTCGGCCCACTCCAGGTCGCTCGGTGCCGGGTCGATGGCAACGCTTGTGAAGCCTGGCGCTGCCGGTGACACGCCGAGGATGTAACGCGGGAAGTGCTGCAGCGGCACGCTGCCCCAGGCGTGGCAATCACTGCGTAGGCTTACCGTGTCTTCTGCCCAGGTCGTAAGGTTTTGAGCCAGCATGTCCTCCCAGGGTTTCCAGTCCACGCTGTCGTGGGCGCCGGCAAGCCGGAGGGCATCAAAGAGGTCCAGTGTGGTGGCGTAGGAGCACGGAGCAAGGCGACTGTCCGCCACGGCCCTGCGGAGCAGGTCCGCAGCCGCAGCGCCCTGCGCAACTCCGGAGAGGACGGCCCACATCTGGGCGTGGACGCTCTGCGGTGACCCGCTGTCCGTGTCTAGGTAATAGCCTGTTTGCTCGTCCCAGGCAGGCCCGTCCGCAATCCGGCGGGTCACGGCGTCCGCGCGGGAGGTGTACTCCTCGGCGAGTCCTGTCCGCCCGCAGAAGTCCGCGATGGATGCCGCTGACTTCAGGGCGGAGATGTACATGAATGTGGCTATGGTGTTAGCCCGGCGGGCTCCCAGATCGGGGACGCCGCGGCTGGCCCGCCAGGCTTCTGTCCAGTCAACGAAGTTCCACAGAATACCGTCGCCCTCGGCGGAGATGATGAATCCGTCGGAGGACAGCCGGTCGTCAAAGTAGCCCAGGACGGCGTCTATCCTGCCGATGAACCGCTCGGTGAAGGAACGGTCGCCAACGAAATCGACGTGCTCTGCGACCATCCTGATCCAGTAGAGAGAGAAGCCGGGGATGAACTGGGGCTCGACACAGGGGGAACGGCTTTCGGTCAGCCCGGTCGGGCTTCCGGAGGCCGCGAAGTCCCCGATGGCCCGCCTGATGAGCCGGTCATCAGCCGACAGGTGCAGCGAAAACAGTGCCTGAGAACGGGTGTCCATGGCGTATTGCAGCTGTTCATAGAACGGGCAGTCCTCGAAGGTTTCATGCATGCAGTTCAGCAGGGTCCGGACGCTCACGTCCCACAGTTGACGCTGCACATCCGAGGACGATGAGAACGAGCCCGTGACGTCGAGCGGATAATGCGTCCGGGTGAGTTTCAGGGATTGCAGCCGGAGGGGCGCGTCCGTCGTGGTGATTCTGAGCCGCAGGTACCGGAAGGTCCTGAACCAGAAGGGCGAGAATACTTCTGGGGCGTTCGGGGTGCCGGTCCCCGCGAAGACGTAGTGGTCCGGGTCTCCGTAGAGGTCACCGGTGACGTGGTCGGTGCGGTCTGCTTTCCGGCGGAGCCAGGGTATGTCAACGGGGAGCTGTTCGTAGCACTCGGCCGCCGTGAGCTGCAGCCGGGCGCCGTGGCCCGCTTCGACGGCAATGGCCAGGAACGCGGTCATCAGGAACCCGGCGTCCACATCAACGCTAACGTCTGAGTGGGGCGGGATCTCCACCGTCTTGCCGCTGAGGAGCCGTGTCCAGTCAAGTCCCGGGTCCGAAGTCCTGGTGACGCCGATGACCGGCACGGGGGCCAGTGTCAGCTGCGGTATGGGCCGTGCTGCAAGGGGCGGCCTGGGTGTTGCGATGAACGGCTCCTGGTTGTCCAGCGCGGGGATCCGCCAGGCGGCGTCATTGAAACTTCGGCTGAGCCAGCCGTGCTCGCTGACGGCCCCATCCACTGTTTCCTGGATGCCGAGGAAAAGGGTGTTGCGGCCCTGATGGAACCGGCGCCCCTTCACCGGCCGGCATTTCCAGGCCGTCGGAACCGAAAGGTCCGTTTCCCCGACGATTCCCCTGACCAGCAAACCGGGCCTGCCCGTACGCTGGACCGACGCGTTTCCGAGGGACGTCGGTGAATACGTCAAGACGTCGATCCCGATGATGTTCTCACCGGCGACAAGGAAGGAAGCGACGTCGACGGCATCAGCGAACCACGTCCGGCCGGAAGGCTTGGCGGGGCCGGCGGCGACAAGGGCGCCGTTGATGTGCAGCCGGTAGCGTGAGTCGGCGCTGATATGGAGCCATGCCGGGCCGGCTACGGGGGAATCGACGGCGACGCGGGAACGGAACCGCATGGACGATGCGACACCGCCGCCGGGCGCCCCATCGGGGCCCGCGGGCAGTTCGAACCACGGACCGCCCAGATCCTGCTTCGTAACGACGTGCTCTGTTTGAACCACTGGGAAGCTTTTCATTTCTCATCGACGTTTCGTGGGGTTGCCGGTTGGTCGGCAAAGGGTGAGTAGCGAGGGGCGGCCATGGTTGATGGCCGCCCCTCTGCCGGTCCTATTTCAGTGCGCCGGTAAAGGCTTCCTGCATTGAGGTCAGGACGTCCTTCGGGGCCTTGGATCCGCCGAGCATCTCCTGGACACCCGTCAGGTGAAGGTTCTGTACCTGGGGTGACGGCCAGTCAACGTCAGGGAACGGAACAGTCTTTCCTTCTTCGACGAAGGGAACCTCGAGCCTGTTGACGTCGTTGGCCTCGATCACGCCTCCGGGAGCCACGCCGAACTTGTCGGCGTTCATGGCGCTGCCTTCTTTGCCGGCCAGGAATTCGAGGAACTTTTTCGCGCCGTTGGCGTTTTTGGCTTTGGCGTTGACGCCCCAGCCCACTCCGAGTCCGAAAGCCAAGCGGGTGTCGGCTGCTGTGTCGGTTGCCGGAAGGGGCGCCAGCTGGATCTTCAAATCGGGGTTCGCTTTTGTCATGGAGTTGCCCATTGTCGAAATCTGGATGGCGCCGAGGGCGCGGCCGTCGGCCACCATGGCGGTCTGGCTGTCCACTGAGGTGCCCAGGGCGTCCTTGTTGAAGCAGCCCTTGTCGTACATTTCCTTGTACTTGGTCATGGCGTCTGCCCAGCTGCTGTCCTGGAAGGTGGCTTCCTTGTTGAGTTGCTTCTGGTTGAAGTCCGGATCCTTGGCGTAGACGTCCGTGGCCGCCAGGGCGTAGGTGACCAGCTGGGTGACCCATTGGGTCTGTGCGCCCAGGGCATAGGCCACCTTGCCGGCCTTTTGCGCGTCGGCGCACAAGCCCAGGACTTCGGCGTAGGTTGTGGGGATCTTCAGTCCGGCGTCCTGCAAAGCCTTGGCGTTGTAGACGCCGCCCAGGGTGTTGGCCGTGGCCACGTCGGTGAACATGTACCTCTTGCCCTCGTAGCTGGTCGGGGCAGTGGTGGACCCAGGTTGGCCGGAAGCCCAGCTTTCGCCGGACAGGTCCGCGAGGTAGCCGTTCTTGGCAAGGGTGCGTACGGCAGTGGCGTTTCCGCTGCCGGGGAAGACGTTCAGGACGTCGGTGGCGGTTCCTGCCGAGAGGCGGGTGCCCATCTGCTGGTTGTAGCTGTCCGTGGGGATGACCGTGTATTCGATCGTCAGGTCCGGGTTGAGTTCGTGGAACTTGTCGGCGATTGCCTTCCACTTCTCATCGGAGCCGGACAGCCGGGCCACGGTGACTGTGCCGCTTGAGCTGGCTGCAGGCGGGTTTGAGGAACATCCGGTGACCGAGATGCCGACGGCGGCTATCACCCCGATGGCGGTGAGGACATTCTTGTGACGCATGATTCTCCCTTGAAAGGCATGGGTTGGGGGGTGTGGACGGCGGGTGGTGCTGGTTGGGCGGGGATGTTGCGTGCGTGCTGCGCTCAACCCTTCAGACCTCCTGCGAAGCCTTTGATGATGCTTCGCTGCAGGAGGAAGTAGAAGATCAGGAGGGGGACGACCCCGATGATGAGGGCGGCGAAGATCGTTCCCCACTGGTTCACGTACTGCCCGGTAAAGGAGTAGATCGCGATCGGGATGGTGTTCGTTCCGCTACCCGAGAGGTAAAGGAGAGGGGTAAAGAAGTCGTTCCAGACATGGATTGTGTTCAGGATGACGACGGTGCCTGTGATGGGGCGCATCAACGGGAACACGACCTGCCAGAAGACCCGGAACGGGCTTCCGCCGTCCAGGGTGGCTGCTTCCTCGAAATCAAGGGGAAGTGACCGCAGGAACTGAACGTAGAGGAAGATGGAAAAGGGCATCTGTGCACCGACGTAGATGATGATCAGACCCCAGATCGACCCGATCAGTTGCAGGTCCCGGAAGGTCGTGTACAGCGGGATGAGCGCCAGCAGGCCGGGGATGAGCAGCCCGCCCAGGAAGAACGCAAATGTCAGCTTGGACCAGGTCCGGGTTATGCGGGCCAGCGGGTAGGCTGCGGAGGCGCTGATCACGACGATCAGGAAAACTGACACGACGGTGATGACGATGTTGTTGACCATTGCGGGCCCCAGTCCTCCGCTGACCCATGCGGTGACGAAGTTGTCGAACGACGGGTTCTGGACGGGCGCCAGGGACGTTGTTACGCCTCCCGGCTTAAGGGCGGTGTTCAGCAGTACGTAGACCGGGGCCGCGAACAGCAGGGCGACAAGGATCATGACGACCTCGAGGACGCCCGTCTTCAGGGTGTAGCGCTTCATTTGTCTTCTCCTCGGCGGAGCAGGGTGAACTGGATGATGGAAGCGATCGCGACGAACGCGGTCAGGACCAGCGTCAGGGCGGTGCTGTATCCGAACAGCTGGAACTGGAAGGCGTCCTTGTAGGCGATAGTGCTCAGGCTTTCGGTGGCGCTTCCCGGCCCGCCCTGGGTCATGATCAGCACCTGGTCGAACAGCTTCAGGCCGCCGATGAGTGACAGCATGAGGTTGATGGTCATGGACGGAGCCAACAGGGGCCGGGTGATGTTCCAAAAGGTCTTGAAAGACCCGGCCCCGTCGAGGCTGGCGGCTTCGTAAATGTCCTCCGGGATGCTTTGGAGGCCCGCCAGGAAGATCACCATGGAGTATCCGGCAAACTGCCATACCACTACGGAGATAATTGCCGGCAACGCCAGTTGGGCGTTTCCGAGCCAGTCCTGGGCCATGAAGTCCAAGCCGATCGCTCGAAGGGCGATGTTCAGCGCCCCTTGGGGGGCAAGGATGTACTGCCAGAGGTTTGCCACAACTAGTGGCGTAACCACCGCCGGTGCAAAGAACAGGACCCGGAGCCAGTTGCGGGAGCGGATGGCGGAGTTGACGCCAAGCGCCAAAAGCAGGCCGATGAAGTTTTGAACCACCGTGATGCCGAGCGCGTATAGGGCGGTGTTCATGATTGATGCGCCGGCAGCGGAGTCCCGGAAGACGCGGAAGAAGTTGTCCAGTCCGACGAAGTCGAAACGCGGAGACAGCCCGTCCCAGTCCGTCAGTGAGTAGAACGCCCCGCGCCAGCTGGGGATCACGACAACCAGGGTGAACAGCGCCAGCGCCGGCAGCAGGAACCACCACGGCGCCCGTGTGCCGACGCCTGCCCGGCGTCTGCTCGGCCCGGCAGGCCCGGGCGGCTGGGGTGTCGTGGAACGGCCAGGGTCCCCCGTGCGGGGGTCTGCGAGTTCACGTTGGGTCATCGCATTTTCCATTCTCTTCGTCGAGGACGTCTCCGCCTCTGGCGGAGGTGAAACCCACCCGCTCTGAAACGTTTCAGAGAAAGTTGCGCGGCCTGAGCTTCGGCTCTTCGCGATGGGGGTGTCCGGTGTGATGTTTCCAGTAATACGTTCTACGAAGATGTAAGCACATTCTCGCTGAATCCGTGTAGTACGTTATACACTTTTTATAGCGTAGATCACAACATGGCGATCTGCCAAGGGGTCGTCGCTACTTATGCGATAAGAAGGGGTGATCACCATCAACGCAGCTCAAGGAGGCGCGATGAGCAGGAGTTCCGTGACCAAGCGGCCCACGATCGTGGACGTTGCAGCCCACGCGGGTGTTTCCACCGCCGCCGCGTCCAAAGTGCTTCGCGGCGCCTACGGTGTCAGCCCGGAAATGAAGGCCAAGGTGCAGGCTTCCATGAAGGCACTCGGATACCGGCCGCTGGCCTCCGCCCGTGGCATGCGCGGCCGAACGTACACCGTGGCCGTCGTCGTCGCGGACCTGCACAACGAATTCTCATCGCTGCTCGTCGAAGGCATCAGGCGGGAGTGCGAACGGCAGAAGTACCGGCTGCTGGTGGCTCCTGCGGGCTCGGGCAAGGACGCCCAGGACCGCATGGTCGAAGACCTGATCGACCGGGCAATGGACGGAATCGTCCTGATTTCCCCCCTCGGCACCGACGCCGAGCTGGAGGAGCTGGCCAAAAAAATCCCTGTTGTCGTACTCGGCCGCCACGGGGCCAGCCCGGAGTTCGATTCCGTCGCCGCCGACGACTTTGCCGGCGCGAACCTCGTAGTTGACCATCTTGTGTCCCTCGGGCATCGGCAGATTACCTACGTCAACCACACGACGACCGGAACGAACGACGCCAGGCTCCCTGAGGAGGTCCGCGTCCGCGGGTATGTCGATGCGATGATCCGTCACGGCCTGGGGGACGCCATTGACATCATCCAATCGCAGTGGAGCCAGGAAGGGGGCGAGGAATCGGGCCGGTTGATCCTGTCCCGGAAAGAGAGGCCTACGGCTGTGTTTGCCGGCTGCGACGTTGCTGCGTTCGGTGTCCTGACGGCACTGTGGAACGCGGGCATCCGGGTGCCGGACGAAATATCCGTGGCGGGCTTTGACAACATCTTCACCACGTCGCTGGCGCCGATCTCGATGACTACGGTCGATCAATCAGGCCTCAACATGGGTTCAACCGCCGGACGCCTCCTGCTGGAGCGTGTGGGCGGCAGGGCCGAGGCCGTGAACAGCAGCGTGCTGCCGGTCCTGGTGCCGCGCGGGACCAGTGCGGCGCCCCTGCTTGAGGTGGGTAAGGGCTAGGTCCGTCGCCGGGCTGCTTCGGCAATGCGCTCCGCCGCCTGCACCACCAGGTTGCCGTGGTCCTTGCCCGGGGACTCAGAGACCCTGGCCAGCGGCATGGCGAGGCAGACTGCGGCGATGATTCCGTCGTCGGTGCGCACGGGGGCGCTGACGGAGCCCAGGCCGGGCGTGCGGGAACCTATCGATTCAATCCAGCCCCTGGCGGCCAGTTCTGCCAAGGCATCCTCCTCCGCGGCGAGGAGCCGGCCGCTGGACCCTTGGGGGAGGGGCAGCCTGGAGCCGGGGGGCAGGGTGGCGCGGAGTTCGTGCCGGCTGTCGACGCTGAGCAGGCACACGCGGTCGTCCCCCCGGCGCACCCATAGCTGTGCTGTTTCGCCGGTCTGGTCGCGGAGGTCGTTGAGGGCGGGTATTCCCGCATTTTCGAGAGCTGACCTGACGAACCGGTCCCCGAGCCGGAACGCGCCGCCTTCGGTTCGGCGGAGGAAGCCGTAGTCGGCGAGCTGCAGCGCAAGGCGGTGCGCCGTCGACAGCGACAGGCCGGTGCGCCGGGACAGCTCGCTGGCCGACGCCGAGGACCGGCCCACGGCATCGAGGATGGCGGCGGCACGTTCGAGCGTGCGGTTGGGTCCGTTGGTGTCGCTAGAGGGCATGTGGCCAGCTTATGGCGTCGCTAGCCTTTGGCTGCCACGGACTCAGCCATGAACTCGGCCACCACTTTTTGGGAGATCGCCACGTCCAGGACGTAAACGCCTTCCTGGCGGGACCCAAGCCACTCCTGCAGCTGGCCAAGGTCGGCCAGGGTGCGGGCCTTGGCGCCCTGGGCGCCCAGTGCACGCCCGACGGCGGCGAAGTCCACTTCGTCGATCAGCATCGCCTGGTCGTGGAGTCCCTTGGCGGCGTACTGGTGAAGCTCCGCTCCGTAGGCCGAGTCGTTGAGCACCACCACCACACCTTTTCGGGTGGCCCGGAGGAAAGTCTCGAAGTCGGCGAGCCCCATCAGCCCGCCGCCGTCGCCGCTGACCAAGACGGTGGTGCGCTCCGGTCGGGCCACCGAGACGCCGGCCGCGGACCCGAAGCCCAGGCCGATCGATTGGAAGGCGGTGCCCACCAGCACCATGGCGTGCGGGTCCGGCACGGTCAGGTACATGGGCGCCCAGCCGATGAAGTGGCCGCCGTCCATGACCACAGAGCGTTCGGCCGGGAGGATGCGGTCCAGTGCGGCCACGACGGCACGCGGGTTCAGCCGTCCATCCGGTCCGAACTCGCCCGGGTCCTCGCTGGGCACGGAGGACCGGAACTCGGCCCGGGATACCTCCGGCACGTGGTCACGCCAGGTGGAAGACGAGGCGGTGCGGACGCGTTTCAGCAGGCCCTCGATGAACGGGAGGATGTCCGCCCGGATGTACTCCGCCGCCGGCTGTCCCGGGTCCGGTTCGTTGTCCACCCGGACAATTTTGGTGCCGTCCGGGAACAGTTTTCCGTAGCGTGTTTGGAAGGTGTTCAGGCTGGCTCCCACCACCAGGACGACGTCGGCCTGGCGCGCGACGGCCAGGCGGTGGCTGCGGGTGAACCCGCCGGCAATGCCGAGGTCCCACGGGCTGTTGAACGCGTTGGCCGCCATGACTGATGTCATGTAGAGCGCGCCGAGCCGGTCTCCCACGCCGCGCAGGGGTTCAGCCGCCTGTGCCAGCAGGACGCCCCGCCCTGCCAGGATCAGCGGCCGTTCCGCTGCTGCGAGCAGGCCGGCGACGCGGTCCAGGTCTCCCGGTTCTGCGGGCCACGCAGGCTTTGCCGGCAGGGGCTCGAGCGGTTCCGGAACTGAAGGCGGGGCGGTGGCGAGGTCATAGGGAATGGCCACGATCACGGGCTGGACGCTCTGCAGTGCGAGGTCGAACGCGCGGTGGGTGATGGCGGCGGCGTTGCCCGGGCCGGCCACCAAGGTCACTACACCGACTGCCTCTGCTGCCTTGGCCTGATCGACGTCGAAGGGTCTCGGGCCGGTGGAGGGCGCGTCTCCCACCACGAGGACCAGCGGGATGCGGGCCATCCGCGCCTCGGCGAGGGTGGTGTACGCGTTGGTGAAGCCGGCGCCGTAGGTGGTGGTGGCGGCGGCAATGCTTCCGGTCGCCCGGTGGTACGCGTCCGCCATGGCCACGGTGGCAGCCTCGTGCCGGGCCGATGTGAAGGGAAAACCCCGGCGTGTGAGCCGGCTGATGAGGTGGGCGTTGCCGTTGCCCATCAGGCCGAACAGATGTCCGGCCCGCTCCGCTAGGACGTCGGCGACGACCGCGGATACGTGGCCTTCGTCCGGGAGGGCGGGTGCGTCGGTTGCAGGTTCTGTGCTGGTGATGATCATGGTTTCCTTCATGTTCCTGGGTTCGGGCAAGGCGTTAGCTGCCGGACGGGACCAGCCGAGCGGCGCCGCGGTGCTTCCTGGTGAGCTCGAGGTAGGTGGCGGCGTTTTGGCTGCAGTGCTTGATTTCTTCGGGGGTGAGCGGGCGGCGCACCTTTCCGGGGACGCCTGCCACGAGCGATCCCGGCGGGACCTCCATACCTTCGAGCACCAGGGCGTTGGCTGCGATCAGGGAGCCGGCGCCGATGACGACGCCGTTCAGGACCGTCGCATTCATTCCGATCAGCGTCCCGTCCCCGACGGTGCAGCCGTGCAGCACGGCCCCGTGCCCCACGCTGACCCGGCTGCCAATGCGTGCCGGGTAGCCCGGGTCGGCGTGAATGACGGCGCCGTCCTGGATGTTGCTGCCGGCGCCGATGCTGATGTCCTCCATGTCCGCCCGCACCACGGCGCCGTAGAAGATTCCGGTGCCGGCACCTATGGTTGCCGAGCCGACGACGACGGCGGTGGGGGCTATCCACGCATCTTCCGAGAGTGCGGGGTTGCGGCCGTCGACGGCCAGGATGTGCGAAGTCATGGGTTTTCCTTTGCTGGGGTGGAGGGGCGGCGCCCCGCGGAAGGTGCGGGGCGCCGCCGTCGTAATTCCGTGGTGCCGGGTGAACAGGCAGCTAGCCGAGGAACGGGACGATCAGGGAGGTCACGAAGAGGACCAGCGCACCGCCGAGGCGGTTGGTCAGGGCCGCGAACGGCATGAGGTGCATGCGGTTCGCCGCGCTGAGGACCGCCACGTCACCGCTACCGCCGGTGTCCGCCATCACCAGGCCGGGTGTGATGGAGGCTTCGACGAAGTTGAACTTGACCAGCCATCCAAGGATGCCGGAGGTCAGGGTGGCGATGACGACCGTGCAGATGGTCAGGAGGATGAACAGCGGGTTGCTGAGCGAGGCGAGCACGTCGGTGATGTCGATGTAGGTGAGGCTGACGCCCACCAGGAGTGCGGGAACCAGGACGGCGCCGATCAGGTCGCCCCAGTCCGCGGTGGAGTCCTCGACGTCCTGGGGGAGCAACCCGAAGATCTTGACGGCGGCGGCGGCGATGATGGCCCAGGCGTAGGGGTGCAGCCCCGGAAGGAATCCCGCGGCGAGGTTGCCGAAGACAAAGAGGCTGCCGGCGATGAGCAGGCCCTTGCCCAGGGCGATGAAGGAGGAGGTGTCCCGCTTCGGAGGCAGGGTGAGCTCGTCCGAGCGGCCTTTGATCCGCAGGAGCTGGCCGTGCCCGTTGAAGCCGACGAAGAGCTGCTTTTTGCGCTTGCCCAGTCCGTTATAGACGCCGGCGATGAGGATGCAGACGACATTGGCCATGACCACGGCGGACATGAGGTCACCCATGAAGGTGGCGGAGTCGCCGCCGGTGGCGGAGGCGTACATCTCGGACATCGGCAGGGCGCCGACGCCCAGCCCGCCGGCCATGATGGGCGCGGCGACAAAGAGGATCCCTTCGATGAACCCAAAGCCGGTCAGGGCAGCGATGAGCCCCACCAGGACGAAGGTGGCGATGAGGCAACCCACGATGGGCACCGCGAAGCGAGGTCCTGCCTTGAGCAGGAGCGCCCGTGGCATGCCCAGGATGGAACCGGCGATGATGCCGACGACGAAGAAGTCCAGGAAGCCGTGGCCGTCGATGAAGTTCTGCACCACGGTGACCAGGTTCCCGGGCATCAGGCCGAGGAAGGCCAGGGTGGCGGGAGCGAAGGTGCACAGGACGGTCGGCAGCCCGAAGTCGCGGACCACGGGGAACAGGTTCCCGATCCAGATGAACAGGCCGCCGAGCAGGATGGTGGTGGCAAAGCCGGCCACCATCGTGTCGGGGAGGTTGCCGGTGAGGGCGGCGGTCAGGACAAGGCCTGCGAGGACGAGGTACAGCGGGGCGGGAAGGCTGGCGATGCGGAAGCCTTGCCGGCCGGGATAGTGGGTCCCGGGACGTGGGCCAGCGGTCCGGGTCACCGGGTGTTCGATGCCCCCGGCGGGGCCGGGGGAGGGTTCGTTCATGGCCGTGTCCGTTGGTTCGGTGGGAAATTCCGTGGTGCGCGGGCTTGTAGACATCTTCGTCTCCAAAACGGTGAGTAGGAATTGTTAGTGGGAATGTTGTGCGGTTGGGGGTTAGCGGGCAGGGTCCAGCAGCCCGGCGGCGGGGGAGCGCAGGAGGATCCCGCGGGCGAGCCTGACCGCTTCAGCGAGGCGGTCCTCGCTGATGCCGGTCTCGTGGCCTTCGGCGTGCAGGTGCCGGACCAGTTCCTCGGTGGCGATGTTGCCGTGAGCGCCGGGCGCAAACGGGCAGCCGCCGTAGCCGCCGAGTGCGGCGTCGAAACGGACGACGCCGGTCCCCGCCGCAGCGCTGGCGGTGGCCAGTGCCTGGCCGTGGGCGTTGTGGAGGTGCAGGTAGTAGGTCAGCTCAGGTTCGGCGTCGCGGACTGCGTGCAGGCTGGCCATCACCCGCGCGGTGGGAGTGGTGCCCAAGGTGTCGGCCAGCCCGACGTCGGCGATTCCCATGTCCTTGAAGGCGCGGACCACACGCAGCAGGTAGCCGGGGTCGATGCTGCCCTCGAACGGGCACGTGAAAGCAGTGGAGATCCCGGCGAAAAAACGGACCTCCGGGTACCGGGAAACTGCCTCGCTGATGCCGGCGAGGGCGTCTTCGATGGCCTGCCCTGCGTTGGCGTTGCTGTGCGCCTGGCTGGCGGAGGTGACCACCTGGATATCGGTTGCGCCTGCGGCCACGGCCCGGTCAATGCCCTTTCCGTTGAGCGCCAGGCTGGTGAAGGTCACGCCGTGAACTGCGGGCAGGGTGGAAATGATGTCGGCGGCGTCGGCCATCTGCGGCACGCGTTTCGGGTTGACGAAGGACGCCGCTTCGATGCGTTGGAGCCCTGCTGCGATCAGGGCCTCGGCGATTTCGAGTTTGTGCGCTGTTGACACAATGACCGGTTCGTCCTGGAGGCCGTCGCGCAGGAAGACGTCGGTGACTTCCACCTTCATTTAGCGCACCCCCTGCAGTCCGAGCCCGGCAATTTCGCCGGCGGTCATGCCGGCAAGTTCCTGCAGGACCTCTTCCGTGTGCTGGCCCAGATCAGGCCCGACCCATTTGACGCGGCCTTCGTGTCCCGGGATCTTGGGGACAACTCCGGGGAAGCGGATCAGCTCGGGTTCGTTGTCGATGACCACTTCGTGGGTCTGGATCATGTCTCGGGCAAGGTAATGCTTGTCCACGGCGATGCTGGGTGCGTCGTAGACGGGACCCGCGGGGACCCCGGCGTCGTCCAGTTTGTCCAGCACTTCGGTCAGTGGCATGCTGCCCGTCCAGGCGGAGATGGCACCGTTCAGTTCTTCCTCCCGGGCGCCCCGGGCCTCCGTAGCGAGCAGCGATTCGTCCTCGGCCAGGTCCTCGCGGCCGATCGCCCGCATGAGGCGGACGAACACGGAATTGGAGTTGCCGCCGATGACCACCTCCAGGTTGTCCTGGCACAGGTAGGAGCCGGTTGGTACGACGCCGGGCAGGGCGCCGCCGGTGCGCTGCCGGACCATTCCGTACGCGTCGTAGTCAGGGACCAGCGACTCGAGGAGGCTGAACACTCCTTCGTAGAGGGCGACGTCCACCACGTTGGAGGTACCGGCCCGAAGTCCGCGGGCCTTCTGGAACATCAGCATGAGGGCACCGATGACCCCGTACAAACCGGCCACGGTGTCGCCGACGCTGGCCGCCGCACGCCCAGCGGGACGGTCCGGTTCACCGGTGATGTACCGCAGGCCGGCGAAGGATTCCGCGGAGCTGCCAAAACCGGCGCGGTTTTTGTACGGTCCGGTCTGGCCGTAACCGGAGATCCGCACCATCACCAGGTCCGGGTTGAGCTCCTGGAGCACCTCCGGGCCGAGCCCCCACTTCTCGAGGGTGCCCGGACGGAAGTTTTCGATGACAACGTCGCACTGTGCCGCGATCTTCTTGACCGCTTCGCGTCCCGCCTCGGAACGGAGGTCCAGGGCCACCGACTTCTTGTTGCGGCCGATCGTGCGGAACAGCATGGAGGTGGTGCCACGGGTCTTGCGCCAATCCCGCAGCTCGTCGCCGCCCTGGGGCTTTTCAATCTTGATGACTTCCGCGCCGAAGTCCCCAAAAAGCCGGGCGGCGAACGGCGCCGCGATAAAGCTGCCGAGCTCCAGCACACGGATGCCCTGGAGCGGGAGGGAGTTGCCCTCCAAAGAAAGTTCCTGCGTCATGTGATTCCTGCCTGCGTCTTCGAGTGCAAGACTTCCCACTCAGTGGGAGATGCTTGTCATTGGGCGGATAGACGATAGCAGGGCAATGTGACCGGCGCAACACTTTGGCCGAACGTGATGTAGCGGTTGGGAGGACTCGAATTGGGCTGGGCGTAGGGTGGAAGTGAGACAAAGGAGCACTTCATGAAGAAAATCCTCATGGTACTGACCAGCGTTTCCGAGATCGGCGATACCGGAGAGAAGACCGGCTACAACGTGGCCGAAGCTGCACATCCCTGGAAGGTCTTCAAGGATTCCGGGCATTTCGTCGACTTTGCGTCCATCCAGGGCGGCCAGCCCCCGCGCGACGAGGTGGACTCGGAAGATCCCATCCAGGTTGCGTTCACGCAGGACGAAACCACGCGTGCCGGCCTCTACAACACAGCCCGCGTGGACGTCGTTGATCCCGGCCAGTACGACGCCGTCTACCTCGTGGGCGGGCACGGCACCATGTGGGACTTCCCGGACAGCAAGGGCTTGCAGAACCTCGTAGCCAGTGTCTACAACGCCGGCGGTTTGGTGGGCGCGGTCTGCCACGGACCGGCGGGCCTGCTGAACGTGGAACTGGCTAACGGGCTGCGACTCGTCGAGGGCAGGAAGGTGGCCGCCTTCACCAACGAGGAGGAGGTTGCCGTGGGGAAGGACAAGGTCATCCCGTTCTCTTTGGCTGACCGGCTTGAGGAACAGGGCGCCACGCATGTCTCCGCTGATGTCTTTCAGGAGAAGGTCGTGGTGGACGACCGGCTGGTGACCGGCCAGAATCCGGCGTCAGCCGCCGGCGTGGCCAAGGAAATGGAAAAGCTCTTCGCAGAGCTCATCCACCAGGAAAAAGCCGAGGAACAACACGACGCGGAGGCCTTGCGCGCCGAGAAGGACGCGGACAAGAACGCCAGGAAGGCTGCTGCGGCAGGCACCGAGCACTAACGCCCGCAGCCCACGGACCAGCTGCCCACGGACCATTAGCCCGCTGAAGAGCCAGGTACGTTTTGCCGGCCCGGGAGCTGTGTGCTCACCACCCGGCGGTACCCGGGGCACCCTTGAACGGCCCAACGATCTGCCGGGTGATCCAGCCGCCGTAGAAGTTGCCTTCCTGGGCGGTCACTTGCTCGCCGTTGACCTCGCAGGAATCCATGGAACCGGGGTAGAGGGCCACCCGGGTGCTGAGCGCCTCGAAGCCACGGGTGGGTTCCGGGTAGGTCCATCCGGCACGGGGAGCAGTGACTCCGCCGGCAACAACGTCGAAGTAGTGCGCTTCTCCCTTGAACTCGCAGAAGCTGGTGCCTCCGGCCGGGACGAGTGCGCCGGCCGGGAAGGCGTCCATTGGCAGGTAGTAGACAGGCGGATGACTGGTCTCCAGGACGCGCACTGCGTCGGTGGTGTCGGCAATCACCTGCCCGCCAAGCCGCACGATCACCCGTTCGGAGCGCGGCTCGACCCTCGGCGGCCGCGGGTAGTCCCACACGGATTCTTGGCCGGCCTGGGGTTTGACGGGCTGGGGACGCCGAAAGAAGCCGGATAAACCCTGAGGAGGAACCATGTTCCTATGGTGCCATGTTCCGGTCCCGGTGTATCCGGGGCCGGTATTGGCCGTTATGGCAGCCCGTAGACCCTTCGGGCGTTGTCCCGCGCGACCAGCTCCACCACGCGGCGGGCGTCGGCCTCCGACCACTCGTCGTCGTCAATCCACCGGCCGAAGACGGCGGTGATCGCGTTGCGCCACAGCCGGGCGCCGAGGTAGTGGAGTTCAGCCGGGCCGATGGCGTCGGACGAGTAGAGGATCTTAGTGAACGGGGCGAGTTCGAAGGAGCGCGCGATGAGGCTCCGGCTCCGGACCCCAAGGTGGTTCACCGCCAGGCCGACGTCGAGGTAGACGTTGTCGAAGGCTTGGGCCAAATAACCCGCTTCACGCTCAAACGGGTAGCAGTGCAGGAGCAGGACCGGGACCTTGCTGGCCTCCACCGACCGGAGGAAGTCGAGCAGAAGCAGGGGGTTGGCCCGGTCAAGGTCCAGCTCCCGGTCCCCGAACCCGACATGGAGTTGGAGTGGAAGCCCGAGGGAGATCGCGCAGTGCAGGCCAAAACCGATGAGGGTGGGGTCATCAAGGCGCACCGCCCCACCGGACTCGATCCGCTGCCGCCACAGCTTTGCGGACTCGGCGACGTCGCGGTCTGCCGGCGGCCGGCTGAGGTCATGATTGAAGCCGGCCCGGTAGGCAAGAACCGACTTTGCCCCCACGACAATAGGGGCATGGCTGGCCAGCAGTCCGGTGAACGCGTCCACGTAGCCGCCCGGATCCTGGTCCGATTGGATCAGGGTTTCGGCGAGGGTCTCCAGTCGTACGATCTCGTGGACGGTGGCCCCGGCAATTTCCGCCATCCCTCGTGGATCGAGCATCGCACCGGTCTTGAATCCCGTATCGATTAGCCAGTGGCTCACTCCTGCAGCCCGGGTCATCCGTCTGCTGATTTCCAGTTCGCCGAGTTCGCTGCGGCGCCGCCAGTAGAGCTCGGCCGTGACATGCCGGGGCAAGTCAATGATCTCGGCGCACCAGCGGCGCAAGGCGAACGCCAGCTGGGATTCATAGGCTGCCGAAGGTTCGGCGAGGAGTTCGCTGTTGCCCTCGTTGAGCGAGTTCTGAAAGCGTTCCTCGCCGCCATCGGCCCCGTACGCGCCGTGCACGTGATGGTCGATGAGCCGCACGTCTTCGACAAACCCGGCGAATGACTCCGTCATCAGATGGACCAGGCCAGGCGGAAGAGGGCGCCGAGTTCCTCGGGGTCCTTGGTCCCGTGCGCCTCCTGCTCATGGCGCCGCACCGCCACCGTGGTGTCCACCACCTCGTTGCCCAGCAGCCTTCGGGCGTACGCGGAGTTGTCCAGAGACGTGATGATGGCCGCGGGCGAGTCCGGGACGGTGCCGATCCCTGCGGCGTCCCTTTCCGCCGCGGTAAGACGGGTTGGGTCGCCGGGAATTTCATTGGGCAGGCTGCTGCCGCTGGTGATGCCCTCGAGCGCGAGGGACAGGATGGCGGCAGTGGCCAGGTAGACGTTGGCCGACGGGTCGATGACCTTGACTTCGACACTGGCACCGTGCGGGTTGCTCACACCGCCCTCGACGAAACGGACGGATGCTTCACGGTTTTCCAGGCCCCAGCACAAGAACGCGCCGGACCATGCCCCGGGTGCGAGCCTCATGCCGGACAGGATGGAACCGGTGAGCAGTCCCTGCACCTCCGGAAGCCCTTGGATGATTCCGCCGATCGCGGCTCCGCCCTCTTCGGTGATGCCGTGCGGACCGGAACCGCCGCTGAAGAGGGGTGTTCCGCCACGGGAGAAGGAGAAGTGCTGGTGGGCGCCATTGCCCACCGAGCCGGGGAAAGGTGCGGGAGAGAAGGAGGCCTGCAGCTTGTGTGCACGGGCGACCCTGCCGACAACGATCTTTGCCAGCACTGCGGTGTCCGCTGCTGCGAGTGGATCCTTCGGGGCAAGTGAAAGCTCAAACTGGTTGCGGCCGTATTCCGCGTGAAGCTGCTCAACCTGGGCACCCGAATCGTTCATGGCAGCCACCAACTCTGCCAGGAACTGCTCCCGGTCCAGCAATCCGGTGAGTCCGTACGGAGCCCAGGGGGCGTCGTCGAGCGCTGTGCCGTCGGCGGCCACAAGCACGAATTCCAGCTCGTGGCCCACGAGAGCGTGATAGCCGGCGTTCCTGACCCGCTCCTGGACACGGGCGAGCGTGCCCCGCGGACAGGCCGGATCCCGGCTCCCGTCCTGAAGGAACATGTCCGCGGGTGCCCACGCCAGGCCGCCTCCGAGGCTGCGCAACGCGTCGGGATCGATCCTCAAGCGCAGATCGCCAACGGCACTGATGCTGTCCGTGAAGGCGATTTCGCCGTCGATGCAGAACACGTGCCAGACCGGAGCGGCACCCATGCCGGCCCTGTGGAAGGCGTCGACCCGGGCCACCGGGACGCTCTTGGCCAGCGTGATTCCGGCCGCGTTCACCATGGATCCTAAGACCAGTTGAACGCCAGCCTCCTGGAGCCTGTCCGCTTCCGAATCCGGGCCGGTCGCGTCGAGAGCAGGGAAACCCGAACCATCGCTCATAGGGACATTCTGCACCTTCTGTCCAGCGCCTAGTGGTGGCGACGGCAGCCAACCACCGTGGCCGACATCCGGTCCACGATGTAGGCGACTGCAGCACCACCGGTGTAGGCCAGCAAATCCGCGGTGCCGAACGTGGTTCCAAGGACCAGCCGAAGGAGTGGCCAGGATTGCCCGAGCTCGGCAGGAAGTCCAGTGAGCTGGAGGAGCTCGATCATGACACAGACAGTAAGGGCAGCGGCAGCAATCAGTGCCTTGGACTTCGACGGAATCACGATTGCCACGAGAACATAGACCATTACCGCGTACAGGCCATCACCCGCAGGACCTGTCCATGCCGCATCGCAGAAGGTGCGAATGCTCAGCCCAAGCACAACGCTCATCAGCCCGGCAATGCACAGCCAAGCCCGTCTTGTTATTGAGCGCCCCGGTTCGACGGAATCGCTCATGGCCCCAGCACCGCCGCTGTTCCCAGCCAGATCATTGCCCAAGCCCCCATTGTCGAATCTGCACTTTCCATCCCTGATGCGGATCCACGGGAATCAACGCGTTCAGCCTAGCTCAGGGCCTTGCCTAGGTTCACGGGCCAGAAGAAAGGGAGCCGTCCTGCCGGAATGTCAACGGCCGCCCCGGCCCGGGAGGTCCTGTGGCCCTAGTCCAACGGGACGCCAAAGGACAAGACTGAGTCATGGAACAGGTTCAGCACATGAGCGCTGAAGAACCGGCGTTGTCTGTCACCACCGTTTTTGCCAGCCTTTCTTGGCTGAGGGACGCCCCCGGCTACAGCCCGAAGGCCATCGCCGAACGGCTCATTGGATCGTTGGGCGCGGACGCCGCGGCACCGCTGCTGGGGGTCAGCGAAGAACTCCTGGGCCGCTGGGCAGCTGCCCAGGATGCGCCGGACGTGCATGGCAGGCTTCAGTTGGCGGACCTCGACGCCCTGGTAGGTCATCTCCACGGTGCATTCACGCCTGCCCAGGCCATGGTCTGGATGTGCAGCCACAACGCGCAACTGGGATCCAAGCCAATCGATGTGTACCGCATCCAGGGGTCAGGACCGGTGATCGGGGCCATTCGTGCCCAGGCGAAGGAAGCCTTCGGCTGACCGCCTGTGCTGTCAAGCACCATCCGATCCGTACGGACGCGTGATCGCCTCCAGGTAATGCCCGTCAGGGTCCGCGAAGTAGACGCCGCGTCCGCCGTCGTTGTGGTTGATCTGCTGCGGGCGGGACCGTCCCGGGTCCGCCCAGTAGGGGACGTTCTCGGCCTGGATCCTGGCGAAAATTCCGTCGAAGTCCTCCTCGCTGACCAGGAAGGCGTAGTGCTGCGGGGAGATCGGTCGGTCAGTCGTGGCGAAATCGAGGGTCACTCCGTGATCCAACGCAACGGTCACAAAGGACCACATGGCTTGGGGTGCCGGCAGTCCAAGCACGCTGGCCAGGAAGCTTGCCGAGCGCTGCTTGTCCGTTGCATAGACGATGGTGTGGTTGAAAGCGACTGTCATGGAGACCTCCTCGGGTGATTTTGTCTGCAACCATCTACGTCCGGCACTCCTCAGGTTTCAGGAGCGCCGGCTTCTTCCTTGAAGGTCTGGTCAGGCCTTGGCGACCGGCAGCACCAGCAGGTAGCCGGTCGGGATATCGGTGCTCCAGCGCCGCGGTTCGCGGACGACGAACTGCGTGGCCAACTGCTCGGGGGTGAGCAGGCTGTTGGGCGCCGGGGACGGTCCCCACTGCACGCCGCCGTACGGGTAGAGCGGATCTTGGACGCGGATTCCGGTGACAGAGAACTCCGGGAACTGGTCGGGATCGCCGAGCGATTCGAAGCCGCTCATCACCGATACGTGGCGGCCGCGCCACAGGACCAGCCCGACCGGCCGGTCCGTCTCGGCGATGGCACGCGCCGCGGTCCGCAGCGCTTCGCCGTAGTCAGCGACGCTGACGACGGCGTACGGCCCCATTCCGAGCTCGTTCAGCACCTGCGCCCAGCCCAAGGGGTTGGCACCGTTGAACGAGTTGAACGACCGTGCCCGGGCCATCTCCCAGAGCTCACCTTGCTGGGCACTGTCGGTCCACGTGCCGGCCCCTGCGTCGTCGATGAGGTTGTGCATGATTTGGATGCTCGCCGCCACACACCACTCAAACGTGTACTGCGGGACGAAGTCCCCTTCCCGGTAGAGGTTGAGGGCGAACGCTTGGGGCACCGGGGGCGGCGCGGGAATCGATGTCGGGGCCGGGGACGGGGTCAGCCTTGGAACGGGGACGTCGGCGGGGGCGGCTGGCGGGGCTGAAGAGGTCTGGATTGGTTGACCGGTGGTGGTCTCATCGAGTCTGGTCGCGGGCGTACAGGCCGAGAGGAGGGTCGCCAGGATGACTACCCGGATCAGAAGACGACGGAGCGGGGCACCGATCATGATCGGTCCAGTTTATCGCGATGAGGCGGAATTGGGTCCTGCAGGGATGGCACGCATGGCCCAGGCACCGGATTAGATGTCCGCCAGAGTCAGCACTGGCGGCGAACTTCCATCGATGTCCAGTACGCCGAGTTCCTTCGCAACCGCCGCAGCGACGAGCACCTGGCCGGTGCGCGACATTAGGTTCGGGTCGCGGAACAGCGCGTTGATCACCCGGCCGATGAACTCGGGGCTTTCGCTGGTGGAGAGATCGAACGCGCCACTTTCCGCCGCTGCCAGAACCGCCTCGGTTCGCACCAGACCGGGGTAGAGCGCAATCACCGGTATACCGAACGGCTTCAGCTCGACCGCCATATCGGACGTCATCTTGTCCGTCGCCGCTTTGGCGATGCCGTAGATGGTGTTGCCGAGGTGGCGCTGCGCTGCCCAGAAGCTGATGTTGACGATTAGGCCTTGGTGCCGCGTTGTCATCATGCGCGCCGCGTGCGCCGAACAAACGAAGGCCGCCCGGACGCCGGCGTCCATCATGCCGGACCAGCGGTGCATCGGCTGTTCCCAAAACGGGACAGTCCACGTAAACGCGCCGCCTTCGACCATCTTCTCGTAGCCGCCCCAGGCGCAGTTGACCACGAGGTCGAGGGAGCTGCACTCGGACCGGATCACGTCAAAGACACTGGCCGTCTCCTCGTCGCTGAGATGGTCGCAGCGCACTCGCCGCACCTCCCTCGGCAGATCCGCCCGGTCGATCGAGCGCCCCGTGCCATACACACGAAAGCCCGCTGACAAAAGGCCCAGCGCGACCCCTCGGCCTACCCCTCGGCTCGCGCCAGTCACAAGCGCCACGTATCCCGTCTGCGCTTCGGTGCGATCACCATCGTTGGTCATGCGACGCGGCCCCTGCCCACCCTCAAACCTTCAATTTCCACGATACGCGGGGCCTGAGTCCCCGGGCCAGCAATATGGACTGGACGAAGAATCACGTCCCCCGTTGGTTACTTTGTGCTTCGGGCGGTGAAGCCAGGTTGCGTTGCGCGTCGGTGCGTTTCGTTCCCGGTTGAACGGGGTGCGGGGCGGGTGGTTGGTTTGGGTGACCGGCCTTGAAAGGGATAGAACATGACCGAACATTTTGATCTCACCCCGCAGCGCCTGCGTCACGTGCTGGGCCATTT
>NZ_JMLE01000037.1 GCF_000685965.1 Arthrobacter sp. UNC362MFTsu5.1 | reverse complement strand
AAATGGCCCAGCACGTGACGCAGGCGCTGCGGGGTGAGATCAAAATGTTCGGTCATGTTCTATCCCTTTCAAGGCCGGTCACCCAAACCAACCACCCGCCCCGCACCCCGTTCAACCGGGAACGAAACGCACCGACGCGCAACGCAACCTGGCTTCACCGCCCGAAGCACAAAGTAACCAACGGGGATTGGGCGGGGCTCCTGTCAGTCGTCCAGGCGGACGCCGCGGACCAGCAGGAGCGTTCCGCCCACAACAACCGCGGACGCCAGGAAGACGCCGGCTGCCCCGAGCCCGGCCGCCACAACCCCGATGGCGCTGGGCAGGACCACCTGGCCCACCCTGTTCCCGGCAAGGCGCAGGGCCAGGGCCTTTCCGCGCTGGCCGTCCGGGGCCTGGGCCGAAAGCCAGGACATCGTCAGCGGCTGGCCGATGCCCAGCCCCAGACCCAGCCCGGCCATCACCCCGAAGAGCAGCCACTCCTGCATCGGAATCGCCGCGACACCCAGCGCGACGGTGGAGAGCGCCAGGCTTGACACCATGAGCCGCCCCCGGCCGAACCTCCGGGACAGGCGTCCGAGCCCCAGCCTCGAAACCATCGAGAACACGGCCCGCACCGCGAGCATGAGGCCCACCGTGGCTGCACTGAAGCCGCGCTCCGTTCCGAGCGCCGGCAGGTAGACAACCGTCAGGTCCACCACCGCCAGCACCGTGGCACTCGTTGCCAGCGCCCGGACCAGCCCCGGCGTCCTGAGCAGCGAGGCAACACTGCCCTGCGAGCTGCCCGTTGCCGTGACGGCGGACTTCCTGCCGGCGGCCTTCGTCGAGATCACGAAGGTGGTGAGGAAGAGAACCAGGCTCATGCCGGCCGAGAGGAAGAAGATTGCCTGGGTGTCCGGGCGGACAGAGGCACCGCCCACCACGGAGATAGCCAGCGGGCCAAGCGCCTGCCCCAGAGACGCCGCGAAGGTCAGGTATCCGAAGGCGGAATCAAGCCCTGACGCCACGGCATTGTTCGCCACGACGGCCTGCTGCCCCACCACACACGCCAGTTGGCCTGCGCCAAGCAGCGCCGTGCCGATAACCAACGCCGGGACTGTTGTCCCCCAGAACAGCAGGAAGACGGAACAGCCAAGCACGACGGCGGATCCGGTCACCATCAGCCGCCGCTCGCCTAACCGGTCCACGAGGGCGCCGGTGGGGACAGCCGGCAGCAAGGGAAAAACAGCGTAGCTGGCCGCGAGGAGGCCGAGGGCATATCCCGGCACATCCAGTTCCAGCGCCCGGTAAGTGGTTGCCGGCCGGACCAGGAACGTCACGGCTTGGATCAGCGTCGAATGAAGGAGAAGTGCCAGCGCCGAACGGCGGCCCAGTTCACCGATCACGGGATGACGGGGGCGGCGCCGGAGACGGCGCGCACCGCGGCGTCCCGGGCGCCGGCGACGTGGTCGAAAGCGATCCTGGCGGCTGCTTCCGGTTTGCCCGAAGCGAGGGCCTCCACCAGGATGCGGTGTTCGGCGAGAGCCTGGTCGCGGCGTTCCTGCGTGCTGTTGGTGAAGTGGCGGTAGCGTTCCATCTGGCTGGACACCTGGTCATGAAACCTCTGCGCCCAGGAATTTCCGGCGATGTCCGCGATGGCGGTGTGCAGCGCCATTCCATACCTCATGGCTTCGTCGGCGAACTTCACCATGGCGGCATTGCGTTCCACGATCCCTTCCAGGTTCGCGATGTCGGCCGGCGTCGCTTTGGCGCATGCCTCACGGGCCATCAGGGACTCCAGTGCCGCGCGCACGCCGTACAGTTCGGCGATGGCTCGTTCGTCCAGGATCGGGACGAGCACGCCTCCTGTGGGTTGCTGTTCCAGCAGGCTTTCCGAGATCAGCCGCCGGATCGCCTCCCGCAGCGGCGTCCGGCTCACCTGCAGCTCCGTCGCCATTGCGGGTTCGTAGATCCGCTCACCCGGCTTCAATTCCAGGTTAAGGATCCGGCGTTTCAGCTCTCCGTAGACCAGATGCGCTCCGGTATTCCGGGACTGTGATTCGACCACTGACAACCTCCACCTTTTCGTACTTGTATACAACTATACAAGTACAAGGCTTGGATGACGGCGGAACGGGACTCTGGGCTATGAGGCCCAGTCGGCGTCGTCGAAGGGACGGCCGCGGAAATGAGCGCGGAGGTACTCCCCCACAACGGCAGCCCCGAGGTCACCGGTTTCCGGCGCCACCACCCGGCCGTCGATTCGGCGCGCCATGCGCTGGACGAACCGCTCGAGGCCCGGGTCATCGCCCAGCCGGAAGAACGTGGCCTGGGTCCCTGCGCGGCCAAGGCGGTCGAGTTCGGCAATCGTGACCCGGATGGTCTCGGGGGCCGGCGGGTAGTCGAACCACGAGTCCCCGTCCGGCAACAGATGCGCTGTCGGCTCCCCGTCGGTCACCACGAGGAGGACGTGCTGCATTGACGGATGCTGGCGGAAGAAGCGGTTGGCCAGCAGCAAGCCGTGATGCAGGTTGGTTCCCTGCTCCCGCCGTGACGCCAGGGCCGTGAGTTCGCCAATGTCCATTGGCCGCGCGTAGCGGCCGAACGTGATGAGCTGCAGCCGGTCCCCGCGAAACCGGGTGGAGACGAGATGGTGCAGGGCGAGTGCAGTGCGCTTCATCGGCACCCACCGCCCCTCGGCGGCCATCGAAAACGATACGTCGGCGAGGAGGACGACGGCGGCCTGCGTGCGCGCCTCCGTGTCGGTCACCTCGATGTCGCCCGGTCCCAGCCGTAATCCGCGGCCCGGGTCGCCGCCCTCGGCCACGGTCCGGCGGATTCCGTTTGTCATGGTGCGTGTCACGTCCCACGGCCCGGCATCGCCGAACTCCCACGGCCGGCTGGATCCCGTCTGCTCGCCGGCTGCCCCGGCGACACGTGTGTCCCGGCGCCCCTGCCGGCCGGACAGCTGCTTGGCGGTGTCCCGCAACAGTGACTTGCCGAGCCGTCTCATGGCCTGCGGGGACAGCCGGAGGTCGCCGTCGGCGCCGCGCCGCAGGTAGCCGCCGTCCTGCATGGCCCGCTCGATTTCGGCGAGGGTACGTGCCGACACTGCGGCCTTTTGACCGAGTTGGCGGGCCAGGGCGTCCAGGTCCAGGTCATCAAGGCGAGATCCGTTGTAGGACTGGGAAAGCTGTTCGGCCAGCTCGTCGAGTTCGGCGATGTCCTGAAGCACGCCCGTGCCATCGCCCAGCCCGAGCCCTTCCTGACCCTCGAAGCGTTCGGAGCCATTCCAGTCTTCTCCCGGGCGCAGGGCGCGCAGGCTGGAGTCGAGCTGATCGAGCTGGGCCATGAGTTCGGGTGAGCCGAACGCCTGGGCAGACAGGCGCATCAGCTCATCGCGCTTCTCCGGGGACATGGATTGCAGGAGACGCTGGGCCGCGGCGGCGCGCCGGGCCAGTGCGTCGATCAGCTCCTCGACGGATTGCGGATTCTCCGGAAAGAAATGGCCGTGCCGGGCCATGAACTCCTGGAAGTCCGCGTCGGTGTCCTCGCCGTGCCGGTGCTTGTCCAGCAGTTCGTTGAGGTCCCGCAGCATCTCGTCAACAGCTGCGCGGTCCGCATCTGTGGCGTTCTCGAGCGCCTGCTTCATGCCGGCGAACCGCTGGTCGAGGACCTCACGGCCCAGCAGGTCCTTGATGCGCTCGAAGGCTTCCCGTGCGGTGCTCGACTGCCAGTCATAGGAGGCGAGTTCGTTGACCGCTGCCGCCGTTGACGAGGGCAGGTTCTGCAGCTGCATCTCCCTGAGTGCGCGGTCGGTGTTATCCATCATGGCGTCACGGGCCAGCTGCTTGCGCTCTTCCAGCACTGCGGTAGCGAGCAGCTTTTGGACCTCGCTGAGGGTGCCGTCCAGGCGGTGGCGGCTCAGGAGTTCTTTCCGGCGCTGTTGCACGCGGCCGGCGAGGTCGTCCAGACCTTCCCGGTGGCGGCCGCCGCGCCGGAGGAACTCCTGCAGGGCGTGCCGGGGCGAGTAACCGGCCATGACGTCCTCGGCTATCGCGTCGAGCGCCTCCGCCAGGTCTACCGGCGGTGCGAGCGGGTCGGGTCCTCCCCTGTACCGGCCATACCTTGACCGGCTGTGAGCGTTCATGATGCCGCCTATCCCCTAGCCGTAGATCGTCTCCTCGTCGTCGGACTCCTTCGAGATCCGCCGGGCGAGGTAGAGCCCTTCCAGGGCAAGTTCAATGGCGGCGGCGCGCTGCCCGTCGTTCCTGGCCTCGAGGCGCCCGCTGATCTCGTCGTAGAGCCCGGACGAGTCAAGGGACGGCAGGTTTTCAAGGAACTCCCGCGCCGTGACATGCTCCCCCGTGGTCACGGTCCGGTGACCGTCGAGCGCGGCCACGAGCGGACCGAGATCGATGCCGTGGAAGTGCGCCCGCACGGCTTCCGCCGTGGCAGTGCGCAGGAGGTGGTCGAGGACGGCTTGTTCGCGCCCTTCTTCGCCGGACTCGAATTCAATCTTGCCCGTGAGGACTTCGACGGCGGGCTCGAGGTCGATGATCCGCGCGACTGCCTCGTCCTCGCCGCGAACGCTGGCCCGGCGCAGCGCTGCTGCGGCGACGGTTTCGGCGCCCGCGATGGCGAACCGTGCCGAAACTCCGGAGGTCTGGTTGATGGCCGGGGATAGCCGCAGCGCACGGGTGTAGCGGGCGAGGATTTCGAGGATGACGGGCGGGACATCGGCCACCAGCCGCCCCTCCTGCCGGATGACGGACACCTCGTCGTCGAGCTCTATCGGGTAGTGCGTGCGGATCTCGGCGCCGAAGCGGTCCTTCAGGGGCGTGATGATCCGGCCGCGGTTGGTGTAGTCCTCAGGGTTGGCTGACGCGACGACGAGCACGTCGAGGGGCAGCCGCAGCACATAGCCGCGGATCTGGATGTCGCGTTCCTCCATCACGTTCAGCATTGCGACCTGGATCCGTTCGGCGAGGTCGGGCAGTTCGTTGATGGCGATGATGCCGCGGTTGGAGCGCGGAACGAGGCCGTAGTGGATGGTTTCGGGATCCCCCAGCCGCCGGCCTTCAGCCACGCGCATGGGGTCGACGTCGCCGATGAGGTCGGCAACGGAAGTATCCGGTGTGGCCAGCTTCTCGACGTACCGTTCCGAGCGGTGGCGCCAGGCAACACGCAGCCGGTCCCCTTCGGTGAGCACACGGGCGCGGGAGTGTTCCGTGATCGGTTCGAAGGGGTGTTCGTTCAGTTCCGAGCCCTCGATCACCGGCGACCACTCGTCAAGCAGCCCGACCAGGGTTCGCAGGAGACGCGTCTTGCCCTGTCCCCGCTCACCCAGCAGGACGACGTCGTGCCCGGCGATCAAAGCGCGCTCAAGCTGGGGAAGGACGGTCCGGCTGAAACCGTACATCCCCGGCCACGGATCACGGCCGGCGGCGAGCGCGGCGAGAAGGTTGCCGCGGATCTCGTGGCGCAAGTCCTTATGGACGTGGCCGGCGGCATGCAGTTCGCCAACGGTGAAGATATCGGGACGATCAGTCACCTCTCTACCGTAGACCTCCACCGTGCGGGGAATCGAGGGAATTTCCCCCGGTTTTTCACCCGCGGGTCCGTGCCACGGCCTACGCTGGATTTTGATGACTGCAGCAACGGCTTCGGCACCGCCCGCGCCATCCCCGGGACCGGCGGGCACCCTCGTGCTTCTGGTGCGCCACGGAGAGACGCCGACGACGGGTACGGTACTGCCGGGACGGGCACCGGGGCTGCATCTTTCCGAGCGCGGCCGCGCCCAGGCAGTAAGGGTCGCGGAACGGCTCGCGGGTCTTGCCGTCGACGCCATCTACTCCTCCCCCCTGGAGCGCACGCGCGAAACTGCAGAGCCCACGGCAGCCTCCACCGGGCGTGACGTGAACCAGGACGCCGGCCTGATCGAGTGCGACTTCGGCGAGTGGACCGGCGCCGCGCTCGCCGAACTGGCGGTCCTGCCGGAATGGCAGACCGTACAGCAGAGTCCGTCAACGTTCCGTTTCCCCGACGGGGAGAGCTTCGCGGAGATGCAGGAGCGGATGGTCGGAGCACTTGAGGTGCTGCGTTCCGCCCACGCCGGGGGCGTCGTCGTGTGCTTCTCGCATGCCGACCCGATCAAAGCGGCCGTGGCCCACGCCTTCGGTACACAGCTGGACCACTTCCAGCGGATCGTCATCAGCCCGGGCTCGGTCACGGTCATTTCCTACGGCGAGGGCCGGCCCCCTGCCGTCCTCATGGTGAATTCGACGCTGGAACCCTTGAACGGGCTGAGGGCGCGGTGAACGGGAGCAGACGGTGTCCGGACGGGAACTGACACTGCTCACCGGCGGCCGCGTCGAGATGCTGGGACGCATCCCCCGGGGCAGCAACGCGGCGTTCTTCGTCCGGGCTTCCTCCGGGGACGACTCGGCGTATGCGGTCTACAAGCCCGAAGCCGGGGAACGCTACCCGTGGCCGCTTGTGTAGGCGGCCCCGCTATTGCCACTGCCCGAGGCCGCGGATTACCTGGACGCGGTCTCAGGCGGGTTTACTGCCGGGTGGCCCGGACAACGACGTCGCGCAGGGACGCGCCGTGGCCCCCGGGTCCGTCGACTGTGCGCGTCTGCACCCGGGCACTGTCCAGGCTCCACATGGCAGGGTCGAGGCCCCCGGTGATGTCCGCGAGCGTGACGGTGGCCTCGGCGGGAGAGAGGTTTCCGTGTCCCGGTGAGGAGGGGTCGTGCAGGTGCCCGACGATCAACAGCGTGCCTCCCGGCGCGACCCAGTCCGCGATACGCCGGTAGAACGCCAGCTGCGGCATCGCGGGGTGGGCGTAATTGGTGGTCACAAGGTCAAAAAGGCCTCCCGGTTCCCAGATGGTCAGGTCCGCCTCGACCCAGGTCACCCCGGTGGCCACGGTCTGCTTGGCTGCGCTCGCGGCTGCGTGGGTGAGGGCAGCGGCGGAAATATCGGCTCCAGTGACCTTCCATCCGCGAGATGCCAGCCAGATGGCTTCCGCCCCCGTCCCGCATCCGGCGTCCAGCGCCGTACCCGGCGTCAGGCCGTCCGTTTCTTGTGCGAGATACGGGTTCGGGCTGCCCGCGCCCAAGCCTCCAGGCGCAGCATCGTGGACCTGTTCCCAGTGTCTCTCCCAATAGCCCTTGCCGAACGTATGTGCCGTCTGGTCCACGCCGAATCCCTTTCGATTTGATACAAGCTTTACCGTCGATCGTGCCCAACAAGGCGGCGAAGGTGCAAGCAACATTGCCAAATGGCAAAATCGGGGCATGACCCGCGACGTAGACCACACCCTCAACGCTGTCGGACCCCGGCTCAAGCGCCTCCGGCTCCGCCGGGACGTAACGCTCGCGGACCTGGCGGAACAGACAGGGATCTCCGCCAGCACGCTCTCCCGGCTCGAAGCAGGCCTGAGGCGACCCACTCTCGAGCAGTTGCTGCCGCTGGCCCGCGTCCACGGGGTGACACTGGACGAGCTCGTCGACGCGCCACCGACCGGGGACCCCCGCGTTAATTTGCGGCCCGTCGCCAGCGCAGACGGGTCGACGATCCTGCCATTGACTCGCCGGCCAGGCGGCATCCAGGCCTACAAATTCATCCTCCCGGCAGGCAAGGATGAACAGGACCCGCAGCTACGGACCCACGACGGATACGACTGGGTTTACGTGCTCGACGGCACCTTGCGCCTTGTTCTCGGCGAACACGACCTCATCCTCAAACCCGGTGAGGCCGCGGAGTTCGACACCCGCACCCCGCACTGGTTCGGCGCCACAGGCGCCGGTCCCGTCGAATTCCTCAGCCTCATCGGAAAGCAAGGCCAACGCACGCACGTCCGCGCAGCACCCCATCTGGGAAGGTGACACAACCCGCCGGCTTAGGGGTTGAAGAAGTCGTTGCCCCGGTCCATGTTCCGCTGGCGGTCCCGCACCGCGCCCACGATCTGGACCCGAGCCTTCCTTAGTGCACCCGACGGCTGAAAGCCGCGTGAATAGAACACGGGAATAGAACACGGAATGGGCTTAGTTGAAGCGTAAAGCAATCCTTTTGTGGATCGCATCAGTAGCGAAACAGGAGCCACCATGGACACCCGTCCCCTCGACTTCAGCAAACCCGCCTTACCGCTCATCGACCTCACCGGGGCAGTAGCTTGAGCAAGCTGCCTGACCCGACCACTGCATGGCATTCGCCGGACGATGCCGGCAAGGCCCTTGTGATCCTGCTGCACGGGCGCGGGTCGCGCGAAACGGACATCATCACCTTGGCCGACCACCTTCCTATCGGTCCGAGTTACGCAGCGGTGCGGGCACCGCTGGCGGAAGGCCCAGGGTTTGCCTGGTTCGCCAACCGCGGCATCGGCCGCCCCGTAGCCGAATCCCTGGCCGAGACCATGGCATGGTTCAAGGAGTGGCTGGAAACTATCGCGCCTGCTCCGCGGCCAGTGATCCTCGTGGGCTTCAGCGGCGGCGCAGCCTTCGCCGGAGGCCTGGTCCTCGACGATCCGAAACGCTTCGCGGGCGCGGCAATCCTTCGCGGAACCCTGCCTTTCGACGCCGGAGTGCCCACCACGCCGGGCCGGCTGCAGGACGTTCCCATGTTCGTTGCCCACGGCGACGCCGACTCAGTCATACCGGCCGAACTGCTGGAGCACACCTGGGGCTACCTAGCCGACGAGTCAGGCGCAAAGACAGTGGGCGTACGATCCCCGGGCGGCCACAACATAGGCCTTGACGACGTCAAGGCGCTGGCACGCTGGATCGAAGAAGTGCAGGAGCCATAGGCTGCCGGCCTGCCTGAGTGCGTTGGCGCCGCCGGCGTTAAGAAAGCGTAAAGGAATCGGACAAAACCGCCCTTTCCCTCCCGTCCCGGAATAGGTTGAATCGCCGAAGTATGGGTGCAGGTCAATGTGCTGCGCCGGCCGAGCCTAGGAGACGCAAATGAGCGGTACAGACCGCCAGATCATTCCCGCGGAAGTCCGCCGGCCGGGACAACCGACCGATACGGGAAACGCTCTGGGGCGGTGGCTGCTCAAGCACCAGGTCCAGCCGGTGATCGGCCCGGAGAGCCCCGAAGACCACACCACTCCCCAGGCATGGTGGAAGGTCATGTGCCTGACCGGCGTTGACTACTTCTCCACGCTGTCGTACCTGCCTGCCATCGCCGCGCTTGCCGCCGGCGCGCTGTCGCCGCTGGCCACCCTGCTGATCGTTGCCCTCACGCTTCTGGGGATGCTGCCGATGTACCGCAGGGTGGCCCGCGAAAGCCCGCACGGACAAGGGTCGGTTGCCATGCTGGAAAGCCTCCTGCCGTTCTGGCGGGGGAAGATTTTCGTCCTGGTCCTCCTGGGATTCGTGGCAACTTCCTGGATCATCACCATCACGCTTTCCTCGGCCGATGCCACTGTGCACATGCTCGAAAACCCCTATCTCCCGGATTTCCTCGATGGACAGGCCGTCCTCATTACCGTGGTCCTCCTGCTGATACTGGGCGGTGTGTTCCTGCTGGGTTTCAGCGAGGCCGTTGTGGTGGCCATTCCGCTGGTGGCATTATTCCTGTTCCTCAATGCCGTGGTCATCATCACCGGCGTGGCCACCGTCATCAGCGATCCCGAAGCCCTGTCCGCGTGGACCGGGGACCTGTCGGCACGCGGCGGCTTCGGGGACATTGTGGGCCCTGCCGTCATTGCCTTCCCGCTGCTGGTCCTCGGCCTGTCCGGGTTCGAAACAGGCGTCAGCATGATGCCGTTGGTGGCCGCCGAGGGCAGGACCGCCGAGGAACGACTCACCGCCAGGGTGCGGAACACCCGCAAACTGCTCACAGCGGCCGCTGCCATCATGAGCGTCTACCTCCTGGGCAGCAGTTTCGTCACCACGGCCCTGATCCCGGCCAAGGAATTCGAGCCCGGGGGCGAGGCCAGCGGACGAGCCCTGGCCTACCTGGCCCACCAGCAACTGGGAAACGGCTTCGGCACGGTCTATGACATCAGCAGCATCCTGATTCTGTGGTTTGCCGGCGCCTCGGCCATGGCCGGCCTGATCAACATCGTCCCGCGCTACCTCCCCGCCTACGGCATGGCCCCCGAATGGGGACGCGCGGTCCGACCCGTGGTCATCGTCTACACGGCGGTCAGCATCCTCATAACCATCGGCTTCAACGCAGACGTCAACGCCCAGGCCGGCGCCTACGCCACAGGCATCCTGGCCATGATGGTCTCAGGATCCATCGCCGTCACCATCTCCGCCTTCAGCCGGGGCAACCGACGGGCCGGGGCAGGCTTTGCCCTGCTGTCCCTGATACTGCTCTACGCGCTGGCCGCTAACGTCATCGAGAAGCCCGATGGCCTGACCATCTCGGCCTTTTTTATCCTGGGCATCATCGCCATCTCGCTGGTTTCCCGTGTCGCGCGGACCACGGAGCTGCGTGCCGACCTGATCAGATTTGACGAGAACACCCGCCGCTTCATCGCCGATTCCCTGGACTACGACGGCGCCCTGAACCTGATCGCCAACCGCCGCCAGACCGGTGACAACCGGGAATACTCCGAAAAGGAATACGAACAACGGGGCCAGAACGCTGTCCCCGGGACTGCAGACGTCATCTTCCTTGAAATCGACATCATCGACCCCTCCAACTTCGGCGGGACCCTGGACGTGCACGGCGTCGAAGTGGACGGACACCGCATCCTGCGGGTCGAAAGTCCTGCAGCCCCCAACGCCATCGCTGCGATCCTCCTGGCCCTCCGGGACACTGCCGGCGTCATCCCGCACGCGTACTTTGAATGGTCCGAAGGCAACCCGCTCGCCCACCTGATGCGCTACCTGCTCCTGGGCCGCGGCGACACTCCACCGGTTGTGCGGGAGATCATCCGGAAGCACGAACCGGATCCCGCCCGCCGGCCGCGCATCCACGTGGGGTAACGGGCTTACCCGCAACCATGGAGGTCAGGATCGGCCGGGCCGGCAGCGTCCCGCCACGTTCAGGCTTCGGAGTGCCAGAAGCCGGTCTCCGCACTGTAGACCAGCCAATGACCGCTGACCGGGCCGTCCGCTGTGGGGCGGTGGCTGACCCACGTGCGGTCGCCCTCCTTCGGCTCCCGCAGAACCGGCTGGTCATCCACACGGTTGACCGTCATGAGAATCTCCCTCCCCGGCTGCAACGAACTTTGACCCAAGCCTATAACCAGAAAGACCAGTCTGTCTCCTGCCCCTGGCGGACAACAAAAGCGAGTTCGGCATCGCCTGCGAGTCGCATCGGACCAGGCAGCCCGACGTCGAGGCTTCGATCACGCCCGGCTTGTGCAACGCTTGTTGCATGGATCTGGAGGTGTCGCCCGCGCTCACAATTCCCGCGTCTGAACTCCGCTGGCGGTTCTCCCGCTCGTCCGGCCCGGGCGGCCAACACGTCAACACCTCGGACAGCCGCGTCGAACTCTCGTGGAACGTCAAGAACTCTGCGGCGCTTTCGGACGACCAACGCATGATACTGGTCACGCGGCTCGCACGGCGGCTCATCGCCGGGGTAGTCACGGTAACCGCCTCCGAGCAGCGGTCCCAGTTGCGCAACCGGGAGATCGCCCTGGCCAAACTTTCCGACATCCTGGCAAGCGCCCTTGCCCCCGAAGCTGCTCCCCGCCGGGCGACCAGACCCACACGCGGTTCCAATCGTCGGCGCCTTGCCGCAAAAGAACAGCGTTCGGCGACAAAACAGCAACGACGGCGGCCGACCCTCGAGTAGCGCCCCTGCCCCGAAGGTGTCCCCCTCAGCGGGGAGCAGGAGCATATTCACAGCAGCCTATTCAGCGTTGAATTACTTCAGGCAATCACGGCATTTCGTGAATTAAGCAATATTGATACCGGATTTATTATCAATGACGAGTGATAACCTAACCGGCATGGCAAAACGAGTAATAACCACGCTTGAAGACGATCTCGACGGTTCCGAAGCGAATGAAACAATCATTTTTTCCATCGATGCTGCCGAATATGAGATTGATCTCAATAACGTCCACGCCGCCGAACTGCGTGAGGCATTGAATAAGTACACCGCCGTCGCGAGAAAGACCACAGGACGCGCCAGGCCGGCGCGACGACCCGGCACCGGCCTCAAAGACGCCAAGGCTGTCCGCGCGTGGGCTATTGAAAACAGCATCCCCGTGAATGCCCGGGGCCGTATTCAGGCTGATGTGATGGAGCGCTACGCAGCAGCGCACTAAAGGGACCCCGGCCGGTGCCGTTCCCACGGACGTCACAATGGCTGGCCTGAGACCTAACACAATGAATAGGGACAATCAGGACCGGAGGCCACTAATCGGCGTCCGGTCCTGATTCTGTTTAGTTACCCATCCAGGTGGGCATCCCTGACGTCCTGGGGCGTGGCGCCCTGAATGACCCAGCGGTTTCCGTCCGGGTCCCCGAAGTAGGCAAACTGCACGCCGCCCATGTCTTGAATTTCACTGACATCGGCGCCGCGGCGCAGAAGTTCCGTGCGCACAGTACCCAGCTCCGGCACGACGAGCTGCAACCCTTCGAGGCTGCCGGGCGTCATGCTGGTCATCCCCGTACCTATCACGATGGAAACGGCCGAACCCGGCGGGGTCAGCTGGACCACCCTCATTCCGGGGATGTACTCAACGTCGTGGTCGAGGACAAAACCAAGCTTCTCCGTATAGAACGTTTTCGACCTGTCGACATCGGCTACCGGGACCTGAACAACTTCAAGGCGCATCTCCATGCGCCCTAGACTACCGCCGCCCGGAACCCAGCGACCGCCCGCCACGGGCGACCGTCGGTCGCTGGGCGAGCGTTCTTGGCCATGGCGCCGATCGTTCAGGGATGTGGCACGGAGGCAAGCAGCCCGGCCGCGCCAGCGAAGGAGAGGGCGGCGCGAAGGTGGTTGGCCGGAGTCCAGGATTGCTCGTAGGTGGTCCACTGCTGGCCTGGCTGATCGCCTACGGCATTGGCCAGCTGGTTGTTCAATGGCACGTTCACCACCATGGTGGACGCCCACCCTGCCAGATAGGCCGCTGCACCGGCGACTTGGATGGGTGACCTCGTCAGCGGGTCCGCGGCGGCGACAACGGCGACCGCCGCGCAGGCCGCCGCAGTGCCGAAGAACACGATCATGAACGGTGGCCGCACAGCCATGTGGTTGATGAAGACCATCGTCGCGATGGATTCCTTCGCCGGGCGCCTTCGAAGGGCGGGCATCACCACGGTGGAGAAGGCGAGGTAGAACCCGCCCGCAACTGCGGAGCCGGTCCCGGCGACCAAGGACAGCCAGCCGTTCACCGGAGAACCGCTTTCGCGGGCGCGGCCCACATGCCGGTGCCGGCGGTCCCGGGAACACCGTCATTGGCCAGATCTGTCCCAAATTCGCCTCCACTGCAAGGCAAGAATTCGATCCGCCTCCCTGTCGCTGCCGACAATTCGGCGGCAACATCGTTGAGGGTGAGCAGACGGGGACCCTGCACGGAACGCTCTGCCGCCCTTGCCCCGTCTTCGCCGCGTCCGGACAGCAGCACCAACCGCTGGACGCCCGCTTCGGCGGCGCTTTCAACGAAACGGGCGATCACCAAGGACGCCCCCGGAAGAGCAAGATCCGGGCTGTAGCAGAGGTATGCGGCACTAGCGCCGTCGAGTGCCCGAGGCCAGGTGCCGGAATCGTGCCAATAAAAGGGAGCCCCCTCGCGGCGGGAACCGTCTATCCCCGGTATACGGCGGTCAAGGAGACGGCGGGCCTGCCGGCCGCCGGTACGGCCGGTTCCGCCGGTGACAAGAATGGGAGCGAGGCTTTGTTGAGTCATACCAGTCAGCCTGCCCGGCCCTGCCTGGACGATGAATGCTCCATGATCCATAAAGCATAAGCAATCGTCTATTGTGTCAGGTATGGATCCCATGTCACAGTTCCTCACCGGGCCGCGGGCGCAGGCCGCGTTCGCCCTCCGCGTTGTTATGGATCCGCCCTTTTGCATCGACGTTCAAGACAGGGCCGCGTTGACCGTGATCATCGCGATCAGCGGGCAGGCATGGATCGCCGTCGAAGGAGGCGAACCCTGCCCCCTTCGCCCCGGGCAGGCGGCCACTGTCCGCGGCCCGGCCCCTTACAGCGTCACCGACAAGCCCGGCCGGGCGCCGACGGTGGTGATTGACGCCGGACAATCCTGCCGGACGCCCGCAGGAGAGCATCTGGAGCTCACGATGTCGCACGGGCTACGAACCTGGGGTAACAGCCCCAGCGGGCAAACCGTCCTGTTGATCGGCACGTACCAGTCGTCGGCAGCGGTCGGGCAACTGGTCGCCTCAGGCCTGCCCGTCTTTGCTGTCTTCGATGAACACGACACCGATCCGGCACTCCTCAAGGTACTCGAACGCGAACTCACCCACTTCGGGTTAGGGCAGGCGGCCGCCTTGGACCGGGTCCTTGACCTCTTACTGCTGCACCTGGTGCGCGTCGCTGCAGATCGCGCCGACGGCATAGCCCCAGGCTGGGCAGCGGGCACCCGCGACCCAGTTGTTGCCCGCGCGCTGGCTCTCCTCCACGAGCTACCGTCGGCACCTTGGACCGTTGCCGAGCTCGCCCGGCGGGCACACGTTTCCCGCGCCACCATGGCCGCCCGCTTCCACACCGCAGTCGGGCAGCCGCCGATGGCGTACCTCACTCAATGGCGTCTGGCCCTTGCCGCCGACAGGCTGGCCTCCAGCACTGCCACCACCGCCGTCATCGCAGAAGAGGTGGGGTATAGCAACGCCTTCACCTTCAGCGCCGCCTTCTCCAGGGTCTACGGCACCAGTCCGACGGGCTACCGGCGATCACCCCACGCGCCCAAAATGCAGGCGAGCGGCACGCTGACAAACGAAGCTAAGACCTAGGCTTTTCGCGGTGTTTCTACGGGCGCTGTGCATCTGGCGGCAGTTCAGTCCGCAGACGCACCGGATGATCAGAGCGTCAGCGGCGCAACGTGCAATTCTGCCAGGGCACGGGCCGCCCTGGCCCTGGTCGCGGACCACTCCTCCGTAAGCAACGACAGCACGACGATGTCCCGCCAAGATCCGTCAATCCGCTGCGAGGAACGCCTGCGGGTGCCTTCGACAGTGAACCCGAACCGTCGGAGGGACGAAATGGACCTGTGGTTTCGAGGATCCACATCGCATTCGACGCGCCCTGCGCCGTGGGAAAACACCCAGTCGAGCAGCGCCAGCTTGACCTCAAGGTTGGCTTTCATGCCCCAGAACGCCGGGCTGATGATGGTCCTGCCGATCTTTACGCGCTCCGTCGGGGCGTGGGTTTCCGTAACGCCGGTGGTGCCGATGAGGAGCGGACCGCCGGGCAGGCCAGTGTAGTGCACCGCAAAGATCCGGAGCCCTTCATGGCGCCGGCTGATGAAGCGGACCGTCTCGTCGTGCGTTAGTGGACGGCGGTGCCCATCGCCGAACCCCGTGGCCCAGATATCGTCATTAGCGAGGATATGGGCCAGCGCCTGGATGTCGCCGGCGCCGAACGGTGACAGCGCAAAGCGGCCTGTGACGGTGCGTAAAGTCGGCAGGGCGCGGGGCAGGCGAAGCGTCATTGTGACCTTTCCATGAGGGATCGTCCGGACAGCATCCGGGACGAGGACGAACGCCGAATGAACGCAGGGCGATCTTTCGGTGAGCAAGTCCGGGGACCCGCTTTGCGGCCGCTCACCCCCGCATAACAGAGGCCCACATTGCCGGCCGCGCGGAACGCATAGCTCGTCTGTTCCACGAAAACAAGGTCTGGCAGGGCCGATCGCGGGGTCCTACAATCGGGGTGGACGCAACCGGTCAAGGCACCCCCGGACACGCCCGCGGGGGAACCACACTATGGTCCAGCGGTGCCGGCTGGGATGCGGACAATGACAGATATTCAGGGGCTTATCAACTCCCTCCGGCCTGACGAACTGGCGGAACTCCAGGAGCGTGGCCCGAGCCAAGTGCTGGAACCGGACATGCTGGATGCCATTGACCGTGCCGCCGGCGGACCCGGCGAAGGCCGCGGCTACTATATTGTCCGCGGCAGCCTGGAGCCGCTGGAACGACGTCAGTACTACCTCCGCGACGACGTCGCCGCAGCCATCTTTGCCCCGTCCACGCTGGAAGGCGCCGCCGGGGCAGACGCCTGACTGCCTTTTTGAGCGCCGCCCCGGCACCGCGCCGCAAATGATCCACCGGGCAACCGGAACTCACCGGCGTGCCCCGTCATCTCCGCGGGATTGGTTGACGCCCGTTCCGCCCCGGGGCGACACTGGCGGAGTGAGCGAAGCGGAAAAAGAAGCCATAGTCCGTTCGGTCGTGGACCGTCTGTCAGCGCGCTTTCCGGAAGCGGAGCGGACGCACATCGCGCGTATCGTCGACGAAGAGTACGAGTCGCTGGCGGGCGGGCGAATCAGGAGCTTCATCCCTACCCTCATCGAGCATGAGGCCAGGGCGCGGCTTCATCGAGAATTCGCCCCCGAGCCGTCTCAACCGGGTCCGTTTCAGTGAAGCGGCTTGGGCGGGGATTTACGCCATACCCGGAAGAACCGTTTGCGGGCTTCGGCGCCGCGTAGTTGTTCCAGCGCGTGGAGACGGCCATATGTGAATGCGTTTGCGTTGCCGCCCTCCCCGGACTCGGCGGCCAGTGACTGCAACTTCTCCCGGATGACGACACTGTCCTGATGGTCACCCAGAATTGTCTGGATTTCTTCAGCGGTACGGGCGAGCCTGGAAGCCCGTTTTCTGAAAATTGGCAGGGCTGCTTCGGCTGCGTAGCGGAGGCGTTTCGCGCTCTTCCGGACCTCATGCAGCGCAGCGTCGGGTGACGCGTCATCCGGTATTTCTTTGAGGCCTTTCACAGCACGCCGTAGACGCTTCCTATCTGCATTGACCAGCCGGGCTATCGTCCCCGGGGCCTTCTTGTCGGCAGGTCCGCCCAGCGGCGGATAGGCGAGGAAGTCATCCAGGGCATCAAGAAGCCGAAAGTACCGGTCGCCCGTCATGGCGGCGAGGCCTTCGGCGAGGGCAGCCTCATGGGCGGCCCCAAGCTGGTCGTCGATGTGTTGCTTCACAGGGCCACTGATCAGATCCGGCCGTTCGGCGCTGATCAGGTCGTTCAAATGGGTCCGCATGACCTCCAGATCCCGTGCCGCGCCCACCGCCCCGGCCAGCCATTTGAGTTCTCCACGCAGAAACTGCGTGGTCCCCTTATCCGTCAGCTTGCGGAAGCTTACGAGCACGGACCGCATCCGGCGTGCTGCCACGCGGAGCTGGTGTACGGCGTCCGGCGCCCCCTCCCGCACCCCGGGGTCGTGCGTCTTCAGGGCCTCGACCTGTGCATTCATGTACCAAAGCAACACCGCTGACGCGTCGCCAGTGCGCGGAGGCTCGGGCGCCGGGCCGGTGCCAGCCGGATATCGGGCACCAAGCGCCCGTGCCAGCTTCGAGGGCAGCTCCGCAGGCAGGTGGCCGGCGCGGGCGAGCACCACATCTGCGGCCTCCAGTAGTTTCCGGTGCCCGTCGATCAGTTCGATCTCCCATTCCCGCCAGGCGGCCTTGTCAACCGGTTCCAGGAGGATCCGGGATTCCACCCGGTCATCGCTGAATTCGGCCAGGACGGTTCCGTCGGCTGCAATCAGGGGAATAGCCGTACGGCGGGTTGTCAGGTGCGCCACCGCAACCAGTTCCTGGTTTCGGGTATGGGCCAGCACCAGGTCCTTCAACCGTGCCGGTACGCAGTCCGGGTCCTTGTTCAGCGGCTCGTTGATTTCGCGCCGTTCGCCCGCGGCCACCGGCAGCTTCAGATGCCATCCGGCATCCTTCCCGCCCGTACGACGGCGCAAGGTAATCCCGCGGGCCGCAAGCGCTAGCGTCGCGGTGTCGAAATACACTGCGTCGAGATTCTGATCCGATGGCGTTCCTACGCGGTCCACTCCGGCGATCGTCGTCAATGCCGGCAGCGCAACGGAGGCTCCGACGTCGAACTTTCGTTCCACTTCCAATTTCCCTGTCGCGGGCATGCTTCATCGTAGGCCGGGATTGTGCCCTGGCGTTGTGCCTAAAGGCCCCCTTGTGAGCCGAATCCGGGGAAGCGATCCCTGCTTACAGGAGGAGCAGGCGGTTATGTCAGGAGCGAGGCGATCAGGCCCTCGATGCGGGTCTTAATCTCGTCGCGGATAGGGCGGACGGCGTCCACGCCCTGGCCCGCAGGATCTTCGAGGACCCAGTCTTCATAGCGCTTGCCGGGGAAGTACGGGCATTCGTCGCCGCAGCCCATGGTGATCACCACATCGGATTCCTTCACGGCCTCGGTAGTGAGGATCTTGGGGATTTCGGCAGACATGTCGATGCCGAGTTCCGCCATTGCTTCGACGGCGGCAGGGTTAACCTTGTCAGCGGGCTGGGACCCGGCGGAGCGGACCTCGATATCACCCTTGGCCAGGGTGGTGAGGAATGCGGCGGCCATCTGGGAGCGCCCGGCGTTGTGGACGCAGACAAAGAGGACGGAGGGCTTCTTGGCGGTTTCGGTGCTCACGGGGTTTCTCCTGAAGTAGTTTCGTTCAGCCATGGATTGATGATTTTTCGTAGTAATCAGGCGGCACGCACGCGAGGTGCCAGATCGTTGACGCGGCGGGCTAAGTCCGCGAAGGCATTTTCGAACGCCTCGTCGGTGCCCAGGCGAAGCGGATCCCTCACTGACCAGTGGACACCGTGAAGGCCGGTCAGTTCCTCATGGGCGGTGTCGCAGACCGTGACGACGAAATCTCCCTCCCCCGCCACCAGGTCCAGGCTGCGCGGGGTGTGGTCTGCGAGATCCAAGCCATGACGACGGGCGACCTCGATGGCGCCTTCGGCTATGCGGTCCGCAGGGTGTGTTCCTGCCGATGCCGAGGGGATTTCGCTGACATGCTGCCAGAGCGCGGCGGCCAGCTGTGACCGGGCGCTGTTGCGTGTGCAGACGAAAAGAACCCGGCGTGCTCCATGTTCAGCCGCTGGCACCAGGCCCTCCAGGGCGCCGGCCGCAAGCCGAACGTAGCTGCGTCGCCGGTCAGCTTCGGACCGGTGGCGGGTGGTCAGCCCGGCCACTTCCAGTGTGCGCAGATGATGGGACAGCAGATTCGAGGGAATCCCCAGTTCGGCCTGCAGTTCCATCGGAGCAAAGTCCCCCAGGGTCAGAAGATCGACGATGCGCAGGCGCGCCGGATCGGCCAGGGCCGCATACTTGGTTACCCTCGCCTGAAACGGGCTTTTTCCCTCAATACTCATTGATTCAATTTTGACTGAGTTAAATCTTTCGGTCAAGCTGTTGGGTATGACCAAGACTTCCAACCAGCCGCAGCTCTGGCGCCGCGCCGTGGCCGAACTACTCGGCACCGGCCTGCTCGTGACGATCGTCGTCGGCTCCGGGATCGCCGCACAGCAACTCTCCCCCGGCGACGTTGGCCTGCAGCTGCTCCAGAACAGCACCGCCACTGTGCTGGGCCTGACCGTGCTGATCCTGGTGCTTGGGCCCGTAAGCGGTGCGCATTTCAATCCTGCCGTCTCCCTTGCCGACTGGGTCCTGGGCCGGCGCGGCGGCACCGGTTTGACCCTGCCGGAGCTCGGCACCTATGTCGTGGCACAGACTGTGGGTGCGGTCAGCGGCAGTGTGCTCGCGAACGCAATGTTTGAGGTGGGCACGTCTTTGTCCGCCAAGGAGCGGGCTACCCCGGGGCACTTGCTGGGTGAAGTCGTGGCGACCGCCGGGCTGATCCTGCTGATCTTCGCCCTGGCGGCGACTAAAAGGGGCGCACTTGCCGCACCGGCGGTGGGCGCCTACATCGGCGCCGCGTACTGGTTCACGTCGTCGACGTCGTTTGCCAACCCGGCCGTGACAGTCGGGCGCATCTTCAGTGACACGTTCGCCGGTATCGCACCGGCATCCGTTCCCGGCTTCATCGTGGCGCAGCTTATCGGCGCGGCAATCGGCCTTGGCCTCCTCGTTGTCTTCTACCCCTCCGCGGCCAACACCGCGGACGACGTCGTCCTGCCGCACGCATCCGCGCGAGCCGGCTCGTAAAGGGCCGCTCCCAAGTACGGCCAGGTTCCTGGCGTACTAGGCTTCCCTTGTGATCTTCAGGACGGCTCCGGGTCCGACGGCGGACGCAGAACGGCGCATCAGACGGTCCGCCGCAGCCGGAATGATCGGTGCATTCCTATTCGTGTCCGTCTTCACCGTCTACGGGTGGTTGTACCCTGGATACTCCCCGACTCGGATGTTCGTCAGCGAGCTGTCGCTTGGCCCCTATGGCTGGGTTCAGATCCTCAATTTCGTACTGACCGGCGCCTTGATCCTGGCGTTCGGCGTCGGCCTCTCTGCGCACTTCAGCACGGGCGCCGCGTCCCGAACCGGCCCCGCGCTGATACAGGGCATCGGCGTCAGCCTGATAGCGTCGGGACCGTTCACCACCGACCCCTCGGCGATGTTCGGCCAATCCAGCATCCAAGGGGTCGTGCACGGAGTCTTCGGCGCCATTGTCTTCACGTTCGCGCCGATCAGTTGCTTCGTTTTCTACCGGCGCTTTCGCCATGATCCGTTCTGGCGCCCACTGTCGGGATGGACGCTGGCTACCGGCGTCGTCCTTACCGTCGGGATTGTGGTGCTCAAGATCAGCCAGCAGGTCGGGAGCGGACTGTTCGAGTGGAAAGGCCTGGTGCAGCGCGTCCTGCTCATTGCGCTGATGGCGTGGATCTTCACGGTGGCATACCGACTGCGCAGCCACTACCGGACCACGGCGCCCGCCCGCCGGTCGCCGCCCTAGGCGTATGGCGCCGCCCTAGGCGTACTGCACAGGCAGCTGTGCGCCCAGGCCAACCGGCATTCAGCCCTCCACGGCGCCTTCAAGGCCGGCCTGGATCGTGTCCATCGTCTTGTTGAAGGCACCGGTCATGTCGATGCCGAGACGATCAGCAAGAACGAAGATCCACCAGAGCGATTCCGAAAGCTTATGTTCAAGCTCCGCGGCGGGGTCACCGTCAATGCCCCAGGTGCCTTCGTGAGCGAGAAGGAGCCTGCCGATGTACCCGACGTCGTTCGAGAACCCCAGCATGAGCTCGTGGTCCGACCAGACCTTTCCGTTCAGGCGCCGCTCAAGAATTTCATAGAGCGCCCGCACTTCAAGGGCACGGTCACGGGCGTCAGCGAGTTCGGCATGTTTGGGGGTGGGCATTACGTCCTTCTTCCTGTCAGTAACCTGTGGAACGCAACCGGAGCTCGAATTATTCACTCCGTTCCGAGACTATTCACCAGCCTCAATTGACGCTGCTTCCAAGTAGGCTAAATCCACACGCGACGGACAGGAGGCTGACTTGGCAGAGACGACGGTGGCCGAAGTAATGGCGGAGCTGGACGCGCTCGAGGACCCGAGGGCCCGCGAGGTGAACGAGAAACACGGTGACGATCACGGCGTGAATCTCAGCAAACTGCGCGGGCTCGCGAAGCGGCTGAAGACGCAGCAGGAACTCGCACGCGAGCTCTGGCGGACGGAGAACACCGCGGCGAGGCTGCTGGCGATCCTGATCTGCCGCCCGAAGGCGTTTGACCGTGACGAGCTGGACGTCATGCTGCGGGCGGCCCGCACTCCCAAGGTTCACGACTGGCTTGTGAACTACGTCGTGAAGAAGAGCGCTCACGCCGAGGATCTGCGCCTCGCCTGGTCCCCTGATCCGGATCCAGTGGTCGCGAGCGCCGGCTGGGCGCTGACCACCGAACGCGTGGCGAAGAAGCCCGAGGGCCTGGACCTCGCAGGGCTGCTCGATGTCATTGAAGCGGAGATGAAAGAAGCCCCGGATCGCCTGCAGTGGGCGATGAACCACTGCCTGGCCCAAATCGGGATTGAGCATGCTGAACTTCGCGCTCGTGCCATCGGCATCGGTGAACGCCTGGAAGTGCTCAAGGACTACCCGACTCCGCCGAACTGCACGTCTCCGTTCGCGCCCGCCTGGATTACAGCGATGGTACGCCGGCAACACGATAACTAGGAGCGCGTTCGGAGAACTGGTGTGCGCTTACAGGTTCGCTTCCGCATACACGCGAAGGGCCTCCCGCACGAACCCGGCCCCGGACTCGCCGCCATAATTCGCGCTGAACCGAGGATCGGCAACGTACATTTCGCCGAGGCCAAGCACGTAGCCTTTCAGGTCACCGCCCGGCGCTGACGCCGGGGTCCCGGGGATACCACGGAGCCATTCCACCTGCCGCCGTGCAAGCCCCTGCGCCTCGTCGCTGTCCGGGGCGACGCCCTTGCCGGCCGCTGCGATCCAGTCGCTTCCGAGTTGTTGCGAGCGCTGCTTCCACGCCGCCTTTTCCGCGCCGTCCATTCCTTGCCACCAGGTATTGCTGCTGGCGTAGGCATCCTTGCCCCAACGGTCCTCCACCTCCTCCTTGTACTGAGTGTGGTCAAAGCCGTCGAACATGTTCTCTGCCATGAGTTCCCTACCTTCGTTTACTGCCTCGATAGTGTTCTGGACGGACAGAATCTGCCGGCTCAGCCGTTCCTGTTCGTGCCGAAGCCATCTCAGGTGCCCACGCAGGGCCGTAGCGGCGTCCGACTCGTTGCTGAGCACGTCGGCGATCACCGGCAGCCCAAGGCCCAACTCCCGCAGCAACAGGATCCGCTGAAGGTGAAGGAGAGCTTCCTGGTCGTAGTGCCGGTACCCGTTATGGGCAATCCGGCTCGGCTTGAGCAGGCCGATCTCGTCATAGTGCCGCAGCGCCCTGCTTGTGGTGCCGGCGATCCTGGCGATCTCCTGGATCGACCAGTCCATGCGCGCCTCCCCTCCGTGGGTCCGTCCTATGATCCGACTCTAAAGGTTGACGCAGCGGCAAGGTCAAGGGCGCGGGGAGACGCGGGAAAGAACGTGCCGGGAGCGGCTCAAGCCCTGCGCGGGAGGAGCCTGGCGGCCAGGACCACAAGCACGGTCGTAACTGCTCCGGACAGGAGCACCTCGTCGAAAGAAAGCCCGTCGATGTTCGGCTGGAGTTCCTCCTGGGTGGCCCAGCCGAACCACATCTCGCTGGTGATCAGCCCGACGCCGAAGCAAGCGACGGCTGCGATCGCCATGGACCACAGCCGGCGTGCCGCTCCCCTGCCGACGGCCAGCGCGGTGACGAGGCCAAACCCAAGGGACAGTGCCACGAGTAGCCCCAGGCCCTGGAGTCCCAGATCCCACTGCATCGCGGTGCCTCCCTTCGCGCATGTCCTTCTCCGTCAATCGTCGGTGCGGCAGGTGCGACAAGATAGGGGCGGAATGCCCGGGGTCCCTTCCGTCACGGGACCGGCTGCGCTGGCCATGTCAGCGCAGCCGGGATCCGTTCAGTTGGAGGGGAAGTTGTACGACGCCCCGGAGGCGTGGCTCGCTTCGGGCCAGCGGGAGGTGACGACCTTGCCCCGCGTGTAAAAGGACACGCCTTCCGGGCCGTAGATGTGCTTGTCACCGAAGAGCGAGGCCTTCCAGCCACCGAAGGAGTAGTAGGCCACCGGCACAGGCAGCGGCACGTTGATGCCGATCATGCCGACATCAACCGAACGCTGGAACTTCCGGGCCGCTGCGCCGGAGGAGGTGAAGATGGCCGTGCCGTTGCCGTAGGGATTGGCGTTGATCAGCCTGATGCCCTCCTCGAGGTCCTCGACGCGGACCACCACGAGGACGGGGCCGAAGATTTCCTCGGTGTAGGCGGTCATTTCGGTCTTGACGTGGTCGATCACGGTAGGCCCGACCCAGAAGCCTTCCTCGTGGCCGCGGATCACCAGGTCGCGGCCGTCCACCACCATGGCGGCACCGGCGGCCTCCGCTTCGGTGATGGTCTTGATGATGAAGTTTTTGGACTCTGAGCTGATGACCGGTCCCATATCAGCGTCCGGTTCCATGCCGTTCCTGACCCTCACAGCCACGGCGCGTTCTTCGACCTTCTTCACCAGCAGATCGGCGGCATCGCCGACGGCAACGGCAACGGAAATGGCCATGCAGCGCTGGCCGGCGGAACCGAACGCCGCGGCAGCCAGGTGGTCCGCGGCGTTGTCGAGATCGGCGTCGGGAAGGACGATCGCGTGGTTCTTCGCGCCGCCCAAAGCCTGGACCCGCTTACCGTGCGCGGTTGCTACCTCGTTGATGTGCTTGGCCACCGGGGTGGAACCCACAAAGGAGATGCCGTCTACGTCCGGGTGCGTCAGGAGGCCTGAGACCACTTCGCGGTCACCGTGCAGGACCTGGAATACGCCGTCGGGCAGTCCCGCCTGCTTGAAGAGCTCGGCCAACAGCATGGCCGCAGAAGGGACCCGGTGGGAGGGCTTGAGGATGAAGGCGTTGCCGGTGGCGATGGCCATCGGAGCCATCCACAGCGGCACCATGACCGGGAAGTTGAACGGGGTGATGCCGGCGACGACGCCAATGGGCTCACGGAAGGAGAACACATCAATGCCGGTGGAGACCTGGTCCGAGTACTCTCCCTTAAGCAGCTGCGGGATACCGCACGCGAATTCGATGACCTCCAGGCCGCGGCCGATCTCGCCCTTGGCATCGGAAAGGACCTTGCCGTGCTCGGCCGTGATGAGCTGGGCAAGCTCCTCCACGTGGGCGGCGACGAGTTCGCGGAACTTGAACAGCACCGCGGTGCGCTTGGCCAGGGAAATGTCGCCCCAGCTGACGGCGGCGGCTTTTGCCGCCGCGACGGTGCCGTCAAGATCCGCCCGGCTGGCCAGCCGCAGTTCTGCGGTGACGGCGCCGGTGGCGGGGTTGTAGACGGGTTTGGTGTCCGTACCGGTTCCGGCGGCTTCGGATCCGCTGATGAAGTGGTTGATGACGGTCATTGCTATTGCTCCTGAAGTAAGTGGTGTTCCACGGCATGTACCGGTTCGACGTTCCGTGGGAGTCCTGCGGCAAGGGATTCATGGATGGCGAGCCGGACGGCCAGATTTTGTTCGGTCAGTTCCCGGTGAATGACCTCGTGCCCGGAGCTGCGCGCCCACGTGCTGAACCGTTCGATTTCGACTTTGAACTGGTCTTCGTTGATATCGAAGACCTCGCTGCTGCCGTCCCGAAGCGAAACCGTCACCCGTGCAGGGTCTCCGGGCATCGGGTCGAACGCCTGGTCGAGCGTGATCTGCCCCTTGGTGCCGATGACCTGGAACGTGTTGGTGCGGGGTCCTTCGAAGCCGCAGTCCAAGGTTCCAATGACGCCGTCGTAGTCCAGGATCGCGGCGACGGTGGTCTCAACAGGATCCGCAGGGCTGGTTCCTTTGGCGTAAACGCTCACCGGCGCCCGCCCCATGACCATGTTCATGATGTCGATGGCATAGCAGCCCACATCATTGACGGCACCGCCTTCAAGACCCGCCTGAAGGCGCACCTCTCCCGGGGCGCGGTTCATCACAAAGTGGAAACGCGCGTGCATCGAGACAACGTCACCGATTCGGCCCGCATCGATAAACTCCCGGACTTTCTGGTGCTGCGGATGGAAACGGTACATGAACGCTTCCATCAGGTTCACCTCGTTGTGGCTGCAGGCCTCGACGACGCGGGCGTAATCTTCAAGGCTGCAAACCAGTGGCTTCTCACACAGGATGTCCTTGCCCGCCTCGGCTGCTGCAATGATCCATTCAGCGTGCAAACCGTTCGGAAAGGGAAGGTAGACGGCCTCGATTGCCGGATCAGACAGCAGGTCTTCGTGTGATGCGTACACGGCCGGGATGCCAAACCGGGCAGCGACCTCGCCGGCGCGGCCGTTCGGGCTGCTGATCGCTGCGACGGTCGCGTTTCGGGCCTTCTGCATTGCCGGTAGGAACCGGTCCTGGGCTATCCGGGCAGTGGTGAGAACGCCCCATCGCACCGCGCTCATGTGGTGAGCCCGGCTTCCAACGTCCGGAGGAACGCCACGGACTGCCGGACATCCCGGACGGGCCCTTCGCCCTCGGGTGCCGCCTCCAGGATGGTGTCCTGTTCCATCGTGAACCACCCCCCATACCCAGCCTCGAGGAGGTGCAGGACGATGTCGGAGATCCGGGCGTCTCCCTGCCCAAGCGGGACGTACATCCCGGTCTTGACGCCGTCCGTGTAGGAGATTTCACCCTTCTGCACCCGCTCGGCGACGGCCTTGCGTACGTCTTTGAGGTGGGTGTGTCCGATGCGTGAGGCATAGTCCCGGACGAGCTGCCCGGGGTCCGTCCCGCCAATGAGGAGGTGTCCGGTGTCAAGGCACAGGTTCGCCCCCGTGTCGTTCAGGACGCGGTTGACGTCCGACGTCGTTTCGATCATGGTGCCCACGTGGGGGTGCACTACTGCCTGGATGCCCTGATCGGCGGCGGCCTTGACGATGGTGTCAAGGTTCCGTCCGAACAGGTGCCAGCCATCGGCATCGAGCTCGTGGCGCTGGTCATAGCCGGCGACGCCGGTCTCCGCGGCCAAAACCATGATGCTGGCTCCTGCTGCCTGGTAGGCATCCAGTTCGGCCGACACCGCCTTCAGCGGGTCCTTGGCGGCGTCGTGCAGGACGATCGGGAAGAATCCTCCGATGGCCTGCAGGTTGTGCCGCCGAAGGACCTCGGCGCGAGCGGCTGCTTCCTCCGGCAGGAAACCTGCCGGGCCGAATTCCGTCGCGGTGATGCCAATGGCGGTCATTTCGGACAGGACCCGGTCTGCCTCCAGTTGGTGCCCCCACCCGGGGACTTCGCACACACCCCAGGAGATGGGGGCGGCGGCGAGGCGGCTGGTGATGATGCTCAATCTGATCCTCCAAGTACGTTCTGATCCCAGTCAATGACCGAGCCCGTGACCACTCCGCTCCTGCTGGAGAGGAGAAAAACTGCAAATTCGGCGATCTCGTCCACTTGTCCGAGCTTGCCCATCGGCACCGAGGCGTTGGCCTTTTCCAGCCAGTCGTCGCCTGCGCCGTGGAATTTCCGCTGGGTCTCCTCCTCGCCGTCGGTGGCCGTCCATCCAATGTCCAGGCCGTTGATCCTGATCTTGTCCCAGCGGTGCGCGTGGGCGGCGTTCCGGGTGGCGCCTGCCAGGCCGGCTTTCGCCGCCACGTAGGGCGCCAGGTAGGGCTGGCCGCCGAGTTCGGCGATGGAGATGATGTTCAGGATGCTGCCGGAAGCTCCGCGTTCCCGGAGGTGCTTGATCGTTTCCGCCATGATGAAGAACGGCGACTTCAGGTTGATGGCGATGTGCGCATCAAAGAGTTCCGGGGTTGTATCGAGCATGGTTCCGCGGGTGGTGAGGCCGGCCGCGTTGACGACGCAGTCGAGGCGTCCGAAGGTGCTGATGGTTTCCAGCACCGAGTGGCGTGCCTGCTCGACGTCGGCCAGGTCGGTCTTGATGAAGCGGGCTGTGACGCCCGACTGCTCAAGCTCGGCGGCCAGTTGTTCACCGGAACCGGCGTTCCGGCCGGTCACGGCCACTCCGGCCGCGCCTTCGGCTGCCGCCCGGCGGGCAATGCCGGCCCCGAGGCCCTGGGTGCCGCCGCTGACTAGGACCACCTTGTCCGCGAGGAGGGGGCTGTTCATTCGCTACTCCTTCCCGATGGTGACCACGCGGCCGGACCTGGCGGACTCCTCTGCGGCGTTGGCCAGTACCAGGGCCATCACGCCGTCGTCGAAACCGGGGCTGCAGATGGTTCCTCCGCGGATTGCCCGGACAAAACTGTCAAGCTCATTGCGGTAGGCCTGGCCGTAGCGTTCCAGGAAGAACGGCAGGTAGGCGTCGGACTCTTCGGTGCCCGCGGCGCTGTACTTGCGCACGGTGGTGGGGGCCATGTTGCCGGCCGTCAGGAGTCCCTCGCTGCCGAAAGCTTCCAGCCGCTGGTCATGGCCGTAGGCGCTGTGGCGGGAATTGATGATCGTGATCTGCTCACCGCCGCGTCCCCGCAGGTTGATGACCACCGAGTCGAAGTCACCGGCCTCTTCGATGTAGTCGCAGAACAGGTTGGAACCGGTGGCGGAGACTTCGATGATGTCCGGAACGAAGAAACGGGCCATGTCCAGGTCGTGGATGCTCTGGTCACGGAAGATTCCGCCGGAGGTCTCGATGTACGCCTTGGGCGCGGGGGCCGGGTCCCGGCTGATGATGGTCAGCTGTTCCAGGCGGCCGATTTCGCCGGCCTCAACCCGTGAGCGGAGAGACGCGAAATTCGGGTCGAAGCGGCGATTGAAGCCGAGCATCAGCGGGCTGCTCGTGCCGCGGATCTGGTCCCGGCACTCACGGACACGGTTGATGTCGAGATCGATGGGCTTTTCGCAGAGGGCCGCCACGCCGGCGGCCGCGGCCCGGGAGATCAGGTCAACATGGGTGCTCGTCGGTGACCCGATGATGATGGCATCCAGGTCAGGGTTCGCGAAAACCTCATCAGCTGTTTCGACCGCCTGCGCCCCGGTGGCGGCGGCCAGGTCCTGGGCGCCCTTGATGAACGGATCGGCGATCCAGGCCAGTTCCAGGTCAGGGTGGTCTGCAATGTTCCTGGCGTGGACGTGGCCGATTCGGCCGGATCCGAAGAGTGCAACCTTGAGTGGTCGGTTAGCGGACATGCGTGCTGGTCCTTTCGTTTTTTCCGCGGGCGGATGATTCGCCTGCGGCTGGTTGCGGCTGGTTGCGGCTGATTGATGGTGAGGGAGGCGGCGCCGTCATGGCCGGGCCACCGCTGCCGGGGGCCTGCCCGCCAGGACGTCCACGGCGCCCCGGGCAGCGTCGCGGACTGTGTGAACCATGCCCTGCCGGGTAAAACCCATGAGATGGGGCGTCAGGACCACGTTCTCGTGATCAAAGACGGGGTGGTGGGCCGGGGGCTCAGGATCGTAGACGTCCAAGCCGATGCCGGCCAGCTGCCCTGAGAGAAGTGCGTCATGAGCTGCGTCCAGGTCGACGAGCCCGCCCCTGCTGCAGTTGATAAGGATGGCCCCTGCGGGCATCAAAGCGAGTCGTTCGGCATTGATGATGTTCTGGTTTTCCGGGGTCAACGGCACGTGCAGGGTGACGAAATCGCTCCGGCCCAGCAATTCCTCCACCGATTCGCAGCGGATTCCGGCCGGGACGTCGGCGAACGGATCAAAGGCGAGGACGTTGAGGTCAAAGGCCTCGGCGATTCGGGCGACGCGCCGCCCGATGCGGCCGTATCCGATGATGCCCAGGGTGAAGCCCTCCAAATCGCCGACGGCCACGGTGGACCTTTCCTCCCAGCGGCCGCTTCGGACAAGCGACGTTAGCGCCGACAGCTTCTTTACAAGGGCCAGGAGGTGGGAGAAGACACCTTCCGCGACGGACGCTGTGTTGCTTCCGGGCGTGATGACTACGGGGATGCCGCGGCGGGTTGCCTCCGCGACATCGACGAGGTCGGTGCCGACCCCGGTCCGGGCGATGACCTTCAGGGCGGGCATGCGGTCCAGGAGCGCGCGGTCCACGTGGTAGGCGGCACGGACGATGGCGGCATCTGCACGCGCCAGGTCCTCCTCCGTGGGGTTGTGGATCATTTGTTGGTGCGGAGCCAGTAACGGTTCGACCAGTCCGGCTTCTACGTTGCCGAGAGCTACAACTATTTGGGGTGTGGTTATGGAAGCCATCGTCATCCTTGAAGATGTGAAGGTGCACGCCCGCCAGGGCATGGGAGGCCCGCGGGGTAACGAAATGGGTGTGAAGTGGTTTAGATGCCGAGGAGGCTGGACTTGCGTATGACCAAGTGGGGGACGATCGGCTGGTGGACGAAGCCGCCGCCAAAGTCATGGTCCTGTATGCGCTGAAGGAGCGTTTTCGCGCCGGCGACGCCGATGCCGGAGCTGTCCGGGTCGACGGTGGTCAACCCGAGGCGGGGCATGGCACCCAACGCGATGTTGTCGTATCCGGTGATGGCAACTTCGACGCCCCGTTCATCGGCAGCCGTCATGGCACCGAAAGCGGCGAGGTCGTTGATGCAGGCCAGCGCTGTGGGGCGCTGGTGCCTGGAACGGGACGAGCTGAGGGCCCTTTGGGCGGCGACGTATCCGGACTCCTGGAAGAAGTCGGCGTCGACGACGTGGATGTGGCGGGCAAGCCCGTGTTCTTCCATGGCGGCGGAGTAACCGTCCACGCGTGCCCGGCCCACGGAGCCGCCCAGCCCGCCAAGGTGCACGATGTTCTCGTGTCCCTGGGCGATCAGGTGCTCGACCACCAGAGTCATGCCGAGGGCGTCGTCGCTGCGGACCACATCTGCGGTGTCGATGTAGTCCGGGCCGCCGCCGGCAAAGACCACCGCTCCCCCGGAAACCGCCCGGTTGAACGGTGCCTTGTCCGGCACCGTTCCGACCACGAGCAGGCCAGCGACACGCAGGTCCCGAAACGCCTGGAGGATGGACTGGTCCACTCCCCTGCCGGCCGCCGTGACCGCACTGAAGAGGACGGTGTGTCCGGCTTCTTCCAGCACGGTCCGGGCTGCGTCGGCTACGTCGAAAGCCCAGGGGTTGTGCATGTCGCTGACCAGCACGCCGATGGTTCCGCTGTCCCGTGTTGCCAGCGACCGGGCTGCGAGGTTCAGCTCAAAGCCCATCTCTTCGACAACCTTGAGCACCCGTTGGCGGCGTTCGTCACTGACGCGTGGTGAGTCGCGCAGGACGAGTGAGACCAAGGATTTGGATACGCCGGCGCGTTCGGCCACGTCCTTGATCGTTGGCCGCCGAGCGGATGCAGTCGCCATCGCTACACCCGCGCTGCCGTGGTGCCGTGGATTTCCTCGATCTTCTGCCATTGACCGGAGATGGAGGATGCTTCGGCCGCGCTGACGATTGCGGCCGCGGACGCGGCGTCGTGGATATTGGAGTTTTCCTGGGCCCCACCCGCGACGGCCACAAGGAACTTTTTCGCTTCGATGACCTTGAGGTCGTCAAAGCCCATGCTGTTGCCGGGGCCGGGCTGGAAGTGGGCGTAGTCGCCGTAGCGCGGGCTGGCGTTGACTGTGGTGTAGCCCTGTTCCTGGTTGCTGCGCCCCAGGCACACCTTGAGCTCGTTCATGCGCTCAAAGTCCCATTTGAGGGAACCTTCGGTTCCGTAGACTTCGATCTGGTAGCCGCATTCGGGGCCGACGGCGACGCGGGACGACTCGATGGTGCCGACGGCTCCTGCACCGCGGGCGGACGGGCCGAAGCGGACCAGCGCTGCTGCGTAGTCCTCATTTTCGACCTCTCCCATTTCACCGTTTTCGATTACTGCGAAGTGCGTTGCGGAACCCATGGCGAGCTTTGGCCGCTGCGTGTAGACCGTGCTGGTGAGCGCAGTGACCTCAGCGATGGGTCCGACTACATATTGGCACAGGTCGGTGGCGTGGCTGAACAGGTCGGCCAACACGCCGGTGCCGGCGAGTTTCCGGTCGAAGCGCCAGGACAGGGCACCGTTGGGCTCGGAGGCGTATCCGGAGAAGAACACCGTCCGGACGTTGGTCACCCGCCCGAGGCGTCCGGCGGCGATGAGTTCCCGTGCGTGTTCCACCGCGGGGGCGTGCCGGTAGTTGTAGCCGATCGTGGTCAGTACGCCTGCTTCCACGGCAGCTTCCTGTACGGCGGCTGTTTCCTGGTAGCCGCGTCCGACCGGCTTTTCGATCCAGAAGTGCTTTCCTGCCTGGGCGGCTGCGATGCCGATCTCGGCATGGAGGAAGTTGGGCGCGCAGATGGAGACGACGTCCACGTCGGGGTGGTTGAGAACATCGTGGTAGTTGGCGGTGCCCTCGGCGTACCCGAGGACATCGCGGGCGAATTCGACCCGGCTGGGCTCAGTGTCGGCGGCGATGACGAGCTTTGTCTTGAGGCCGAGCTCGGGGTAGACGTACGGTACGGCCTGGTAGGCGCGCGAGTGGAGCTTGCCCATCCATCCGACGCTGATGAGGCCGACGCCGATGGTGCGAGATTCTAGGGTCACGTTGTTGCCTTTCGTTGAGGTGTTGGTCAGTTGCGGGCGGTGTCGAAGGCGTCACGGAACGCCGCCGCCATGATGGTTGAGTCGGAGCCGATGGCGACGAACCGGAAGCCCTGGCGGACGTACTTGGCGGCTCCCACACCGTCCACCGCCAGGATCCCCGCCGCCTTGTTGTGCAGTTGAGCCGCGGAGACGACGCGCTGCAGGGCTTCCTGGAAGACGTTGCTGTCCAGCTGCAGCGGGACACCGAGTGCGTAGGAGAGGTCCAGGGGTCCGACGAAGACGACGTCGACTCCCTCCTGGACGGCGATGTCTTCGACGGAGTCCAGCGCCTCTAGCGTTTCGATCTGGATGATGCCGAGGGTTTCCTGGTCCGGTGTGGTGAGCGTCCGGCGGTCCATGCCCCAGCGGCAGGCCCGGTTGTAGGTGGCCACGCCGCGGTCCCCGCGGGGCGGATACAGCATGTGCCGCACCGATTCCGCGGCCTGGCCGACGGTGGCCAGCCGTGGAACCATAATCCCGGCCGCGCCCTGGTCAAGGACACGCCCGATCCGGATGCGGTCGCCGGATTCAACCCGCACGATGGTGGGGACGCCGTAGCTTCCGGCCGCAACAACGCCGTCCCTGACCGCGTCTTCGCCGCCGGAGCCGTGTTCAAGGTCGATCAGCACCCAGTCCGCACCGGCAGCTGCGCATACTTCTGCGGCGGTGGCCGATGACATTCCCACGAAGGTTCCGACGGTAACTTCGCCTTCGGCGAGGCGCCGGCGCAGGTGCCCTGCGTTCAGTGGTCCGTTGCTCATCCGAACCACCGCTGGCGGCCGCGTGCCTGCTCGTAGTCGGCACGGAGGGTGTTGACCCATTCCTGGTCGGATACCTCTGCCGGGGCTACGTCCCACCAGACATCGCCGCCGGGCAGGTCGACGTGGGGAACTGTTGGCACCACAATGACCACCGGTCCCTGGGTGTCGCGGGTGGAGCTCAGCGCCTCGCGCACCTCCGCTGCGGTTGTGGCGCGGATGGCCAGGGCGCCCAGGCCCTCGGCGATCTGGCGGAGGTCGACTTTGAGGTAGTCCCCGTCGAGCCGGGCCTTCGGGGCGTCCTCTGCGGCTACGCTGCCACCGGTGGTGCGGTAGCGGAATTCGTTGCCGAATTCCTTTCCGGTGCGGTTCATCTGCAGCCGGTGGATGACCTGGTATCCATGGTTTTCGGAGACGATGACCGTGACGTTCAGGCCTTCCTGGGCTGCGGTGAGGATTTCGGTGGGCGCCATCAGGAAGGTGCCGTCGCCGATGAAGGTCACCACGCGGTTCTCGTTGTTGCCCTCGGCAAGCCGGACGCCCATGCCGGCGGCGATTTCGTAGCCCATGCAGGAGAACCCGAATTCCAGGTGGCAGTTGCGGTTGCCCGTGGCGTCCCATACCTTCTGCAGGTCACCCGGAGGCCCTCCCGCGGCGGCGATGACTGTGTCGCCGGAGCGTGCATGCTCCTGCATGATTCCGATCAACTGCGGCTGGGTCAGGACCGCGCCGGTAACCGGCGCGTCCGGGTGGTCCTCCGGACGGAAGGGGGTGTCGGCGTCGAGCCATGTGGACCGGATGGGTGCCCACTTAGCCTTTTCGGTGTGAACCGTTTCCTGCCAGGCTTCCGTGGTGCTGTGGCCCTCCAGTGCCTGGGTCAGCGATTCCAGGCCGAGCCTGGCGTCGGCGAGGATGCCGGTGGCGCCTTGCTTGCGGGTATCGGCGTCCACAATGTTCAAGGATGCGAAGCGGACGTCCGCGTTCTCGAAGATCGACTGCGAACCGGTGGCGAAGTCCGTGAGCCGGGTCCCGACGCTCAGGACCAGGTCGGCCTGCTTGACGAGGGTGTTGGAGGCGAAGTTGCCCTCCAGGCCCACGCCGCCCACCTGCCACCATTCGTCCTTAGTCACGGCGCCCTTGCCTCCGAAAGTCTCCACGACCGGAATTCCGATGTGTCCTGCCAGCGCCTCCAGTGCAGCGTGTGCGTCCGAGTAATGGATGCCGCCGCCGGCGATGATCACCGGACGCTCAGCCACCCGGATGAGTTCGGCCACTTCCGCGATTTCCGCCGGGTCAGGCAGCGGACGCCGGATCTTCCAGTCCCGGGGCGCAAAGAATTCAGCGGGGAAATCGTAGGCGTGGGACTGCACGTCCTGGGGCAGGGAAAGGACGACGGCGCCCGTGTCGGTGGGGCTGGTCAGGACGCGCATCGCTTGGGGCAGCGCGGTCAGGAGCTGCTCCGGACGGGTGATGCGGTCAAAGAAACGGGAGACCGGGCGGAAGGCGTCGTTGACGGTGGCGTCCGCTTCGGTGGGGTGCTCGAGCTGCTGCAGGACCGGACCCTGGTGGCGGGTGGCGTAAGTATCACCCGGCAGCAGCAGGAGTGGAAGCCTGTTGACGGTTGCCAGCCCGGCCGCGGTGACCAGGTTCAGGGCACCGGGCCCGATCGAAGCTGTCACGGCCAGAACGGCTTGCCGCCGGCTCGCCTTCGCGTACGCCGTCGAAATGTGTGCCATGTACTGTTCGTGGCGGCCCTGGATGAACGGCATGTCATCGGCGAATTCGTCAAAGGCCTGGCCCAGGCCGGCCACGTTGCCGTGCCCGAAGATTCCCAAGGCTGCGGGCACGAGGCGGCGGCGGACACCATCGGTAATGGAGTGTTGGACGGACAGGTATTTGACGACCGCCTGGGCGGTGGTCAGTCGGATGGTCTGCGAGTTAGTGGTCATTGCCTTATCCAGAAGTCGGTGGGGTTACCAGGGGCGTCCGTGGAGAATGACCGTTTTCTCTTCGGTCATTTCCTGCACGGCGGAGCGGACGCCTTCCTTGCCGATGCCGCTGCCCTTGAGTCCTCCGTAGGGCATGAGGTCGGCACGCCACAGGGGCGTCCAGTTGATGTGAATGTTTCCAGCATCGATCTGCCGCATGGCCCGGACAGTTCCGGCGATATCGCTGGTGAAGATCCCGGCGCCGAGACCGTAGTCGTTGTCATTGGCCAAGGCGATGGCGGATTCGATGTCCTGTGCGGAGGTAACGGCGACCGCCGGGCCGAAGAGTTCGTTCCGGCTCAGGTTCGACCCCGGGTCGACTCCGGCAACGACGGCGGGAGTCACCACCGCGCCGTCACGGTCACCGCCGGTGAGGACCCGGGCACCTGAATGGCGGGCCTCCGCAATCGATGCGTGCACGCGCGAGGCTTCCTCCTCGGAGATCAGCGATCCGAGCCGAGTGTCGTCTTCCTTAGGATTGCCGACGGTGATCGCCTCGACCTTCGGGACCAGAGCATCCAGGAAGTCAGCTTCGACGCGGCGGTCGACGATGACGCGCTGCACGGAGATGCAGACCTGGCCGGCGTTGATGAAACCGCCCGCCGCCACGGCAGTGGCGGCAAGTTCAATGTCCGCGTCCGGGAGGATGATGACGGGGCATGAGGCTCCCAGTTCCAAGGACAGCTTCTTCACGCCGGCGATCGAGCTGATGCGGGTTCCTGTGGCGGTGGAACCGGTGAAGGAGACTTTCCGTACCCGTGGATCCGTGACCAGGACGTCGCCGAGGGTGCTGCCGGGACCGGTGAGGACGGACAGCGCTTCGGGCGGGAGACCGGCGTCGACGAAACACTGGGCAAGCTTCAAGGCCGTGAGAGGCGTTGCGCGGGCCGGCTTGAGCACCACGGCATTGCCGGCAGCCAGCGCCGGGGCGATCTTGTGCAGCACCAGCAGGGCAGGGTAGTTGAACGGCGTGATGGCGACGACGATGCCCACAGGCTGCCGGAGCGTAAAGCCGATCTTCTCCAGCCCGGTGCCGGCGTTGGCATCCAGGGGAAGGGTGGAGCCGTACAGCTGGCTCCCTTCGTAGGCAGCAAGCCGGATGATGTTCCCGGACCTGCCGGCTTCACCGCGTGCCTCCGTGATGGGCTTCCCGGTTTCCGCGCTGATGGTCTGGGCGATGTCCTCGGCGCGTTCGTCGGCCAGGGCAGCTGCCCGGAGAAGGATGTCCACCCTCTCGTGTGCGGGAGTGGACCGCTGCAAATGCGCACCGATCTCTGCTTGGTCCAGGGCGGCCTGAGCGTCGTTGATTGTAGCCACGGGGACCGTATCGATGACCCGGCCGTCAAAAGGTGAGCGGACTTCCTCGGTCCTGCCGTCGGCAGCACCGCGCCATGTTCCGGCAATTAGCATGTGCATGGTTGCTCCATCTGGTTGTGAACGTTTGCGCTCAGTGGCGCCTGGAGGTGCTTTCGTACGCCGCGTCAGCAACGTCGGCTACTTCGGCCTGGACTTCCTTCACGACGTCGCTGTGGCCGCCGAGTTGTTCGAGTTCGTGGGCGAGTTCGGCCAGTTCCGCGCCGCCGGCCATCTGCGCGGTGAGCTCGTCGAGGGTGATGTCCTTCTTGTCGTAGTAGCCGATGGACTTGCCGCGTTTGAGGAGCAGGAACCGGTCACCGACGGGAAAGGCGTGGTGCGGGTTGTGGGTGATGAAGATGACGCCCAGGCCGCGGTCGCGGGCCTGCAGGATGTAGCGGAGCACCACGCCGGACTGCTTCACGCCCAGGGCCGCGGTGGGTTCGTCCAGGATCAGGACCTTCGCGCCGAAGTACACGGCGCGGGCGATCGCGACGCACTGGCGTTCACCGCCGGAGAGCTGGCCGATGGGCTGCTCCACGTCCCGGAGGTCGATGCCCATCTCGGCCAGTTCATGCTTGGTGATGTCCTTCATCTGCTGCACATCCAGGCTCTTGAACGGCCCGAACCCGGAGG
>NZ_JMLE01000036.1 GCF_000685965.1 Arthrobacter sp. UNC362MFTsu5.1 | reverse complement strand
CGCAGGGCTCCGGGCTCCCTGGCCCTGTTTGTCTACGACGTTTTTTGTCTGCTGTCCTTCGGATTATCGTGCCCGCTCCGGCCCCATCCAGCCCCTCCTTCGTCGGGGCCTGCGGCCCGCACAATCGGCTCCGGCGCTCCTTCGTCGCTTATTTCCTGCGCAGATTGCACGTCCCTGGCCCTTCGGGTGGACAGGGCCTCCGTCGGGCACAGCTACGCAAGCTTCGCCAGCAGGCAAAAAAACAACGGGGGGAGAGGGGAAGCTGGCCGGTCACCTACCGCACCCCGCCCACCGAATCCTCAGCAAAGGACAAGAAACCATGAACGCCACACCCACGCTCGAAATGCTTGACCCCAAGACTCTGACCATCGACATCAACGTCCGCAAGGCCGCTGACCTGAAGACCGATTTCATCGCCAGCATCAAGGAGCTCGGTGTGCTCGAACCGGTCATTGCCCACCGCAAGGACGACGGCACCGTGTACGTCCTGATGGGCCAGCGCCGCACCCTGGGCGCAGTGGAAGCAGAGCGCGACTCCATCCCGGTGATGATCGTTTCCAGCCCGGAAGAGGCCGAGCGCATCCTCACCCAGGTAGTCGAAAACATCCAGCGCACCGAGCTGACCGAAGCCGACGAAGCCGACGCCTACCACCAGCTCTCGCTCATCGGCGTCTCGGCCGCCGACATCGCCAAGAAAACCGGCCGGACCAAGACCACCGTGGACAGCGCTCTGAAAGCCAAAGCCTCCACCACCGGAGCCAAAGCCCTGAACAACGGCTACACCGTAGACATGGCCCTCGTGCTCGCCGAATTTGAAGGCGACGAGGACGCCATCGAGGAACTCGAGTCCGTCATCCGGGACGAACCCGACTACTTCGACCACATCGCACAGAAGCTCCGGGACGACCGGGAATCCAAAGCCCAGCTCGCCGCACTGATCGAAGAGCTCATCGCCCAGGGCAAGGCCATCGTGGAGGACGCCGGACACTACGCCGAATCCGAGGCCCTGTACGTGAACGCGGCCAACCGGGCGGACGGTGAACCGGCCACCGACGAGGACGCCAACGCCTACCTGATCAGCACGGACTACCGCGGCCAGCACAGCGCCAAACCGGTCATCAGCGACTGGAAGGAACTCGGCTTCACACCGAAGTACGAACGCTACGACGGCGTCACCCACGCACAGAAAGGCCCAATGACCGAGGAACAGAAGGCCGAGAGGAAGACCCTGATCGCCAACAACAAGGCCATGGAATCCGCCACCAAGGTCCGCCGCGAATGGGTCAAAACCCTGCTGGCACGCAAGGCCACACCGAAGGGCTGGCAGTACTTCACCGTCCACGCCATCACCCACAACCCCGAAACAGCCAGCGGATACGACGGCAAAGTCGCCACCGAGATGATCGGAGCCAAGACAGGCGAGGAAAGCGACCGGTGGGGCTGGAACCCCCTCCGGGACCACGTCGCCAAGACCACCGCCCGGCCCGAGTTCGCACTGCTCGCCCTGATCTGCGCAGGGTACGAAAAGACCATCCAGAAAGACTCATGGCGTAGCGCAGGACAGGTCCACAACGCCTACCTCACCCAGCTCGTGAAATGGGGATACAAAGCCAGCGAAGTCGAACAGATCATCCTCGACAAGCACTCCACCACCGAGGAAACCGCATAAAGATCCCTTGCCGGGAGAAACCACCGCCCGGCAAGGCCCCGGCCAATCACCACGTAAGGGCCAGTAACCTTCCAACGGCGGGCGGTCCGCCGCCTTGGCGAACCACGCCCAGCCACTCACCAGCGGCGGACCGCCGGTTCCCGCGACACCCACGAACGACAACGACAGCCGCGCCGCCACGGAACAACGAAGTTCCGTCCGGCGGCAGCATCACCAACAGTTCAGCCAAGCTGAAGCCACAGATTCCTTTTGCTGAGGAAAACAGAGGGGCCCGCCACCGCGCGGGCCCCTCACCCCTTAACAACTGACGAACGTATGCGATCTCCGTCGTGGGCTCACCAGATTTGTGCCTGAGCGATCTCCTCAGCGTTAGTTCTAAGCCGCGTTCGATCCAGCAAATCCGAAGCGCGCTCGTTCCCGGCGATTGAGCCTTCCACGGCCTGCTCGCCGAGGAGAACGTATGCCCACCGGCGATGACTGCGCTGAGAGGGCTCTAGCTCGTTAATTTGCTCGCACCAGGCGATGGCTGCAGACTGCTTCCTCTGAACGTTGATGTCCGAGAGGGCTGAGTCTGCTTTGGTCTCAACGACGTAAATCATTTCGTCGGTACGAAACAGAAAGTCCGGCGAGTACCGGGCCGGCATGCCGTCCGCCTTCAGATAGGGGCGCTGGACGAATGTGTGCTTGTATTCACTGATCTTGCAGAGGGCCTCAACCTTTGTGTCGTTGTTGGCCCACTCCAGGAACTTCCGTTCCAGACCACCGCCATGGGTGGGGATTGGCAGCTTCGGATAGATACATTTGGACACATCAACGCATGACGATGCTCGCACGCTGAGCCTTTGAACCTCTGACAGGCTGCGGAAGGTCACTTCCGCAATTGAAACGACCTCCTGTGTCAGGGATCGGACGAGCGCGGAAGATATGTTTCCTGCCAGTTCGTTCGTTATCGCGTCGGTCAGCAGGACCCTCCAGTTCTCATCCTCCAGGGGATCGATAACCTGACCGAAGAATCGGTTGCGAATGTAGGTGTCGATCCATCCGAGCAACTGTGGCCTGAACGTCTGGAGCATGGGAAAGGCCGCCAGTGAGTTGTACTTCTTAGCACTGGAGGTCATTTCGGCGCGTGAGCCACCCAAAGCTTCCGTGATGCGGACTGTAAGGCGGCTCAGGAAGTCGTTGTAGCCCGTCGCGGTCATGACCCCACCGTCTATCCGGTAATCACCAAATTGGGTCTTCGTCTGAACGTCAACGGAGACGAAGCTGTCCCCCTTGCCGGCGAACATCTTTGCATCCGCGAACGGAATTCGGCATCTTGGCATCAGGTAGGGGTCAAGGATGGGCGTCTTGAGCTCTTCCTCGCGGTCACGAACCATCATCGGGATATGAAAATCAAACGGCTCATAGTCGTCTCTGAGCTCAACGACCTCCAAGTCACCGGTTGCAGGCGGCGTGGCGTCCGTTTCGTCGCCGACTTCGCCCGCAAGACCTTCCGCCATGAGTTCGTCGTAAAACCGGGAGAAAGCTGGATGTTCGACGATGAAGAGCACGTCAAAGTAGTTCTCAGGTTCGAGCTTGTTGGCTATCCGCCTGCGATTTTCCCGTTTCATCTCGTCGATCTGTTCATCTCCACGCCACATGAGGCGAAGACCCCGACCGACCAGCTGCTCCAACAGAATCGGCGCCTGGCTCGAGCGAAGAGGGACGATCACGGCAACATTGTTGACATCGAAGCCCTCTCGAAGCATGAGGACGCTGACGATAACCTTCGGCGTCTTATGACGGTCAACGTCGAATAGGCGCTCTCGGGTGACTTCCCACTCCGTCTTAGACATTTCCCCCTTGCGGTTGGAGTCGACGGTCAGCACATCCTCTTTGGCCAGGCCTTCAGCGTGGAGGAATTCTTCGACGAAGCCCGTCACAGATGTATCTTCACAGACGACCATGAGCTTCGGATGCTTATCGGGGTCGACGTGCTCGAAGCTCTTCTCGAGCATCGAGAGTTTGGTAAGGCCGGCACGGAGCATGGTGCGTTGACCCGACGACAACCCGGTTACCCTGCCTCTTGAATCTCGCTCGGCATTGAAATCCAGGGGCATAGCGGCGATTTCTTTGCGTTTATCCAACGCTAAAGACTTCACCAAGCCTGCACGCATCGCCTTCTTCAGATCGAAGTCAACAACAATATGAGGGAAGTATCTGAGCCCTTTCTTAGCACCCGTACCGACCTCGTTATACGGAGTGGCTGAGAAGTCGATCTGCATGAACTTGTGCCCCTTTGTGGAGGCAATCTCACTCAGACTCTTCTGCCACTCGACCTCATCTACCTGCTGGCCCTTCTTGATCGAGTGGATATGGTGCGCCTCATCGTTGAAAACCATGAGAGAGGGAAGATCCTTGAGCCATTCAAGGGGGCCTCCGCGCAGGTGCTTCCGGTCAAGAACATCCAGACTGTTGCCGGCGTTGAGGCCAGGACTGATCGGGAACAAGCTTTCAACGGCCGCCTTCGCGTCAACATCCGCCCCTGGCGCGTCGGTTTCGGGTATGAAGTCAGGATCTTCGACGCCGGCCAGCAGATGCCAGTTGGTGACGGCGATCAGACCGCTGCCAGTTACCTTCTTGCCGATGTCCGCTTTGGTAACCACCGATGACTGTACGAACCCGAACACCTGATCGCGATAGTTGTCAGGAATGAAGATTTCTTTGTTCTTGAAGATATCCGAGGTTTCAAAGTCACGCTGGCCCCCGCGCTCCTTACCAAGGAAAGAATCGAGGAGCCGGTCGTAGACAATGAGCCCCGGGGCTACGAGGAGGAAGTTGGACGTAAAGCGCTGATCTTCCGGGTATTCTCGCCTGTTCAGGTACTGCCAGATGAGAAGGGCGTTTAGCACCCAAGTCTTTCCCGTACCTGTGGCCATTTTTGCCGCATACTTAGGGTGCTGATTTTGGGTACGTGTGACTTCTCCGAGAGTGTCTCCGCTCAGAAGTGCCTCCGTCGCAATCTTGCGATAGAGGTGTTCGAGACTGGGAGCCGCCAGTACCTCATGGGCATAGATGATGTGCAAGATCGCTGCACGCTGGCCATCGTGAAAATTCACCGGCCGCAATTGAACGTAGTCATCTTGGAACCAGTACTTCAAGAGTTCCGCCGTGACGGGAGTAACCTCCTCCATCAGAGCAGTCGGCAGACCTTTAACGATGTCAGGTATCTGTTCGCCGACGACCCTTTCCAACGCTGTCGCAAGCGGAAACTGATCTCGAACGGTGCTCATGCGCCGACCTCGACGTTCTCAATAATGACCTCTGACTCATAGCCGAAGACATCGACGGCACGAACGCACACACGACGTGGAGTCGGCTTGAATGGAACATCCACGTGCGCTTTGGTGACGACACGGAGAGCATCTCCATCGCTAGCGGTGTTACCGCGGTAGTCCTGCCAGACTGAGCGGAAGACTTGGCCGTCATAATCAGGATCCACCGCCCAGTACTCGAGCAACGCCAGAGGCTCAGTGTTCATGACGCTGAGGAGTTGCTCGCGATTCTTTTCATCGAGGTTGATCGCATCGGGAGACAGAAGCACATAGTTCTCCAGATTGACCTTTACGGTTTCGGAATCGCCTTGACGGGTGCGCCCGAGCACGGATGCTTGCAGATATTGCAAAGTCGAAAACTTCACTTCGTCAGCGAGCTTATCGACGGACCCCTTCTTTTTCAGGCGATCAAGTAGGTCCGGGGGAATGACCAGAACTTCAAGCCTGTCGTCATTCAGGGCCTCAATGTCATGGCCGATTGAATCCGAGAAGTTCCATCCAAGGACTGTCACCCTGTCGAATCCGCCCATAGTGGAAAGCCGGGCAGCCTGGGCACGTTTCAGGGTGGCGCCGGTAACGAGTGCATTTGGGCTCGTAGCAATGACAAGGGTTTTCTCGTCTGCGATCCTGCCAAAGGCCCCGCCCTGGTTTACCTCCGGCGGTAGTGGAACTGCGCCAAATAACCTCAAAACCACTTGGGCTAGTTCGCCTACTTTAAACTTGCGACCGAGCACGGACTTGGCTTGTTCGACCTGGTAGTCGCCGATCGACTGGAAAAGGAAGGGCTTGGCGTTCTGGTCGATCAAGCGCTTGCGCGTAATCATGTTGGATGGCTTACCCAAGTCCGTCGCTATCCATGAACGGCCGAGGCGCTCAGCAACGGCAGCGGTCGTGCCGGAGCCAACGAAGAAATCTGCAACTATTCCGTCCTTGGGGCAAGATGCTTGAATGATCCGTTCAAGCAACTTCTCCGGTTTTTGAGTCCCGTAGCCTAGGGCTTCCTTGGCCGAGTTGTTGAGCTTATCGAGCTTCCAAACGTCATCGACTACCTTGCCGCGTTTGAGCGATTCTTCGAGATAAATCTTGACCTGACGCTGCCCCCCATCTCGGGTATCGAGGGTGTACTGACGACCATCTTCGTCAGTGTAGAGACGCTGCTTCCTGGTCGCGAGGTACTCCTCGGGGCTGCCATACGGCTCTGCGTAAGACTCAAAATAGGGGGCGTCGCCGGCTGAGTACTTGAAGATCACGTCATGTCGACGTTCGAAGGACGACTTGAGCTTCTTGTTCCATCCGCTGTAGTTCCAGACGATTTCGTTGTCGAAGCTCTCCTTGCCGAAGATCTCGTCCAAAACGATCTTCACATAGTGGCCCACGTGCCAATCCAAATGCACATAAATGGTTCCGCGATCAGAGAGAAGCTCCCTCATGAGTGCCAGACGCGGAGTGATCATTGCCAGATATGAGGCAGTTCCATCCGACCAAGTGTCGGAGTACCCGAACTGCTCAATGACCGTCGGCTTCTGCTCTATCGTGGCGCCTGGCAGAGTGATCTTAGTGCGGTAGTCGGCCTTCGAGTCGAAGGGTGGGTCAATGTAAATCAAATCGATTTTGCCTCGCATGGAGGGGTGATCTGTATCGCCCGCTAAGAGCGCCGCGATCGCCAAAAGGTTGTCCCCGTAAATCAGGCGGTTAGGGGAGGGGCGATTATCTTCATCAGCTGTGAATTGCTGGAAAAGATCAGCTTCTAGAGTGTCCTTGTTGGGGATGACGAGCTCGCGTGTCTGAAGGGTCACGCGATTCCGTCCTTCAAGGTTCTCCAGAATTTGCGCCGCCCTGCGCTTGCCTTCCGTGACGATGCCAGGCAGTTGTTCCAGCAAGGACTTACTCAAAGTTTCCCGACTTCCGGTTGAGGACCATTATTTCGTCTGACTTTACCGGCGTGCAGCTGATTCTTCCGTTGCGCCAGCTGTCCTCGCAGGGAGGTCAGGCCAACGCCGTGTCGGTTCAGAGTTGCCGTGAACCGGCATGGGTGGTGCATTGGCAATGCTGCTAAGCGGAGTACAGTTGCACGATTTCCACCGGGATGCGAAAGCCTTTCGCCCGCTGATAGCCGCTGACGCTCATATCGTAAATCGGTTCGAGCAATTCCTCGGCGTCTTCTGGCAGATCGCCCGAATCACGAAGGGCTTGGGTTGCCCGGTTAGTCGGACGCGTGAACCCCTTGAGGCTGCGGCTCTCGCCGTAGGCACCGAGTGCGTAGACATCTTCACGGCTGACCGCGCCTCCATGCTCGATTGCGAATTTGACGACCTGGATCTGCACGTTCGCCCTGGACCCGGCAAGCAGTTCAAAGGCCTTCTCAACGAGGCCCTTGGTCCAGCCTGTAACCTCGACTTCCTCAAGCGGGGCGACTTCGATATCGCTTTCCAGGGATTTGATCGCGTCCATCAGCCGGTTGATGCGGCCCTGCGACCATCCGGTCACGTCCGTGACGACGTGCAACTCAGGGTTGCTGATCGTAACTGTGCTCATGGCTTTTCCTTCAAAATGATGGGAGGGCTAGTCGTATTCCTCGCCACTATCCAAGGTTATTCGGTAACTGTATACTATACAGGTTGAACTGTAGACGTCGTGGAAGCCGCTCTTTGTACCTAAATTTGGAACTTCCCATCACGCCACCACGAAGGCGCGGACTGGGCTATTCCTGAAGTAGCCCCTGATCGCGGAGCAGCTGAGCCGGCATTTCGTATTCATGCCGGATGAGGTGCCGCACGAATTTACCTAGCCCAGTCGCTTCCGCCTCGGTCACGGCATCATAGTCCTCCGGATGGGCTCCCTCGTTACCTAATTGGTTTAGGTGGTCGGCCCAGTCCCAGAGCGAACGATGAAGATCACCGTCATTCTTCATGTGCTTGAGGGCAGATTTGAGATGCCTCTCATTTTGGGCCTTGGCGTTGCCTTTGTCTTTGACGAACAAGTGCAGGGCGGAACGAAACATGACTGCGGCCGCCCGGTAGGCTCCCACTGCGAGAGACCGCATCCCCTCGTCGTATGCCGAGGCCACGCCTTCGTTGACTTGGCGGTCCAAGATGCCGGCCCCGGGCACCGGCCACCACATGAGACCCTGCCCAAGATTGTCCGTCACCACGACAGTGCCCTTCTTACAGCCATGGCAGTGCAGGGCCGTAACCTTGCGGTCGGGGTAGCTCATGCCCGAGGTGGTTGTGGACGAAAGTGCTGTTACCTGGCCCGCATTGAAGTTAGAGATCCTCCCGCACCATGGGCACGGACCGGATGGGTCGCTAGGTGTCGGAAGGGTATCTGGATTCGTATCAGCCACCCTCCGATGTTCCCAGAATGACTCGGAACGGTCGCTCTCGACACCCCCAATGGCCTGCCGCAGATGAAGGTCAATAACGGTCGACCGTTTCTGAGCTGCGAATGTCTAAGCCGAACCGCCGGCACTGCCGGGATTAGTTCCTGTTGAGGCCATACTGGCGTGTCATCAGCGCCGCCTTGTAGTGGGACTCTGCCACGTTGACCTCCGAGGATGGTGTGCTGGGTCCGAATACACGCAGGAGACTGAAAACAAAGTGCCGGGCATGGTCTGCCTGCGTTTTCGTCGCTTTCCCTACTACGCTCTGCTCAGCAAGCTCGCGGAGTGCAACGTTACCGCTGTGGCCGTCGCGGGCATAGGCTGTCCACCGGCCAAGAATGCGTTCGGCCCCATCAGCTTTCCCAACGTACTGTTTCCCGTTACTTGAGTCTGTGATGAGGTAGATTCCTTGGACCTCTGACAAGGCAATGCGCCAGTCGGCGTATCGGGGATCGTCCACCAGGGCCTGTAGCTGGTGGTACGGGAGCAGCACTCCATCGAAGCCCGGGAAGGGAACCTTATCCCGGTCGGCGATCTCCAGGACAGGCATGCGCGCGCCGGTAACAGATCCGGCGTTCCGGTGCCAGCTGCGAGGGTTGTCCCATTCGACAACAAGCCGGTCACTCAAGGGTAAAAGGAACTGGCTGGGTCGCAGGTCGAAGCACCTGTACTTTTTGGTGGACGCCGACTCAATCTCGCCGTGGTTCTCGTAGGTACCCCAAAGTCGGGAGCGGCGCCCGCCGTCGGCGATGAGGATCACCCAGTATCGCGGAGGATTTGCGGGGAACCGTGGGGGAACGTCTTGTTCTCTGGTGTAGGCGACGACTCGTTCCTGGGTTAAGTCCTCCGGGCCGCGTAGCGCATCGCGATCATTCGGCTTAAAGGTGTGGCGGATGAGATGAATGTCTGCCAGCCGGATACCTGGTTCATAGTCTGCACCGATGCCGCTGAGTACGTGGCCCAGGGTAAGGGACGCGCGGATGGCCGGCTCTTCAAGTGACACCATCTCCGCGGGCGCGTAGAGGGAAAGGGATTCCAGATCAGACACTGGAACACAGTACGCCACGGCTAAGGCCGGGAGCGCCAACGTCATTCGTCATCAAAGTACATCTCAGAGGAGCTCTTCAGCAGGCGGCCCCAATCTGACTGATCCGCCGCCCAGTCGGACATTTCGTCGTAGGCCTTCTTGCCACGCTCGTTCCAGTTCACACGCAACCCTTGCGAAAAGGTGATGATGTCGTTGAGCCCTCGCAGATGTAAGTCTTCTTCACGCTCTGATGAGTTAGCGATGTGCGTTCGAGACCACCGCAGCCATCTGAGCATGAACGGGGTCGACTCTTTCCATAGGCGAAGCATGCGCTTCGTTTCCCCGTGTGAAATCCCGGATCCGCTTAAATTGACGAATTCATCTCGCAGGGCTTGAGGGTAGGACCCCAACGACTCGCCAGTGAGAAGTGACAGGGACTCCAACGCATGGATCCATCGCTGCCACTCCATCGCCTGCTCGTAGCGGCCTTCCCTGTCGGAATCGTATCGCTGTGCTTGTCGTCCGACCGTCCCGATCTCACCATTCATCACCCGGATAGTGTCAACCATGACGCAAAGGACATGGCCGGCGCTATATTCGCTGGTCTGGGCCAAGTCCGCCGGAGCTTGAATTGAGTTTGCCGCTTCCACAAGGATCTGTGGCAAGAGATCGTATTGACGAGTGGCAACAGCATTTAGATAGGTGTTGTGAACAGCTTCATCGAGAAGCTGCGGCACGGAGTGGTCGGTCATGGCTACAAGACTAAGCGCCCGCACCGAAGCCAATCGGGAGAGGCGCACCACCTGTCCTACACGATGATCGCCTTTAGCGTTTCCGAGCACGGTACGCCACGGCCCGCCCCCTCTGACAGAGCTTCAGGTACGCGTTGACCCCGGTTATAGTCATGCGCGGCCAGAGCTTGACGAGGAGCCGGTGCTAGTCGAGAAGCGACGATATGACGGACCGTAGCGGCCATGGTGTTGTCATCTTCACCAATTCCTTCATGACAGCCTTGCTGGTGCCTTCACCTGTCACGATGTCGGTGTTGATAAGACGGTCCTTAGGAGTTGGAACAGCGGTGCCTTGTGTAAGAAATTCCACGACCCATTCTGTCTTCTTCGGTAAAAGCCCTGGGCCAAGTCCTATGTTTGCGTCTTCCGTGCCTATGGCCCACGTAGTAACCGTGGTCGGTACGCCATCACTGGTGGCGCTGAGGAGTCCCATGAAAGTGCTGTTGATGCCGACTAAGAGTGGCTTGCCCATGTCGAAGTGTTCTCTAGTGATGTCATGGGGTCCAACATTCCTCAGCCGTAGGGTTACAAGGTGCGGATCCTCGACGGGAAAGCTACGGTACGTTACCGCCAAGTCAGTTCGTGGTGCCCCCGAAGGTAGGAGACTGGTGACGCTGTACGAAAGAAGCACCTTTCCGCGACGGGTTCCCCATCTGCGTGCAGCCCAGACGCTGAACCAGATTGCGGCGACGGCAATCACGGAAGGTATTGCGACTGCCAAAAACGCCAGCCAGTCGCCGGCCACCCATTTGTCCATTGCCTTATCTTGACGCAGAACTAAGGCGACTACGGACGCCGCGCTTGCTGGGCCCCAAAAACCCTCAGAAACGACCCTTTTGGGAGTGGCCGTTCCCTGCTGTTGTAACTAGTAAGAACAACCCGCCGTAGGCCCGTCATAACTCATCTCCGCAATCAAACAGAGTCACCGTCGGGTCTCAGTGGTTTTTGACTAGCAGAGGCGGGACCGAACTATCCGTGGCATGAAGAAGTACAGTCTCGTCCATGGATGCGGAATTTTGGGTAGCTGTAGCAGCCGCTCTCATATCGGCTGTGGCTTTGGTCCGCGGCGAGCTTTATCAGCGTCGTCGAGCCTCGAATGAGGCCCAGTACCGGGCCGTTGACAAGGTCGCTGATGCCCTGCGGCCCGTCCACATTTTGATCGAACACGCTGACGTGCGAGCCCCGTCGGGTACTGAGATCGGCAAAGTCATGAGGGACTTTGAATGGGAATGTCAACGCTGGGAACCTATGCTGCCAACGGGAGCCAGACATCTGCGTGTAAGCGTGCGTCAGGCGTTAGCGAATTGTTTCGGGTCGCCGGCGGCGATAGCGGTAGATCCCGCAGCTGACAGCAGGCCGATGCAAGCTTTCGACAGGTACTGGTGGGACGTTGCCTGCACTTACGTGGAACATGCCCAGAACCGCCTGGGCGCATGGCAGGTTCAAGAACGGCGCCGCCCCCTAAAGATCGTCCATTTCGCCCACTGGCGCAAAGAAGAGGACGCTCTGCATCACGGAGGTCGCGGTGGAAAATCTAAGTAGCCACGTCCTGCAGAAATGTAAATCGAGGTCAGGCGTTCATTCCTGTCGTATGTGACGTTGTCTTGGGTCCCCGTCAGGTGAGGTCGTTGCTTCCGATGCTGAGGTAGCGGTAGACGGTTGCCCGGCTGGTCTCGATGATTTTCCCAATGTCGGCCGGTTTGAGCCCTTGGGCCTTCAGGTCTCGGGCGCGCTTGACCTTCGCATGGTCGGCGGTGACTTCCCGTCGTCCGGCCTTCCGCCCCTGCTCGGCGGCCGCGGCCATGCCGGCTCTGGTCCGTTCGGCGAGCTGGTCGCGCTCGAGTTGGGCGAATGCGGACATGACCGTCAGCATGGCCCTGCCCATCGGCCCCGTGGTGCTGATGCCTTCCGTGACGCTGCGGAAGTGCACGCCTCGGTGTTCCAGGTCATCGATGAGAGCCAGCAGGTTGCGGGTGTTTCGCCCGAGCCGGTCCAGTTTCCAGACCACTACCTCATCGCCGTCGCGCAGGTGCTCGAGCATCTTGTCTAGTTCGGGCCGGCTGGGGCGTGTGCCGCTCACACCATGGTCGGTGAAGATCCGATGGCAGCCTGCGGCACTCAACGCCACATGCTGCAGATCCGCGTTCTGGTCCAGGGTGCTGACCCTGGCATATCCGATGTCATTTTCAGAAGTCGACTGCACAAGGACCCGCGGAATTCCGGGGTTGTGCAGACGAGTATGGATATTGAAATGTCAGAAGTGCCCTGCACGAAGCTGCGTTCTGCTCAGTAGTCCTCTGCACCAACAGTCATCTTTTCTCAAGCCGCCTGCACCAACCAGCAGGAGCTACTTCTTTGAAGCCTCGGTCGCGCCTGTTGCCGGGACCCATCGGTAGAGGGTGGGCACGGAGACCCCCAAGGTGTCGGCGACCTCTCGGGGCGGCGTTCCCTGCTTGAGAAGTTTGCGGGCTGAACGGATCTTGGCATCAGTCATGATGCGTTTGCGGCCGCCGACCCGGCCTTGTTCGCGTGCGGCCTGCAGGCCTGCCTGCGTACGTTCGACCATGAGTTCCCGTTCCATCTGGGCCAGGGAAGCCATGACGTTGAAGAAGAAGCGTCCGGAGACCGTCGTGGTGTCGATCGCATCGGTGAGGCTGACGAATCCTACGCCGCGGTCATTCAGTCCGCCGGCGAAGTCCAGGAGGTCTTTCACGCTCCGGCCCAGGCGGTCCAGCTTCCACACCACCAAGGTGTCGCCGTCGCGCAGGTTGTCCAGAGCCTGGTCGAGGCCGGGGCGTTGGGACTTGGTGCCGCTGATGGTGTCTCTGTAAATCTTGTCGCATCCGGCCTTCTTCAGGGCTTCGACCTGCAGGTCCAGGTTCTGGTCCCGGGTCGAAACCCGGGCGTAGCCGATGCGGTGCGTGGCCATGGGGTGTTCTCTTCTCAAAACTCGGTTGGGGGTCTTAGTTCGACTGTACAGTTTCGAGAACTATTTGTGAGAACCGGGGCTCGGGTTGCCGCTTTTCGTCGTCTCCCCAGTTTTCCGGGGCAGGACGTTACGCCACTTCGATGAGCGACCGGCCCCGGGATTCTCGATTCAAGCTGTTCTTGAAATCCTTCGTTTTCGAGAACGGGCGGGCAGGTCGGCTGGTCCGGTTGTTAGCGGCCATGAAAAACTGCCCATAGGCGGCCACGAAAATGCCCGCTGGCGGCCAGCAGAACTGCCCGCCGGTGGCCATGAGATCTGCCCACTTCCTTACTGAACCGACCGCGTCTTAAGCGGTGGGGGCCTCTCCCTGGGGTTTGATGACGGTGTCTAAGCGCACCAAGCGAACCAGGAAGAGGCCCTGTATGAAGTCTGACGGAGAAATCATGGAAATTCTTGCTGCCTACGATCTGACCGGGTCGTTGCGCGCCACCGCGGAGCTCACGGGCTGCTCGCACCACACCGTTGCCAAACACGTCCAGGCCCGCGACGCGGGCCGGCCGATCGGGGAACCCGCGGCCCGCGGCCGGGTCACCGACGCGTTCCTGCCCAAGATCGAGGAATGGATCGAAGGATCCAAGGGCCGGATCCGTGCCGATAGGGCTCACGAAAAGCTCCTCGCCCTGGGCTACACGGGTTCGGAACGGTCCACCCGCCGGGCGATCGCCCAGGTGAAGGCCGCGTGGCGGCTGGGCCATACCCGCGTCCACCGGCCCTGGATCACCGAGCCGGGCATGTGGCTGCAGTACGACTTCGGCGACGGGCCACGGATCGGCGGGGTGAAGACGATCCTGTTCGTGGCCTGGCTGGCGTTCTCCCGCTTCCGGATCGTGATCCCGCTCAGGGACCGGACCGCGCCGAGCGTCTTCGCGGCACTGGACCGGTGCTTCCGGATCCTCGGCGGCGCACCGACGTATGTCCTGACGGACAACGAGAAAACCGTGACCACCGCCCATGTTGCCGGGGTCCCGGTTCGGAACCAGCAGACCCTGGACTTCGCCCGGCACTACGGAATCACCGTGCTGACCTGCCAGCCCGCAGACCCGGCCACCAAGGGCGGGGTTGAAGCCTCGGTGAAACTCGCCAAGGCCGACCTCGTCCCCAAGGACACGAACCTCCGCGGCGAGTACGCCTCCTTCGCGGAACTCGAGGCCGCCTGCGCGGCGTTCATGGAGGACGTAAATAGCCGTGAACACCGGGTGACCCGGCGCAATATTGGGCTGTTGCCGGTGGCCACGGACGCCGCCGAAGTGTCATTTTCCGAAGTCGTCTGCACGAAATGTCCGAAGTCGTCTGCACGCAGGACTTGACCGTAAGGGGACCCTCAACGGGACCTTATGCGGAAGTTTCCGAATGTCTCCCCGACTGCTACTGGCCCCAGGGTTTGTAAGAGTTCATGATGCTCGTTCCACCCGGCGGCGCCGTGACCGGTACTTCAAAGCAACCGTTGTAGGTGTCGAAGTCGGAGTAGCGGTCGACGGCGTCCTCGGGTTTCACATGCCAGGCGGTGGTTTGTTGAAGCGTCCGCGTCGACAACCCGTTGCGGGTCACGGAATAGGTCAGTTCCTGCCCGGGCTGGAGCGTGACCTGGTACGGCCGGGGCTCCCCGGGCGCGGGCTTCCAGTCCAAATCAGTATCAAGGTAGGTCGTCAGTCGGCCATTGATATCGAGGCCTTCAACGGAGGGTGGCGAGCTGTAGACGTAGACGGGCACGGTTGTTCCGTTCCTGATGATGCCTTGGCCGATGACGTCGACCTCCGTTAGCACACCAGCGACTGTGGTGTATCGCTCATTGGTCACAGTGATGTTCATGAGGCCAGATGTGACCACTCCGGTCGGGCACACCGTCTGCTGTTGTGCTGGGCGCGCTGGCTGTTTTGCGGGAGCCGGTGCCTGAGCCTGCGGTGTTTGGATGGCTTCGGGGGCGGCAGTGGTCGGCGCCTTCAGGAAAGATTGCGTGGGGTCAGGTGTGGGGGCCGCTTCCCGGGTCTGCTGCGGGGTGGGGGCCGGTGACCGTGTTGGACGGACTGCCGGGGCCGGCGGCTGCTTGGTGGGCGACGATGCCACCACCGGGGTCTTCTTTCCGGATTCAGCAACTCCTGCGACCACTGCTGATGCGGCTACAGCGACTGCAATGACGCATAGGGCGACGACCAGCCAGATAGTAAGTTTTTTGGTCCCCCGAATTGTCATAACCGGAGTGTACGTCCCCCCCTTAGCTGACGGACCGCATGTGACGACTGTAGTTCAGGGCTGTTCCGCATACGGAGGGCTTCGGGATCACCTTCTTGCCGTAGTCGGCCCGGCCTAGGAGCCCTGACCTGCTTCCGACATGGAGAACGCGAAACTCACCCCAGCGATGATCTCCGCGAATCGGTCGCGTAGCGGCTCGTGCGTCTCCGGCGGCCATTCGCCGAAGGCAAAGAGGAACGATCCCGGCTCTTTGCCCTTGCGCTTCAGCTGCACGTATACATCTCTATCGGGAGACGGCCACACTTTGACGCGTCCATGTTTGGCATATGGAAGAAGTTCCGGTTGCAACCAGAAGTTACACTCTTCGAGCTCATCATGACTAAACAGAAGCGGACTGCCATCAGATATTGATGGGGCCCGGCAATCGGAATATTCGAAGAAACCACAAACACCCGGAGTGAAGATCAGCAGGCCCTCCCACCGCTGTTTAGATTCCCGGGACTGTTTGAAGAAACTTGCCGGCAGAAAGGTGACATCCTCTCGATCGCATGGCCAGTTCTCTAGATACCGCAGCGCCCCGGATATCAGCTGCTCCACATCCGGGGTGTCTACTTTGGAATCATCTTCCGCAGGCGCCCGCCCACCGTCCTCAGATTTTGATGCCTTATCAGGTTCACGGTACCCATGAGCCAAGAGTTCTAGTGGGGTATAGACCTCAGTCGGATTCACAGGCTCGGGCCACGATCCAAAACCGAAAATTCTTTCCCAAAGCCTGATACGTGTTCGGTGTGCCTCGGGGCCCATTGGAGAGGACGCAAGCTGGCTGAGTGCCCGATCGATTTCCCAAGTGGCGTCTGATCTAGAAACTAGGGATGGAGGTACACTCTGATCGCGTTTCTCCGCCTTGATGTAAGCAACCTCGGCAAGACTGAAAGCCTCATCGGGCGCGAAGCCTACTGAGACGAGTCGAGACATCATTCCATTCACGGCACCATTCAAGAGACCCATGCTGTGATCTTAGTTCCCTCGATCCTCCGTCCTTGCCATGAGGCTGCGGATAAAGCCCTTCTCCGTCACAGTGAAAATACCTAGCCCGGGGTTGCCGCTCGGCCCATCCCAGGTCCCGATACGGATGGACGCAATCGGCCTTGATCATTTACCAGCACGCCGACCTTCCTCCATATTTGTTGACGTCCGACAATGACCCAGATCCTAGGAAGTGGAACGCCCGGGACCGGTCCTTCCAAAAGTGGCGACACGCGACCAGATTTCGTTCCACAACTATCTTCTTTCAGACGTCCCGTGCCGAGCGTGCAGAATAAGTATCGGTACAGTGGGCACATGGAAATTGGATATGCCCGCGTCTCGACCGCGAAACAGGACCTTGACCGACAGATCGACGCACTGCGCGGCGAGGGCATCCCCGCCAAACATATCTATGTGGACAAGAAATCCGGATCCACGACAAACCGGCCCGGACTACATGAAGCCCTCGACCAAGCCCGCGAGGGAGACGTCATCGTCGTGCACACCTTGGACCGGTTGGGACGTACCGTCCGGGACACCCTGAACCTCATCCACGACCTGGCAGGCCGCGGCGTCGGAGTTCGGAACCTGGCTGACCCGATCCGGGTTGATTCCGCCAATCCAGAAGATCCCATGTCGCAGCTGGCAGTCGTGATGCTCGCGCTCTTCGGCCAAATGGAACGAACCTACGCGATCGAACGCGCCGCTCACGCGCGTGCCGTTGCTGTTGCTAAAGGCAAAAGGATCGGCCGGCCCAGCGTGATCGATCCAGCGAAGCTTGCCTATGCCGCCCACCTTCGCGACCAGGAAAATCAGTCCATCTCCGAGATCGTCGCAGCCACGGGTATCACCCGCTCCAGCCTCTACCGTTACCTGCCGCCCCGTCCGCCGGAGACGCTGACCGCCGAGACCCAGCCGAACGCCTAAAAGTCCCAACGTCGGTGGCGGTTGGTGCAGGCGACTTCTGAAAAACTGACTGTTGGTGCAGAGGACTATTGAGCAGAATGCAGTTCCGTGCAGGGCACTTCTGACATCTCAATGTCGATACTCGTCTGCACTACCCCGGAATTCAGCGGGCGCCTGTGCAGACGACTTCTGAAAACGACAAACGTGGCGGCGGACTTCCGCGGTACGGTGATCGACCCGCTTACGGGCAGCTTAGGATGGCGTATCCAGCCATATGCGGGGCACGAAAGAGGGGGCATCGGCGCCTGCCGGATTCGACCCCGGTGCCCTGCGCCGCGTCCCGGGAAACGGTCCAGCGCAGAGCTGGTCGGGCACGCCTCCTACGGTTACTGCCCCTCCCACGCGCGCTGGTTCTGGGGCTTGCGCCTCTACCTGCTCTGCACCCCCGAGGGCACGCCGGTCGTCTGGGGGCTGGCCAAGGCCAACCTCGGCGAACGCGAGGTGGCCCAGTCACTGCTGGAACACGACCGCCCCCTGATCGAGGACGGACAGGTGATCGTTGCGGACAAGGGCTTCGCCGGGAAGGACTTCGAGGACTTCACCGCCGGTCTCGGCGCCATCCTGCTCCGCCCGAATCGCAAGGACTAACCCGCCCGCTTCGGCAACCTCGGGAAGATCCGCCAATGGGTCGAGTCCGTCTTCGGCACCCTCAAGGACCAATTCACCCTCGAACCTGGCAAGTTGTCTATCTGCCCGTTGGTACGAGCCGCGTTAGACGGGCGTCACTTGCCGCGCATCGTGCGCGACCAGATTGTCTTTATCTCCCAGTCGCGGTCATAGCGCCCCAACTGTATTGCGGCAGGATGCCATGCCTTGATCATGGCTATGCGGTCAATCCTCGGAATCTTGTCCCACTCGTCGAGGGCGGGCTCCGGGTAATAGACCTGGCATGCGTACAGAAGGCAAAACAAGAGCATTGGGGCGAGGATGAGGCCTCCAAAGCTCGCCGTTGCAATGGCTGTGACCAGTCCCGCCCCACAACTGATGACCCAGATAGCCGTGCGCACCCCGCGATAAGTGGCCGCCCGCACGGGCGTGCGCTGAACGAGTACTCCCATGACACGAGGTTAGCTGTAGAAGGGCTTATTTCTCGGGACATTCACAGGATCGGCTACATTGGGCACTATGGCCTACGACCATAGAACTCCCGACGAACGGACTCGCGACGAGCGCAGCGCTAACGTGGTACACAACTGGACCATGTTCGCCTTCTGCTCGGGAAGTTCTGCGGGCATCTCCGCGCTGATGTGGTTGATTCTGGCGAATGACTCGACGCCCGATCCAGACGAGCAAGCTTGGTTGCCGCTCCTGCAGTTCGTGACTGTCGTCGGCGCGATTGTCGTCGTGGCATACGCTCTGTGGTGCTTCAGCCTGGAGGCTCATGCGCGCGGTCGTGGCTGACGACGCGCGAAGCGCGCTTGACTTGAATTAGCACCATAACGCGGGAAGGTTCACCATCCTCCCAGCTGCCCCTGAAGAGGCGTGTCCGCATCGCCGCCAGGCTCCTAGCACTGGCGGCCGCCATCTGGCACAACTGGCGCAGCGGAAACGCTCACTGACCGCCTACGACCACTGAACCCGAAAGGACTCACTCATCTATAGGTTGTTGCGGTACCACCAAGTGACTATGACAGGTTTGGATGGCCCCGGTAGGACGGGTATTTCTGGCCCCACTTCGTGACTCGCCGGGCAGCTTGTGACGGTTATATGTGGCCCCGCCTTCAACGTTGGATTCATCAGTGGATGGATGCGGTATGGCTTGTAGGTCGTGCGGATTTGAAGGTCACAACAGTCGCAGCTGTCCGGGCCCAAACTGGCCCTGCCCGACCTGTGGCAAACCAACGGCCAATATGACTGATTACGCCGAACGCCACGACAGCGCTTTTTGCTCTCCCTTCACTTCCTCGAACTGTTGGGGCTGACAACTGCATTCCCGGTGAAAGTCCCTCCCTGACATCGGGCTTCCGGCTCACTGGCACAGACATGGCCCTGATGGTCGAAAGACCAGCAGGATAGGTCCGAGGCCGGATATGATCCGGGCATGACTGAATTGGGTGTCTTCCTGGAAGCCATCGCTGAGGATCTCGGCGATCCCAACGGCTGGGGTGCCCCAGTGGAGTTTCGCTACTCTCTTGCGCTATGCGCCCTGAACTCCGCTTACTCCCTCCGAGGGACCTCAGCTGCCGCGACGAATGTGCTTGCCAAGTACCGATCTTTTCGCTCGACGGCCGACACCGACAGCGGTGCAGATCTGTTGAAGGCCATGGACAGCGCCGGCGGTCCCTCAGACTTTGCCCGTGACATCCTGCGCAACGAAAGCAAGCTCCCTGGAACAAACCGCGTGCGACCCGAGGGTATCTACGAGGGCCTCTCCCGGCTCGCAGCCCTGAAAACCCCCGTCAACAACACAGAACACCTTCGGACGGCAGTGGCTGCCGGAGATACCTCCGTAAAGGCAGCATGGCTGTCAGTCAAAGGCTTTGGCGCGCTTGCCTGGTCATACCTGATCATGAATGCAGGAGTCGGAACCGAAACAAAGCCAGACGTGATGGTTCAGCGCTATCTCTCCCGAGTTCTCGGCTATGGCAACAAACTGACGCCCGCACGAACACGGGACCTCCTCCAGCTCGCCGCAGCAGAGCTAAATGTTGAACCCCGAGACTTGGACCGAGCAATATGGCTACACGAGAGCCCTTCGAAATAGCTGTCCGGTGAAGGATGGATTAGTGGGAATGGCTCTCTTCTTGGGTGCGGATCCTTAGTAGTTCGACGCCCTCTTCGGGGGTGCTGGCCACGCCCACCTCATCTTCCACTATGAAGTAGGGGCCTACCTGCCCCTCGCGCCGCCCGATTTCGACCTTCCAGTCCGGACCGCTCGGTACAAGCCTGCCCATAACCTGTTTGGTGGAGGCCCATTTAACAGTGAGCGATCCGTCGTTGATATTGGGACTGGTGACAAGCTCTCCATATTTGATGTCGCCGAAGGGTCCTGTCCGGACTCCTTTAAACGGCGGACCGCTGGGGCGGACATGATAGAAATCCCATCGTGGATAGCCGTCTCGGTCTTTCCAAGAAACCCTGAAGTCAACGCCCTTCAGGTGCCCACGGTCCGTTACCTGGCCGCTGAAATGATAGGGATCATCGGGGTCTTTTCCGGGGATAGTGGGACCCTCTTTGTCCTCCATCAATATCTCGTCTTTGGGCGCGGTAATGTGAATGTCCTTCATCGGCCCACTGCCACTTATGCCCGAGAAATCTGACAGGAGGAACCGATCGAGGCCATTCACAGGGGAGTTAGATGCGTAGGCGATGTTGAACGCTTCGGGTTCGGCGTTTCGCTTCGTTACCTCCGCGAGAGCTTCTTTTTCACCTTGCTCCAGGAGCTCATTCCGTCTCTGTTCGTCGGTAACCCGAAGGCCGCGCAACCACATAACAGGATTCTTCAGAAGCTTAAATATGCTGAATACGAAACGGCGTATTGCCGGGACCCCAAATAGGAGAGCCAGAAGTACGACGACAACGAGCGGGGCCAACTGCTGCCAGAATGCAGGATTTGTAGGTCCGGAGATCGTCCCGGTCCAGATTGCTGTGAAATAGACAATGGCTCCAGTACCTACGACTCCACCTATTGCGCCGGCAATAGAGTTTTCGACGACGCCGTTCTTTTTCTTCTGCTGTTCAGCCACTTAAGAATCCTAACCTGTGACCACCAAGCAAACTGCTCCCCGGTAAAGGTCACCCAGGCGCCCGTTTAAGGGTCCACGACTTCCGCCATTCAGGCTCGGACGGGGGCTTATCAAAGTCGCCGGCGCTCCGGGTGCCCGGATTCTCGTATGACCCGCCAGGTAAACTGCCCCTTGGGCGTGCCCCTGAGCGGTCGATGCCGGCAGGTGTGCAGAGGACTGCTGACATCTGTGCAGTCAGCTTCTGAAATCGACAGATGGTCGAGGGATTGTCGCGTCGAAGATGTCTCGTTTTCGTTCAGAATCCCGCAGAAAAATCCCTAGAAATAGGGCAAAACTGGCTATTCATTCAGTTGAATGATTGCTAGAATTGAGGGCGTAGGTCAGGCAGGCGAACCCAACTGAAGTGATACGAAGCTAGGACTGTAAATGGCCAAATACCCGGTCGCTGTCATTCGATCCCCGAGTACGGAAGTTGCCGGGTTTCTGCACGTGGATGACACGCAATGTGCCCCCTCAGATAACCGTCGTCGTCTACGACAAGGACGGCACCGAAAACCACTGGTCCGGACTGAACCCGGCGAGGATCGAGCTGATCATCAGCATCGAAACAGCAGCCGGCAGCCGCGTCCGCGAAGCCTAGAAACACCACCTGATACCGCCAGAACGAAACCAGCAGAGAAGGAACGAAACCCATGTCAGGCGAAACCAGCATCACCGTAACCGGCAACCTCACCAACGACCCTGTCCTGCGGGTCCTCCCCGGTGGCTCCGCGGTCGCGAACTTCACCATCGCCTCCACGCCCAGGACGTTCGACCGGCAGAAAAACGAATGGGTGGATGGTGACACCCTGTTCCTGCGGGCCAGTGTCTGGCGGGGCGCGGCGGAGCACGTCGCGGAATCCTTGACCAAGGGCGCCCGGGTCATCGCCTCCGGTGTGCTGAAGCCCCGGACGTATGAGACGAAGGCGGGGGAGAAGCGGACCGTGATCGAGCTCGACGTCGAAGAGATCGGGGCTTCCATGCGGTACTCGAACGTTGAGATCAGCCGCGCCGGCACTGCCGCGCAGGACGAGAGCACGGATGAGGCGAGGGATGCCTGGGAGGACACGTACCGGCCCATTCATGAATCCGCGCCGCAGTTCGCGGACGATGATGTGTGGTTCGGGAAGCAAGCCAACCCCTCCGGACGGATCAATCTCCCTGAATGGACCGTTGATGCCTAGGTCGAAGAAGATTGCGGCGTTCACTCCGTACTTCACGGAGGAGGAGGCCGGCCAGGTCCGGGCCGCGTTCCTGGTGGCGAGGGAACATGAGGGCGTGGCCAGCGCCTCTGACTTCATCGTGCGTGCCACGATGAGGGAGGTGAAGCGGGTGCAGCGTAAGTACAACGGCGGCCGTCAGTTCGCCCCGGTCGATCCGGGCGGGCTGCGCCGCGGGCAGCGCACCCTGGATGAATTGAAACCGAAGAAAGAGGACAGCTGACCGATGGCAAACCCGACGAACGACCCGTCCGTGCCGGCGTTTCCGAAGATGATGTCCCTGGCGGAGGTCAAAGACGTTCTGAACGTCGGGATGCCCCACCATTTACGGGCTGCTGCGCAGCGGCGAATTACGGGGAGTACAGATCGGTGGACGCGGTTATCTGGCGCGTATCCGAAGCGGACCTCACGGCGTACCTTGACACTGCCTACCGGCTGAGGCGGGAACGGATTGAATCCGGCCAGATCCCCGATGGTGAGGCATCCGAGGACTGACACGGACCACTCCGTGAGAACATGGTGGCCGTCACCCATCCAGGTGGCGGCCAAAGTGTTTTTGTCGGCGGCGGGATTCTTGGTGTGCGGCGCAGTGGCCGACCGGGCTGCGCCTGGCTGATGGCCACGGGCCCTGCTGACCTGGGCCGCCTCCCGTTTGCCGTGGGCAGCCGGGGCCGGCGTCCGATGGCTGGTGCGGGGCACGTGCCGGGCGTCCGGTTAGGGGATGGTGATGTGTTCGTCGGCGTGTTCGGATTGTAGTCCGGTTGTGGGGCAGTCGATGGATTTCATGGTTTGGCCGGTGGTGGTGGAGGTGTAGCGGACGCAGGCGTTGACGGTGCGCTGTTCGCCGAAGAAGCCGCCGCTGGTGGTCAGGTGGTCGCGGAAGTACAGGTCGGCGAAGAGGTTTCCGTTGTCGTCCCAGCCTCGTTCGTAGATGGGGAGTGCTTCGCTGATTATTCGGGCGAGTTCGCTGTGGTCTCCGGCGTCAGTGGTCGTGACGATTCTGGTGAATGTTTCCATGGCCTCATCGGCATTTTCATGGATGGCATTACGGCCCATGTCTTCGATGCTTGCCCGTGCGCAGGACGACACGGCGGGGAGAAGCATCAGTGCCGCGGCAACGGTGGCGGCGCGCGCCGGAAGTGCCGGCACGCGCCGCTTCGCTGTGTGCCCTGGAGCGGGCAGGGTCATTGGCTGTCCGGTACGGTGTCGGTGGGGGAGGGTGCCGGCGCGGTGGTGGCTTTGCGGCGCCGGCCCGCGGCCGCCGGTTCGAGACCGAGTTTCTTCAGTTCCTCGGCGGACCAGCCGTCTTTGGTGGCGCGGACGTAGGCGCGTTTGTCGTCGCGTTCTGCTGCGGCGAGCTGTTCTTTGAGGTCGGTGATGCGTTGCCGGGTGGTGACGAGGGCGGTGACGGATTCGATGCGCGAGTCGAGCAGTGCGCGGGCCTGGTTGCGTGTGTTTTCGATGTCGAGAGTAGCCATGGGTTCAACTTTAATCTTGGGCAGAGACGTTCTCGGGAAGGGGCGGTACAGGGCGTGTGGTCAACGCTCTGTGCCCTGGTCGTTCGGGCGCAGGTTCAATGACTAGGCGAACGGCGGTCCGTTCCCACCAGCCGAAGCCGGAGGGAGCGCCACCTTCTGCGATGACGTCGACGCGGTTGACCGGGTCCTGGATGTACTGAACATCTGCGGGGTGCATATTATTGCTCCTCTCTCCCTGCTGTGGTGAGGCAAGGGTCTCGACGGTACCGCCGCCCTGGCCCTGCCCCTCGTTGCTTTCGGCACGCCCGAAAGCACTTGACCGGTGAAGAAATTGGCCAGTTGGAGGCGCCGGAGCGTGGAATACCGGAGCGGAGCGAGGATATGCCGCGAAAGCCGGCGGCGGAGACTTGCCAAGGAAGGACCGGGCAGTAGCCTCAACAGCCGAAACGGAACGACGCAGTCGTTCTTTCAAGGGTTCAGCCGCGCAGCGCCGGCACGTCACCAATTCCATCCACGCGCACCGGCCGATACGGGCCAGAGGGACACCGTGCAGAGCAAGCTGGTAACTTAGCCGGGCTAAGTTCGTGTCGCTGCCCGGATTGGCATCGGGTTCGCGGCAGACTGATGTCTGGTCCCGGGGTTTCCGGGTCGCTGCGCTGGCAAAAACTTAAGGCGGGATGACATGAGTGAGGGTAACGGTTTCGCCGGGTGGAACTCCCGTCGCCGCCGGGCGAACGTTGACGGCGGCAGGATGCACCGTCACGAGGTCAAGGTCAGCCCCGAGGAGGAAGCCCGGCTTCTTGCCCTGGCGGAAAAACACCGGGTCACGATCCCGCGGCTGCTGATCGAAGCCGCGCTGAACGAGGAGAGCGAAAGCCCTTCGGAGCGGCGGGACCAATTCATGCAGCTGTCGAACCTGCAGCGCCTCGCCGGATCCGTGGCGAATAACATCAATCAGATCGCCCGGCACGCCAACTCCACCGGGGACGTACCGCCGGAAGCTGCAGCAACGATCGCTCACGCGAAGAGCGTGATCATCCGCATCGACCGGCAACTCGCTGAGATGGCCGGCCGGTGAGTCCCGCATGATTCCGAACATCACCCAAGGCGACCGCATGGCCGGATTGTTGATCTACCTTGCCGGGCCGGGGCGCGCGAACGAACACGAGGAACCGCACCTCGTGGCCGGCGACTCCGCGCTCATGGCGTGGCATGACGACAGCGAGCTGAACCGTGACGCGGCCCTGGACATCGCTAACGCCCTGGACCGCGCCTGGCAGTTCTACAAGACCGAGGTTGACGGCGGTCATGTCTTCCATTGCTCCCTGAGCCTGGCGGCCGAAGAAGGCCAGTTCACCGACCAGCAGTGGGGTGCCATCGCGAACGATTTCATGAAGGACATGGACTTCACCGAGGACGGCGGAAAGGCCCCGGCCCGCTGGGTTGCCGTCCGCCACGGACTGAGTAAGAACGGCAACGACCACATCCACATCGTCGCGTCCATGGTCCGGGACGACGGCACCAAATGGAACAGCTGGAAGAGCAAATACAAGTCCCAACAGATCGCCCGGGCACTGGAGAAAAAGTACGGCCTCACCGAGCTCGGAACCGTCCGCGCAGAACGCGGATTCACCCCCGCGGAACAGGCCAAAGCCGCCCGGCACGGTCTGCCCGAAGTCGAACGGCACAGCCTCGCACGGAAAGTCCGCACCTGTGCCACGGCTTCCACGGACGAGGCAGAGTTCGTCCGCCGTGCACGCATGGAAGGCCTGCTGGTCCGGCCCCGCTACGCGGCCGGCCGCACCGACGTCGTCACCGGCTACTCCGTCGCCGTTCGTCCCCGGAAGGGGGAGCGGGCCGTCTGGTTCGGCGGCAACTCCCTGGGACGTGACCTCGCCCTGCCCAAGCTCCGAGGTGCATGGGAATCCACCCCCAACTCAGCGACGGCTGCGGTCTCGGAGTGGAACGCCGCCGCACGCAACCGCCGCCCCGTGAACCCGGGCCGGGAGACGGAACAGCCCTCGGCTGAGCTGTGGACGAAGTACGCCCACGACGTCAGCGCACTGCGTGAAAAGCTCGCCACCACCCCCCACGGTGACCACGTCGCCTGGGCACAGGCCGCCCGCGAAACATCCGCCGCGTTCGGCGCCTGGTCCCGGCGCATCGAACCGACCCCCGGGCCGCTGGCGAACGCCGCCCGGGAGCTGTCCAAATCAGCGCAACTCCGGCGCTACCCGTCCCGTTCTACCGTTGCCCTTCCGTCGGCACGCGGGGCGACCATGATCCTCCTGGCGGCAACGTCCAAGAGCGACCGGGCAGCCTACGCCCTGCTCTTCCGGCAGTTGGCCCAGACCGCCCGGGTCATCCACGACATGCACCAAGCCACCGACGACCTCCGCCGCGTCCGCGGCCTCGCCGCCGCTGTCACCGCAGCCAGCAAGATCGTGGAAGCCAGCGCCACAGAGCACACCATCACGGCGCAGCCCACGACGATCGAGGCACTCCGTGAGCAGCACCCCGGAGCCAGCGAAGAAGCCCTCCGGGCACGACTCATCGCCGAACGATCCCGCGGCGGCTCGCCGATCCCGACGACACTCACCAGACCGGAGATGACCCTGCAGCAGGCCGGTTCCGTCCGGCCCGAGCAACCACACCAGAACCACCATCCGAAACCAGGCATCGAGCGATAGGGGAAGAGCATGAACGAAGCAGACGGAATGGACGAAGCAGTAGACGGCGCCATGCGCACCGGGCTAATGGTCGCCGCCCGCATCGGCGAACAACTGGCCAAAATGCGCGAAGAAGAACAACGCACCATCGCCGCCGCCGAAGAACAACGTGCACGGCTGCTCCAGGAACGCTTCGACGCCCAACGCGCAGCAGCCCGCGCGGAGCTCGCACCAACCGCCAGGGACGACTGGTGGGACAAAGCCACACCCGACATGATCGACCGCGCCCACCAGACAGCCACTGCCTGGAAAGGCTACGACCCCAAAGCCGCCCAGGCAGCCGAGAAGATTAAAGAGCAGGTGCAGGCCCGCTACGGCATCGACGTCAACAACGCAGGTGCCGACGAAGCATCCGTTTCCGCAGCCCTCGCCAAGGCGCAACAAGGCCGCGCCGAAGCAGACAACGAAAGGACCAAACCCTCGGCTGCACGCACCGACGAAGCAGTGGCCGCCGCCGCGGTTGCAGGCGCCAACCGGCAGGACACTGCAGCGAAGAAAGTACTGGCCGTGCCGGCCTACGATTCCCCCCAGCGGCGTCAGCAGCTCGCCGAAAGCCTTGAAGTCAAAGTCGATCGTGAGGCCGTCAACTCCCGTCTCCTGGCGGACAAGCACCAGGGCGTGCCCGCGACAGCCGCTGTGGCGCACAAACCAGACCTGGCCAGGACATCGAAGACGGCCAAGCAGGGCGGCCTTGGCAAGACACTGGAACGCGGCGGGCTGGAACGTTAGGACAGAGCACGTAAAGGGAAAGAGGGCCTGCTGTCGCACACAGACAGCGGACGCGGCTGGCAGCCTTGTTCCGAACGAATGTTGGGATCACGCGCTCGGGCCTTCTTCTTCTTCGCCCATGATCCAGTGCATCCGGCGGAGGGCAGCGCCATCTATACCCAGCCCGCCGCAGGTTGCCATACCGCTCTGAGCGGCATGACGCCCCGTCGGGAGGGCAACGGGCGGGCAACCCGGGGTTCCCCGTTTTTGCGATCCCGGATCGGAGTAGCCAGGACTTCCTGCTGCCGGGAGTGGAAGGGCGCGCTAACGATCGTTAGGGGACTAGACCCCATCGGAGAGATCGACGGTGTGTTCCGTGGCGTCAAGTAGCTTCCGCTCTCCCACTGTTGTGTGTATCCAGAGGATACGTTGGTTGTCTGCGACTGACTCTACTATTCCTTGGACACGCAGGCCCGTCCTGTCGTATGCCTCGACTCGGTCTCCTGGCGAAAACCTGAATTCTGGTTCTGTTCTCCAATGATGCTGTGGCAAAAGCCAATCTCCTTCTTAGGATCTGGAAGCTTACAGGGAGCCTCGTCCGGCCGAGGTTGCGAACGACGAGATAAGCGGAGCACTATAAGGCGTATTCGGCGGGTCCTCGAATGGCTGAGTAGGGTCCCTGTAGGAATTGGTATCCGCCACCTCGTACAGTCACAATCACGTGGCGAGCCCCGCCGAGTTTCCGCCGTAGTCGTCCCACGTAGACATCGATGGAGCGCGGAGCGCACCCAGGGAAATCCAGTGTCTCCAGCAATTTTTGAAGTTCTTCTCGCCTCACCGGCCGCGAGCAGTTTTGCGCAAGATAACGCACCAGCATGAATTCGACTCCCGTCAGCTGTACTTTTTGTCCGTTGAGGAGGACAACTTCGGAGGCGAGATCAACGGCAATCGCGCGTGGTGGGGGTGGGCGAAGGTTCTTGGCAGCTAAAATTTTTTCTGGCGGCGTGTCATCAATGCCCTCACGAGGGGCAGCATCGGCATTGGCAGCTCCGGAAGCGGGCCAGCAGTGGACTTCCGCCTCCGGAGCAATTCGTAGGACATATGCGAGTAATGCTTCCGCGGCACGGCTCATGGCCGATACGTCACTGCAATCCGATTCGATCCAGATGGCAAGTCCTCTGGCTGCGAGTTCCGGGCGCCGCAGATGTGGCGATGCACCGGATCGCCGAGTCAGGGGCGGTATGTAACTAGCATGCGATGTACTCAGATCAGGGCGTGGTGTTCGCCCGGGTGCTTTGGCTTCGGAGCGGTCCGCCCTATCCGGTATGCCCTTAGCCGGTCGTGAATTGTTCATGGCGGTCCAGCCACCACCGAGCGATGTCCACGCGCCGCGCGATCCAGACGTCACCTAGGTTCTGGGCATATTCGATAATTTCCCGGACGGCGGACGCTCTTCCGGCTTGGCCGGCCCAGCGCGTGTGCAGGCCGATGCTCATCATTTTCGGATAACCCGCCAGGCCTTCGCGACGGTATTCATCAATTCCCCTTTTGCACATGTCGACGAAATCGCTCGGGGTCATGCCGCTGGTCACGCGAGCGTCGTTGTAGGGAAGGCTGTTGTAAGGCACCACCAGCTGCCGCCGATTCTGTACATCAGTGAAGTACGGAAGGTCATCGTTGTAGGAGTCCGAGTCATAGATCAGCGGATCCCCGAACTCGGCGATGAGCTCCCGCGTGTTAACGCTCGGGGAGTAGCGGCAGTACCATCCTGACGGTGGAGCACCACACGTTTTGGTGATGGATTCGATCGCCAGCGCGATGCGCTTGCGCTCTTCATCACGTGAGAGTTCCCATGTCTTGTTCCAGCGCCACCCATGAGAAAGGACGTCGTGGCCGGCCCGCTGGATCCATTCGCCCACTGCGGGGTTTCGCTCGATAGCCACGGCGCATGCAAAGACCGTTGCGTGAATTCCAAACTCCTCAAAGAGTCGGAACAGCCTCCACACCCCGGCTCGACTACCGTACTCAAACACTGATTCCGAGCACAGATCTCGTTCGGTCGGGCCCACGCCCCAGCCCGCTGGCAATTCTGCCCCGTCCTCGTTCCGTCCGTCTCCGTCGTGGTGCGAGTACTCTGACCCCTCCTCGTAATTCACCACGAAATTTAGCGCCAGGGAAGCCTTGTGTGGCCAGGTCACTCGAGGGATATGAGGTCCGTAGCCAACGAAGTCACGTCTCGGCCCGGGGACTTGGGTTTCGATAACAGATTCCACGATTTACTCCTTGGTTGATGCCGAGAAAAGTGCGATCACCTCCTAAAGGGAGGCGCGGCCCGCGTCGTATGGCGAGCTCCACTTCAATTTGAGACTTCAGGAGCATTCTTGTCAAGCGGTTGCTTAAACTTTTATCCAGCAAGTGCTTGACACCGGTGAGGAGTCCGCTTTTACTGGAAAGGCCATGTTTGTGTGATGGAGGCAACATTCTCCTTGTATCGCGGACGGCAGTCAGTTCCATCACGGCGCAGCTGGGCACGCCTCCTCCATTGATTCAGGGGAGGCGGTCGGCACCCCAAATAGGAAGTCATCAATGGATACCACCACTAGAAAACGGCAAATATGGAGCACGAACGCTGCGCCAGAGACAGCCGAATTACTCAAGTCGCTCGATGCCAGAATGGTCGACGCTGACCGTCGCCTACTTGGCACTTACCCGGGGGATGATGGCCTTCCCCAACCCGTTCACACTGTCTACGTTCCTGGGGGCACTTATACCGTTGACACACCCGCTTTGTGGGGCAACATGGCCCTGGAAATCCTCGAGACCGTATCGTGCCCTGAGTTGCTGGCTGGGATCATAGACGTACCAGAGCAGCTGGCTGCCGAGGTGCTGCCCAGGCTTAGAACGAAGCTAGCCACCAACCCCATTGAAGACTTGCGTGTCGATTTCGAGGACGGGTTCGGCTGGCGTGGCGATGCCGTTGAAGATACGACGGCGGACGAGACGGCCGCAACGTTCGCCATGGCTGCTGCGACGGATTGTGCGCCGCGCAGCTGGGGAATCCGCTTCAAGAGCCTTGAAGCTGCGACCCGAGAACGCGGCGTGCGCACACTTACACGGTTCCTGGCCGGCGTCGCTAAGGATGGCATTTTTCCCCCCTCCTGCATTGTCACTTTGCCGAAGGTTACCGACATCAGCCAGGTCGAGGCCATGACATCTGTGTGTGAATTCGTTGAAACTCTCTTAGGGCTGGAGCCGCGCGTGGTGCGATTCGAGATTCAAATGGAGACACCGCAATCAATCATCGGCCATGATGGACGTATTGCGGTTCCGGCTCTGCTGCGGGCATCAGACGGTAGGTGCACGTCACTGCATTACGGGACCTACGACTACACAGCCTCCTGTGGCATTGCCGCACCATTCCAAAGCCTGGATCATCCCGCCTCTGACTTCGCTAAGGCCGTCATGCAGGTGTCCGTGGCCGGCACAGGAGTGCGTCTGTCTGATGGCGCCACCATCAACTACCCGGTCGGGACCGAAGATCAGATCCGCCTTGGTTTGCATCTGCACTCCCGACTGGTCAGGCGTTCACTCGAACGCGGCTACTACCAAGGCTGGGACATGCACCCCGGGCAGCTGGTCACCCGCTTCGCCACCACTTTCGCTTTTTACCGTCAGGGCTTCCCCTCCGCCGCCGAACGCATCGCCCGCTACACGGGAGATCCGGCTGCCAGCAGCGATGAACCTGCCACCGTCCGCGCCTTGGCTGGGTTCATTCGTCGGGGCCTCCAATGTGGAGCTCTGACGGAATCAGAGGTCAACGTCGCCACTGGCAACTCCCCGCGGCACTTATCTGCCCTCGCATGAACCACCTCAACTAAACTGCACCCCTGGAGCAATAATGACTAACATTCCGGCCGGCTATAGCGACCGCCTCTACAATGAAGATCTTGCCCCGCGCCAAGGCGCGGGTACTTGGAAAACCTGGAACCTATTCACTTGGTGGATGTCGGCGTGGCACAGTCTTGCCGATTACACCGCCACCGTTGGACTGCTTGCCATGGGCCTGATGGGCTGGCAACTAGCCGTCGCCTTGTGCGGAGGCGTCTTCGTCATCTATCTGATCAGCAACCTAATGGGGGTAGCCGGACAGAAGATCGGCGTACCCTTTCCGGTCTTCGCTCGTGCAAGCTTCGGAGTCTTCGGAGCCAATATCCCCGCCCTTCTGCGCGCCGTCGTCGCCGTTGCCTGGTACGGCATCCAAACATATTTGGCTTCAGCCGTCATCATGATCCTCGTGGTCAAAATTTTCCCCGACGCGGCAGCATTAACCGTCTCGACGTGGTTGGGGCTGTCCACGCTTGGATGGATCTGCTTCCTGGCCCTGTGGTTGGCCCAGCTCATCGTGCTGCATCACGGCATGGAATCGGTGCGCAAACTCACGGACTTTGCAGGTCCCGTCATCTGGATTGCGATGATCGCACTCACCGTCTGGACGCTCCAGCGTGCCAACTGGACCCTTGATTGGAACTACCACGTCGGCGCAGCGCCGCTCGACCTGGGCCCATCGCTCATCACAATGCTGGCGGCCGCATCTCTAGTAGTGGCATTGCTCAGCGGCCCCGTACTCAACTTCTCCGACTTCACACGCTTGTCCGACAGCAAAAAGTCCGTGGTTAATGGCAACCGCCTCGGTCTGCTGGTCAACGGTGTCGCATTCTGCTTGGTGTCCATCGTCCTCACCCTGGCCTCCGCCGAGGTCTACGGTAAGGCCATCGACGATCCGATCGTACTCATCAATGACATCGATAACATCAGCATTTTGCTGCTGACCATCGTCGCCGTCGGAGTCTCGACCGCAGGCATCAACATCATTCTCAACTTCGTCTCTCCAGCCTTCGACTTCGCCAATATTGCGCCGAAAATCATCTCCTTCCGTACCGGAGGCATCATCACGGCGGTCCTCTCCGTAGTAATCCTGCCGTGGAATTTGTACTCCAACCCTGCGGCGGTCCACCTATTCCTTGGCGGCGTCGGCGCACTCATGGGCCCACTGTTTGGAATCATCATGGCCGACTTCTACCTCATCCGCCGGGCCCGGCTACACACCGACGACCTCTACGCCGACCACCCTGAGGGCAGGTACTTCTACAAACGCGGCACCAACTACAACTCGGTTATTGCTCTCGCCATCTCCGGAACCATCACCGTCTGCCTCGCCCTGTTGCCAGTCCTGGAAGTACTGCATCCTTTCTCTTGGCCCATCGGGACACTACTCGGTGCGCTGATGTGCCTGCTGATCAACCGGGTGCGCCCCAACGTTCACGCTCGGTCAATCGACCTTGAGGTCCAATCGGTGGAACTAGCCAATGAACGCTGACCAAGCACTGCTGGCCGTTCCACCGGGTGCCTCCTTGATGCCGCAGTTTGGAGGTTTCGCCGCCAAGTAAGCCTGACCGTCGGGGCGCCCCTTCGCGGGCGTCCCGACGTTAACCGGTGTTAAGCAGGAGTAAATAGTCGATATGCTGAGAATTGTGGAAAAGACGAGCCAAGTTAACCTGGATCACGACGAGCTTGAAGTGGGCTCACGAATCCGCGAGCTCCGACTGGAGAAAAAATTCTCACTGCGCGAGCTCGGTGCAAGGCTTGGAATAAGCGCCAGTGCCCTATCCCAGATCGAGACCGGCAAACGCCGGCCTTCCGTCGCACGGCTGCATCAGATAGTGAGCATTCTTGACGCACCCCTATCCGCAGTCTTCGGTGAAACTACGGGGAATACTTTCGGGACATCCGTCGAGCTACCTGAAGGTGCTGTGGTCCAGCGCCAAAATGAAGCATCCGAACTCATCCTGGAAGGTGGGGTGGAATGGCTTCGTCTGTCGCCGACACCCATCCCGGGAATCGACTTACTGAAGGTTACGTATCCCCCCGGCGGAGGATGGGACGAGTATTTGCGCCACAACGGCCATGAGACGGCGCACGTCCTGACAGGAACCCTTAACTTTGACGTGGGGTTTGAACACCACACCTTGGCGGCGGGAGACTCCATCTCGTACTCATCGACGAGTCCTCACCGGATCAAGAACCCCGGCACTGAAGTTGCCGTGGCTATCTGGTTAGTCCTCAATACGTCCACCGCTGTCTGAAAAGTCGGAGCAGGACAACGTGCCTCCGCCATCGGCCGCGAAAATCCGCTGGTAAGAAGACACACGTGCGCTCCAGGGAGCGAGGCAACCGGCGCCCGTCAGTCGAAGATTCCTGCCTCTGGAACGACGTGCGGCAGCGCTTCGAGGGTCTGGGTGGCTTATGCCCGTCGCAGGCGCATTTCTTGGAAGGCGGCGGCCGTGGACGTTAGGGGAGTGGAACGCCTGCCGTGCCTACTCTGCTCGTATCGTTAGGATCGAAAGCATGACTGACGCCCGTGACCTTGCCCTACCCACCGGCTACACCGACCTCCTCGTCGAGCTGAAGACCCGGGTCCGGGCAGCACGCACCCGGGCACTGCGGACCGTCAACACCCAACTCATCGACCTGTACTGGTCCATCGGCCGGACCATCCTGGAACGCCAAAACGTGGAGGACTGGGGGAGCGGGGTCATCAAACGGCTGGCAGATGACTTGCGGGCAGAATTCCCGGAGATGAAGGGACTGTCCCGTCGCAACCTCTTCTACATGCGAGGGTTCGCCGCCGCCTGGCCGGATCCAATTGTGCAACAACCTGTTGCACAATTGCCCTGGGGCCACATCACCGTGCTGCTCGACAAAGCAGTGACACCAGACGAGCGTTTCTGGTACGCAGCCGCCGCCGCCGAGTACGGCTGGTCCCGAAACGTCCTCATGAACATGATGATGAACAAATCGATGGAACGGACTGGCGCCGCTCCATCCAATTTTGTGCAACAGCTTGCTGCACCAGATTCCGAGCTTGCCCAGCAGATGGCAAAGGACCCCTACAACTTCGAATTCCTCGGCCTCTCCGGCGAAGTCGCCGAACGCGACCTCGAGAACGCCCTTACCAGCCGGATCACGGAAACGCTGCGGGAACTGGGGCCTGGGTTCGCCTTCGTCGGCCGGCAAGTCCACTTCGACGTCGACGGCGATGACTTCTATGTGGATCTGCTGTTCTTCCACATCGAACAATCCCGCTACGTCGTCGTCGAGCTCAAGACCGGCAAGTTCCAGCCCGAATACGCCGGCAAACTCAACTTCTACGTCGCCCTCGTCGACGACGTACTCCGTCGCGACCACCACAACGAAACCATCGGCATCCTCATCTGCGGCACAAAGAACGACCGCAGCGTCCGATACAGCCTGGGCCGCTCGACCTCGCCCATGGCCGTCGCCGCCTACACCTACGACAAACTTCCCCAGGCCGAACAACAGGCCCTCCCCGACGAAGGACACATCGTCGCGGCCTTGGAATGGGCCGAACCTGAAAGGTCAGAGGAGGGCCACGCCTAAAGACCTGACGCAAATTTTCGACCTGCCGCTCCCCTGAAGGACGGCACACGGACATATATCCCCGGCGACATGACACTAATCACGTAATTGTCATGGACTTCCCCTATGCTCCAGCTATCAGAATCTAATTCGCGAAATGCGAAATTAATAGAGGGACATTCCATGGGGGAGAATTCCAGGCGGATCTACGCTGCCTTTGCCTCGATCACTATTGCAACGGCTTCACTCATTTCAGTTGCAGTGCCATCGACCGCCGCACCAACCACCACCGTCACCATTCCGTCACCTGCACCCACCGTCACCACGGAGACGACCGAGACACCCGCGCCTGCACCAATACCGACGACAGCCTCTGCACCTCCTGTTGAAGCGCCGGCGCCGACCCCATCACCGGCACAAGCACCGGCCACCTCAGCTGCGGCCCCGGTGCCATCTCACACCACCGCAACGACACCGCAAACAGAGGCCATCGCCGGCGGATCGACGAGCACGGGTCAGATTCTGCTGTCGCAACTGCCTCTCACCAGGAACGTTGCACCAGCCTACGACCGCTCCTACTTCACCCACTGGATCGACGCTGACGGCGACGGATGCGACACCCGCGCCGAAGTTCTCATCGAAGAGTCCCTCGTCCCGGTCACCTTCAGTTCCGGCTGCACCGTTGCCACCGGCCAATGGACTTCGCCCTACGACGGGGCAACTTGGACGTCCGCCTCCGACGTTGACATCGATCACATGGTCCCGCTCGCTGAAGCCTGGCGCTCGGTCGCGTGGAGCTGGACGGACGAGCAGCGCACCGCGTTCGCCAACGACACCGGATACGCGCACAGCCTCGAAGCCGTCACGGACAACGTCAACCAGTCCAAGTCAGACCAGGACCCGGCGACATGGATGCCCGCACTGAATCAGTGCCAGTACGCCATCGAATGGGTGACCACGAAGTGGCGCTGGAACATCGGCGTGGACGATGCCGAACGCTCCCTGCTCGGTACCTACCTGAACGGCACTTCGTGCGGCACGGCCACTGTTGCCCTGCCTGCCAAGATGATTGCCGGTGAGCCGATCAATCAGTTGTGGCCGCTGTACAAGATCGTCTACGACTCAACCATCTACGAGATGGTGACCAACCTGGATGGCTCCAAGACCCCGGTCGCCCTGAGCTACGAGAAATGGCGGGACGCCTACAACTACCGGCAGCCCACGCCTGCTTCGACTGACTTCGTGAAATACCCCTGGTCCCCGACGGTCTACGCAGTGACATTCTGGCCCGGCGGCGAGGGCGCATGGATGTGGACAAGACTGTCATTCCAACAATGGCAAACCGCAGGCAAGCCGTACCCGCGCATCGCAGGCTGGATCAAGGGCAGCTACTACTACCAGTGGCGCACCTCCGGAGAAATCTTCGTCGAAGGCGAAGACGGGATCAACCACAAACTCACCGGCGCCGAATGGGCCGCCTCCGGCTACCGCAACTTCGAAAAACGCAGCGCCGAAGGCTTCCTCAAGCTCACATGGGCCCCGGAAGTCGCCCGCATGTGGGACGTGGTCAACGGCGGCGGACGCCCGCTAGGGTTCGCTGAATGGCAGGAAGAAGGGTTCCCGACACCATCTTCCGTGCAGCGAATACAGGGAGACCAGTTCTACAAGGACTACAACAGCCCGACGGTCTACTACGCCGGTCCCGGCATGAACCGCGCGGTGACCTTCGCAGAATGGCAGGCCGCCGGTTCACCCATCCCGACAGTCCGGAACGCACCGGCGCCCGGCGGGGGAACAACGCCCCCGCCACCCGGGCCGACGACCCCGTCGAACCCCGGCAACTCAGTCAACTGCACCGACTTCTCCACCTGGTCAGCGGCGCAGAACTGGTTCAACACCTACTACCCCTACTACGGCGACGTAGCCGGCCTGGACTCCGACGGCGACCTCATCGCCTGTGAAACCCTTCCCGGCCATCCCTAGCGGTGTTGGAAGCCCCGTCAGCCACCACGCTGACGGGGCTTCTTCGCCGGCTGTTACTTGCTGAGGGACCCTCCTGCGTGCAAGCCGTGGCACGTGGAGCGAGTACGCCCTCTATGGCAAGAGGAGGATCGAACCACTTCAAATTGAAATTTTCCTGCAGCAAAGGTCGCGCTCAACTGGCTTTCGATGGCAAATTTCTTTGCATAAGCCGCGTGATGGAGCCTCCGGCACCTTGCGCGTGAACTGGCTTTTTCAGGCCGTCACTTAGTGGCAGCCATCGTGTGCGGACTTCAGTGCAGCGAAGGTATCGGCGACTTGAACTACCTTGAGGACCAATGATGCCCTCTCCGCAGCTGTTGCCACCTTCCGGTTCGCTGAGAGTTGCAAGACATCGCTTCCCGCACCCGCTACGGCCTCGCCATAACCGAGGATTTGGTTCTCGTCGGGAAGCGGAAAAATGGACTGACTCGCAACAATCTCTTTAGCTCCGGCCAGGCATGATTCCCGAGAAGTGACTAATTGGCAAGCATCGGCATATTCGGGCCCTTGGGCGCAAAGGGCCCGAGATGCGGCCACGGCTGCGTCATAGGAATCTTTTGATGCCTGGATTTTCGTATCTGGGGAATACGCGCTCCCGTCACAATTGCCGACGGCCCAAATAGAGGTGCCAACCACTTGGCCCGCGAATTCCCAAGGACTGGCTATCACGGAACCACAGGCCATTCCGGGTTGCCCCGTAGGATTCGGACCCTCAGCTGATCCCCAGTCAAAGTAGCTCGCGTCCACCACGCACGGGCTGGTTCCCCACGCGCAGGCAGTGACGAACGGGGCCTTACCCGTCAAGGAACGCGAACTTCCCCTCAGTTGGGCGTTGCTTGTCGGGTCCGATGAAAGAATGCCGGCTACTTCGATGAAAGTCGCCTCAATGCTGGCAGAACTACCCGAGGAAAGTTGGACTGCCGTACTGGAAGAATTACGGATAACGGACGACGATAGCTCGGCCGTCGACCCATCCAAACGCAGGGGAACGGCAGCGTACCGAATATCTGCGTTAGTGCCCCTCAGTTCGGCGCCGCTGTTGATCAGGATTCCTTGCCACAGATCGGCTGTTGGCTGGGTAGCGGTTCCGTCGCCGTTGGTGTCCCCGCCTGCGCTGTCATCCCGGTAGGAGGTCAGGACTGCGGGCTGGGCGGCTGTGCCGTTAATGACCAGGGCGCCCTTGATGGAGAGTTTCGTGGCGTTGTCGATTTTCACTACGGTCCCTGCCTGGACGGTCAGGGTCACACCGGCTCCGACCTCAAAGGGAACCCAGTCGCCGTAGTGGGTGTCAAGGATATAGGGAAGCCCGGCCGTGGGTACGGTCCAGTTCTCGATGAGATTACCGGCGAGGGTGAT
>NZ_JMLE01000035.1 GCF_000685965.1 Arthrobacter sp. UNC362MFTsu5.1 | reverse complement strand
CCCGCGACGGCGACGCCGCCCGTGACTTCGCCAGCCGTGTGCAGGTGGGTATGGTGGGCATCAACGTGCCCATCCCGGTGCCGATCGCCTACTACACGTTCGGTGGCTGGAAGGCCTCCGGCTTCGGGGACCTGAACCAGCACGGGGCCGACGCGTTCCGTTTCTACACCAAGACCAAGACCGTGACCACCCGCTGGCCCTCCGGCATCCGCCAGGGCGCCAGCTACGTGATGCCGGAAGGCAGCTGATGAGCGCAGGACCTACCGCCGGTACGAACACAGCAGGCCCCGACGAGACGCCCACCGACGAGGTGCTGTTTGAGCGGCGCGGCCGCCTCGCGGTCATCACGCTGAACCGGCCCAGGGCGGTGAACGCGCTCACCGCGGGCATGGCCGCCGCCATGCTGGAACAGCTCACGGCATGGGCGGACGACGACGGCGTGGCCACCGTTCTGGTGCACGGCGCCGGGGAGCGTGGCCTGTGTGCCGGCGGCGACATCGTGGCCATCTATGAGGACATGCTGGCAGGCGGTGACGCCACCGCGGACTTCTGGCGCACCGAGTACCGGCTGAACGCGCTGATCGCCGGGTACCCCAAGCCGTATGTGGCCTTCATGGACGGCCTGGTGCTGGGCGGCGGCGTGGGGATCTCAGCGCACGGGTCCGTACGTGTGGTCACCGAGCGCACCCGCACCGGCATGCCGGAGACCACCATCGGTTTTGTGCCCGACGTCGGCGGCACCCTGCTGCTGTCCCGCTCGCCGGGGGAGGCGGGTACCCATGCGGCCCTGACGGGCGCCCACCTGAGCGGTGCGGATGCCCTGTTCCTGGGTCTGGCCGACCACTTTGTGGCATCCGGGAACCTTCCCGCGCTGGCGGCCGCGCTGGAGACCGAAACGGCGGAAGCCGCCGTCGGACGCTTCACGGAGACGCCGCAGGTATCGGAGCTGGCCGGGCAGCGCGACTGGATCGACTCCTGCTACGCCAGCGACGACGCGGAGGACATCCTCCGGCGGCTCCGCACTTTTGACGGCGACGCCGCCGGGGAGGCAGCTGAAGCGGCGGACACCATCGAGGCGAAGTCGCCCACGTCCGTGAAAGTGGCGCTGGCATCGCTCCGCCGCGCGCGCGGCCTGAGCCTGGAGGAAGTCCTCGCCGAGGAGTACCGCGTCGGCCTGAGGTTCCTGGCAGGCGCGGACTTCCGCGAAGGCATCCGCGCCCAGGTGGTGGACAAGGACCGGAATCCGCAGTGGAAACCGGCCAGCCTGCACGAGGTCTCCGCCGCCGACGTCGCCAGGTTCTTCGAGCCGCTGGGGGACCGGGAGCTCAACCTGCAATCAAAGGAGGCCCGCAATGCCTGAAACTGAAACAGCAGCACCCGGAGAATCCGGAGGAAAAGGGCACGTCGCGTTCCTCGGGCTGGGACACATGGGCGGGCCGATGGCCGTCAACCTGGTCAAGGCCGGGTACACGGTGGCTGGGTTCGATGTGGTGCCCGCGGCGCTGGACGCGGCCCGGGAACACGGAATTCCCACTGTGGGGACGCCCGCCGAGGCAGTCGCCGGTGCGGATGTGGTGCTCACCATGTTCCCCAGCGGCCAGCATGTCCTGGATGCCTACCGCGGGTCGGGCGGGCAGCCGGGCCTGCTGGACGTGGCCGGACCGGACACCATGTTCCTGGACTGCTCCACCATCAACGTGGAAGAGGCCCGCGAAGCGTCGGCGCTCGCCGTTGCCGCAGGCCACCGGGCCGTGGACGCCCCCGTCTCGGGCGGCGTGGTGGGTGCCGAGGCCGGAACCCTGACCTTTATGGTGGGCGCCCTCCCCGAGGACTTCGAGGCCGTGCGGCCCCTGCTGGAAGTGATGGGCAAGCGCGTGGTCCACTGCGGCGGCCACGGTGCAGGCCAGGCTGCGAAGGTCTGCAACAACCTGATCCTGGGCGTCTCCATGATCGCGGTGAGCGAGGCGTTTGTGCTCGGCGAGAAGCTGGGGCTCACGCACCAGGCCCTCTTCGACGTTGCGTCCGCCGCATCCGGGCAGTGCTGGGCGCTGACCACCAACTGCCCCGTGCCGGGACCGGTGCCCACCAGCCCCGCCAACCGCGACTATCAGCCGGGATTCGCCGGCGCGCTGATGGCCAAGGACCTCAAGCTGGCCCTGAACGCGCTGCAAAGCACCGGAGTGGCCGCGCGCATGGGCCCGCTGGCCTCGGAAATCTACGATACGTTTGCGGCTGAAGGCGGGGCGGCCCGGGACTTCTCCGGCATCATCACGGATATCCGGGACAAGTCCGCGCACTAGGCAGTTTTCGAAGCAGAACCACCTGCAAGGCAGAACCACGTGAGGAGTCAGGCATGACGGAGCAGTACGGGAACATTCTGGTGGAGCGGCGCGGACGCGTGGGGCTGGTGACGCTGAACCGGCCCGAAGCGCTGAACGCGCTGAACAAGGCCACCATGGATGAACTCGTGGCTGCCGTCACGGCCATGGACGCTGATCCCGAAGTGGGCGCCGTGGTGGTGACCGGGTCCGGCAAGGCGTTTGCCGCCGGTGCGGACATCAAGGAGATGGCCGAGCAGGGCTACATGGACATGTACGCCGCGGACTGGTTCCGCGGCTGGGAGGATTTCACCCGGCTGCGCATTCCGGTGGTGGCGGCGGTTTCCGGCTTCGCCCTGGGCGGCGGCTGCGAGCTGGCGATGATGTGCGATTTCATCATCGCGGGGGACAACGCCAAGTTTGGCCAGCCGGAGATCAACCTGGGCGTCCTGCCGGGAATGGGCGGATCGCAGCGGCTCACCCGGGCCGTGGGCAAGGCCAAAGCGATGGACCTGATCCTCACGGGCCGGTTCATGGACGCGGAGGAAGCGGAGCGCGCCGGGCTCGTGTCCAGGGTGGTGCCGGCGGCGGACGTTGTGGAAGAAGCCGTGAAGGTGGCCGAAGTGATCGCCTCCAAGTCAAAGTCGGCTGCGATGCTGGCCAAGGAAGCCGTCAACGCCGCCTTCGAAACCGGACTGGCGCAGGGGGTGGTTTTCGAGCGGCGCCTCTTCCACTCACTGTTCGCCACCGAGGACCAGAAGGAAGGCATGGCGGCCTTCACGGAGAAGCGGCAGCCGGTCTTCAGGCACCGCTAGCCGCCGGGAAGGCCGCCGCCCTGCGTCAGTTGGCGCGCAGGGCGGCAGCAACACCGGGTCAGCGCGGGCGGCGCCGCAGCAGGGGATCCGAGAGCGACGGCGGCTGGTAGCCGGCGTCAGCGCTGTTCAATGTGGTGCCTGGCGGTACGATTTCATCGATCCGGTCCAGCACGTCGCGGGAGAGGATCACTTTCTCCGCGCCCAGCGCCCCTTCCAGGTGCTCCAGCGTCCGCGGGCCGATGATGGCCGAGCTGACAGCCGGGTGCTCCAGCACGAACCCCAGGGCCAAGTGGATCAGGGACAGCCCGGCCTCGTCGGCCAGTTCAGCCAGTTCCAGCACGGCCTGGGTCTTGCGGGCGTTCTCCGCGGTTGACGGGTCATGCCGGGCAGGCTGCCGGGCGGCCCTGCTGGACGGGGTGTGTCCGCCGTCGGGCTTGATCCGGCCGGACAGCCAGCCGCCTGCCAGCGGGCTCCACGGCAGCACGCCCAGTTTGTGGCGCTGAGCCAGGGGAAGCACTTCGCGTTCCACGCCGCGCGCCAGGATGGAGTAGGGCGGCTGTTCCGCCACCGGCCGTTCCCGGTGGCGCTCGCGGGCCACGTACTGGGCCTCCACGATCTGCCCCGGTTCGAAGGTGGACGTGCCGATATAGCGGATCTTGCCCTGCCGGACCAGGTCGCTGAGTGCCCCGAGCGTCTCGTCGATGTCCGTGTCGGGCTCGGGCCGGTGCACCTGGTAGAGGTCGATCCAGTCGGTCTGCAGCCGGCGCAGGCTGTCCTCGACGGCGCGGATGATCCAGCGGCGCGAATTGCCGGCCTGGTTCACGTCCTCGCCAAGGCGCCCGTGGACTTTGGTGGCGAGAATTACGTCGTCGCGGCGGCCTCTGAGGGCCTTGCCCACGATGGTCTCGGATTCGCCCCGGGAGTAGACGTCGGCGGTGTCCACCACGTTGATACCGGAATCGAGCGCGCGGTGGATGATGCGGATGGAATCGTCGTGGTCCGGATTGCCGATGGACCCGAACATCATGGTGCCCAGCGTCAGCGGGCTGACTTTGAGTCCTGTGGCGCCCAGGCTGCGGTATTCGGTCATGCGTGTGCTCCTTGTAGTTGCTGGGTGGTCTGGCCCGCGGGGCTGTACTGGCTTTCCGGGCGGTCCAGGCCGAAATGTCCGCGCAGGGTCCGGGCAGAGTATTCGGTCCGGAACAGGCCACGGGACTGCAGGATGGGCACAACCTCGTCGGCGAAAGCCTCGAAGCCGCCGGGAAGCCAGGGAGGCATGATGTTGAACCCGTCGGCGGCCCCGTTTTCGAACCAGAGCTGGATCTCGTCGGCCACCTGCAGCGGTGTTCCGGCCACGGTGTAATGGCCCCGGGCGCCGGCGAAGCGGTGCAGGACCTTGCGCACGGTGAGGCGTTCCCGGCGGATGGTGTCCAGCAGGAGCTGGCTCCGGCTGCTTTCCCGGCCCGCCGAGGCCAGCAGGTCATCCGGGAAGGTGTCATCCAGCTTCAACCCGTCGAGGTCCACGCCCAGCAGCTTGCGCAGGATGCCGAGCCCGTATTCCGGCTGGGTCAGCTCATCGAACTCCTGCCGGAGCGCCCGGGCCTCTGCTTCTGTGGAGCCGAGGTAGGGGCTGATGCCGGGTAGCACCAGGAGCTTCTCCGGGTCCCGGCCCTCCGCCGCAGCCAGCGCCTTGATGTCGGCATAGAAGTCCTGCGCGCTTTGCAGCGTCTGGTGGGCGGTGAATACGGCCTCGGCGTGCTTGGCCGCGAACGCCTTCCCGTCGGCGGAGGAACCCGCCTGAACATAGACCGGCCGGCCCTGCGGTGACCGCGGTGTGTTCAGCGGTCCTTCCACGCGGAAGTGATCACCCTGGTGCCCGATCGGATGGATCCGGGAGGTGTCGGCGAAAACCCCCGTGCCGGCGTCGGACACCACCGCGCCGTCCTCCCAGCTGTCCCACAGCTTGCCCACCACCTGGACGAATTCGTCCGCCCGGGAGTAGCGCTCTGCGTGCGGCGGGTGCTCGTCCAGGCCGAAGTTGCGGGCTGCCCGTTCCGCGCCGGTGGTCACGATGTTCCAGCCGGCCCGGCCGCCGCTGAGGTGGTCGAGGGACGCGAAGAGCCGGGCCGCGTTGTACGGCTCCAGGTAGGTGGTGCTGGCCGTGCCGATCAGGCCGATCTTTTCGGTGGCGGCGGCGATCGCGGACAGCCAGGTGAACGGCTCAAGCCGGAACCTGGTGGCGTACTGCACGTTGCTTTCCAGCGCAGGGCCGTCGGCGTAGAACACTGCGTCCAGCTTCGCCGCCTCCGCCCGCTGCGCCAGCTCCTGGTAGAAGCGGATGTCCAGCAGCCGGTCCGGCCGGGACTTTGGATGCCGCCAGGCGGCTTCGTGGTGGCCGCCCGGGTAAATGAACAGGTTGAGTTTCAGCTGCCTGCCCATCAGAAGGCCGAACCGATGGACGCCAGCGCCTGTCCGTCGGCGCCGGCAAAACGGTTGTCCGGGCGGCCCAGGCCGTAGTGCTCGCGCAGCGTCCGGCCCGTGTATTCGGTGCGGAACAGGCCGCGCTCCTGGAGGATGGGCACCACCAGGTCCACAAATGCTTCGAGGCCCGAGGGAAGCACCGGCGGCATGATGTTGAAGCCGTCCGCGGCGCCGCCGTCGAACCATTCCTGGATGGCGTCGGCCACCTGGAGCGCCGTGCCGGTGAAGGTCCGGTGGCCGCGGCCGCCGCCCAGCCGGCCGATCAGTTCGCGGACCGTGAGCTTTTCCCGGCGGGCCAGCTGGACGATCAGGGTGTAGCGGCTCTTGGCGCCTTCGATCTCGTCCTCGCTGGGCAGGTTGTCCGGCAGCTGGCGGTCCAGGGGCAGGTCCTCGGGCGCGACGCGCAGGGTCTTGGCCAGCTGGATCCGAGCGTATTCGGGCTTGATGAGGCGGTCCAGTTCGCGTTCCAGCGCCTGGGCCTCTTCCGCCGTGTCCCCGATGACCGGGACGATGCCGGGAAGGATCTTGATGCTTTCCGGGTCGCGTCCCGCGGCGGCGGTCCGGGACTTCAGGTCGCGGTAGAACTCCTGCGCGTCCGCCAGGGCCTTGGCGTCGGCGTCGTGATCCCGCAGTCCCAGCGTGACGTTGCCCAGGACGGTGTCCCAGGGGAGGAGCCGGGAGTCCTGGAAGACCACCGACACCCGGTCCGGGACGTTGATGACGCCGCTGCCTTTGACGTCGTGGTCCAGCCCGGCGAGCGCCCGCAGGAGGGTGGACTTGCCGCAGCCGCTGGGGCCCAGCAGTGCTACGAACTCGCCGGGGGCGATGTCCAGGTCCACGCCGTTCAGGACGCCCTTGGGCCCGAAGCCGCGGATCAGGCCGCGCACGGAAACGGTGGGGGACCCGGCTCCGGTACGCGGGGCGGTGCGGCTGGAGCCGGAGGGTGCGACGGCGGTCAGCCCGCCAGAGTGCGCTGCCATGAGAGGGCCTTTCGTTCGATGAAGCGGACAATGCCGTCCGAGAGCAGGCCGAGGATGCCGTAGACGGCGAGCCCGAGGACGATGATGTTGGTCTGGCCGTAGGTGCGGGCGAGCTCCATCATGTAGCCGATGCCGCTGGTGGAGTTGATCTGTTCCACCACCACCAGCGACACCCAGGCCCCTGTGACTGCGAAGCGGAGGCCCAGGAAGAAGCCCGGCAAGGCACCGGGGAGGACCACGCGGCGGATGAAGCCGGCCCGGCTCAGCCCCACGGTCTGCGCCAGCTCGACGTAGCGCAGGTCAATGCCGCGCAGCCCGGCATGGGTCTGCAGGTAGATGGGGACGAAGACGCCGAGGGTGATGGTGAGGACCTTCATGGTTTCGTCGATCCCGAACCACAGGATGAGGAGCGGGATCAGGGCCAGGCCCGGGATGGCCCGTTTGATCTGCACCGGCCCGTCGATGAGCGCCTCGCCCGCCCGGCTGAGCCCGGAAAGCAGGGCCAGCACGGCGCCCACCACGATGCCGAAGAACAGCCCCAGCCCGGCGCGCTGTGCGGAAATGGCAAGGTTTTCCTGGAGCCGGCCGTCTGCGATCAGCTCGCTGGCGGTGGCTACCACGGTCCAGGGCTCGGAGAGGATGCGGGGGTCAAGCAGCCCCGTTGCCGAGGCGGCTGCCCAGAGCAGCAGCAGGGCCGAGGGGCCCACCCAGGCGAGGCGCCGCCGTCGTCCGGGTCCCAGCCGGCGGCCGGTGGGGCGCACATCGGCGCGGCCGGCGAGTGCCGGGCCCTGGCGGGGTGCGGCGGCGGTGCGCTCCGCCACGGCTGCGGCGCTCATGCGGCACCTGCCTTGCCGGCCGCGGCGAACGCCGTGCCCGCGATGGCTTCGTAGCGTGTGTCGTAGAGCTTCGCCGCCACGAGCTCGGGCTTCTTCTGCTCCCTGGCCAGCAGGTCGATGGTCTGCTGGTGCCGCTCGATGGCCTCCGTCCAGGACAGCGGAACGTCCGCCTTGCCGGCGGCGTCGATCAGGTACTGGCCGTCCTCGCGGGAGAGGCCCTGATCCTTGACGTAGTAGCCTTCCAGCCATTCCTGGGGGTGGTCCTCGACCCAGCGCTTGGCTTTGCCCCACACCTCAACGTAGGCGGCGAGCGCCGCGGCCTTGGCCGGATCATCCAGGACCTTGGCGGGCGAGTAGAGATGGCCGGGATCATCGCGCAGGCCGTGCCGGAGGGTGGAGCCGCCGTCGGCCTTGTACTTGGAAAGGTAGCGCTTGATCTGGACGCCGCCCAGGGGTGCGGCGTCCACCTGTTTGCTGGACAGGGCGGTGGCGTAGGTGTCGCCGGTGCTGGGCAGTTCCACGAGCTTCACGGCGGCCTGCTTCAGGCCGGCCTTTTCCAGGATCCGCAGGACCAGGGCGCCCTGTGCCTGGCCGGGGCTGTAAGCGACCTTTTTGCCGCGCAGCTCCTGCAGGGAGGAGATTCCCGCCCCGGGTGCAATGCCCAGCTCGTACAGCGGGTGGTTCACGGCGTCCTGCCGGAAAACGCTGGCGATGATCCGGACGTCCAAGCCCGTCCAGGTGGCGTGGATGGGCGGGATGTCCGCCACGGAACCGACGTCCAGGGCGTTGGCCCGGAAGGCCTCGGTGGTCTGCGGGCCGCCGGAAATGTTGGCGAACTCCACGTTGAAGTCCAGCTCCTTGATCAGGCCGGACAGCTCCAGGGCCACCTTCACGCTGGGGTCGCCCACGGTGATGGAGGTGCCTGCGGGAACGGATGTGGCGAGCGGCGCCGAAGGCTGCGTCGCCTGCGTGGCGCCGGCAGTGGCGCTTCCGCCGCAGGCGGTCAGCAGGCCGACTGCCGGCAGCGCGAGCAGGGCGCCGAGGGCCCGGCGGCGGGTGAGCGAGGAGCGCCCTTGGGTGGAGGGAGGCAAGAAGGGTGCAGCGGAGGACATAGTGGCCTTTCATGGGGGATGAAGCGCGACGATGTAGTGCAGGCGGTGGGAATTGGCATGCTGGAAAGCGGGCACAGCGGAGCTGGCCCGGGGGCGCCGGGAGCGGTGGGGGATGGGTGGTTTTTGTTGCGGATGTGCTTCGGCTTGTGCCGTGAAATCACCTAAACACGGTCTGCACAGCCTTGGCCAGCACCCCGCAATGGAAGCGAAACGGGAGGAAACCGGACTACTTCTGACGCCACGCACCGTGCAGTACGAGGCCAAACCAAGCAATCCGGCGCCATGATCCGCAACCCGGCTTAACCTGCGTTCTTCGAGCCTGTCGCCTGGGGAAGGCAGTGTTGTGAGGCCTCCGCCTGATGCGTGTGCGTCAGGACCGGCGGTGGGCGCGGAGCACAGAATCCGTGACGGTTACGGAGTTGCCGTCGGCGTCCCGGACGGACCGCCGGCGGGCTTCACAGACGTCGATCTGCCATTCTTCGGGGTCCAGTTCGGCGGCGATCTCCTCGGGCGTGAAGAGGAGGCCCGGCTGCGACGGACGGCGGATCCCGGTTGCCAGGTCGTCAGGGTGGTGGCCAACGATCAGGAAGGTACCGCCGGGGGCAACGGACGCTGCCAGCCGGTGGTAAAGCTCTGTCCTTTGAGCCAGGGGCAGGTGCATGAACTGCGCGGACACAAGGTCGAAGGTCCCGGCGGGCGGGGGCATGGCGGTGAGGTCGTGGTGGACCCAGACGATCCGCCCCGCCACTGTTGCATCCTCGGCCGCCCGTTCCGCGGCCCGCGCCAGGGCCACGGAGGAGATGTCCACGGCAGTAACCCTCCAGCCCTGCCGTGCCAGCCAGATGGAGTCGGCGCCCTCGCCGCTGCCAACGTCCAGGGCTGAGCCCGGGCGAAGGCTGGCGGCTTCGGCCACCAGGCTCGGGTTCGGATTGCGGCTCCAGACCGAACCGTGCTGGCGGTAGCGCTCATCCCAGAACGACTCGTCAAACTTCATCCGTGGTCTCCCTCGCTGCCCGTGCTTCAGGTCCGGCAGCGTACCGTCAGGGACGGCCGGCGCTAAGCCGTGACTATGCCACGATACGCGGTGAGGGGGTCCTCAAGCCCGCGGGCTCATAGGGGCAGCTAGGCGGCGCTGATGCCGAACAGGCCGATGATCAGGCCCATGACCACCAGGGTCACCAGCTCGTGGGCGCAGTTCAGAATGGTCAGCCCGGCCGGGCGGCCCTCAAAGGCGTCGTGCGTGATGAAGCGGGCGGCCGTGAAACCGGCCCAGAGGATGACTGCGGTGATCAGGGTGTTGGCCAGGAAGTTGCCGCCGTAGAAGTGCTGGGAGATGGCAGCGGACCCGGCGAGGACCAGGGCGCTGACGAAGCTGACCACCAGCGTGATCAGGATGGGTTTGACGGCGTCCTTTGCTTCCCCGCTGGGCGAAACCTTCGCCACCCTCATCCAGTAGTTGCCGAACACCTTCGGGGTGTACCAGACCGAGCCCACCACCATGCTGGACAGGGTGGCCAGCAGTACGGCCCAGATATTGATTTCCGGAATCATTGCGCTCTCCTCGGTCCAGCGTCAGGTCATGTCCTAAACATCAGCAGTCTAGGGCTGCCTGCATACCAAGGTGCGGCAACACGGTAGTCAGTCGCCGAAGTCGCCGGCGTTCTGCCGGAATCTCCCGAGGATCCGGATCAGCTGGTCCACATCCTGGCTGGCGAAGCCGGACTGGCCGAACACCTCGGTGTTCAGTGCCGCCGTCGCACGTTTGGCCAGGGTGCGCCCCTCCGTGGTGAGTTCGATCAGGGTGGTGCGCCCGTCGGTCGGGTGCGGGGACCGGACCACCAGGCCGGCGTCCTGGAGGCGGTCGACGGCGTTGGTCACCGAGGTGGGATGGACCTGCAGGAGCGCGCTGGCCTTGTTCATGGGCAGCGCGCCGCTGCGGGCGAAACTCAGGAGGGCCAGGAGTTCGTACCGGGCGAAGGTGAGGCCGAAGGGTTTGAGGACGCCCTCGATCCGGGCCAGCAGGATCTGCTGGGTGCGCATGATGGCGGTGATGGCCGCCATGGGCGCGGCGACGTCGCCCCAGCCGTGCCGTTCCCAGTTGCGCTGGGCGTCGGCAATGGGATCGCGCGGGAGCGGGTTTCCCATGGCACCTCCTGACGTGTGGGTTGCTTCAGCCTAGCTTTTCAAACACCGGGGCTTTTCAATCCCGGGAAATCCGCCTCCGAGTACTCGACGCCCAGGCCCTCGGGCTGCGGGCCGCCGCCGTGCCGGAGCTCCTCACTGTGCCGGAGTTCCACGCGCCGGATCTTGCCCGAGATGGTCTTGGGCAGTTCCGCGAATTCCAGCCGCCGGATGCGCTTGAAAGGTGCCAGATGGTCGCGGCAGTAGCGCAGGATGTCTTCCGCGAGCTCCGGGCCCGGCTGGTGCCCGGCGGCGAGGACCACAAACGCTTTCGGCACGGACAGCTTGACCGGATCGGGGGAAGGAACGACGGCGGCCTCCGCCACGGCGGGGTGTTCGATCAGGACGCTTTCCAGCTCGAACGGGGACAGCCGGTAGTCGGAGGATTTGAAGACGTCGTCGCCGCGGCCCACGTAGGTGATGATGCCGCGCTCGTCCCGGCTGGCCATGTCCCCCGTGTGGTAGTAACCGTCGCGGAAGGCGTCAGCGGTCTTCTCCGGGTCGCCGTAGTAGGCCTTCATCAGCCCTGCGGGGCGGGGGTCGAGGCGGAGGCAGAGTTCGCCGTCGTCGGCCTCTTCTCCCGTTGCGGGGTCAACCAGCACCACGTCGTAGCCGGGCAGCGGCCTGCCCATGGCGCCGATCTTGATCGGCTGGCCGGGTGTGTTGGCCACCTGCACGGTGGATTCGGTCTGGCCGAAGCCGTCGCGGATGGTCTGGCCCCAGGCGCGGTGGACCTGGTCGATCACCTCGGCGTTGAGGGGTTCGCCGGCGGACACCACCTTGGTGGGCGGGTTCTTCAGGACGGTCAGGTCCGCCTGGATCAGCATGCGCCAGACCGTGGGCGGGGCGCAGAAGCTGGTCACCCTTTCCCGGCCCATCTGTTCCATGAGGGCCTTGGCGTCGAACCGGCTGTAGTTGTAGATGAACACGCAGGCCTCGGCGATCCAGGGCGTGAACACATTGGACCAGGCGTGCTTGGCCCAGCCCGGCGAGGCCACGTTCAGGTGCACGTCGCCCGGTTCCAGCCCGATCCAGAACATGGTGGACAGGTGCCCCACGGGGTAGGACGTGTGCGTGTGCTCCACCAGTTTGGCCTTGGACGTGGTGCCTGAGGTGAAGTAGAGAAGCAGGGTTTCGTCCGCCTTGGTGGGAGCGTCCGGGGCGAAGTCCGCCGGGGCGCTGTGGGAATCGGCGTACTGCAGGGCCGCGGTGTCTTCAGCCGCGCTGTTTACAGCGGTGCTGCGCTCGCCGTCGGTGATTTCAATGAGCCTGTAGTCGCCGGGAACGCCGGCAAACTTGCCGATGTTGGAACTTCCGACGGCGGCCCAGCCCGCCTCGCCGCGCTGCACCCGGTCCGCCAGGTCCGCGGGGCCCATGAGCGTGGTGGTGGGGATCATGACGATTCCCAGTTTGATTCCGGCCAGCATGAGCTCCCACAGTTCCACCTGGTTGCCGAGCATGATGATCATGCGGTCACCGCGGCGGACGCCCTGGCTGCGGAGCCAGGCGGCCACCTGGCTGGAGCGCTCGGAAAGCTCCGCGAAGCTCCGCCTGGTGGCGCTGCCGTCCTGCTCCACGATCACCAAAGCTGGTTTGGTGCCCTTGGCGGGGTCCGCGGCGATCTGGTCGAACCAGTCGAGGGCGAAGTTGAATTCTTCGAAGCGGGGCCACTGGAATTCATCCCGTGCCTGGCCGTAGTCCTCGCGCAGGGCCAGAAGCCTGTCCCTCGCGGCCCGGAAGTCGTCGGTGACTGTCATGGGGGCCTTTCGCCTAGTGATCCATATCACTGTGCAATATACTAGGACATCCAAGGGTTTGGAAGAGCGAAGGGACGCGTGCCGGTGCAGCCACAACGACGTGACAGCGGGGAAATCACTACAGTTGCCGAGCAGCCGCCCTTTCCGGACGCGGACCTCATGTACGTTGTGGACCTGCTGCCGGAGGGGGAACGGTCGCGGTACCTTGAGGTGCGGGAGTTCCTGCAGTCCCGCATCCGCGCAGCGTCCATCGAATACTGGAACCGCGAGGAATTCCCGTTCGGACTGCTGGCCGAAATGGGCAAGTACGGGCTGGGCGGCCTGCAGACGGACGGGACGTCGGCGCTGTTCAAAGGCCTGATGTATGTGGAGGTGGCCCGGGCGGACGTGTCCCTGTCGGCGCTGGTGGGCATCCACAACGAGCTGATCGTCGGGATGATCGACGAGCTCGGTTCGGACGAACAGAAGCAGCGGTGGCTGCCCGGACTCCAAGCGTTCACCCAGCTGGGCGCCTTCGCGCTGACGGAGCCGGAGCACGGCTCGGATATTGCCGGCGGCCTGGAAACATCGGCCCGGCTGGAGCGCGGCGAATGGGTGATCAACGGCGCCAAGCGCTGGATCGGCGCCGGGACCATCGCGGACTTTGCGCTGGTCTGGGCGCGCGATGAGGCGGACGGCCAGATCAAGGGCTTCATCGTGGAAACGGACCGGCCCGGCTACTCCGCTACGAAGATCTGCAACAAGATCGGCTTGCGGATCATGCAGAACGCGGACATCGTTCTCGACGAGGTCCGGATTCCGGCGTCCAACCTCCTGCCCGGCGCCACGGATTTCTCCAAGGCCAACGACCTCCTTCGCGACTCGCGAGCCTGGGTGGGCTGGCAGGCGGCCGGGATCCAGCTGGCCGCGTTCGACGTCGCCCGTTCCTATGCCCTGGAGCGGAAGCAGTTCGGCAAGGAACTGGCCCGGTTCCAACTGGTTCAGCAACAGCTGGCCGAAATCCTTGGCAACGCCAGCGCCTCCCTCGCGCTCATGGCCCAGCTGGCCCGGATCCAGCAGGACGGCAAGCTGGAGATGGCCCAGGCGGCCATGGCGAAGTCCACCACCACCCGGCTGGCGCGGGCCTCGGTGGCGATGGGCAGGTCCCTGCTGGGCGGAAACGGCATCAGCAGCGACTACGAGATGGGCAAGTTGTTCGGCGACGCCGAAATTCTCTACACCTACGAGGGCAGCTACGAGATCAATTCGCTGATCGTGGCCCGTGCGGTGACCGGCAGGTCCGCGTTCGTCTAAGGACCTTCACGGCGCCCTGAGGGGCTGGCCGCCGTCGTACGTGCAGTTAGTCCTGGCCGCGCTCGTAGTGCAGTAGAACCACGCCGTTGCCGAACGCATGGGTTCCAGTCAGCTTGAGGTTCATCCGGATGTCCGGTGACTCGAACAGTGGCCGGCCGTTGCCCTGGCCCAGGACCACGGGGTGGACGTAGATCCGGTATTCATCCACCAGGCCGAGGCGCAGGAATGTCGCGGTCAGGTTGGCGCCGCTGAGTGCAATGTCGCCGCCGGGCTGCGCCTTCAGTTCCGCGATTTCTTCAGGCACGACGTCGTGCATCACCGTCGTGTTCCAGCCGGCCTCGGTGAGGGTCCGGGAGAAAACGATTTTGGGAATGTCGCGCCAGATCCCGGCAAACTCGGCCTCGACCGCCGTGCTGTGTGGATCCTGGTCGGCGGTTGGCCAATAATCGGCCATCAGCTCGTAGGTGACGCGCCCATCAATGAACGCACCCATCTCCCTGCTCATATCGTTGAAGTGCTGGTGCAGTTCCTCATCCACCAGGTGCCAGCTGATGTCTCGGTTCAGCCCTTCGAAGTATCCGTCCACCGAAACTGACGCGATCAGAATGATCTTCCGCATGTCGATCCCTTCGTGGCAGGGCGGGCACCCGGGCGGGACCGCCGGTCGTACCCTCCAGTGAATCACTCGAGGATGCGTTGGAACAGGACATGGTCCTGCCACGAGCCAGCAATCTTCAGGTAGGACGGTGCCAGGCCGATCTCATCAAACCCGGCGCGGGACAATATTTTCCGCGAGGGTGTGTTGTGTTCGAGAGTGGCCGCCTGGACCCGGTGCAACCCGAGCTCGTCCCTCGCCGCAGCCAGCACGAAGGCGATGGCTGAGCTGCCGATGCCGAGTCCGTTGAAGTCCTTGTCCACCCAGTAACCGACGTGGGCGCTAAGGAACGGGCCGCGGACGATTCCTGTCAGCGTGATGGCTCCCACGACGCGGCTGCCGGCCAAGAGAATCCACGGAACCTCCTGCCCCGCAGCATGCAGGGCGAGCTTTGATTCGATGACGGCGCGCTGGCTGGCAGCCGTGAAGAACTCGTCAGCCCGCGCAGGTTCCCAGGGTGCCAGATGGTCCCGGTTCAGCCGGTACGCCGCACTCAACGCTTCGGCATCAGCAGCCTGGAGCAACCGCATTCGAACATCTCCGGTCAGTGTGGCGGCCTCAGCAATCATCCTCCGACTCTATCCGCGGGTGGCTGCCTTCTCGGTGCCCGGGGAAGGGGCGGAGCGGTGCGTTCCGGGCCCCGGTGCAAGGGGGGTCCTTCGTCCCTTCCGCGGGGCGGGGAGTGAAGGCCACAGTTGGATCAAGGGGTTGAGCTTGCCTGACCCCGGCTTGATTGGCAGAAAGAGGAGTCATGAAAATCGAATCCTGGATTTTCGGAGGCATGGCCATTTTCTTCGTACCCGTTGGGGTGGTCTACGGCTTCATCACGGAGTGGACCGAGCCGGTTGGCTTCCTGGCCTTGTGGCTGGTGGGCGGTCTGGCAGGACTGATCGGGGGATACCTCGGCTATACGGGCCGGCGGGTCGGGATGCGTCCCGAGGACCGCCATGATGCGGAGATCCACGAGGGCGCAGGCGAGCAGGGCCAGTTCAGTCCCTGGAGCTGGTGGCCCATTGCCCTGGGCTTTTCCGCGGCCACCGGGTTCCTTGGACTGGCAATTGGATTTTGGATCCTCTATATCGGCGCGGGATTTGCGCTGGTTGCGCTGATTGGATGGGTTTTTGAATACAGCCGCGGGGACCACGCCCACTAGTCAGGTGGGGTGGAAGGCGCGCGCCGTCGTCGTGCATTCCCGGAAACAGCAACAATTGGAGCATGGCTGCATCCGTAATTCTGATAAACGGGCTCCCCGGTGCCGGAATGACGACGCTCAGCAGGCTGCTCGGTGACGCGCTGGGGGGTTCCCGTCGTCTCAAAAGACCGGTCCTGGTGGTACCGGCCGCGGGACCTGGGCTTTGTTGTTGACGGAATCGCCAAATCGGGAAAGCCCCGGGTAATTGAAATCTGGTGCGAGGTATCAGCCGACTTGGCTTGGAGCCGTTATGCAACGCGCCAGCGGCATTGGATACATCCCGACGGACTTGGCGCAGAACACGACTGGGCGGAGTGGGAAGCCAATGCTGCGCCGTTGGCGATCGGGCGAACAATTCGTGTTGATACTTCGGATGAGGTTGATGCGAAAACTGTCGTGGCGAGACTGAGCGCTGAGATGCACCGATAGCGAACCCCGCCCTGCGCAATCCCGCAGGCGGAACGGGGCGAATACTGTGCCGGGAAAAGAAATTCGCCCATCGACTTGAAACTAAGCCTACTTATGATTAGGGTTGAAGTCATGAAGGGGTGCGGCGTTATGCGCACTGACGCCCTTTCGGAAGGTTCCAACGGGACCGGACAGCTTGGGAGAAAGACCTGTTCCATAGGTGCTCCCGGCGCCCGCCGAGGCGAAGAGCTGTAAGCAACCAAAAAGAGATGCGGTGAACCGCGGCCCGAATCCGGGCTGCAGCCACCCTGGTGATCGCGTAACCGTGGTCCCGGGGCGGGGTCTTGCGTGCATCAAAATCGAGGGAGCAAAAAGATGTCAGTTATGAAGAAAGCTACTACCGCCGTTGCCGGATCGCTGTTCCTGGTGGGGATGGCCGCAGGGCCTTCGATGGCTGCGGACAACAGCACGGTCAACGACGGCCTGGTGAACGTCACCGTCGGCGATGTGACAGTCCTTGAGGACGTCAACGTTGGCGTAGCCGCTGACGTGACGGCGCAGATCTGTGGCGTGGAAGTCGGGCCGGTCGCCGTTCTGGGTGAGGCTGTCGACGCCACGAGCACCAAGTCTGTCGTCTGCACCGACAACGGCGGTCCGGTCACCATCATTCAGAACTGACGGACTGCACCTGTGTAGGGGGCGTTGACGCCCCCTGGCGAAACGGTGCACAGCGCAAGCGATACACAAAAACGGCGGGACCATCTGGTCCCGCCGTTTTTGCGGGCCAGAAGCTGGTGTACGTAGTACACTCGTTGACAACAAATCGCAAGGTAAGGTGCCCCCATGACGCAGCAGGCGGAAGCTACGCGCCGGATCCCGCTGAACCGGGAGCGGGTGCTGACCGCCGCCGTCGTACTCGCCGATGAAGCGGGCATCGAGGCGCTCAGCATGAGGCGGCTGGCGCAGGAGCTCGGCGTAGTTCCGATGGCGCTCTACAAGCACGTCGCGAACAAAGAGGAACTCCTTGACGGGATGGTGGACGTCCTTGTCGGGGAAATCGACCCTCCCGCCCGCGATACCGGATGGCAGAGCGCGGTCCGGCTACGCGTGCTTTCAGCGAGGAAGGCCCTGTTGCGGCATCCGTGGGCCCGTCAGGTGCTTGAGTCGCGCACCAGCAGGACGCCGGCGGTTCTCGGCTACATGGACTCGTTCATCGGAATGTTCCTGGCCGGCGGCTTCTCCGTGGATCTCACCCATCACGTGATGCATGCGCTTGGCAGCCGCATGTGGGGGTTCACCCAGGAGCTGTTCGACGATTCGGCCGGCAGCGCGCCGGCTGGCAACCCACCCACCGGCAACGCGCCCGCCGGGCAGGAGGCCATGCTCCGGGAGATGGCGCAGCGGTACCCGAACATCCTGCAAGTGGCCATGGCGGCCAATCACGACGACGGCTCCGTGGTGTCGCAGGGCTGCGACGACCAGTTTGAATTCGAGTTCGCGCTGGACCTCCTCCTGGACGGCTTCGAGCGCTTCCACCGGCAGGGCTGGACATCGGAGCGGGCGAAGCTGGAGCGGTAGCCCGCCGGATGCTAGCTTGTGGGGATGGAGGCACTCGACTGGCTGCTTGACTCCGATCCCGCGATCCGCTGGCAGGTCCTGCGCGACCTCACGGACGCGCCTCCTTCCGAAGTACAGTCCGAACGTGCCCGCGTCGCCACCCACGGCTGGGGCGCCCGGCTGCTCGCGCTGCAGGACAGCAGCGGTCAGTGGGGCGGCGGCACGTACTTCCCGGCGCAGTTCGACGAGTCGGAGCCGGGCCAGCCCTGGACTGCAACCACCTACAGCCTGTTGCTGCTGCGTGATTTCGGGCTTGACCCCCGCAGCGCCCAGGCACGCCGCGCCGTCGAACTCGTCCGCGACAACTCCCGCTGGGAGGAAGGGGATCAGCCCTTCTTCGAGGGCGAGGTGGAGCCGTGCATTAACGGCATGGCCGTGGCACTTGGTGCCTACTTTGGCGAGAACGTCGACGGCGTCGTGGAGCGTTTGCTGGGCGAGCAGCTCGCCGACGGCGGATGGAACTGCGAGGCGGAACGCGGTTCGGTGCGTTCGTCGTTCGGGACAACCATCAACGTGCTCGAAGGGCTGCTGGAGTACGGGCACGCGACCGGCGGGTCCCCGGACTCAGTTGCTGCCCGGCAGCGCGGCGAGGAGTATCTGCTGGAACGCGGGCTTCTTCGGCGGAAGACCACCGGCGAACTGATTGACCGTGACTGGCTGGCGTTCTCGTACCCGACCCGCTGGTTTTACGATGCGTTACGGGGCCTCGACTACTTCCGCGCGGCAGGCGCCAGTCCGGACGAACGCATCGCCGAGGCGGTGGACGTGCTGCGCTCCAAGCAGCAGCCCGACGGCACCTGGCTGCTGGAAAACACGCACCCGGGCCGGATCCACTTCGCCCTGGAGGACGGTGACGGCCGCCCGAGCCGGTGGAATACCTTGAGGGCGCTGCGGGTGCTCGGATGGTATGAGGGCAGTATCGCCGGGGGCAGTGCCCGAGCGGTGCGGCTGCGGGAAACCACATGAGGCCGCGGGCCGGGCTGGCTGGTGCAGCGGTGGTGCTTTGTGTTTTGTCCGCATGCGCAACGGCGACGCCGCCAGCGGGAACCGATACATCGGCGGAACGGGGTTCCGTGCCGTGTCACGGCCCGTATGTCGTCGACGTCGACACAAGTGCTGCAGGCGAGCCGACGCCCGGAGCAGCAGCCGTGGCCTGGTCCAAGTCTGTACTGGCGCCCGCCGGGGCCCCGACCGATGGATGGACGCCCATCGATGCGGAAACGCTACGGAGCGGTGATTGGACCGTCGGCGTAACCTCCACCGTTTCTGGCGGGTGGCTGGTCAGTGGCCTCGGTTGCGGATCGCCTGGCAGCTAGCCGCAGGCAGGAGGAAGCCGGCCGCCTCAGCCGAGAAGTCTCGCCACCAGTTCGCCGCGGCTCCCCACTCCCACCTTGTCGAAGAGGGACTTCAGGTGGTCGTGGACCGTGTGGGGCGAGATGAACAAATGGTCGGCGATGTCCGTCGTCGCCGAGCCGGAGACCACCTCAAGGCAGACCTCGCGTTCCCGGGCCGTGGCGCCGTAGGCGGCGAGCAGGAGGCTCACCATTTCGTGGGTGGTGGCGGGTTCCACCGTAACCACCATCTGGCCGAGGTCGTCCCCGGTGATGAGCCGGCTGGCTTGGAGCACCACCCAATGATCTCCGGCGTCCCGCATCCTCATCCGGGCGGTCCCGGAAACGGAAGCCTTTGCGGCAGCCACCACTGAGTACAGCGTCATGGTGAAACGGCCGGGCGCCTGATCGTCCAGTTCCGCCAGCCATGCGGCGGCTGGCTCAGTCGCGGCACGCAGCTCACCGCGCGGTCCGACCAACACGATCACGGGACCCTCCGGCCCGTGCGAGGCGTGCCGCTCCATTCGGACTGCAACCCGGGTGGCCGCGGCCAGGGCTGATGCGATGGAACTCAGGAATTCCATTTCCCGGTCGGTGAAGTCCGTACCCGGCTCACGGAAGAGTCCGCCCACGGCCCAGCAGGCGGCGTCGGTCCGGAACACCGCCCGAAGTTCGTGCTCCAGCCCCTGCGGACGGAGCAGGTCGTTGAGCCGCACGCTCCTGACCACGTCGCGGTGCGGCACATCGGAGAGCCGGGCGGCCGGCGCCGGCCGCCGGACCAGCGCCGCGAAGGCATTCGGCTCGGTGCCCGCATATTCGGTCTCGGCGAAGCGCACGGCGTATTCGTCAGGCACAGGCCACGGCGGCCAGTTGGTGATCGAGGTCATGATGAGGGAGTCCGGGTCGACGCCGGACCAGCAGGCCTGCTCAAACGGCACCGTGTGATGGACGACGGCGAGCGCTGCGGCATGCAGCTCGGCTACGCCCATGCCTGTGGTCGCCATGGCCGAAATCTCGCGCTGTGCCCGCTCGGCACGATCTGCCCACATGCTTTCAGTATCCGCCGCCAATGACGGATCGCAATCCCCAGTTTGGGGGATGGCTGAGGTGCTCGCGGAACCCCCCGGGCGGGGATGGGACGGGCTTCGCGGCGGACGTAGTCTTCGACCATGAACGCCGTTGCCCAACTGTTTGCGCTGCTTGAAGCCCTTATCTATATCTCGGTGTTTCCGCTTGAGGCCTTTCTCCTGCACCGCCCGGCCGTGCAGAAATTCCTCAGCACCCCTGCCGGAAATGTCCCCGCCGTCATGATGTGGGCGATTCCTGTCGGCTTCCGCAATCTGCTCATAGCTTTGGGGGTGATTGCGGGACTCGTGGCACTGAATACCGGGAACGAGGTGGTCGGCCGGACACTGGTTACCTACTGCTGCGCCTACATGGTCCTGGGCGGGTCCACCATGGCCCTGGCCGATGCTTTGGGACACTACCCCAAGAGGGGGGACAGCATTCCGGGAACCCTCGCCGCCACCGTGCCGGCCCTCATTGCGCTTGTTGCCTCGGCGTTCTGAGCGGGCTTTGGCCGCCATTGTTGGCGCAAAGCACAAACGAAGGCCCGCCTATGGGGGACAGACGGACCTTCGCAATTAAAAAGTTACGCCTCTTCTAAATACCCATCGAGTGGAGATGCAGTGATGCCGCGCAACAACCACTTGGGGACCTGGCCGCAGCATGCGTCACCGCCCTTTCCGAGTCCCGGCCGGCGGCGTAGTCTGCCTCCTATCAGGACACCCGGCTATCAGGACACCCGGAGCGGGAGGACCCATGGACGGCTATGCCGAGCTGCGGGCGTTCCGCGGCACGCACCCGTGCCGGTCGGTGACGGTCGCCGGCGTCGAATGGAAGTACATCGCCGGAGCGGTGCCCGAGGAGGGCATGCCGGCACTCCTCGTCCTGGGCGGCGGGTTCTCCTTCGGTGATTCGGCGTTCCGTACGATCACTGCCTTCGAACCGCGCTTCCGGGTGCTCTCGCCCTCGTATCCGGCGGTGCGGACCATGGCCGAACTCGTGGCAGGAGTGGCGGCCATCCTCGACGCCGAGGGTATCCGGTCCGCGAGCATTTTCGGCCATTCCCTCGGCGCCGGCGTCGGGCACGCCTTTGCACGCCGCTATCCGCAGCGCGTGGACAAGCTCATCCTGTCCGGGTTCGGTCTTTACACCCGTGGTCACGCGCGCCTCGTAAGCGCCTTTGTCGGGCTGTTCTCGATACTGCCCAAAGATGCCCTTGCCGCTTTCTATCGTCCGAGGATCGCACGCCTTGTCGCAGGGGCGGAAGCCGACGAACGCGCTTTCCTCACCGCCTACACGGAAGACCTCTTCGCAGCGCACACGAAGGAATCTGCCCTTGCCCGCCTGGCAGTCGTCCTGGATCTGGCGACGCATCCGGACCGTTACGCCGCGTCGTCCACCTTCGAGCGTCCGGACGACGTTCTGGTGATCGCTGCTGCGGACGACCGCGGGTTCACCGCGCACGAACGCGAAGCGTTGCTGGCCGCCTACCCCGGCGCCCGGGCCTACGTCTTCGGCGGGGGCGGCCACCTGGCGGCCGTCACCCACCCGACTGAATACGCCGACGTCGTCGAACGCTTTCTCGAAGGCCGGCCCCTTCCCGCGGGGCGTAGCGACAACCCTGCCGTCGCGGCCCTTGACGCCAAGCTGGCCGGCTTCCGTGCCAGCCACGAGTACCGCACGCTCGACGTCGACGGCGTGCGCTGGCGCTACCTCGCCGGCGGATCGGGCGAACAAACGGTGCTTCTGCCCTCCGGCGGAACAAGGATGCCGGACATGTACCTGCTGCTGATCGAGGCGCTGGAACGGGACTTCCGTGTCATTGCGCCGGCGTACCCCGCCGGTGCTGGCATCGCCGGGCTCGCGGACGGCCTGGCTGCGATCCTCGACGCCGAGGGAGTTAGGCAGGCGGATGTGCTGGGCTCATCGTTCGGCGGATTTGTGGCGCAGACGTTCGCCCGCCGGCATCCGGAGCGCGTGCGGCGCCTGGTGCTGGCGAACACCGGAAGCCCCGCCGCGGCCCCGCTCCCTTTGCTCCCGCTCCTCATCCGGTTCCTTTCCGTACTTCCGGAAAGCGCCGTGCGGTCCCTGACAGGCCGGAACTGGCGCCGCTGGTTTGTCGCGGGCTCACAGGAGGACGCGAGTTTCTGGACCATGCTGCTGTCGGACGTGCTCAGCCGGCTGGGCAAGGAGGACCTGCTGTCCGGCCTGCGGGAGATGGGGGAGTTTGCCCGTCTTCCGGCCGAACGGGCACCGGGGGTGCGTGTACCGGTGCTGCTGATCGAATCGGAGCGGGATGAAGCGTTCCCGCCCCAGGCACGGGCGGCCCTCCGCGCCCTCTATCCGGCCGCGGAGACCTGTCTTTTCGCGGGCGCGGGACACGGAGTCATGGCAACGCTGACCGCCGAGTACATCGCCACCGTGGAGGAGTTCCTGCGGCGGCCCTGACCTGGGCCGTTCACGGGAGCCCGGCAAGGTGCGAGCAGGCGTCCCACAAGCGCTTGCGGGCTTCGGGATCCGATCCCATGCCCGGCGTCGGGAGCTCTTTGCGCTTTGCCCAGAGCTTGCCGGAGACTGCCGCCGTTTCCTTCGACATGGCAAGCCAAAGCGCTGTGTCTGCCGCCGTTTCGGCGGGAGCACCGAGGGCGTTCGTGATCCAGCGAAAAGGGCCGCCGACGTCGAGCAGCAGCGATGTGTTCTTGACCAGTCCCGGATGGACGGCGTTCGCCACCACGCCCGAGCCGTGCAGGCGTTCAGCGAACTCTTGGGTGAGCAGGACCCTGGCAAGCATTGTGGGCGGGGTCGAGCGCAGGTAGCTGTACCTGCCCTTGGCAGTCTGGAGATCGTCGAACTTGAGTTTGGTGTTGCCGTATTTGGACGCGATATTCACGATCCGGGACGTTCGCGCCGCACCGGACGGCTGGCCAGCAACTCCGGCGTTCCCTTCCGGGACGGCGTCTCTATCCGCCACGGCCGCGGCGTTTTTGAGCGCGTCGAGCAGGAGATTGGTCAGCAGGAAGTAAGCCATCACATTGGTGGCGAAGGTCAGTTCGAGCCCGTCGGGGGTCTCGTGGCGTTCTTTGCGGAACACGCCCGCTGCGTTGACGAGCACGTCGAGCCGGTCATGGTGCGACAGGAACTCGGCGGCGGCCGCACGGATTGAGGACTGGACCGAGAGGTCACAGGCCAGTGGCTCAAGCCGGGCGTCAGGGACGAGCTGGCGGATGCCCCTCATTGCTTCTTCCGCCCGGGGCCCTGATCGCCCCACCACCACGACCAGCGCGCCCTCGCGGGCAAGTCCGGTTGCCACGGCTTTTCCCAGGCCGCTCGCCGCCCCCGTCACCAGCGCCACGGTTCCATCCATGGAAGCCATCGTCATCGCCTCCTGAGGCTTGTCCAGCCAACTAGCCGCCGCGTCACGGCATCGCCTTATCGCCGCCGCGCGCTGTGTGCGCTCAGTCTCAGCTGGTCAACATCACAGCACACCGTGGTCTGGTTGACCAGCGCTTAATCAGTTGAGTGTCTCGATGGGCTGCCACCCTGGCTCGCCGACGGCTGAGGCCACGGCTTTCTGGCCGGGGCGACGGCTGAGGCCAGCGCGGCCGCCAGGGCGGGCACGTACAACCAGCCAATGGTTGCGGAAGCGAGGAGGGTGAAGACGGCGAGGGCAACAGTCGCCGAGATGGATGCGTGCATCCGTGCCGGTCCCCGCACGAGGAGAGGCATCCCGGTCAGAGCGACCGGGATCAGCAACGGGACAACGATGGAGGACCCAACGACCTCAAGCAGGGTCGAGGCAGTGACTTGGTTTAAACCACGTCGATGCCAGCCAGCGATGATTAAGGCAGACTGGTGGCGTGAGCGGAATCCGGTGGGTGCTGCACGTCGACCTCGACCAGTTCATCGCGGCTGTCGAAGTGCTCCGGCGGCCGGAGCTTGCGGGCAAACCGATCATTGTCGGCGGCCGGGGCGACCCCACGGAACGAGCTGTGGTGTCGACCGCGTCCTACGAAGCCAGGGCGTTCGGCGTGGGTTCCGGAATGCCCTTGCGCATTGCGGCCCGGAAAGTGCCCGACGCTGTGATCCTGCCCGTCGATCGCGAAGCCTACCTCGCCGCATCGGAAACAGTGATGGCAACCCTACGCTCGCAGCCCGGGGCCACGGTGCAGGTGCTGGGGTGGGATGAAGCTTTTGTTGGCGTGGAGACAGAGAACCCGGAAGCCTACGCCCGGGAGGTGCAGGCCGCTGTCCTGGAGCGGACGCAGCTGCATTGCAGCGTGGGCATCGGCGATACCCTGGTTCGAGCCAAGGTCGCCACCGGTTTCGGCAAGCCGGCGGGTGTCTTCCGCCTCACTGCCGCGAACTGGCTGGAGGTCATGGGCACCCGTCCGACTAAGGACCTGTGGGGCGTCGGAACCAAAGTGTCGGGCCGGCTGGCCAAACTCGGCATCAACACGGTCGCCGAGCTGGCCGCGTGCGACCCCCAAGACCTGGTCCCGGAGTTCGGCCCCCGGATGGGTCCTTGGTATGCGGAGCTCGGACGCGGGGACGGCGCCAGCGTTGTGGACGATACCCCGTGGGTTCCCCGCGGGCACAGCCGGGAGACCACCTTCCAACGGGACCTGACTGAGCCCGCCCAGGTGGATGACGCCCTGAGGGAGCTGACAGCGCGTGTCCTCGAGGATGTTGTGGCCGAAGGACGGCCGGTGGTTGGGCTGACCCTCAAGATTCGTTATGCGCCGTTCTTCACGAAGACCCACGCGAGAAAGATTCCCGAGACGTTCGACCGGCACGAAATCCTCGCGCGGACCTTGGACCTCGCAGCGGAAATCGAAGCGGGCCGTCCAATCCGGCTGCTGGGTCTGCGGGCCGAAATGGCAATGCCCGCTGATGCCAGAAAGGGACATACGCCGACGCGCGGCGGTTGGTGACGCCGAGCCGACTCACACACCAGGCAACGAGTCGTTGCGGCCACACGTCCTTACCCAAATTGGCTCGCGGACCAATGCCGCGCGGTAATTAGGGCCTCCCGTTGCGCAGGAACCACAAGGGCCTGCGAAGGATTCGGCGCCTCTCGATCCCCGCTGGCAGGTCCCTGTCGAGGTTCCAGGATTCGACGCCGGTCTCTTCCCAGATACCGAAAAGCTCGTCGGATCGGTTGCCGTGCCTGTACTGGGCCTCCTCGGGAAAGACCGGCAGAGCGTCGAGAAATACAACGTGCCGGCCGGTGGTCAGCTGGAGCTCCGGAATCAGGTCATCGGGACGTTCAGTGAGGACCCATCCCGTGAATTTCCGTCCTTTGATGACTTTCCGACTGCCTGCGACGAACACGCCGTGTTGAGGCACAGTGTTGCTTTTGAGGACGCTCAATGTCATGTTTGCGAAGGCCTCTTTTACCGCCTCAGAACCCGTGTTCACCCCTAGAAAGAGCTCAACGGCGTGCTGCCTTGCTCCCGGGCCGTGGCGGGTGGCGCCGGCCGACGCATAGAGGTGGACGCCCATCCGGCTCCTACCCTTAGGCCACTCGAAGACGCCCAGGGATTCGCCTGAACGGGTACGCATCTCGTGATACTCCGGCTCGGATCCGACCACTGCTGCGTAGTGCTCACGCAGCTCCTCAACCACCGTTATGCTCCCCATGTGGTCCATCTAAGCATCGCTCTTTGCGGGAAACGTAGCTATCTGGAGGGGTGGGTTTTTGCTTCGATCCTCCTTTGTTCTGAGGAAGGGAAGATGCGGCCCCGGTGGATAGCCCGCCGTTTCACCGTCCGGCGGGCTATCTTTCGCAACGCGAGGATCAGGCGTAGGTCAGGCTGATCAGCAGCGCCTTGAGTTGGGCGTATTGGTCAGTTGCCATCCAGGCCCTGGCTGCGCCCCTGTTGAGGAACGCGGGGTCGTTGAACAGAACACGGGTGCTCAGGCCGCCGTTGGCCGTTGACACGAGATTGCACCACGATGAGGCGCCCTCACCCTGCTCCAGGGAGCGGGGATCGCTTAGCCCCATGAAGTAGGCCTCACCATCACCATAGGACTCCACGACGAACCCGAAAATGGGCTCGGTGCCGTCCGGTGCAGCCATCCCAGGAACAGCCGCTTGATCGAATACCCGACGGGATACGGGGCCGCCAGCACAACCAGCGGTCATGCCATTTCCCAGGAAGAGCAGATCATTGCCTGCACTGTCAGTGACGATCGCTTCCATGCCGGGGAGGCCTGCAGGCGGGAGCGCGGTTCGCACCGTCCATGCCTCCGGATAGGCGAAGGAGATGTGTCCGTCCGGGAATGTGAAGGTTTTCAGTGCCGGAGCTGCATGCTTCGCCGACGAGGCGGGCACTGCTGACGCTGATACCGCACTGGTGGCAGGAACCGCCGGTGCCGCGGAAGAAGCTGAGAGAAATGCCAGCGCTGGCGTGGGTTCGGCCGTGTCGTTCACGGTTACGTTCGAGGCGGCGGCAGAGCCAGTTCCTGGCTGTAGCCCACATCCGGCAAGTACAAGGCCGACGGCGAAACTCGCCATCGTGACGGCCGTGAAGATTCCGGCGCGATTGGAATTCATTGTTGTAACCCCCAATATCTGTGACGGCGGGCTGAATGTCCCGCTTGATATCTAAATTTCCGGGAGCTCGCCTGAAGTTACAGGCAGGGCAGAAAAACCGAACTTGGACTGAGTGAGGTATGGCGACAGGGTGTTTCGCCGGGTCGCGGCGAGCGCGGCTTGCAATACTGTTCCGCATGGAAACTTCTAGGGACGCCTGGAAGATCACGACACACGACTGGTCCAAGCAGGTGGATCGTGATCATCTTGCGCAAATACAGAGAAATGCGGACGTGTACGCGCGGAAGGGGACAATTCACCTGATTCTTGAAGTGCTTGCCTATGCAGTAGACGAAGCCGAACACCATGGCAGGCCAGCGCATATTACGATCACAGTTCACTCGGATGGATCAGTGTCCGTCGCGGACACTGGGCGGGGGACTGATACACGCACCGACGACCAGGGCCGGACGGTCCGAAAGCCAGTGATGGCCACCAAGGACATTCGGTTCTTCGATTCCCGGGAGACTGTAGGGCTACCGGACGGGCTGCCGCGGCGCGGGATGTCGGTTGTCGCTGCACTTAGCACCTGGCTCGCGCATACCAACCGCAGGCTCAATGGGTCCTGGACTCAGCGCTACGAGCATGGCATACCTGTGACAGGTCTAACCGATATTCCCGGGGACGGCACGACAGGAACGATCGTGCATTTCCTGCCGGACGCGGACTTCGTCAAGCCCGCCGAGGTCACAGTAGGCGAGCTCCGCCAATTGGCTAAGCCACCAGTTCCCTCGCTCACAATTGAAATCCGGGAAGGGAAAGAGAACTCGGCTGTCTATTCGTCGGAAACGTCGTCCTGATCTTTCTCTCCGCGGCTCCGGAATAGCACGTCGGACGCGGCCTCTATGACCGCCTGAACCACAGCCCCGATTGCCTCCAAAAGGATTGACATGCGGCCACGATACGACCAACGGCGTGCAGCGCCAAGATGGCTGCCCCTGCTTGACTGCAACACTCGCGGGTGGAGCCAACCGAGAGCACTGCGCCGCCCTTGAGGGATGTTCAACGTCTGGACACGGGGCTATTCTTCACCACATGAACGAACACACGGTTCCGAGCGGCGGGTATTTGTTTGAGTTCAGAGGGAAGCACCCCCTCCGTCAGACAGCGCGATGGGTAACCGGTGTCGGGTTAGCTGGGGTCGGAATGGCAATCGCGGTCATAGGAACCGCGTCAAATTTGTATTTGTCCATGCCCTTGGGCATCGCGGTAGCAGCTCTCGGCGCCGTCGTGCTGGTTTGGTATGCAATGACCAAAAACAAGACGAAGCAAGCGTCCGCTCCCGTTCGGGCAGGAAAGCATCACATCAGGAACGCAGATAAGGCAGCCGCAAAAGAATCTGTGGCGGCTGATCTTGCCCTTATAGCAAACCTCTATTCCCAGGGCGCTCTCACCGCAGAAGAATTCGTTGCCGCAAAGCGGCGCATCCTAGATATCTGACGACCTGTCCGAACCTGCGAGACTTGCCCAATGATTACCGAGCACGCGCTGCTTCCCGTTATTTCCGGCCAAGAAGACGATTTTGAGGCAGCCTTCGATCGCGCTCGGTTGGTTATTGCGTCGATGCCAGGCTTTGTCTCGTTGTCGCTCTCGCGTTCGATCGAAACTCCCGGCACATATTTGCTGCTTGTGCAGTGGGACAGTTTGGAGGACCACACCGTTGGTTTCAGGGGATCCCCGCAATATCAGCAGTGGCGGCAACTACTGCACAGATTTTACAAACCGTTTCCCTTGGTCGAACACTTCGAGCTCGTTAACTCTGCTCCTCGGTAGAGAGCCCGTGGGCTAACCGGCTTCCGTGGCCCTGGCAAAGAAGAGCCAGCTTAGTTTTCGGGCATGGATTCGTCGGGCATGAGATTTCCTCCATCTGGAAACTGGGCGATAAGTCCTTCGATGCGTGTCCTGCGCCTCGGGATCCATATCGGATACCAGAGGGCTACACCGGCAAACCCGATGGTGGCGAGTACCCAGAACCAGGGGTGATCCGGATTCTCGAGGGTCAGGAAAACGCCCATCGCGGCAAATGCACCAAACAGCAGAGGCCCGGCCCAGATCATGTAGCGCTCTTGGGCGGCGATCTTGGTCAACTCGGGAATCCACTGTTCAGCGGCGGCGCCTTCCGGGAGGCGCCCTTTCGATACCGCCTGTTTCAGGTTGGTCACAGTGGGCCAGCCTTCGGGCTTCTGCCTTTCTTTGGCACGTTGCCGGCGGGTGAACCACAAGGCAAAGCCGCCCACCGCCAGGCCCAACGCCCCCGTGACGGCGATCTCGATTGGCTCCACTTGCTCTCCCTGGAGGAGTTTCATCCCAAGCATGAAGACTGTGTATACGACGGCGATTCCCAGAACCAGAGCCCACCTCGGTGCCCGGCGCAGCAGCCGTACCCAGCCACTTACCTCGTCATCGTCCACATCAATCCCCTTCGAATGTTTATCAGCAGTGACGTCCTCGAGCCGTACGCGGCACCTCTCGGACTATCACCGCAGCGCGCGCAGGTACCGCCTCTGAATGATCCGCTGTGCAATCAGGAGGAGCGGGAAAAGCAATCGCCATGGTTGTTGAGGAGCTGCTCGCGTGAGCGAGCGAATGGTGAGGTGCACTTCGTCGCCACTACGGTGTACCAAAAAGGCTTCCTCGCCATCGACGGGGTGCCCCGGCCTAGTGCGGTACGAAAACCCCGATCTGTCCGGTTCTTGGACGACGTCTACCACTTCGACTGGTTCGACGACGGAGAGGCCACACAGGCGCGCAGTTACGACGACCCGGTCGCCCGGCGATGCCGGACCTGGGGAGTCCACGACAAACCCACTCGCGGTTTTCACTTTCCAAAGAAGCACCTCAAGAGCGACACGCTCCCAAACAGCGTCGCCGCTCCCGACGAATGCCGTCACTTCTGAACGGCGGTATTTGAGGTCGCTGAGGGGCCATTGGTCAAGATGCGGGCTCGTCATGCGTCATCTCTTGGCCATTCTGAGTTGCGTCAGTCTTCCGGCTTTGCCGGGCCGCAATGATGCCGTCTCGCGTCGCCGCCCGGATTACCCCATAGAGGACATAAAAGAAAATGGCCGCAAGGACGGCAGTTAAGACAATATCCATAGTTCTTCCCCCAAAGATTCGCTGGTCCGAGAAGGACACCGCAAGCCTACTTCAGGTGCAATACTCACTTTTACTCAGCGATTTCCGGAAGGAGAACCCTTTGCCATCGTGAGCGGTCTTTACGGGCGGCAACGCCTTCTACCGTTGGCCGATGGTTCACCGGGACACCACGGTCACAGCTGCCACAAGCGTCGTTTACCGCGATAAATGTCCGTCTGAGGATGTGTATGCGACTGCGGATAGATCATCCTCCGCTTGAAGTTGTGGGCACTTCCTGCACTGACTGCCTATCGAGCAGGTGCCCAACCTTTTCCACGAAGCTTTCGTTGTGAGCCCGAAAAGCCTGCCGCTGTGCAATCGCAAGGGCGACCGGGGACTCAACAACAGTTTCCATCGTGAGCTTGCAGCCAGTTGTGCTGGGTTCCAGAATGTACGTTGTCTGGACCGACGGCTGAAGTGGCGAGCAGATCGATCTGGTTACGGCAGAGCGGTAAGGAACTTCTTTGACAACTTCTACACAAGAAACCTGACCATCTCCAGAAATGAAGCACTGCCGTTCGCCTTCGCCTTCCGGGGTGCCCGGCACTTTGAACGCCTGAGCAGCACCCTCTATCAGGACGGCCACTTGAGCGGGCCGGATAAGCTCCCAAACGGTTTCTGGGGCGTGCTTGTACTCTGCCGTGGCAGATGAATGAAAGGTATGTGGACGGAATGGTTTTCCTGCCAGGAACCGTTGCGTGTTTCTGCCGCGGCGATGGTGGGCCCAGACATAGGGCAGCGTCAGCATGATCCCACACGCCAGAAGCGCGAGAACGACAACGCCGCGGGGGTCCTGCCTTTGCAGCTGGGAGACTCCGTACAGCCCGAGTGCAAAAAATCCAGCTATTTGGAGGATAAATGCATAAACTTCAACTGCTCTCTTCACCAGATAACAGTGACATGGCACTGCGAATGAAGTTGGCAGGATGGCACTAAGAACGGTTGGTGCCGACCCGGATACTCTTTGAGGATGCCCGCGCCCTTCTTCTCCAAATGTCGGGTGTCAGCCCTACCTCCGGTAAGGGATCCTCTAGGACACATCCCCTCAACATAACGTGATGGCTAAGATTCAGGACGTGACGGGTACAGCACGTGCCAAATTGGGGGAGATATGAAGATGGTCATTCTTGCAATTGCCGCGTGGGTCTTGACTGGCCTCATCGCACTTCTCGGGATTAGTGCCGGTGCGACCATATGGTTCTACATGGAGCCGGTCGTCGATTCAGTGCCTGATCCGGCGAGCTACTTTGTCGCCGTCGGTGCCGGGTTGCTGGCATTGTTCCTCAGCTTCGCTGTCAGCGTCGGCATTACTGTACAAGCAGCCCGCTACACGGCCGCAGAGAAATTCAAGTAACCCCTCTACGGACTTTCCTGGCAGGTGGAAGGGACTTCCTTCGGCCGCAAGACCTAGGCCGATGTTCGGCGAGTCCCGTGAGTATCTGTCGGGTCCCAGCTTCGAATCAGGGCTGCATCTGCGGAGCGGGATGCCCCGTGGTTCTGCGGAGGACCAGGTGGGGTGTTCTGACGAGATGGGCTGGCGGTTGGGGGGTTTCTATCCGTTCGACGGCGCGGTCAACGGCTGCGGCGGCAAGGAGCGGGGCGTCCTGGCTGATGGAGGAGAGCTGTACGTAGCTGAGGCGGGCGAATTGGCTGTCGTCGTAACCGAGGACGGAAACGTCGGTAGGTACCTGCAGTCCGGTTGCCCGGAGGCTTTCCATGACGCCGAGGGCTGCCCTGTCGTTGAAGGCGATGATGGCTGATGGCATGTCGCCTATCAGGGACTGGCCGGCTCTCAGGCCGTCCTCTTCGGTTGGGCCGCCGGGCACGGTTACGGGTTCCAGCCCGTGCCGGAGCATCTCGGTGTGGAAGGCTGCCCGGCGTTGGTCTGCGGAGACGGCTGTTCCGCCGTCGACGTGGACAATGCGGCGGTGACCGAGGGCGGTGAGGTGGTCCACGGCGATCCGGATACCAGCGTGGTCATCACTGCTGACCGAATCGACGGACTCGCCGACGTCGTTGCGGAGCAGGCTCACAAGGGGCACCTGGCCGGCATAGCGGGCCAGGTCCTGGTTGCTGAGCGTGGGGGAGATCAGGATGAGCGCTTCGGAGCCGAAATCCAGCAGCGCCTCAATGGCCCGTTCTTCGGGCCGGCCGTTGGCCACCGCGCTGAGGGCAATTTCGTAGCCTCTGGCGGCGGCTTCGGCGTAGGCGGCGTCGACTATTTCGGTGTGGAAGGGCTGGGAGCTGGAGAAACTCAGGCCCAGGAGCTTGGTCCGGCTGCTGCGGAGCAACCGGGCCCGGGAGTCCGGCCGGTAGCCGAGTTCGCGGGCGGCCTCCATGACCTTCTGCCGTGTCGGCTCCGACGCCCCGGGCGCCCCGCGCATCACGATGGACACCAGCGCCCTGGAGACTCCGGCCGCGCGGGCCACGTCCATCAGGGTGGGGCGGCGCTGCTGTTCGGTCATGTTTCCTCCTTGATGGAGACAGTCTATAGAACGATCTAGACAGGTCCATTATCGCCATGCCACCATGGAGTTACTAGAACGATCTAGATCCGAACTTCAGGAGTTGTCATGAGCTATCTTCAGCATCCGGTCAGTGAAGACCGGCCGGTCCGTATCGGCCTGATCGGGGCGGGATGGATTGGAAATTTCCACGCTGAGTCAGTCGCCCGGCGCATCCCCGGCGCCCGCCTGGAAGCAATCGCCGATCCGGCGCTTCCGGCCGTGGAGGCCCTGGCCGGCCGTCTGGGCGTCGCCAAGATCAGCGCTGATCCGGCCGACGTGATCAATGATCCCGACGTCGAGGCCGTCCTGATCGCGGCGCCGGCACGCTTCCACTCCGGTCTGATCGCGGCCGCGGCCCGGGCCGGAAAGCATGCCTTCTGTGAGAAGCCCGGCGGGCGCACGGTGGAAGAACTCGATGAAGCCCTCGACGCGGCTAATGCTTCCGGGGTGGTTGTCCAGTTCGGCTTCAACCGGCGCTATGCGGCCGATTTCGCCGCGGCTCGCAAGCTTATTGACGACGGCGCCGTGGGCACCCCGCAGCTGCTGCGGTCCCTGACCCGGGATCCAGGCAGCACAGCCGGCATCACCAACCCGGAGCGGATTCCGCCGGGAACGATCTTCCTCGAAACCCTCATTCACGACTTCGACACCCTGAACTGGCTCAACCCCGGCGCCGTCCCCGTCCGCGTCCACGCAGTGGCTGACGCCCTGGTTGCACCCGAGGCGAAAGCCGGCGGACTCCTGGACACCGCCGTCGTGACCATCACCTACAGCAACGGCGCGATTGCCGTTGCCGAGGCGAACTTTAACGCCCTCTACGGCTACGACGTGCGCGGTGAAGTGTTCGGCTCCGCGGGCATGGTCACCGCGGGAGGGCCGCAGGCCTCTAGCGCCACGAGCTACACCGCCGCCGGCATCGGCTCGGCCACCGTCCGCCTGAACGTGGATCTCTTCCACGACGCCTACACTGCGGAACTAGCCCACTTCGTCGACGCCGTGAAGGCCAGCCGCGACAGCCTCCAGGCTCCCGGTGCCCCTGGCCCCGGGGGCGCCGACGCTCGGAACGCCCTCACGATAGCCTTGGCCGCCGTCCGTTCGGCGGAGACCGGCCTGCCGGTGGATGTTGCATCGATCGCGGAGCTACGTCCCGCCGAGCCCGAACTTCACGTGACGGGTGGAAAGGCGTGAGTTTCCGCCTGGCCGTGTGCGCCGAGATGGTCTACGGCGACCTTCCCCTGATCGAACGCGTGCACAGGATCCACGAGCAGGGATTTGAAGTTGAGCTCTGGGACACCCGGGGCAGGGACATCGCCGCACTCGCCGCAACGGGGGCCAGGTTCTCCTCGATGAGCGGCTACTTCGGCGGCAGCCTCATCGACCCTGCCAGCGCCGGCGAGGTGCTGGCATCGGCGGAAAAGCTGATTCCTGTCGCCCTTGAACTCGGCGTCGAACGGATGGTGGTGCACCCGGCAGAGCTCGGAGAAGGCGGCCTGGCCGTCCGTCCCGTCCACCGCTCCACCGGACAGATGTGGCTGACCGGACTGCGCACCCTTGAAGGCCTGGCTGCTCTCGGCGAGAAGCACGGCGTGACCTTCGCGCTGGAGAACCTGAACACCATCCTTGACCACCCGGGCATACCGCTCGCCAGAGCCAAGGACACCATGGCGCTGGTTGCGGCTGTGGACCACCCCAACGTCAAGATGATGTTGGATCTCTACCACGCCCAGATCGGCGAGGGAAACCTGATCGAACTCGTCAGGGCCGCACTGCCCTGGATCGGGGAAATCCAGGTAGCCGACGTCCCGGGCCGGTTCGAACCCGGCACCGGAGAGGTCAACTACCGGGCCGTGGCCACCGCCCTAAAAGAAGCCGGCTATACCGGTGTCATCGGCCTCGAGGCCGGAGCCTCCGGCGGCCCGGGCCCGGAATCAGGAGACACCGCCCTCGCCGCCTTCCGCGCCGCCTTCGACAGCTGAGCACCACCCAACACGCCCGTTTCCCCACCGAGTCAGCGCCCTGCCGTGTTCAGGGCAGGGCGCCGACTCATCCTTGGAATCAAAGGAGATCCACCTTATCGGCAAACGTAGCCGCGTCGGTCTCCCACCTGGTAGCGGCCTGCGAGAGGATCCTTCCGTACGGAGCATCTGCATGGCGTGGTGGTCAACTGGTCTCAGTGTGGCCTGACCGATGATTCTCCGCGCCATGCTGGTCTGTACAACGGATACCGGCTCAGGGGAGACTGACGCCATGCGCACCTTGACCTTCGGCATGAACCTGAGCGTCGACGGCTACATCGCGGCGCCCGGCGACGATCTCGGCTGGAGCGCACCGAGCGACGAGCTGTTCCAATGGTGGTCCGACCGGGTGGGGGCAACGGGCCTCGCGCTGTACGGCCGCAAACTGTGGGAGACGATGAGCTCCCACTGGCCGACCGCCGACCAGCAGCCTGACGCCACACCGGCGCAGATCGAGTTCGCCCGCCGCTGGCGGGACATGCCTAAAGTGGTGTTCTCCTCGACGGCCAGCACGGTCGACTGGAACACCCGCCTGGTCACCGGCGACGCGGTCACCGAGATCAGCCGGCTCAAGGCCGACGACGGCGGCCCCATGGATATCGGCGGTGCCACACTCGCCGCGGCGGCCATGCGGGCCGGACTGATCGACGAGTACGTGATCGTCACCCATCCGGTCCTAGTGGGCGGCGGCACGCCATTCTTCACAGCCCTGGACAACTGGGTGAACCTGGACCTGGTCGAGAACCGGACGTTCCCGGAGGTGTGGTCCTAACCAGGTACGAGACCAGGCGCTGACTGCCCACCGTCGGACCCACTCGGGCGTCGGGCCACCCAACACGGATCTAAATGTCGGTGATCATCGACTTGGCCCCAATCCCTCACAGGGCAGCCGCGCTGGTCCGTATGAGCCAATCTTTCACTAGCGCGGCAGTAAGATCCGGGCGCTCGAGATGAGCGTTATGGCCAGCAGCGTCAAGCACCGCGTAGGTGCCCCGGACATAGTGGTTGCGGAGTTTCCACCCATCCTCGTAGCCAGTTACATGGTCCTGACGCCCGAAAAGGTGCAACGAGGGCGCCTCGAAGGGAGCAGGGTGCGCGACCTCCGGTTCTACAGAGAGCGCGTACTCCGCTGCCACCCGATCGAGAACGGTTTGGTTCGCTGTGCGAAGACCAGGGAGCACATATCGAGTGAATGCCTCGAGCGTCGCCTCGCTCTGGACGACGGTCATCTTTTCGTAGTCATCCCTCCCCTGTCCAGCCAAAGCTAGAACAGAAGGGTCCTCTCGGACAACCTGCCGGCGGGGAAGGCTACGCGCCTCATGGGTCGGTTCGTACACACCCGCAAGAGTAGCCAGGCCAAGGACCTGATCTCGAAGCTCATGAGCGACGTAGCGGGCAATCATTCCTCCGAAGGAGTTGCCGATCAGCGCGAAGGGCCGGTCTCCGAGATACGCATGGATGTCGTCCAGCGCCCCTTGCGCGACGTGGTCCGTGCTGGTGACGTTGATGTCAGCATTCCCCGCGGCCCATGGTAGGTCGATATAGATCTGCTGCCATCCGCACTCATCGATGGCGTCCTCCAACGGCAGCATGATCCGATGATCTACACCGAATCCGTGGATTACGACGAGCGGAAGTCCTTCTCCTAAGATTTGAGCAATCACGAACCAGAGCCTACAGGCCCAGTTGGAGCCATCAGCGTTCACGTGGGGCGCGCATTTTCCCGACCACATGCCGCTCAGCGAACGAACGATGATCGGAACGATGTCCCATTGAGTCCGAGCCGTGGGTTTGGGGCAGGATGGCAGTTCTTGCCGTTGGCACGATCATATCCATCATCTGGGCGACTCGGTTTTCATTGTGGCAACGCGAGGAGTACTGGCGCGAACGCGGCAGAGACCCGAAGCATCCCGAACGCTTCCCTGAGCGCTCAGACGATCACTAGCCGCACACCACAAGAGGCAGGAGTACATGTGAAGAATTTTGCTCCCAGCTATGGAGGAGTGGGACTTGACCCGCTGTTCGTCGTGGCTTTTCCGCCGTCATGTTCGTGATTCTGGGAATCAGCGCGATCGTGATCCTGAGGCGGCGTAAATAGAGGGAAGAGCTGTTGGTCGATGTTTGCGAAGGAAGTTCCACCGGGCGAACCCTGACCGGGCCGAAAAAAATGGTCATCCGACGTGCCGAACCAGTTGTTGCCAAGAATTGGTCGCTCAGAGGATAGCGACCCTTACCCGGCGGAGATCTGGCCGGCCAGCCCAGATCACGTGCCGAGCATCGTCCGTCCCGTCTCGTAGTCAAGGGTTCCGTCGGCATTGAGATCCTGCAACCTGTCGGCCACTCGCTGTGCTAAGCCCGGAGCGCAGGAGAGCGCGATGAATCGTTCCGAGATGGCATCCACCAGACAGCCCATACGGGCGAATTCCTCGGCAATGGTGCGCCATCGGTTGTCCGGTTCATGCGGATCTGTTAGCAGTGCCCTAAAGGTAAAGTTGCCACCGTCCAGCAGGATCCCGGTTGCCACTAAGGGGCCTTTCTGGGATCGAACGACGTTGACCACGTCGCCGAAATTCAGATCGTAGACGTATGCGGGTATTCCCAAAAGAGTAACTTGACCGCCCGGCTCGGTACGACCGTTGATGCCTTCCCAGATTCGGTCACCGTTATTCTCCTCCGGCAAGGGAAACCACACAGTGGTGTCTGCAGCGCGGGCCTCGTTCAAGGGCGTGAGCTGATTGTCGCTCCAATGAGCAACCACGCTTGGGTGCTCCCTATAGTCATTCACGACCTCAGACTAGCCAGTTTGGCTGTCCATCTCTGAGGTATACAGTTGAGTTTTCGGCGCATATCACCAAGTTTCTCCGGGCTCGTTCGGCCGCAACGTGACGTGAAAGCCAGATCGGATTCAACCCGTCGCTACGGCCCTGATTGGCGCCGGACTAATGATATTGACCGTTTTTGATTATCTGTTCGAGGAACCTCCTGCGGTTCCTGTTCCTTGGCGAAGGCGAAATCGCCCAGTCACCAGAGAAGTGCTCCGGGAAGCAGTACCAGATGTCACTCAACGCCCCTGGGTCCATGTCGGGTGACGAGCGCTGGTCTGAGCGCGGGCTGCGGGAGCGCCGGCCGGCCGCCGGGCGACTACCTCTTCAAGGACAAGTCCGGCGGGACCTGGTGGATCATCTTCCACCAGTTCCCGACCGATGACCCCCACACCCCCCGCTGCCACGGAGACGTCCTGGCATGCAGCGAATCCCACGAGGAACTGATTCACGTTCGAGTGCTCGCCGCCGACGTCAGCCGCAACGAAGCCGACGCGGCATTCCGGGATAACAAGCCGTCCAACTATGAGGAAGCGGAAAAGTTGCCGCACAGATCGGCCCCAGGCCAGAAGCCACATTGACGAGAATCGGTGGCAAGAAACAAACACCCGTTGTCTCGTAAAACAACAGCTTTCCAAGACGCCGACTCATGGCCAGATGAGCCGGCCGGGCGGCTGGAAAATTGGGCTCACCGATGTCTCGGTAACGCGTCTCATCATTAATTGTCTCAGCGAAGCTGCTCCCGGGACTTTTCGAGTCACTGGGTTATAGGCACGTGAGTACTTCTAGGCAGGACGCCCACAACTCGACGCCCTGGTCGGCGCCGGCGTGCAGAAACGCGAGTCTTCGCCGACGGGACGTGCAAGACGGCAGTCGAGCGCCCAGGAATGAAAAAGGCTCCTCGAGTACGCCGTGAAGGGCGACACCGTCTTTGTGTGGCGGTCGACCGGTTGGGCAGGTCGCTGATCGAAGTGCCCAACACAGTGACCCTGCTGCGCGACTGCGGGATCCCTGTGCGCTCGATCGCCCACGCCGCCGTTTCAACGGACCTAGTCGGCGTCGGCAGCGGAAACGGCTGCCCAAGTCGAAAGCAGAAGCAATCCGCAAGCGCAGAAGTGCGAAGAACAGAAAGTTGGAAAGCTGTTCACACTGCTGGAATGAGCCTTTCCCTAACGGCTGACGGCGCGTGCCGCGGTGGGACAGAACCACGCGAACGCTGGACTAACCCTCTTGCCGCTGACTGCTTGCCCTGATGACCAGGCGTGCAGGATGAATCACTGGGTCCCGGCCGGGTGTTGGGTTTTCGATGTCCGCGAGAAGGAGACGGCCGGCCTGGGTGGCCATTTCTGACGTTGGCTGACTGATCGTAGTCAACGGAAGCTCGCCCGGCGCCGCTAGATGGTCATCAAAGCCCACGAGGGCTATGTCCGCCGGGACTGAGCGTCCCGCAGCCTGGATAGCGGTTATAGCGCCGCGGGCCATGAGGTCGGACGCGGCAAAGATGCCATCCACGCGGCTGTCCTCGGCCAAGAGCCGTTCCGCAGCCTCCATGCCTCCGGCCGGGGTAAAATCTCCCTCGATGACGGGCCCCGGCGGCAGTCCGGCTTCTCTCAGACCGGTGTGCCAGCCGGCGAGTCGATCTGCGGCTGCTGTCATGTCCATCGGGCCGGTAATTGTTCCCAAGTGCTTCCGGCCGGCGGCTGCGAGGTGAAGCGCGGCAAGTCGGCCGCCTTCGAAATTGTCCACGTCAATGTAGTGGATGCCGAGGCCGGTATCCCAGGGCCGTCCGATGAATACGGTGGGCAGGCCCGAGTCGGCGAGCTTCTCGGTCCAGCCGTCTGCTTTGTGGTGCGAGACAACAATGGCGCCGTCGACGTGACCTCCGCGCAAGTAGCGGACCGTCCGGGATGGATCGTCATCTGGCCGGGACATGAGCAGAACCAATTGCATTTCCGTGTCGCGGATCGCCTCGGTTATGCCGGTGATGACGGCGGCAAAGAACGGATCCGCCATGACCCGGGCATTGGGTTCGTTGATGACCAGGGCAATCGAGGAGGTCCGGCGTGTGACGAGGCTGCGTGCCGCCCGGTTCGGGGTATACCCGAGAGAAATAACGGCGGCGTCAACGGCAGTTTGGGCTGCCACGCTGACCCGGGAACCACCGTTGATGGCTCTTGAAGCCGTCGAGCGGGAAACTCCGGCCGCTCTCGCAAGGTCCTCTAGTGTTGGGGAGGGCCCGGCCCGCCCTTCTCGGTCAACCCGAGGGCTCGGTTCGCTCATCACTCTGACGATACAACCTCTTCGGTCCTCCCCGTGACCATTTCCGCGTGTACGCCGGGCGGCCGCCTGCTTGCAGCCCGTATGCGGCATCGCCCTGGTGTACGGCCAAAACCCGAGCGAGCCTTAGGAATCGATCCCTCGGCGATCGCCCACCTTTGTCCCTGATTAGTCTCTCATCGGAATTTTTCGCGCAAGTTGCGCGCGTTTCGGGGCCAGCAGTGCCGCGCGGACGAGGTGCTCCGCCCGCAGCGTCGCGGCATTCAGCCTCGCCGCCTGTTCCCGGTAGCTTTCCCCTGCCGGACCGGGGCCAGCGATCTGCGGTGCCAGCTCCGTCATCATTTGCGCGGCTTGCTGGCCCAGGTGCGAAAAAAACTGCTCAGGATCGGGTATCCCGGCGTAACTGACAGGCGCCCACTCCTGCCATAACTTCTGCGCGTGCGCGCCATATTTGTTCACTGAGGCCTCTCCCTGTGCCACGCATGGCTCCTGGATCACAGTTGACCCGACGCCGCAAGATTGCTGCCTGGCGAGCGTGATGAAAATGGGCAAAATTCGGCGCGACGGGCCCGAAGGATGCCGTCGCCGCGCCGTGTCAACTCAGGAAACCCCGCTCAGGTCGTCGAAGTAGTAGGTACGGTCTGACGGCATGGGTGCGTAGCCGCCGGCGCCGACGAAGTAGTCGAAGAAGACACTCACCTTGTTGTAG
>NZ_JMLE01000034.1 GCF_000685965.1 Arthrobacter sp. UNC362MFTsu5.1 | reverse complement strand
TGTCCGGCCGGGGCGCGCCCATCGGGTAGACGGCCTGGATGTCGTAGGTGACGGTGTCGCGGAGCATGTTGAACCACTGGCGGCAGCCGGTGCTGTGCAGCCAGCGCTCGGCGAACGTGCCCTTGGTGTTATCGCGGTAGAACAGGTACTCGGCCCACTCGCGGTCAGTCAGGTCATTCGGGTTTTCCGGGTAGGCCACGTGGGCCTGGCCGCCGTAGTGGAATTCGGTCTCGTCGCGCGAGCCGCAGTTGGGGCAGGAGATGAGCAGCATGTGCGTCTTCTTTCTGGGTGCTAGTGGGCGACGGCGGCTGCGCCGTGTTCATCGATCAGGGCACCGGTTTCAAAACGTTCCAGCGCAAACGGCTTATTCAGCTTGTGCGGGGCACCCGTGGCGATGTTATGCGCGAACGTCAGCCCGGCAGCCGGGGTCGCCTTGAAACCGCCCGTGCCCCAGCCGCAGTTCACAAACATGTTCTCCACCGGGGTGTTGCCCACGATCGGGGAAGCATCCAGGGTCGTGTCCACAATCCCGCCCCAGGTCCGCAGCACATGCGCCCGGGCAAAAATGGGGAACAGCTCGACCGCGGCGGCCATCTGGTGCTCAATCACATGGAAGGACCCGCGCTGGCCGTAACCGTTATAGGAATCCACGCCCGCGCCCATCACCAGTTCGCCCTTATGGGCCTGGGAGACGTACACGTGCACGTGGTTGGACATCACCACGGTCGGGTGGACCGGTTCGTGCAGTTCGGAAACCAGTGCCTGGAGCGGGTGGGACTGGATGGGGAGCCGGAATCCGGCCATTTCGGCCAGGACCGAGCTGTGCCCGGCGGCTGCGAGGCCCACCTTTTCGGTGTTGATCGTGCCCTTGTTGGTCTTGACACCCACCACGCGGTTGCCGTCCTTGATGAAGCCGGTGACTTCACAGTTCTGGATGATGTCCACGCCGAGTTCGTCGCATTTGCGGGCGAAGGCCCAGGCCACGTGGTCGTGCTTGGCGATGCCGGCGCGCGGCTGGTAGGTGGCGCCCATGACGGGGTAGCGGATGTTGTCGCTGATGTTCAGGATCGGGCAGAGTTCCTTGACCTGCTTCGGGTCCAGCCACTCCGCGTCCACACCGTTGAGCTGGTTTGCACCCACGCGGCGCATGCTCTCGCGGACATCGCCCAGGGTGTGGGCGAGGTTCATCACGCCGCGCTGGCTGAACAGGAAGTCGTACTCGAGTTCCTCGGGCAGGATCTCCCACAGCTTCAGGGCGTGCTCATAAATGGCCGCGCTCTCGTCCCAAAGGTAATTGGAACGGATGATGGTGGTGTTCCGGGCCATGTTTCCGCCGGCCAGCCAGCCCTTTTCCAGGACCGCGATGTTGGTCATGCCATGGTTCTTCGCCAGGAAATACGCCGTAGCCAGGCCGTGCCCGCCGCCGCCCACAATCACCGCGTCATAAGAGGACTTAGGCTCCGGGTTACGCCAAAGGAAATCCGGGTGCTCGGGGAGCTGGTGGGTGCTCACTGGGCTGCTCCAATCAGGTCTGCTTCGAAGGCGGCAGTGTCGGTGCCGCTGTTGAGGTGGGGGTAGAGGGGGAACTGTTCGGCGAGGGCGGTCACCCGGGCGCGGAGTTCGACGACGGTGCTGTCACCCAAGGTGCCGGTGCTCGCGGACGCAATCAGCGCCGTCGCGATGATGTCCGCTACTTCGGTGAATTCCTCGGCGCCGAAGCCGCGGGTGGCCAGGGCCGGCGTGCCGATCCGGAGGCCGGAGGACACCATCGGCGGGCGCGGGTCGAACGGCACGGCGTTGCGGTTCACGGTGATACCGATCCGGTGCAGGGCGTCTTCGGCCTGCTGGCCGTCCAGTTCAGAGTTCCGCAGGTCCACCAGGACAAGGTGGACGTCGGTGCCGCCGTTGACCACGGAGATGCCTGCCGCGGCAACGTCCGCCTGGAGGAGCCGGTCGGCCAGAAGCTTCGAACCCTGCAGGACGCGCTCCTGGCGTTCCTTGAACTCCGGGGAGCCGGCGAGCTTGAAGGCCACGGCTTTGGCGGCGATGACGTGCTCCAGGGGGCCGCCCTGCTGGCCGGGGAAGACTGCGCTGTTGATCTTCTTGGCGTACTGCTCCTTGGCGAGGATGACACCGCCGCGGGGGCCGCCGAGGGTTTTGTGGGTGGTGGTGGTGACGACGTCGGCGTACGGCACCGGGTTGGGGTGCAGCCCTGCGGCTACCAGGCCGGCGAAGTGGGCCATGTCCACCATCAGGTAGGCCCCCACGAGGTCCGCGATCCGGCGGAACTCGGCGAAATCGAGCTGGCGGGAGTAGGCAGACCAGCCGGCAACGATGAGCTTCGGGCGGTGCTCCAGCGCCAGCGCTTCGACTTCAGCCATGTCGATCCGGAGGTCGGACTCCCGCACGTTGTATGGGACCACGTTGTAGAGCTTGCCGGAGAAGTTGATCTTCATGCCGTGGGTGAGGTGGCCGCCGTGGGCCAGGCTCAGGCCCATGATGGTGTCGCCCGGGTTCAGCAGGGCGAACATGGCGGCGGCGTTGGCCTGCGCGCCGGAGTGCGGCTGTACATTGGCGAATTCAGCACCGAAGAGCGCCTTGACGCGATCGATGGCCAGCTGCTCGATGACGTCCACGTGCTCGCAGCCGCCGTAGTAGCGCTTGCCGGGGTAGCCCTCGGCGTATTTGTTTGTCAGCACTGAGCCCTGCGCCTCCATGACGGCGGACGGGGCGAAATTCTCCGACGCAATCATTTCCAGGGTGGACTGCTGGCGGCCCAGCTCATTGGCAATGGCCTGCTGGACCTCGGGATCGACTACGGAAAGTCGCTCGTTCAACTGCTCAACCACGGATGCTCCTTTGAGATACCACTCTTGCTGTAACTAATATATTAGTGTGAGGTCAATGGTATGATTGGTATCACAAAAGAGTCAATAGCGGGAAGCAAGTGGCACTGGGCTTCCGGTTAGGACCCGATCGCCCGGTAGTGAAGCTGGGCGATGAAGAACTGAGTAGCCATGAACGGAGCGGCACCTTGAATGCACTTCCTGTTTTGCCACCCGCCGAGGACGAAGTACTGTCCCAGGCGGAGGCCGCCTATCGGCAGCTGCGCGACAAGCTGATCATGCTCGAGATCCGGCCGGGCGAACCCATCAACGACGGTCAGCTGGCGGCCGAGCTCGGGTACGGCCGCACTCCGGTGCGCGAGGCAATCAAGCGGCTGGAAGTGGACCACCTGGTGGTGTCCTATCCGCGCCGGGGAACCTTTGCCACGACCGTGGACTTCACGGAACTGGCCGATGTTTCGGAGGTCCGGGAGCTGCTGGAGCCCCTGGCGGCACGCAGCGCGGCCACGAGAGCAAACGCCGCCATGCGCCGCGAGCTGCTGCACGTTGCCGACACCATTGCCGGGCTGGATCCGAATCCCAGCCAGTCCCGCGACCTCATGCGCTACGACCTGACCGTGCACCGGCTGATCTACAAGGCCGCAGCCAACCCGCACCTGGAAGACACCTTGATCCGCTACGACAACCTGGCCACCCGCATCTGGTGCCTGGTCCTGGACAAGGTGCCCTCGGTGAGCGGCCACGTCACCGAACACGTCGAGCTGCTCAAGGCAGTGGCGGCGGGCGACGCCGACAAAGCGGGCGAGCTGGCCCTGCACCACGTGACGAGCTTCGAAGAGACCATCCGCAAGGTGCTCTAAACGCTCTCTCACTTTCCGCCGTTAACAACGGAACGCTCTCTCACTTCCCTCAAGAAAGTGAGAGAGCGTTCCCCCTGAAGCGGCAGGAAGTGAGAGAGCGTCCCGTGGGGGCTGGCAGCCTTACCGGCCGCCTCCGCCGATCACCCCGGCTTCCACGGCCTTCGTGACGGCGTCCGCCTCGGCCTGGGTCAACTTGCCGTCGGTAACGGCGGTGTCCAGCCTGGTCTTGAGGGCGGCGGCACGTTCGGCCTGGCCCGCAGCCCGGATTTCCTCCAGGGCTGCGGTGACCTTGGATTCCTCGACGCCGAGCGACTCCGCCAGGGACTTGGCCATCGCCGCGTCCATGGCGGAGCGGTCCGGTTTGGTGCCTTCGGCTGGCGCCGTACCCTCGGCCGGCGCGGTGCCGTCTGCCGCCTCGGTGGGCTTGTTGGCGTCCCGGAAGGCCTGGATCGCTTCGGTCACCTTGGCTTCCTCAACGCCAAGCTTCGTGGCAAGGTCAGCGGCCAGCTGGCCGCGGTCCCCTCCCTTGTGGCCGCCCCGCTTTCCGCTGTCGGTGGCCGCGGTGCCGTCGGTGCTTGCCGACGCCGACGCCGTGGCACTCGGCGTCGGGGTTTCGGCGGCCGACGCCATTCCGGTGACTCCCAGGCCGGCGCCGAGCGCCAAGGCCCCGGCCGTCAGGCCAAGGGTTATTCTCTTTGTGCGTGACATCTGATGTCTCCTCGATCCGCCGTGTGAACGGCTCTTTGGGAAGAACGGCCGGTATGCACCGTCCTTCACTCAAAGATGCAGCGCCAACATAGGGCACTGCTGTTCGGATCCTGTCGGCAGGCTGTGAAAGCGGGCCGGGAGGTCATTCATCTGTCATGGCTGCCTGAATGTGGCGGTTCAGCCGTTTCTTTTCCAGCTCTTCGGCCACCGGACGTTCAGCAGCAGCAGACCCAGCAGGAGCGAGTCAATGGTCATGATTGCGGCCATGAGGTAGGCCCAGCCGATCATCATGGCTTGTTCACCACCAACCTGCGGCGTGGACACTTGGCGGGCATCGATGATCGCATATCAATCTCCTGACGTGGATCCCCCCAGTCAATCGATAGTCCACCAAGTGTGGCACGGCCGCGGCCCGGACGGAACGGCCCGCACTACTCGAATCCGGCCCTTGTAATACACCGAAAAGAGCGAGGAATACTCGTTAGATAATCGCCGCGCGGAGCTGCTTGGCGGCGAGCGCGGGATCGTCGGCGCTGTAGATGGAACCGCCGACGACGGCGACGTCCGCGCCCGCGCGCTGCACAGCTTCGATGGTGGAAAGGTTCACTCCGCCGGCCACGGAGAACGGCACGCGGGCTTCCTCGCCGGCGTTCAGCAGCACATCCAGGTTGTAGCCCGGCTTGGCCTGCTCATCCAGGCCGGCGTGGAACTCGATGAACTTGGCACCGAGGGCACGGGCTTCCTTGGCGCGGGTGACTTTGTCCGCGACGCCGATCAGGTCAACGACGATGCCCTTGTTGTGGGCCTTGGCTGCTTTGACCGCGCCGGCGATGGTGGAATCGTCCGCGCCGCCGAGGACGGACACCAGGTCCGCGCCTGCACTGAAGGCGATCTCTGCTTCCAGTTCGCCCGCGTCCATCGTTTTGAGGTCAGCGAAAACGATCTTGTCCGGGTGGGCGGTCTTGATGGCGGTCACGGCGGACAGGCCTGCGTTCTTCACCAGCGGAGTGCCGAGCTCGATGATGTCGACGTATTCGGCAACCTTGCCGGCGAGTTCGAGGGCTGCTTCGACGGTCAGGACGTCCATGGCGACTTGCAGTTTCATGTGTCTGTTCCTTGCTTGTTGAGGGGTTTGGTTGGCTTGGTTTGGTGCGGCTATTCGAGATTTGCGTGGCGGAGCCACAGGTCTTCCGGCGCGATGGCTTCTTCATCCCAGAGGCTTTGGAACACCGCTTCCGTGGTGGTGAACAGCACCTGTTCGAAGAGGCTGCCCGAATACTGCCGGGAGACAGCCGAACCGTGGTCCGTCTTTTGTGCGGCGGGAATTACGACGACGGCGGACGCCGCCTCCGCGAGCGGTGAACCCGGGTTGGTGGTGTACACGGCCACCCGCGCGCCCTGGGCAGCTGCGGTCTGTGCCGCTTTGACAACACTGGACGTGGTGCCGGAGCCGGAGGCGGCGAGCAGCACGTCTCCGGCCGTAATGGCAGGGGCGGTGGTCTCGCCCACCACATGAACCGCCAGCCCCAGGTGCATGAGCCTCATGGCGGCCATTTTCAGGACGAGGCCGCTGCGGCCGGCGCCGGTGACGAAGATCCGCTTCCCGTAGCGGATTTCCGCGGCAAGGGCGGCAACCTGGTTCGGATCCACCCGGGCGGCTGTCCGCTGGATCTCGTCCAGCACCAGGAGCTGGTTCCTGGTGACCGATGTTGCTTCGGCTGTGTCCGGCGTTCCAGCCAGGGCTGCAGGTTCGGCGTCCGTGATGACACTCAAGGGATTACCTCCTTCGGGGCGGTTGCTGTCCTTCAATCCTCTGACGCCGAACGGGTGGGCGCCACGGCATAATCGGACGGTTTTCCCCACCCAAAGGGATAGGCATAACCGAGAATTTCCATACAATGGATGGGTGCCAGTCACCGCAGAAGCCACCCTTTCCACCCTCACGCCTGAGCCGCCCGCGGGCCTGATGCCGCTGCTGGAGGCGATCACACGCCTGTCCGCGGCTCCGCTGACCGAGATTGCCCAGAGGCTGCACCAGGCCACTGCGCCGTACCTGCGCAGCAGCGCCCTGGTGATCTTTACCGAAGACTGCACGGGGCGTCCGCAGAAGAAGTCCGGCGACGAGTCCGTCATCAGCAGGGTCTCCATCGCCGAGCTGGACCACATCAGGACGTCGCTGAATTCGAGTGGAACCTGGCGCGGCACGGCCGCGATCGGGGGCACGGACCGCACGGCCCTGGCCCTGGGTTCACCCACAAACGCGTTGCTGGTCCTCACCGACCCGCAACCCGTGGGGCAAGCCAGCCTAGACACCGGAGCCGGCGGAACCGGCGGGGAAGCACAGCTGCCGTGGCAGGTCGGCTACCTCTGGAACCTCGCCGCCGAGCGGATCCGGGAAAAGGTGGCGGATGCACCGCCGTCGTACCTCATTGAGTCCCGGGCGGCTTCAGCCGAACGCGTCAGGGTGACGGCGGAGCTGGTGGACCGGCACTCGACAACCCTGGAGACCCTGCTCGCCGCCCTCCGCTCCCCCACCCTTCCGGACGAAACTGCACGAAAGTCCGCCACCGACTTCGCCGCCAAAGCGCTTGTGGAGCTGCGGACACTCAACGACCGCACCACCGAACTCGTCGAAGAACCCGTGGCCACGGCGTTCCAGCGCCTCCGCGAGGATCTCCGCCCCCTCATGCACTTCAGCGGTATCGACGTCCAGTTCATCGAGCCGCCCGTCAACGGCCGCGCCCTCCCCGGGGAAGTTGCGCATGCCGCCCGGGCGATCGTCCGCGGACTGGTGCTCGCCATGGTTGAACAGCCGGATGTTCGGCGCATCCGGACCCAGTGGGATTGCGACGGCGCGAACCTCCTCATCAATGTGCGCGACGACGGCCTGGGCAGCCTCTCCGCAGAGGCCCCCAGCATCGCCCGCCTGGCGCAGCGGGTGGAAGTCTTGGACGGCCGGATGGCGATCGACCTCATGCAAGGCTGGGGTGCCGACGTCGCCGTCACCATTCCGCTGGACCCGCCCGGGCGCACGTTGCCCGACGTCGCCGCCTGGAACCTGGGCGACCGCGAATTGGAAGTGCTGCAACTGCTTGCCGCCGGGCAGCGGAACCGCGCGATCGCCGGAAAACTGCATGTCAGCGAGAACACCGTCAAGTTCCACCTGCGCAACATCTACCGCAAACTCGGAGCCACATCCCGCACCGAGGCCATCGCCTTGGCGCACAGCAACGGGCTGCGCAACTAAATGGGAATCGAAGTTCGTCCGGCAACGGAGTTTGAGGACGTCAAGACGATGGTGGGGCCCAGGCGTCCGGACGCGACGGTGTGCTGGTGCCTGAGCTACCGCATTCCCGCCAAACAGAACGCGGCGCTGAAGAGCACTGCCCGCGGGGAACTGGTGCAGGAGCTGGTGGCGCAGGATCCGCCGCCCGGAGTTCTGGCGTATGACGGCGGGGAGGTAGTGGGCTGGGCAGGCGTCCATCCGCGCACCGATACCGGCTTCGCCCGAAACCGCCGGATCCCCCACGTGGACAATCTGCCGGCGTGGTCGGTCTGGTGCATCAGGGTGCGGCCGGGATATCGCGGCAGGGGGATCTCCCATCAGCTGCTGCAGGGCGCGGTCGAGTTTGCGCGCTCATACGGCGCCCCCGCCATTGAGGGTTACCCGGTGGATAACCAGGGCAGGAAAGTGGATCTGACGATGGCCTATGTCGGCACACGCGGGCTTTTCGAGAAGGCAGGCTTCACCAAGGCCGCGGACACCGACTCCGTCCTCAACGGTTTCCCGCGCGTGCTGATGCGCCGCGACCTGCGCTGACCGCCGGCCCCGCAGCGGTTCCGAGCCCATTCGAATGTGCTTCCTGCCATCCTCCCCCCAGGCCCGGACTGATGCCACTGCATGATCGGACGGTTTCGCCTACCCGAACGGGTGGGGGTATGGCGGGAGCGTTCGAACGTCCGCTGCAGGGGTCAGGTCATATTCTTGACAACGCCTGTGAGCTACCGCACTCTGTTGCATAAGCTGAACCTTGTTGATCACTGCGGAACACGAAGGCAACGACCGATCCGGTCCTCACCCGGCGTGCCAGTTCCCTTCGTAGAAAGTCATGGTCCTGGACTGCGCCTTTATGGCCCTGACCTCCGAGGACCCACCGAACCTGTCCGCGGGGCCTGCGCAGGCACCCTGCATCGAAGCCCCGCCAATACTCAGTAAGGAAACCTTTATGACAAACAAAGGTGACATAACAACCGCTCAAAGAAGCAAAGACAGACAGAACTCCCGCAGGCTAACGATGTCCGACATCAACATCGTGGACCAGCGGATGCTTAAGAAGGCCCTCGGCGGCACCATCGTGGGCAACACCATGGAGTGGTACGACGTCGGCGTGTTCGGCTATCTCATCACCACCATGGGACCCGTATTCCTGCCGGAGGCAGACAAGGGCGTCCAGACCCTGTTCCTGCTTGGCACCTTTGCCGCAACGTTTATCGCCCGCCCTCTCGGCGGCATGGTCTTCGGCTGGCTGGGCGATAAGGTGGGCCGCCAAAAGGTGCTGGCAGCGACCCTCATGCTGATGGCGGCAAGCACCTTCGCCGTCGGCCTCCTGCCGGGGTACGCACAAGTTGGCATCTGGGCGGCCGCGCTGCTGGTGCTCCTGAAGCTCGTGCAAGGATTCTCCACGGGCGGCGAGTACGCCGGCGCCACAACCTTCGTGTGCGAATACGCCCCGGACAAGCGGCGCGGGTTCTTCGCCAGCTTCCTGGACATGGGCTCCTACATCGGATTTGCCCTGGGCGCTGCCACGGTGTCCCTCCTGCAGGTCACCCTGGGGCAGGCGGCCATGGAGGACTGGGGCTGGCGGATCCCGTTCCTGGTGGCCGGGCCGCTGGGCCTGGTTGCAATCTACTTCCGGAACAAGATCGAGGAATCGCCCCAGTTCCAGGCAACCCTTGACGCGCAGGAGGGGGCCGCCGTCGAAGCTGCCGCGGGCGACAAGGATGTTGCCGGCGGTCCGCTGGGCGTCATGCGGACCTACTGGCGCCCGATCGTGCTGGCCATGATCCTCGCGGGCGCGGCCAATACCGTGGGCTACGCCCTGACGTCCTACATGCCGACATACCTGACCGAATCCAAGGGCTATGACCCGGTCCACGGCACGCTGCTGACCATTCCCGTGCTGGTGGTGATGTCACTGTGCATTCCGCTCACAGGGAAGCTCTCGGACCGCATCGGGCGCCGCCCGGTGCTGTGGATCGGAGCCGGAAGCACCATCCTGTTTGCCGTCCCCGCGTTCCTCCTGATCGGGATGGGCGAGATCTGGTCGACCCTGGCCGGACTGTCCCTGGTCGCCTTCCCCGTGACGTTCTACGTAGCCAACCTGGCCTCGGCGCTGCCGGCGCTGTTCCCCACTTCGTGCCGGTATAGCAGCATGGGCATCGCCTACAACTTCTCCGTTGCGATTTTTGGCGGGACAACGCCCTTCCTGGTGCAGGGCCTGATTGAGGCCACGGGCGATGACATGGCCCCCGCGTACTATCTGATGGCGACATCGGTGATCGGCGCGATCGCCATCTATTTCCTGAAGGAATCTGCACGCCGCCCGCTGCCCGGCTCCATGCCGAGCGTGGACACCGCAGCCGAAGCGCACGCGCTCATCGCAGCCCAGGACAACGATCCCTTCATCGAATGGGACGAGACGCCGTTCGAGCAGCGCGCCGAAGCCTCGGCGGGAGCTGCCCGGGCCTAACCGGCACGCATTCTCCACCGGCTCGTGCGCGTCGCGCACCCGCACGTGTCCCCGTCGCAGTCAGCGACGGGGACACAGCCTTTTGTCTGGTCAGTGGTGGCGGCCAAAACCGGCTATTGACCGCGCCGGCTCGTCAGTATACGCTTGCCAGAATCACTGATATATCAATAAAGTTATTAGTCATATATCTGCCGCCTTCCATCGGGTTCCGGTAGACAGCAGGTACGCCACTGCGGCCAAGCCTCGTGACCGTGCTGGGCGGTCAACCAGCACGCAAAGCCCCTCGGGAACACACGGCACCCTTTCCGCCCCAGCCCCTAGCAGCCAGGAATGGACAAATGATCGGTTCAGAAAAAACTATCGACAACCACGGCAGGCTTGCATCGCAGCAGCCCACGCCCGGCGGTGGTGCGGCCGCGGCCGACGAGCTCATCGGCGAAGCGCTGGGGCTGGCCGACGCATCCGTGCTCTCCGGCAAGCCTCTTGCCAAGCTGATCCAGGAGAAGGCCCGGGCCGAAGCCAAGGCCCTGGCCGACGAGGGATCGGCTCCAACCCTCGCCGTCGTGGTTGCCACGGAGGACAGCTCTACACACTGGTATGTGCGTTCCATCGAGCGCGCCGCGGAAAACGCCGGCATCGGCTGCAGGATCATCGACGTGGGCCATGACGCCACCGAACAGGTGCTCGTCGCCGTGCTGAAGGACCTCAGCGCTGAGCCGTCCGTCAACGGAATCATTCTGCAGACTCCCCTGCCTCCCGGCGTGAAGGCCGACGAACTGGCCAAGCACATTTCCCCGGCCAAGGACATCGACGGCGCAAACCCGCTGAGCCTGGGGCTCCTGGCCGTGGGTGAACGCGCCTTCGCGCCAGCAACGGCACGCGCCGTCGTCGAAATGCTGGACTACTTTGAAATTCCGGTGGCCGGGCGGCACGTGGTGGTTGTGGGCCGTTCCACGGTGGTCGGCAAGCCGCTGGCCCTGCTGCTGTTGCAGAAGGACGCCACCACCACCGTCTGCCACTCCAGGTCCGGTCCGCTGCGGAGGTACACAAAAACTTCCGACGTCGTGGTTGTTGCCGCCGGCCGCACCGGCCTGATCACAGGGGACGACGTTTCCAAACATTCCGTGGTCATCGATGTGGGGACCAATGTGCTTTCCGACGGCTCACTCGCCGGCGATGTGGACGGCACCAGCGTGCGCCCGGTAGCTGCCGCGCTAACGCCGGTCCCCGGCGGTGTGGGCTCCGTTACAACAGCGCTGCTGCTGCTCCACGCCGCCGAAGCGGCACGGGAACAGTCCCGCACCGCCCGGACGACGGTGTTTGCATCATGACCGGCGTCGCGACATCACCCCGCGCCGCGGATCCCGCCGTGGGCGGCACCAAGGTGGTGACAGACTGGACCGCGCTCATCCCGGGTGATTTCGTCACAGTGCTGGAGGGTCTCACAGTCCCATGTTCAGGCTGGATTGACGAAGTCACCGAGGATGGCGCCATCGTATGGCTCGTCTTATCGCTGGGGCGCGGCCGCCGCATGTTCTTTCGCGCGGACGGGGACATCATCACGGTCAACATGGCGTGACCAGAGCCCCGTCTTCGGGAACCAACAGGCCCGCCCAACCATCTAACCAACGAGGGAGCACCCAGTGGCAGCTCAAACCCTTGCGATCGTCGGCGGGCCGGGATCAGACGGCGGGCGGCCCGCCGTCGGCGATCACACCTGGGCGGCAGCACGCCGCCTGGCTTTCGACTGCGCCCGCCCCCTCGGGCTGGAGCGCGTCCCGCTTGGCGAGGCGAACGGACGAACCCTGGCCGCCGACCTCATCACCTTGCAAGAGATGCCGCACTACGCTTCGTCCGCAATGGACGGCTGGGCAGTCTGCGGTGATGGTCCCCGGGTGCTTAGGGAACCGGGGATGCCGCTCGGGAGCAGCCACGCCATCCTGATGGTGGACGGCAGCGCACCGGCCGGCGAGGTGCTGATTCCCGCAGGGACAACCCTGAATCCCGCCCATGTCGCTTTGGCGGCCGTTGCCGGCTTCGATCGGCTGGAAGTACGAGGCAAGCCACTGGTCAAAATACTGGTCAGCGGTTCGGAGGTGGTGACTTCCCGGTTCCCTGCAGCCGGGCAGGTCAGGGATGCGTTCGGGCCCCCGCTCGGCACCGTCATCGGCATGCTCGGGGGCACTCCTGGACCGCTGGTCCGCATCGGCGATTCCTACGAGGAATGGCTTACAGGGCTGGGCGCCGCCGAAGCGCCGATGGCCCAGTGGCCCGACGTCGTTGTGACCACCGGCGGGACCGGACGCTTCGGTGCGGACCATTTCCGGAAGGCCATCGCCGCCCTTGGCGGACGGCTCCTCATCGATGGCGTGGCCGTGCGGCCGGGCCACCCCGCAGCCCTGGCCAAACTTCCCAACGGGCGGTTCATCATCGGACTTCCCGGCGACCCGCTGGCAGCCCTGATGGCACTCTTCACTGTTGGAGGTCCCCTTCTGGCCGCACTCGGCCATCAGCCGCTGGCCGAGACCACTCAGGTACCCTGCGGTGAGACGATCTCCGCCCACCCTGCCTCCACCCGGCTCATGCCGTTCCGCTGGATCAGCGGCCTGGCGGTTCCGGCCCGCTACGCCGGGCCCGGAATGCTGCGCGGGCTGGCTGCCGCAGACGGCTTCTTGGTAATCCCTGCGCGCGGGGCTCAACGGGGCGAGCCGGTGGCGGCATTGGGTCTCCCCTGGCGCCCGGAACTGTAGCCGTGGGCCTGCCCTCGCCGGCGTTCACGTCCTCGGAACGGCTGGCATCTCCCCTGCGAATCCGACGCCCGGGCAGCTAACACAAAGCCGCGTGATGACGTCCGCGCGCCCGCCTCAGTCTAGGATCAGAATTGGGAATCAGGTGGGACAAGGGCGAGCCTGACCTCCGGTCACGGCAACAACACGGGAGCATCTCTGATGGCTGCAAGAGACGAACTAGGGACTGACAAGGATCCGGATATCCAAGGCGGAGGTGTCCAGTCAGTGGACCGCGCCCTCCAGATCCTGCAGATCCTTGCCCGTGACGGCCATGCCGGAGTCAGCGAGATTGCCGAAGAAATGGGCGTTCACAAGTCCACCGTCTCGCGGTTGCTCGGCTCGCTGGTGACCCGGGAGATGGTGCACCAAAACAGTGATCGGGGAAAGTACCAGCTGGGGTTTGGCGTCCTCCGCCTGGCCAGTTCCATTCCGGGCAGGCTGAGCCTGGTGCGGGAGGCACGCCCGGTGCTCGAAAGCCTGGCCGAGGAATTCAAGGAAACCGTCAATCTCGCGGTGCTTCGTTCCAACTATGCGGTGAACGTGGACCAGGCCATGGGGCCGTCCACGCTGGCCACCTATGACTGGGTGGGCAGCCTTACACCCCTGCACGCCACCTCCAGCGGCAAGGTGCTCCTGGCAGCCTTGCCGGCCGATGAACGGGAGCGGATCCTGAAGAAGACGGGCCTGGCAGCCCGGACACAGCGGACCATCACCAGCCGCAAGGAACTTGAAAAGCAACTCCTCGACGTGTCCCGCGACGGCTACGCGGTGGTCCACGAGGAGTTCGAGATCGGTCTCACCGCCATTGCCGTCCCGGTCTGCAACCATGCTGGAACGGTCATCGGGGCCGTGAGCATCTCCGGCCCGTCGTTCCGCTTCGACCCGGAAAACACTCCCGGCCTGATCCAGGGCCTCCGGGACGCCGGCCTGGTCATCAGCGGAAAAATGGGTTACACCGGGCATTAGGCACCAAACCGGTGATCGGGCGAGTCCCTGTCTCGACAGGATCGGCCCACCGGCCGTCCTGACCCTGTACTACGCCAGAACGACGGCGACACACCGGCAAGTCCGGAGTGTCGCCGTCGTTCGCGGTTTAAACAGGGTCACGACGGCGGATGGCTCGGGCGGCTCGGGTGGCGGGGCGGGCCTTTGCGGGGGTCAGCCTGCGGCGTAGACGTCGGTTTCACGTTTCAGCCGGCGGGTGATCAGCTCCACCCTCCTGGACATGTGCGTGCCCACTTGGAGCCTGTCACCGGGCCAGCTGGAGGCCTCCCGGGAGTCTTCGAGCGCCTTGGCCAGGGCGCGGGACAGGGCATAGACCTTCCAAACGTGCTTCAGGTGGTGGACGGCCCGTTTCTTGTAGCCGGGCGCTTGCTGCATCAGGCGGACGGCGGCGCGCGCCATGGCGTCGCCCAGCAGTTTCTCCCCGCTGTGAATTCTTTCCATGCGGACCTTCACCATCCCCAGTGCGCCGACCCATGTCGTTGAGTGCTTCCTTCGAGTGTGGCGAAGGCAGCTCAGCGTCCGCTCAAGGCTCTGCAAGGATTTGCTCAAGACCCGGCCGGCGGGCTGACGGAGTATGTTGGGAAACCGACGAAAGGTGGATCTCGATGACGGAACCGGACTGGGTCCAACACGCTATCTGGTGGCACGTGTACCCGATCGGCTTCGTAGGCGCGGAGCAGGCGGCCGGCGCTGCGGACCGGCACCCGGACCGGACCGCGGACCACCGGCTCGGCCAGCTGGTTCCCTGGCTCGATTACGTCGTGGAACTCGGAGCTTCCGGGCTGGCCCTGGGGCCGGTCTTTGCCTCGGAGACCCACGGCTACGACACCACGGACTACTTCCGCATCGACCCCCGGCTGGGCGACGACGCGGACTTCGACGAGCTCATTGCCCAGTGCCACGCCCGCGGGCTGAAGGTCCTGCTCGACGGCGTCTTCAACCATGTGGGCCGCAGTTTCGGGCCCTTCCAACGCGTGCTCACCGAAGGGCCCGGCGCTCCCGCCGCCTCATGGTTCCGCCTGCAGTGGCCGGAGTCCGGGTGGACGCCGGGGACCGAGCCCGGCTATGACGACTTCGAGGGCCACCACCACCTGGTGGCGCTCAACCACGACGAACCCGCGGTTGGCGTCCTGGTCACGGACGTGATGAAGCACTGGCTGGGGCGCGGGGCGGACGGATGGCGGCTGGACGCAGCGTACGCCGTGCCGGCGTCGTACTGGGCGCCGGTGCTGGCGGAGGTGCGCCGCGACTTTCCGGAGGCCTACTTCGTGGGCGAGTACATCCACGGCGACTTCGCCGAAGAGGTGGAGCGGAGCACCCTGGATTCGGTGACCCAATACGAATTGTGGAAGGCGGTCTGGAGTTCCCTCAACGATGCCAACTTCTACGAACTCGCGTCCGCCCTGGAGCGCCACAACGGGTTCCTGGACAGCTTTGTGCCGCTCACGTTTGTGGGCAACCACGACGTCACCCGCCTGGCCAGCAAGCTGGACAACCCGGACCAGTTGGCGCTTGCACTCACTGTCCTGCTGACGGTGGGCGGGACGCCCAGTATCTACTACGGCGATGAGCAGGCCTTCCGCGGCGTCAAGGAGGACCGCGCCGGCGGCGATGACGCCGTCCGTCCGGCGTTCCCCGCCGGCCCCGCGGAACTGGCAGCGGCCGGCTGGCCCGTTTACCACCTGCACCAGGAGCTGATCAGCCTCCGGCGGCGGCATTCCTGGCTGCACCGGGCGCGCACCACCGTGCTGACGCTCAGCAACGAGCACCTCGTCTACCAAGCCAGGGACGACGGCGGTGCGGACAACGGCGAAACAGGCGACGGCGGTGCGCTGACAGTCGCGCTGAACCTTTCGGCCACGCCGGCGGACCTGCCCGTGCCGTCCGGGGCAGGCACACTGCTGGCCGGGCAGGGCCGCCAGCGTCCTGAACGGAACGTTGTCAGCCTGCCCGGCTTCGGGTGGGCGGTGCTCGGGATCGGCTAGCGGCCTAGCCGGCCGCCGGACCGGCCAGCGCCGCAGCAGGCTGCGCAGCCGCGCCCTCATGGTGCGTTACGGTCTCCGCCAGGTGCGGCACGAAGCGGACGAACATGGCCTTGAAGCCGGGGGTGTTCGACTCCCGTGCCACGTTCTCCTTGTGGACCAGGGCGTTGGCTTCGGGGAAGTACGCGGCCGCGCAGCCCTTCGCCGTCGGGTACGCGACCAGGCGGAACTTGTCCGCCTGCCGGTCGTGCCCGCGGAAGGTGCTGACCACGTCCACCAGGTCCCGGTCCTGGAAGCCGAGCTCGGCCAGGTCCTCCGGGTGGACCAGGATCACGCGCCGGCCGCCCGAGATCCCGCGGTACCGGTCGTCCAGCCCGTAGAACGTGGTGTTGTACTGGTCGTGGCTGCGCATGGTCTGGAGCACCAGGTGGCCCTCCGGCGGGGTCAGGTATTCCAGTGGACTGACCGTGAAGCGGCCCCGGCCGATGTCCGTCTTGAAGGACCGGGTGTCGCGCGGCGGGTTGGGCAGCACAAACCCGTTTTTGGTCCGGACCCGGGTGTTGAAGTCCTCGAACCCCGGCAGGACGCGGGAGATGTGGTCACGGACCACGTCATAGTCCTCGGCCATGGCCTTCCAGTCCACGGAATGGCCGGGGCCAAAGGTCGCCTCGGCCATCCGCGCCACGATGACCGGCTCGGCCAGCATGTGGTCGGAGACCGGCGCCAGCCTGCCCTGGGTGGAGTGGACCACTGACATGGAGTCCTCCACGGACAGGAACTGCGCACCGCCCGGGTGCTTGTCGTCCTTGTCCGTCCGGCCCAGTGTGGGCAGGATCAGCGAGGTGCGGCCGTGCACCACGTGGGAACGGTTCGGTTTAGTGGAGATGTGCACCGTCAGGCCGATCCGCTGCATGCCCGCTTCCAGCGTCTCCGTGTCCGAGCAGGCGAGGGAGAAGTTTCCGCCCATGGAGACAAAGACGTCCACCTCGTCGCGCTCAAAGGCTTCCATCGACTCGACAGCGTCGTAACCGTGATGGCGCGGGGACTGGATGCCGAATTCCTTGTCCAGCGCCTCGAGCAGCCACTCCTTCGGCTTTTCCCAGATTCCCATGGTCCGGTCACCCTGGACATTGGAGTGTCCGCGGACCGGGCAGGCGCCCGCGCCGGGCTTGCCGAAGTTCCCCTGCAGGAGCAGGACGTTCACCATTTCCTTGATGGTGTCCACCGAGTGCGGCTGCTGCGTTACACCGAGGGCCCAGCAGAAAATGGTGGCCTTGGAGCGGATCAGCATCCCGGCAACAGTTTCGATCTGTTCGCGGGACAGGCCGGTGGCCTTCTCGGTTTCCGCCCAGTCCAGCTCGCCGCGGGCCTCGCGGTAGGCATCGAACCCGTCGGTCTGCGCGTCGATGAAGGAACGGTCGACGACGGTGCCCGGGTTGCGTTCCTCCTCCACCAGGAGCAGGTGGCCCAGCGCCTGGAACAGTGCCAGGTCACCGCCCACCTTGATCTGCAGGTACTCGTCGGCCAGCGGCGTGCCGCCGCCCACCACACCCGAGACGGTCTGCGGATCCTTGAAGTTGAACAGCCCTGCCTCCGGCAGCGGGTTGACCGCCACCACCTTGCCGCCCTTGTCCTTGCACTCCTTCAGGGCCGAGAGCATCCGGGGGTGGTTGGTGCCGGGGTTCTGCCCCACCACGAAGATGAGCTCGGAATCGTGGATGTCCTCCAGGGACACGGTCCCCTTGCCGATGCCGATGGTCGGGTTCAGCGCCGAACCCGAGGATTCGTGGCACATGTTGGAACAGTCCGGGAGGTTGTTGGTGCCCAGGGCGCGGGCGAACAGCTGGTACATAAACGCAGTCTCGTTCGCCGTGCGCCCGGAGGTGTAGAACACGCAGCGGTCCGGGGTGGAGGCCCGGATGTGTTCACCGATCAGGTCAAAGGCCTCCGCCCAGGAGATCGGCGAATAGTGGGACTCGCCTTCGCGGATCACCACGGGCTCGCTGAGCCTGCCCTGGTTGCCCAGCCAGTACTCCGTCTTTCCCGAAAGCTCGGCGATGGAATGCCTGGCCCAGAACTCGGCGCCGACCGTGCGGAGGGTGTTCTCCTCGGCCACTGCTTTGGCGCCGTTCTCGCAGAACTCGGCCGCTTTGCGCTTCGTGGCCGACTCCGGCCAGGCGCAGCCGGGGCAGTCGAACCCGCCCTGCTGGTTCAGCCGCAGCAGAGACTGCGCCGTGCGGGTCACGCCGGCCTGCGCGACGGCACGCTCAAGTGCCACCATGACGGCCTTGACCCCCGCGGCCTCAGTCTTCGGCTTGTGGACTTCGAGTTTGTCCTCGTTGATGTCCTCGACCGGCGCCGGCTGCCGGCCGAGCTTGAGGGGATTCACTGGTTTACCCGGGCCAGCGTCTCGCGCTCCGCACCGATGGTGGTGTTGTCGCCGTGGCCCGTGCGGACCACCGTGGCGGCAGGCAGGGTCAGCAGCCGTTGCCGGATGGAGTCGAGGATGGTGGGGTAGTCGCTGTAGGACCTGCCCGTGGCACCTGGTCCGCCGTTGAACAGCGTGTCTCCGGTGAAGACCGTCCCTTCATCCTCGAGGTTGAAGCAGGTGGATCCCGGCGAGTGTCCCGGGGTGTGCAGTGCGCGCAGGGTGGCCCCGCCCACCTGGAAGACGTCGCCGTCCGCGAGGTAGCGGTCCGGCTTGACGTCGGGATAGACCTGTTCCCACAGCACCAGGTCGTCCGGGTGGAGGTAGATCGGCGCGTCCACGGCCTCGGCCACGGCCCGGGCGGCCCCGATGTGGTCGTTGTGGGCGTGCGTGAGCAGAATGGCCAGGACCTTACGGCCGCGGACCTGGTTGATGATCGCAGCGGCGTCGTGCGGGGAGTCGATGATCACGCATTCGTTCTCATTCCCCACGATCCAGACGTTGTTGTCCACGTCCCAGGTGCCGCCGTCGAGCGAAAACGTTCCCGAGGTGACCAGGTTTTCGATGGTGACGCTCATACCGACGCGGCTTCCGGGGCGGTCTCAGCGGCGGTGACGGTTTCAGCGCCCGGGTGGATTTCGACCACGGACCTCAGCACCTTGCCCTCGTGCATCCTGGCGAATGCCTCCTCCACCTGGTCGATGGTGATGCGTTCGGTGACGAAAGCGTCCAGGTCCAGGTTGCCCAGCTTGTACTGGGCCACGAGCATGGGGAAATCCCGGGACGGCAGGCAGTCGCCGTACCAGGAGGACTTCAGGGAACCGCCGCGGCCGAAGACATCCAGCAGGGGGAGCTCGAGCTTCATGTCCGGCGTCGGAACGCCCACCAGCACCACGCGGCCGGCGAGGTCGCGCGCGTAGAAGGCCTGCTTGTACGTTTCGGGGCGGCCCACCGCTTCAATCACGACGTCGGCGCCGTTGCCTCCCGTGAGTGCACGGATGGCCTCGATGGGATCTTCCTTGCTGGAGTCGACACCGTGCGTGGCGCCCAGGGACTTGGCCATTTCCACCTTGTTGGCGTCGATGTCCACCGCGATGATCGTGGTGGCGCCGGCCAGCTTGGCGCCTGCAATCGCGGCGATGCCCACGCCGCCGCAGCCGATGACGGCGACGGATTCGCCGCGCTTGACCTCACCGGTATTGATGGCAGCGCCGATACCTGCCATCACACCGCAGCCGAGGAGCCCGACGGCGGCGGGATCGGCGTCGTCGTCGACCTTGGTGCACTGCCCGGCGGCGACGAGTGTCTTCTCCGCGAAGGCGCCGATGCCCAGCGCGGGCGAGAGCTCCGTGCCGTCCTCAAGCGTCATCTTCTGCGTCGCATTATGTGTGTTGAAACAGTACTGCGGCTGGCCCTTCGCGCAGGCGCGGCATTCGCCGCACACGGCACGCCAGTTCAGGATCACGCGGTCGCCGGGGGCCACTTCGGTGACGTCCGGTCCGACGGCGCTGACCACACCGGTGGCCTCATGGCCCAGCAGGATGGGGAAATCGTCGGTGATTCCACCCTGCTTGTAGTGCAGGTCCGTGTGGCAAACGCCGCAGGTCAGGATATCCACCAGCGCCTCGCCCGGGCCGGGATCCGGCACCAGTATGGTCTCCACGGAGACCGGAGCGTTCTTTTCCTTGGCGATGACGGCTTTTACTTTGTGAACCATGATTTGTGTGTTCCTCTCCTGAGCCCGGGGGGACTCGTTGGCAACGGCACCCGTTGCCAATCTAGCTGACTCGTTGCGGTTCCAAATCTTCGTGCAGTCGGGCCTGCACTACGGTGTGCGCTGCTTCCCGCGCGCGGACGGCTTCCTGCGTGCGGACGGCGCCGCCGCACGCCCTGCCAGGATGCCCGTCCGGTGCCTGAACTTCAGACGGTAGAGCAGTGCCCCGACAATCGCGACTGGACCGACGAAGATTACGCCGCCCCGGTGGACGGCGAGGCGGTACGTGCTGAACAGCCGGAACACGACGCCGGTGCTCTCTGTCATTCTGCAACGTCTCCTTGTGCGTCGTGAGGACCCGGCGGGGAACGCCGCCCCTTGGATCGGGAAGCCGGCCTGCACACCCTGGAGTCAGGTCCGCTGAATTGCGTATTACACAACACGATGCACAAAGCGCGTACTGGCAATATGACAGCCGCCACACGGCGTGTCAACAGATCGCCGAAGAGCGATAGGCGGGAGCGCTCCAGATTCTTATCGGCAGGCAAGGTTTCTGCAACAGCGTCGCTCTCAATGCAACATATTTTCATCAACCAGGCGTTGATTCATCCGTCTGGGCGCAATTTGGATCGCAATGTTCACGAATCTGAAACCCGCAGGTATTGACTGTGTTACATGTCACGTCTAATCTGGTGCAACAGCGTTGCGCTGAATGCAACCCCAACAACTTGGTGGATACATGAGTAACGAAACTTCCTCTCCCGCTCTTGCGGGAGGCCTGGAGGCAGAGCCGGATGGCATGCATGAGGGCCGTCCCGCCGGCCGCAGTACGTTGAGCGGCCAGAATTTCCAACCTGCTGACGACGGTGTCAGCAGGGACACGCGCCGCAGGGTCATCGCGGCCAGCTTCATCGGCAACTTCGTTGAATGGTTCGACTACGCCGTTTACGGCTACCTGGCCGTCACGATCGCCACCGTCTTCTTCCCTGAATCAGATCCCCAGACCGGGCTTCTGCTGACGTTCGCCCTGTTCGCAATTTCATTCCTGGTGCGCCCGCTGGGCGGGTTCGTCTGGGGCCATATTGGTGACAGGGTGGGACGGCGCACGGCCCTCTCCCTGTCCATCCTGATCATGTCCGGTGCGACGTTCTGCATAGCCCTCATTCCGGGCTACGACACGATCGGCCTCTGGGCTCCGGTCCTGCTTTTGATCATCAGGGTGGTTCAGGGCTTCTCAGCCTCAGGCGAGTACGCCGGAGCGTCGGCCTTCCTCGTCGAGTACGCCCCGGCCAACAAGCGCGGCCTCTACGCCGCGGTGGTTCCCGCGAGCACCGCAGCAGGCTTGCTGCTTGGCTCCCTGCTGGCGGGCCTGCTGACTATGCTGCTCAGTTCCGATGCGATGCAAAGCTGGGGCTGGCGGCTGCCGTTCCTGCTGGCCGCCCCGATGGGTCTGATCGGACGGTACATCCGGACCAAGCTGGAGGACACCCCCGTATTCCGCGAGATGGCTGCGGAAGACGATGCCGTCAAGGCACCTGTTTCAAGCTTGTTCCGGAACCACTGGCGGCAGCTGCTGCAGGCCGTCGGAGCCGTGCTGCTGAACGCCGTCGGCTTCTACGTGATCCTCAGCTACATGCCCACCTACCTGTCCTCGGAGCTGGGCCTCGGTGAGACCGAATCATTCCTGGCCACCACCGTCGCACTGGTGACGTACATCGGCTTCATCTTCCTGACGGGGATGCTGTCGGACCGTTACGGACGCAAGAAGGTACTCATTGCCGCGTCCGTCAGCTTCATCCTGCTGACGGTGCCCGCGTTCGCGCTTCTGGGAACCGGCAACTTCCTGGTGATTGTCCTGGTCCAGATCCTGCTGGGCGCCATGCTCACGCTCAACGACGGGACGCTTCCGAGCTTCCTGGCGGAGATGTTCCCCACCCGCGTCCGCTACAGCGGCTTCGCGGTCAGCTTCAACCTCTCCAACGCGCTCTTCGGCGGCACCGCCCCGTTCATGGCAACGCTCCTGATCGCCGCCACCGCCAGCGACCTGGCGCCGGCCTGGTACCTCGTCGCTGCGGCAGTCATCTCCCTGATCGCCGTCGCGCTCTCCAGGGAAACCTGCAAAGAGCCGCTGCGCCACGAATAAAGACTTTCCTCCCACCTCAAAGTAACTGCACCACAGAAAGGCACCACCACAATGACCACCACAGCATCCGAGAACGCAACCTCCGTCGCCGAACTGGAGCGACTCAAAGTCCTCAAGAACGGCGATAAGGTCAAACTGACATTCTCCGATACCGAGTTCGAGCGCCGCATCGCGGGCCTGCGCCGCATCATGGCGGAAAAGGATCTGGACGCCGTTGTCCTGACCAGCTACCACTCGATCAAGTACTACTCCGACTTCCTTTTCACCACCTTCGGCCGCTCCTACGCCATGGTTGTCACCAAGGACGACACCGTCACCGTCACCGCCAACATCGACGCCGGCATGCCCTGGCGCCGCAGCTTCGGCGACAACATCGTCTACACGGACTGGCGCCGGGACAACTACATCTTCGCCATCCAGGAAGTGCTGCGCACCCGCGGCATCAACCCCCGCCGCCTTGGCGTCGAGGACGATTCGCTGCCGCTGGATAACCGCAACAAGATCCAGGCCGCCTTCGCCGGCGCCACCCTGGTGGATGTGGCCCAGGCTGCGATGCGCCAGCGGATGATCAAGTCCGCAGAAGAGATCGAGGTCATCAAGCACGGTGCACGCATCGGCGACCTCGGCGGCGAGGCCATCCGCAACGCCATCACGGCCGGCATCACCGAGTACGAAGTCGCCCTGATCGGCACCGAGGCCATGGTCCACGAGATTGCCCGGACCTTCCCGGATTCCGAAATCCGCGACACCTGGGTCTGGTTCCAGTCCGGCATCAACACGGACGGCGCCCACAACTGGGCCACCACCCGCAAGATCCAGGAACACGACATCCTGTCGCTGAACTGCTTCCCGATGACCTCGGGCTACTACACGGCGCTGGAGCGCACCCTGTTCTACGGCGAACCGGATGCCCGCTCGCTGGAACTGTGGAACATCAACGTCGAGGTCCACAAGCGCGGACTCGAACTCATCAAGCCCGGCGCCGTCTGCAAGGACATCGCTGCTGAACTGAACGAGATCTACGTGGGCCACGGCCTCCTGGCCAACCGCACCTTCGGCTACGGACACTCCTTCGGCGTCCTCAGCCACTACTACGGCCGCGAGGCGGGACTGGAACTCCGCGAGGACATCGACACCGTGCTGGAACCGGGCATGGTGGTTTCCATGGAACCGATGATCACCGTCCTCGACGGCGAGCCGGGCGCCGGCGGCTACCGCGAGCACGACATCCTGGTGGTCGGGGAAGACGGCGCGGAGAACATCACCAAGTTCCCGTTCGGCCCGGAATACAACATCATCGGGGCCTAACCAGCACCGAAAATGCCAACACCCCAAAGCGGCGCCACGTCATCCGTGGCGCCGCTTTCGGGCTCTCATACGGAATGATGGTGGACACCATGACCTCTGAAGAAACTCCTGAAACCACTACGAACGGCGACACCAAAGGCACGTCGGTCATCGTCAACGCCATCGCCGTTCTGCGGAGTTTTACCGCTGACGAGCCGCTGCTCGGCGTCACCGAGATAGCCAACCGCGTCGGGCTGCACAAAAGCACCGTCTCCCGCATTCTGGCCACGTTCGAACAGGAACACCTGGTGGAACGCGATCCGGAGACCCGCAGGTTCCGTCTGGGCCTGGGCCTGATCGCCGTCGCCGGACCGCTGCTGGCCGAACTCGAAGAGCGCCGTGTGGCCTACCCCGTGCTGCGCGAACTTACGGAGCAGACCGGCGAAACGAGCGCGCTCATGGTGTGGAACGGGTCGGAGTCGATGTGCGTGGAGCAGATCGCCAGCCACCACCAGATCAAGCACACCACTCCGCTGGGCGCGCGGTACAAGGATGCCCTCAGCGCCTCGGTGCAGGTCTTCCTTGCGGCCGAGCCGGCCGAGCGCGTGCGGGTATTGCTCCGGAGCGGCGAAATTGCCCATCCCGGCCTGGACGAAACCAGCCTCGAGGCGTACCTGATCCGGCTGGGCGACGTTGCCAAGCGCGGCTGGGCCACCAATTACGGCGAGTCATCCCTGGACGAGGTGGGCCTGGCCGCCCCCGTCTTCGACCACCGCGGCGACATCGTGGCGGCGGTCCTCATCCCGGCGCCCCGCTTCCGGGTTTCCCCGGACACACTGCAGCGCCTCGGGGAGTCCTGCAAGGCGGCCGCGGACCGGGTCACAGCCCGCCTCGGCGGCGCCGCCCCCGCCCGCTGACCCCGACGCTGACCCAGGAACGCTCTCAGGTGGGGATGACGCGGAACAGGAACTTGGTCCGGACCATCACCCAGAGCAGCGCCACGATCAGGGCGTACGCGGCGGTGTTGAGCCAGATGTTCCCCTGTTGCAGGGCCGGGATGTTCGCAACCACGGCGATGAGCACCACGTGCATGATGAAGACGTACAGCGTTGCCTGCCCCAGCGGGATCAGCAGCCAGCCCACAGCGCGTTCAATCGGCTTCCAGTAGGCCGTGAGCAGCGCGTAGGCCGTGACCAGCAGGGTGAGCACGTTCAGGAGCCGGCCGGGCTCCAGGTAGGTCCGGCCGAAGAACCGGTCGTAGACGGCGCGGTAATTCGCGTCCGAAGTCAGGGCGAGCCGGACGTCGAACTCGTTGGCCAGGTACGGATTGGCCCAGGACATCAGCGCAAAGGCCACCGTGACGGCCGCGCAGGCACCCACCACCCAGCGGTGGGCGGACAGCCAGGCCACGATGGTCCGGCGGTAGTAGCCGCCCACCAGTCCCAGCACAAACAGGACCTGCCACACCAGCAGCGGGAAGGAGTCCTCGAACTGCGACGGCAGGAGCCGGAAACGGAACACTGTGCCGGCGGCGTACAGGGCGGTGGTGGCCAGCAGGACCCACAGCACCTTGCCGCGGGCCAGGGCCAGCAGGATCAGCGGGCTGACCAGGAGCATGATCACATAGAGCCCCATCACGTTGAACTGCCACGGACCGAACTGCAGGAGAAGCACCGCGGGGATGACGGCACCCGACACGGGAAACTGGAGCAGGCCCTGCATGCCGGTGTAGAGGTCATAGGTCCGGCCCGCTCCCGACCTGCCGGCGCCGCCGGTCCCCTGGTCCGTGAACGTGGTCAGCACCTCGGAGTTGAAGGCCGGGATGAGGCTGAGCAGGAACACCAGGACAACTACCGCCAGCGCCGTGACGTACAGCTTGGCCGCCCGCCTGCCGGTCTTTTGCGCCACGAGGCCGATGTTGTCCTGGGCCTTGGGTCCGTAGACCATGCCCAGGACAAGCCCGGAGAGCAGCACGAACAGCTCGGCACCGGACACGAAGCCGATGGTTTCCTGGGTCAGCAGCTGGAAGAACGAGGTCATCCCCACGTGGTTCACCACCACGAACAGGATGGCCACGCCGCGCATCAGGTCCACCCGGGCATCCCGCGAGGACTTGTCCGAGTAGGTCCAGTTCGTGGCCGTACGCAGGCGGACCGGCACCAGCCACAGCAGGACCGCGGCCGCAAGCAGGGTGGCCGCCATGACCGCCGCAGGAACACCCGCCAGGGCATTGCCGGATGACCCGCCCAGCCCCTGAACGGTGGCGGTGACCGGACCGGTGGTGAGCGTGGACTCCTTGACGGCTGCGCCGGCGGCCGCCGCCACGTCCGCGTTCCGGGTCAGGCGCCAGTCAATGATGGTGTTGCCGGCGTCCCCCACGTCCGTTTTCTCGTCCCAGACGACGGCGGCAATCCGGTCCAGTTTCCCCTGCCCCGCGTCGCCCAGCACCTGTTTCCACCAGCCGGACTTGATGTCGTTTTCGGAGGGCCCGCCCGCGGACGGGCTGTAGTAGGCGGCAGTCTGGAGCAGCAGCGGCTTCTCCCGCTTCACGGCGTAGGACTCGTAGAAGTTGGCATCGCCGTGGTCGGAAGCCACACCGCCGTCCGCAGCGGACGCGGCCCCCTGGGCCGTTCCATTCAACAGGGCGGCAAGCTCCCCGTCCTTTGGCAGCGTATTGACGGCGGCTCCCCCGCCGGTGTCGTCATGGAGTGCCGTCAGGCCGGCCCAGTCAACCACGTCGTCGCCCGGGTAGTACGGCGCGTAGGGTGCATCCGAACCGTTCCAGGCGCCGTCGGAATTCGTGTCCAGCGCGGCGAACCCGGCGGTGCCGGGTGCCGGGGCACTGCGGTTCCGGGTGAACGGATAGTCCCGTGCCTGGAAGGGCTGCCACACCATGACGGCGTTGGATTCTGCGTCGAACGCCCGGGCCACGGCCCGGTATGCCGGTACGTAGGCCCCCGGCTGCTGGCCCCAGGAAACCCAGCTGGCGTTCATGTCCGGGGCGAAACGGATCAGCAGCTTTCCGGGGAAGCCCTGCGCCAGCTCCTCGAGCTGCCCGGCGAAGTCGGCGGCGGCGTCCGCGGTGACCTCCGTCAGGGGCACCGCGGGGTTCACGGTCAGCAGGGCGTGGGCGCCGGAGGACGCACTTTGGGCCAGGAACTCCCGCAGATAGGCCTTTTCCGTGGCTTTGACGGGAAAGGAAACATCGTGCCCGAGGACCGCGGGAGTGGCCTGCAGCCGGGCGGCGAAACCGGCGGCGTCGTCCTCGCCCCATTCGAGCACTGCACCGAGGAGGGGCTTTCCGGGTGCGGCCCCGAGGTCCTCACCGGCGGCAGTGTTCGACGCCGGGACGCCGGCCGGCGCTGTTAGGCCGGCTGGCGCTGTTAAGCCGGCTGGCGTTGTACTGGCGGGCTGCGCCGAAAAAGCGGCTGCCCCGGCCGCCTGCGCGGCTCCGGCAGGCAGGAAGAGCACCAGGGCGAGCAACAGGAGGGAGGCACGGAGGAAGGCTCTAAGCGGACTCATCCCGGCCGCCTTTCGGGAAAAGCGCCGAAACAGTTGTCCCGCCGCCAGGCGTTTCCGTGAGCGAGAGTTCGCCGCCGTGCGACTGCACGATCCGCACGCACGTCGCGAGCCCCAGGCCCGAACCCGGGGCGTCACCGGGCCGATGCAGCCGGACCAGCGGTTCAAGGACCCGTTCACGGTCGGCTGCCCCGATGCCCTTGCCGTTGTCCGCCACCCGGACGATGACACCGCGGTCATCGTCCACGGCGTCAATCCGGACCTTGAGTTTCTGCTCGGGGCGGCGGTAGTTGGATGAATTGCCCAGCAGGTTCTGCAGCAGCGTCCGTAGTTGGGCCGGATCAGCCACCACTTCTGCGTCCTCACATTCCAGCGAGGCTCCGGCGCCGAATCCGTCGCCCAGGTCGCTCACGGCCTCGGCCACTGCCCTTTGCAGGGAAACCGGCCGGGGACGCAGCATGCCGCCCACCTGGGAGTAGCTGAGGACGTCGTCCAGCATGGCGAGCATCCGCCGCCCGCTGCCGCCGATGCGCTGCAGGTATCCGGCCGCCGGGCTGTCCGGGCGGATGTCGTCGTCGTCCTCGCTCAGTTCCACGTAGCCAAGGATGGTGGTGAGCGGGATCCGGAGGTCGTGGCTGACGCGTCCGGCGAACTCCGCGAGCTTGCGGTTGCTGCGCCCGAGTTCCTCCAGGGCATGTTGGAGCTGCAGCGTGCGGTGCTGAAGTTCCAACACTTCGACCACCTGCGCCGCGAGGACGTCCAGCATGGCGGTCTGTTCGGTGGAGATGGTAGCCGGCGAGTCGGAGAAGACGCACAGGGAGCCCAGGGCGAAGCCGGAACTGGTCCGCAGCGGTGAGGAGGCATAGAACCGGACATTCGCAATTTCGCCGGTCACAAACGGGTTGTCCGCAAATCTCGGATCATCGCTGGCATCCGGCACAACGGTGGTGTGGCCCTGCTGGAATACCCTGGCACACATCGAGTCCTCCCGGGCGCACAGCCCGGGTTCCAGGCCCGCGGCCGCAAGCTGGAGCTGCTGCTCGGGAGTGATGATGTTGACTACGCTGAACGGCACTCCGCAAAGCTTCGCGGCCAGGTCCACCAGGAAGTTCAGGGCCCGCGCGGCGCTGGCACTGGCACTGGCACTGACGCTGGCACCTTCGTCCGCGGCGGACGCCGGGTCTCTCGGCAATAGTCCGTATTCGCCCAGCACTGAGCGCCGTTCAAAGTCAGCGCTAACAAGGCTGTGCCCATCTGCTTGAGCCACTGGAGTCCCTCTCACCAATCAGGACAGCCGGCCAGGCGCCGCAGTCCCCCCAGCAGGATTCTAGCGGAGCCGGATGCCGCCAGCCGGGGTCCTGTAGTCTCTTGACACCAAGCGCAAATTTCGGGTTGACTATTACGCATGCTGAAATAACAGTTCCATGATGCGGAATGTAGTGGTGCGCTGCGGCCGGGAACGGCCCGTGCGTCCCTCTGCATCGGGGCAGCCCCTTATCCGCATAGCCGACGCCATGGATGCCAGCATTTGCACGAGGGATGTTCAAGCATGCAGCTTGCCGTATTCAACGGGGCGGACCGCGCGGAAGTCACCGCGGCACTTCGCCCCTGCATCGACGTCCGGCGCTGGGTGGACCAGATCGCCGACGCACGCCCGTTTGCCAGCAGCGAGGCCCTGCTGGACTTCGCCCGCAACGCCGCCAGCCCGTTCACTCCCGACGAGGTGGAAGCCGCCATGGCCCACCACCCGCGGATCGGGGAACGGCCCACGGCTTCCACCACCGAGGCCTCCATGTCCCGCTCGGAGCAGGCCGGCGTGGATCCTGCGGACCAGGCGATCACCACGGCACTCGCCGAAGGCAACCGTGCCTATGAGCAAAAGTTCGGCCGGGTGTTCCTGATCCGTGCGGCCGGGCGGACCGCTCCCGAAATCCTGGCAGCCCTGCACGAGCGCCTCAACCACACTGCCGAAGAAGAAGACGCCATAGTGGCCCAGCAGCTGCGCGAAATCGCCCTGCTCCGGCTCGAAGGAGTGATCAGCGAATGACCGTTTCACAGGTGACCACCCACATCCTGGACACCGGGGCCGGGCGCCCGGCTGCCGGCGTCGCCGTCGTACTTTACGCGCGCGACGGCGGCGGCTGGAACCTCGTTGCTTCGGGCACCACGGATGCCGACGGCAGGGCGAAGGACCTTGGTCCGGAACTCCTGCCGGCCGGGACCTACCGGCTGAACTTTGCCACGGGCGCCTACTACGAGGGCCTGGGCACCGCCACATTCTTCCCGGAAGTGGACCTGGTATTCACCGTGTCCGACGCCGGCGAGCACTACCACGTGCCGCTGCTCCTCAGCCCGTTCGCCTACTCGACGTACCGCGGCAGCTAGGGGACGCCCGGGGCGGCCAACCCACTCAACCCCGGGCAGTAGGCTAGATGGCATGGCTTCTGAAGACACCCCCGCCGAACGGCGCGAAATCACCGTGCGCCGGGCACCCAAATACGTGCCGTTCCTCATACTCGGCGGAATCGTGGGCATCATCGTTGCGGCAGTCATCGCGTTTGCCCTGCCCGGGGACCCGAGCTACGAACCCAGCTCCGTCTTCGGCTTCTTTATGGTCCTTTTCGGCGCCGGCGGCGTGATTCTGGGCGCCATTGTTGCCCTCCTGCTGGACCGGCTCAGCGTCCGCCGCGCCGAGCACGCCGTCGTCGAGGCCGTCCCGGAGACCGACTCCGGCAACGACCCGGACGACGGCGGGGACAGCGGCCCCCAGGCCGGCCGTCAGTCATAATCGGGCGGCCGGGAAAGTCCTACCCCATCACGTGAGATAATCGACCAGTGGCACGCGGCGATGGAAAACTTTCTCATGATCTTCTCCCTGGCGAAAAAGGCCCTCAGGACGCTTGCGGCGTCTTCGGGGTCTGGGCACCAGGTGAAGAAGTAGCAAAACTCACCTATTACGGGCTGTATGCATTGCAGCACCGCGGTCAGGAGTCGGCTGGTATAGCAACCAGCGACGGCAAGCGGATCAACGTCTATAAGGACATGGGCCTCGTATCCCAGGTCTTCGACGAGACCACGCTGAACACCCTGACCGGGCACCTGGCCGTCGGCCACTGCCGCTATTCCACTACCGGCGCCAGCCACTGGGCCAATGCCCAGCCCACGCTTGGCGCGACCGCCACGGGAACCGTGGCACTGGCCCACAACGGCAACCTCACCAACACTGCCGAGCTCAACGCCATGATCAACGACCGCAACGGCGGCCAGCTCAGCGGCGAAATGAAGCAGGGCAACACCTCGGACACCGCCCTGGTCACGGCGCTGCTGGAGGGCGAGGAGGGCAAGTCCCTCGAACAGACAGCCATCGAGCTGCTGCCCAAGATCAAGGGCGGCTTCTGCTTCGTCTTTATGGACGAAGGCACCCTCTATGCGGCGCGCGACACCTACGGCATCCGCCCGCTGGTCCTCGGCCGGCTGGAGCGCGGCTGGGTTGTCGCCTCCGAGCAGTCGGCCCTGGCCACTGTGGGCGCAAGCTTCATCCGCGAAATCGAACCCGGCGAATTCATCGCCATCGACGAGGACGGCGTACGGTCCCAGCGCTTTGCGGAGCCGACGCCGGCGGGTTGCGTTTTCGAGTACGTGTACCTCGCCCGTCCGGACGCAGCCATCGCGGGACGCTCAGTGTACGAATCCCGCGTGGAGATGGGCCGCCAGCTGGCCCGCGAAAACACCCAGGAAGCGGACATCGTCATCCCGGTCCCGGAGTCCGGCACCCCGGCCGCCGTGGGCTACGCCGAGGAATCCGGCATTCCCTTCGCCCACGGCTTCGTGAAGAACTCCTACGTGGGCCGCACGTTCATCCAGCCCTCCCAGACGCTGCGCCAGCTGGGCATCCGGCTCAAGCTCAACGCCCTCGAGTCCGTGATCCGCGGCAAGCGTGTTGTGGTGGTGGATGACTCGATCGTCCGCGGCAACACCCAGCGCGCCATCGTCCGGATGCTCCGCGAAGCCGGTGCCGCCTCGGTGCATGTGAAGATCTCCTCCCCGCCCGTGCAGTGGCCCTGCTTCTACGGCATCGACTTCGCGTCCCGCGCGGAACTGATCGCCAACGGCGCCACCATCGAGGAAATCTCCCAGGCCATCGGCGCCGACTCGCTGGCCTACATTTCCGAAGACGGCATGATCGACGCCACGCGTCAGCCGCGCGAGCGGCTCTGCACCGCCTGCTTCACCGGCAAGTACCCCATCGAACTGCCCGGCGCGGACAAGCTCGGCAAGAACCTGCTGGAGCGCACGGACCTCGGCGGCCTCCCTGCTGCCGGATCCGCCGCCGGCGCCCCGGCATCCGCCGCCGCAGCCGTGGACTCCGACGAGGATCCGGCCGGCAAGCCCGGCGCCACGGGCTGCGACCCGGGACCGGACGCCGAGTTCGAGAACCTGCTGACCGACGCCGACCGTCTGACCGCTGACAAGAAAGAGTCCGTATGACTTCCGCATCTTCCTCCGCCCAGAACGCCGGCATCACGTACGCCTCCGCCGGTGTTGACGTCGAAGCGGGAGACCGCGCCGTTGAACTGATGAAGGACGCCGTCAAGGCCACCCATAATTCTTCGGTGATCGGCGGAGTGGGCGGCTTTGCCGGCCTCTACGACGTTTCGAAGCTCCTCACTTACAAGCGGCCTCTGCTGGCGACGTCCACGGACGGTGTGGGCACCAAGGTGGCCATCGCCCAGGCTATGGACATCCATGACACCATCGGCTTCGACCTCGTGGGCATGGTGGTGGACGACATCGTGGTGGTGGGTGCCGAGCCGCTGTACATGACCGACTACATCGCCTGCGGCAAGGTTGTCCCCGAGCGCATCGCGGACATCGTCCGCGGCATCGCCGCAGCCTGCTCCGTCGCCGGTACAGCCCTGGTGGGCGGCGAAACCGCCGAACACCCCGGCCTGCTGGGCGAGCACGAGTACGACGTCGCCGGCGCAGCCACCGGTGTTGTTGAGGCCTCCGACCTGCTGGGCCCGGACCGCGTCCGCGCCGGCGACGTGGTGATCGGCATGGCCTCCTCCGGCCTGCACTCGAACGGCTACTCCCTGGTACGCCGCGTCATCAACCACGCCGGCTGGGCACTGGACCGCCAGGTGTCCGAACTCGGACGCACGCTGGGCGAGGAACTGCTCGAACCCACCCGCGTCTACGCAGCTGACTGCCTGGACCTGGCCCGCACCTTCCCGGTGAACGGATCCGCGGCCGGCAAGGCAGTCCACGGTTTCAGCCACGTCACCGGCGGCGGACTCGCAGCCAACCTGGCCCGTGTCCTTCCCCAGGGCCTCATCGCCACGGTGGACCGCGCCACGTGGGAACTTCCCGCCATCTTCAAGCTGGTCTCGGAACTGGGCAACGTCCCGCTGGCCGACCTCGAGCGCACCCTGAACCTGGGCGTGGGCATGGTGGCCATCGTCTCCCCCGAGGCCGCCGACGCCGCCGTGAACCGCCTCAACGACCGCGGCCTGCCGTCCTGGATCATGGGCACCGTCGAAGAGAACTCGGACTCCATCGTGAAGACCGGCCCGGACTACGTCCAGGGCGCCAAGGGTGTTGACGGCGGCGCAGTCCGACTGGTGAACTCCTACGCCTAAGGGCCTTTAAACCCTCATCGAGTGCTCCGCAACCGCCGTTTAGCAGGTCCATAACGGCAGTTGCGGAGCACTCGATGCGTTTAAACCTCCAGCAGGCTGAATATTCCGCCCTGCGGGTCGCTCAGCGTAGCCACCCTGCCGGCGTCCTCGTCGCCGTCCCGCTCCGGTTCGACCAGGACGACGGCGCCAGCGGCCACCGCGGCGGCCACCGCCTCCGCGATGCTGCCGACGCCGAAGTAGACCTGCCAGCCAGCCTTTAGGGCCTGGTCTTCAGTGTCGGCACCCGCGCCGGCTCCCGCATCCGCGTCCGCGCCCGCGTCCGCCGCCTCGTCATCTTCCTCGTCCTCCAGCGGCAGTGGCGCGATCCCGGCCACCTCCGCGCCGTCCACCATCAGGGTGGTGTACGTTCCGCCGTCGTCCTGCGGGTATTCGGTCACCTCGTGCCCGAACAGCTGCTGGAAGAAGGCGACGGCGGCCTGCGGTTCGGGAGTCAGCAGTTCCGCCCAGGCAAGGGCACCGGATTCGTTGTACCTTGCCGTGCCGGTGTGCGTTCCCGGCTGCCACACCCCGGTGGTGCCGCCGCCGGGCGGCGCCAGGAACACCATGACTCCGGTGTCCTCCACCTCCTCGGGGCCGAACTCCACCGTGCCGCCCGCATGCGGCGTTTCGTCCACGACGGCTCCGGCATCGGCGACAGCAAAGTAGATGTTCCACTGCGCGGCCGTGCCGGAGGACTCCTGCTGAGGGTTCTGGGGCGCAATGACCGTGATGAGGTCGTCGTCCAAATAGGCCTTGGAATAGCTGCGCCCGTCCGGTGTTGGCAAGTCCTCGAAGCGCCAGCCGAACACGGCGGCGTAGAAGGCCTTTGCCGCCTGCACATCCTTGGTCTGCAGATCCGTCCAGCAGATCTCGCCTGCGTTGAAGGTGGTGCGTCCGGTCATAAAATCATTTCCCTTCGACCCTAAATTCGAACCGCAGCCGGACCGGCAGCGGGACAGCCCACGATCAACCTAGTACGGGGCTACGGCACTGACAACATCCCGCCGCAGGAGGACAATGGCGGCTAAGACGGTCCACCGCAGCCGAGTCGCCGTAGGACCGCCGGAACGGAGTGAGCCATGGCCGGCCGTGTGGACATTAACGGGCACCCCACCTGGGTGGAGGACCGCGGAGGCAAAGGGGAGCCGCTCCTGCTGCTGCACGGCGGCCTGGGCAACAGCGACGATCTGCTCAACAGCATTGGTCCGGGGCTGTCGGACGGTTTCCGCGTCCTGGCCTTCGACCGGCGCGGTCACGGCTATACCGCGGACACGGACGCGGACTTCCATTACTCGGACATGGCGGACGAGACGATCGGCGTGCTGGAGGAAGTGGTGGGCGGGCCGGCCCACCTGGTCGGGTGGAGCGACGGCGGCATCATTGCACTGATCGTGGCGCTTCGCCGCCCGGACCTGGTCCGGAAGCTTGTGGTGGTGGGCGCAAACTACCACTTCGAGGGCATTGCCCCCGTGGAGCTGGACCCGGGCTCCGCCGTGCCGCAGGAACTTGGCAAAGCCTATATCGCGCGGTCCCCGGACGGTCCCGGGCATCTGGACGTCGTGATGAACAAGAGTTTCCGGATGGTCGCTTCGGAGCCCACCCTGTCCACGGCCGACATCGCCCGGATCAGCATGCCGGTGCTCGTTGTGGCGGGCGACGACGACCTGGTGACGCTGCCGCACACAGTGTCCCTGTACGAGGCCCTGCCGAATGGCGAATTGGCGGTGTTTCCGGCAGCTTCGCACGGGCTCCCCCTGGAGCAGCCGGAAGCGCTCAACCGAGTCATCCTTGCTTTCCTGGCCGCCACTGGTCCGCCACGGACGCTGATGCCGATTCGGCGGGCCAAAACGACGCAGGAGTGACGACAGGAAGGCCCGTCAGGGCACACCGGAAGCCGGCGCGGCCTGACGGGCCCAATATCTGAGGTCAGCACCCGGGGTGCTGGAAAAGAAGAGCCGAAGAGCCGTACGGATCACTGTGGTGAATGGTACGACGGCGGCACGCCACTGAGTGCCTTACGGCAGGTTCAGTGGGCGACAACTAACCGATTCGACGGGTGTCAACCTCGTCGTCGTCGTCTTCCAAATCGTCCGCGTACTTATCCACATAAGCCGAATAATCCGGTTCGACCGGCTCACTCGAGAAACGGCTCGGTGCACGACCCTCAGTGCTCTTGAGCTCACGCTGAAGCGCAGAGTAGTCGGTGTTCGGGGAATAGTACTTAATATCCCGAGCCTGCTTGGTAGCTTTTGCCTTTTGACGGCCGCGCCCCATGGCGTGACCCCCTTTTGTACTCGGACCGGAGGTGGTCACCATTGGCGTTAGTGAGGCCCCGGAATGTTTGGTCAATTTGTCGTACACCTAGATTACATGCTTTCAGCGGTAACTGCGCCCCGGATCGGGCCCCCGGGAAACACTCGCCACGTTTATGCAGGTCCGGACCGTCTCCGGTCCGCAGATTTTCTTCGGTAGAGTCGTTTGGGCGACTCCAGGCGGGCGGCCCACCGGCGGCCCTCATCCAAGGAAAAAGCCAGGATTACGACGCCGGGAAGGGTGAATCTTCACGTGAATGACCAGAACGGAACGGACACAGGGAACCAAGAGACATCCCCGCGCGCCGGAATGCCACCGGTCGTCCCCCCGCCGCCTTCCCGGCCGCCAACCAGCAGCCTCCCCGTCCTGCCGCCCGCCGTCACTGATGTCACAGACGAAACAGACGTCACAAACAAAACAGTCGAGCCGGACGTCACAGTCGACGCAGACAACAAGCCGGCCCCGAAAGCCGGCGAGCCGCCGCAGACCCTGTTCAAGATCGGCTTCGTGGTGGCCGGGCTCGTGTTCCTGGGCCTGCTCACGTGGTGGCTGGCCACCCTGATCGCGAGCGGGAATGAGCAGGCCGCCAACCAGCCCCCGGCCGCTGCCGTGTCGGAGTCAACATCGCCGTCCGCGCAGCCGACCCGCGGCGACCTTCCGCAGGACGGCGTGAGCGCGCTGGACTACCAGCGGGGCGACTGCTTCGAGAACTTCGATCCGGAAGCCACGGAGTCACGGGTGGTGGCGTGCACCACCGGCCACTCGGCCCAGCTGGTTGCCGTGTACCGGTTCCCGGAATCGGACTCCTACCCGGGCATTGCCGCACTGCGCGAGAAGGGCCGCGAGATCTGCCAGGACGCCGGACTCACCGACGCCGTGGCCAACTACGTCCTCATGCAGCGCAACGCCTACCCGAGCGACACCAGCTGGGAGCAGGGCGACCGGCGGGTTGACTGCTATGTCACCGCGGACAAGGGCAATATCATCATGGAATCCCTCATCCCCTAGTCCTTCCGCCGCACGGACAGCCCGCTGCCGGCGAGGGCACCGCCGTCGCGCTCCTGGCGCTCCAGGCTCGCGATGGTGAGTTCGTCGACGTCGGCCGCGGTATCCACCAGCACAGTGTCCCCGTCGGCGATGTCGCCGGCCAGGATGGCCTTGGCCAGCCGGTCGCCGATTTCGCGCTGCACCAGCCGGCGCAGCGGCCGGGCGCCGTAGGCGGGATCGAAGCCCGTCATGGCCAGCCAGGCGCGGGCACCTTCGGTGACTTCCAGCTCGAGGCGGCGGTCATGCAGCCGCTTGCCGAGTTCTGCCACCTGGAGTTCCACGATCCGGGCCAGCTCCTCGACGTCCAGAGCATCAAACAGCACCACTTCGTCCAGCCGGTTCAGGAATTCCGGCTTGAATGACGCGTGCACCGTGGCCATCACGGCACTGCGCTTGGCGTTGGCATCCAGCGTCTGGTCCACCAGGAACTGGCTGCCCAGGTTGGAGGTCAGCACCAGGATCACGTTGCGGAAGTCCACGGTGCGGCCCTGGCCGTCGGTGAGGCGGCCGTCGTCGAGAACCTGCAGGAGGATGTCGAACACCTCCGGGTGGGCCTTCTCCACTTCGTCCAGGAGCACCACGGAGTACGGACGACGGCGGACGGCTTCCGTAAGCTGGCCGCCTTCCTCGTAGCCCACGTAGCCGGGAGGGGCACCCACCAGCCGCGCCACGGAGTGCTTCTCGCCGTACTCGGACATGTCGATCCGCACCATGGCGCGTTCGTCGTCGAACAGGAAGTCCGCCAGGGCCTTCGCCAGCTCGGTCTTGCCCACGCCGGTGGGACCCAGGAACAGGAAGGACCCGGTGGGCCGGTTGGGGTCGCTGATGCCGGCGCGCGCACGGCGAACGGCGTCCGACACCGCGGTGACGGCCTTCTTCTGGCCGATCAGCCGCCGGCCGAGCTCCTCCTCCATGTGCAGCAGCTTCTGGCTCTCGCCCTGCAGCATGCGTCCGGCCGGGATGCCGGTCCAGGCGGAAATCACCTCGGCGATGTCACCCGCCGTGACTTCATCGGCCACCATGAGTTCCTGCTTCGCCCCGCCGCCTGCCACCCGGGCGGACTCAGCCTCGGCAGCGGCGGACAACTCGCGCTCCAGTGCGGGCAGTTCGCCGTAAAGGATGCGGGAGGCAGCAGCGAGGTCCCCTTCGCGCTGGTACTTCTCCGCAGCCGAACGCAGCTCGTCGATCCGGGCCTTGAGGTCACCCACGTGGTTGAGGCCGGCCTTCTCCGCTTCCCAGCGCGCGTTCAGCGCCGAGAGCGCTTCCTTCTTGTCCGCCATGTCCGCCCGCAGCGCGGCGAGGCGCTCCACGGACGCGGCGTCCTTCTCGTTGGCCAGGGCCAGTTCCTCCATGGTCAGCCGGTCCACCTGGCGCCGCAGCTGGTCGATCTCCTCCGGCGCGGAATCAATCTCCATGCGCAGCCGGGACGCCGCCTCGTCCACGAGGTCGATCGCCTTGTCCGGCAGCTGACGGCCCGAGATGTAGCGGTTGGAGAGCGTCGCGGCAGCCACCAGGGCGGAGTCCGCGATGGACACCTTGTGGTGTGCCTCGTAGCGTTCCTTCAGGCCGCGGAGGATGCCGATGGTGTCGTCCACGCTGGGCTCGCCCACGAACACCTGCTGGAAGCGGCGCTCCAGGGCGGGGTCCTTTTCGATGTTCTCGCGGTATTCGTCCAGTGTGGTGGCGCCGATCAGGCGCAGCTCACCGCGGGCCAGCATGGGCTTGAGCATGTTGCCGGCGTCCATGGAGCTGTCCCCGGAGGCGCCTGCGCCCACCACAGTGTGGAGTTCGTCGATGAAGGTGACGATCTGCCCCTCGGAGCTCTTGATCTCCTCCAGGACGGCCTTCAGCCGTTCCTCGAACTCCCCGCGGTACTTGGCGCCGGCCACCATCGAGGCGAGATCCAGGGCGATCAGGGTCTTGCCGCGCAGGCTTTCCGGCACGTCGTTGGCGACGATCCGCTGGGCCAGGCCCTCGACGACGGCGGTCTTGCCGACGCCGGGCTCGCCGATGATCACCGGGTTGTTCTTGGTGCGGCGGCTCAGCACCTGGATGATGCGGCGGATCTCGGCGTCGCGGCCGATCACCGGGTCCAGCTTGCCGGAGCGGGCGATCGCGGTGAGGTCCGTGCCGAACTTCTCCAGGGCCTGGAAGGTGTTCTCGGGGTCGGCGTTGGTGACCTTGCGGTCCCCCCGGACACCCGGCAGGGCGGCGAGCAGGGCCTCGTGGGAGGCGCCGGCGTCGCGCATTAACTTCCCGACGGCGTCACTGCCGGCGGAGAGCCCCAGCAGCAGGTGCTCGGTGGAAACGAAGGTGTCGCCCAGCTTGTCGGCTTCGTTCTGGGCGTTCTTGATGGCCTGCAGGGCGGTGCGGGAAAGCTGGGCCTGCTGCACCGAGGTGCCGGACGACGCCGGCAGTGCTTTGATGGCGGTGCTGGCCTGGACGCTGACGGCGTCAGGATCGGCGCCGGTGGCGCGGAGGAGCGCGACGGCGACGCCCTCGCGCTGGTCCATCAGAGCCTTGAGCAGATGGGCAGGCTCAACCTGGGGATTTCCTGCCGTGGAGGCATTCATGGCTGCTGCCGAAAGAGCCTCCTGGCTCTTGGTGGTGAACTTGGCGTCCAAAGAGAGCTCCTTTCGGGGATAGATCAACTCTTAAAGTTGAGTGTACATGACTCAACTTTGCCGGACGTGGCCTCTAGGTCCATGTTTGCCGACGGCGAAATGGCTGTCTAGGGGCGATCGACCCCCGCCCCCGGACGCGGCATCCCTGGCGGGGCATCCCTGGGCGGCGTCCCGGACGCGGCATCCCGGGCGCGGCAGGTTGCTAGTCGGCGCCGACGCCAGTGACCAACGTGATCCAGCCCAGATGGCGGGAGACGGCAGCGTGGTCGTTGTAGAAGCCGGTGAAACTGGAGGGAGCCCCCCTCGGCAGGACGCTCGACGTCGACAACACACCCACCAGCTTTCCTCCGACGATGAGGGGGCCGCCGGAGTCCCCCGCCAGCGGGTGCCCTGTCTGCGATTGCGTCCGCACGGACAAACCGCCAAAAGCGTCCGAGCCCCGTCCTGACACCTTCACGCCGGCAGCCTTGACCTGCGGGGACATGGCCCCGGCCCCCTCCGTCTCGTCACCCCAGCCGAACACGCGCGCGTCCGATCCTGCCGCCGGGAACGTTCGGGACAGGCCGGCATAGGTTCCGGGGTGCGGGGTGGAGAGCTTGAGCAGCAGCACGTCACCCACGGGCGACGGGTAGCGGGCAGCAATGGTGCGTACTACGCCACCGGCGCCGAGGGAGGGAGTGTCCAGGCGGACGGAGTGAAGGCTGGCAGAGTCGCAGTGCCTGGCAGTGATCACCCAGCTGGCTGAAATCTGGCTGCCCGTGCAGGCCACCCTGGTGCCGGCGGTGCCGTAGGCGATCTGCACCGCAAAGGGGGCCTCGGCGATGGAAACCGTCTCGCCGCCGGCGATGTCCGTCCCGCCGCGCGAAGGTCCGGCGGCGCCCGGGTCCGGCGTACCCGACGCCGGGAGCGCCGTCAGCGACAGGAGAAGCAGAGCGGCAGCCATGACCCGCAAAGCGCGGAGAATCCGGGCCTTCAGGCGGCAACGCATTTTCATATGGTAGGACTCCGGCCGCGGAAACGTTAGCCCTCGCGCAACACGCCGGCCCGGACACGCAGGAGGGCGGCTCCCCCAAGGAACCGCCCTCCGGCTGGTGTGGCCGGCGCATCGCAGTGCACCTTCCCCACAGAGACTTCTCTGGTGGACCGCCGCCCGCCGCGAGGCGGGCAGACGGTCCGGTGACGACACTACAATGCATTTGCCGGCATGTCACGAAGATGACAAAAGCAGTCATACGGCGGTGGGTATTGTGGGAGCCATGGAGCACACCCAGGACGCCGGCACCCCCACCACCCAGCACATATTCATCGACAAGGAGAGCCCGGCCGTCTGGCGGGCGCTGAACGGGCTCGGCCTGAAAGCACGCGAAGCCGCCGATGAAGCCGGCATCAGCAGGGCCCTGACCGAACTGCTGAACGTTCGCATTTCGCAGATCAACGGCTGCGCCTACTGCCTGAACATGCACGTTGCCGATGCCCTCAAAAAGGGTGAAACCACCCAACGGCTCGCGGTGCTGGCCGCCTGGCGGGACACCGCACTGTTTACGGAGCAGGAGCGCGCGGCCCTGGCGCTGGCGGAGTCCATCACCACCCTTCCGGACGCCCACACCCGCGAACGGGAGGACGCCTACGCCCGGCAGCACCTAAACGCGGCCGAGTACTCTGCGGTGAGCTGGCTGGTGATTACGATGAACGCCTTCAACCGCGTATCCATCACCAGCCAGCACCCCGTGCGGCGCGAAGCCAAGGAACAGCCGGCCGCGCAGGCCTAACCACGCAAGGCTGACCAAGCAGGCTGACGTTAGGCCTGGTAGACGTTAGGCCGGGTAGACGGCCACTGCGGCCGCCTTGATCACGAAGTAGACAGTCATACCCGGCGCAAGCCCCAGGTCCGCAGAGGCGGCCGGTGTGATGTCGGCGGACATCCCGCCGGCCCGGACCCGGATCTGGTCGCCGTGCTGTTCCAGGTCCGTGACTGTGACGGGGAATGAGTTCCGGGGGCTGCCGTGCGCTTCGCTCAGGAACACGGAGACGGCCGACGGCGGGAACGCGGCAACGCCGGGCTGCCCGCCCGTGTTTGGCGTGCCGGATCCCACCGGAAAGAGGTCCTCGTCCTGGTGGCCGGCCACCTCAAGACCCCCTGCTGTCCGGATGCCGGTGGCGGTGATGGTTCCGGGAATGAGGTTCAGCCCCGCCAGCCCGGCGGCAAACCGGCTCCGGGGCCGCTGCAGGACCTGCCGGGTGGGCCCTTCCTCGGCAATTCTGCCCCCTTCGAGGATGACCACCCGGTCGGCAAGCATCAGGGCGTCCAGGACGTCGTGGGTGATGATGATGGCGCGACGCCCGGCCAGGACCTTCTTCAGGAGCCTCCGGAGCAGCGGCGCCGCGTGGATGTCCAATGCCGCCATGGGCTCGTCCAGCAGCAGCACTTCAGGGTTGGCCGCAAGGGCCCTGGCCACCGCCACGCGCTGGGCCTGGCCGCCGGAGAGTTCCGCTGGCCGCCGGGCCGCGAGGTCCCCGGCATCCACCGCAGCCAGCCACTCACGGGCCGACTCCCGGGCCGCTTTCCTGGCCGTTCCGGCGCTGCGGGGCCCGAAGGCCACGTTTTCCAAGGCGGTGAGGTGCGGGAACAGCAGCGGCTCCTGCGCGAGGAGTGCCGTGCGGCGGTGGTGCGGCGCGGTCCAAACGCTGGCTCCGCCGTCGAGGTCGAACAGCACTTTTCCATCGATGACGGCACGGCCGGAATCGGGCCGCAGCAGTCCGGCAATGACGCTGAGGAGGGTGGATTTGCCGGCCCCGTTGGGGCCAAGGACCGCAACCGTTTCGCCCGGCGCGAGGCTCAGGCCGACGTCGAACCCACGGGCGCCCACGGTTGCCTGCATGCGAAAGCTCACCGGGCACCGTCCAAGCGTCCGCCGGCTGCGCCGCCCGCCGGGGAACTGCGCTGGCCCGGCCGTCCGGGGCGCCGGTACGTCAGTCCCACCACCGTCACGGCCACGGCCACCAGGACCAGGGAAAGCGCGACGGCGGCGTCGGCGTCCGTTTCACGCTGCAGATAGATTTCCAGCGGCAGGGTCCGGGTCACCCCTTGCAGGCTCCCGGCGAAAGTGAGCGTCGCGCCAAATTCGCCCAGGCTCCGCGCGAAGGACAGCACGGCCCCGGAGGCCAGGCCGGGCAGCACCAGCGGGACGGTGACGCGTCGCAGAACGGTGGTGGGCCGGGCACCGAGGGTGGCGGCCACCGCCTCGTACCGGCCGCCGGCGGTGCGCAGCGCACCTTCCAGGCTGACCACGAGGAACGGCAGTGCCACGAAGGTCTGCGCGAGCACCACCGCCGTCGTCGAAAAGGCAATCTGGATCCCGGCGGCCCCAAGGCTCCGGCCCAGCAATCCTTGTCGACCGAAGGTGTACAGGAGGGCGATGCCGCCCACCACCGGCGGCAGCACCAGCGGCAGCAGCACAAAGGCACGCAACAGGCGCTGGCCCGGGAAGCTCGAACGCGCCAGGACGAGGGCCAGCGGCACGCCAAAAACAATGCACAGCGCGGTGCTCGCCGCCGAGGTCCGCAGGCTGAGGCCGAGCGCCGTCAGGGACGATTCGGACGTGACCAGCGGGATGAACTGCGGCCAGTTGACGCGGGCGGCCATGGCCGCCAGCGGAAGGAGCACGAACACTGCGCCCGCCGCGGCGATGGCGTAGACCCAGCGCGGGACTCCGTGGTACCCGCTTCCCCGTCCCCGATTCATGGTCTCCTTACGGCGCTCCGAAACCGGCGTCGGCGAGGGTCTTCCTGCCTTCGGCACCGGTCACCTGGGCGATGAAGGCGGCGGCGAGTTCCTTGTTCCTGCTCGAGCCTACTGTGGCGATGGGATACGTGTTGACGGCCTTGCCGGCTTCCGCGAACGGGATTCCCTTCACCTTGTCCCCGGCGCCCTTGACGTCCGTGATGTACACCAGGCCGGCGTCGGCTTCACCGGAGGTCACTTTGCCCAGCACATCCGTGACTGACGATTCCTCACTGACCGGCGACAGGGTGACGCCGGCGGCCTTTTCCACGGCGTCCGATGCTGCCCCGCACGGGACCTGGCTGGCGCAGACAACCACCTTGACTCCCGGCTTGGCGAGGTCGGCGAAGGCCGCGATCGACGCCGGATTGGAGGGCGGGACGGCGATCTGCAGGGTGTTCGTGGCGAAGTTCGCCGCCGCCCCTTCGAGGAGTCCGGCGTCGGCAAGCTTGCCCATGTTTTTGGTGTCCGCCGAGGCAAAGACGTCAGCGGGCGCACCTTGGGAGATCTGCGTGGCCAGGTCCGAGGAGCCGGCGAAGCTGAGCGTCACCTTGGTGCCGGGGTTCTTTGCTTCAAAGTCGCTGGCGAGCTTGGTGAAAGTGGCCTTGAGCGAGGCCGCGGCGAAAACGGTAAGGGTCCCGGAGAGCTGCCCGGCCGTCTCCGAGGATCCGGCACCCGCGGTGCCTGTCGACGTTGACGCTGACGGAGCGCAGGCACCCAGCCCGAGAGTAAGCGCGGTGGCCGCCAGCAGTGCGGTGGCACGCGGAATCCAGGACTTCACACGATGCTCTTTCCCTGTGGCGTTTCAATGATCACCGTGGTGGCCTTGACGACAGCCGTGGCAATGGACCCGAGCTCCAGACCCAACTCCCGCACGGCTTCGCTGCTCATCAGCGACACCACCCGGAACGGCCCGCACTGCAGTTCGACCTGGGCCATAACCTTGTCCGCAGTGATTCCGGTGACCAGGCCGACGAACCGGTTGCGGGCCGAACTGCCCACCCTGGTGGGATCCTCCGGAAGCTGGGCCTGGTCGCGGGCCAGGGTGGCAAGCTCGAACCCGTCAACAGCAAGGCGGCCGGTTTCGTCCTTCACGGGCGTGAGGCTTCCGTTCTCGGTCCAGCGGCGGACGGTGTCGTCACTGACACCCAGGAACCGGGCTGCTTCGGCAATTCGAATGGTTGGCATTTCTTCAGAATAACCTCATTTGCGGATCAACGGGGTCAATTTGTCCGCAAGTACTGAACTCTGGGACTCGTTCCGGAACCGACGATCCGTACCGCGGGCATTGGCTGGCGTGAACCATAGCCCCGCCGCCAGCTGCGGCAGTACGATTTCCGGTGGGGGCGGAGCCGCCAGCGCCGAGGAGCGTTGCCATGAAATGGATCAGGCCTGACAGTCCGGACTATGACGAATCCCGGAAACTTTTCAACGCGATGATCGACCGTCGCCCGGCCGTCATTGCGCAATGCAGCACCCCCGGCGAGGTGGCCGAGGCATTGAAGCATGCCCGCGACAACGAACTGGCCGTGGCTGTCCGTGCCGGCGGGCACTCCGTGGCCGGAATGTCCATGAACGACGGCGGCCTGGTGGTGGACGTGCGTCCCATGAAATCGGTCAGTGTGGATCCGGAGAACCGCACCATCACGGCCGGCGCCGGCCTCACCTGCGGGGAGTTTGACCGTGCTACCCAGGAATACGGCCTCGCCCTGACCGGAGGCCGCGTCTCCACCACAGGACTGGCCGGCTTCACGCTGGGCGGCGGCTCCGGCTGGCTGGAACGGGCCTTCGGATTCGCCTGCGACCATCTGATCTCGGTGGACCTGGTCACCGCCGCCGGCGAACTGGTGACCGCCAGCGCCAGCGAGAACCCCGACCTGTTCTGGGCCCTGCACGGCGGAGGCGGAAACTTCGGCGTGGCCACATCCTTCACCTTCGGACTGCATGAGCTGGGGCCGAAAGTACACGCCGGCCTGATGATCTGGCCCGGGGAGGCCGCCACCGAAGTCAGCCGCGGATATCGGGAGCTTGCCCTCGCCGCCCCCAACGAGGAATGCGCTACCCTGCTCTATTTCACCGCCCCGCCCGAGCCGTTCATGCCGCCGGAGATGGTGGGAAAGATGGCCCTTGGCGTGGTGTACATCTATGCCGGCGACGCCGGTGAAGGCGCCGAGCGGGCCCAGCCGTACCGCGCTCTGAACCCTGCGGTGGATCTGGTGGAGGATACCAACTACGCCGACTTCCAGTGCTCGCTGGATGACCCTCCCGGCCTGTACAACTACTGGAGCGCCGACTACCACAACGAACTTTCCGACGACGCCCTGGACATCATCATTGATTCGGCGCGCAAGCTGCCCGGCCAGCACTCCCAGCAGCTGATCGCACACTGGGGAGGCGCAGTGGGCGGACCTGCCGCGGCCGCCACGCCCCTGCTAAACCGCAATGCGAGCTGGGTCAGCCACCCGTTCGGCCTTGGCGAGACACCGCAGGAGGGTGACGAGGCCAGGTCGTGGGTGAAGGATTTTCGCCACGATATCGCGCCCCATGCCACCGGCGGGGTGTGGTTGAACTTCATCGGCGACGAAGGCCAGGCGCGGGTCCGCGCAGCATTCGGGGATGAGAACTTCAACAGGATGTCCCGGGTCAAACGGGAATTCGATCCGGACAATGTGTTCCGCGGCAACCAGAACATCCCGCCCGCCGCCGAGTAGGTCGGATAGCCCGGAGTGCGGCATGGACAGGCAGGTTCTCCGCCACGGGCGTCGACCACCTTCGACGCCCCTAGTCAGGGCATCCACCTCTCAGCATCTGAAGTAGTTGTTTCGTCGCGGCACCTGCCGTGGGTCGATGTGGGGTGGCGGGATGAACCAGGGGATCCCGGTTTTGACCTGGATCTGCCACTGTTCCTTGTGGATCAAGTGGTGATGGGAACTGCAGAGCAGCGTGCCGTTCTCTGCGCTGGTGGTTCCGCCGCGTGACCAGTAGGTGATGTGGTGGGCTTCGCACCAGGGTGCGGGGATGGTGCAGCCCGGGAACGCGCAGCCTTGGTCGCGGGCGGTGAGGGCTTTGCGGATGTGCGGCGGAAAGACCCGGGTGGTCCGTCCGATGTCGAGGATGCGCCCCTGGCTGCCGAGCAGGACGGGGATGATGTCGGCGTCGCAGGCGATTTTGCGGACGGTGGCGGGCGTGACGGGGCCGGTGAACGTGAAGGAGCCCGTGCCCGGGAAGCGAGTGCCGGGGATGCCGGTGGTGGTGGCGGTGCCTTGGCCGGTGCCAGAAGTCTCGGTGCCGTGTTCGAAGTTCTCCAACCGGGCCAGGAGGTCGCGGTAGTCGATGGTGACCATGACCTGGGGCCGGAGCCCGCCCGCGGCAGGAAGGCCGCCGGTGGCCAGCCCTGCTTTAACCGCGCCGACGAGGCCGTCCAGGAGCTGCTGCGGCCGGGTCCGCTGGTCCAGATCCTCCACGTCATCACCGGCGCTGCCCTCACCAGCGCGGGTGCGGGGGTTGGTGGCGATGTTCATCGCCGTCAGCAGGTGCTCGGATTGCTCCTTGGTCGCCAAGATTTCCATCCGCTGCAGTCCGCGGCGGGGCTGGCGGAGGAAGACACCCTGACGTTGCCGGAGCTCGGTTTCGGTGGGTTCGGACCCGTCCTGGTCGATCGCCTCTGTCCACTGCCGGGCGACCCGGGCGACGAAGTCGGTGTCGTGCTCCACCGCGGCCCGGGTCAGGGCATATTCCATCCGGCCGGTGACTTCCGCATCCGCGTGGTGGCCAACCCTGTCCAGGGCGAGCGTGATGATGGTCGCGGACCGCGACGCGACGGTCCCGGCTTCGACGGCGGCGGCGAGTTCCGGCCGTTCCGGTGGTTGGGTGTGCCCGGTGATCCCGGTCCGCGGCAGTACCGCCCCGGCCAGCGCGAGCCGGCGGC
>NZ_JMLE01000033.1 GCF_000685965.1 Arthrobacter sp. UNC362MFTsu5.1 | reverse complement strand
GTTGCGGGGACAGGATTTGAACCTGTGACCTCTGGGTTATGAGCCCAGCGAGCTACCGAACTGCTCCACCCCGCGTCGCAAGAACAACATTACCCGCCGGTGAACTTCAGACCAAATTGAGGCGACGTGATCTGCGTCTCGGGAATGGTCGGCCGCTGCAAACCTGCCAAACCCGGCCTCTACGGCACAGGGTGGATACGCCCAGGGCCTGACACGGCAGAGGCCGGCTTCCCCGTCCTCGCGGAGGGGAAGCCGGCCTCTGCCGTGCCTGCAGGCTATCGGGAGCCTGCGCGGCGCCTGATCAGTTACTTGCCGAGGGCGACGGCGTCGCCGCGGCCGAGGGGGTTGCCGTGGGTGCCGGGGTGGGTGAAGCACTTTCGGCACCGAGCTTCGCTTCGGCGTCGATCGCCTTCTGCAGTGCCGCGGACAGCTTCTTCTGCTGCTCTCCGTAGGCGGCGAAGTCACCCTTCGCGAGGGCCTCCTGGCCCGCCTTGATGGCTGCGTTGGCCTCGTCCAGTGCAGCCTTCAGTTCCGCCTTGGCGTCGGTTCCGCCGGTGGCGGGCGGGGTGCCGCCTCCGGTGGCGGGAGGGGTCTGGCCGTTGTTGGCTGAATCACCGGCCGAGGCGCCGGAGTCTCCGCCGAACAACTGGTTCAATGCCTGGTCAAGGGTGGGGGCAAAGCCGATCTTGTCGCCGAACGCCACCAGCACGCGCTGCAGCGTTGGATAGGACGTTTCGCCCGTGGACCGCAGGTAGACAGGCTGCACGTACAGCAAGCCGCCGCCCACCGGGAGGGTGAGGAGGTTGCCGTTGAGGACGTCAGACGCGCCCTGACGGAGCAGGTTCAAGGCCTGGGACACCGTGGGATCCGAGTTGAACTTGTTCTGCGCCTGGCCGGGGCCGGGAACCTGGGCTTCCGGCGGGATCTGCAGGAGCCTGAGCTGGCCGTAGCTTTCCGCTTTCACACCCTTCTGGTTGCCGGCATCGGAGTCCGCGGCCAGGAAGCCATAGAGCACGTTTCGCGCTGTGCCGTTGACCACCTGGGGAATGAACGACGACGTGAGCTGGAAAGCGGGCTTGTCCTGGTCCGGCATCTGGAGCGACATGTAGAACGGCGGCTGCTTGACCGCATCACTGACGGTGGGATCGTTAGGGACGGACCACGCGTCGTTGTTCGTGTAGAAGTTGTCCGCCTGGGTGACGTGGTAGCGGCCCAGCAGTTCGCGCTGCACCTTGAACAGGTCCTCCGGGTAGCGGACGTGGCTCATGAGTGCCCCGGACATCTCGGAGAAGGGCTTCAGGGACGTCGGGAAGACGTTCTGCCAGGCCTTCAGCACCGGGTCCTGGTCGTCCCAGGCGTACAGCGTCACGGAGCCGTCATAGGCATCAACAGTTGCCTTGACGGAGTTGCGGATGTAGTTCACCGAGCTGTTGGGCAGGGCGACGGTGCGTCCCGCCGTCGTCTGGGAATCGGCGGTGGCCGACGACAGCTGTTCCTGCTGGGAATAGGGGAAGTACTGGCTGGTGGTGTAGCCGTCCACGATCCACTTCACCCGGCCGTCCACAACAGCCGGGTAGGCGTTGCCGTCGACCGTGAGGTACGGGGCGACCTTTTCAACGCGGTCCCGCGGGTTGCGGTCGTAGAGGATCTGCGACTCGGCGTTCACGCCGTCGGACAGCAGGAGATCTGAGGACTGGAACTTGATGGCGTACAGGACCTTGTTGAAGAAGCTGCCGACGTTCGGGCCGCCGTTGCCGGTGAAGGTGTACTGCGTTTCGCCGTCGCCTTCCTTGCCCGCCGGACGGTCCTGCTCGCGGTTCGGCGAGCCCTTCGGGGCTCCGACGATCGAGTATTCCGGCGAGTTCTCGCCGAAGTAGATCCTGGGCTGGTAGGTCGTGTCGTTGCCGAGGACACCGGTGGACGGAATGCCGGCCTGAAGGAACTCGGGTTTGCCGTCCGCGGTGAACTTGTTGCCCTTGGCCGCGACCACGCCATAGCCGTGCGTGTAGACCACGTGCCGGTTCAGCCAGGACTGCTGGTTGGCGCTGAGGCCGTCCGGATTGAGTTCACGGACTGCGATCACCGTGTCCTGGACCTTGCCGTCGACTTCGTACCGGTCCACGTTCAGTGCGCTCGGGAACTGGTAGTAGGGCCGGTACTGTTCCAGCTGGGAGAACGCGTCCGAAATCAGGTTGGGGTCCAGGAGCCGGATATTCGCAGTGGTTTGTGCATCCGGCGCCAGGGCACCCGTCGTGGCGGTGGTGGTGGCGTTGTACCGGTTCTCCTGGATTTTATCCAGGCCGTAGGCTGCGCGGGTCATGCTGATGTTCCGTTCGATGAACGGCTTCTCAAGGGTCTGCTCGGACGGGCGCACCTGGAACTGCTGGATGACCCACGGGTAGACACCGCCGGCAAGGATGGACGTGATGACCAGCATGGCCGTGCCGATGACGGGCAGGCGCCATTTGCCGATGATGGCTGCGACGATGAACAGGATGGCCACCAGCGCGGCGGCGACAGCCAGGATGGACTTGGTGGGGATGACGGCGTTGACATCCGTGTAAAGAGCGCCGGACCAGCGACCGTTGCTGTTCTGCACCGCGGAGTAGCGGTCAAGCCAGAAGTTCACGCCGAGGAGCAGCAGGAAGGCCGCACCCGTCACGGCAAGGTGGATCTGGGCCGCGCGGCTGGTGAAGATGCCGCGTTCCATGATCCGGATGCTGCCGTAAAGATAATGCGTCAGGATTCCCGCGATGCCGGCGACCACCACCACGCTGATCAGGAAGCCCGTGACGAAGCCGAGGAACGGCAGGGTCATCAGGTAGAAGCTGATGTCGAGGTTGAACTGCGGGTCGTTCTGCCCGAACGGTTCCTGGTTCAGGAAGAGCAGCACTTTCTGCCACTGGCTGGCGGCGGCGCTTCCGGCGAACAGGCCGAAGAGTATCGGCAGGCCGACCATGACCACCCGGCGGACCGGTTCGAGCTGCGCCTGGTAGCGGTTCAGGTTGTCCCTGATCTCCGAATCCGGGGCGTAGACGGGACGGGCGTGGTAGGCGATCCGGATGGCATAGAACATCGCAGCGAACATGAGCGCGAAAGCGACCAGGAAGATGATGATGCGTGCCAGGTTCTCCGTGAGGAAGACTTCAAAGAACCCAAGCTGCTGGTACCAGAGAACATCGGTCCAAACATTGGCGAAGAAGATGAATCCGACCACAACCAGTGCTACGACGATCAACGTCGGCGTCAAGGCACCTCGCTTTGGCTGGGGTCTTCCGGGCGGAGTGGAGCTGGCGGGACGGGACAAACTCGGTACCTCATAGCTGGTCGTCAGTTACTGGTTTTGTCAAAACTCAGGGTGCGTGATGCTCGGACCGCCGTCACACCCCGGACTTGGGGTGAACGGCAGTCATTAGTGCCACGAGTGGCGGTGGTGCTTAGTTCCTGCAATTAGTCTAGTTGCTGGTGCACGCGGGAAGCCCGGATGTGTCGCCGCCTGAACCGATCACGGCGACGGCTTCCCTGGCCTCGGCCAGGTTCTCGACTTTGACCACCTGCAACCCGTCCGGAATGTGTCCCACCACTTCCCCGCAGTTGGCAGCCGGAGCAAGGAACACCTCAGCACCGTGCGCCCTGGCCCCGTACATCTTCTGCCCGATCCCGCCGATGGATCCCACGACGCCGTCGGGCGTGATGGTGCCCGTCCCGGCGATGTGTTTACCGCCGGTCAGGTCCCCCGGGGTGACGGTGTCGATGATGCCCAGGGCGAACATCATGCCCGCGCTGGGGCCGCCCACTTTTTCGAGGGAAATCTTGACGTCAAAAGGGAACTTGAATTCGTACTGCAGCAGCACGCCGAGGATGAATTTTCCGGCGGCGTTTTCCTTCGGGGTGATGGACTCCGTGACCTGCGACCCGTCACGGGTGACGACGACGGTGGCAGGCTTTCCCTTTCCGGCGGCGAGTTCCTCCTGCACGACGCTGAGGGACGTCACGGGTTTGCCGTTCACGGTGGAGAAGACATCGCCGGCCTGCAGCTTGCCGGCGGACGCCGACTGATCCGCAAGGTCTGCCACCCGCAGTTTCTGTTCGAACGGAATATCGAGTTCCTTCAGGGCGGAAGCCGTGGCGTTCTCCTGGGACGTGGTCATGGCCACTGCGCTCTCCTGCTGGGACTCCTCCTTCGTCACCCCGGTGGGAAAGATGAGCTCCTCCGGATAGACCGCCTTGGATTTGTCCAGCCACGCCGAAAACGCTTCGAAGACGCTCACCGGGCCGTTAGGGCCGCCGTCGACATAGACAGTGGTGAGGTCCAGGTTCCCCTTGGCCGGAAACGTTTCGCGGCCGGTCACGCTGATGACCGGCTTGCCGTTGTCATTGGCCAGGGTGTTGAAGGTGGGCCCCGGTGATTCAACGACGTACGGCACGGGAAGGCTGGCTGCCGTGATGCCCAGCGCGAGAGCCAGCAAACCGGAAGCCACCATTGCGGGGTAGCGGTTGTCGCCTGCTTTGGCACGGCGGGACGTCGGCCGGCGGGAAAGCCTGCCGCGGGTCGTCCCGCTGCCGCTTCCCGGTTCCGCAGGATCCCCTGGAACCTGGTCGCCCTGAGTGATTGTCAATGAAGGACCTCTCCGTACCTGCGCCCGCTGACGCGGCCCCGTGGCTGAACCGGCTCGCACTGACGGCAGCCTGCAAATATTCCGATGACTAACACTACGCGTTGAGCGGGCGGCGCCGCTCTTTGCCGACAGCGAACGGGGCCGGATTCGGCAGACAGCCGCCAAGGCCGCGGGGTACCGTGAAGGTGATCAACAGTCACACCGACGATCGGCGGGATCATGACCTCCAACCCACTCAATCCGTCCAATGGGGACGACGACACCCCTAAGGATCCGCTTGCGGAAATGCTACAAAACCTCATGGGTGGCAAGGGCATGGGTGACATAGACCCCGCTGAACTGGCCAAGGCTGCCGGGCTTCCGGACGATCCGAACCTCCTGGCCCAGATGTTCTCGCAGGTGCAGGCCATGATGAGCGCGCCCTCCGAAGGGCCCGTGAACTGGCAGCTCGCACACGACAACGCGCGGCGGGTTGCCGCGAGCGGGTCCGACCCTTCGGTGACGGCGCAGCAGTCCCGCGAGATCGATGAGGCACTGCGCCTGGCCGAGCTGTGGCTTGACCAGGTCACTGAGCTCCCCGCGACCGGCCTGATCGGCCGGGCCTGGTCCCGCGCCGAGTGGGTCGAGGAGACGCTCGCCACCTGGAAGCGGCTCACTGAGCCGGTGGCGAACAGCATTGCGAATGCGCTGTCCACAGCCATGACCGAGCAGATGCCCGAGGAAATGAAGTCCATGATGGGCGGAGCTTCCTCCATGCTGCAGAACATGGGCGGGGCCATCTTCGGCATGCAGCTCGGCCAGGCCATCGGTGCCCTGTCCGCGGAAGTGGTCAGTTCAACGGACATCGGGGTTCCGCTGGCCGACCTCGAAATGGCACTGCTCCCGGCCAACGTGGCAAAGTTCGGCGAAGGCCTGAGCCTGCCCGAGAACGACATCCGGCTTTTCCTTGCGGTGCGGGAAGCGGCGCATGCCCGGCTCTTCGTCCAGGTGCCCTGGCTACGCGGCCACCTCCTCGGAGCCATCGAGGCCTACGCCCGGGGCATCCACATTGACACGTCCAAGATTGAGGAACTGGCCCGGGAGATCGACCCCAGCAACCCCGAAGGCATCCAGGAGGCGCTGTCGCAGGGCGTGTTTATGCCCCAGCGGACCCCCGCCCAGGAACAGGCACTGGAGAAACTCGAAACGGCGCTGGCCCTGGTCGAAGGCTGGGTGGACGAGCTGACCGCAGCAGCCACCGAGAAGTTCCTGCCCTCGGCATCGGCGCTGCGCGAGACGGTGCGCCGCCGCCGTGCCACGGGCGGCCCGGCCGAGCACGCCTTCTCGTCCCTGGTGGGACTGGAGCTGCGTCCCCGCCGTTTGCGCGAGGCTGCCGCACTCTGGGCCTCCCTCAAGGAAGAACGCGGCACCGAGGGCAGGGACGCCATCTGGCACCACCCCGACCTCCTGCCCACGGGCGAGGACCTGGATGATCCCCAGGGGTTCAGTGCACGGCGCAAGCTCGCCGAAGCGAGCGACACCGAGGTGGACGACGCGCTGCAGAAGCTGTTGAACGGCGGATTCGACGAACCGGCCGAGGACGAAAAGGCGTCCGGCGACGGCGGCGAAGGCCCCGGCTCCGGCTCCGGCTCCGACGGCGGCAGCCCCGGCCCAGGCAAGGACGACGACGGCGGGACGCCGAAGGCCTGACCCCGCCGGCTTTGGGGCAGCTAGCCGAGCACTGACGGACCGTGGGATTCGTCGGTGCTCGAGCTTTGTCCGTCGACGTCCGGCGACATTCCCCGCGACGTGGCGAACGCTACGCCTTCAAGGAACGCCTTGGCCCGCTGGGTTTCGGGGTACGCCTCCAGGAGTCTCCAGAACGCGGCATTGTGTCCGGCGACGAGCAGATGCGCCAGTTCGTGCAGCAGCACATAGTCGATGACCCACTGCGGCATGGTCCGCAGTTTGTCCGAGAGCCTGATGGTCCCGTCGGCGGGAGTGGCGGAACCCCAGCGGGAGTTCTGGTTGCTCACCCACCGCACGGACGACGGCACGGAGCGTCCGCCAAGGTACTTCGCCGACAGTTCGGCTGCATGCGCGGCCAGGGCGGCATCCGTGGCCGGCCTGCGCCGCCCCTCACCGCGCGACCGCCGGACACCCTGCAACCGGAGCTTCTCCAGCATCCGGTGGACCCATTCGCTTTCCTGGCCTTTGGTGAAGTGCGCCGGGATGGCCACCACGGCCGTTCCGTTTTCCCAGAACGCAGCCACGGTCCGGCGACGGCGGGCGGAGCGGCGGACGACCACCGGCGCACCATCCGGGGTGGTCAGCGGAATCGCCCGGGGCGGGGCGCCGCCGGCCATCAGGCGCTGCTGCTTTCCGTGAGGACTTCGAGCACGGCTTCGCCGTACTTTTCCAGTTTCGAGGGCCCGATTCCGGCCAGCTGGGCCAATTCTTCGAGGGAGGCCGGCCGCGCCTCGGCGATGGCGGTCAGCGTCGCATCGGTGAACACCACGAAGGCTGGAACCTCGGCGGCCAGGGCCACGTCCTTCCGCCACTGGCGCAGCGCGTCGAAGGTCTGTTCCTCGTAGCTCGGCGGGCATTGGCTGCAACGGCCCACCTTGCGTTCAGCGCCGGTGGACAGCATGCTTCCGCAGACCCGGCACATCGCAGGGGCTGCCGCCTTCCGCCGCGGCGCGGGCCCCTTGCCGCGCGCCGTCGAAGTGGCCACCGAGTCCGGCCGAAGGCCGTCCAGGAAGCGGGACGGCTTCCGGTTGGCCCTTCCGCCGGGGGTCCGTGCCAGCGACCAGGAAAGGGACAGGTGCTCGCGTGCCCTGGTGATGCCCACGTAGAGCAGCCGGCGTTCCTCATCCACGTCTTCCGGGGAGTCGGCGAACGAAATCGGCATGAGGCCTTCGCAGAGACCCACAAGGAAGACCGCGTCCCACTCGAGGCCTTTGGCGGCGTGCAGCGACGCCAGGGTCACTCCTTGCACGGTCGGGGCATGCTGGGCGAGCGATCGTTCCTGCAGTTCGTTGACAAAATCCGAGAGCGTGAACTGCGGACCCCGGCTGAGCACCAGCTCATCGGCCAGCGCAACCAGCGCGGCCAGCGATTCCCAGCGTTCCCGCAGCGCTCCGCCGTTGTGCGGGGCGGACTCCGTGTATCCAAGGGATGCAACGATGTCCCGGACCAGCTGGCCCAGTGGCCCGGGCTCCGCGGTTTCGGCAGCAGCACGGGTGGCGGCCCTGAGCTGGAGGATCGCGTCCCGGACTTCCTTGCGGGCGAAGAACCGCTCTCCGCCGCGCAGCTGATACCCGATTCCGGCCGATGCCAGAGCCTGTTCGTATGCCTCGGATTGCCCGTTCGTGCGGAACAGGACGGCGATCTCGCTGGCCGGTGTACCGGCGTCGAGCAATTCACGGATCTTGATCGCAACGGTGGCGGCCTCGGCTTCGTCGTCCGCGCATTCGGTGAACTGCGGCGCCGGCCCGGGCTGCCGTTGAGCCACCAGTTTGAGCGGTGCCGCCCATGCGGCGTCCGCCACGGGGCCTCCGCTGCGCCGGCCCGCGAGGAGGTCGTTCGCCAGTTTGACCACCTGCGGCGTGGAGCGGTAATCCCTGATCAGCTTGACGACGTTGGCGCCCGGATACATGGCCTTGAAACCGAGCAGGTGCTTGGGAGAGGCGCCGGTGAACGAATAGATGGTCTGACTGGCGTCGCCCACAACGCACAGTTCGTCGCGTCCGCCCAGCCAGAGTTCCAGGAGCCGCTGCTGCAACGGCGAAACGTCCTGGTATTCGTCAACCACGAAGTGCCGGTACTGTTCGCGGACCGTGGCTGCCACCTTCGGGTCCTCCTGCAGTATCCCGACAGTGATCAGCAGGACGTCCTCGAAATCGATGACGTTGCGGTCCGTCTTGACGTCCTCGTAGGACTGGAACACCCGGGCCACGGCCGTGAGGTCGAATCCGCCCGGGTTGCCGCGGCCCTGCGCGTTCTCAAGGTAGTTCGCCGGCGTCAGCATGGACACCTTGGCCCACTCGATCTCCGAAGCCAAATCCCGGATGGACGCCCGGTCCGTGCTGAGCCTCAGGCGGCGGGCGGCTTCGGCGATCATCTGCGCCTTGTGGTCCAGGAGGTTTGGCAGCGCACCGCCCACAGCCTGTGGCCAGAAGAACTGCAGCTGCCTCAGCGCGGCGGCGTGGAAAGTCCGCGCCTGGACGTTGCCGACCCCGAGGTCCCGCAGCCGGCTCCGCATCTCCGCTGCAGCGCGCGCGGTGAAGGTCACGGCCAGCAGCCTCTGCGGGCTGTAAACGCCTGAGTGCACGCCATAGGCAATCCGGTGCGTGATGGCACGCGTCTTGCCGGTGCCGGCACCCGCGAGCACGCACAGGGGACCGTTCAGCGTGCTCGCGACTTCCCGCTGCTCGTCGTCCAGTCCGCCGAGGATACGGTCCTCCAGGGAACGGTTGTCCTGCGCTGCGGGCTCGGGGAAAGCGGTGTCGCCCTGGGCGGTGCGTTCAAAATTCTCAGTTGTCACTTGCTGCTCATGTCATTTGGTGCTGGGTCGATCGGTGATGTCTTGTGAAGGTCCGCTGTGGCCGGAGGTCATTCGTCGGCGGGGCGGTCCTGGATGACGCCGCCGTACCAGTGCTCAATCAAGGACCGGGCAATGGACAGCCTGCTGGAAATGACGATTTCCCCGCTCAGCACGGCCGCCTGAAGTTCCGCACGGCTGAACCAGCGCGCCCGGGTGACCTCCACGCCGTCGGGCATTGCCTCGGTGTCCTCCGTCCGGGCGGTGAACCCCAGCATCAGCGATGCGGGGAAGGGCCAGGACTGGGACCCCAGATACTGGGTGGCGGTGATCCGCACCCCCACTTCTTCCTGGATTTCCCGGACAACCGCCTGCTCCAGGGACTCGCCCGGCTCCACGAACCCGGCCAGGGTGGAATAGTTCTTCGCGTCGAGGGGGCCGCCGCCACCGAGCAGCAGCCGGTCATCCGGGCCGACCACCGTCACGATAATGGCCGGATCCGTCCGGGGGTAGTGCTCGGAGTTGTCGGCAGGACACCTGCGGACCCATCCCCCGGCCTCAACGAGCGTCGCGGCGCCGCACCGCGGACAGTGAACGTGCGTGGCATGCCAGTTGGCGATCGCGCTGGCTTCGATGAAGAGGGCGGTGTCTGTGGCATTCAGGCGGGCAGCCACGTCCCGGAATCCCGTCCACACGGCATCCGAGGGTATTCCGGCGATGCCGCGTTCAAACTGCTCCGCCCGGACCTCAAAAGGCTCCTCCAGGACAAAAAGGACGATTTCCGTCCCTTCGTCCAGGTGCGAACCGGCGAGGGCGGAGCCGAGGTAGATGGTCATGGCGGGGGGCGATCCGGCCTCGCCCAGGCTCGCCGCGAGTCCGGCGGCGTCCGTCAGCAGGAGGCTGTCGCCGCAGACCAGAGCCTGGCGGTGTGAGAGGACCATGGCCAGCGCCCGGCCGGAATTGACCACCGAGTCCACCATGCCCGGCTTCATCCTGGCGCCGGATCCCCTGTCAATGAGGGCAGGACGGACCGGCAGGACAGTGTCCATAAGGTGGTTCGCCGGCAGCCGCTTCAGCGGAGGCGTACCGCCGGGGGCCGCACCCTGCGCTCCCCTTGTTGGTTCTGCCTTATTTTGGGATGCCGGTGACTCCGCAAGACTCATGTACCCACCGTACTGACTCCGGCTGACAATTGACATTTTGCTCCGGCCGCAGAGGGCCCCCGCTGCAGTGTTCCGGACACTGCTTTGGCAAGTGGATTAGTCACGATCTGAAGACTCGCCGTAGTACATCGCCATCTTGGGCGCCAGTCAATCTACCGTGGATGGGTGAGAAGAAAACCGATCGAACTGGCAGCTGTAGCAACTGCGGCAGTCCCCGGACTGACGCCCACCGCCGTGAGTTCCGCGCCCGACGATCCGGCGGACTTCGATTCGGCCCTTCTGCTGGACTCCGAGGGAAAGCAGTGGCGGGTGCGTTCACCCCGGCACGCCGAGGCCAGCACCCGCCTGGAAACCGAGTTCATGGTGCTCCGCGCCTTTGCTCCCGGAATCAGGGCCGAACTGCCCTTTCTGATGCCCACGGTGGCGGGCACCGTCCGTCAGGGCGCACTCAGCACCTTTGTGTACTCGCACCTGGCGGGCACCACCCGCAGCGTCGAAGAACTGACGGCCGGACCGGAAGCCCTGGCGAAGGAAATAGGCGCGGCACTGGCCGCCATTCACGACCTTCCGCGGACTTTGGTCAGTAATGCCGACCTGCCCAGCTACACACCCAATGAGTTCCGGCAGCGCAGGCTCAACGAACTCGACCAGGCGGCCACCACAGGGAAGATCCCTCCCGTGCTCCTGCGACGGTGGGAACATGCACTGGAAGACGTCTCGCTCTGGCGTTTCAATCCCTGCGTTGTCCACGGCGACCTGCATGAGGACAACATCCTGGTTGACGGGAACCGGGTGACGGCTGTCACGGGCTGGACCGATTTGCGCATCGGCGACCCCGCCGACGACATGGCCTGGCTGGTGGCCTCCAACGAACAGGGCTTCGTGGACGCCGTGCTGAGCCACTATACGTCCGGCCGCCGGGATGCGCCGGACGCCCACCTGCTGCGCCGCGCCGCGCTTTCCGCCGAGTTCGCGCTGGCCCAGTACCTGGTCAAGGGCCTGGCCGCCGGAAACGAGTCCATGATCGGCGAAGCTGAAGAAATGCTGGCCTCGCTTGCCGAGGACATCGCCGAGCACGGCGGCCAGCCCATCAGCGTGGAGCCCTTGCCGCAGGCCGTCCCGGCCGTGCACGTGGAACCCGTTCCGCAGGCCGCCCCTGCAGTTCACGTCGAAGCCGTTCCGCAGGCCGCCCCTGCCGGTGCCGGGGCTGTGCCTTCGGTCCATGTGACACCGATCCCGGCCGAACAGCCCGCCACCGCCGACGCCTCCGGTCCAGCCAAGAACGGCGAAGCCGGACAGGCTGCCAACGCCGGAGGGGAAACCACGCCCCATGACCCGCCGGCCGCGGACGACACGTCCACCGCCGCTATTACGATTGTGGACGCAAAGTCCCACTAGCCGATCCGGATGCTTTCGCCAGGGCGGTGGTTCCGCCCAGGGCAGCCGTCACGATATCCTCCAACTGCTCCGCCGTGCCGAGGTCGTGGGGGCGGACCACGTGGTTTTCCCCCACGTAGTAGAACGCGGCCCGGACATTGTCGAGCGGCACTCCCTTGAGCCGGGCCCAGGCAAGCCGGTAGACGGCCAGCTGGACGGCTTTAACCTTCAGCTGCCCGGCAGCGGGACGGCGGCCCGTCTTCCAGTCCACCAGGTCCCAGCGCCCGTCGGCGTCCCGGAACACGGCATCGATCCGGCCGCGCACCACAACGTCTCCGATGCGCGTTTCCACCGGAACCTCCACATGGGCCGGGGCGCGGTGTGCCCACTCCGAATTCCGGAACGTCTCCACCATGGAGTCCAGCCCGTACGCCTCGTCAATATGGTTGTCCGAGCCCGGCGCCTCCTCCAGTTCCAGCATGCCTGCTTTGCCGAAGTACTCTTCCACCCAGGCGTGGAAAGCCGTGCCCTTGCGGGCGGACATGCCTGGCTCCCTGGGAACGGGACGCCGCAGCCGTGCAAGGACCGATCCGGGATCATCGCCCAGGTCCACGAACGTTGACGCAGAGATGTGGCCGGGCAAGTGGACATCCTGCACTGCAGCCCTGCGGTAGCGGCGTTCCAGCAACAGTTCCGCCTCCTGCGCCCAGTTGGCCGCAACGCTCCGGAGCTGACGTGGCCCCTCCCCTGCTGCGGGTCCTTCAGCGTCCCACGCCGGGCCCGCGGCCATGGCCTCGCGGACCCTTCCGGCGGCCGTTTCCATCGCTGCCCGCCGTCCCGGCACCAGCCTCAGCCTGGCCCCCGTGCGCGGATCAGCGGGCCCTTCCAGCGGGTCGTACGGCCACAGCGCCAGTTCCAGGTCCTGGGTCAGCGGGCTTTCCACCGGCAGTGATGATTCCTCCACCGACGCGGAATGCACGACGGCGGCATGTTCCGCCGCATCGTCCGCCGGACCTGCAGCGGGCTCCCGGGCCGCCCCGGCCGGGCCGCCGCTGCCTGTCACGACACCCGCCAGGGGCCCCAGCTCGGAAAGGAACGGCGACATCTCCGCCATACCGGCCCGGGAGCCCACCCAGGCCGCGCTGGATACCCAGAGCACGTATTTCGCCCGGGTGTAAGCCACGTAGGCCAGCCTGCGTTCCTCGGCTTCACCGTGCGCCTGGACGTCCGCTTTGAAGTCTTTTTCTGCATCCAGCCAGCCTTTTTGATCCGGTTGGTCCAGGTCCCATTGCGGCAGGTCGGCACGGTCACCCCGCAGGGGCCAGGGCAGGGCGGCACTCCCGCTGCTCCAGCGCGAATCGCGGCTGCTGGGAAACGCTCCCGCGTTCAGTCCGGGAACGAACACGACGTCCCACTCCAGGCCCTTGGACGCATGCACAGTCAACAGCTGGACGGCTTCATGGTTGACGTCCGGAGCGGCGACGTCCAGCCCGCCCTCCTCCGTGGCCGCGGCCTCCAGCCAGGCCAGGAACGCCAGGACGTCCACTCGGTGGGAGGTGTGGAGGAATCCTGCCGCGGCATCATGGAATGCATCCAGGTTTCTCCGGGCCTGATGGATGCTGATGCCGGGACGGGCCGCTACTTCGATATCCAGGAGCATGGCCCGTTCCACCTCGCCCAGCAGGGTGGTGAGGTCGTCACCCATGAATCCCCGGAGCTGCCGGAGCTCGGCCGAGAGGGCGTGCAGCCGGTTGAGGGCCTCCGGGCTCAGCGCCCGGCCGTGGGCCGACGTCCAGCCTTCCCGCGGAAGCCAGTCCAAGGCTTCCACCAGGCTTGCCGAATCGGTGATGTCGCTTTCGATGACGGCGGCATCGGCATCATCACCTTCATCGGCACCCTGCCCCGGGTGTACCCGGCGGCGGGCAAGGAATGAAGACCAGTCCCGGAAGGCCATGAGGTCGGCCGGTCCTATCCGCCAGCGCGCCCCGGCCAGGAGACGCATGAGCGAGTCCGAACGGCCGGGATCGGCGAGCACGCGCAGCGTGGCGACCAGGTCAACAATTTCCGGGGTGTCCAGGAGTCCGCCGAGGCCCACGATTTCGTAGGGTATGCCGCGCACTTCGAATTCACGCCGGATGCATTCCATCTGGGCACGACGGCGGCAGAGAACGGCCATCGCCGGAGGTATCCGGTCTGTTCCATCGTTGTCTTCGAAATCCGTGACGCGATACCGCAGGACGTCCGCCGCGATGGCCTTGGCCTCGTCCTCGTCCGTTGCAAAGCGACCGATGACCACCTTTCCCTGGGCCGCCGCGGGACTGGGCTGCAGCGGCGGAACCTCCACGGAGTCCGCCGCGTCCCGCTCCCCCGCAGGCCCGGCTTGAATGGCCGCAGCGCTAAGTGGTGCCGAAATGACATTGGCGGCGGACAGGATGTTGCGTCCGTTGCGCCACGCGGTTGTCAGGTAGGAGGTGGGTGCCACCGCGAAAGATTCCCCGACCCGGACGGGGAATTCACGAACAAAATGGAACAGCTGGCCGGCAGACGCTCCCCGGAAGCCGTAGATGGACTGGTTCGGGTCACCTACCGCTGTCACGGCATGGCCGCCGCCGAAGAGCCTGGAGAACAGCACGAGCTGGGCGTGCGAGGTGTCCTGGAATTCGTCTAGCAGCACCACTTTGAACCGCTGGCGTTCCACTTCGGCGGCCAGCGGGATCTCGCTGGCCACCCGCGCGGCAAGCGCCACGAGGTCGCCGAAGTCCAGCGCGCCCCGGACCCGCTTCGCGTCCGCGTACCGTCCCACCATTTCGGCGACGCTGGCCCTGGTGCGCAGCATGGCGCCGAGTTCCCCGGCGGCCTGGGTGGGGTTCTTCTTGGCTCCGGCCACATAGGGCAGGGCTTCAAATTCGGCGACGCGCCCCATCAGCCATTCCTGCACCTCGGCGGGATCCCGCAGGTGTTCAGCGCACTCGCCAGCCAGCTGGATGACGGCTTTCACCAGAGTGGACTTGGCAGCACGGAAGTGCTCGTATTCGCCGTCGAAAGCCTCGACGACTTCGCTGGCCAACTGCCAGGCCTGTGCTCCGCCCAGCAGGACAACATCACGTTCGACACCGAGCCGGAGACCGTAGTCGGACACGATCCCGCTGGCGTACGAGTGATACGTGGAAACCTTGGGTTCCAGGGCATCCTCGCTCAGCAGGCCTGCCGGGAATATCCGGTGTTCGGTGTCCTCCGCGGCAATCCGCTGCAGGGCCGCCAGCTTGGCCCGGATCCGGCTTGCCAGCTCACCGGCCGCCTTGCGCGTGAACGTCACCCCCAGGACTTCTTCGGGCCTGACCCATCCATTGGCAACGAGCCACACAACGCGGTCTGCCATGGTGGCGGTCTTGCCGGATCCGGCCCCTGCAATGACCAGTCGCGGCGTGAGCGGCGACGATATGATGGCGGACTGCTCCGCCGTGGGACTGTTGCGTTCGCCCAGCATGGCAGTCAGCTCTTCAGGGGAGAACCGCGGCGCCGGTACGTCAGGGGGCGTCGTCATTCAGTAACCTGCTTTCCGCGAAGGCAAAGGGGACAGACCTCAGGCAACCGGCAGCCGTGGCCGCCGTGGCCTGACTTGGCCGGATCGTGGCGGGCTTCAAAAACGCTGCCGGACATAAGCCGTGCGGCCTCGTTCACCATGTCCAGAGCCCAGTTGTTCTCGGAGCTGTCCAGCGGCTCCTGGACCTGGATGCCGGGGCCCTTGTTGCCCGTGCCAAGCTGGGCAAGCACGGCCCCGCCCGGCTGTACGCCGCCCGGCTGAAGGGCCACCGTGCCCGCTTCCACGAACCCTCCGGCCAGTACCGCAGCCTGGTAGGAACCCAGCTGCGGGTGGCGCGCGAGATCAGCTTTCGACGGCTGGCGCTTGCCGGTCTTGAGGTCCACGATCACCAGCCGCCCTTCGGCATCGATTTCCAGCCGGTCGACTTGTCCGCGGAGAACAGCGGACCTGGTCTCAGGGTCAGCGGCCGTTTCCGCCGGCTGCCCCGGCTGTCCCGGCTGCGGAACGTCCACGATATCCGCCAGTTTCACTTCGAAGTCCAGCTCGACACCGACAAGGCTCCTGCCTTCACTGCGCATGACCAGGATGTACTGGGCCAGCTTCCGGACCATGCCCTCGGCGCGCTGGAAATCCAGCTTGCCCTCCCAGTTGTCCTTCATGCCCAGTGCGGGCCATCGCCGGACCAGCTCAGCAACGTATTCCGATCCCGACGCATCCGGCAGGTCCTGCGCGATGGCGTGGACCAGCGTGCCCAGGCTCCTGGCAAAGTCGGTGGCCGCTTCTCCGCCGGCAGCCTGAATGAACCAGTCGAGCGGAGACTTTTGGACCGTCTCCACTTTGGACGGCGAGACGAACACAGTTCCCCCCGCCGGGACAATCCGCTCCCCCGAAGACAGCGGGGCGAGCCCCCACCAGGAGTCGGGATTGGCGCCGGGCACGGATGGTTCGGCCACGGCCAGCCGCCCAAGGACCCTGGCGGCCTCGACGGATTCGGCGACCGACTTCCCGTCCAGTTGCGCGTGCTGCCGAAGTTCGGCAACTAGGGCACGGAGGGTCATGGGCCGCTCCACCGGGGTGAAGGTGCGCCTATCCTGCCCGGGACGCAGCGGGGCCACGTAGTCCAGGAAGGAGGAGGGCTGTTCGTCCTCCGACGACACAGCCGTGCAGATCAGCACTTCCCGTGCCCGGGAGACTGCCGTGGAGAAGCTGCGGAGTTCGTCGTACCGGATTTCGCGCAGCCTGCTGATGGGCCCCAGCTGCAGGGCGTGTTCCACCCCGTGCTCAACGGCGTCAGCGAACAGCGTGCTGCCCAGAAGCTCCCCGCGGAGCCTGGTGTTGGGCCACACCCCCTCCTGCAGGCCGGAAATAATGACGACGGGCCATTCACGTCCGGCAGCACTCGCCGGCGTCATGAGTTCCACCGCGTCCTCCAGCTGCGCCCGGGCCGCCAGGGTGTCCATGGGCAGCTCCTGGCTGAGCAGATACTCCAGGAACTGATCCGGGCCCGACCCTGGCAACTGGTCCACGTAGCGTTCGGCAGTATGGAACAGCGCCATCATGGCGTCCAGGTCGCGGTCAGCCCTGGCCCCTGCTGCGCCGCCGGTCAATGCCGCGTCGGTCCAGCGTGCGGCAAGTCCGGTGGAGTTCCAGAGCGCCCAGAGCACTGTTTCCGCGTTTCCGCCCGGCGCTGCCGCCGCCACCCGACCGGCCTCGATCATGCGCGCGACACGGCGGGCAGAGCGGCCTTCGATACCCGTAGTCGCCAGCGCGCCCGGTTCCAGCAGCGACTCGACAAGCAGTGCATCACTGGTGCGGCCGCCGCCGCCGAGGATCTCCTCGCGGCGCAGGGACTGGCGCAGGCGGCGCAATTCGATGGAGGTCGCTCCGCCGATCCGGGACGTCAGCAGCGCCACAGCCGACTCCGGGGTCAGCGCGGCAGGATCCAGCGCCACGGCGTAGGCATCAAGCAGCGGCCGCACTGCCACTTCATCCCGGACCGCGGATTCGGCCACGGGAACCCGCACTGGAATGCCGTGGCCGGCCAGGTGGCGCTGCAATTGGTTCAGCTGCCCGCCGTTCCGCACAATCACCGCGATGTCGCCAAGCTCCCGGCCCTGGCTAAGGTGCGCATCGAGGATGCGCTGCGCCACATAGCGCAGCTCCTGGACCGGAGAAGGGAGGACGTGGCCCTCCACATCACCACGGACAGGGACACCATTCTGCTGGCCCTGCTGCCGCTGGCCGCCGGCGGGTTCGGCGCTTTCCAGCCTGCGGGCCGAGCGGCCACCCGCACGTTGTGAGATGCGTGCCGCCACCTCAAGCCAGGCCTGGGCGACGGCGGGAGCGTGGCGGTGAGTCACCCGGAGCGGGCGTTCCAGGACTGTGTCCGCCGCCGAAGGATCCCGGAGGCCCTCGCCGGGGGCGCCGGCGGAAGCCAGCAGGTGCGGCAATTCAGCCGTGAGGTCGGGCCTGGCGCCGCGGAATCCCTGGACAACGGTGTCCGGGGACGACGTCACATAGACATCCTTGCCTGCCGCGATATCGGCCAGCAGCTCGAACACTGCCGGGTTGGCTTCCTGGATGTCGTCCACCAGAATCAGCTGCAGGCGTTCCCGCTCGGCGGCCAGGAATTCGGGCGAGTCCTGGAAGATCTGGCGTGCCGCCGTGATGATTCCCGCGGGGTCGAAGGCCTCCGGCATGCGCAGGTCCAGGACGTCGCGGTACTCCGCATACAGCGCCGCCGCAGCGATCCAGTCCGGACGGTTGCACTGTCCGGCCAGCTCCACCAGGTCGTCGGGCGTCCGGCCGGACTCAATGATCCGGTCAAAGAGCTGGCGTACCTCATGGCGGAAGCCACGGGTTTCCAGTGCGGCGCCCAGGTCTTCCGGCCAGGGCAGTTCAAGGCCAGGAAGGGCGTGGCCTTCAAGCAATTCCTTGATGATGAGGTCCTGCTCGGGCCCTGAAAGCAGCCGCGGCGGTCGCGGCAGCGGAAGGATGCCTTCCGCTTTGGCACGCCGGATCAGATCGAAGGCATACGATGCCCAGGTGCGTGCCGGCGTCGTGCTGAGGCTCCGGTTGAGCCGGGCCGTAAAGCGGTCCCTGAGGGAGTCGGCTGCGAGGCGGCTCGGCGCCAGCACCAGCATTCTTTCGGGATCCACGCCGTCGCGCTCGGCCCGGCGCACGGCCACTTCTATGAGGACGGTGGATTTTCCGGTGCCCGGGGCACCCGGTACCAGAACCGGACCGGACCCGTGCGGGACATCCACGGCCGCCTGCTGGTCCGGTGACAATGCCGGAACGACGTTGAGGACCTGCCTGGGTGGAAGGAGCCTCAGTCCGGCTGCCGTTCCAGCGGGCCTGCCGACCGTTATCCGGCCTGTTGATCCGTCTGCCCGCCCGGACTCGATCCTCTGTCCTGTCTGGATCCGCTGTCCCGACTGAATCTCAGGGGAGTCGTTGGTAAGTGTCACACAGTCATTTCATCATTGGGGGCTGACATTTTATGGAGCCGCCGCTCCAGCCGCTCTGCAATCAGGTCAATGAGGTCGAAGTCACTGTCCAGCGGCGCCCAGCGCGCTTCCGCAAGGTCAACGCGCCACCGGCCTTCGCCGGTCCGGACGAAGTCCAGGTAGCGGCCCAGGAGCGGGGTGCCTTCCCGGAGATAGTAGGTCAGGGCTTCGGCTTCAAGTCCCTGCGGTGCTTCGCCGCTCGCCCTCAGGACCCGCCACCAGGGGACGGCGCTGCCGTGGTGGCTCATCACCGCGCCCACCTGCCGCGCACCGCCGGAACCAAGGAGCTCGGCAACGTCGCCATATGCCACAGCTGATCCCGTGGGAACCAGTTGAACCACGGACAGTACCGCCTCGACATACTCCGTGCGCATGAATCCAGCGTAGCGGTTCCCCGGCATCCGCGAGGCGGCACGTGTGGGCGGCCGCCCGGGAAGCGGCCACCCGCGGGGCAACCGGACCGCCGGCGGGCGGCACGCCCACGGCCTGGCGCAAAAGTGTCAGAGGCAGCGGGTAGTTTTGAACTATGAGCACCAGGAACACCAGCATCAGCATCACCACTGGCAGCGGCACCACCAGCGGCACATGGGACACACGGCCCCGGGCCGCCTTCGATCTGGAGACCACCGGCCGCAACTCGCGTGCCGCCAGGATCGTTACGGCGTCGGTCACCGTGGTGGATGCCGATGGAAGCGTCATCAAGGAGCATGAATGGCTCGCGGATCCCGGAATCGAGATCCCCGCCGAAGCCAGCGAGGTGCACGGTGTAACCACCGAACGGGCCCGCCAGGAGGGCCGCCCGGCCGCGGAAGTGACCCGTGAGCTCGCCTCGGTGCTGCAGGGATTGTTCGACGACGGTGTTCCGGTTATTGCGTTCAACGCAAGCTATGACTTCACGGTGCTGGCGGCCGAGTCGGCCCGCTACGGCATTCCGCAACTGGACCGCTTCCCGGTCCTGGATCCGTACATCATGAACAAGCAGGTGGACCGGTACCGCAAGGGCAAGAGGACACTGACCGCACTCTGCGAAGAGTACGACGTCAATCTCGACAACGCCCACACGTCGGCAGCGGACGCCCTCGCGACGCTTCGAATGCTGGACGCGATGGCCGGCAAGTTCCCGAAGCTCCGCATGGCCGCCGGTCAGCTCCACCAGCTGCAGGTGGGATGGGCGGCCAGCCAGGCCGCGGACTTCCAGACGTATCTCCGCAAGACCAAGCCCGCCGCCGTGATCGAGGGCGAATGGCCGGTCCTGCCGCCCGAAGACGCCAGCGGGGGCGACTTCTAGGCGCAGTACCAACCCGGTCACCCCGGGAAAAGGACACGGTCTGGGACGAGGATCACAGTGCCCGGCAAGGTTACCGGCCGGCTCAGGTAGCCGGTGCAATTTTGCCTGTCACAGTACGGCCGCACGGGCAGCGCGGCAATCGCTTCGAATCGGAACTTAATGCGGCGGCCAGATCATTACACCGAACATACTGCGGAAGTGACTCGCCAAGGGCTCCGCTGACATAATTAAGTTCAAAAGCGTGCTTGTGCTATGCCCTGCCCGAGGCCAACCTCCTGAGGATAAATGATCACAGTTACTGACCTGCGAAAGGTCTACCGCCAGGGGAAAAAGGAAGTGGTTGCCCTCGACGGCGTCACCCTTTCCGTTCCCAAAGGTTCCATTCACGGAATCATTGGCCATTCAGGCGCCGGGAAATCAACCCTGGTGCGTTGCCTGACGCTGCTGGATCGTCCGACGTCGGGGTCCGTCAGTATTGACGGCACGGAACTCAGCTCCGTCAGGGACTCCGAAATCCGTGCGGCCCGGCGCCGCATCGGCATGGTGTTCCAGCACGCGAACCTCATGGACTCCCGCACTGCGGCCGGCAACGTGGCGCACCCCCTGGAGCTGGTCAAGACGCCGAAGGACAAGATCCGCGCCAAGGTTGCGGACCTGCTGTCCCTCGTGGGCCTGGAAGGGTTCGAGAACGCCTACCCCTCCCAGCTGTCCGGCGGGCAGCGCCAGCGGGTGGGCATCGCCCGGGCACTTGCCGCCGAGCCCGACGTCCTGTTGTGCGATGAGCCCACCTCTGCCCTGGACCCTGCGACCACGGACGAGATCCTCGACCTGATCCAGGACCTCACGAAGCGTTTGCAGCTCACGGTCCTGATCATCACGCACGAAATGAACGTCGTGAAGCGTGTCTGCGACTCGGTATCCCTCCTGTCCAAGGGCCGCATCATCGAGCACGGGGCGCTCAAGGACGTGGCCGGGGATCTCGAGAGCAAGCTGGCCAAGGCACTCCTGCCGCTCCCGGCCTCGGAGCCCCTGAAGGGTGCACTGCAGGGCGGCCCGGTCCTGGAAATCCTGTTCGCCGGCGACAACGCCAAAGAACCTGTCCTCACCGGCGTTGCACGGCACTTCGACATTGACCTCAATGTCCTGGCCGGCAGCGTCGAGACGCTGGGCGGCCAGCAGTTCGGGCACCTCCGTGTCCAGCTGGCCGAGAATGCGGATTACGACGCCGTCCTCGCCTACCTCCACCAGCGCGGAATAGGCGCCAAGCTGGCAGGGACCAAAACAACAGCCAGCGACACCGTGGACCTGGACGCCGTGGACCTGGACGAGGCTGATTTGGACCGGGCTGGTTTGGACAAGACTGGACTTGGCGACGCGGCGGGAAGGAACTCATGAACGACATCTTCAGCAACCCCGTCCTGGCGAAGGCACTGCCCGAAGCCATCGTTGAAACACTGCAGATGGTCGGAATTTCGGCCTTCTTTACTGTGCTGGTGGGCCTGCCCCTGGGCGTCTTCCTGCACGTCACGGCGCCGGGCGGATTGCGTCCGATGCCCGTCACCAACCGGATCATGAGCGACGTCATCGTCAACATCACCCGGTCCATCCCGTTCGCCATCCTGATGGTGGCGCTCATTCCGCTGGCCCGCCTGCTGACCGGCACGAGCCTTGGGCCCATCGCGGCGTCAGTCTCGCTGTCCATTGGGACCATCCCCTTCTTCGCCCGCCTGGTGGAGACGTGCCTCCGGGACGTCCACCATGGCAAGATCGATGCCGCCCAGGTCATGGGGTCCACCAAAATGCAGGTCATCAACAAGGTGATGCTGCGCGAATCGCTCCCGGCCCTCGTAGCCGCCACAACCACCACCGTGGTCACGCTGGTTGGATACTCGGCCATGGCCGGCCTGGTGGGCGGCGGCGGACTCGGGAAGCTGGCATATAACTACGGCTTCCAGCGATTCGATGTCACGGTCATGATCGTCACCATCGTCCTGATCATCGTCCTCGTTCAGGTCATCCAGCTGGTCGGCGAGCAGATCGCCCGCAGCCTCGACCACCGCTAGGCCAACGCCACCGCCAGGCCAACGCCACGAACCAGCCGTCGTCCAACGGGCACGGCAATCTTCACCGCAGCAGGTAGCCGCCCGCTGCATCTGTGCCGGAGACAGCGCCGGGCGCACGCCCGCCGTCGGCCTCCCAGCAATTCGAAAGGAACGCACCCGATGCGTAAATCACTCTCCCTCCTGGCCACCGGTATTGTCACCGCCCTGGCCCTGACGGCCTGCGGCGGTTCCTCCAGCCCCAGCGCCCAAACCACCACCCTTGACCCGGCCAAGCCCGCCACCCTGACCGTCGGTGCAAGCCCGGTCCCGCAGGCCAAGATCCTGGAATTCCTCAACGAGGACCTTGCGCCCAAGGCCGGCCTGAAGCTGGACATCAAGGAGATCGAGGACTACCAGACTCCGAACACCGCCCTGAGCGACGGTTCGCTGGACGCCAACTACTACCAGCACCTCCCCTGGTACGAAGACCAGGTCAAGACCAAGGGCTACAAGTTCGGCCACGGCGAAGGCGTCCACATCGAGCCTTACGCTGCCTTCTCCGAAAAGGTCAAGGACATCAAGGACATCAAGGAAGGCGCCAAGGTCGCCATCACGAACGACCCCTCGAACCAGGTCCGGGCGCTCAAGGTCCTCCAGGTTGCCGGGCTCGTCAAGGACATCAAGGACGATTCCTCGGTGCTGACCCTCACCGACGAGCAGAACCCCAAGAAGCTGAAGTTCTCGGAGAACCAGCCCGAACTGCTGATCAACGACCTCAAGGACCCGTCCGTGGACCTGGCCCTGATCAACGGCAACTTCATCCTGAAGGCCGGCCTGAGCACCAAGGACGCCCTCGCAGTGGAGTCCGTGGAGAACAACCCCTACGCCAACTTCCTGGCCTGGCGTGAAGACTCCAAGGATGACGTCCGGATCAAGAAGCTGGACGAGCTCCTCCACTCCCCCGAGGTCAAGGCCTTCATCGAGAAGGAATGGCCCAACGGTGACGTGACGGTGGCCTTCTAAGGCTTCCGCGCCACAGCATTAGCAAGAAATCCCCGCCTCCCGGACGTTTCCCCTCGCTTTTAGCGGGGATTCGTCCGGGAGGCGGGGATTTCTGTTGTGGGCCGTTACAGCCCGGCAGGCACCTCTGCAGCCGCCGCAGCCCGCGCTGCGGCGGGGAGCGCCTCGAAGATCCGGTTCATGGCGGCGTCGTCGTGGGCCGCGGAAAGGAACCACGCTTCGAAGACCGACGGCGGCAGGTAAATGCCGGAGTCCAGCATCGAGTGGAAGAAGGGCGCGTAGCGGAACACTTCCTGGCCCTGGGCGTCGTCATAGTTGTGCACGCCCCGCGCCGAGGTGCCGAAGGCCACCGAGAAGAGGTTTCCGGCCCGCTGGATGGAGTGGTCCACCCCGGCGGCATCCAGTGCCGAGGACAGTGCCCCGGAAAGCTCCAGCGAGCGTGCATCGATAAACGAGTAGACCTCGGGGGTGGCGTGCGTCAGGGTGGCGACACCGGCGGCCATGGCCACCGGGTTTCCGGACAGCGTTCCCGCCTGGTACACGGGCCCGAGCGGCGCCAGGTAGTCCATGATGTCCGCCCGGCCGCCGAGGGCCGCCGTGGGCATGCCGCCGCCGATGACCTTGCCGAAGGTGAGCAGGTCCGGGCTCCACGGCTCTGCTGCATCTGCCGCGCCGCCGGTGAGGCCCCAGTAGCCCGAGTACCCAGTGCGGAAGCCTGTCAGGACTTCGTCCACGATGAGCAGGGCGCCGTGTTCACGGGTGATCCGCGAAAGTCCGGCGTTGAACCCGTCGCCGGGCGTGACCACTCCCATGTTGGCCGGAGCCGCCTCCGTGATGACGGCGGCGATGTTGCTGCCGTGCGCGGCAAACGCGGCCTCGACGGCGGCGAGGTCGTTGTACGGCAGCACCAGGGTTTCGGCGGCGGTGGCGGCCGTGACCCCGGCGGATCCGGGCAGAGCCAGGGTGGCCACGCCGGATCCGGCCGCGGCGAGGAGTCCGTCGAGGTGGCCGTGGTAGCAGCCGGCAAACTTGATGATCAGGTCGCGGCCGGTGAAGCCGCGGGCCAGGCGGACGGCCGTCATGGTGGCTTCGGTGCCGGTGGAAACCATCCGGACGCGTTCGGCGGCAGGGACGCGTTCTTTTACGATCGCGGCAAGGTTGGCTTCGTCCGGGGTGGAGGCACCGAACGAGAGTCCGCGGTCCACGGCGGCGTGGACTGCTTCGAGCACGGCGGGGTGGGCGTGGCCCAGCAGCGCGGGACCCCAGGAGCACACCAGGTCCACGTACTCGGCGCCGTCGGCATCCGTCAGGTACGGGCCCTTGGCCGACACCATGAACCGCGGAGTACCGCCCACGGAACCGAAGGCCCGGACGGGAGAGTTGACGCCGCCCGGCATGAGCTGGCGTGCACGGTCGAAGAGTTCCTCATTGCGAGGAGAGCTGGAAGTCATGGTTCCTATTCTTTCAGTTGGCGGGTGCATGCCCGGACAGGAGCGTGGCCACACGGGGCGCCACCTCGGTGCCCAGCAGCTCGATGGACCGCATCATGGCCTTGTGCGGCAGGGAGCCGCTGCTGTACTTGAGGTCGAAACGGTCCACCCCCAGGTTCTGCTTGAGCAGGGCGATCTTCCGCGCCACCGTTTCCGGCGATCCCACGTAGAGCGCGCCTTCGGGGGTGCACATGGCGTCGAATTCCCGCCGGCTTCCCGGTCCCCAGCCGCGTTCGGCTCCGATCCTGTTCCGCAGCTCGAGCCAGTGCGGGAAGAACTCCTCGCGGGCTTCCTCGTCCGTTTCGGCTACATGCCCGGGCGAGTGCGTGGCCACCTGCTGCATCGGATGCCCGTACTTGGCCATGGCCTCGCGGTACAGGTTGACCAGCGGGGCGAAAGAACGCGGTTCGCCGCCGATGATCGCGAAAATGATGGGGTAGCCGTATTCCGCGCAGCGCAGCACGGACTCCGGGGTTCCGCCCACGCCGATCCAGGCGGGCAGCAGGTGGTGTTCCAGCGGCGGATAGACGCTCAGCCCGTTGATGGCCGGACGGGTGCGCCCTTCCCAGTGAACGGGCTTCTGCGCACGGACCTTGTCAAAGAGTTCCAGCTTTTCTTCGAACAGCACGTCGTAGTCGGCGAGGTCCAGGCCGAACAGCGGAAACGATTCGATGAAGGACCCGCGGCCCAGCATGACTTCGGCGCGGCCGTTGGAGATGGCATCCACCGTGGAGAAACGCTGGAAGACGCGGATGGGGTCATCCGAACTCAGCACGGTCACCGCGGATCCCAGCCGGATGTGCTTGGTGCGCGCCGCGGCGGCGGCGAGGAAGACCTCGGGGGCGGAGACGGCGTAGTCCCGGCGGTGGTGCTCCCCCACGCCAAAGGCGTGGAGTCCGACGTCGTCCGCCAGCTCCGCCTGTTCCAGCAGCTGGCGCAGCACTTGCGCGTGCGGCACCGGGTGCCCGTCGGGGTAGGACCCGACGTCGCCGAACGTGTTCAGCCCGAGCAGGACCTTCCCCGGGCCGACGGGGGCCGTGGGGCTGTCGCTCATTTCGACTCCTTCAGCCAGCCGGCCAGCTCGGACGCCCAGTAGGTCAGGACCATGTTGGCGCCGGCCCGCTTGATGCCGAGGACCGATTCGGTGATGGCAGCGCGGCGGTCGATCCAGCCGTTGGCGGCGGCAGCCTCGATCATGGAGTACTCCCCCGAGATCTGGTACGCGGCCACGGGCACGGTGCTCATGGCGGCCACGTCGGCGAGGATGTCGAGGTAGCTCATGGCGGGCTTGACCATCACCAGGTCGGCGCCTTCGGCGAGGTCCAGCTCCACTTCAAGGATGGCTTCGCGGCGGTTGGCGGCATCCATCTGGTACGTGCGCCGGTCCCCCTTGAGCTGCGAATCCACAGCTTCCCGGAAGGGGCCGTAGAACGCAGAGGCGTATTTTGCGGCGTATGCCACCACAGCCGTGTTCGTGTGTCCGGCGTCCTCCAGTGCCTGCCGGATGACGCCGATCTGCCCGTCCATCATTCCCGACGGGCCCAGCATGTGCGCTCCGGCGTCGGCCTGCGCCACGGCCATCGCCGCGTAGATTTCCAGCGTTGCGTCGTTGTCCACGTACCCGTCGGCGTCGAGGACGCCGCAGTGGCCGTGGTCGGTGAATTCGTCCAGGCAGACGTCGCTCATGACCACCAGGTCATCGCCCACCTCCGCGCGGACGTCCCGGATCGCCTTGTTGAGCACGCCGTCGGGGTCCAGGGATGCGGTGCCGCGCGCATCGCGTTCGGCCGGAATGCCGAAGAGCATGATGCCGCCGACGCCCAGCTCCACGGCCTCGGCGGCAGCCCTCTTCAGGGAATCGGTGGTGTGCTGCACCACGCCGGGCATGGACGCTATCGGGTTGGGTTCCGTGAGCCCCTCCCGGATGAACGCGGGAAGGATCAGCTCGGGCGCCGCCAGCCGGTGTTCGGCCGTCATCCGGCGCATGGCCGGGGTGGTGCGGAGCCGGCGGGGGCGATGGGTCGGGAAGCTCATGTTCTGTCCTTCACGTGGGTCTCAGGGGCGGGCGGTGGTGGTGTGGAATGTCCTGGTGCCAGTGCCTGGACGACGGCGGACACCAGGCCGGACGCTGTTGGTTCCTCGGCGACGGCGGCCACCGGCAGCCCCAGCGATGCGGCCTCAGCCGCCGTCGAACGCCCGATCGCCACGAACCGGCAGTCCCCCAGCGGCGACAGTCCGGCATGGATGCGGCGGGCAGCGCTGGGCGAAGCGGCGACGACGGCGTGCAGCCGCCCGGCGGCAAGCTCGGCTTTCGCTTCGGCGGGAGTCAGCACTTCAGCTCCGGGCTGCGTCACGGCGGCGGGCTCCTCCGGCGTGAAGCTGCGGGCCGGATCCGCCGGATAATCCACCGTGTGGTAGGCAGTCACGGCCTGGACGCTGGCACCAAGTGCTTCCAACCCGTCGGCGAGCCTGCCGTCCGCAATGTCCGCCTGCGGAAGGAAGACGCTGCCCGGGCCCTGCGGCCAGATGTCGAGGAGCCCGACGCCGGACTGAAGCCGGGCGGGGGCAAGGTCCACGGCGACCCCGCGGGACTCGAGTTCGCGCCGTGTGGCAGGCCCGATGGTGGCCACCTGGACGGAGCCGGGCAGCCACTGGCTCAGCGTACTGCCCCGTTCCCGGGCGAGTTCCTCGAGCGCCTGCACGGTGGTGACACTGCTGATCACCAGCCAGCTGTAGGCACCCGCGCCCAAGGCATCGAAGGCGACTTCCAGGGAATGCAGGTCCCTGGCCCGTTCGAAATCGATCAGCGGCAACAGCAACGGTTCGGCACCGGTTTCCCGCAGGGCCGCGAGGAGCGCCGCTGCCCGGTCGGGGCTGCGGGTGACCAGGACCCGGGCACCCTCCAGCACCCGCGGCCCCGGCTCGCCCTCAGCGCGGCGGGCGCTGCGCCGTCCCATCATGGCCGTCCCATCATGTGGCGGGCTCCGCCGGTTCAGGAAGCGGCAAGGTCCGCGATATCGGCTGCGCCGGCCGCCAATAGCACCTCGGCAAGTTCAATGCCCAGAAGCGTGGCGCCCACCTCGGTGAGCCCGTCTGTTGCCCGCTTGTCGCGGACGGAGGCTTTCCCGTCGACCGCGCAGACCGCGGCCTCCAGGTACAGCATGCTTCCCTTGCGGAACGCGTAGGCGCCCACCGGGGCCGCGCAACCCGCCTCCAGCCGGGCCAGGAGTGCCCGCTCAGCCGTAACCGCCAGCCTGGTGTCCGTGTCATCGAGCGCTGCCAGCGCCTGCGCCAGCGGCCCCTGGGAGCCCTCGGTGGACCCGGGTTTCCGCGGCGCATCCGCGGTGCGGCACTCGATGGCCAGTGAGCCCTGGCCGGCGGCCGGAAGCATCACGTCCGTTTCGAGGTATTCGCTGATGGTGTCCAGCCGGCCGATGCGCTCAAGGCCGGCAGCCGCCAGCACGACGGCGTCGAGGTCGCAGGATTTTCCGTCCACCACGGCGTCGGTAAGGTTGCCCGGCAGGCCGGGGACACGGCCCAGGCGGGTGTCCACGTTGCCGCGGATGTCCACGACGTCCAGGTCGGGACGGGCTGCGCGGAGCTGCGCCGCCCGGCGCGGGGATCCGGTACCCACCCGGGCGCCCTGCGGCAGGTCGGCCAGCTTGAAACCGTCGCGGGCACAGAGCACGTCGCGGACGTCCACGCGCTTTGGCGTCGCAGCGAGGGTCAGCCCCGGAGCGGCTCCGGTGGGCAGGTCCTTGAGCGAGTGCACGGCAACGTCGCACTGGTCCCGCAGCAGCGCATCGCGCAAGGCCGCAACGAACACACCCGTGCCGCCCATCTGCGAGAGCGAGCCGGTCAGGACGTCTCCGTCGGTCCTGATGTGCACGAGTTCCACCGGGAAACCGCCGATGGCGGCAAGCTGGTCCGCGGTCTGTTGGGTCTGGGTGAGCGCCAGCTTGCTGGCGCGCGTCCCGATACGCACTGTCACGGCGATTCCTGTCCCGCCGCCCGGGCAGCCGGCGCGGCAGCAGGGTCCGGGGGGTAGGGGTCGTGGCCCGTACCGACGGTGGTGTCCGCTCCCGCGATGGTGGGCTTCTCGCCCCGGAAATTGGCGCAGCAGCCGGGGCGGCAGACGTCGTACCAGGGGCCGAGGTCGGTCAGGTGGGGCCGGTCGGCAATGTTGTTCGCGGCAGTGCGCTCACAGATCAGGTCCACGATGCCGCCCACGAACTTGCGGTGGGTGCCGGGAGTGGGCACCCGGGTTGCGGCGAGGCCGTGGTTCCGGCAGGTCTCCAGCGCTTCGGTGTCCAGGTCCCAGACAACCTCCATGTGGTCGCTGACGAAGCCCAGGGGAACGATCACGATTCCCTTAACGCCCTGGCCGGCGAGTTCCTCGATGGCGTCGTTGATGTCCGGCTCGAGCCACGGAACGTGCGGGGCTCCGGAGCGGGACTGGTAAACGAGCGACCACGGGGCCGTGTCACCGGTTTCCTCCTCGACCCGGCGGATGACCTCGGCGCCGGATGCCAGGTGCTGGGCCACATAGGCCGAGCCTTCGGCGAACTGGCGCGGCTCGTCCTTCGAACGTCCGGCGGCTTCGGCGTCCCGCGTGGGAATGGAGTGGGTGGCGAAGAGGATGTGGACGGGTGCGTCCGGGGTGCCGGCGGCGGCCAGCTGGGCGCGGACGTCGGCCAGGCCGGCGGCTGTGCCTTCGATGAACGGTTCCACGAAGCCCGGGTGGTCGAAGTACTGGCGGACCTTGTCCACTTCCAGCTTTCCGTCCAGGCCGGTCGAGGTCAGTGCGAGGCCGATGTCTTCGCGGTACTGGCGGCAGCTGGAGTAGCACGAGTAGGCACTCGTGGTGACCATCAGGACCTTGCGGTGGCCGGCGTCGTACACGTCCTGCAGGGTCTGCGGGATGTAAGGATCCCAGTTCCGGTTTCCCCAGAAGACGGGGAGGTCGATGCCGCGGGCGGAAAGTTCGGCTTCGATACCGGCCTTGAGCGCCCGGTTCTGCTGGTTGATCGGGCTGATGCCGCCGTTGGCGCGGTAGTGGTGCGAGACCTCTTCGAGCCGTTCGTCCGGGATCCCGCGGCCGCGGGTGACGTTGCGCAGGAACGGGATGACGTCGTCCTGGCCTTCGGGGCCGCCGAAGGAGGCGAGGAGGACGGCGTCGTACTCTTTTGGCGCCATCCGGCCGGCTTCGGTGACCGGGTTAACGGCGGCGGGCGGGCCCTGCGCTTCGAGCGGGCTCATGCGAGGACCTCGGCGATTTCCCCGGCGGTGACCCGGCGGCCGGTGTAGAACGGGATTTCTTCACGGACGTGGTGCCGGGCCTCGGTGGCACGCAGGTGGCGCATCAGGTCCACGAGGTCCACCAGTTCGGGGGCCTCGAGGCCGAGGATCCATTCCCAGTCGCCCAGGGCGAACGACGAAACGGTGTTGGAGATGACCTGCGGGAAGTCGCGGCCCAGCAGTCCGTGGTCGCGCAGCATGGCGCCGCGCTCGGCCTCCGGCAGGAGGTACCACTCGTAGGAGCGGACGAACGGGTACACGCAGAGCCACTCGGCGGGTTCCACGCCGCGGGAGAACGCGGGGGTGTGGTTCTTGGCGAATTCGGCCTCGCGGTGCACGCCCATGGCCGACCAGACGATCTCAGTGCCTGCGAAAAGGCTGCTGCGGCGGATGTCGCGGACGGCCTGCTGCAGCGCCTCGGGCTTGGGGCCGTGGAGCCACACCATGATGTCCGCATCTGCACGCATGCCCGAAACGTCGTAGCTGCCGCGGTGGACAACCCCCGCGTCCGCAAGGCGGCCCAGCAGGGCTTCGAATTCGACGGCAGCGTCGGCGCTGCGCTGGACGTCCGAGGAGCGCTTGAAAACCGTCCAGAGGGTGAAGAACTGCTCTGTTTCTTCGGCTGCTGATTTTCCGGCTACTGATTCGGTTTTACTGACAGATTCGGCAGAAGTGTGGCTCATAGTTACCAGTCTGCCCTCCGGTGCCGCCTAAGTCGAAACCGAACTCTTCTACAACGCGTAGAAGTGCTTAATTTCACAGCCTCTTCAGCCCGCAGCGGGCTCAGATCCGGCGCATCCGCACGTAGGCCACCCCGGCGGCGCAGGCCAGCGCTACCAGCCCGGCACCCCACCAGACCTGGGGAGACATTTCGCCCATCGGCGAGACGCTCACGGCGGACCTCATGACCGGTGCGCTCGAGACGCCGTAGCCGGGTCCGGACAGCGGCAGGACGCCTGCCGAGGTCAACGTGGCCATGTTGGCAGGACCGTACCTGTTCGTGGTGGTCCACGCCGACGCGGTAGCAGTGGCCGCCGGCCCTGCAGCCCGGCTGCCGGTCGCCGGCGACGCCGCGCCGGTGGCCGGTATCTTGGCGGAGGTGCCGGGAGCGGTTCCTGCCGTTCCCGGAGCGGCCGGTGCGGCAGTTCCGGGCAGCGACGGGCTTGGCGCCCCGGGAGTGCCGGCCGGGGCCGCGCCGGTGGCGGGAGCAGGCGCGGCCGGCGCCTGGGCGGGACCGGTGGACGGGCCTGCGGCTCCGCCTGCGGGAGCCGGTGCCGGTGCCGGCGTGCCCGACGGCGCGCTGCTTTCGGAGGGAGACGGCGACGGCGACGGCGTCTCCGGGTCAGGCGACGGTGAAGGCGTCACCGGGTCGGTCGTCGGAGACGGTGACGGTGTGGGCTGCGTCCGTTGTCCGGGCGGCGTCTGCTTGCCGGAGCCCGGTGCGGACGGGCGGGTGGGATCACCCTTGGGTCCCAGGACCACGGAGGCCCAGATATCCAGCGAGGGAACACCGGCTTCCACTGACGTCGTCGTGGCGGCGTCAGCGCCATCTGTGGTGTCCGGAGCCGGAACGAGGGACACAGCGTTGGATGCAGGAACACCTGCGGAAAGGACTAGTACCGCTCCGAGCGCCGCTGCTGCCGTGCCGCGCCGAAGACCCCCATGGAAACCAGTCAGCGTTCGAGTTTCTTCGGACTTCTGAATGACCATAGTCATCGACCCTAGCCAGAAAAACGTGCCATTAGAAACTTGCAAAGAAGCCCTGCAGGCGGTACTCGCGGGCTAGTGGAGGCTGTCCGCGATCTGTTTTTTGGTGTCGGCGACGACGGCCGCCAGGCCGTTGCCCGCCAGCCACCCGCCCACCATGACGAGCCTTCCGTCAGCAGCGCACACCCGGCGGACTTCCGCCACCCGCTGTCGATGGCCCACGGCTGCGAACGGCAGCACTCCGCCCCAGCTGACCACGTCCCAGTCGAGCACGTCATCGGCTGTGACAGGCACTGTCAGCAGGGCCGACGCATCCCGTAAGGCCGCATCAAGCAGGGCATGGCCACCCTCGCGGGAGCCGGCGCCGACCGGAGCGGCGGGACCGTCTTCAGGGAGCTGCTCACCCCGGCCGTATGACAGCCGGACGACGTGGGTGCCCGGCCCCGCAGCGGCCGCCAGCCAGTCCCACTTGGCGGTGGCGTGGGTCAATGCCTTGGCCTCGATGCCGGGCGTCTGCGGGGCCACCAGGATGCCCGTTCCCCGTGGCCGGCGGTCGAGTTCCGGGAGGTCAACAACAAGTGTCACAAGCTTTACGTCCGGACCGGCAGCCGGGCGGTGGCCGCCAAGGTCCGGCACGGCGTCCTGCAGCAGTCCCACGGCGGACGGGCCGTCAAGGGCCACCACCAGCAGGCCGGCGTCGTACGTTTGGTCCCCGGCCGAAACCCGCCAACCGTCCGCAGTCCTGGCCACCGCCCCTGCCGGGGTTCCGGTCAGGAGCGTGACGCCGCGCCGGCGCAGCTCCGCCACGAGGGCGCTGATCATTGTGTGCATGCCGCCATGGAGGCCGGCGACGGCGGATCCCGCTTTGCTGCCCTGCGCCGGGGTGCCCCGGCGCTGGGCGGCGACGGCGGCAGCCAGGGAACCGTGGGCCCTGATTCCGTCGCGGAGTCCGGGCGCCACCATGTCCACGTCGAGGAGCGCGGGATCAGCGGAATGTACGCCGCCCACCACGGGCTCGACGAGCCGCTCCAGGACGCGGCGGCCCATCCGCTGCCGGACCAGGGCCCAGACGCTCGTGATGCCCGCGCGGGTGCCCGCGGAAGCCGGCAGGAACCTGTCCAGTGAAGCCCGGAGGGAGCCGGCCAGTCCCAGCGTCCGTCGCACTTCGGGATCCCATGGGTTGGCCGGAATGCCCAGGACGCCGGTTTTGGGAAGTTCACGTGCGCCTTCGGGGAGCTGGACCCAGGCGCCGCCAGGATGGGGTGCCACGATACGGCCGGCGATGCCCAGTTCCGCCGCGAGGTCCGCTACGGCGCTTGAACGGGTGGCGAAGGACTCCGCTCCGCTGTCCAGCGTCAGGCCGCCCACCACATGGCTGCCCACGCAGCCGCCCCAGGCTTCAGTGGCTTCCAGGACGGTGACGTGCCTGCCGGTTTTGGCTAGCTCAAGGGCGGCGAGCAGGCCTGAAACGCCGCCTCCCACCACCACCGCCGTAGGAACGGACGCTTCCGGCGTGGCTGCGCTCACCATTTACTCCGGGGAAATCGAGTGAATAAGTTCGACGACTCGCGTCAGGACGTCAGGGTCGGTCTCCGGCGGCACGCCGTGGCCCAGGTTCAGGACGTGGCCGGGGGCGGCAGACCCGGCCCGGATGACCTCCCGGACGTGCGCTTCGAGGACTGACCACGGAGCTGACAGCAGGGCGGGGTCGATGTTGCCCTGCAGCGGGACGGTCCCGCCCAGCCGGCGGTTGGCTTCGTCCAGCGGCAGCCGGTAGTCAACGCCCACCACGTCGACGCCGACGTCGCGCATGGCCACCAGGAGCTCGGAGGTTCCGGTGCCGAAGTGGATCAGCGGCGCACCGAGGTGGCGGACGTGGTCCAGCGCACGGGCAGAGGCCGGGGCCACGAAGCGTTCGTAGTCGACCAGCCCCAGCGAGCCCGCCCAGGAGTCGAACAACTGGCCTGCGGAAGCACCGGCTTCCAGCTGGGCGCGCAGGAACATGCCCGAGGCGTCGGCAGCCCAGTTGGCCAGGGCGGTCCAGGTTTCGGGGTCGGCGTGCATCATGGTGCGCGGGCCGAGGTGGTCGCGGGAGGGCTTGCCTTCAACCATGTACGCGGCGAGGGTGAAGGGCGCACCGGCGAAACCGATCAGCGGCGTTTTGCCGAGCTGGGCAACGGTAAGGCGGACGGCCTCCCGGATCGGCTCCAGCGCTTCCCAGGTCAGCTTCGGGAGTGCCGCGACGTCCGCGGCAGTGCGGACCGGCTTGTCCAGGACCGGACCAACGCCCGGAACGATGTCCACGCCCACGCCGGCCAGTTTCAACGGAATCACGATGTCCGAGAAGAAGATGGCGGCGTCGACGTCGTGCCGGCGCACGGGCTGCAGCGTGATCTCTGAGGCCAGCTCGGGGCGCAGGCAAGAATCCAGCATGGCCACGCCTTCGCGCACCTTCAGGTATTCCGGCAGGGAACGGCCGGCCTGCCGCATGAACCAGACGGGCCGACGGCTCGGCTTACCGCCGCGGTAGGCGGTGATGAGCGGCGAATCAGCCGTGCGGCCGTCCATCAGCGGGTGTCCTGCATCCAGGGTGGCATCGGTGAACGGGGCGTCGGAGACCGTTCCGTTGGACGTTGCAGCGCTTGAAGTCATGACTCCGATTGTCCCTAAAGTCGCGCGGAAAAGATAACGACAGGCTGTCATCCGGTCCCGGCCGGCGCCTTCCGTGGCAGGAATCACAGGCCGCCGTGGGGTTCGCCACTGCGCTTTGTTGTTCTACGCCGTGACGTAAAAGCTATGATTGTGATGCTGTGGTTCTTTTTTCATTGGTGGCTACACACGCCGACATCGACCTCGAGACCGTTGCTCAACTGAGCACCGGTGCTTCCGAGCTTGCTACATCCGCACTCTCCGGGTCGCCGGCAGTGACGGGTGCGGTGGTGCTTGCCACCTGCAACCGCTTCGAAATTTATGGTGAAGCGCCTCATCCGGATGACGTGGAAGCGGCACGCGCCGCCCTAGTTGCCCAGATCAGTGAACGCACCGGACTCAACGAGCAACTGGTCTCCCGCTCATTCAACACGCGCACCGGCGGCGAAGTCAGCCAGCACCTTTTCGCCGTGAGCTCCGGCCTGGACTCGGCTGTGGTCGGCGAACGCGAAATCGCCGGGCAGGTTCGCCGGGCACTCATCACCGCCCAGCATGACGGCACTGCCAGTTCAGGCCTCGTCCGGCTCTTCCAGGCAGCATCCAAGACCGCCAAGGACGTCGGGGCGCAGACGGCCCTGGGATCCCGCGGACTGTCCATCGTCTCGGTGGCCCTGGATCTCGCCACCGACCTTTCCGAGGACCCCGACTGGTCCGCCAAGAAAGCCGTGGTCTTCGGGACCGGCGCCTACGCGGGCGCCACCATGTCGTTGCTCCGTGAACGCGGGTGCACGGACATTTCCGTCTTTTCCTCCTCCGGACGCGCCGAAGCCTTCGTCGCCACGCGCGGCGGCAAGGCCCTCGACTCCGATTCGCTTCCCACCGCGGTGGCCGCGGCGGACGTCATGATCGGGTGCAGCGGCTCCGATACCCGCGTGGAAGCGGACGAACTCGCCCGTGTCCGCGCCGGCTCACCCCAGACTCTGATCGCCATCGACCTGGCGCTCACCCATGATTTCGACCCCGCCGTGGGAGAGCTCGACGGCGTGGAGCTGCTGACGCTCGAATCCGTGCGGCTCGCTGCTCCCCAGGAGCAGGCCGAATCCCTGGCGCAGGCCAGCGGCATCGTCACCGGCGCGGCCGCAGCGTTCGAGCAGGAGCGCGAGGCCAGGTCCGTGGACTCGGCGATCGTCGCGCTGCGCCGCCACACCATGAACGTCCTCGACGCCGAAATGGAAAAGGTCCGGGCACGCCACGGCTGCACGGCCGCCGCCGAGGAAGTCGAGTTCGCCCTGCGCCGGATGGTCAAGCAGCTGCTGCACGTCCCCACGGTCCGGGCGCGGGAGCTTGCCTCCAACGGCCAGCAGGAACAGTACATCGCGGCCCTTGATGCGCTGTACGGCATCACCGTTGAGCAGCCCGCCGCTGCCCCGGCAGCGGAATGCCCCGTGGACCACGGCCAGGCCGGCCCCGCGTCCGCCGACATCCGGCGCGAAACCGCCTAGCCCAAGGCTTCCGGCCGCCCCGGCGTCAGCCGAAGGCGTTTATCCCTGTCATCTCCGCCGAGAGCGTCCACAGGCGTGCAGCATCCGACGGATCCACCGCGTGCGCATCCACTCCCCTGATCCGGGCTTCAGGGCTTCCCGTCCGGGTGGGTTCGGCGATGTCGCAGTCCTCGCAGTAGACCCCGCCCATGCCCTCCAGCGCCGGGGACGTGGCGGCCCACACTGACGTTGCGGCGCCCTGTGCCGGGGTCTTGAACCGGGCATCGACGTTGCCGTCCTGGTCCATCCAGCCGGCGGCCACCATTTCCTCGCGTGGCAGGTGGCGCTGCAGTTCCGTCATGATGCCGCCGGGATGCACGGCGAAGGCCCGAACCCCGGCATCCCGTCCGAGGAAGTCCAGGTGTACGGCGAAGAGGGAGTTGGCCGTCTTGGCCTGGCCGTAGGCCTTCCATTTGTCGTAGCCGGTGTCGAAGTTGATGTCGTCGAAACGGATGGGCGAGAGCTTATGCCCGGTGGACGAGAGTGAGATGACGCGCGCGCCCCGTCCGGCGGCCAGCGCGGGCCACAGCAGGTTGGTCAGGGCAAAGTGGCCCAGATGGTTGGTGGCGAACTGCGACTCCCAGCCCGGGCCCACCCGGTGCTCGGGGCTGGCCATGATGGCGGCGTTGTTGATGAGGATGTCCAGGCCGGCGCCTGATTCCCCGGACGCGGACAGGAAGTTGTCCGCAAAGCTTGTCACGCTCGCCAGGTCCGCCAGGTCCAGCGCGCCGACACTTACGGTTCCTCCTTCCGCCCCGGCTGGCAGTGCGAAGGGTATTCCGGCTTCTTCCAGGATTTCCCGCGCATGGCCGGGCCTCCGGGCGCCCACCAGCACCTGGGCGCCGGCGGACACCAGTGCCCGGACCGTCTCCAGCCCCAGTCCGGAGTACCCGCCCGTGACGATGGCAGTCCTGCCGGTGAGGTCGATGCCGGCAATGACTTCAGCGGCGGTCGACTCCTTGCCGAATCCGGAGCCGGTCTTGTGTTGCGGGGTCCTGCTTGTGTCCTGGTTCATTGCTGGGCCTTCCTCGGTGTGCGGTGGCGCGGCTGGTCAGAAGCGGGTTCAAGCTTGGTCAGAAGCGTGTTCAGGTTCCGGTCAGTACACCGGCTTGGAAGGCTCCACTTCCCGCACCCAGGCAAGGATGCCGCCGTCGAGGTGGCTGACCCGCTGGTAGCCTGCCTTGCGCGCGGCTGCCAGGACAGCTGCTGAGCGCGTCCCGGCTTTGCAGTGGAACACGATGTCCTTGTCCTGGGGCAGCTGGGCCCATGCCTCCCCCGCCAGGATCCTGCCCTGCGGGATAAGGACGGAGCCGTCGATGCTGACGATGTCGTGCTCGCCGGGCTCGCGGACGTCCACGAGTTCGAAGTCCTTCAGGCCGGCTTTGCGCGAGGCCAGCATGGTGGCCAGCTGCGGGGCCGTCACAGTGTCTTCCTTGGCAGTCTCAGCCTCCGGAACTATTCCGCAGAAAGCCTCGTAGTCGGTGAGTTCCGTGATGCGCTCGGCGGCCGGGTCGCGTGCCACCCTGATCTCCCGCCAGCTTCCGCCGAGGGCGTCGAACAGCGCAACGCGCCCCAGCATGGAGCGCCCGACGCCGGTGATCAGCTTGACTGCCTCGGTGACCATGAGCGAGCCGACGGCGGCGCACAGCATCCCGAACACGCCGCCCTCGCCGCAGGAAGGCACCGAGCCGGCCGGCGGCGCCTCCGGGTAGAGGTCGCGGTAGGTGGGGCCGTACTTCTCCCAGAACACGCTGACCTGGCCGTCGAAGCGGAAAATCGAGCCCCAGACGTAGGGTTTGCCGAGGATGGCGGCGGCGTCATTGACCAGGTAGCGGGTGGCGAAATTGTCGGCGCCGTCCAGGATGAGGTCGTAGCCGGCGAACAGCTCCAGCGCGTTCGAGGCGTCCAGCCTGACATTGTGGAGCTGAACCTCCACCAGGGGGTTCAGAGCGGCAATGGAGTCGCGGGCTGACTCGATCTTGGGCTTTCCCACATCCGCAACCCCGTGGATGACCTGGCGCTGCAGGTTGCTCAGGTCCACGGCGTCGTCGTCGATGATTCCCAGGGTTCCCACGCCCGCAGCGGCAAGATAAAGCAAGGCCGGCGAGCCCAGGCCGCCGGCACCGATAACCAGGACCTTGGCGTTCTTGAGCCTGCGTTGGCCCAGCGTGCCGATTTCGGGAATGATGAGGTGGCGGGAGTAGCGCTCCACCTCTTCGGCGGTCAGGGCATCCGCCGGTTCCACGAGGGGATCCAGGGTTGCAGGGACAGCAGTTGCGGTGAACGTGGAAGCCATACTTCAATGTATGCCCGAAGATGCCGCCAGGTCATATTACCCGCGCGTAAAGTGTAGGTAACTGCAATCGAAAGAAGGCCAACAGTGGTTCATCATGCACCGGTTGATCGGACACAGGCCGGGAAGGCAGCCGCGGGACAGGCGCGCACCGGCGGTGCGCGTTCAGCGCGGCTTCCGCGTGACGAACGGCGCGCCCAGCTGCTGGCCGCCGCGCAGGAAGTCTTCGTGGCCAACGGCTACCACGGTGCGGCCATGGACGAGATCGCGGAAACGGCCCACGTCAGCAAGCCGGTGCTGTACCAGCACTTCCCTTCCAAGCGCGAGCTCTACCTCGCCCTGCTGGACAGCCACCTCAGTGCCCTGACCGAGTTGATGATGGGGGCGCTGAATTCCACCGACGACAACGACGAACGTGTCCAGGCGGTCATGCGGGCCTATTACCGCTTTATTGCCAGTGACGACCAGGCACACCGCCTGGTCTTCGAATCAGACCTGATTAATGACAGCGACGTCAGCTCCAGGCTCGAAACATTCAACAAGGCTTTTGCCGATGCCATCGCGCGGGTCATCGCCGAGGACACCAAGCTCCCCATGCTGGAGGCCCAGCTGCTGGGGCGCGGACTCGCCGGAATGGCGCAGGTCAGCGCGCGTTACTGGCTCGAAACCGACGGAAACCTGGACCTCGATGTGGCCAGCGACCTGATCTATCGTTTAGCTTGGCGCGGAATCTCCCGCTTTCCCAAGGAAACCTAGACTACAAATAGAGAACACCTTTAGAACTTTGATTGGCTGGGAGGCCTCGCTGTGGAAGTAAAGATCGGCATTCAGAACATCGGCCGTGAAATTGTGCTGGAATCGGCTCAGGATGCTGACGCTGTTGCAAAGCTCGTCGAGGAAGCCATCGCCAAGGGCTCCGAGCTTCGCCTGGCTGACGAAAAAGGCCGTGTGGTCATCGTTCCCGCCAACGTCCTGGGCTACGTCGAAATCGGGGCAGAAGAAGCCCGCCGCGTCGGTTTCGGCCAGCTCTAGGCCCCCGCTTAGCCCAACCCGCCCCGCAGCAAGGAGTTCGCCGAAAATGCTTTCCCTGGTCATCGTGGCCCTGGTCACCGCTGCCGCAGGCTTTGTTGTCTGGGCCAACGACCGGCGCCACGCGAAGTACGGCATCGCCATGCCGCCGGGCGTCTCCGTCGCCGTGGGGATGCTGAGCTGGATCATCTTCATGGCAGCGGGGCTTGGCTACCAGCCCGGCCTGACGTGGATTCCGTGGGTGCTGCCCATGGTCCTGGGCACCGGGGCGGCACTCGCCGCCGCGGTGTACCTGGGCCGCAAGCGCACCCTGCATGACACGAGGCAGCTGACGGCCGCCCTCAGGCTCTAGCCGGAGCTACAGATCCGGTTCGTGCCCTTCCTCGGTGCAGAGGCACAGCCGGTTTCCCTGAGCATCCGTGACCACCACCCAGTTGGGTGCGTGGTCACGGTTCATTAAGGCCCCTGTGGCGGCTGTTTTCTCCAGTGCCGGGCCGGATTCCGCCTTGCTGCGGTGGATGTCCAGGTGGAAGCGGTTCTCGTTCGGGGCGGGCGTTTGCTGGAACCAGACTCCGGGGCCGCGCCCGTAGGGGTCAACCAGGTCGCCGTACCGGCCTTTCCGGTACCCAAGGGCAGTCCGCCACACCTCGGAAATCTCGTCGGGGTTTGCCGTGTCGATGGCGATCTCCACCGTCCGGTACAGGCCGGGTTCCGCGGCTGCCGAGGCCGCAGCGGCCGCCAGGCTCACGGCCGCAGCTGCGGCGACGTCACGCTCCGTCACCTCCGTGCCGGCGTCGTGCGAGGTGAAGCGGATGAACACCCTGTTGTAGCGCCAGTCCAGGTCCGGGTGGTGGTTTTGTTCCTCAGCAAGGCGCCCGACGTCGGCAATCAGCTCAAGCGCTCCGGCCGCCGTCGGCGTCTTGAAAACGGTCACCAGGCCGCCCAGCCGGTACCTCCAGTCGGGCAGGTCCGCCAGGGCGGCGTCGATCCGGGCTCGGGTCAGAACATCTTCCTTGCCGGTCACCGCTGGCTCCTTGCATGGTTCGGACTGCTACAGGAACTCCGCCCGGCCTTCCATGGCGGACGAGGCAAGGGCGTGTTCGCGGCGCGGAATCCGGCCGGCCGCCTTCGCCAGCCTACCGGCGATGACAGCGTGTTTGAAGGCCTCTCCCATCATCGCCGGGTTCTGCGCCCGGGTCACTGCCGTCGCCAGCAGCACGGCGTCGCAGCCCAGCTCCATGGCCAGGGCCGCGTCGGACGCCGTACCGATGCCGGCGTCCAGCACCACGGGAACGGATGCCCTGGAAACGATGAGCTCGATGTTGTGCGGGTTCAGGATGCCCAGGCCGGTGCCGATGGGCGATCCGAGCGGCATGACGGCTGTGGCTCCGAGGTTCTCCAGCCGCAGGGCCAGCACGGGATCGTCATTCGTGTAGGCGAACACCTTGAACCCGCGGTTGACCAGTTGTTCGGTGGCGTCCACCAGCTCAACGGCGTCCGGCAGGAGGGTGTGTTCGTCGGCAATCACTTCTAGCTTCACCCAGTCCGTTTCCAGGGCTTCCCGCGCCAGTTCCGCCGTCATGACGGCGTCGCGTGCCGTGAAGCAGCCCGCCGTATTGGGCAGCACCCTGATGTTGTGGTCCACCAGGAGCTGGAACAGCGAACCCGTTTCCGCCGGGGAGTAGCGGCGCATGGCCACGGTGGTCAGCTCCGTGCCCGACGCGATTAGAGCCGCCCCCAGGCCGTCCAGGCTGGGCGCGCCGCCGGTGCCCATAATCAGCCGTGATCCCAGGTGGACACCGTCCACGATGAAGGGGTCCGCCGTGTGCTGTGCGGTCCCTGCCGCGCCGGCAACCGTAGTTCCTGCCATGATGCTCAACCTCCCTGTACTGCGGTAACGAGTTCGACGTCGTCGCCCTCGGCGAGCGCCGTGACGAACCACTGGCTGCGCGGCACCACCTCGGAGTTCCGGGCCACTGCGACGCCCAGTTTCCGACCGTCGGCGGCCTGCCCGCTGGGGGCGAGGTTCCTGCCCGTGACCTGGCTGATGAGGGTGGTGACGGACGCGCCGTCCTCCACCGCATGGACGGTGCCGTTCAGAGTGATGTTCATGCTGTTTCCTTGTTCGGGTCAATTGTGACGATGTTCAGTGGCGCTGCCGGCGTTCCCGGCGTCGGCGCGGGGACGGAAAACCGGTCGGGCCGGAAGGGCGCCCAGCGGGGATCGGCGTTGCCGTCCATGAGCTGCCTGCAGATGGACCCCGCCGCAGGAGTGAGCAGGACACCGTGCCGGAAGAACCCGGTGGCAATGATCAACCCCTCGACGTCGCCGCCGGTTCCCGCGGCGGCTACGCGCCCCAGCAGGGGCGCGTTGTCCGGTGTTCCCGGACGGGCCCGCGCCGTGGCTTCCAGGAGTTCCAGTTCGGCGACGGCCGGAACCAGCACCTGCGCGTCACGGAGCAGCTGGTAGACGCCGCCGGCGGAAACAGCTGAACGGGCCGGCGTTGCGTGTTCGGTTCCAAGGCCGGCAGCCTCTGCCCCCGGGAGGGCGTCTTCACGCTGGGTGGCCCCGATCACCACGGTTCCGTCCTGCCGGGGCACGATGTAGACGGGAACCCCATGGACCATGCCGCGGACGGTGGATGTCAGCAGCGGCCGCAGGTAGGCGGGGACCCGCAGGCGCAGGATATCGCCGTACACCGGGCGGAGGGGCAGCTTCAGTCCCGCGGGCAACCCGTTGAGGGCCGCAGACTCCAGCCCGTTGGCAATGATCGTCTCCCCGGCATGCACCGCACCTCCCCCGGCCAGGCTGACACCGCTGACCCGCCCGTCCTCCCACAGCAGGCCGTCCGCCCGCCGGCGCACGGCGGAACCTGCCAGCGACTCGGCGATCAGGGCAAGGAGCTTGCGGGGATCCACCTGATGGTCCGCCGGGATGTCGAAGGCACAGGAGATTCCGGGGCTCAGCAACGGTTCCCGTGCCCGCGCCTCCCTGACTGTCAGCGGTTCCACCGTGAGGCCGCTCGACAGCTGGACGCCGCGCAGGTCGGCGAGCGCCCGGCGGTCGGCGGCGTCGGCACCCACGGCAAGGGTCGACGTCGTGAGGTAGCCGGTGTCCGGGCCGCCGCTGCCGGATTCCCCGGGTTTCCCCCCGGGTTGAAGGCTCGCGGCAAAGCCGGGCCACAGCGCGGAGGAGTGAAGCATGAGCTCCAGGAGGTCCTCCTCCTGGTAGTGGAGTTCGCTGACCGGTGCCAGCATGCCGGCGGCGGCCCAGCTTGCTCCGGTGCCGGGCGCGTCATCGATGAGCACCACGGACCGGCCCGACTGCCGGGCCTCCCAGGCGATGCCGTGGCCGATGATTCCACCGCCAACCACGGCGACGTCGGCGCTGATGTCGCGGCTGCGCGCGGCGGGGCTGCCCGTTGGGGATTGCGGGGACATTGTCATCCTTCCCTACGCCGGTACTAACCGGATCAGGTCAAGCGGTCGGCTCTGACGCCCTCTCAGCCCTGCAGCTTTGTGACAGCTGCCGCGGGCTCCCGCGGTACTCCCCCAGTTTAGGGGAACTAGGCTGGTGCCATGACCGAGCAAGCTCTCCTCACTGACGCCCGCCTGTACCTCTGCACCGACGCCCGCACGGATCGCGGCGACTTCGAAGACTTCGTCGATGCCGCCTACGCCGGCGGCGTCGACATCATCCAGCTCCGCGACAAGAACCTGGAGGCAGCCGAAGAACTCGAGCTTCTTGATGTGCTGCAGTCCGTTGCGCGCCGCCACGGACGCCTCTGGTCGGTCAACGACCGCGCGGATGTCGCCTCGCTCTCCGGCGCACCGGTGCTGCACATCGGGCAGAAGGATCTTCCGCTGGCGGCTGCCCGGAAGTTCCTCGGCAACGACGCCGTGATCGGCCTGTCAACGCACGGCACCGAACAGATCGACGCCGCGGTGGCCGCCTCCCGCGGTACCGGCGGGCTGGACTACTTCTGCGTGGGGCCGGTCTGGGCCACGCCCACGAAGCCGGGCCGGGCCGCCGTCGGCCTCGACCTGGTCCGCTACGCGGCCGGGGCCAGCGGCAACGAAACAGCAGGCGGGACCACGGTCCCGTGGTTCGCCATCGGCGGCGTTGACCTGGGCAACGTCGAGCAGGTGGTGGCTGCAGGGGCGCAGCGGATCGTGGTGGTCCGCGCCATCACCGAGGCTGACGACCCCGCCGCAGCCGCGCGGTCACTGCTCGAAGCGCTCGACGCCGGCGCATCCTGACTACCCGGTCAGTCCGAGCTGCGTCATCCGCTTGGAGTGGTTTTCCGCCAGCCCGGCAATCAGGCCGCTGACCAGCTCCTTCGCCGCGGCGGTGTCCTCCCCGCCGATCAGGTTTCCGGGGAACGCGTGCTCGTAGCTGACGCGCTGTGCCTGGGTTAGGGCTTCGCCCAGCAGCCGCCTGCCCCACAGCGCCAGCCTGGAGGCGAGCCTGGGATCATCGGCGAGGGCGCCCTTGAGCCGGTCGCGGAGAACCTTTGTCGTTTCATCGGAGGCCTGGATCTGTTCGATGAGCTCCCGTGTTTCGGCGTCGACGTAGTGTGAGATGGCCCGGTAGAAGTCGGCGGAGACCGTGTCGATGACATAGGCCTTCATCAGCGATTCGAACCAGTCGGCCGGGCGTGTCCGCGAGTGGAAATAGTCCACTGCCGGCTGGAACGGCAACATGGCGTCCTCGGCGTCGATCCCCCTGGCCTCGAGCCTGGCGCTCACCAGTTCGTAGTGCCGGAACTCCACTACGGCGATCCTTCCGAGCACGGCACGGTCGTGGAGGGTGGGTGAATAGCGCGCGTCGGCGGCAAAACGCTCAAAGGCCGACAGCTCGCCGTAGGCCATCATTCCGAACAGGTCTGTGACGAAGCGGTTGTAGCGAGCAGTGTCAGCCGGGGTTGAGCTCATCGTCCAAGACTAATGGCGGAAATGGAGCTAACCTGACTTTCGTGTCCCATCATCGCCTGACTCCAAGTGTCCACGAACAGACCAACCGGCTGGCCGACGCGCTGAACGCGCTCCGCACGGAGTTGGAACTGCCGGGGCCTTTCCCTGACGATGTCCTGCAGGATGCGCTGGCGGCCATTGCGGAACACAAAATGCCGGACCTGGACCTTACGGATGTGGGCTTTGTGACCATAGATCCGGCGTCGTCCACGGACCTGGACCAGGCCCTGTTCATCGAGCGGTCCGGCGACGGATACAAGGTGTTCTACGCCATCGCCGATGTGCCGTCCTTTGTGGCACCGGGCGGGGCGCTGGATGCCGAAACCCGCCGCCGGGGGCAGACGTTCTACGCCCCGGACGGGCGGATTCCGCTGCACCCGGAAGTCATCAGCGAAGAGGCAGGCAGCCTGCTGGCCGGCCAGTTGTGCTCCGCTTTCGTCTGGGAGTTCGACCTGGACGAAGCAGCCCGCGTGCAGTCGGTGCTGGTGCGCCGCGCCAAAATCCGGAGCCGTGCCAAGCTCAGCTACAAGGGCGTCCAGGCCGACCTCGACGCCGGCACTGCCGCCCCCGTCCTGCAACTGCTCAAGGAAGTAGGGCTCAAGCGGGTGGAACTGGAGAGGCTGCGGGGCGGAGCCAGCCTGAACATGCCGGAACAGGACATCGAACAGCTGCCCGACGGCGGCTACCGCATTGTGGCTGCCCCGTCCCTTCCGGTGGAGGACTGGAACGCCCAGATCTCCCTCATGACCGGCATGGCCGCGGCGGACCTCATGCTCGAAGGCAAAGTGGGCATCCTGCGGACCATGCCGTCCCCCGATGAACGCTCGCTCCTGCACTTCAAGCGGCAGACCAACGCGCTCGGAAAGCCCTGGGACGGCCGGGCCAGCTACGGGGAATACCTGCGCTCCCTTGATCCCACCGACCCCCGGCAGCTGGCCATCCTGCACTCCGCCGGCATGTTGTTCCGGGGCGCCGGCTATACGCCCTTCGACGGCACCGTGCCGAAGGACGCCATCCAGTCCGCAATCGGAGCTGCCTACGCGCACACCACGGCCCCGCTGCGGCGCCTGATAGACCGTTTTGTCCTCGTGATCTGTGAGGCGCTGAGCAACCGGACCGCTGTTCCCGGCTGGGCCCGTGACGCCCTACCGTCCCTGCCGGAGATCATGGCGGCCTCGGACCAGCTGGCAGCAAGGATGGAGCGGCTGGCCCTGGACACGGTGGAGGCCGCCCTCCTCGTCAACCACATCGGGCAGGAGTTCGACGCCGTGGTCATCTCCGGGTCCAAACCGGGCAAGACGAACGGAAACGGCGGCGGCAACGGCAACGGGAACGGACCGTCCGGCATCATCCAGATCGCGGACCCTGCGGTGACGGCCAGGTGCCCCGGCGAACTCGAATCCGGCACCACTGTCCGGGTCAGGCTGATCTCCTCGGACATCGACACACGCGAGATCCGGCTGGAGCTGGTGGAGTGATTGGGGATTGACTATGGGCCGTGCCCGGGGCGTCAGTCGGTGATGGTTGCGGTCAACAGCTAGACTGAAGGGGTAGTAATGGATGCCCGGTCGTTGATTTCCATGATTTTTGAATTCAACAAGCCCGCCCCTACGCGATCTTGAGATACACCCGTTGGTCCCCAGTGCCAGCATTTAGATAGCCCGCGATCGGCTTCCACTGGATTTGCTTGCGCGCCTGAGCGTGCTCCGGAACGGCCTTGCGGCCGGCCCCGTTGAGCAAGCAGCGCCAATGCCCAAATGAATAAGGAAACTCCCCTGTGAGTGAATTGCACACGCACCAACTTCTGACCGACGACACCGGCACCGAATCGATCGAGCCGGAAGAGACCATCATCTCGGACGAAAAACCGCACGAGATCGAGGAAAAAACCTTCGCCGACTACAACGTCCGCGCCGACATCGTCGAGTCCTTGGCCGACGCCGGAATCACCCACCCCTTCCCCATCCAGGCGATGACCCTGCCCGTGGCCCTCGCCGGGCACGACATCATCGGCCAGGCGAAGACCGGTACCGGCAAGACCCTGGGCTTCGGCATCCCCGCGCTGCAGCGCGTGGTGGGGCGCGACGACCCCGGATTCGACAAGCTGGCCGTCCCGGGCGCCCCGCAGGCCCTGGTGATCGTTCCGACCCGCGAACTCGCCGTCCAGGTGGCCAAGGACCTGGAAAATGCTGCGAAGAAGCGCAATGCCCGCATTGCCACCATCTACGGCGGCCGCGCCTATGAGCCGCAGGTGGAAGCCCTGCAAAAGGGCGTCGAAGTTGTTGTCGGTACCCCCGGCCGCCTGATCGACCTGTACAAGCAGAAGCACCTGAGCCTGAAGAACGTCAAGATCGTCATCCTCGATGAGGCCGACGAAATGCTGGACCTCGGCTTCCTGCCGGACGTCGAGACGCTGATCGCCGGA
>NZ_JMLE01000032.1 GCF_000685965.1 Arthrobacter sp. UNC362MFTsu5.1 | reverse complement strand
CCCCCGCCGACCTGCTGGAGGTGGCAAAGACGGCTGCCGCCGCCGGGGCCGCCGTGCTCGCCACCCGCAACGCCGAAGCCCTGGACGTCAGCAACAAGGGAGCCTCCGGGGACTGGGTCACGGCCTTTGACGTCGCCGCCGAGAACGCCGTGCGCGAGGTGATCAACCGCGTCAGGCCGCAGGACACAGTCACCGGCGAGGAACACGGCACCCTCAGCCGGGCCAATCCCAGCGGATACCGCTGGTCCATCGACCCGCTGGACGGCACCACCAACTTCATCCGAAACATCGTCTACTACGGCACCTCAGTGGCGGTGGCCGATCCCGACGGCACCTGGCTGGCCGGCGTCGTGAATGCCCCGGCACTGGGCAGGGTCTACTACGCCTCGCGCGGCGGAGGGGCGTGGCTGGAGGAGCGAGGGCAGCGGACCCAGCTCACGGGTCCCGTTCCGGGCCGTGCGGGTCAAATCCTGGCGACCGGTTTCAGCTACGATCCCGGCATCCGTGCCGAACAGGCCGAGGCCCTCGGCGGGTTCATGGAGGGTTTCGCCGACATCCGCCGGCTGGGCTCGGCTGCGCTGGACCTGTGCCTTGTGGCCGACGGAACCCACGATGCCTTCGGCGAACGCGGGCTCAACGAGCACGACTTTTCGGCCGGTGCGCTCATCGCCGAGGAGGCCGGATGCTGGGTCCGCCGGCCGCGCCTCACGAGTCCCCTGGACGGCGGACCGTCGGACGATGAACGCCTCGCGGCGTGGACGTGCGCCGGGACCCTTGAGCTGTCGGGCAAGTTCCCGCTCTGAGCCACCCGCCGTGAGGGGCCCCGTTCCGCGCATACTGATAGTTCAGTCACGGAAAAGGCCTTTTCGGGCGGCCCGGGTGTTGCCGGCGACTACCATGGATAAGTGCATTCGCAGATCCTCATTCGCCCGGCCGTCCCGGCAGATTTCGACGCCGTGGCCCGCATTACGCGGGACGCCTACCTCGCCGCGGGCTACTTCGCGAGTGCCGACCACCCGTACATGCAGCAGATCCAGGATGTCGCCACCCGGGCACGGCAGGCCACCATCTGGGTAGCCGAGCGGGCGGGGCACATCGTCGGCTCGGTGACTCTCGCCGTCGCCGGTGAACCGTTTGCGGACATCGCCCTGCCGGACGAACTCGAATTCCGCATGCTGGTGGTGGATCCGTCGGTGCAGCGCAGCGGCGCCGGCAAGGCCATGGTCGAGGCGATCATTGCGCATGCGAAGTCACTGGACGGGGTCAAGGCCGTGGCGCTGACCACCGGCCGCACCTGGGAAAGCGCCCACGGGCTGTACCGGAAAACAGGCTTCCAGCGCGTTCCCGAACGCGACTGGTTCGTGTCGGACACCGACATAAAGCTGCTGGTTTACCGGCTCGACGTGTAGCCGCCCTAAAGTGGTGCCGACTCCAGGCACCATCGAAAGGCACACCCATGCGCAAGACATTCGGCTCCGGCTCCTCATGGGAGCAGACCCTCGGCTATTCCCGGGCCGTCCAGGTGGACAACACCCTGTACATTTCCGCCACTGCGGCGAGCGGCGACAACGGCATCGTGGGCGAGGACTTCTACACCCAGACAAAGTTCATCCTCGAAAAGCTTGGTGCCGTCCTGGCAGAAGCCGGGTTTGCCTACGAGGACGTCGTGCAGTCCAAGCTGTACCTGACGGACATCAGCAAGTGGGAAGACGCCGGCCGCGCGCACGGTGAAGTGTTCGGCGAGATCCGCCCCACGCTGTCCCTGGTCCATGTGCTGCCGTTCCTCGACCCCGAAATGCTCGTCGAAATCGAACTCGTGGCCCAGAAGAGCGCCAGCTAGCCAGCTCCCCGCAAGGCGGAACCGACATCCTCCGCGTGCTCGCTGGTCCCTCGCTTAGACGCACGCTTCCGGATGCCTGTTCCGCCTTGCGGCAATCGGCGGTTACCGTGCCGCGTCGGGGAATTATTTGGCCGGCAGTCCGTAGCGGTGTTCCGGGCGGCCGGTGGTTCCGTAGCGCAGCTGGATGTCGACGGCGCCGTCGTCGGCCAGCGAGGACAGGTACCGCTGGGCGGTGGCCCGGGACACCCCGACGCGTCCGGCCACTTCGGCCGCCGAGTACTGCTCACCGGGTTCCAGCGATTCGAGCACTGCCGCCTCGGTGGCGGAGCGCGGCTTGGCGGACGGGGTGACGTCCCCCGGGATCAGCGAGCGTTTGGCGCGTTCCACCGTGTCCTGGTCCAGCGCACCCGGCTGGGCCAGGATCCGCCGGTACCGGGCATAGGAGCGGAGCTGCTGCGACAGGGACTCGGCCGTGAACGGCTTCAGCAGGTAGCCCAGGGCGCCGCGGCGGAACGCCACCCGAAGTGACGCCGCGTCCGACGCCGCACTCAGGATCATGGTGTCCACGTCCAGCTGCCCGAGCAGGTCAAGGCCGGACGCGTCCGGCAGGTACACATCCAGCAGCACCAGGTCGGGGCGCAGGCTGTGGATGGCCTGCAGCGCCAGCGACGCCGACCCCGCTGGCGGGAGTGCCATGAAACCCGCCACCGAATCCACGTAGGCAGCGTGCAGCTTGGCGACGTGGAAATCGTCATCCACAATCAGCACCCTGAGATCTTCAGGCATGGTTGTCCTCTCCAACTGTGTTCTTGGTCGCGGTTCCTGCCCCTGGCCCTGTCCCCGGCCCGGACGTGTCGGCGGTGGTCCGCGGCAGCGTCGCCATAAACACGGCGCCCGGGCCGCCGGGGGAGCCGGTTTCCAGGACCCGAACGTCCCCGCCGCGCCGCCGCGCGAGCTGCCGGGCGAGGGCCAGCCCCAGTCCCTGCCCGCCGCCGGCACGGGCCGGCCGTGCCGCCGTCGTGAATCCCTCGGCGAACACCGCGTCCGCCACGGCGGCGCCCGCCCCGGTTCCGCTTGGCGAGCCCGCGCCGCCCGGCGGGACAGCGGCCAGGCCGTCGCCGGAGTCCGCGACGACGATGTGCAGCGTGCCGCCGTCGGGCCCCGGTTCGTCCAGCAGTTCCACTTCCACCCAGCGCTCCGCCGCGGAGCCGGCGACGGCGGCGTTCACGGCGTTGTCGATCAGGTTCCCGAGCACCGTGGTCACGTCCTGCGGCTCGGTGACCTGGCCGCGCACCAGCGTTTCGGGGCCGATGCGCAGCGTCACGCCGCGTTCGTCCGCCTCGACGCCCTTGGCACCGACGAAGGCCTGCAGGTACGGGTCCTGTAGCAGTTCGGCCTGGTCCACCGGGAACTTCAGCGGACCGGTGGCGGCCAGGCGCGCCAGGTAGTCGCGGGCCTGCTGGTGCTGCCCGATGCTCATGAACCCGGCAATGGTGTGCAGCTGGTTGGCGAATTCATGGCGCTGCGCCCGCAGCGCCGTGGACATGGTTCCCACGGCATCCAGCTGGCGCGTCAGGTGCTGCAGCTCGGTGCGGTCGCGGAGCATCACCACCCAGCCCAGGTCTTCCTGCCGGTGCAGCGCCTTGCGGGCGCTGGCCACCAAGACGCGGGCACCGGCGATGACTTCGACGGCGTCGGCCTCGGCCGCGTCCGGCAGGGTCAGCGCCTTCAGCTGCTGCGGCACCGGAGCCTGCTTCCACGGCGTGCCGGCAAGGTCCGGCTGTCCCAGGAGCCTCTGCGCGGCGGCGTTGAAGACGCTGATCCTGCCATCGGCCGAGACGCCGATCACGCCGTCGTCAACGCCTTGGAGGACGGCCACCTGGTCGTGGACCAGCGTGCTGATCTCCTCCGGTTCCAGGCCGAGCGTCAGCCGCTGCAGGCGGCGACGCAGCAGGAAGGAGGCCAGGATTCCGGCCAGCAGCGAGCCGGCGGCCGTCAGCGCAATGGGCGTGATGTCGCGGGCGAGGCTCTGGACCACGTTCTCGGTGGAATACCCCACGCTGACCTCGCCCACCACGGTGTCCGAGTCCGGCGCGAAGACCGGTACCTTGGCCCCTGCCGAGGGTCCCAGCGTTCCGGTGTTCCGGGTGGTTACTTCTTTGCCCGAGAGGGCTTCGGAGGGATCCGTGCTGACTTTTTCGCCGAGCCGTTCGGCGTCCGGGTGGGCGAGCCGCAGGCCGGTTTCATCCGTAATCACCACAAACAACGCCCCGGTGCGGGTCCGGGCCCCCTCGGCCACCGCCATCAGGGGGCCGGCCAGCAGCACCGGCGCCGGGGGAGTGCCCGCCTCGCGGCTGATGGCCTGGACCTCGCGGCGGACCGCGGGATCCGAGGCGACCGTGCGGGCCAGGGTGAGCGCCTGGTTTTCGGCTTCCCGGCCAAGCCGCTCGTAGGTGAGCCACGCATGCACGGCGCCGCTGAGCAGCACAACGAGCAGAACCACCCCGAGCTGAAGCAGCAGGGTCTGGGTGGAAAACCGCAGGGGCTGCCTCGGTGCCGGACGCTTCATTGCCCTCCTGAGGGGTTTTGTGACGGAGCGGGGGTGCTGAGCTAAATGAGCAAAATGCTCCCAATAAGCAGTATGCCAATCAATTGAGCCAAAGGCACGGCCGTGACGCGGGCCACTCTAACGTCTGTAGTGCGCATCACACCGGAGTGGTGCCATTGACTGACAAAGGAGCCGGCCGTGCTGGTATTACTTGGATTCGCCATGATCGCGGTATTCATGGTGCTGATCATGACGAAGAAGTTGACGCCAGTGCTGGCGCTGATCATCGTCCCCACCGTCTTCGGGCTGTTCGCCGGGGCCGGACTGGGCATCGGGGACATGGTGCTGGACTCCATGAAGTCCATGACATCCACCGCCGCGCTGCTGATGTTCGCCATCATCTACTTCGGCCTGATGATCGACGTCGGGCTGTTCGACCCGCTGGTGCGGTTCATCCTCCGCAAGCTGGGCAACGACCCCGCCAAGGTGGTCCTGGGCACCGCACTCCTGGCCGCCGCAGTGTCCCTGGACGGCGACGGCTCCACCACCTTCATCCTCACCACCGCGGCGATGCTGCCCATCTACCTCCGGCTGAAGATGAGCCCCGTGGTCCTCACCTGCGTCGCCGGCCTCGCCAACGGCACCATGAACATCGTCCCGTGGGGCGGCCCCACCGCCCGCGCCGCCAGCGCCCTCAAGATCGACGTCAATGACGTCTTCGTCCCCATGATCCCGTCGCTGATCGGCGGCCTCGCCGTCGTCCTGGTCTTCGCCTGGGTGCTCGGCCTGCAGGAACGCAACCGCCTCCGCGCCACCCAGCCGGAAATCTGGGGCGTGCCTGATACCGCTGAAGGGTTCGACGGCGGCAGCACTGCCGGCGGTTCCGGAACCGGCGGCGGACGCAAGGGTCCCGGCACCGTTCCCGCAACGGGCGGCCCCGCAGACCTCTCCCCGGCAGGATCCTCCGTAGCAGTCCTCGAGCGCACCGAAACCCCGCTGGACAGCACTGCGGACGACCGCGATTCCGCGATGGCGGGCACCGCCCTGGATCCGAACCGCAAGACCCTGCGCCCCAAGCTGCAGTGGTTCAACCTGGGCCTCACCGTCGCCGTCATGGGCATGCTCATCGCCGACCTCGTGCCCCTGCCTTACGTGTTCATGGTGGGCTCGGCCATCGCCCTGCTGGTCAACTTCCCGCACGTCAAGGACCAGGGTGCCCAGCTCGTGGCCCACGCACAGTCCATCGTGGCCGTGGTCAGCATGGTCATGGCCGCCGCCGTCCTGACCGGTGTCCTGACCGGCACCGGAATGGTTGAGGCGATGTCCGCGTGGCTCGTGCAGATCATCCCCTCTGACATGGGACCGCTCATGGCAGTCATCACCGGTGTACTGAGCATCCCCATGACGTTCTTCATGAGCAACGATGCCTTCTACTTCGGCGTACTTCCCGTGCTGAGCGAGACGGCCGCGCACTACGGCATCAGTGCCGCCGAGATGGCGCGTGCCTCCATCACCGGCCAGCCGTTCCACATGCAGAGCCCGCTGGTCCCGGCAATCCTGCTCCTGGTTTCCCTGGCCAAGGTGGACCTGGGGGACCACCACAAAAAGGTGCTGTGGCGCAGCGCCGTCGTCTCCCTCGTAATGCTCGGTATTGGAATGCTGACGGGAGCCATCGGCATCGGCTAGGGTAAAGCTGCCTGCGGCTGCCGGCTGCTTGCAGCCTGGCTTCTTGCGGCAGGGCCGCAGGTCAGTGTTGCCCGTCTGACGCCCGCTGGGGGTCGTCAGGCGGGCACACTGTTGCAACGTAGACTATTGGGGAAACCAAAACTACATTGCAGGGGAGATCCATGGCTGCGATCAACCGCGACGACGTCGCGCATCTCGCGCGTCTCGCGCACATCGAGATGAGTGCTGAAGAGCTGGACCGGATGGCCGGCGAACTCGCCGTCATCGTCGATTCAGTGAAGTCCGTAAGTGAAGCCGCCGGTGATGATGTCCCGGCCACGTCCCACCCGATTCCGCTGACGAATGTGTTCCGCGAGGACGTTGTGGGCCACACCTTCACAGCCGAGCAGTCCCTGAGCGGCGCCCCTGACGCATACGAAGGCCGCTTCAAGGTTCCGGCCATCCTGGATGAGGACTGATACATGACTGAGAACAACGTTCTGATCCGCCTCTCCGCCGCCGCGCTCGCCGAAAAGCTCGCGGCCGGCGAGGTCACTTCCGTAGAAGTCACCCAGGCCTACCTGGACCGCATCGCAGCGGTTGACGGCGGACCGCGGGGCGTCCACGCCTTCCTGCACGTCAACACCGAGGAGGCGCTCGCCGTCGCCGCAGAGGTGGACGCCATCCGCGCCGCCGGCGGCGCGGCAGCTGAAGAGCTCCATGAACTCGCCGGCGTGCCCATCGCCGTCAAGGACCTCATCGTCACCGTCGGCCAGCCCACCACGGCGGGCTCCAAGATCCTCGAAGGCTGGCACAGCCCGTACGACGCCACGGTGGTCAAGCGCCTCCGCGACGCCAAGATGCCCATCCTGGGCAAGACCAACCTGGACGAATTCGCCATGGGGTCCTCCACGGAACACTCCGCCTACGGCCCCACCCGCAACCCGTGGGACCTGGACCGGATCCCGGGCGGCTCGGGCGGCGGCTCCGCTGCCGCCGTCGCCGCTTTCGAAGCGCCCCTGGCCTTGGGCACGGACACCGGCGGATCCATCCGCCAGCCCGGCGCCGTCACCGGCACCGTGGGCGTCAAGCCCACCTACGGCAGCGTGTCCCGCTACGGCGCCATCGCCATGGCCTCCTCGCTGGACCAGATCGGTCCGGTCTCCCGCACCGTGCTGGACTCGGCCCTCCTGCACCAGGTCATCGGCGGCCACGATCCGCATGACTCCACGTCCCTGCCGGACCCGCTGGAGGACCTCGTTGCCGCCGCACGGACGGGCAACGTGGATGGCATGAAGATCGGCATCATCAAGGAACTCCACGGCGAGGGCTACCAGGCCGGTGTGGAGAACCGCTTCAACGAATCGCTCGAACTGCTCAAGCAGGCCGGCGCGGAAATCGTTGAGGTGTCCTGCCCCAACTTCAAGTACGCGCTGGGCGCCTACTACCTGATCATGCCCTCGGAGGCTTCCTCCAACCTGGCAAAGTTCGACGGCGTCCGGTACGGCCTGCGCGTGCTGCCCAAGGATGCGCCGCTCACCATCGAACGCGTCATGGGCGCCACCCGCGCCGCAGGCTTCGGCGACGAAGTGAAGCGCCGCATCATCCTGGGCACCTACGCGCTCAGCGCCGGGTACTACGACGCCTACTACGGCTCTGCCCAGAAGGTCCGCACCCTGATCCAGCGGGACTTCGAGGCTGCGTTCGCCCAGGCCGACGTGCTGATTTCCCCGACGGCCCCCACCACGGCCTTCAAGCTCGGTGAGAAGCTGAACGACCCCCTGGCCATGTACCTGAACGACGTCGCCACCATTCCGGCCAACATGGCCGGCGTCCCGGGGCTGTCCCTGCCGGGCGGCCTGGCGGATGAGGACGGGCTTCCCGTCGGCATCCAGCTCCTGGCCCCTGCCCGCCAGGACGCGCGCCTGTACCGCGTAGGTGCGGTGCTTGAATCGCTGCTCGAGGCGCAGTGGGGCGGCCCGTTGCTGGACCGCGCCCCGGAGTTGGCCGCTTCGATCGAAACCCAGGAGGCAAAATAATGAGCACTGACGCAACCCTGAGCTTCGAAGAGGCCATGGAGAAGTACGATCCCGTCCTGGGGTTCGAGGTCCACGTGGAGCTCAACACCAAGACCAAGATGTTCTCCTCCGCCCCGAACGTCTTCGGCGACGAGCCCAACACGAACGTCAACGAGGTGGACCTCGGCATGCCGGGCGTGCTGCCCGTGGTGAACAAGACCGCGATCGAGTCCTCCATCAAGATCGGCCTGGCGCTCAACTGCAAGATCGCCGAGACCTGCCGCTTCGCCCGGAAGAACTACTTCTACCCGGACACCCCGAAGAACTTCCAGACCTCGCAGTACGACGAGCCCATCGCGTACGACGGCTACCTGGACATTGAACTCTCCGACGGCACCGTGTTCCGCGTCGAAATCGAACGCGCCCACATGGAAGAGGACGCCGGCAAGCTTACCCACATGGGCGGATCCGCAGGCCGCATCCAGGGCGCGGACTACTCCCTGGTGGACTACAACCGCTCCGGCGTTCCGCTGGTGGAAATCGTCACCAAGCCGATCCAGGGTGCCGGCAGCCGTGCCCCGGAACTGGCCAAGGCCTACGTCGCCGCGGTCCGCGAGATCGTCAAGAACCTCGGAGTTTCGGACGCGAAGATGGAGCGCGGCAACGTCCGCTGCGACGCCAACGTGTCGCTGCGCCCGCACGGCCGCGAACGCTTCGGCATCCGCTCGGAAACCAAGAACGTCAACTCGCTGCGCGCCGTCGAACACGCCGTCCGCTACGAAATCCAGCGGCACGCCGCCGTCCTGGACTCCGGTGAGCCGGTCATCCAGGAAACGCGCCACTGGCACGAGGACACCCGCTCGACGACGTCGGGCCGGGCCAAGTCCGACGCCGATGACTACCGCTACTTCCCGGAGCCGGACCTGGTTCCGATTGTGGCTTCCCGTGAATGGGTGGAGGAACTGCGCGCCACCCTGCCCGAGCCGCCGGCCGAGCGCCGCAAGCGCCTGCAGGCCGACTGGGGCTATTCGGACCTGGAATTCCGCGACGTGGTCAACGCCGGCGTCATGGATGAGATCGAGGAAACCATCGCCGCCGGCGCCACGGCCACCGTGGCCCGCAAATGGTGGATGGGCGAGATCGTGGGGCGTGCCAAGAACGCCGACGTCGACCCCGGCCAGCTGGGCGTCAAGCCCGAAACCATCGTGGAACTGAACAAGATGGTGGAGGCCGGCAAGATCAACAACAAGATGGCCGCCGAAGTGCTCGACGGCGTGCTCGCCGGCGAAGGCACCCCGGCGGAGATCGTGGAGAAGCGCGGCCTGGCCGTGGTCTCCGACGACGGGCCCCTCCTCGAAGCCATCGACGCTGCCCTCGCCGCGCAGCCCGGCGTCGCGGACAAGATCCGCGGCGGCAAGCTGCAGGCGATCGGTGCCATTGTTGGTGCCGTCATGAAGGCCACCCGCGGCCAGGCCGACGCCGGCCGCGTCAAGGAGCTGATCCTGGAGCGCCTCGGCGTCGAAGGCTAAGTTCCCTGATTTAACCCAACTGGGTCGCAGTTAATGTCGTTTAGAACGCTCATAACGACATCTACTGCGACCCAGTTGGGGTTTAAGGGGAGGGCCGGGGCTACGGGGAGACCAGCCCGGCCATGATGTCCTCCAGGGCCTCGCACACCATCATCACCGAGGTTCGCTTGAGGTTTTCCGGCCTGGCCAGGATGTCGATCCGGCGCCGGGTGCTGATGCCCTGCAGCGGCCGCAGCACGATTTCCGGGTTCAACACAGGCCGCGCGGTGTGCCGGGGCAGCAGCCCGATCACGCTGCCCGTGGCCACCAGCCCGGCCACGGTGGAATAGTCGTTGATCCGGTGGACGATGTTCAGTTCCCTGCTGGACACGGCGGCGACGGCGGACAGCACGTCCGCGGGGGAGTAGCCTGTGTGGCTGGTCACCCATGGTTCGCCGACGACGTCGTGCGCCGTGAGCGTTTCCTTGCCCGCCAGCCGGTGCCCGGCGGACAATGCCACGTCCAGCGGTTCGTGTGCGAGCGGGATGACGGCCACCCGTTCCTCCGGCCACCGGGGGCTGTGGTCCATGCGGTGCGCCAGAACGAGGTCATACCGGGCGGTCAATGCGGGGAAGTCCTGCTGGGCGACGTCCTCGTCGGAGAGCAGCACTCGTGGCTTGTCCGGCGAGTCGAGCAGCCGTGCCAGCGGAGCGAACAGCGCCTGCCCGGCGCTGTGGAAACCGCTCACCGTCACCGGCGCCACCGTGGAACCGTGGTAGGCCCCGATCGCCATCCGCGCATCGGCCATCGCGCTGACGACGGCGGCACCGGCGTCGGCCAGTGCCTGGCCGGCTTCGGTCAGCACCAGGTTCCTGCCCTCCTTGCGGGTCAGCGGCACGTCGACGCTGCGCTGGAGTGCAGCCAGTTGCTGGGATACGGCGGACGGGGTGACCAGGAGCGTTTCGGCCACCGCTTTGACGCTGCCAAGGGCGCCGAGTTCCCGGAGCATTTCCAGCTGATGGATTTCCATGCCCCGAGTCTATTGCTTAGCGAAACCTAAATCGTCGATTGAGAAGAATTCGGTTGTGCTAATGCTTCTTTGTGGTTCTAATGAAGGGAGCCAGCCCGGACACACCGCGGGCACCGCACGACGCAACACCGAGAGTTAGGAAGCCAATGAAGGCTCTGTACAAAGCCGGCGCACACGCCGGATTTGAGCTGGTGGACCGCCCCGAGCCGGAAACCGGCCCGGGCGACGTAAAGATCCGCGTGATGACCACCGGGATCTGCGGCACGGACCTTCATATCCAGTCCTGGGACGCCTGGGCGCAGGGCATGATCGAGGCGCCCCTGATCGCCGGCCACGAGTTCTACGGCGAAGTAGTGGAAATCGGCGAGGACGTCCGCGACGTCAAGGTAGGAAACCGGGTCTCCGGCGAAGGGCACATTGTCTGCGGCATCTGCCGGAACTGCCGCGCCGGCCGGCGGCAGATGTGCATCCACACCGTGAGCGTCGGCGTCCAGCGTGACGGCGCCTTCGCCGAATACGTGGTGATCCCCGAGACCAACGTCTGGGTCCACCAGGATCCCTCCGTCACCCCCGAACTGGGCGCCATTTTCGATCCCTTCGGCAACGCCGTCCACACGGCCCTGAGCTTCCCGCTCGTGGGCGAGGACGTGCTGATCACGGGCGCAGGGCCCATCGGCCTCATGGCCATCGCCGTCGCCCGCCATGCCGGAGCCCGGAAAATCGCCATCACCGACGTCTCCGCCCCGCGCCTGGAGCTGGCCCGCCAGCTGGGCGTGGACCTCGCCATCGACGTCTCGAAGATGCGGGTCAAGGACGCCCAGCGCGAACTGGGCATGCGCGAAGGCTTCGACATCGGCATGGAAATGTCCGGCCACCCCACCGCCCTGCCGGAGATGATCGACAACATGAACCACGGCGGCCGGATTGCGATGCTGGGCCTGCCGAGCCAGTCCATTGATATCGACTGGGGCAAGGTGGTCACGCATATGCTGACCATGAAGGGCATCTACGGCCGGGAAATGTTCGAGACCTGGTACGCGATGAGCGCCATGCTGTCCTCCAACCCGGTGCTGCACGCCAACATCTCGGCGGTGGTCACGGACACCCTGCCCGCCACGGACTGGGAGAAGGGCTTTGAGATTGCCCGCGCCGGCGTGGGTGGCAAAGTGGTCCTCGACTGGACCGTCTTCTAGCCCGCACCGCCCGGCGCTACAACCCCACGAATTCACCCAGCTGAGGAGCAACCCCCATGTATTCAGCCATCAAGGACCAGCTGCAGAACGAGCTGGACGAGATCCGCACCGCAGGCCTGTTCAAGACCGAACGCCACATCGACTCGCCGCAGGCCAGCCACATCACGGCCGGCCAGATCGGCGAGGCCGGGGCCAACGTGCTCAACTTCTGCGCCAACAACTACCTGGGCCTGGCGGACCACCCGGACATCATCGCCACTGCCAAGGCAGCCATGGACGAGCGCGGCTTCGGCATGGCCAGCGTGCGCTTCATCTGCGGCACCCAGGACCTGCACCTGGCTCTCGAGGCCCGCGTCTCCAGGTTCCTGGGCACCGAGGACACCATCCTGTTCTCCAGCTGCTTCGATGCCAACGGCGGTGTGTTCGAGTCCCTCTTCGGGGCGGAGGATGCCATCATCTCGGACGCCCTGAACCACGCGTCCATCATCGACGGCATCCGGCTCTGCAAGGCCCAGCGGTTCCGCTACGCCAACCGCGACATGGCGGACCTGGAAGCGAAACTGATCGAGGCCACCACGCAGGGGAAGCCTGCCCGCCGCAAGATCATCGTGACGGACGGCGTGTTCTCCATGGACGGCTACCTGGCCCCGCTCGAAGCCATCTGCAACCTGGCCGAGAAGTACGACGCGCTGGTGATGGTGGACGATTCGCACGCCGTGGGCTTCATGGGATCCACCGGCGCGGGCACCCCCGAGCACGCCGGCGTGGGCCACCGGGTGGACATCTACACCGGCACGTTCGGCAAGGCACTGGGCGGCGCCTCCGGCGGCTACGTCTCCGGCCGCGCCGAAGTGGTGGCCATGCTCCGGCAGAAGGCGCGCCCCTACCTGTTCTCCAACTCGCTCGCGCCGGCCATCGTCGCAGCGACGCTGAAGGCACTGGACCTCGTGGAGAACTCCGCCGAGCTGCGCTCCACGCTGTTCGCCAACGCCGAGCTGTTCCGGACCCGTATGACGGAAGAAGGTTTTGAGCTTCTGGACGGCGAGCACGCGATTGTGCCGGTGATGTTCGGGGACGCCGTGATGGCGGCGAAGGTGGCGGACCGGATGCTCCAGCACGGCGTGTTCGTCACCGCCTTCAGCTATCCCGTGGTGCCCAAGGGGGCAGCCCGGATCCGGGTCCAGCTCTCCGCAGCGCACAGCGCCGAGGATGTGGAGGCGTGCGTCAGGGCGTTCGTGGACAGCCGCGACGCGGTGGGAGCCTGAGGTACTGACGTGACGTCCTGACGGGTGTAAGGATGTAGTCATGTCAGCAAATTACGATGTGGTGATTGTGGGCGGCGGCATTGCCGGGCTGTCCCTGGCCTCCGCCCTGGCCGGTAAATGCAGCGTGGCGCTCGTGGAGGCCGAACAGTCCCTGGCGTATCACACGTCGGCCCGTTCGGCCCGGCAACTGATCCCCAGCTACGGCCCGGTGGTGGTGCAGGAGCTGACCCTCCGCACCCTTGGACTGATCGCGGCGCGGGACGCGGAACTGCAGGTTCCAGTCCTGTCGCCGCGCAGCTTCATGCTGATCGGCGACGAGGACTCGGTCCGGGAAGAAGCCAGCGGCCACATGCACCGGATTTCCCATGACGAGGCCCTGGCGCTGTGCCCCGTGCTGGATCCCGGATTCTTCACTGCCGCCGGCCTGGACACCGGTTCGTTCGCCTGCAACGCGCCGGTGCTGCTGGAGGACCACAGGCAGCGGGCCGAGGCGGGCGGTGTGGACATCATCACCGGCGCCAAGGTCCATTCCGCACAGCGGCTGGGTTCCGGCTGGGAGCTCGGGGCCGGCCAGGAAGCATTCGAGGCCGGCGTAGTCGTCAATGCCGCCGGTGCCTGGGCCGATGAACTGGCCGTGATCAGCGGCGTGGAGAAGCTCGGCCTCCAGCCGTACCGCCGCACCGCGGCGATTGTCGACGTCGAACGTTCCCTCCCGGAGTCCTGCCCCATGGTGGCGGCGGCGGACGAATCGTTCTACTTCCGGAAGGAAGGCGACGACGTACTGATTTCGCCGTCGGAATCCGTGCCGAGCGGCCCCGAGGACGCAAAGCCCTACCCGGGCGACGTCGAGGCGCTGGTGTCGCGGCTCAATGCGGTGACCACGCTGGGCATCAGGAACGTGAAGTCCGCGTGGACCGGCCTGCGAACGGAAGCCGCCGACGGCGTCCCGGTAGTGGGGTTCGACGCCGAAGCCACCGGATTCTTCTGGCTCGCCGGGCAGGGCGGCTACGGTTTCCAGACGTCGTCCGGCATCGCGGAACTGGCTGCGGAGCTGATCCTGGCCGGCCCGTCCGTGGGTCAGCGTGCCTGGGGCGAGGAAGCCGGGCTCAGTCCGGCATCCCGGACAGCGGCGGCCCTGGCCGCGACCCGCTGGTCCATCCGGCACTGAAGAATGGACTCATGAGCACCCTCATCACCAACATTGCCGAGCTGATGACCCAGGACGCGGAGCACCGCGTCCTCAAGGATGCCGCCGTGGTGATCGAGGGGGAGCGCATCTCCTGGATCGGACCGTCGTCGGCGGCCCCGGCGGCTGACGATTCCGTGGACGCCGGAGGCCGCGCCCTGCTCCCGGGCTGGGTGGATTCGCACACGCACCTGATCTTCGCCGGCGACCGCACCGCCGAGTTCGAGGCGCGGATGGCCGGCGAGAGCTACAGCGCCGGCGGCATTGCCGTGACCACGGGCGCCACCCGGGAGACGGGCGACTTCGACCTCACCCGGCTGGCCCTGGGACGCGTGGCCGAAGCGGTCTCGCAGGGAACCACCTACCTGGAAACCAAGACCGGCTACGGCCTGGACGTGGAGAACGAGGCGCGCAGTGCGCGCATCGCCTCCACCGTGGCTGACGAAGTGACCTACCTCGGCGCCCACCTGGTCCCTGCCGGCGCCGATGCCGACGACTACACCGACCTGGTGTGCGGACCCATGCTGGCTGCCGTCCGCCCCTACGTCAGCTGGGCGGACGTGTTCTGCGAGCAGGGGGCGTTCAACGAAGGACAGTCGCGCCGCGTGCTGCAGGCCTGCAAGGAAGCGGGACTGGGGCTGCGCGTCCACGGCAACCAGCTCGGCGAAGGACCCGGCGTGCAGCTGGCAGTGGAGTTCGGGGCGGCCAGCGTGGACCACGTGAACTATTTGTCGGCCGCGGACGTGGACGCCCTGGCGGGCAGCTGGTCCGGGTGGCAGGGCGCGGGCAACGGGCTCGCCGCCGGCGGCAGGGGGACCGTGGCCACGTGCCTGCCGGCCTGCGACCTCTCCACCCGCCAGCCGCTGGCTCCCGGCCGCGAACTGCTCGACGCCGGCGTGCCGGTCGCCCTGGCCTCCAACTGCAACCCCGGCACCTCCTACACCAGCTCCATGGCGTTCTGTGTCACCACCGCAGTGCTGCAGATGCGGCTAAGCGTCCACGAGGCCGTCCGGGCCGCCACATACGGCGGCGCACTGGCGCTGCACCGGGAGGTGGGGAACGACGTCGACGGCGAACGGGCGGTGGGGTCGATCGCCGTCGGCCACCGTGCGGACCTGCACCTGCTGAACGCCCCGTCCGCCACCCACCTGGCCTACCGGCCGGGCATCCCGCTGACCCACGCCGTCTGGCGTGCAGGCGTCCGCGCCCGCTAGGGTGCCTCAGAAGACCATCGGCGGCGCATCCAGGACGGTTTCATCCACCCGGCGGTCCACCCACTGGCTGAAGGGCTGGTCCAGTTCATACTTGCCCACGCGGGTGCGCACCAGGGTCCGCACTTCGGCGTTGTCCGGGTTGTTCAGTGACTCAAAATACTCCACGGACCAGTGGAACCAGCGCATGCAGAACAGCCGCATGGTGAGCCCGTGCGTCACAAAGAGCGCGTTGGGGGCGTAGTCCGGCCTGGCCCAGTGCCGGTGCAGGGTTTCCATAAAGGAGGAGATCCGGTCGTAGACATCCGAGCCGGATTCGCCTTCACGGAACCGGTAGAAGAAATGGCCGTACGCGTTGCGGAGTTCCTTCTGGTCCTCGATGTCCCCGGCGATCTGGAAGTTCGCCCAGTCCTGCTCCCGGAGCCGGGGCTCCTCGATGACCCGTTCAATGAGCGGGCCCAGGTTGAGCGCCTCGAGGGTCTGGTAGGCCCGGAGGTAGGGCGAGACGTAAACGCACACCTGCTGCCCGTCCAGCTCCCGGCGGATCTGCTCGCCGGCGGCCTGCGCCTGTGCCACGCCGAGTTCCGTGAGCGGTATCCGGTAATCCGGCACCCTGTTGTAGATGGAGGTGTCGGCGTTGGCGGCGGACTGGCCGTGCCGGATCATGATGATTTTGTCGGGCGCGCTCATAAATTCCTAGCATAGGCCCCGGGCCGCAGGGCTTCAGGGAGGCGGCGGACAGGAAAGAACCAGCAAGTGCAGGCAAGATAGGAACATGCTGGTTCCCTCCCGCCGTCGTCTGCGGATCGAAGTCTGGATTGTCCTGGGTCTGTCGCTGGGGCAGTCCGCCGTGTATTCGGTGGTGCAGCTGCTCGACAAGCTGACGCGGGCGCCCCTGGCGGAAGGTACGTCCACCCTCAACCGCTCGCAGAGCAGCCGCGAATACTTCGACCTGACCTACCAGTTGCTGGACATTATGTTCGCCCTGGTTCCGGTGGTCCTGGTCATCTATTTCCTCACCGAACACCGGGGGGCGGGGGAGTCCGGCGCTTCGGCGTTCCGCAAACTCGGCTTCAACTTCGTCCGACCGGGGAAGGACCTGTTGCAGGGGCTGGGCCTGGCAGCGCTGATCGGCATCCCGTCCCTGGGGCTGTACGCGGCCGGCCGGGCCCTGGGCATCACCACCGCCATCATCCCCAGCGCGCTGGATGCGTACTGGTGGACCATTCCCGTGCTGATCCTCTCCGCAGTGCGGCACGGGATCGTCGAGGAAGTCATTGTGGTGGGCTACCTGCTGGACCGGCTCGGGAAGTTCGGCTGGAGCATGCCGCTGGCCATCTTCGCCAGTTCCATGCTCCGCGGCAGCTACCACCTCTACCAGGGATTCGGCCCGTTCATCGGCAACGCTGTGATGGGCGTCGTGTTCGCCTGGATCTACACCAAGACCCGCCGCGTGATGCCGCTGGTGATCGCCCATGCGCTGCTGGACATCGTTGCGTTCATCGGTTTCAGCCTGTTCGGCAAGGCGATCGGGCTGGGTTAGCCGATCGGGCTGGGTTAGCCGAACCGGCCGGGTTAAAAGAATTCGGCCGCTATCGGTGGGTGGCGTCGTTGGCACCCGCTGATAGCGGCCGAAGATCGGGGGCAGCAGGCTGCCGGGTGGTCCCTTGGGGGACCACCTTGTGGAACAGGGTCAGATGGTTACTGCCCCGGAGGCGGTCTCGAAGGTGACTGAGAGGATTCCGGGCGTTCCCTTCGGGGCGACCCATTCAACGGCCACATCCTCCAGGGGCTTCTCCACCGGTTGGCCGAGCCATTCCGTGACGCGTTCGGCCGAGCCGGCGATGGTGAGGCTGGACATCTTAACGTTGCTCGGGTAGGCGTTGGACGGGTGAAGTTCCGGGTCGCCTTCCCACTTGAGCATGTACGGAACCTGCGGGTCTGCAATGAGGCCCAGGATGCCGATCTGCTTCCAGACGAGTTCGCGGCCGTCGGGGAACTTGCGGTTGCCGTTGACAGCCGAGCGGCCGAGGCGTTCTTCGAACGGTGCCAGGTCGTCCACTTCGACGCACCAGCCCATCCAGCCGCCGCCGGCTGCGGAGCGTGCCCGGACAGCCTGCCCGAACGGAGCCTTGTCGGAGGCAGGGTGGTCCAGGACCTCCACCACCTCCAGGTACTTGTGCCCGGCGAGCGGGATAATCATGTTGCGGGTGCCAAAACGGGGGTGTACCCCGCCCTTCACGGCTTCGACGCCGAGGGCGGTTGCAATACGTTCGGTGGTGGCAGCCAAGCCATCTTGTTCACAGGCGTAAGAGACGTGATCCATGCGCATGCCCTCATCTTGGCACTTTGTGATGGAGCTCTCAGCTAAGGGTGGCCTAACCAAGATGGGATGTCATCGCGGACCCGCCCAAGGCCCGTGAAATCACGCCGCTGACGTCCTTCGTCACAAAGCTGTTCACAGGCGATCCGCCCTTCCTAGACTGGGCCCAGGTCATGAGCGCCAGCATCGAGCCCCGGCTTGCTGGCCGGCAACCCTCGTTCCGCGGTGGGGTGCCCCGGGTGAAGACCTGGCCTTCCGGCAACCGCCGGGCGGCAAGCGCGGCACCAGTCCTGCCAGGGCATGTCCAGTACGGCATGTCCGGCACGGCCGAGGTGCCCTTCCTTAGAAGGAGCTCCCAGATGTCCAACGCATGGTCATTCGAAACCCGCCAGATCCACGCCGGCCAGGTGCCGGACAGCGCCACCGGTGCCCGGGCACTGCCCATCTACCAGACGACGTCGTTCGTGTTCCCGAGCGCCGAAAGCGCCGCCAACCGCTTCGCGCTGGCCGAACTGGCGCCCATTTACACCCGCATCGGCAACCCCACCCAGGATGCGGTGGAACAGCGCGTTGCCAGCCTGGAAGGTGGCCTGGCGGCGCTGCTGCTCAGCTCGGGCCAGGCTGCCGAAACCTTCGCCATCCTCAACGTGGCCGAAGTCGGCGACCATGTGGTGGCCAGCCCCAGCCTCTACGGCGGAACCTATAACCTGCTGGCCCACACCCTGAAGAAGTTCGGCATCTCCGTGACGTTCGTCGAGGATCCGGACAACCTCCAGCAGTGGAAGGATGCCGTCCGGCCGAACACCAAGCTCTTCTTCGCCGAGGTGGTCTCCAATCCGCGCCAGGATGTCCTGGACATCGAAGGCGTGTCCCGTGTTGCCCACGAGGCCGGCGTCCCGCTGATCGTGGACAACACCTTGTCCACGCCGTACCTCATCCGGCCGCTGGAATGGGGTGCCGACATCGTGGTCCACTCGGCCACGAAGTACCTCGGCGGGCACGGCAGCGCCATCGCCGGAGTGATCGTGGACTCCGGCAACTTCGACTTCGGAAAGGACCCGGAGAAGTTCCCGGGCTTCAACACGCCGGACCCCACCTACAACGGCCTTGTCTACGCCCGCGACCTCGGGGCGGGCGGTGCCCTGGGCGCGAACCTGTCCTACATCCTCAAGGCCCGCGTCCAGTTGCTGCGCGACCTCGGTTCGGCGGTATCCCCGTTCAACGCCTTCCTCATCGCCCAGGGGCTGGAAACCCTGAGCCTGCGCGTGGAGCGGCATGTTGCCAACGCGGTGACCGTCGCCGGGTGGCTGGAGTCCAGGGACGACGTCGAATCCGTCGCCTATGCGGGCCTGCCGTCCAGCCCCTGGTACGAGCGCGGCCGCAAGTACGGACCCAAGGGCACCGGTGCGATCGTGTCCTTCAACATCGCTGGCGGGGCCGAGGCGGGCAAGCGGTTCGTGGACGCCCTGGAGTTGCACTCCCACGTGGCAAACATCGGCGACGTGCGCTCCCTGGTCATCCATCCGGCGTCGACCACGCACAGCCAGTTGACGGCGGAGCAGCAGACCGTTGCCGGCGTGACCCCCGGCCTGGTCCGCCTCTCGGTGGGGCTGGAGCACATCGACGACATCATCGCCGACCTGGATGCCGGTTTCCGCGCCGCCAAAGGCGACTGAGCACTATGACTCCCGGCGTCCACGACGCCGGGAGTCATATTGATGTCACATTCTTAGCCATTGCGGCGACGCATTTCGTAGACTCTTTGAAGGTCATGAGTGCCAGCGACAGCCCCGGCTTGCTGGCCGGCAACCCTCCTTTTGCGGCGGGGTGCCCCGGGTGAAGACCTGGCCTGCCGGCCAGTTGGCGGCGGGCAAGCGCGAAGAAGAGGTCCTCAGATGACGATTGCCGTCACCCGCAGCGGTGTACCCGAAACAAATGTCCACGAAGTGGAAAAGAACGCGGATAAGAGCACGGGCGCCAGCACGGCGGAAACCCGGACAGATATCAACACAGTGGACACCAACGCCCCTGACGGCACCGTCAAGTTCCTCAGCGTTGGCGGGCTGGAACTGGAGGCCGGCGGCTTTCTTCCGGACGTGACGCTCGCCTACGAAACGTGGGGCACGCTGAACGCGGACCGTTCCAACGCCGTGCTGGTGCAGCACGCCCTCACCGGCACCACGCACGTCACCAGGGGTGCCAGCGACGAAGAAGGCTGGTGGGAACAGCTGGCCGGCCCCGGCGCCCCCGTTGATACGGACAAGTACTTCGTGGTCTCCATCAACATCGTGGGCGGCTGCTACGGCTCCACCGGCCCGTCCACCCCGGCCCCGGACGGCAAGCCCTGGGGTTCGCGCTTCCCCCTGGTGACCCTGCGGGACACGACGGCGGCCGAGTCCCGGCTGGCGGATGCACTGGGGATCGAGAGCTGGTACGCGGTGTTGGGCGGCTCCCTGGGCGGAGCCCGGGCGCTGGAATGGGCCGTGAGCTACCCGGACCGCGTCCGGCGCTGTGCCGTGATATCCATCGGCGCCAGCAGCACGGCCGAGCAGATCGCCTTTGCCCAGGCCCAGACCCTCGCCATCCGCCAGGACGTCAACTTCAACGACGGCGATTACTACGGCGGCCCGGAGCCGGAAGCCGGCCTGGCCCTGGCGCGCAGGATAGCCCACATCACGTACCGGTCCGCGTACGAGCTGGAGACCCGGTTCGGCCGCAACGCGCAGAGCAGCGAGAGCCCGCTCGAAGCGGTGTCGCTGGGGGGCCGCGGCCGCTACCAGGTGGAGAGCTACCTCGACCACCAGGGCACCAAGCTGGTCCGGCGCTTCGATGCCAACAGCTATATCGCCATCACCGAAGCGCTCATGAGCCACGACGTGGGCCGCGGGCGCGGTCCGCTCAAGGACGCGTTGGCACGGGCCACGGCCGAGTTCTTTATAGCCGCCGTGAATACGGACCGGCTGTATTTTCCGGCGCAGTCCTATGAACTCGCGGCGGCGCTCCCGGGGGATGTGCCCGTGCACGTCATCGAAGCGCCCATCGGCCATGACGGCTTCCTGACCGAGATCGGCCAGCTCAGCACGCAGTTGCGGCAGAACTTCTTCGCCTAGGCCGCGCTTCTTCGCATATCGCCCGCTGGCCCAATGTGCATTTTTGCAGAGCAGTCCTGCAGAAAATGGCGTTGAGCCTGCGGCAATGTGAGTCCATACTCTAGGGGACCGGCGCGCGTTGGTGGTGCACATCACACGCGGCCGCTACGGAATGGTCCACATGGCGTCGACGGAGACGCCGAAGGAGTTCACAAATGAGCACGCAAGACTCCGCCGCAAGGCGCGTAGATGAGACTGACGTCAAGGCCTCCGGCCTGAAGAAGGTGGTGACGGCCTCGATGGCCGGCACTGTTGTTGAGTGGTATGAGTTCTTCCTCTACGCCTCGGCGGCAACATTGGTTTTCGGCAAGATGTTCTTCCCCAATTCCGGCACGGAGCTGGACGGGATCATTGCCGCCTTCGTCACGTACGCGGTGGGCTTCGTTGCCCGTCCCATCGGCGGCATCGTTTTTGGCCACTTCGGTGACAAGTTCGGCCGCAAGCAGCTGCTCCAGCTGAGCATCATCCTGGTGGGCGTCTCCACCTTTGCGATGGGCTGCCTCCCCACTTTCGCGCAGATCGGCTACTGGGCTCCCGCCCTGCTGGTGTTCCTGCGGTTTGTTCAGGGCTTCGCCGTCGGCGGGGAATGGGGCGGCGCCGTGCTGCTCGTGGCTGAACACAGCCCCAGCAAGTCCCGTGGATTCTGGTCCAGCTGGCCGCAGTCCGCCGTTCCCATGGGCAACCTGCTCGCCACCGGCGTGCTGTTCACGCTGTCCTCCACGCTGTCCTCGGCCGACTTCCTCGGCTGGGGCTGGCGCGTCGCCTTCTGGCTGTCCGCAGTGATCGTGATCGTGGGCTACTACATCCGGACCAAGGTCCAGGATGCCCCCATCTTCCTCGAGGCACGCAAGGAAGTCGTCGTTGAGAACAAGGGCTACGGCGTGGCAGAGGTGTTCCGCCGGTACCCGCGCGGTGTCTTCACCGCCATGGGCCTGCGGTTTGCGGAAAACATCCTGTACTACCTCGTGGTCACGTTCTCCATCACCTACCTGAAGGTTGTGGTCCAGACCGACACGTCCAGGATCCTCCTGCTCCTGCTGGTGGCGCACTTCATCCACTTCTGCACCGTGCCGATGGTCGGCAAGCTCTCGGATGCCTTCGGCCGCAAGCCCGTCTACATGGCCGGCGCCATCCTCGGCGGCACCTGGGGCTTCTTCGCCTTCCCGATGATGGACACCAAGAATGACCTCGTCATCCTCGCCGCCATCACCATCGGACTCCTGTTCCACGCACTGATGTACGCCGGCCAGCCGGCGATCATGGCTGAAATGTTCCCCACCCGGATGCGCTACTCCGGCGTGTCACTCGGGTACCAGGTCACCTCGATCGTTGCCGGCTCCCTGGCCCCGATCATCGCCACGGCGCTGCTGAGCAACTTCAAGTCCTCAGTCCCGGTGGCGTTCTACCTGCTGGGCGCCTGCCTGGTGACGCTGGTGGCGGTGTACTTCCTCAAGGAAACCCGGGGAATTTCACTGCATGATGTCGACGCTGCCGACGCGCAGGGCACGGCGGACCTGCTGGCCGCGTCCAAAGTCTCCGCCAGGAAGTAGTTTCGATGCGAGCAGCAGTCCTTTACGCCGCTGTCCCTGCGGGCACCAGCTATACGGAAGTCCGCCCGCTCGTGGTGGAGGAACTTGAGCGGCCCGAACCCCGCGCTGGCGAACTCGGGGTGGCCATCACCTACTCCAGCCTGTGCCATTCGGATCTGTCGGTGGTGGACGGATCCCGGGTACGGCCGCTGCCCATGGCGCTGGGGCATGAGGCCGTGGGCCGTGTCGTGACAGTCGGCGAGGGAGTGGAGGGCGTCTCGGCGGGGGACCATGTGGTGCTCGTCTTTGTCCCCAGCTGCGGCGACTGCCGCGCGTGCCGCTCCGGCCGCCCGGCCCTGTGCCACCGTGCCGCCGAGGTCAACGGCTCGGGTGACCTGCTGCATGGGGGGGCTCTGCTGCGGACGCCGTCGGGGGAGCGGATCAACCACCACCTCGGGGTATCCGCCTTTGCTGACTACGCAGTGGTGGCGCGTGAATCCGTCGTGGTGATCGGCGACGACGTCCCGGACACTGTCGCTGCCATGTTCGGCTGCGCCGTGCTCACGGGTATGGGCGCCGTGCTGAACACAGCGGCGGTCACCGCCGGTCAGTCGGTGGCCGTCTTCGGTCTCGGCGCCGTCGGGCTGTCCGCCGTGATGGCGGCGTCCCTGGCCGGTGCTGCCTCAGTCATTGCCATCGACCCCAACGAGGGCAAGCATCAGCTGGCCCTGGACTGCGGTGCGACGGCAGTGGGAACTCCCGACGACGCGGCGCGCCTGGTCGCTGAGGCGACCGGCGACGGCGTGGACGTCGCCGTTGAGGCGGTGGGCTCCCCGGGGGTGATCGGCTCGTGCCTGGACCTCGTCACCCGCGGCGGCGCCGTCGTCTCGGTCGGGTTGCCCAAGCCCTCAGCGGAGCTGACCGTGGGAGCGCTCCAGTTCGCCGGTGCGGGGAAGCGGCTTCTCGGTTCGTACATGGGGGATGCCGTGCCGGAGCGCGACATTCCGCTGTATCTTGACCACTGGCGCGCCGGGCGGCTCCCGGTGGAACTGCTCCACACGGACACGCGGCCGCTCGCGGAAATCAACGAGGGCCTCGATGCCCTGGCGGCCGGGAAAGTGGTTCGCCGGCTGTTCCAGGCGTAGCTAAGTGCCAGGGCCCGCTGTCAGGCTGCCAGGATGTCCTGGCGGCCTGACACCTCCGCTTTGAGCGCTTCCACCACCGCCCGGACGGACGCGGAGCGCAGTGACTCCGGACGGGCCACCGCCCAGATGGGAAGCTGCCGCTGGAACAGCTCAGGCAGCACCGGAACAAAGTCCGGGTTGTCCGCCACCATGAAGTTCGGCAACAGGCCGATGCCCGCGCCGCAGCGGACCGCCTCCACCTGGGCGAAGACGCTGGTGGCCTGGAAGCTGGATTTTGGGGCGGGCAGCTGCGAAGACCGGTGCCCCAGCTCCGCCACCTGCAGCGCCGACTCGACGTAGGAAACAAAGCCGTGTGCCCTGATGTCGTCGAGGGCGGCCGGCAATCCGCGGGACCGGACGTAGCCCGGACTCGCGTAGAGGCGCAGGAAGTAGTTCGTGAGGAACACAGGCTGCATGGTGGTGACCTCCATCCGGCCCACCACCACCTCCAGGTCCACGCCGGAACGGTTCTGGCTGACCTTGCGGGTGGCGCTGAGTATCTCCACATTCAGCAGCGGATTGTCCTGCTGCAGGCGGACCAGTGCCGGCGCCACGAATTCCGCCCCGAAGCCGTCGGAGGTGCTGATCCTGACCAGGCCGGACAACGAATCTTCGCCGTTGCTGAGGGCGCCGGTCAGGGAGCCGAGCGTTGCCTCGATCGCCTCGGCGGCGGCAACGGCCTGGCTGCCCAGTTCGGTCAGTTCCCAGCCGTGCGGGCTGCGCTCCAGCGTCCGTCCGCCCAGCTGCTTGTCCAGCGCCATGACCCGCCGGGAAATGGTGGTGTGCGTTGTGCCCAGGGTTTCCGCCACCGCGTTGAACCGGCCCAGCCTGGCCACCGTCAGCAGGATCAGCAGGTCATCCGGACTCGGCAGCCGGTTCAAATCCACTTTTTCACTTCCACCCTTATCAATCTGCGGAACGGCTGTTCGGAGGTGTGTGCATCAATGCACATACCGTCTGTATTTTTTCCCCTTGATTGCACTGTAACAGGGTGTGATGGTGGACACGGAACTTCCAGCAATTGGGCTGGTACACGAAGCAAAGGAGCTTTCGCCATGGCAGTTATCGCCTGGATCGGTCTCGGAAACATGGGTGGGTCCATGTCGGCAAACCTGGCTAAGGCCGGTCACGACGTCCGCGGGTTCGACCTCAATCCCGAGGCGGTGGCGGCTGCCGAAGCAGCCGGTGTGAAGCCCGTGGCCAGCATCGCCGCGGCCGTGGACGGCGCCGACGTCGTCTTCACCATGCTGCCGAAGGGCGAGCATGCCCGTGCCGTCTACCTGGGCGAGGACGGCGTCCTGGCCCATGCCGACACCAGGACCCTGCTGGTGGATTCGTCCACCATCGATATCGCCTCCGCCCAGGCATTGCACGACGCCGCCGCTGCCGCCGGCTTCCGCTTCGTGGACGCCCCGGTCTCGGGCGGGATGAGCGGCGCGAAGGCAGGGACGCTGACCTTCATGATCGGCGGCGAGGCGGGCGCCGTGGCCGACGCCACCGAATACATCCGTCCCATGGCCGCCAACATCATTCCCACCGGCGGCGCCACCACGGGGCAGGCTGCGAAGATCTGCAACAACCTGATGCTCTTCATCAACCTCGCCTCCACCGCCGAGGGTGCAGTACTCGCCGACCGCCTCGGCCTGGACAAGCAGGTCTTCTGGGACATTGCCTCGGTGTCCTCCGGCGACAGCTGGGCGCTGCGGACCTGGTACCCGGTGGCCGGCGTCGTTCCCACTGCTGCCTCCAACAACGACTTCGCGCCGACGTTCACCACCGAACTGGCGAACAAGGACATCGGCCTGGCCATCAGCGCCGCCCGGGACACCGGCACTCCGCTGGAAATCGGCGAGCACGTGCAGACGCTCTTCCAGCGACTCATCGACTCCGGGCAGTCCGGCAAGGACTGCTCCATGATCATCAAACTCGTCGACGGCTCGTTCGAGTCCTCCAACTAACCGCAGCCTGCTTCACGAATAGGACTTTCCATGGAACGCATTCCGCACTTCATCAACGGCGCCCTGATTAGCGACGCCGAGCGCTTCGGCCCCGTCTTCAACCCCGCCACCGGAGCACAGGACAAAGAGGTTGCCCTCGCATCGGCCGCACGCGTGGAGGAAGCCATCGCTGCCGCCCAGGCCGCCCTGCCGGGCTGGCGGGCCACGAGCCTGGCCAAGCGCACCAACATCTTCTTCCGGGTCCGGGAACTCCTCACACAGCGGAAATCCGAGCTGGCCGCCATCCTCACCAGCGAGCACGGCAAGGTACTGTCCGATGCCGAAGGCGAGATCTCCCGGGGCCTCGAAAACATCGAATTCGCCACCGGGCTCTCCCACATGCTCAAGGGCGAACGCTCGGAGCAGGTTTCCAGCGGCGTGGACGTCCACTCAGTGCGCCAGCCGGTCGGCGTGGTCGCCTGCATCACCCCGTTCAACTTCCCGGCCATGGTGCCGTTGTGGATGATCGGCAGTGCGCTCGCCTGCGGCAACACCGTCCTCCTCAAGCCCAGCGAGAAGGACCCGTCGTCGGCTGTTTTCATCGCCCAGGTATTCGCGGAGGCGGGACTGCCACCCGGCGTCCTCAATGTCGTCCACGGCGACAAGGAAGCCGTGGACGTCCTGCTGGAACACCCCGGCGTCAAGGCTGTCAGCTTTGTCGGGTCCACTCCGATCGCACAGTCCATCTACAAGCGTGCGGCGGACCACGGCAAGCGCGTCCAGGCACTGGGCGGCGCCAAGAACCACATGGTTGTCCTGCCGGACGCGGACCTGGACATGGCAGCCGACGCCGCCGTGTCAGCGGCCTACGGCTCGGCGGGGGAACGGTGCATGGCGGTGTCCGTGCTGGTGGCGGTGGGCAGCATTGCCGACGACCTGGTGAAGGCCATTTCCACGCGCATGGCGGACCTCAGGATCGGTCCGGGCACAGACCCGGCCTCGCAGATGGGTCCACTCATCACGAAGGAACACCGGGACAGGGTCGCGTCCTACGTGGCCGGGGCAGCCGAGGAAGGCGCCACGGTTGTGGTGGACGGGCGCGAGCAGGCCTTTGACTCGGACGGCTTCTTCATCGGGGTCAGCCTCGTGGACCACGTCAAGCCGGGTATGAAGGTGTACGACGACGAAATCTTCGGGCCCGTGCTGTCGGTGGTCCGCGCGGACAGCTACAGCGACGCCGTCAAGCTGGTGAACGACAACGAGTTCGGCAACGGCGTGGCCATCTTCACGCGCGACGGCGGCGCGGCGCGCCAGTTCGAGTTCGACGTCGAGGCCGGTATGGTGGGCATCAACGTGCCCATTCCGGTACCGGTGGGGACGTTCTCGTTCGGCGGCTGGAAGAACTCGCTGTTCGGCGACACGCACATGTACGGCCCGGACAGCATCCGCTTCTACACCCGCGGAAAAGTGGTAACCACACGCTGGCCGGATCCGTCGACGTCGGTGATCGACCTGGGCTTCCCGCAGGTGGACTAGCGCAGTCACTGTCCGGTCACCGTCACTTTCTTCGAGATGAGACGCACCCATGAGCCTGTTCTCCCGCAAGTCCCGCAGCGCCGATCCGTACCTGCCTGAACTGAGCATCATGCAGGCTGACAGACTGCGTGACCTGTCCGTCGCCGCCCTCGGCCGCCTCGGCGTTTCCGCCGAAGCGGCCGGGGACCATCTGGCCGCATCGCACAACCACCAGTACGGGCTGTTTGCTGTTGGACGAAAGGCCGCGCAGCTGCCTGAACGCGAGTGGCCGGGCATGGTCGAGCAGCACTTCGGCGCAGTCATCGGGGACGCGGCGGGACGTTCGGACATAGCGCCCGAGGAAATCCTCTGCCGGGTGTACCCGAAGTTCATATCCCCGGGAGTGCTTGCACACTCACAACAGAGTGATCCTTCCCTGTACGCCTACGCCCGCGACGTTGCGATGGTCCCGCTGCTCGTGGCACTGGACTCCCCCGGAGTCCGTCACCTACGTGGCATCAACCAAGGTGGAGGCCGCCGGCGGGGCCGGCATCGTGTGGGACGCTGCGTTGAGGAACCTGATCGCAGACGGTCCAGGGCACGCGGAAGAGATGCGTTTTGACGACGGATCGTTTCTGGTTTTCGAGACCGAATCGGTCTACCAGGCCTCATGGCTGGCCTACCCGGGCAAATTCGTGGAGTTGCTCGGATACAAGCCCGGACCACTCGGCGCACTGCTCAGCATCCCGGCGACTAATATCCTGTGCCTGCATCTGGTCACCGAGGCCACCACCATCAACGACATCTCGGCCATGCTCCGGGTCACCGGGCTGATGCAGGCCCAGCACCCCTCCGCGCTCAGCCCGCTGCTGTACTGGTGGGATGGCTCCAGTGTGCAGCCGATTTCCGGCCACGACGGTGAAGACGTCCACTTGTTCGTCCCCGACGAGCTCGCCAGCATCCTCTAGAACCAGTGCGCACGGCTGGTGCCGATGCGCCCGCCGTTTTTTGTCGGAGGTCACTGGCAGAGTTTCAGCCTGGCCTCGATGCAGGCCCGCTCCTCGGTGGCGTTCGATGTCCAGCAGCGCCGTGCGCAGGCTGAGTCCGGGCTGCCTGCTGATGAACTGGGCAAAGGCGTCGCGGCTCAGATCGCTTTGGCCCGCCGTGAATCTCCGGCCCGCGGCGGCCGGCTGCTTGGACTGGCGAAGGCCCTGGTCACGGAGATGCCCCACACCCTCACGGCCCTGCGCACCGGCCAGATCAATGAGTGGCGCGCCACGCTGCTGGTGAAGGAGACTGCCTGTTTGTCCGCGGCGGACCGGTGCGCCGTCGACGAAGAACTTGCCGCAGATATTGGGACCCTTGCGGGCGCCAGAGGACAGGCTGCTTAAGGGAACCGGCGGCCCGAAGTGAAACGTCAGCGCCGGGGGTAACGGGAGAGGGCGGCTAACCCTTCATGATCTCGTCACGCCGGGTCATGTATTCCTCCATGGCGATTTCGCCGTTGCTGTACTGCTGGTCAAGCTCTGCCAGTTTCCGCGCGCGGAAACCCTGAGGGGCCGACGGCGGCGGGGGAGTAACCGGGGCGGACGGCTGCTGGCGTGACTGGTTGGCCGGATACTCGGGGCTGTCCTCGTAGGGCACCTGTCCGGGGCCGCCGGGGGCAGGGTAGCCATTGTTCTGGCCGCCGGGGTTCTGGTAGCCGGGGTTCTGGAAATCCTGAGCCGGATATCCGGGGTTCTGGTAGGGCTGGTCGAGCGGGGGCTGCTGACCGCCGCCGCCGAGCTGCCGGAAGCCGCCGCCGAAGTAGTCCTGCTGGGTGTAGCCGTCACGCGGCTGGTTGTTGGGCCGGCCCGGCTGCTGGCCAGGAAACTGGTTCGGGAACTGGCCCGGGTACTGTCCGTAATCCTGGTTCCGGTTCCTGCCCCGGACGGACTTCCGGTACATACGCATGGCGAAGGGAATCAGGAACGACAGGATGATGATCCAGAAGAACACGTTGCTCACAGTGGAGGGCCTCTCAGAAGTGTCCCTTCAGTTTAACCCCCGGCAGCCAACCTGCCCTGTCCGAGCATTGCCGTCCGTTCATGGCCGTCTGATCAATTTCCGTCCTGTCGGATCCGTCTGATCATTTCCGTACGGCGGGCATGCCCAGGAACCGTCCGTAGGCGGCAACAGCTTCATCGATCGCACGATTGCCGGCCCGGCCGGGATCGGAGCGGGTGCGGATATCCAGCTCACAGCGTCCGCCGGCCAGGTCATGGCGCCACGAACCGATCATTCGGCCGTCGCCCAGCACCACATGCATGGGCGTGTCGCGCTCAGGCAGGGCAGGGGCGGTGCCGCCCAGGAAATACCGTGACCGCGAGTAGCCCATGACGTATTCGTCGTAGCACTGGATCAGGTCGATCCTGGGCTCGTCGCCGGTCTCCGCACCAGCCGCGGGTATCGCAGCAGCCCCGGGCGCGGCGGAACTGAAATAGAACTCCAGCCCGTCCAGTGCCGAAGTGGTGAGGACGCCGGGATCGGCCTCCAGCACCAGGCCCAGCCCCAGCCGGACATCAGTCACTGTGAGCCCGGACCAGTCGGCACAGTCCTTGACCGTGGCCGGACCGCGGCTGAGGAAATACCGGCGGACAAGTTCGGCCAGCGCCTCGGAGCGGTCATCGTGGCCGCCGGCTGTTGCCGGAACACGTTCGTCGAAGAGCGCGTAGGTCTGCTTGAGCGCGCCGCCGGTGCTGCGCACGGGTATGCCGCTGGTCAGGACACCACTGATCTCGGCGTGCATGATCAGGTAGGCGAGCCCCAGGCCTTTGGCCGGGAATCCGTGGCGCTGCAGTTCGAGGGCGAGCTGCTCACGGGTTTTGTGGGCGCCGCCGGCAACGGCTGCGGCCAGGATCCGGGCGCTTCGGGATGCGGCTTCGGCGTCGATGCCGGTCTGGCGATACATGCCCCCGTTACCCTGGTGCAGCCGGGGCGCCGAGAGCATCAGCAGCCAGCGAAGGTCGTCCCGGTGCACAAAATGCCAGGTGGGCCGGAGGATATGGGTCCGGAGGATCCGGCCGTCGGCCACCGCCTGTTCGACGTCGGCAGCAGAGGCTCCTGCCGTGCGCTGCGCCAGCGACCAGCGGGCGTAGGGGAACTCCTGCGCCTGGACGGCGAGGAGGTTCTTCAGCGCAGCCTCGGCGGAAACCGCGCCGGGACGGCGGAGCTGCTGCTGGCTGAGCCGCAGCCTGACGACGTCGTCAGCGTCCACCTGCGCCTACTTCCGGTCGGACTCGAGTCCCGCTGCCCCTAGTCCAGCCGCCCCTAGTCCCGCTGCCTCGCCCGAGCCCAGCGGCATTCCGGGCCCGAAGACGGGACCTGGCGTGGGGCGCTTGGCCGTGATGCCGTCCCCGGATGACTGGTGCCGGAGCCGGCGGACAACCCACGGAACGAAGTATTCGCGTGCCCACACCAGGTCGCCGGACCGCGCCTCCCGCCAGCTGCGCTGGGGGAGGGGCTTGGGGGAGAGCGGCTCCAGGGTGTGCTGGATGTTCAGTGAATCGAGCACCATCGCCGCTATGGTGTGGTGGCCCAACGGCGAGAAGTGCAGGCGGTCCTGGTCCCACATCTGCGGATCGCTGAGCTGGCGGAGCGACCACATGTCCGCGATGACGGCATCGTGCCGGGCGGCCACAGTGCGAAGGTTTTCGTTGTAGATGGCGATCTTGCTGCGGACCCTGCCCAGGACGGACGAACCGGTGTCCGGGCCGTTGAACAACACCACGGTGGCGCCGCCCAGGCTGAGGATATGCACCACAGAGTCCAGCTTTTCAGCCAGCGCATCAGGGTCGCCGCCGGGCCGGATGAGGTCGTTGCCGCCGGCCGAGAGGGTTACCAGGTCCGGCTTGAGGGCCAGGCACGGTGCCAGTTGCTGGTCCACGATCTGTTCCAGGAGCCGTCCCCGCACGGCAAGGTTGGCGTAGGCAAAATCGCTGTGCCCGCGGCTCAGTTCCTCGGCCACGCGGTCCGCCCAGCCACGGTGCCCTCCGGGACTTCCCGGTTCCGGGTCGCCGATGCCCTCGGTAAAGGAATCGCCCATGGCAACGTAGCGGCCCCAGGGGTGGCTATCAACAGTGTCCTGCGGGTTCGGAATGGCTTCAGTTTCGCTCACGCTTCCATCCTGCCTCGTAGGTAACAAGCTACGCCACCGTAGGTTGTTACCCGGAGGTAACTGCAAGAATGGAACCCATGACTGAAGCCGACGTTTCCACTGCCCCTGTTGTCCTGTGGTCCACTCCTGACGATGAGCGCTCGGGTAAGCCACTCCTGGTCCTGCTGCACGGCTACGGTGCCAACGAACAGGACCTGCTCAGCCTTGCGGATCTGTTGCCCGGTGATTTTGCGGTGGCGTCGGTCCGCGCCCCCATCGCCATGGGCCCGGGGTTCACCTGGTTCCCGCTGACGGACTCCGCCGACTATTCACTCGATGCCGTTAAGGATGCATCCGCCTTTGTGCTGGACTGGCTCGACGGCGTCAAAGGTGACCACCCGTCCGTCACGTTGCTCGGGTTCTCCATGGGAATGGCGATGGCCACCACGCTGCTGAGGCAGCGCCCGGCGGACTTCGCCGCCGTCGTCGGGCTTTCCGGCTTTGCAGTGAACGCCGGAGGGGACCCGACGTTCCGGGACGACGAACTGGACGGCAGCGTCCCGCTGTTCTGGGGCCGCGACCAGCAGGACCCCGTCATCACCCAGGACAAGATCGAATACACCATGGGCTGGGTGCGGAAGCACGTGAAGCTGACGAAGGTCCTCTACACAGGGATGTGGCACGGGATCAACCAGCAGGAGATCGGCCACGTTTCAGAGTTCCTCACCCACGAGGTGCTGAAGAAGTAGTCCAGCGCAGTAACGGCTAGGAACCGGCGGGAGTCAGAATCCGCACGGTCCGGCCGTTCACGGTGACCGTGTCGCCGTGGTGAAGCTGCCGGCCGCGGCGGTCGTCGATGTCGCCGTTGACCTTGACCAGTCCGTTCTTGATCAGCTCCGTGGCCTCAACGCCGTCCTCCACGAGGCTGGCCAGCTTCAGGAGCTGGCCCAGGCGGATCATGTCGTCGCGGATGGGGATGTCTTCGATTTCCGGGTTGCTCATACAAGCAATGATGCCTGACGTAAGGTGAATCCAGTGACCCATGCACCCCGTCTGCCCCTCCTTGCAGGACTGCCGATTGCCGTAGCCGCCGGACTCGCCATCCCCGTCCAGGGCCGGATCAACGGCGCACTGGGCGCCCGGCTGGATGACGGCATTGCCGCCGCGGTAGTGAGTTTCACCACCGGACTGATCGTGATGGTCCTGGTCTCGCTGGTCCTGCCGCGGGGACGCCGGGGGCTCGCCCAGATCCTTCCTGCGGTCCGGGAACGCCGGTTTCCCCCGGTCTACGTAATGGCCGGCGGCATCGGCGCGTTCTTTGTGTTCGCGCAGACCTTCACCGTTGGCCTGCTGGGCGTGGCGCTGTTTACGGTAGCCACCGTCACCGGGCAGACGCTCAGCGGGCTGCTGGTGGACCGGCTCGGGATCGGCCCCGCCGGCAAGAAGTCCGTCACCGCCATCCGCGTCATCGGCACAGTGCTGACCATCGCCGCCGTCGCGTGGGCCGTGTCCCCGCGGTTCGGGGGTTCCGGCACCGGCTCCGGGGGCGCCGGCACCGACCCGGCGCAGCTGCTCCTCCCGGTGCTCCTGCCCGTTATCGCCGGGTTCCTGATGAGCTTCCAGCAGGCCATGAACGGGACGGCCACGGTGCACTACGGCACCCCCATCGCGGCCACCTTGGTGAACTTCATCTCCGGCGCCACGGTGTTGTGGCTGGCCCTGCTGATCAAGCTGGCGGTCGCCGGGCCCGGCAACGGGCTGCCGGCCGAATGGTGGTACTACCTCGGCGGTCCCATGGGCTGCGCGTTCATCGGGCTGGGCGCACTGCTGGTCCGAAGCCTGGGGGTCCTGGTCACCGGGCTGGGCATGATCGCGGGCCAGTTGCTGGGGTCACTGGGGCTGGACCTCGCCTTTCCCGCGCCCGGCACGGTGGTGGCCCTGCCCACGATCCTCGGCACCGTCCTGACCCTCGGTGCGATCGTCCTGGCCACCCTTCCGTGGCCGCGCGGCGCCCTCAAGCGGCAGCCGGGCCGGTAGGCTAGGACACGCAGCTTCCTGCACATCTTTCCTTCGTACCGCCCCGCCCGGCAACCAGCCGGGTACAGGGGCCTAGAAACCGCGCGGACCGCACCCAGCGGCCCTGTAGAAATTGGAGTTCCCCATGGCAGCAAAATCCGTTCTCGACCAGGTCATCTCCCTCTCCAAGAGGAGGGGCTTCGTTTTCCAGGCCGGTGAAATCTATGGTGGCTCCCGTTCTGCCTGGGACTACGGGCCCCTCGGCGCCGAGCTGAAGGAAAACATCAAGCGCCAGTGGTGGCAGTCGGTAGTCCGCGGCCGCGAGGACGTAGTGGGCCTGGACTCTTCCGTGATCCTGCCCCGCCAGGTCTGGGAAGCCTCCGGCCACGTGGAGGTCTTCTCCGATCCGCTGGTGGAGTGCCTCTCCTGTCACAAGCGCTACCGCGCCGACCACCTCGAAGAAGAGTACGAGGAAAAGAAGGGCCGTCCGGCCGAAAACGGCCTGAAGGACATCGCCTGCGCCAACTGCGGCACCCGCGGCGAATGGACCGAGCCCCAGGAATTCTCCGGCCTGCTCAAGACCTTCCTCGGCCCGGTGGCCAGCGAGGAAGGCATGCACTACCTGCGCCCGGAAACCGCGCAGGGCATCTTCGTGAACTTCAACAACGTGCTCACCACCTCCCGGAAGAAGCCGCCGTTCGGCATCGGCCAGATCGGCAAGTCCTTCCGCAACGAGATCACGCCCGGAAACTTCATCTTCCGCACCCGTGAGTTCGAGCAGATGGAAATGGAATTCTTCGTCGAGCCGGGCACGGACGAGCAGTGGCACCAGTACTGGATGAAGGAACGCATGGACTGGTACACCGGCCTGGGCCTCAAAGCCGAGAACCTGCGTTTCTTCGAGCACCCGCTGGAGAAGCTGAGCCACTACTCCAAGGGCACCACGGACATCGAATACCGCTTCGGCTTCCAGGGCTCCGAGTGGGGCGAGCTTGAAGGCATCGCCAACCGCACGGACTTCGACCTCTCCACGCACTCCAAGGCTTCCGGCCACGACCTGAGCTACTTCAACCAGGCCACCAACGAGCGCTACACCCCGTACGTGATCGAACCCGCCGCCGGCCTGACCCGCTCCTTCATGGCGTTCCTCATCGACGCTTACACCGAGGATGAGGCCCCCAACGCCAAGGGCGGCGTGGACGTCCGCACCGTGCTCAAGCTGGACCCGCGCCTGGCCCCCGTCAAGGCCGCAGTGCTGCCGCTGAGCCGCAACGAGGACCTGTCCCCGAAGGCCAAGGCCCTGGGCACCCAGTTGCGGAAGAACTGGAACATCGACTTCGACGACGCCGGCGCCATCGGCCGCCGTTACCGCCGCCAGGACGAAATCGGCACCCCGTTCTGCATCACCGTGGACTTCGACACCCTCGAGGACCAGGCCGTGACCATCCGCGAACGCGACACCATGAGCCAGGAACGCGTCTCCCTGGACAAGGTGGAGGGCTACCTGGCCGCGCGGCTGATCGGCGCCTGAGCATGGCCATCGAATACCGCGAATGGCGCGAGGGCGACGACCTGGCCCTGCTCGAACTCTGGGGCGGCCCGGAGACCGAACAGGCACGGCAGTTCCGCGGCACGCTCGCGCCCTCGGGCAACTCGCCGTGGCGCCGCTGCATCGTGGCCGAGGACGTCGTGGACGGCGTGGCCATCCCGGTCGCGGCGGCAGTGGTCCACGAAGCATCGCTGCACCCCGAACGCCTCTGGATGTACATCGAGGTCGCAAAGGACCACCGCCGCGCCGGCGTTGGCTCCACCCTGCTGACCATGCTCCGGCACGAAGCCGGCCAGGCGCCGTCGGGCGTTTCCAGGCTGCGGACCAAGGTGGAGCCGGGCACGCCCGGCGCCGCGTTCGCCGAAGCTGCCGGCCTGGTGCCGATCCAGCGTTCACGCCTGGTCGTGGTGGCACCGGGGGCGCTCAAGCTGCCGGTCTTCGGCGACGGTTCGGAGGCCGCGGCGTCCGAACAGATCGAGGACCTCGCCACCGGTTCGGTGGAGCTCAGCGACGTGGTGGGCCGCTACTACACGGCCGTCCACACCTGGGACAGCCCCGGCGAGCTCAGCATCGGCACCGTGCAGCGGCTGTTCCTCGACGAACTCAGCGGGGCGCACGGCGCGATCGTGCTCCGGGCACCGAAGGCCAGCGCCTTCGGCCAGGGCGTCCCGGCCAGCAGGAAGGGACGGCTCGAGGCCTTCGCCATCAGCTACGCGGAACTTGTCCCCGGCGGGGAGAGCGCGGCGGGCGGCGAGGGGTCCGCGTCGGGCCAGGCCACGGATGTGTTCGTCGGCCACGATCCGAAGCTGTCCGACGATGAAGCCCGGGCCGCGATCCGGGACCTGCTGGCACTCATCGCGTTCCAGCACCCCGTGGTGCTGGAACTGGACGATTCGATGACTGCCCTGCGTGCCGTCGTCGAGCCTTTGCTGGAGAGCGGCACGGCCAGCCTCCGGGGCAGCGAAACCCTGGTGGTTTCCGACCCCGCCTAGGCACCAACCAACTGACCCGCAGCGGGCGCCGTCGAAATCGGCGTCAGCTGCGGGTCAATGTGGTTTAAGGCCAGCTACTTTGGGGATCACCGGAGGAACGAAGTCGAACGTCATTCCCAGCAGCCACACCAGCAGGAGCACCACGGGCAGGTGGAACACGAACTGCAGGAACGTGAAGCCCACCAGGTCACGGGCCCGCAGTTTGAGCACGGCGAGCAGCGGCAGCATGAAGAACGGGTTGATCAGGTTGGGCAGCGCCTCGGCGATGTTGTAGATCTGGACGGTCCAGCCCAGGTTCATGTTCACATCCGTCGCCGCCTGCATCACGTACGGCGCCTCCACGAGCCACTTCCCGCCGCCGGAGGGCACAAACAGTCCCAGCAGGGCCGTGTAGAGGGCAATCACGACGGCGAATGCACCGCCGCCGCCGATGTCCGAGAAGAATTCGGCCAAATGTGCCGACAATGACATGCCCCCGTGGCCGGTGGCCTTCGTGAGGATGGCGGCCATGGCTGCGTAGAGCGGAAACTGCACTAGGATGCCTGCGGTCGCCGGAACCGCTTTGGTCACTGCCTGCAGGAAGTTCCGCGGGGTCCGGTGCAGCACCAGGCCCAGGATGAGGAACACGAGCAGGTAGCCGTTGAGGCTGCTGACCACCGTCAGGAACGGCTTCGTGAGGAACTGGGAGACCAGCCAGCCCAATGTCAGGATCCCCGCCAGGACCGGCAGGATCACGCTGTATTCCAGCCATTCCCCGGGCCGGGACCGCGGCTCGGGTTCGCTGGGTTCGTCGTCGAGGTCCACACCGAGATCCGCGGCCGTGCGCACCGCCGCGCCGCGCGGAGCCGAGAAATGGGCGATCACCGTGGTCAGCGCCATGAGGATGGCCAGGGTGAGCAGCGACTGCCAGGTGAAGATGGTGGTGCCGAAATCCAGGACCCCGGTGATCTTGAGGAGGGCAGGCGGCAGGGAAGCTGCGGTGGCCTGCAACTGGGCGGCCGACGATGACAGCCCCAGCGCCCACACGGCGCCCAGGCCCATGAAGGCGGCCGCACCGAGCGCCCGGTAGTCCACGGACAGATCCTTGCGCCGCGCGATGGCACGCGCCAGCAGGCCGCCAAAGATCAGGCTAAGGCCCCAGTTCAGGAAGGACACGGACATCGACAGCATCGCCACGAAGCTCACGGCGGTCCGGGCGGTGGACGGGACCAGCGCGAGCCGGTCGATGAGCTTGGCCACCGGGGGAGAGGTGGCCACCACGTAGCCGGTGAGGACCACCATGGACATCTGCAGCGTGAATGCTGTGAGGTCCCAGAATCCGTTGCCGAAGGAATCGGCGATGGATTGCGGTGAGGCGCCGATCGCGAGGGCAGCTACGGCTATGAGGACCACGCCGGCCAGCGCGAAGATATAGGCATCCGGGAACTACTTTTCCGTCCATGCCGCCAGCCTTTGGGCCAGGCGGGCCAGGCCGCGTTCGTCGATCTCGCTTCTTGTCAGGACTGTGTCTGCCACAGGAAGGATCCCTCTCCATTGAGTGTGTGCAATTGTGCTTGCGTACCCATGGAGCCTAGCCAAGGCCCGGCTCTGCCTGCCTAAGCGCGCCGCCCACCCGCGCGCCGGGGACCCTCCGCCTTATCCAGCCGCTGGCGTTCGGCGTCGGTGGGAGCACCGCCGCCCAAGTGCGCCGGCATCCACCAGGCGCCGGGCCGGGGCGCGAGCGGAAAGTCCGCAATGGCGGCGTCGATTCCGGCCTGCAGGATGCTCCGCAGCCGTTCGGTGGCAGGCTGGGCGTCACGGACGGGATCGGGCAAATCCCCCGGCAGCAGGGGCTCGCCCACGTGGATCCGGACGGGCGCGCGCCAGGCGCGAAAAGGTGAGAACCCGTGGCGGCGGGTCATCAGCCGGTGCGCTCCCCACACCGAAACGGGAATGATCGGCACGCCGGCTTCCGCCGCCATCCTGACGGCTCCGGTTTTGCAGTCGCGGACCGTGAAGCTGCGGCTGACGCCCGCCTCGGGAAGGACGGCGATGTACTCGCCCGCGTGTAGTTTCGCGACGGCGGCGTCATACGCGCCGCTGCCCGAACCGTACGGAACCACCACATGCCCGGCAGCGCTGATGGCCGGACCGGCGAGCCAATGGTCGGCCGCGCCCTGGGTCACCAGGTAGCGCAGCTCGGCCCGGTTGTGGTTCCACAGGAGCATCTCGGCGAAGGCAAAATCGAGGTAGCCGAAATGGGTGATGGCGACGACGGCTCCCTCACCCGGCACCACCTGGCGCGACGGACCGTTGAGGGGCCCCGGCAGCGGCAGGTGTTCCCGGCCCGTGACGATGACGCGGATCCGGAAGAACCGGCGCAGCGCCAGTCCGGTCCCTACGATGAAACGGTAGAAGCGGTCATTGGGCTGCGGCCGCCAGGCCATTTCAGCGCCTGCCCGGCTGACCGCCAGCCGAACGGCGAGGCGGCCATGGGATAAAGCCCGACGTCGACTCGACGTATTCCTTGTAGCCCGGCCGGGCGGACATCGCCTTCTCCGTGAGCGGCTTCCCGGTCTTGCCCGCGAGCGCCCAGACCATCAGGGCCGGGGACAGGATGGTCAGGATTCCGGGCCAGGAGTCAGCGGCAACCAGGAACAGGCCGGTCCAGACGGCGGCGTCGCCGAAGTAGTTGGGGTGCCGGGTGTACCGCCACAGTCCCGTCTTGAGCACTGTTCCCTTGTTGGACGGGTTCTTCTTGAACTGTGCGAGTTGCCAGTCACCCACCGTTTCGAACACGAAGCCGATGACCCACAGCAGCACACCGAGGAGGGCAACCCAGCCCACGGCGCCGGTGGCGAACATCCCCACCTGAACCGTCAGGGACACGAAGAACATCACAAGGCCCTGGGGAAGGTAGACACGGCGCAGTGCGTACACATCGCGGGAGCCCGGGGCATCGCCCAGCATTGCCTCGTAACGGGGATCTTCATGGCCGCCACGGGCGCGCCAGCCGATGTGGGTTCCGAGGCGGAGGCCCCAGACGCCCGTCAGCAGCAACAGCAGGAGGCGCCTGCCGTCGTCGCCTGTTCCGGCGGACAGCAGCCACGAGGCCAGGGCGACGGCAACGAAGCCGGGTCCCCAGGCCACGTCCATGACGGAGTGCCGCCTCTGCGCCACGGCCACGGCGAAGGTGACCGCCAGGACACCCGCCACGGCCAGCGCCGTCCAGGGCAGGCTGGCCAGGAATTCGTTGACGGGAAATCCGGCCATGGTCACAACACCACCGGAATGCCGTGGGCGGCGCCGGCGGGCAGCAAGGTATCCAAGCGTGCCGTATCGCCGTCGAGTTCCATACCGGTGTTTTCCGCGAACGACTTGAGGACGAAGCCGGTTGCCAGTGTGTGCCACAGCCGGACCTTGCGGAACATGAAATGGCCTGCCCCGGCCAAGGAGACGTAGCGCATCTCGTCGGCCAGATCCGCTGCCCGCCGCGCAAATTTCAGCGATTGGGCCGGACTGGTCCAGCGGTCCCGGGAACCGTGGACAATCAGCACCCTGCGGCCGGCCACGTTTTCGGCCGGTGTCTCGGCGCTCAGCCAGGGGGCCAGGGCCACTACGGCACCCACCTGGGGATCGTCGGCCGCGCAGATGGCGGTGAGTCCGCCCATCGAGTGCCCCAGGAGGTAGACGGGCACTCCCGGGTGCTGCGCGTGGATCCGTGCCAGCGCCCAGCGGGCATCCTGCAGCGGTGACATGTCCGCGCCGTTCCAGCCGCGCACGCTGTTCCGCAACGTCCAGACGGCCAGTCCGTGGCTGCCGCCGGCGCGGTGCAGATGCTTGGCGAAGGGCACCATGCGGGCAGGGCTCAGATGGCGGGCTTCCACCGGCTCATAGCTGTGCGAACGGCCGCCGTGCAGGACCAGGGCCACGCCGCGGGTAACGCCCGCCGCCTCGCGCACCGTTAGTACGGGCTTGTTGTTGCCTTGGTCATTCCTGCGATTACCCATGCGGGCCTCCAGACTCCTCGTCCTACATTTATAAACCCAAGGGTCCCGGCAATCCTTCCAACCGGCCCTTACGGGATCACAATGGGCATTCGGAGCCGCCGGGCCGGAAGATTGCGTGCGCTCCTGAAATCCCTTGACGGCGCCTGCCGAGAGGAGTAGGCCGGACGCGTAAGCTCCGGTCGTTAGCCCGATGGGATGCGAAGTGGGCGGCCGGATCCGAGGTCGAAGAGGATCGGCGGTACTGGAAATGAACGCAACATCGCTCGATGCCCTGCGGGAACAGGTTCGCGGGCAAGTGGTCACACCGGATGACGCGGACTACGACAATGCCCGCGCCGTCCACAACGGAATGATCGACAAGCGCCCCGCTGCCGTGGTGCGGGTGTCCCAGGTGGCGGACGTCATCGCTGCCGTCAACTACGCCAGGGACAACGGCATGCCCGTCGCCATCCGGGGCGGCGGGCACAGCGGGCCCGGGTTTGGCACGGCGGACGATGCAGTGGTCGTCGACTTTTCCGCCACCAGGGGCGTCCGGGTCGATCCGGCCGGCAAGACGGCCAGGACCGAGGCCGGCGCGACGTGGGCCGACTTCAACCACGCCACCCACGCCTTCGGGCTGGCCACCACCGGCGGCATTGTCGGTTCAACCGGCGTATCGGGGCTGACCCTCGGCGGAGGGATCGGCTACCTGGACCGGAAATACGGCCTCAGCTGCGACAACCTCCTCTCCGCCGACGTCGTCACGGCGGACGGTAAGTTCCTCACGGCCAGTGAAACCCAGAACGAGGATCTTTTCTGGGCGCTGCGCGGGGGCAGCGGGAACTTCGGCGTCGTGACGTCCTTGGAATTCCGCCTGCATCCCGTGGATATGGTCCACGCCGGCATCATCATCTACCCGCTGGAGCACGCCGAAACCGTAGCGAAGTTCTACCGCGAGAACATCGCGGCGGCCCCACGCGAGTTCGGCGCTTTCCTCGCCTTCCACCAGGGACCGCCGGTTCCGTTCCTTCCCGAGGAGTGGCACGGGAAGCCGGTCTGCATCGTCGTGGGTATGTGGACAGGCGACCCGGCGGAAGGACCGGCCCGCTGGCAGCCGTTCCTCGATGCCGCGCCGGTAGCGGGGTCCATGGTGGGGCCGATGCCCTACCCGGCCCTGAATTCTGCCTTTGACGGAATGTATCCCAAGGGGCTGCTCGCCTACTGGAAGGCGGCCTTCCTCACGGAACTCAACGACGGCGCCATCAACGCCCATGCGGAGTTCGGAAAACGGGTGCCCAGCGTGCAGACCGCAGTGCACATCTATCCGATTGACGGAGCCGTGCACGACGTGGGGATTGCGGACACAGCCTTCCCCAACCGGAATGCCAGGTTCTCCCCGGTCATTGCGTGCCATTGGGCGGACCCTGCCGAAAGCGAGGCGAACATCGCCTGGGTGCGGGACTTCGCGGCGGCGCTGCAGCCCTACTCAGAGACTGCGGGCTACATCAACTTCATGGACGGCGATGACTTGTCGAAGGTCGCGGAAAACTACGGACCCAATTACGGCCGCTTGCAGGAGATCAAGGGCAAATACGATCCGGGGAACCTGTTCCGTGTCAACCAGAACATCAAGCCCCAGTAAAGTGCAGGCATGAGGTTTTACTGCTGATGGGTGCCGGACATTCCCACGGTCACACAGATCATTCGGATCCGACACCCGGGGCCCTCGCTGCCCGCAAACGGGCAAACTGGCTTCTCGCGGCGGTATTGATTCCGCTGACGCTCCTGACCCTGGCGGCCATGGCCATGATGTGGCCGTCCGGGAACAAGGAGGACCTGAAGCTCGCCAGCCCGTACGCGGCAGCCCCGGGCGTGACGTTCGACACCGGCAAGATCCAGCGGGTGGTGGTGGAAAGCTGCATCCAGGGAAGCGCAGGCCAAAACGCCACCGCACAGCCCGGCACCGGCCAGGACGCCGCCCCGCAGGGGAGCGAGTGCACCTTCGCCTTTACCGAGCCGGACAAGGGCGGCAACCCGGTCAAGGTGGTGATCAACCCGGACGTGGTGAAGTCCCACGGCGTCAAGGCGGGTGACGACATCCGGTACCTGAACCTGTCCAACGCGCAGGGCGCATCGGCCGGCCAGGGCGGAGCACCGGCCTACATCTTCGTGGACTTCGTCCGCACCCTGCCGATCATCCTGCTGGCCGTCCTCTACGCGGTGGTGGTGATCGCCGTGGCGCGCTGGCGCGGTCTGCGGGCGCTGATCGGCCTCGTGGGAGCCTACGGGGTGCTGGTGACGTTCATGCTGCCCGGGCTGGTGGAAGGGAAGCCGCCCCTGCTGCTGGCCCTGGTGGGATCGACTGTGATCATGATCGGCGTCCTCTACTTCGCCCACGGCTTCTCGGCCCGCACCTCCACGGCGTTGCTGGGCACCATGTTCGGCCTGGGCATCACGGCGCTCCTCGCTGCCTGGGCCACGGACGCGGCCAACCTGGCGGGCGTGGGCAGCCATGACGCCGCCACGCTGGCGAACATCTCGGACAACATCTCCATTTCCGGCATCATCCTGTGCGGGCTGATCATTTCCGGACTTGGCGTGCTGAACGACGTCACCATCACCCAGTCGTCCGCGGTGTGGGAACTGTACGAACTCGCGCCGGAGACCAGCGCCCGCCAGCTCTTCTCCTCAGCCATGCGGATCGGCCGCGACCACATCGCCTCCACCGTCTACACCATCGCCTTCGCCTACGCGGGCGCCGCCCTGCCCATCCTGATCATCGTGATGCTGTACGACCGTCCGCTCGGCGAAGCACTGACCAGCGCCGAACTGTCCGAGGAAGTCATCCGGACCCTCGTCGGCTCCGTGGGCCTGGTGCTGGCCATCCCCGTCACCACGCTGATCGCGGTGCTGGTGGTCAAGGCCACCGGGATTAGGCAGGCGTCCGTCCCGGAAACAGGCCGCACCTCTTCCGGACGGGCACCCGTAGCGCCCGACGACGTCGGGGACACCGGCGCGCTGGCGGCGGCAACGGAGTTCTCCCGCAGCGGCCGGACGCGCGCGGCCGGCACCCCTGAAGCCCGGGACAGCTCCCGGGATCCCCTGCCCGGCAGCCGGCGGGCACGGCGGGCCGCGGAAGGGGAGTAGCAGGGGGAGGACTGCAACTTAACCCGTGTTTTCGGCCGCCGGCTCGCCGGTTTGGCCGGCTTTGAGACGATTTGCCCGGCTTTGAGACAATGAACGGGTGACTGTTGTAGCAACGCCTCCCGCCCCCAAGCTGGAACTCCCGCCCCTGAAGCTGGGCCCCATCACGGTGGACACCCCTGTGATCCTGGCTCCCATGGCGGGCATCACCAACTCCGCCTTCCGCCGTTTGTGCCGTGAGTACGGCGGCGGCATGTACGTCGCGGAGATGGTCACCTCGCGTGCCCTCGTGGAGCGCACCCCCGAATCACTGCGCATCATCTCCCACGACCCCGACGAGAAGGTCCGCTCCGTCCAGCTCTACGGCGTTGACCCCGTGACTGTGGGCCAGGCCGTCCGCATGCTCGTCGAGGAGGACCGGGCGGACCACATCGACCTCAACTTCGGCTGCCCCGTGCCCAAGGTGACCCGCCGCGGCGGCGGCTCCGCCCTGCCGTGGAAGATCGACCTCTTTACCTCCATCGTGCAGACCGCGGTGAAGGAGGCCTCCAAGGGCGGCGTCCCGCTGACCATCAAGATGCGCAAGGGCATCGATGAGGACCACCTGACGTACCTCGACGCCGGCCGGATTGCCCGCGATTCGGGCGTCGCCGCCGTCGCACTCCACGGCCGCACGGCCTCCCAGTTCTACTCCGGCCAGGCCGACTGGTCCGCCATCGCCCGGCTGCGCGAGGCGCTGCCGGACATTCCGGTGCTGGGCAACGGTGATATCTGGTCCGCCGAGGACGCGGTCCGCATGGTCCGCGAGACCGGCGTGGACGGCGTGGTGGTGGGCCGCGGCTGCCAGGGACGCCCGTGGCTCTTCGGCGACCTGCAGGCCGCGTTCGAAGGCAGCGACAAGCGCCACAAGCCCAACCTGCGGCAGGTCGCCGAAGGCGTGTACCGCCACGCTGAGCTTATGGTCGAAACCTTTGGCAACGATGAAGGCAAAGCACTCCGCGAAATCCGCAAGCACATGGCCTGGTACTTCAAGGGCTATGTCGTGGGCAGCGAACTGCGGACGCGGCTGGCCCTGGTGACCAGCCTGCAGGTCCTGCGCGAAACGCTGGCCGAGCTGGATCAGGACTCCCCGTACCCCGGCGTCGATGCGGAGGGGCCGCGCGGACGTGCCGGTTCCCCGAAGAAGCCCGCGCTGCCCAAGGACTGGCTAGTAAGCCGGCAGATGGACGCCGACCAGACGCGCGACATCGCCGCTGCGGAACTGGACGTCTCAGGTGGCTGAAACCCGGACCACCGCGCCCGTGCTGCCAGGCTACGAAGCCCACGACTCCGCCCGCTGGGTGGAGGAACCGCCCAAAACCACCTACCGCTCCGACTTCGAACGGGACCGTGCACGGGTCCTGCACTCGTCCGCGCTGCGCCGGCTCGGCGCCAAGACCCAGGTGGTTGCCCCGGACACTGACGACTTCGTCCGGACCCGGCTGACGCACAGCCTGGAAGTGGCCCAGGTGGGCCGCGAACTGGGCCGGACGCTGGGCTGCGACCCTGACGTCGTGGACACCGCCTGCCTCAGCCACGACCTCGGCCACCCGCCCTTCGGGCACAACGGTGAATCCGCACTGAACGAGATGGCCCACGCCATCGGCGGCTTTGAAGGTAACGCCCAGACCCTCCGGCTGCTGACCCGGCTGGAACCCAAGGTCCTGGCCGCGGACGGAACCCCGGCCGGGCTCAACCTGACCCGGGCCAGCCTCGACGCCGCAGCCAAGTATCCGTGGTCCGCGCTGAACGCCCCGGTGATCCACGGCCAGCGGACCAGCAAGTTCGGCGCCTACGAGGACGACCTGCCCATCTTCGACTGGATCCGCCAGGGCGCGCCGGAGCGCAGGTCATGCCTCGAAGCCCAGGTGATGGACCTCGCGGACGACATCTCCTACTCGGTCCACGACGTCGAGGACGCCATCGTCGCGGGCCACTTCCAGCTGCGCTGGATGGACAACCCGGACCACCGCGCCCGCGTGGTGGGATACGCCAAGCAGTGGTACCTGCCGCACAACGACCCCGCCGCCATCGACGCCGCCCTGGCCCGGCTCGAGGCCACCGACGTTTGGGTGCGCGAAGCCGACGGCAGCCGTAAGGCGATGGCCGCACTGAAGAACATGACCAGCCAGCTGATCGGCAGGTTCTGCCAGAGCGCCCTGGAGACCACGCGGGCCGTCTACGGCCCCGAAGACCTGACCCGGTATAACGCCGAACTGATGGTGCCGGACGATACCGTGATGGAAATCGCAGTCATGAAGGGCCTGGCCACCACCTTCGTGATGACCACCGAGCACCGCCAGCCCATCTACGAACGCCAGCGCGAGGTCCTGCACGCCCTGGTGACGGCGCTGAACGCCACCGGAGACCGCCATCTGGAACCGATGTTCGCCGCTGACTGGAGGGACGCACCCGACGACGGCGCCCGCCTTCGTGTCGTCATCGACCAGGTCGCCTCGCTCACCGACGGATCCGCGCTGGCCATGTACGAGCGGTTGGTGGGCAGCCTGCCATCCCTTTGGTAAGGACTAGGATGGCTCTGTGGCCGGGCTGATTAAACGCGAAGATATTGACGAAGTACGCCAGCGCACGGACATCAAGGAAGTGGTCGACGGCTACGTGACGCTCAAGGGCGCCGGGCTGGGATCGTTCAAGGGCCTGTGCCCCTTCCACGACGAGCGCTCGCCGTCGTTCACTGTCCGCCCCCAGGTGGGCAGGTACCACTGCTTCGGCTGCGGAGAAGACGGCGACGTCATCTCCTTCGTCCAAAAACTGGACCACACCTCGTTCCATGAGGCCGTGGAAAAGCTGGCCGCCCGGATCGGCTTCGAACTCCGCTACGAAGACGGCGGCACGGGTCCCAACCGCGAGGAAGTGGGCAAGCGCCAGCGCCTCCTGGACGCCCACAAGGTGGCTGACGAGTTCTTCCGCGCCCAGCTGCTGACCCCCGGGGCCGCCGAGGGCCGCAACTTCCTCCACGGCCGCGGCTTCGACCGTGCCGCCTCCGAACAGTTCGGTGTGGGCTACGCCCCGCAGGGCTGGGACGCGCTGCTGAAGCACCTCCGCGGCCGCGGCTATACCGATGCTGAGCTGAAACTCACAGGCATGTTCTCGGAAGGCAACCGGGGAATTTACGACCGCTTCCGGGGTCGCCTGATCTGGCCCATCCGCGACATCGCCGGCGACACCATCGGTTTTGGCGCCCGAAAGCTCTACGAGGACGACCAGGGCCCCAAGTACCTCAACACGCCGGAAACCACGCTCTACAAGAAGTCCCAGGTGCTCTACGGCATCGACCTCGCCAAACGGAACATCGCCAAGGATCGGCAGCTGGTGGTGGTGGAGGGCTACACCGACGTCATGGCCTGCCACCTCTCCGGAATTACGACGGCGGTGGCCACCTGCGGTACCGCGTTCGGCGCCGACCATATCAAGATCGCCCGGCGGCTGCTGTCCGACGACGGCACCGGGGGAGAGGTCATCTTCACGTTCGACGGCGACGCCGCTGGCCAGAAGGCCGCCCTCCGCGCCTTCGAGGAAGACCAGAGATTCGTCGCGCAGACCTACGTCGCCGTTGAACCCACCGGCGCGGACCCGTGCGACCTGCGGCAGGCCCGGGGTGACTCAGCGGTGCGGGACCTGATCAGCAGCCGCCGTCCGCTGTTCGAATTCGCCATCAGGGCAACGCTGAAGCGGCACAACCTGGACACGGTGGAAGGCCGCATTGCCGCGCTCCGGGAGTCCGCTCCGGTGGTGGCCCAGATCCGGGACGCGGGCATCCGCCCCGCCTACGCACGCGAGCTGGCAGGCTGGCTGGGCATGCCCGTGGAAGAGGTCAGCCGCGCAGTGGCCGTGGCTGCCAAACGTGCCGCCCAGGGCGAAACGCCAGCCGGCAACGGCGCGGGGCCGCAGCGCACCGGTGCCGGAACCGGGCTGTCCGCCGGACAGCCCGGACGCCCCGCCCAGGGTGCCGCGCCGGGCATTGCCGAGCTCCCGGCGTCGGGCGTGGTGCCGTCCTTCAACCGGCCGGACCCCCGGGACCCTGTGGCTTCCATGGAGCGGCAGGCGCTGGAGGTGGCGCTTCAGGAGCCCTCCATGCTTGCTGGCGGGACCTGGGACCGGTTCAGTGCCGCGGGGTTCAGGACCCCCGCCTACCAGGCCGTCCACGACGCCATGCGCGCCTCCGGGCCCGGGCTGACCGGCGATCCGGTGCGCTGGGTGGAGCAGGTGATGAACGAGGTGCCGGAGCCGCTCCGCCCGCTGGTCTCCGAGCTGGCGGTGGTGCCGCTGCCGGCAAGCAACGCGGAAGGCGTGCTCAGGTACTGCCGTGACATCCTGGCCCGGCTGTTCGAACTGCAGATCACCAGGGTCAAGGCGGACAAGATGGGGCAGCTTCAGAGGCTGGATGCCTCGGCGCACCCGGAGGAGTTCCAGCGGCTGAACCGGGAACTGATGATGCTGGAAATGGAGCGCCGTTCACTGCGTTCCGATGCCTAGCTTCGGCTCAGCCCGCTTGCCGATTTCACTTCCTGACGGGGGCTTGCTAGGCTAGTACCCGCTTCATTCCTCCTTAGCTCAATTGGCAGAGCATTCGACTGTTAATCGAAGGGTTGCTGGTTCAAGTCCAGCAGGAGGAGCGCACAGTCCCCG
>NZ_JMLE01000031.1 GCF_000685965.1 Arthrobacter sp. UNC362MFTsu5.1 | reverse complement strand
CCACACCTTGCCCTTGGCCGGATCCGTCACCGAAATAACCCCGGAACCAAAACTCACCTCAGCCGCACCCGGCAACTGCTTATCCCCGCCCAACTGCATATTCGCCGGCGACACCTGATTCAACGTCGAACCGGTCTCATCATCGACAAACACATCACCGGAATTCTGCAGAATATCGAACGTAGTACTCGCCGGAGTCACCGCACCATCCAGCACACGCGACGGATAATTCAACCGCCCAACAGCATTCCTGGCCTTACTCACCACCCACACACCGCCGTCGTTCAACTCCACCTCAGTGGTCTTAAACCCCGGATAAATCACCGCCCCCGCCACCAACGCAGCACCGGCCACCGCAAAAACCGTGCCGCGGAGGATCCCGGCACGCCGATAACTCGGCGTCCGTTCCGATTTGGGCGTCACGGATCGAAGTAGCCGTTTCATTGCCAGTTTTCCCCCACAAAAATGCATTCCGGGCACGCTAAGGCCCCATAAAGCGACATACCGGGTCAATCCGACTATGTCATAAGACCATCAATTTTAGAAACCCGCTCCTCCGTCCGCTGATGCGGGAGTCCGGGGAACGCAGGTGGAGCAATACGGGTGGATATCAGTCCAGGACGAGTCCCCGGCCACTGCCGCGCTGCAACAGGACGGGGTGTATTTCACCGAAGCCACGAACCTCTTCGGCCGCCTGCGGGACCAGCACAAAACGTTCGTCGTGTTCGAGCGCAGCGGCCGTCATCGAATCGACCAGCACGGTGCCCGGATCCGCCAGCGCAGTCAGCCGCGCGGCGAGGTTGACGGTGGGACCGTAAATGTCGCCCAGCCGCGACAGGATCCTCCCCCACACCATGGCCACCCTGGCCTGGGGCAGGATCTCATCCTCGGTGAAGGCCTGGCACAGGGCGAGGGAAATTTCCGCACCCGCCGCCGGTGTCTCGGCAATATAGAGGACTTCATCCCCCACGGTTTTCACCAGCCGTCCGCCGCCGACCGAAATGATCTCGGCGCATTTGTTCTCGAAGCGCTGCACCAGCTGCGCCAGGGTCTTCTCGTTCATGCGACGCGAAAGGCTGGTGTACGAAACCAGGTCGGCAAATCCTACGGCCCGCGCCAGTGGCAGCGGTGCGTCATCCTCGTCGCCCTCGCGGCCCTCTTCGCTGGCCTGCAGTCCGGCCTCGGCCCGTACGGCAAGCCGCTGGACCCCCGCGTTGAGCTGCCTGCGCCAGGAGTAAACCAGCATTTCCTCGAGTGCATCCACCAGGGACGGCAGCTGGTTGACCAGCCTCTTGCGGGCGACGGCGTCCGGCACACCCTGCCGGTGCACCATGTCCTCCACAAGCGCTTCAATTTGCCAGACCACCATGCGGTCGGTCATTTGCCCGATGGCCCGGGTGACGGAAATAGCCGCCTCCTCGGTGAGCTTTCCCGCCCGGACCAGGTCCACCACGGTGGACAGTGCCGCCTGGTCGCGTTCGGTGAAGGCAACATCCTCGTCGCCAAGGTTGGGAAAGCCCAGGGCGCGCCACAGCTTGCGGGCGGACAGCAGCGACAGCCCGGCACCGGCCGCCACCTCACGGCGGCGCAGCTTGCGCTCACCGCCGAGGAGCCGGGCCTCCAGCGCCTTCGCGGCGAGCCGTTCGGCAGAAAGGGTTCCCGTGGGAGCAGCTTCACTCGAGGACGATCCCGGCGAAGACGGGTCATACTGGGCAGGGTCGTGGGGTATTGGCTGGTGGGCTGATGCCGGGGTGGCTGCAGGGTCGCCTGGCACCGACGACTCGAGCACGGATGTTCCAAGCGGGGATACCTCAAGCACCGGCGCCTCCAAGGAAACGGGCGGCTCCACGGATACCGGTGCCTCCAATGAAACCGGATCCAGGGTGGCCGTTTCCAGGACAGCGGCTTCGAGGGTGGCGGTCTCCACTACGGCGTCCGGCGGAGAGGGCAGCTCAGACGGCTCCGCCTGGTCGACGGTTCCGGTGTTGTCCACGGGTCCGGCATTCTCAGCGCTCATCTCTTCCACCTTCTCTCGTATCCCACGTCTCTCCCCTATCCCACGGCCGGTACCGCGGCATGTCCCCGGCAATGTCCTGCGCCCGGTCCGCCTCGTAGATCACTCCGGCCGGCAGTTCATCGATGGCATCGAGAACGAAGTTCCGGAACTTCGCAGCTTCCGGAACATCCGGGATGACCGACTCGGCACCGTGTCCGGTATCCAACGATATATTCCCGGAACGCAATATGCGTTGCCACAGTGACTGACTGACGCCGACATGATGAACCGCCGCGAGCGGGATCTGCATGTCCCGCCTGCGCAACATACCGTAACGGGCAATTATCCGTCGGCTCGTCAGCACGTACTGGGTGGCGTGCCATCTGAGCAGCCGCGGCAGGCAGTATCCCAACAGTATCCACGCAACACCGCCGACGCACACTGCGACAAGCCAAATAGTCCATCCCTCGGAGATCAGCGGAACCAGCCTGGCCGGCTCGCCCCTCACGATCCAAGCGCTGGCGAAGGCGCCCACAGCGGGTCCGGCGATGAACAGCAGCCCCGGAAAAAAGAGCTTCCGGGGCTGCGGCCGGGTAACAGTGATGACCTGTTCACCCGGCAGGAGCTCTTTACGCATATCCGCTTTCCGCGGTGCCGGTTCCCGTATCGGTTCCGGTACCGGGCGGGGTCCAGGGGCGGAGGTGAACGACGTCGCCGGCCGTCACCACATGCTCGTGCTTGCCGGCGTCCACCACCAGCAGGGAGCCGTACTCGTCCAGGCGGGAGGCATGGCCGATGATCTCGTGGTCGCCGGGCAGCTGTGCGCGCACCTGCTTGCCGAGGGTGGACATGACCGATTCCACGCGCTTGTGCAGCGACGGTCCGCCGGCCATCCCGGCGGCGGGGTCGCCGTCGGCATTGCAGAAATTGCGGTACAGCGCGGCAAAGCGCGACAGGTAGCTCTTGAGCAGCGCGGTCCGGTCGACTGTCCGGGCGTTTTCCAGCAGCACGGATGTGGCCGTCGGGACGGGAAGCTCCTCGGCAGTCAGGGTCACATTAAGCCCGGTGCCCAGGATCACAGGCGGCACAGTGCCGTCCCCCATCGGTCCGAGCTGGGCCAGGATGCCCGCAATTTTCCGGCCGCGCACCATGACGTCGTTGGGCCACTTGATCTCGGCCGGGATCCCTGCCGTTTCCAGGAGGGCCTCCCGGAGGGCAAGGGCGGCGAGCAGCGAGAACCAGGAGTAGCTGTGCGTGGGCAGCGGCCGTCCTTCGGCGTTCACCGGCCGGAGGACGATTGACACGGACACGGAGCTCAGCGGCGGCGCCTCCCAGTGCCGGTCCAGGCGGCCGCGGGCGGCGGTCTGGTGCTCGGCGGTAAGGACGGACAGGTCCGGCCAGGCGCGCGGATCGACGGTCACTCCCTGCAGGAGGTCCGCATTGGTGGAACCTGTTGAATCCACCACGGTGAGCTGCGCTATGCCGTTGGCAGCCAGGAAATCCTCACTGCCCAGTTCGTTCCTGTTGAGTCCAACGCGGGCAGCGGGAGACTGCGGGGTGATCGGGTCCTGGCCGTCGGCGGGCTGTGGGGCGTCCATAGTTGAATCCTACCGAGTTGGCGCGGCTCCGGCGGCGGGCGGACGGGTTCTCAGAGGAAAATGTCAGGGACCAGCCGGCCCTCCGGCGCCCCGAGGCTGTACGGCGAAAAATCGGTGACGCCGGCCGCGGCGAGCACCTGTTCGTCCGTGTAGAAGTTGCCGCTCCGCCGGCCCGCCTGGCCCGCCAGGTTGCTTCCCGTCAACACTGCATGTGCCGCATCCGCCATGATCTCCGGTCCGCGGGCTGCCTTGACCATGTTCTCGCCTCCGGGCATGTTCCGGATGGCAGCCGTGTCGATCAGCGTGCAGGGCCAGAGCGAGTTGACGTTGATGCCGTCTTCCTTGAGTTCCTCGGCCAGGCCGAGGGTGGTGAGGCTCATGCCGTATTTGGCCATGGTGTAGGCAAGGTGCATGCCTGCCCACTTGGGATCCAGGTTCAGCGGCGGTGACAGCGTCAGGATATTGGCATCTGCTGAGCGGCGAAGTGCCGGCAGGGCGAGCTTGGAGAGCAGGAAGGTTCCCCGGACATTGATGTCCTGCATCAGGTCGTAGCGCTTCATGTCCACGGCGTCGGTTTTGGACAGATCGATCGCGGAGGCGTTGTTGATCACGATGTCGATCCCGCCAAACCGTTCGACGGCGGCGGCAACCGCCCCGGCGACGTCGTCGTCATTGCGGACGTCGCCGACGATCGGGAGCGCCCGGCCGCCTGCTGCTTCCAGTTGTTCCGCGGCGCTGAAGACCGTGCCTTCGAGTTTTGCGTGCGGCTGTCCGGTCTTGGCCATCAGCACGATATTGGCGCCATCGCGCGCGGCGCGGAGCGCAATGGCGAGGCCGATGCCGCGGCTGCCGCCCGACATCAAAATGGTGCGTCCCTGAAGGGAACCGGCGGCCTGGTACGGCCCTGCGGCGGTGCCCGAAGCATCGTTGCTTGAAGTCATAAGGACACTCTAGCCGAAGTATGTTACCGGTGAGTAACATAACGGTCGGCGTCACCCGACGGCAGAAAATTGTAGGTTTTCTACAGCGGTCCCGGCCAATAGCGTCACTAGACTAGCCAACAGGGTCCTGTTTTTGTGCGGAAGCTACTTAAGCGCCGTCGCGACACAGGGCCAGCCACCATCAGCTACAGCGAACAATCAGCTACAGAGCCGGAGACACTTGATGAGCCACGATCTGACAACGACTGCGGGAAAGATTGCAGACTTCCGCGACCGCCAGGCGCGTGCCGAACAGCCATCCGGCCCCGAAGCCATCGAAAAGCAGCACGCCCGCGGGAAGAACACGGCACGCGAGCGCATCGACCTCCTCCTGGATGAGGGATCGTTCGTCGAGTTCGATGCCCTGGCCGTCCACCGCTCCACGGCCTTCGGCATGGAGAAGAAGAAGCCCCTGGGTGACGGACTGGTGTCCGGTTACGGCACGGTGGACGGCCGCCCCGTGGCCGTCTACAGCCAGGACTTCTCCGTCTACGGCGGCTCGCTCAGCCAGGTCAACGGCGAGAAGATCGTCAAGGTGCAGGAATTCGCGCTGCGCAACGGCTGCCCCGTGGTGGGCATCCTCGACGGCGGCGGCGCCCGCATCCAGGAAGGCGTGGCCTCCCTGGCCATGTTCGCGGACATCTTCCGCAACAACGTCCACGCGTCCGGAGTGGTCCCCCAGATCTCGCTCATCATGGGCCCCTCCGCCGGCGGCGCGGCCTACTCCCCTGCCTTGACCGACTACGTGGTCATGGTGGACAAGACCTCGCACATGTTCATCACCGGACCGGACGTGATCAAGACCGTCACCGGCGAGGACGTTGACATGGAGACCCTGGGCGGAGCGCGGCAGCACAACGCCACCACCGGCACGTCCACGTACCTGGCCTCGGACGAGGCGGACGCCATCGAGTTCGTCCGTGAACTCCTGGACTTCCTCCCCTCCAACAACCTGGCCGAGGCTCCGGTCCTGGAGCACCAGCAGGACCTCGAAGTCGACGACGACGACCTCGCCCTGGACACGCTCATTCCGGATTCGGCCAACCAGCCCTACGACATGCGCAAGGTCGTTGAGCAGATCGTGGATGACGGGCACTTCCTGGAGATGCAGGCCCTCTACGCACCCAACGTGATGATCGGCTACGGCCGCATCGAGGGGCACACCGTCGGCATCGTGGCCAACCAGCCCATGCAGTTCGCCGGCACCCTGGACATCTCCGCGTCGGAAAAAGCCGCGCGCTTCGTCCGGCACTGCGACGCCTTCAACATCCCCATCATCACGCTGGTGGACGTGCCGGGCTTCCTGCCGGGCAAGGACCAGGAGTTCCAGGGCATCATCCGCCGCGGCGCCAAGCTCCTGTACGCCTACGCCGAGGCCACCGTCCCCAAGCTCACGGTCATCACCCGCAAGGCATACGGCGGGGCGTACATCGTGATGGGTTCCAAGAAGCTCGGCGCCGACCTGAACCTGGCCTGGCCCACGGCCCAGATCGGCGTCATGGGCGCGCAGGGCGCCGTCAACATCCTGTACCGCCGCGAGCTTGCTGCGGTGGCGGAGGCCGGCGGTGACGTCGAGGCCAAGCGCGCGGAGGTGATCCGGCAGTACGAGGAGGAGCTCCTCAACCCCTACCAGGCCGCCCAGCTCGGGTACGTGGACGCCGTCATCGCGCCGTCCGAGACCCGGGTGCAGATCATCAAGGGCCTGCGCGCCCTGCGGGACAAGCGCGCCAGCCTTCCCGCCAAGAAGCACGGGAACATTCCGCTGTGACCCCGGACGTGGAGCCCGCCGCGCACCCGGCCGTTTCACCGGCCGGGAACGAACCATCACCTGAAACAGCAGCCGGGGAACCGTTGTTCTCGGTGGTCAAGGGCGAACCGACCGACGTGGAACTCGCGGCGCTCACCGCCGTCGTCCTTTCCCTCGGCAGTACCGCGCCCGAAGGCGATGCGAAGCCCAGCGTCCGCCACTGGGTGCGGCGGCAGCAGCTGCGGCTGGCCCCCACCCCGGGGCCGGGCGCGTGGAAGCGAAGCCGCGGCTAAGGCCGGCAGCTGCCGTCTGGCCGCAGCATCACCGCACCGGCCGGGAACTGACACACCGAAAAGTTCAGTGAGTCTTTCATAACTGGGATCGCCCCGTTAGTCTCGTGGGGTGACTACCGAAACCGCAGCCTCAGCGCGCCCCCACACAGCCATCGACGCCGTCGCAGACGCCTACACGGACACCCTGATCAGGCTCAACCCGAGCTTCGCCACCACGCTCGGCGTGCCCGGCCACGAAACTGAATTCCAGGACTTCTCGCCTGCGGGAATCGAAGAATTCATCGTTGCGGCGCGCAAGGCCCTCCGCGAACTGGACGGGCTGGAGCCGGTGGACGACGTTGACGCCGTCACGCTCGACGCCATGCGGGAGCGGCTGGGGCTGCAGCTGGAAATCCACGAATCCGGCTGGGATGCCGCGGACCTGAACAACATCGCCTCGCCGGCGCAGGACATCCGTGCCATCTTTGACCTGATGCCCACCGATTCCACGGAGCACTGGGAGCACATCGCCGGGCGCGCCCACAGCGTCCCCGGCGCGATCGATGGCTACATCGAGTCGCTGCGCTACGCCAGGGAACAGGGCAAGGTCTCCGCCTCCCGGCAAGTGTCCATCGTCGTCGAGCAGGCCACCAGATACGCTGCCGAGGACGGCTTCTTCGCGAAGATGGCCGCCGGCGCCAAGACCGCGGACGGCCCGCTTTCGGCGGAACTGCAGGCAAAGCTCGACGACGGCGCCACCGCGGCCCGCGCCGCGTACCTCAAGCTGGCGGATTTCCTGTCCGCCGAACTGCTGCCCGCGGCACCGGCCAAGGACGCTGTGGGCCGGGACCGGTACGCGCTGGCATCCCGGGCCTTCCTCGGCGCGACGGTGGACCTCGACGAGACCTACGCCTGGGGCGTCCAGGAGCTGGAACGGCTCATCGCCGAACAGGAACGCGTGGCCAACGAGATCCGGCCCGGCGCTTCGGTGGCGGACGCCAAGGAAATCCTGAACAGCGATCCCGCGCGCCAGCTCAAAGGCACCGACGCCCTCAAAGCCTGGATGCAGGGCCTCTCGGACAAGGCTGTGGCGGATCTGGCCGACGTGCACTTCGAGATCCCGGACATCATGAAGACGCTCGAATGCCTGATCGCCCCCACCGACGAAGGCGGCATCTACTACACCGGACCTTCGGACGACTTCAGCAGGCCGGGCCGGATGTGGTGGTCGGTCCCCGCGGGCGAGGACACCTTCACCACCTGGGCCGAAACCACCACGGTGTTCCATGAAGGCGTGCCCGGGCACCACCTCCAGATCGCCACGGCCATCTACCGCCGGGAGCTGCTCAACAAGTGGCGCCGCAACGTCTGCTGGACTTCGGGCCACGGCGAAGGCTGGGCGCTGTACGCAGAGCAGCTGATGCTGGAACTGGGCTACCTCAAGGACCCGGGCGACCACATGGGCATGCTCGACATGCAGCGCATGCGGGCCGCGAGGGTGGTGTTCGACATCGGCGTGCACCTGGAGCTCGACGTGCCGGAGCGCTGGGGCAGCGGCACCTGGACGCCGGACAAGGGCTACGACTTCCTGAAGCAGAACCTCGCGATCAGCGAAGGCCAGCTCAACTTCGAATTCGCCCGCTACCTCGGGTGGCCGGGCCAGGCTCCGTCCTACAAGGTGGGCCAGCGCCTCTGGGAGCAGATCCGCGCCGAGCTCGAAGCCCGCCCCGGCTTCGACCTGAAGTCCTTCCACACCAAGGCACTCAACGTCGGCTCCGTGGGGCTCGATACGCTGAAGCGCGCGCTGCTGGGGTAGGCCGGTCTCGACGCTGCGTCCCGGAGGGACGGACATCCTCGGCGTGCTCGCTCGTTCCTCGCTTGGACGCACGCTGCCGGATGACCGTCCCTCCGGTCCGTTCACGAGACGTTTGCCACACCGGACCTGGGAATAACTTCATAAAACGCTGACCTGGCGCCGAAATTGCTTGCATGTGAGCGTGATGGCCGAATGGGGCCGCGTAATATTTCTCAATGTCGAATGGAAGCTGTATTTTGTGCCGCCTAGCGTGTTCGGGTGACCACTCAAACCAGCACTCCCTCCCCCGCAGGAAACACCGGCTTCCGGCTGCCCAAATGGGCCGGCTCGTTCGGCTTCCAGATCATTGCCGCCCTGATCGTGGGCCTGGGCCTTGGCCTCCTGGCCAAGTACACCGGCAGCACCAAGGCAAGCCCCAATGCCCTCGGCGCCACCCTGCAGACGATCGGCTCGAGCTACGTCTCGCTGCTGCAGACCGCCGTGGTGCCCCTTATCTTCACCGCCGTCGTCAGCTCCATCTCGAACCTCCGGCAGGTCTCCAACGCTGCGAAGCTGGCCTGGAACACGCTGCTGTGGTTCGCCATCACGTCGCTGATCGCGGTGCTGATCGGCATCGGCCTGGGTGTGCTGCTGCAGCCCGGCGCCAGCACCGGCATTACCCAGGAAGCCAAGTACAGCGGCAAGTCCGGTGACTGGTGGGCCTTCCTCACCGGCCTGTTCCCCAAGAACTTCCTCGGCCTCGGCGCCAGTTCCACTGTGACGGAAAGCGCGAACGCTGCAACGACAGTGAGCACGTCCGTCAGCTTCAACGTCCTGCAGATCCTGGTGATCGCGATCGCCGTCGGCGTGGCGGCACTGAAGGTGGGCAAGGCCGCCGAGCCCTTCCTGAACCTCAACGCCTCAGCCCTCGCGGTCATCCAGAAGGTGCTGTGGTGGATCATCCGCATCGCCCCGCTGGGCACTGTGGGCCTCATCGGCAACGCCGTGGCCGTCTACGGCTGGGACACCATCGGGTCGCTGGGCAAGTTCACCTTTGCCATCTACGTCGGCCTGGCCCTCGTCCTGTTTGTGGTCTACCCGGTCCTGGTCCGCACCCATGGGCTGTCCGTCAAGCAGTACTTCTCCGGCGTCTGGCCCGCTGTCCAGCTGGCCTTCGTGTCCCGCTCGTCCGTGGGCACCCTGCCGCTGACCCAGCGCGTGACGGAGCGGAGCCTGGGCGTACCCCGCGCCTACGCCTCCTTCGCCGTACCGCTGGGCGCCACCACCAAGATGGACGGCTGCGCCGCGATCTACCCGGCCATCTCCGCGATCTTCGTAGCCCAGTTCTTCGGCATCCAGCTCGACTTCAGCCAGTACCTGCTGATCGCCCTCGTCTCCGTGCTGGGCTCCGCCGCGACGGCCGGCACCACCGGCGCCGTCGTGATGCTGACCCTGACGCTCTCCACGCTGGGACTGCCGCTGGCCGGCGTCGGCCTCCTGCTGGCGATCGACCCGATCCTGGACATGGGCCGCACTGCGGTCAATGTCGCCGGGCAGGCGCTGGTCCCCACGATCGTGGCCAAGCGCCAGGGCATCCTGGACGAGGCGCTGTACAACGCACCGCGCAACGGCGACCCGTTCGCGGACGACTCCGCCAGTGCAGATCCGACGGCGGCCGCTCCGGCAACTGAACGGGACGAACGCGAGCTGGCGGACGCCAAGGCGTAACCCGCATCGTCGCCGAAGCGCGAACGTACAGTTGAGGCCTCAAATCCACACGGGTTTGGGGCCTCAACTGTACGTTCGCGCTGATGTGGTGGGACGTCCTAGCGGCCGCCGCCGCCGATCACGCCGTTTTCCACGGCCTTGGTGACGGCGTCGGCTTCCGCCTGGGTGAGCTTGCCGTCCGCGACAGCCTTGTCCAGCCGGGACTTCAGGGCCGCCGCGCGCTCGGACCGTTCCGCGGCGCGCAGCTCCTCAAGTGCGGAGGTGACCTTGGATTCTTCTATCCCGAGCGACTCCGCGAGGGACTTGGCCAAGGCGGCTTCCCTGGCCGCACGGTCCGGCTTCTCTCCCTCGGCGGGCCGTGTGGCCGGCTTGTTGGCATCGCGGAACGCCTTCAGCGCCTCCGTGACCTTTGCCTGGTCAACCCCGAGCTTGGCCGCCAGCTCCGATGCCTGCACGCCCCCTTCGTGCCCGTGGCGGCCGCCCTTGTGGCCGCGGTCGTGGCCGTCGGTGTTAGCACCGGCCGATGCGCTGGCTGACGGAGTGGGGGTCGGAGTGGTAGCTGCGGACGCAATTCCGCTGATGCCGATCCCGGCCCCGACAACCAGGGCAGCGGCGCCCAGGCCGAGGCCCAACTTCTTTCTGCTTGTCATGGCACGTCTCCTCGATCTGCCGCAGCAGCGCGGCTACTTCTGGTGGCAGGTACAGTGCGCCTACCTTCCTCAAGGCTCCGGCATCCACTTATGGAAGACCTGTCATGAAGCTGTTAGGAAGCTGTGAATCGGACATTCTGAGAAACTTGCACAGAGTGTAAAAATGCACGTAGTGTAATGCCGTGCCACCCACCCAGAATGCGCCAGCCATCCCGCCGCGCAGTGAAACCGCCGAACCGCCGCCGCCCTCGCGCCGGGAACTCAACAAAGCCGCAACACGCCAGGCCATTACCGATGCCGCCCTGCAGCTTCTGCGCAGCAAGGGGCCCGGAAACTTCACGGTGGAGGACATCGCAGACGCCGCAGCGATATCGCGGCGCACCTTCTTCAACTACTTCAGCAGCACCGAGGCGGCACTGGCCTCCGTGACCCACGGCTTCCTGGACAACGCATTGGCGCAGTTCCGGCTGCGGCCCGCCGACGAGCCCATCCTTGAGTCGGCGAGGGCTGCCCTGGTTCAGTTGGCCGACCCCATGACGGTGGCCCCTATGGCCGAGCTGTACAGCCTGGCGCAGTCCAATCCGCAGCTCAACCGTTCCGAACTTGAGGCGTGGGACCACTGCACCGCGGAAATCATCGATGCGGCCCGCGAACGTTTCGCCCGGACCACGGGCGAGGAGCTCGACGAGCTCTACCTGCGCGCGCTTGCGGGGTCCATCATCTCCTGCGGAAAAGCCGCCATGGACGTCTGGTTCGCCGAGCGCGGCGCAGACCTCTCCGCCACGTCGCTTGCAAGGCTCCGCCAGCTCCTGATCGACGCCATGGGCCTCCTTGGCTCAGGCTTTACGCCCACCGCCAACCTCTCCACAGATCGGCACTGACATGGCCCTCTTCCTCTACCGCCTCGGCAAGTTCTCGTATCGCCGCCGCTGGCTGGTCATTTCGCTCTGGCTGGCAGCGCTGGTGGCCGTGGGCGGGTCTGCCGCCGCCTTCCACGGCACGCTGTCCAACAACTTCCAGATCCCCGGCACCGAAACGCAGCAGATGGCGGACAAGCTCAAGAAGGAGCTCCCCTCGTCCTCCGGCGGCTCGGCAAGCGTGGTGTTCGAAGCCAACGACGCCCGGTTCAGCCAGGCCGGAAGGGATGCGGTCACTGCTGCGCTGACGAAACTCAAGACCCTTCCCGATGTCCAGGGAACAGTCGATCCCTTCGCCACCCAGGCGCAGCTGGACAAGGCGGTCGCAGATCTCGACGCCGGCAGGGAGCAGTCCGCGGCCGGCAAGGCGCGGCTGGACCAGGCCGCTGCCGAGCTTGCCGCCGGAAAGGCACAGCTGGGAGCAGCAGAACAGCAGATGGCGGCCGCCGGTTTGCCGGCTGCCGCGATCGAGGCACAGCTCGGCCAGCAGAAAGCAGCCCTCGCCGAGGGCCAGGCAAAGCTCGACGCCGGCACTAAGGAACTGGAAGCGGGCGAAGCCAAGCTTGCGCTTGGCGCCCGCCAGCTGGACGCCTCGAAGGGCCTCCGCTTCGTCTCCGAGGACGGCAAGGCCGCAATCGCACAAATCCAGTTCAGGACCTCCATCAACGGTCTGACGCCCGACGTCCGCCAGCAGGTCCAAGACATCGTCAAGGAGGTCTCGGCCGCCAACGTCACTGCCCTGCCCAGCAAGGAAATCAGCGAGGACATCTCCGAACTCTTTGGCACCGCCGAGATCATCGGCATCGCCGTTGCGGCCCTGGTCCTGGTGGTAATGCTCGGGACCCTGATCGCCGCCGGGCTTCCGCTGCTGATGGCCATCGTCGGCGTGGCCGTCGGTGTGGGCGGAACGATCGCCCTGAGCGGTGCCACGGAAATGAGTTCCATCTCGCCCATGCTGGCGCTGATGCTCGGCCTGGCAGTGGGAATCGACTATTCGCTCTTCATCGTCAACCGGCACCGCAGCCAGTTGCTGACCGGCATGGATGCCGAGGAATCCGTGGCCCTGGCCACCGGTACTTCGGGCAACGCGGTGATGTTCGCCGGACTGACCGTCATCATTGCCCTGGCTGCCCTGGTGGTCCCTGGCCTTCCGTTCCTGGCAGTTATGGGTCTCTCCGCGGCCGCCACAGTGGCCGTCGCCGTCGTCGTTGCCTTGACCCTGACCCCCGCTGTTCTCTCCTTGGTGGGCCGGAAGCTGATCTCCAAGCGTGCTTGGGCCAAGGCGGAGAAGCACAACGCCGCCCCGGGGCACGAAACCGAGGACCGCACCCGGGACGAATACCGCAGCAGCCACGGCTGGGGCGGCATGGTCACCAATCACCCGTGGCTGGCCCTGCTGGCCGGAGTCGTCCTGCTCGGTGTGGTGGCGCTGCCCGCCAGCCAGCTCCGGCTTGCATTGCCGGATGCCAGTTCCGAGCCGGTCGCCTCGCAGGCTTTCAAGGCCTATGACGTCACCAAGCGGAGCTTCGGCGAGGGCATGACCGGCCCGATCATTGTGGTGGGCGACCTCCCCGAAGGACTCAGCGACGCCGAGGCGCAGGCCAAGCAGTTCGATGTCGCGGACATTCTGCGCGAAACCGGAAGTGTCACCGCCGCCGTGCCGCTGGCACTGAGCGAGGACCGCCGCACCGCGGTGTTCCAAGTCATTCCGAATGAAGGGCCGGCCAGCGCGAGCACCGTGCAGGTGGTCTCCGAACTCCGTGCCGAAAAGGGCCAGATCAAGGACTCCACGGGCGTCAGCATCGGGCTCACAGGACAGACCGCCGGCAACGTCGACGTCTCCACCAAACTCGGTGACGCACTGCCGCCGTACCTGGCGATTGTCGTTGGTCTGTCCTTGATCCTGCTGCTGCTGGTGTTCCGCTCCATCTGGGTGCCGCTGCTGGCCACAGGAGGCTTCCTGCTCTCGCTCGCCGCAGCGTTCGGCGCGGTCGTGGCTGTGTACCAGTGGGGCTGGCTCGGAGCGGTGTTCGGCGTCGAAAATCCCGGTGCCGTGCTGAGCTTCCTGCCGATCATCCTGATCGGCGTGCTGTTCGGGCTGGCCATGGACTACCAGGTCTTCATCACCTCCGGCATGCGGGAATCGTTCATGCACGGGGAATCAGCCAAGCACGCCGTCCGGTCGGGATTCAGCCACGCGGCCGCGGTGGTCACAGCCGCCGCGATCATCATGGTCAGCGTGTTCTCCGGCTTCATCTTCTCGCACCTGAACATGGTCCGGCCGCTTGGGTTCGCCATGGCCTTCGGCGTGCTGATTGATGCCTTCGTGGTCCGCATGACGATCGTCCCGGCCGTGATGTACCTGCTCGGCGAAAAGGCATGGTGGCTGCCGCGCTGGCTGGACCGCATCCTGCCGGACGTGGATGTGGAGGGGGCCAAGCTCCGCAAACCTGCGCCGGCCGCCGAGGTGGAACCGGAAGAAGTCGGCGCACGCTGACCGGGCTCCCCTAGTCCGCCACAGGCCGCCCGCTGATCAACTGATCGGCGGGCGGCCTGTTCTGTGGGCCATGTTCTGTGGGCCCTGTTCTGTGGGCCTTGTTCTCCGTGCCGCGCTCTGTGGGCCGCGCCAGAGTTAGGCCGCGAGTGGAGCAACACGCCGTGACCGGAGGGCACGTCGGTGAACCTTGGCGTGGTGGCGGAGCTCTTTCCGACGACTGGAATCTTCTCGGTAGCGGATTTCTTCCGGATGGCCGGAGTCTGTGGCCGGGCTGCCTCGTTGACTCCCCGGCAACGGCGGCGCAGTGGAGTGATAAGTATGGCCGTTGGGAGTTGTCAGTTGGATGCCATGCCTGGCCCTGCCGGGACCACTCGTCCCGCCGGGAACACTCGTTCCGGCGGGTGCGTTTGGTGCGCTGGCCGGGTGTGCTCTCCAGCCCGGCGATTCCTTCGTGTGGTTGCAGGCCTCGCAGAGCCCGGCACCGTTGCCGGCCGTTGTAGCGCCACCGCCGTGCCAGGGAACGATATGGTCCAGGTGCCGGATGGGAGCATCACAGTACGGGGTACGGCACGTGTCGTCGCGGGCCTCGATGAACCGCCGGAGCCCCGCCGGGAAAAGCCTCGCCCGGGAGTCCATCGCCACCAACTCACCCGAGCCCGGGGCTGTGTACAGGCGGCGGATCCAGGTGTTGAACGCCTGGTCAGCTGCCGCTTCTGAGGGCACAGCGCCTGGCACGGATCCGGCTGGCACAGAACCGTTGGACACGGAAGCGTCGGACTCGGAATTTGCAGGCGCCGCTCCGGCCGGGCCAAGAAGGCTTCTGGCCCAGCCGCCGGGAACTACACCGTAGCCGGGCAGGCGGGCCGGTTCGCTGTCGCCCTGGAAGAGGGTGCGGTCGGTCATCACCAGCTGGATCTCAATACCGCTGATCCCGCCCGGTGTGCCCGTGACGCGTTCAACCAGGTCGTCCGCCATGATCTGCCCGCGGGAGCGGATGTCCCCGGACGAACGCAAAGTATCAGCCTGCCGGGTCAGCGCAGCATGGACCGCAACACCGGCCGAAACCGGCAACAGGGCCGTCAGATAGCACATCGTGTCCGGGGCGGGACGGAGTCTCACATGCCGCTCCGTCACAGCATGCGCAGCACGTTTCGCGACAGAGCGCGGATCCAGCCGGTACGCCGCGGCCCGGGCCGCGCCAACAAGGGCCCGGTCACCGGAGCCGGCCAGCGCCCCGGAATCCGGCGCGAGTTCCTCATCGACCGCACACCGGTCGTCCGCCGACAGGCACGCCGTCTCACGCACCAGCAACGTGGCCCGCCACTCACTCAACTGCCCCGCTTCCAAGGCAGCAAGCGTGTGCGGCATCTCCGTCACCAAAGCCTTCGCCAGACCCAGCAACCGGCTCCCCTTCGCCGGAGACTCCCGCCGGGCCAGCGCAACCTGCGCCCCGACACCCGCCCCGAGCTGGTCTGCGGGGACCCCGGCAATCGACTGCGCCCGGCGCTGCAGCAGATCAAAGGCCACCGTCAACCGGGCCTGACGGGCAGCCAACGCAGACTTCCGATCCTCCAACGCCCGGATCTCATCGATCATGCCCGCACCACCGTCCCCGGGCGGAACACCGTCCAGCCCCCAGGCCGGGTCCTGCGTTGCCGGCCCCTGACCACAGCTGCAAGCGCAACCGCACCCCACCGCCAGTGCCGGCGTCTCTTCGGATCCCCCAAGACCGTCCATGGCTCAAGTGTCTCTCTGGGCTCTGACAGTATTTTGAGCCCTGCCACTAACGGCCAGGAGATTGATCGTGGCCCGCAGGAGCCGGTCGGCCGCTTCGGATGCCATCGGTGAGGTCCCGAACCCGCATGGGCCTATGCGGGCACGGCTCAGGACAACCGCCACTTGGGCGCGCGTCCCGATAGTAGCCAAGGCGGAGCCCACCTCGTCCAGCCGCCGACAGAATTCGAATAGCTCTGCACTGCCCTCAGGCACAGTAATCTGTCGAAGCGCGAGACTGCACACCTCCACCACGCGGGGGAGGTTGGCTTCTTTCCGCCCGGCCATTGTCCCTGCCGCTTCCGGTCCATGGTTCCCGTCCATGAACCCACTATCCCGCCAACCTCCGACAATAAGACGTGAGCGACAACGCCGGCGCGGACCGTCCCAGCGACCTACGAAGAAAAGGACCACTGCCAACCAGACAGAAGGGAACTAGGCTGGACCGGTGACCCGCCTCATTCTTGCTTCCCAGTCCCCCGCACGCACCAAGCTGCTGAGCCATGCCGGCATCCGGCACGAGATCCTGGTTTCCGATGTGGACGAGGACGCGGTCCAGGCCCGCTACGGCGTGACGGACCCGCACGACACCGCCCTGCTGCTGGCCCGCGCCAAGGCGGAGGCCGTGGCCTCGCTGCCCGAGGCGGAGGGTGCCCTGGTGCTCGGCTGCGATTCCGTCTTCGAGTTCGACGGAGAGGCACACGGCAAGCCGTACACGGCCGACGTCGCCAAAGAGCGGATGCTGCGCATGAGCGGCGCCATGGGCGTGCTGCACACGGGCCACTGGCTGGTGGACTGCCGCGACACCGAGCCGGACGACGACGCCGACGCCGAATCCGGTTCCGACACCAGCACCGGCACCGGCACGGGCGCCACCCTGGGCTCCGTCACCTCCGCGGAGGTCCACTTCATGGATATGAGCGTCGACGAAATCGATGCCTACATCGCCACCGGCGAGCCGCTCCAGTGCGCCGGTTCGTTCACGATCGACGGCTACGGCGGGGCCTTTATCCGCAAGGTCGACGGCGACCCGCACACCGTCGTCGGGCTTTCCATTTCCACCCTCCGCGCCCTGCTGGGGCAGGCGCAGGTGGGCATTACCGAGCTGTGGACCGGCGGCGCCATTGACCCCGCAGAAGTCCGCGCTGAGTGAGCCAATTCGCAACTCTTTGTAGCTTCCCTACAAAGGACCGGAGCTTTACACGCGGAATCCGCAAGTAATATCGGCGGAACCCTCAAAATCGCGCTAGGCTCCCTGAAGGAAAGAAGGAGACGCCTTGTCAGCAAATACGGAGCAGTCCGCAAGTCCAGAGCAGTCCACCGCCCCCAGCCACGCAGGTGCCGCCCTGACGAGCTCCAAGCGGCTGAGCAAAGTCCTGATCGCCAACCGCGGTGAAATCGCAGTGCGCATCATCCGCGCCGCCCGCGACGAAGGCATCTCATCGGTGGCCGTCTACGCCGACCCGGACCGTGACGCCCTGCACGTGCGCCTGGCGGACGAAGCCTACGCGCTGGGCGGCAACACTGCCGCAGAGTCGTACCTGGTGATGGAAAAGCTCATCGAGGTCGCCCACGAGTGCGGCGCTGACGCCATCCACCCCGGCTACGGTTTCCTGGCCGAAAATGCCCAGTTCGCGGCCATGGTCATCGGCGCCGGCATCACCTGGATCGGCCCGTCCCCGGAGGCGATCTCCGCCCTCGGCGACAAGGTCCAGGCCCGGCACATCGCCGAAAAGGTCGGCGCCCCGCAGGTCCCCGGCACGGCCGACCCCGTGGAATCCGCCGAGGAAATCCTCGAGTTCGTGGACAAGTTCGGACTGCCCGTGGCCATCAAGGCTGCCTTCGGCGGCGGCGGGCGCGGCATCAAGGTGGCCCGCACCCGCGAAGAGATCCCCGAACTTTTTGAATCCGCCGTCCGCGAGGCCGTCGCTGCTTTCGGCCGCGGAGAGTGCTTCATCGAGCGCTTCCTGGACGCCCCGCGCCACGTCGAAACCCAGTGCCTGGCGGACGCCTACGGCAACGTCGTGGTGGTTTCCACCCGCGACTGCTCCCTGCAGCGGCGCAACCAGAAGCTTGTGGAAGAAGCCCCGGCACCCTTCCTCACCGAAGAGCAGAACCGCCGCCTGTACGAGTCCTCCAAGGCCATCCTCAAGGAAGCCGGCTACCTCGGTGCCGGAACCTGCGAATTCCTGGTGGGCCAGGACGGCACCATCTCCTTCCTGGAGGTCAATACCCGTCTCCAGGTGGAGCACTGCGTTTCCGAGGAAGTCACCGGAATCGACCTTGTCCGCGAACAGTTCCGGCTGGCCCGCGGCGAAAAGCTGGGCTACGACGATCCGGAGGTGCGGGGACACTCCATTGAATTCCGCATCACCGGCGAAGACCCGGGCCGCAACTTCATGCCCGCCCCCGGCACCATCACCACGCTGAAAAACCCCACGGGACCCGGCATCAGGATTGACTCCGGCGTGGAGCAGGGCGATGTCATCAGCGGCAACTTCGACTCGATGCTCTCCAAGCTGATCGTCACGGGCGCCACCCGCGAGCAGGCACTGCAGCGCTCCCGCCGGGCCCTGGAGGAGATGGTGGTGGAGGGCATTCCCACCGTCATTCCGTTTGACCTCGCTGTGGTCACCAACCCCGATTTTGCCCCTGCGGAAGGACCGTTCAAGGTCCACACCCGCTGGATTGAGACGGCTTTCGTCAACGACATTCCGGCGTGGACGCCGAACGGTGCCGAGGGTGAAGCGCCCGACGCCGGCGATCGCCAGCGCGTCGTCGTCGAGGTGGGCGGCAAGCGCCTTGAGGTGGTGCTGCCTGCTTCGCTCGGTTCGTTCAGCAGCGGCGGCGGCGGCCCTGCCAAGCCGGCCAAGGCCAAGAAGCGCTCCCGCTCCGGCGGGCCGGCTGCAGCCGCCGGCGGCAACGCCTTGACCTCTCCCATGCAGGGGACGATCGTCAAGGTGGCCGTCGCCGAAGGCGACGTTGTTGCCGAAGGTGATCTCGTCGTCGTGCTCGAAGCGATGAAGATGGAGCAGCCGCTCACGGCGCACCGGGGCGGCACCATCACCGGCCTGGCCGCCATCGCCGGCGAGACGGTGTCCGCCGGCGCCGTGATCGCCACGATCGAAGACTGATCCCGCCGGCTCACCTTAAGCTCGAACCACAGCATTACCAGCCGCCCCCGGCGCGCCCATGGCGCCCGGGGGCGGCTGCATGCAGACTTAGCGTGTGAAGCCATTTCTCCTTCTTGCATCACGCGCCGAGGACAGGGCGGCCGAGGAAGAATACGAAGCCTACCTGCGCTACGGCGGCCTTGAGCCCGCCCAACTCCGGCGCATCCGGATGGAAGCCGGGCCCCTGCCGGAGCTGGACCTCTCCGACTACTCCGGCGTCATTGTGGGCGGCAGCCCCTTTACATCCAGCGACCCCGCGGAGCACAAAAGTGCAGCCCAGCACCGGGTGGAGCGAGAGCTGCGCCTGCTGCTGGACCGTATTGTGCCGGCCGATTTCCCGTTCCTGGGGGCCTGCTATGGTGTCGGCACGCTCGGCCTGCACCAGGGAGCAGTCATCGACAGGACGAACGGCGAGGGGCTGGGCGGCACCACCATCAAACTGACGGCGGAAGGACTGCAGGATCCCCTCCTGCGCGGACTCCCGGAAAGCTTCACGGCCTTCACCGGCCACAAGGAGGGCTGCACAGTCCTCCCCTCCCACGCGGTACTGCTGGCCAGTTCAGCGGCCTGCCCGGTGCACATGTTCCGGATCAAGGCCAACCTGTACGCCACCCAGTTCCACCCCGAACTGGATGCGGAAGGGCTGGTCACCAGGATCGACATCTACCGCCATGCCGGCTACTTCCCGCCCGAATCGGCCGAAACGCTGATGAATGACGCCCGGCAGTTCACCGCCACGGAACCGATGAAGATCCTCCGCAACTTCGTGGAGCGCTACGCGAAGTAGCACCGGAAACGACAAAATGCCCGGTACCCCCAAGGGGCACCGGGCATTTGTTGCGGGCGAAACGGGTCAGGCTACGTTGTTCTCGTAATCCAGGTCCCGTGTTTCCTTGCTCAGGAACAGGGCGATGAGGGTCAGCACGGCCATGGCGCTGAGGTAGACACCCACCAGCACGGGGCTGCCCTTCGCCATCTCCCAAAGCCATACCGCGATGAACGGGGCCACGGCAGCACCCAGGATGCTGGAGACGTTGTAGCTGACCGCTGATCCCGTGTAGCGGACGTTGGTGGGGAAGAGTTCCGGAAGCAGCGCGCCCATGGGACCGAAGGTCAGGCCCATCAGGGTGAAGCCGAGGATCAGCAGGGCCATGGTGCCCACGAAGCCGCCGCTGAACAGCGGCACGAACAGCATGCCGAAGACGAAGATCCCGGCGGTGACGCCGATGAGCATCTTGCGGCGGCCGTACTTTTCAGCCAGCGGGCCGGAGACCAGGGTGAAAATGCCGAAGAACACGACGCCGGCAATCAGCATCCAGAGGAAGTCGTTGCGCGTGAAGCCCAGGCCGGGGACGAACGCGGCCGCTGCGGCCTCGCTCATCGGCTTCCCTGCCTTTTCCGCGGCCGCCTTGGCGGCATCCAGCGTGGCGGGGCGTGTTCCGTAGGTGAGCGTGAACGTGGTCATCAGGTAGAACAGCACGTACGTGGCCAGCATGATGAACGTGCCCAGGATGAGCGGGCGCCAGCTGGTCTTGAAGACGCGGGCCAGCGGGAGCTTGGCAACCTCGTTGGATTCCAGCACCTTGGTGAAGGCGGGGGTCTCGATCAGCTTCAGGCGGACGTAGAGTCCGATGATCACCATGACGGCGCTGAGCAGGAACGGAACGCGCCAGCCCCAGGCTTCAAACGCCTGCGGTGACAGCGTGTAGCTGGCCACCAGGAAGATCACGTTGGCAATGATGAACCCGATGGGTGCACCCAGCTGCGGGAACGTGCCGTAGATGGCGCGCTTGTTGGCGGGGGCGTTCTCGGTGGCCAGGAGGGCTGCGCCGCTCCACTCCCCGCCGAGGGCCAGGCCCTGGGCGAAGCGCATGACCACCAGCAGCGCCGGAGCCCAGAAGCCCCAGCCCGGAACCAGTGCGGTGGGGAGGCAGCCGATCAGGAACGTGGCGATACCCATGGTCAGCAGCGATGCCACCAGGGTGCCCTTGCGGCCGAACTTGTCGCCGAAGTGGCCGAAGACAATCGATCCGAGCGGGCGGGCAATGAACGCGACGCCGAACACGGCGAAGGAGCTCAGCAGCTGGGTGGTCTCGTTCTGTCCGGGAAAGAACAGCTTGGGGAATACGAGCACGGCGGCCGTGGCGTAGACGTAGAAGTCGTAGAACTCAACGGTGGTGCCGATGAGGCTGGCGACGATCACGCGCCCGCGCGAGTTAACCTGCTTGGCTGACCCCGGCTGCGGTGAGGTGGCAGTGGATGACATGTAGTAACGCTTTCGTGAGAAACCGGACGGGTGCCCCAAAAGACTGCCCGGCTAAGGGATACGTATCTCTCAATAATAGTTCCCGCCGTCCAGCGACTGGACAAACAGTCCACTATGCGGACTTTTCGATTCGTCTCACTAATTGCGCCTCACGCCGTCACAAATGCCCCGATAGGCAAACTTCACAGCACGTTAACAAACGGCGACGCTTCACGAAACGCGGGCTCCCTACCTTTGAAGAACAACAAACCCCCGAAGGAGGTACACCGTGACTGTTGACCGCACGGCAGAGGCCGGCGCACAGCCCGGCACTACCCGCACCGTTCACGCCCCCGCCCTTGAAGTCCGCCCCGGTCGCTGGATCGCCAACTGGGATGCCGAGAACAAGGAGCAGTGGGAAACCCAGGGCCGCTCCATCGCCCGGCGCAACCTGAACTGGTCCATCTTCGCCGAATTCCTCGGCTTTGTCGTCTGGCAGCTCTGGTCCATCGTGGTGGTCCAGCTCCCCGCGGCAGGCTTCACATTCTCCACCTCTGAAATCTTCTGGCTGATCTCCATGCCCAGCCTGGTGGGTGCCACCCTCCGCATCCCCTACACGTTCATGGTTCCGAAGTTCGGCGGCCGCAACTGGACCATCGTCTCGGCCCTGCTGCTCCTGATCCCCTCCATTGGACTGGCAATGTGCGTCTCCAACCCGGAGACTCCGTTCGGTGTCATGCTCCTGGTGGCAGCACTTGCAGGCTTCGGCGGCGGCAACTTCGCCAGCTCCATGGCCAACATCACGTTCTTCTACCCGGCCCGCGAAAAGGGCTGGGCCCTGGGCCTGAACGCCGCCGGCGGCAACATGGGTGCCGCCGTCGCACAGCTTGCTGTGCCGATCGCCATCACGCTCCTGGCCGCCGGAACCGTCAACCTTCCGGTCGCAGGCCTCATGTGGGTCCCGCTGATCCTGCTCGCAGCGTTCGGCGCCTACAAGTACATGGACAACCTCACCAGCGCCAAGGGTGACGTGGCAGGCTCCATCGCCGCGCTGAAGGAACCGCACCTGTGGATCATGGCGTTGCTGTACATCGGCACCTTCGGATCGTTCATCGGCTTCGCCGGTGTATTCCCCAAGCTCATCAAGGACTACTTCCCCGCCTTCTCCTCCATCGGCGTGGGCACAGTGGCTCTCTCACTGGCCTTCCTCGGCCCGCTGGTCGGTTCCCTGGCCCGCCCCTACGGCGGCCGCATGGCGGACCGCATGGGCGGCGCCCGCATGACCGTCGCAGCCTTTGCTTCCATGGCCGTCATCACCCTCACGATGATCTGGACGCTGCCGCTGAAGAACTTCTGGCTCTTCCTGGTCCTCTTCCTGATGCTCTTCACCGCCAGCGGCTTCGGAAACGGCGCCACCTACCGGATGATCCCCATCATCTTTGCCACCAACAGCCGGGCAGCACGCAAGGGCGCCAGCACGGTGCAGACCCAGCGACTGGCTTCCTCCGCCCTGGGCCTGATCTCGGCAATCGGCGCATACGGCGGGTTCGTCATCCCGCAGGTGCTGAACGCCTCCAACACGGCCAGCGGTTCCTACACCCCCGCTTTCTACGGCTTCGTCGGGGCTTACGTCCTGATGCTGGTGGTCTGCTGGGGCTGCTACATCCGCAATGCCAACCGAAATGCGATGGGACACGTCTAACATGACCACAAGCGCCGACACGCACTGCCCCTACTGCGCTTTGCAGTGCGCCATGACGCTGAAGTCCCCAGCGGCTCTGACCCCGGCTGTCCAGCCGGGGTCAGACCCCGTGCCGGCTCCATCCGCCCAGAGCGTGGCCGCCCCGGCTGGACCCGTCCTCGAAGTTTCCGGCCGCGACTTCCCCACCAACCGCGGCGGACTCTGCCGCAAGGGGTGGACGTCAGCGTCCCTTCTGAGCCACCCCGGACGTGTCACCGAGCCCATGCTGAAGGGCTCCGACGGCGTGCACCGCCCCGTCAGCTGGGATGACGCACTGAAGCTCATCACCGCAGCCGTGAAGGACACCCGTGCCCGCTACGGCGCGGACGCTGTCGGCGTGTTCGGCGGCGGCGGCCTGACCAATGAGAAGGCCTACATGCTGGGCAAATTTGCCCGGCTCGCCCTGGGCACGTCCCGGATCGACTACAACGGCCGGTTCTGCATGTCCTCCGCCGCCGCCGCCGGCATGCGCGCCTTCGGCGTCGACCGCGGCCTGCCGTTCCCGCTGACAGACCTCGACGGTGCCAGCACCATCCTGATGCTCGGCTCCAACGTTGCCGAGACCATGCCGCCCTTCGTCCAGCACCTCCAGGGCGCACGCGACGCCGGCGGGCTGATTGTGGTGGACCCCCGCCGTTCCGCCACGGCGGCGTTCACGTCCGACGGCGGCGGCCTGCACCTCCAGCCCCTGCCCGGCACCGACCTCACCCTCCTCCTGGGCCTCTCCCACGTGGTGATCCACGAAGGCCTGGCGGACACCGACTTCATCCAGGCGCGCACCAGCGGCTTCGAAGCCCTCTCCCGCAGCGTCAACGCCTTCTGGCCAGAGCGCGTCCAGTCCCTGACCGGCGTGCCCGCGGACCTGATCCGCGAGACGGCCCGCAGGCTGGCCCACGGTGCCACCAAGGGCGGCAGCTACATCCTGACCGGCCGCGGTGTGGAGCAGCACGTGGACGGCACGGACACCGCCACAGCTGCCATCAACCTCAGCCTGCTGCTCGGCCTGCCGGGTTCCGCCCGCAGCGGCTACGGCACCCTCACCGGCCAGGGCAACGGCCAGGGCGGCCGCGAGCACGGCCAGAAGGCCGATCAGCTCCCCGGTTACCGCAAGATCACCGACCCCGCCGCACGTGCACACGTGGCCGGGGTGTGGGGCGTACCGGAAGCGCTGATTCCCGGCCCCGGCCTCCCCGCCGTCCAGCTCCTGAAGTCCCTCGGACAGCCCGACGGCGTCCGCTGCCTCTTCGTGCACGCCTCGAACATCGCGGTGGCCTCCCCCGATGCCAACGCGGTCATTGCCGGCCTGCGCAGCCTGGACTTCCTGGTGGTCTGCGATTTCTTCGTCTCCGAGACAGCTGCCGAAGCCGACCTCATCCTGCCGGTCCTTCAGTGGGCCGAGGAGGAAGGCACGCTAACCAACCTCGAAGGACGCGTCCTGCGCCGCCGCCGTGCCCTGCAGCCGCCCGCCGGCGCCCGCAGCGAACTCTGGATCATGGCACGGCTCGCCGAAGCGCTCGACGCCCCGTCCACCTACAGCGAGGACCCCGAGACGGTCTTTGAGGAACTTCGCCTGGCCTCGGCCGGCGGGCTCGCCGACTACTCCGGGATCGACTACGCCATGCTGGACCGCGGCGAGGCCGCGTACTGGCCCTACCCTGCGGGAAGCACCGGCACGCCTCGGCTGTTCCTGGACGGCTTCGCCCACGCCGACGGCAAGGCGGTCATGACCCCGGTGGCGCCCCGCCGCCGTCGTGCTCCTGCTGCGGATCCCGCCAGCGATATCCGCCGGGACCTCACAGGCGCCAAAACCATGACGCTCATCACCGGCCGCCTGCTGGAGCACTACCAGTCCGGGTCGCAGACCCGCCGCGTGTCCGAGCTGCTGGAATCCCAGCCGGAGGCCAAGATGCAGATCCACCCTGCCGCGGCCGCGTCCATGGGCATCACCGACGGGGCATTCGTGTCCGTGGCCAACGAGCGCGGCGAGGTGCTCTGCCGGGCCGAACTCAGCACGGCCATCCGGCCCGAGACGGTCTTCCTGCCGTTCCACTTCCCGGAGCTCGAGAGCGCCAACCGCCTGACGGAGGCCGCCACGGATCCCATCTCCGGGATGCCCGAGTTCAAATTCAACAAAGTATGGGTCCGGGCGGCCGCAAACGGACTTCAGCACAGCGTTCTTCAAGCATCGGAGGCCTCATGAGTGAGCAGATTGTAGTTGTTGGCTTTGGTCCGGTTGCCGCACGGCTGATCGACGAGCTGCTGCCGGCAGTTCGCAGCGGGCTCGTCCGCCTGACGGTGATCGGCGAGGAAGCAGACGCCGCATACAACCGCGTGCTCGTGGCCGACCTCGGCGTCGGGCGCACCACGGCCGCGGCGCTGGCGCTGTCCGACGCCGCTGCCCTGATCGCCGACGGCGTGGATGTCCGGCTCGGCGTCCGCGTCCGCCGCGTGGACCGCGCCCGGCAGCAGGTGATCCTCACCGATGGCACCACGCCGCACTATGACCGCCTGGTGTTCGCCACCGGCTCCCGTCCGGTTATTCCCAACCTGACCGGCCTCAACCCGGACCCGGCCCACCCCGTGCTGCCCGCCGGCGTGACCGCCCTGCGCGACCTGCGCGACGCCGAGGTGCTTCGTTCGGCCGTTTCCGGCGGCAAGCGCGTGGTTGTCCTGGGCGGCGGCGTCCTCGGACTCGAGACGGCGCTGGCCGCCGCCGAGGAAGGCGCTACCGTGACCGTGGTCCACAACGGGCCGCACCCGCTCGGCCGCAACATCGACCGCGGCGGCGGTGCGGTGCTGGCCGCCAACCTGCGCAACTGCGGCGTCCGGATGGCCGGCAACGCGCGCTCCACCGGCCTTGAGCACAACGCTCCCGACGGCGGATTCTCCGCCCTGCTGCTCGATGACGGTTCAGCGATCGACGGCGACCTGCTGGTGCTGTCCTGCGGCGTGCGGCCCCGCGTGGAACTGGCCGAAGGCTGCGGGCTGTCCACGGCCACGGGCATCCTGGTGGACCACAAGCTGCGGGCACACCACGAGCCGCACATTTTCGCGATCGGCGACTGCGCCGAAGTCCGCTGCCCGGATCCGTCCTGCAGCGACTGTCGCACCGCCCCCGGCCCGTCCGGCCTGGTGGGACCCGGCTGGCGGCAGGCCGAGTGGCTCGCCGAGTACCTGACACTTCTTGCCGAGGGATCAGCCGAGGCATCGGCTGAAGGCGGCAGCGAAGCCGCGTCGGCGGAGGTTGCCAATGCCCTGCCGGAACTCCCGATGGAGAAGCCGGGCGTCGTTGTTCTCAAGGCACGCGGCCTGAACATGGCCGTGGCCGGCGACAACGCCGCCGAACCGTGGGACGAGGAAGTACTCACGGCCGGCGCCGTCGACGGCCGCCCGCGCCTGCAGATTGCGCAGTGGGCGGATCCGGAACACGGCCGCTACGTCAAAATGACCACGCGCGGCGGAGTCCTGGAAGGCCTCGTGGCCGTGGGGATGCCGCGCACTGCTGCGGAGCTGGTGTCGCTGTTTGAGCGCGGCGACGAACTCCCGGCCGACAGGTCGCTGCTGCTGCGGCTGGACGGCCCGGACCAGCTGGCTGCCGCTGCCAACACCGACCCGGCGCGCACCGTCTGCCGGTGCGCCGGCGTCAGCGGAACCAAGATCCAGGACGCCGTTACTGACGGGTGCTCCACCGTGGCCGAGGTTTCCGGAGCCACCCGCGCGGGCACCGGCTGCGGCGGCTGCCACTCCGACATCAAGGACATCATCGAAAAACACTTCCAGGCGGCAACAGCCGCCTGACGTGACGTGAAGCGGCAGGGGCCCCTCGGGGGTCCTGCCGCTCCTGTGTCCCCGCCTGCTAGCCTGAACCATCATCGAGGGTTGGGGGTGCAGTGAACCAGGCTGCGTGGGGCGTTCTGGCTGCAGGGACACTGTTGGCTTCGGGGTGCGCCGCCCCAGTGGCGGGGCCGGCTGCGTCCGGTACAGAACCAGGTGTCCAGCAGGCTACTGCCACCGTTGCCGCGTCGCCGGAAACGTCCGGCCCCCTTGCGGGTCCTCCCTCCGGGCTTCCCTCGTCCGGGCTTCCCTCGTCCGGCCTTCCCTCGTCCGGCCTTCCGGTGCCGGACTTCTGCGCGGCCGGAGAGGTATATTTGGCGCGTTTTCCGGGGCTGTCACGCTATGAGCCCGAGAGCGAAGCCCCGGAGCCCCAGGACTCGAGCGGCTGCGCCTATTCTGAAGCAGCCGGTGACGAAACCAGACCCTTTGCCGTGCTGACTTTTGCGGAACTATCAGAGGCCGACGAGATCCAGGCGTTGCTGACCGCCAGCTGTACGTACAGTGCGTTGGCTCCCGGGGTGACACACGTCGATGCCCTCGCCCGCGAACGGGGGTGGTCCGCTTGGACCGCCACGGAAAAGGCTGGTGTCTATGAAGCCCAGGTCTGCACCGGCAGCCATATGTACAACGCTTCTTTGGGCAACGTTCCTGGCACCATGCCTGAGGACGCCCTCAAGATCATTCTCGCTGTCATCCGGTAGGGACGCCCGCACGAGGTTTTGAGGGACCTTGGACCCCTTGCCCTGCACAAGGGGCAAGGGGTGTCATGGAAGCTAGAGTCCGTGGGTCCAAGGGAGGGTTGCCATGTTCGCCGTCACGATCTTCCTGGCCGCGGCCGCACTCATCGTGGTTGCCGCCGTGATGGGCATCGTCTCCCTGCGGAAGCTGGACCGATCCGCCCAGGCAAGAGCACTGATGTGGACGGCAACAGCGATCATGGCCGCGTTTACGGTCCTCGCCGGCCTGTTCATCAGCGGTTACGCCCTGACTGATCCCGGCGGCACCGAAGGCCTCATGATAGTCCTCTCCTGGGCTGTTCCGCTGGCCGCGCTGGCCGTACTTGCCTGGCTTCGTCCCGGGTGGGCTGCACCGGCGCTGGCCGTGCTGACCGCGTTGCTGGTGGTGGCAGGGATGTGGTTCGCCGTGGATTCCGCATCGTGGCGCGCCTTCGAGAACGCCAATGGCCCCGTCCGCGCCGTCGCAATTCTGGTGCTCGCCCTACCGGCAGCAGTCCTGGGCTTGAAACGGACGGACGCTGCGGGCTGGCTGCTCGTGGCCCTCGGCCTCGGCCCGATAGCCTTCTCAGCCCTGGGGAGCCTCGCTGGAATAGTGTCGCTCTCCGCCATCAGCGTGATTCCGCTGATTACCGGGCTGGTGTACCTGGCGGCAGCCCGGATGTCCCGTTCCGCAGAGTCCGCGGAAACCATCCGGGCCGCACCTGCCTAGGCAGGGTCAACCACGGGGACAGGCTCAACCACCGGACGCTACATGTGTACGTGCAGGCGGCGTGCCGCTTCCGAGATGGAACCGCTGAGTGACGGGTACACCGTAAAGGTGCTGGCAACGTCGTCGACGTGCAGTTTCTGCGTCACCGCGATGGAAATCGCGAAGATCAGCTCGGACGCGTTCGGGCCGACCACCACGCCGCCGATCACGGTTCCGGAGCCTTTGCGGGCGAAGATCTTGATGAAGCCGTCGCGGTGGTTGCGCATCTTGGCTCGGGCGTTGCTGCGCAGCGACAGCTTGATCACGTCGCCCTGGTATTTGCCGGAGTCGATCTCCGCCTCGGACACGCCGACCGACGCGATCTCCGGTGAGGTGAAGATGTTGGAGGCCACCTGGTGCAGCTTCAGCGGGGTGACGCTGTCGCCCATGAAGTGGGCCACTGCGATGCGTCCCTGCATGGCCGCGACGGAGGCGAGGGCAAGGACGCCGGTGCAGTCGCCTGCCGCGTAGATGTTCGGTGCCGTGGTGCGGGAGACGCCGTCCACTTTGATGTGTCCGGCTTCGGTGAGGGCCACGCCGGCTTCCTCGAGGCCGATGCCTGCCGTGTTCGGGATGGAGCCCACGCAGACCAGGCAGTGGCTGCCGGTGACCTTGGAGCCGTCACCCAGGGTGACCACCACGCCGTCGTCCGTCCGCTCGACCGTTTCCGCGCGGGAACGGGAGAGCACCTTTACGCCGCGGCGTTCAAAAACGCCTTCCAGGACCTCTGCGGCGTCGGTGTCCGAGCCCGGCAGCACCCGGTCGCGGCTGGAAATCAGGGTGACCTTGGAGCCCAGGCCGTTGTAGGCGGACGCGAACTCCGCGCCGGTAACGCCGGAGCCCACCACGATGAGTTCCTCGGGGAGCTCGTCCATGTCATAGATCTGCGCCCAGTTCAGGATCCGCTCGCCGTCCGGCCGGGCGGTGAAAAGTTCGCGCGGGTGGGCGCCCACCGCGAGCAGGATGGTGTCCGCTTCCACCGTCTCGGTGCCTTCAGCAGTGAGGACCTCGATGGTGTGGCTGTCCAGCAGCCGGCCGGACCCGATGAGGATGCGCACGCCCTGGTGTTCCAGCCCTGCCCGGATGTCCTCGGACTGCTTCCGCGCAAGGTTGAGCAGCCGGTCGTTGATGTGCTTCAGGTCCGCCCTCATCACCGGGGCGAAATCGCCGCCGTCGACGTCGAACTTCACTCCCAGCTCCCCCGCCTCACCGACGCGGGTCATCAGGTCCGCCGTCGCGATCAGGGTTTTGGAAGGCACGACGTCGGTAAGCACCGCCGAGCCGCCGAGGCCCGCCCGCTCAACGATGGTGACTTGCGCCCCCAGTGAGGCGGCCACCATGGCGGCTTCATAGCCGCCGGGCCCTCCGCCGAGTATTGCGATGCGAGGTGAGCTGAAATCCGGATGCGTAGTCACAAAGATCCATTCTCTACCCATGCGGCGCCGCGCACCAATAAAAGGGACCTGCGCCACTGCTGGGCAGGGCGCCGCGGGCACGATAACTTGTACCAGTGAGTAATACAGAATTCCTGAACACGGACCCTTTTGACGCCGCCCGCGCGGCCGCCGACTACATCGCCGAGGAGACGGGCGTGGACAGCCACGACGTCGCGCTGGTGCTCGGCTCCGGCTGGGGCGACGCCGCGGACCTGATCGGCGAGACCACAGCCACGCTGTCCGCGGACGAAGTGCCCGGCTTCCATGCGCCGGCGGTGGAGGGCCATGTAGGCACCATCCGCTCCGTCCTGACCCGGGAAGGCAAGCGCGCCCTGGTGCTCGGCGCCCGGACGCACTACTACGAAGGCAAGGGCGTCCGCGCCGTGGTTCACGGAGTACGGACCGCCGCCGCGGCCGGCTGCAAGGTCCTGGTGGTGACGAACGGCTGCGGCGGCCTCAACGAGGACTGGGCTCCCGGCACACCCGTGCTCATCAAAGATCACATAAACCTCACCGCCACGTCCCCGCTGGAAGGCGCAACCTTCGTTGACCTGACAGATCTCTACTCTGCACGGATCCGCGGACTGGCCCGCGAAGTGGACCCTTCCCTCGACGAGGGCATTTATGCGCAGTTCACCGGACCGCACTACGAGACTCCGGCGGAAGTGCAGTATGCCAAGCGGATCGGTGCCGACCTGGTGGGCATGTCCACAGCGCTCGAAGCCATCGCCGCCCGTCATGCAGGCATGGAGGTCTTCGGCATCTCGCTGGTGACCAACCTCGCCGCCGGAATCAGCCCGGTGCCGCTGAGCCACCAGGAAGTGCTGGAAGCCGGGCAGGCTGCCGGCCCGCGCATCTCCAAGCTGCTCGCCGAAATCATCGCCAAGCTCTGACTACTGCTTCCTGGCGGGCATCAGCCGGCGGAGCACGTCCTTCCGTGAGCCGGGAAACTTCCGCTCAACCGAGGCGGCAATGCCGGCGATGGTCTGCCGGGACAGCGTCTGGCGCCAGACAAGCTCGGCCTGCCGCATGGTCTGCGACACGAGGCAGCTGCGCAGGTAGTCCTCGCCGGGCTCTGCGCCGGGCGTGTTCGCGAGGATGGATTCGCAGCGAAACGCCGGTTCCGGACCTTCAATGGCAAGGACAACGTCCAGCACGGTGATCTTTTCCGCAGGCTGCGCCAGGTGGAACCCGCCGCGGGGTCCGGATACGGAGGACAGGATACCGGCGCGGACCAGTGCCTGAAGCTGCTTGTTCAGGTACGCCGCCGGCAACTGATACAGCTCCGCCAGCCTGGCACTGTTTACGGCTTCCCCGGCGGGGGCCCAGGACATGTTGACGCAGCAGTGCAGCGACCACTCAACCCCCTGCCCCATCTTCATTTTTCAGACATTACGTGTCCGGAAAATTTACTGTCAAGGTTCCGGGTTGCGCATGCCGGGCATCGCATCCGGGTCGTTAGGCGATAGCTTTGTTCCTATGACGTCTTCCGATGCCGAATTTCCGCAGCTCTTGAGCGCCGCCCGTGACTGGGCCGCCCAGGACCCGGATCCCGCAACTGCCGCCGCTTTGACAGAACTCGTCCAGCTTTCCTCGGATGGGGTTCCTGCAGCCCGCCAGGAGCTTGAAGACAGCTTCAGCGGAACGCTGCAGTTCGGCACCGCAGGCCTCCGCGCTGAGCTTGGCCCCGGTCCCAACCGCATGAACCGCGTCGTCGTCCGGCGCGCGGCCGCAGGCTTCGCTGCGTTCCTGACCGCCGCCGTCGCGGAAGCCTCGCCGGGCACCCGGCCCCGCGCCGTCGTCGGCTATGACGCGCGCTACAACTCCGACATTTTCGCGGAGGAGACCGCCGCGGTGTTCACTGCTGCGGGAATCGAGACCTTCCTGATGCCGCAGGCGCTGCCGACGCCGCTGCTGGCCTACGCCGTCCGGGCCCTGGATTGCGATGGCGGCGTGATGGTGACAGCCAGCCACAACCCGCCGCAGGACAACGGCTACAAGGTGTACCTCGGCCGGCACGCTGTGGAGGAAAGCGGGCGCGGGGCGCAGATCGTGGCACCCTACGACGCCCTGATCGCCGCGGAAATCGACCGCGTGGGCACCCTGGACTCCATCACGCTCGCCCCGGCGGGCTGGACTGTGCTGGACCCATCCATCACCGCCGACTACGAGGCAGCGGTGGCCGCCCTGGCCCTGCCCGCGCAGTTCCCGGCCAGGGACCTGAAGATCGTCCTGACCCCCATGCACGGCGTGGGCGGCGAGACGGCCGTTGCCGTTCTGCAGGCGGCAGGATTCGGCGACGTCACGCTGGTGTCGGAACAGGCCCTGCCGGATCCGGACTTCCCCACCGTGAACTTCCCCAACCCGGAGGAGCCCGGTGCCCTTGACCTGGCCCTGGAAACGGCAGCCCGCGTGGACGCCGACATCGTGCTGGCCAACGACCCCGACGCCGACCGGGCAGCCGTCGCCGCCAAGGATCCGGACACGGGTGCGTGGCGCATGCTTCGGGGTGACGAAGTGGGCGCGCTGCTGGGGGCACACATTGCGGCCAGGCTCGCCGGCCGCGAAACTGCGGCACGCGGCGTCTTCGCTAATTCGATCGTTTCCTCACGCCTGCTGGCGCAGATTGCCGCCGCGGCCGGGTACGCCCACGAAGAGACACTGACCGGCTTCAAGTGGATCTCCCGCGTTCCGGGCCTGCTCTACGGCTACGAGGAAGCGCTGGGTTACTGTGTGGCCCCGGAACTGGTCCGGGACAAGGACGGCATCTCCGCCGCAGTGCTCATCGCGGAACTTGCGGCCGCGGCCAAGGCCGACGGCAAGACGATTTTCGATACCCTCGACGAGCTGTACCTGGTGCACGGGCTGCACGCCAGCGACCAGCTCAGCATCCGAGTCGCGGACCTGGGCCTGCTGGACGCCATGATGAACCGGCTCCGGGTGAGCCCGCCGGAATCCTTCGGCGGATCCGCCGTCGAAACGTTCAAGGACCTGGCCGAAGGCAGCGAAAACCTGCCGCCGACGGACGGCCTGCTCTATCTCACCAAGGACCTCAGCCGGGTGATCATCCGGCCCAGCGGCACTGAGCCGAAACTGAAGTGCTACCTCGAAGTTGTCCGCAGCGTGGGTTCAGCTGCGGAACTGCCCGAGGCGCGGCAGGCGGCGCGGGCAGCCCTGGACGGCGTTCTGGGAGACGTTCGGGAAGCCCTGGGGCTCTAGTCAGGGCCCTGGTGCTCGGGTTGGGCCCTAGTTAGAGCTCAACCTCGACGTAGCCGTCCACCACACGGGTGCGGAACGTGGGGAGGCGGAGCTCTGCGGTGCCGAAGCACTCGCCGGTCTCCAGGTCATAGACCTCCTTGTGCAGCGGTGACGCAATGGTCTGGCGCGTTCCGCGTGAGCCCACGATGCCGCGTGCCATCACATGGGCGCCAGTAGCGGGGTCCTCCTGGGCCACGGCGAACACCTCTGCGGGCGCCGTGCGGAACAATGCCACCTGGCGGCCGGCGATCAATGCAGCCTCGCCCCAGGCCAGTTCCAGTTCCTCCACGGCGCAGACGCGGTTCCAGCCCGTCGCAACGCCGGTGCTCTGGTCTTCAAGTTCAAGTACTGCGGTCATTTCCGACCCCTCTCGCATCGCGTGCCGCCCGGCGCTCCTTGGAACGGCAGCCGGGCCCGGACCGCCAACGCGGCCACATCTCAAAGCTAGGGCTGCGGTGTTTCGGCGGCGTGCAGTCAATGTGTCCGGCACGTAAAAGGCAACTCACCTGCCCGGAAATCCATTCGTGATGCAGAAGTTAAGTTCACGAAACATAAGGGAAACTGAAGCGAAACTGCGCGTACCTAGTCTGGATGGACACCTCGATTGAGATGGTCGCAGATCACCGCTGCGCCCCATGCGAAAGGCCCACAGTGACCGAACAGACTTCAAGCACCGAGACTCCGCGCCGCATCGTCGTCGCCGGCGGCGGCCCCGCGGCCCACCGTTTTGCGGACGCAATGCATGCCCGCGGCCTCGAAGGCTGGCATGTCACGGTCCTCACCGAGGAAGCCCACCTCCCCTACGACCGGGTGGCCCTCAGCAAGGCGCTCACCGACAGCGACGTGGACCTCACCCTCGGCGCCGCTTCCATGTGGGACCACGATGCCCTGGCCCTGAAGACCGGCGAACGCGTCATCAAGATCAACCACGCTGCCAAGTCCGTTGAGACGGCAGCCGGCAACACCTACGAATTCGACGAACTGGTGGTGGCTACCGGTTCGGACGCCGCCCGCCTGCCGATCCCCGGCGCGGAGCACGTGCACGTCTACCGCACCCTCGAGGACGTGTGGGCCATCAACAAGGCGATCTCCGAACTCACCGAGAAGCTCGGCCGCAAGATCAACGCAGTCACCATCGGCGGCGGCCTCCTCGGCCTCGAATCGGCTGCAGGCACTGAACAGCTCGGCGCAACCCCCGTTGTGATCAACGGCGCCCCGTGGCTCATGAACACCCAGCTCGACGAAGGCGCGGGCCAGGCGCTCGGCCGCCTGATCGAAGCCAAGGGCTTCACCGTCCACGGCGGCGTGTTCCCCTCCGAAGTACTTTCCGAAGACGGCCAGGTTACCGGAGTGCTGATGGCGGACGGCCGCATCATCCCCGCCGATATCGTCGTCGTGGCCATCGGCGTCAAGCCGCGCGATGAACTCTTCCGCGCCGCTGAAGGCGAGGAGCAGCTGTTCGATCTCGGCCAGCGCGGCGGCGTCGTCATCACCGACGGCTGCGAAACCCAGGTTCCCGGCATCTGGGCCATCGGCGAGGTCGCCAACTTCGGCGGCATGTGCCTGGGCCTGGTGGCCCCGGCCAACACCATGGCCGAAATCGTCGCGGACCGGCTGCACGGCGGCGACGCAACTTTCCCCGGCTTCGACACCGCCACCAAGCTCAAGCTCTCCGGCGTGGACGTTGCCAGCTTCGGCGACGCCTTCGCCCGCACGGAACACGCCCTGGAGATCGTCTACGCCGACCCTGCCCGCGGCGTCTACCAGAAGATCGTCACCACGGACGATGCCAAGACCCTCCTGGGCGGCATCTTCGTGGGCGACGCCTCACCGTACATGAGCCTTCGCCCGCTCCTGGGCCGCGAACTTCCCGCCGAGCCGGGCGCGTTCCTCAGCGCTGCCGGCGGCGGCGAGGCCCCGGAGACGGAACTGCCGGACGACGCCATCCTGTGTTCCTGCAACAACGTGACTGCCGGGACCATCCGCGACACTGTCAACGGCTGCGGCGCCTGCGACGGGAATGCACCCGTCCAGGAACTCGGCGAGCTGAAGGGCTGCACCCGCGCCGGAACCAGTTGCGGTTCCTGCGTGCCGATGCTCAAGAAACTGCTGGAAACCGAACTCACCAAGTCCGGCGTCGAGGTCTCCAAGGCACTCTGCGAGCACATCGAGCTCTCCCGGCAGGAACTGTTCGACGCCATCCGGGTCCTGGAACTGACCTCCTTCGAAGAGATCATGGCCAAGTACGGCACCGGCGCCGGCTGCGACATCTGCAAGCCGACCATCGCCAACATCCTGGCCAGCCAGAACAGCGCCTACGTCCTGGACGCCGGCCGCGGAACGCTGCAGGACACCAACGACCGCGCCCTCGCCAACATGCAGAAGGACGGCACCTACTCGGTGGTCCCCCGCATCGCCGGCGGCGAGATCACCCCGAAGAAGCTCGGCGTGATCGCCGCCGTGGCCGAGAAGTACAACCTGTATACAAAGATCACCGGCGGCCAGCGCATCGACATGTTCGGCGCCCGGCTGGAGGAGCTCCCGGAAATCTGGAAGGAACTGGTGGACGCCGGCTTCGAATCCGGCCAGGCTTACGGCAAGAGCCTGCGGACCGTGAAGTCCTGCGTCGGTTCCACCTGGTGCCGCTTCGGCGTCCAGGACTCGGTGGCCATGGCCATCCAGCTCGAGCTCCGGTACCGCGGCCTCCGCAGCCCGCACAAGCTCAAGATGGGCGTCTCCGGCTGTGCCCGCGAATGCGCCGAGGCCCGCGGCAAGGACGTCGGCGTGATCGCCACGGCCGACGGCTGGAACCTGTACGTCGGCGGCAACGGCGGTGCCACCCCCGCCCACGCCCAGCTGCTGGCCAAGGACCTCGACGACGAAACCCTGATCAAGTACATCGACCGGTACTTCATGTACTACATCCGCACCGCCGACCGTCTGCAGCGCACCGCGCGCTGGCAGGAAGAGCTCGACGGCGGCATCAAGCACGTCGAGGATGTGGTGGTCAAGGACACCCTGGGAATCGCCGCAGACCTCGAAGCCGCCATGGAAAAGCATGTCGACACCTACATCGACGAATGGGCTGACACCCTGAAGGATCCCGAGCGCCTGCGCCGGTTCCGTTCCTTCGTCAACGCCCCGGACCAGAAGGACGACTCCATCACCTTTGTCTCCGACGAGCGCGGCCAGATGCGTCCGGCAACGGCAGAAGAGAAGGGGAAAGTCCTCATCGGGGCCACCATCCCGATGCGTCCCTCCACTCCGGAACTCGACAAGAACGAGGTATAGGCATGCAGCTCAGCATTGATCTTACGGGCCGTGAAGTCCTGGTCACCGGATCCGACCACGCCGCCCGGCAGGCAGTCCGCCGCTACCAGGCTGCCGGCGCCGTCGTCTCCCGCCTCAGCACACCGCAGGGTGCGAGCCACGACGGGCCGTTGCCCGAACGTCCGTTCCTCGTGGCTGCCGTCGACGACGGCCAGCCCGGCTGGGACGCGCTGCTGGACCGTTGCCGCGCCACCGGCATCCCCGTGGCCGTGGAACCGGTTGCGGGAGCAGTAGGGCACGTGACCCTGGTGGGCGGCGGCCCCGGCGTCGGCGAGCTGCTGACCGTTGCTGCTGTCAAGGCGCTGCGCGATGCCGACGTCGTGTTCTACGACCGGCTGGCCCCCTACCAGGAGCTGCCCTTCCTGACCTCGGCCGAGCTGGTGGATGTGGGAAAGCAGCCCGGCCACCACAAAGTGAGCCAGGGCGACATTGAAAAGCTCATGGTGCAGAGCGCCCTGGCCGGAAACAACGTGGTCCGCCTCAAGGGCGGGGACCCCTACGTCTTCGGCCGCGGCGGCGAGGAAGTTGCCGCCTGTGTGGCGGCCGGCGTTCCGGTGAAGGTCGTTTCCGGCGTCACCAGCGCCATCTCCGTTCCGGCGGCGGCCGGCATCCCGGTCACCCACCGCGAGGTCAGCCACATGTTCACCGTGGTGTCCGGCCACGCACCGCTGACTGAGAAGGAGCTCACGCACCTTGCCGGCCTGGGCGGGACCATTGTGGTCCTCATGGGCATCGGAACGCTGCACCAGCTGGCCGCCGGCCTCCGCCGCGCCGGCATGAAGGCAGACATGCCGATGGCCGTCGTCGAACGCGGCTACCGCCCCGGCCAGCGCACCACGATCGCCCAGCTCGGTACGATTGTTAAAGCGGCCGCCGATTGCACCAACCCGGCTGTGCTGGTCATCGGCGAGGTGGTGCGGGTGGCTGAAGCCAACCGCGGGCACGCCGAGGCGGCGGCTGATCTCGACCGCCTCGCAGCGTCACTGATGGAATCGTGAAAGAAAACCCATGAGCGCCATGAACTCTATTGCCCCCGCTTCCGGCCCCGGCCCGCAGGACTCCCCTGCTGCCGACGGCCCCGATTCGCCCCTGGAGGGATTCCGGATCGGCGTGACGTCGCACCGGCGTTCCCAGGACCTGATCGAGGCCCTGGAGCGGCGCGGAGCCGAGGTGCTGCACGCACCTGCGCTCAAGATCGCACCGGTGCAGGAGGACATGCGGCTTATCGACGACACCCGGGCCATCATTGCCGCCAAACCCGACCTCTGCATCGCCACCACCGCCTACGGCATGCGCCGCTGGTGCGAGGCGGCGGACGCGTCCGGCATCGGCGACGAACTGCTGGAGACCCTCGCGGCCTGCCGGATGTTCGTCCGCGGGCCCAAAGCCCGCGGCGCCGTCCGGGCGGCGGGGCTTGCCGACGTCGGGATCAGCAGCGACGAAACCACGGCCACCCTGGTGGACATGCTGCTGAAGGAAGGCGTCCGCGGCAAGACGGTGGCCGTCCAGCTGCACGGCTACACGGACGTCCGCCAGCTTGAGCGCCTCAGGATGTCCGGCGCCACCGTCCTGACCGTCACCCCCTACCGCTGGGTCAAACCCGACGGCGAGGACAAACTTCCGCGCCTGATCGAGGCCGTCTGCAGCGGCAACCTGGACGTGCTGACCTTCACCAGTGCGCCCGCCGTCGATGCCATGTGGAGCACAGCCCACGAGATGGGCCTCTACAAGCAGCTCGTCGACGCCCTGAAAACCACGGTCACCACCGCGGTGGTGGGCCCCATCACCGCGCAGCCGCTGATCGACGCCGGGATCACGCCGCTGGTTCCGGAACGCTTCCGGATGGGTGCCCTGATCCGGCTGGTCTGCGAACACCTTGCCCTGAACCATGTGCGCCGCCTGGACACCCGGTCCGGCAACGTGGAGCTCCGCGGACGGTCGCTCCGGATCGACGGGGAGGCTGTTGAAATGGCGCCGGCACCGCTCCTGCTCCTGCGGGCGCTGCTCGGTGCCGAAGGCGCGGTCCTGTCCCGCGAATCGCTCTCCGACCTGCTCGAACTGCGTGGCTCGGTGCACGCCCTGGACATGACTGTCAGCCGGCTGCGCTCCTCCCTGCCGGACGGCCGGATGGTGGAAACCGTGGTTAAGCGCGGGTACCGGATCCGGGTCTAGCGGTTCCTGCCGGACGTCCCCGCAAGGCTCCGCACTTTCCCGTCCGTGGACAGACCCGGTCCGCGGTGGGAACATGTCGCTATGGTTTGCGTCTGACCGCCCCGTGGCCGCTTGGGCACTCCTTGGGTGCCCGGCTGCCGGGGCGTTCGGCGATTCAGCTCTTCCGAGGGGAATTGCGTGGAACCGGTGGTGCAGGGCGACGACGATCCCGCGGAGTCAGTGGACGCTGTGGTGGTGGGTTCCGGCTTTGGCGGATCGGTAGCGGCCTACCGTTTGGCGGCCGGCGGCCAGTCGGTGGTCCTGATGGAACGGGGCAAGGCCTATCCGCCCGGGAGTTTCGCCAGGACGCCGTCCGAGATGGGCCGGAATTTCTGGGATCCGGACAAGGGCCTCTACGGGCTTTTTGACGCCTGGACTTTCCGCGGCCTCGAAGGAATCGTCTCCAGCGGACTGGGCGGCGGCTCACTCATCTATGCGAACGTGCTGCTGCGCAAGGACGAAAAGTGGTTCGTCAAGGAATCGCCCGTGCCCGGCGGAGGCTACGAAAGCTGGCCGTTTAGCAGGCAGGACCTCGACCCCTATTACGAGGCAGCCGAAGCCATGCTCCGGCCCGTGCCCTACCCCTATCAGGACACGCCGAAGACCCTGGCCATGGAAACGGCCGCCCGCGCGCTCGGACTCAGCATCACGCGGCCGCCCATCGCCGTCACGTTTGCCGCGTCCCCCGGAGAGGCTCCCGCCAGGAACCGGGCGCTGGCTCCCGCACCATACGGAAGCATCCACGGCGACGGGACCGTGCGCACCACCTGCACCCTGTCCGGGGAATGCGACATCGGCTGCAACACCGGCGCCAAGAACACCCTGGACCACAACTACCTGTCCGCGGCCAAGGCTGCCGGAGCGGACATCCGGACCCACCACGACGTCCGCGGCATCCGCCCCCTCCCGGCCGGCGGCTATGAGGTCCGCTACGTCGTCCACGATCCTGCCGACGCCCGGCCCGGGCTCCTGGAGGAACAGGTGATCCTCTGCCGCCGGCTCATCCTGGCCGCCGGCACCTTCGGCACCACGTTCCTGCTGCTGCGCAACCGCGCGTCGCTGCCTGCGCTGAGCCCGGCACTGGGCACACGGTTCAGCGGAAACGGCGACCTGCTGGGCTTTGTCCTGGATGCCAAGGACCCCGACGGCGTCACACGCACGCTTTCGGGCAGCATCGGGCCGGTAATCACCACGGCCATCCGCACGCCCGATTCCACCGACGGCGGTGACGGCCGCGGCTATTACATCGAAGACGCCGGGTACCCCTCGTTCATGAACTGGCTCCTGGAAACGGGACAGTTCCGCCAGGTGGCCAAGCGCGCCGGCAAAGTGATGGTGCAGCTCCTCAAGGACCGGCTCTTCCAGGCCCAGCGATCCAACATCTCCGCCGATCTGGCCGCCGCCCTGGGAGACGGCCGGCTCTCGGCGTCGTCGGTTCCCCTGCTCGGCATGGGGCGGGACATCCCGGACGGCGTCATGACCCTGCAGGGCGGCCGGCTGGCCATCAACTGGACCCTGGCCACCTCAGCCGCGTACTTCGGCCGGATGCAGGCCACCATGCAGGCGATCGCCAGGGAACTGGGCGGCAGCTTCAAGCAGAACCCGCTGTGGTGGAGCAAACGCGTCATCACCGTGCATCCGCTCGGCGGTGCCCCGGCCGGCCGGAACACCAGCGATGGCGTGTGCGACGCGTACGGTGAGGTGTTTGGCTACCCCGGGCTCCATGTGGTGGACGGCGCCGCGATGCCAGGGCCGGTGGGAGCCAACCCCGCCCTGACCATCGCCGCCTTTGCCGAACGGGCCTGCCACCGGATCCTGCAGGGAACCGGCGGCGCCGGGCAGCGGGGCGGCCTGGATGACGCCGGTGTCCGGCCTGGCGCTTCCAACGAGCCGTTCGAGGGCGGGCGTTACGACGGCGGGCCGTTCGACGGCGGAACTTACGACGGCGGGCCGCCGCGCGCCCTGGTGCCGGACGCCACCAAAGGTGCGAAGGCACCCCGGGAGGAAAGGACGCTGGTCCCGCGCACCCGCAGCCGTTCGCTGGGGCAGCCCGGCGCCGGCCCCGGCCCCGGGCCCGGGCCCGGCGATGCTGGAGGCGCAGATGCCGGAGTGCTTTCCGAAAGCGAGGCGTTGCAGGAGGCCGAAATCGAAGAGGAAACGGAGCTGGCCGAAACAGGGCCGACATCGGTCAGCTTCACCGAACAGATGCACGGATGGTTCAGCGCCGGCGTGTCGGACCCCGAGAAGGGCCGCGGCCTGGGCCGTGACCGGAGCCGCCGGATGATGTTCGAGCTCACCATCACGGCCCCGGATATTGACGCGTTTGTCCGTGATCCGCTCCATCCGGCCACCGCGGAAGGCTACGTCCTGGCGGACCAGTTCGGCGGCCGCCTTCCGGTGGAACGCGGCTGGTTCAATCTCTTCGTCAAGGACGGCGGTCCTGATGCGGCCGGACGGAAGATGCTCTACCGCCTCTGGCTGCGGGATCCCGGCGGCACCCCGCTCACCTTCGTGGGCCACAAGGACGTCCGCAACGACGCAGGCTTCGACGTCTGGGCTGACACCACCACGCTGTACGTCACCGTCCTCCGCGGGCACCTCCCGCCGCCGGACACAGCCACCGCCGCTGCCACTGCCACTGCTGCCACTGCTGCCGCCGCCGCGTCCGGTGCTGCCGTGGCGGGGGCCGGAGTGCTTTACATCCGGCCGTGGGACTTCGCCCGGCAACTGACCACTTTCCGGGCGGTGGGCCCGTCGCCTGCGAGCGCCCTTGCGGCGTTCGGGAAGGTGTTCCTGGGTGAGCTGTGGCAGGTGTACTCCGGCAGAGTCACCGGCAAGGTCACCGGCCGGCAATGAAGGGCGGCGGGGCATGAAGCGGGCTGAGCTGGCGCAGCACAGCAACGGACTTGGCTTCACTCCGCGGGACGCTGTGCGCTGGCTGGCACCGGCCCAGCTGGGCAGGACCGCCGTGCGGGTTGTCCTCGCGTCCGTCTTCGCCGATTTCGGTGACAAACGCGAACTGGAGGGCGGCTTTCCCCGTTACGAGCTGGACCTGGAACGCCTGCCTGTCGCGGGCCAGCCCGCGCAGCCGGTGGTCCGCGGCCTTGGCCTGCCCGGTCCTGGTAATGCCCGTGCTGGTAATGCCCGTGCGGCGGCTAGCCCGGCGGAGGCTGGCACCGCTGGGCCGGAACGGTCTTCCGGGGCCGAAGACCTGTGGCTGGATTTCACGGCTGACCTGGGCGACGGCTTCGACCCCACCTACACGGTGGCGTCGCTGCTGGCGGAAGCGTCGCTGCAGGTGGACGGCCAGGAGCTTCGCCGCGGGAAGGTGCTGGTGCTGGGCGGCGACGAGGTGTATCCGGTGGCATCACCCGCCGCGTACGAGGACCGCATGGTGGGTCCCTACCGGACGGCGCTTCCCGGCGGCCGCTCCCCCGGCCGCGCCGGCGTGCTGCTGGCCCTCCCCGGCAACCACGACTGGTACGACGGCCTGACCTCCTTCATCCGGCTGTTCACCCGGCAACGGAACATCGGCGGCTGGCGGACCATCCAGACGCGAAGCTACTTTGCCCTCCGCCTCACCGGCGGGGACGACGCTCCCGGCTGGTGGCTCGTGGGGCTGGACAGCCAGCTGGGCCAATACATCGACGAACCGCAGCTCGACTACTTCTACAACACGGTGACCACCAGGCTTCTGCCGGGCGACGCCGTCATCCTCTGCGTTGCGGCCCCCTACTGGGTGCGGGAAACGGAAAACGCCAACGCCTTCCGGCAGGTGCATTTCTTCGAGCAGGACTACCTTCGGCGGCGATTCAACCGCCGCGCCGGGATCTTCGAGGAAACCGGCGCCTCCGTCCGGCTGTGGCTCACCGGGGACCTGCACCACTATTCGCGCTACGAGGAACTGCCAGGGGAACTGCCGGGGGACGCTGACTCAACCGCCGACAACCGGACCGGGGCCGACCCGTGCCGGACCCAGCTCATCACCTGCGGCCTGGGCGGCGCCTTCCTGGCGGACGCCGGGTGGCTGCCCCCGGAGCTCACGCTTCCCGGACACCGGCCGGCACCCGCACCGGCGGACCACACACCGGCGGACCACATGCCGGCGGACCACACACCGGCGGACCACATGCCGGCGGACCACCAGCCTGCCCGGGGCCGCCGTTTCGTCCTGGCTCCGGGGACATTCCCGGGACGGGCGGAGTCCCGTCAGTTCCGCGGACGCCTCGCCAATCCGCTCTCACCGTTCTGGCTTCCGGTGCGTAATCCGGGGTTCGGCTCGGCGCTTGGTGTCGCCCACATGCTGGCGGCACTGACCCTCTGGACCGTGTTCAGCGCGTTCCGCGGACTCTCTTTCCCGGACAGCCTCGCCACCCTGAAAACAGGCAACACCATGCTGCTGGCACTGACGTTCCTCGGCGTGCCTTTGCTGTTGCTTCTGCTGCTGGCCACCCTCGGCACCGCGCTCGGACTCAACCGCGATCCGCGGGAAAACGGCGCCGGGTTCACTGTTGCCCGGGGCGCGCTCTGGCAACTGTCGGCGCTCGGGGCGGGGATCGCCGTCGTCCTCCTCCTTCCCTGGCCGGCCGGGTTGCCGCCGTTCCTGACCCTTGGACTGGTGCTCACTTTCACGTTTGCCACCGGCTACGCGGCCGGCAGCGAAGCGTTCGCCTTCTTCATCCTGGGCACGGGAAGCGGCGAAGTGGCCTCGTGGGCCATGTCCGGGCAGGCCATCGAAGACCACAAGGGCTTCCTGCGGATCCGGATCGCCCCGGACGGCAACCTGACGGTCTATCCGGTGGCAGTGGACCGGATCTGCCGGGACTGGGATGTGGAAAGGAACGACGACGGCGGCCTCCGCCCGGTCCCGGCCGGCGGGCTGCCGCCGCTGCGGCTTTTCGAACCGCCGATCACCATCGCCAGGGAGGGATTCCCGCCATGAACAACCCGCGCACCATCACCCGGGCGGACCACGTCACGGAAGTCATCCCCTTTCCGGCCGGCGACGGAACGCCGCTGACCCTGGTGCACATCACCTCCGCCGTGCCTCCTGACGCCGGAGCGCCCGAGAAGGGGCCGGTGCTGCTGGTCCACGGGGCCGGAGTCCGGGCCGAGCTCTTCCGGCCGCCGCTGCCGCGTACCCTGGTGGATGCCCTGCTGGAAGACGGCTGGGACGTCTGGCTGCTGAACTGGCGGGCCTCGATCGACTTTGAACCCCTCTCGTGGACCCTGGGCGACGCAGCGGTGTACGACCACCCTGCCGCCGTCGACTATGTCCTGGGCGCGACCGGTGCCGAAACGCTGAAGGCGGTCATCCACTGCCAGGGCTCGGTGTCCTTCACCATGGCGGCCGTGGCCGGGCTCCTCCCCCGGGTGGACACGGTGGTCTCCAACGCCGTATCCCTGCACCCGGTGATCCCGCTGTGGTCGATCGTCAAGATCACGTACCTGGCCGAGCTGCTGAAACCGTTCACTCCGTACTTGTCGCCGGCATGGGGCTACAAGTCCAACGGGTACCTCTCCCGGATCCTCCGGTCCATGGTCAAGGCCACCCACCATGAATGCAACAACCTGGTGTGCCGGCTGGTCAGCTTCACGTACGGCAGCGGCCGGCCAGCGCTCTGGTCACACGAGAACCTGGATGAGGCCACCCACAACTGGATCAGCGGCGAGTTCGCGGAAGTGCCGTTCACCTTCCTGTCCGAGATGGGCCGCAGCGTACTGGCCAGGCGCATGGTGGCCGCCGGAAACCACCCGGAACTGCCCGCGAATTTCCTGGCCGACGCGCCGCAGACGGACGCCAGGTTCTCCTTCCTGGCCGGGCGCAACAACCGCTGCTTCCTGCCCGAAAGCCAGGAGCGGACTTTCAGCTTCTTTCAGGGCCACCGTCCCGGCAAGGACTCACTGCACCTGCTGTCCGGCTACGGGCACCTGGACGTCTTCTTTGGAGTCCGCGCCTGGGCGGACACCTATCCCGTCATCCTCAAGGAGCTGAACAGATGAACAGACTCATCGGACTGGCTGCATCCCTGCTGCGGCTGGCGCCTTCCCCGGTGCCGCACCGCCAGGAGCGCCTGCGCGGACACCATGCCACGGTGGACGGCATCAAATACTCCATGCCCGTCAATTCGGACGATTCCCCGGTGCTGATGGCGGCGTTCCCCATCAACAAGCGCGCCGCCGCGGCCGTCCTGCCCGGCACGGAGCTCCGGCCGTTCAGCCTCAGCGGGAAGGGGCTGCTGGTGGTCACCGTGGTGAACTACAAATCGACGGACATCGGCCAATACATTGAATACTCCTTGGCGATCGCCGTCACGCACGGTTCCCGGCCGGCGCCCCCGCTCCTGCCGCTGGTATTCCAGAAGACGTTCGGGCTCGGCCAGTACGTGGTGGACCTACCTGTCAGCACCGAAATCTCGGTCAAGGGCGGCAAAGGCATCTGGGGCATGCCCAAGCACCGGGCCAGCCTGGACTTCGTGGTCACCGATTCAACCGTTTCCGCGCAGTACGACGACGCCGGCAGGCTGGGGTGCTTCGTCGAAATTGAACGCCCCGGGCCAATGGGCATCCCGCTGAAGCTGGCCGCCTCCAACTACTGCGCCTTCCGCGGAATGCTGATGAAGTCCGACATCTACTTCGAAGCCACCGGGGACATCGCACTGGGAGGCAATGCCAAGGCCCGGCTGGTGCTGGGTGACGCGCCGGGCGTTGCCGTCCTCAAAACCCTCCAGCCGGCGGAAAAACCCGTGTTCACCGCCTATCTTCCCGAAGCCCGCGGAGTGCTGGACGACCACTACGAGGCGTGGTTCCTGACCGCACCAACCGCGGAGGAGGCCGCCCGGATCCCCGGCGGCGACCCGCTGGAGTCCGTCGTCGGCCTGGGCCAGGGCCAGGAATGGCTGCCCGCGCCGGACCGGGGACGCACGTCCCAGGGCACGTCCGGCGGTGCCGGCACCGGTTCCGGCACCGGAGATGCGCCGTGAACTGGCTGCTGCTGCTGAACGCGTTGTACTTCCTGTTCGGCGCCACCATGTACGTGGGCACCATGTGGGTCCTGAAGTTCTTCCTCTACCCCACGTGGGAGTCCCTGGACCGCGGCAACGTGGACATGCACTTCGGCATCCCCACCCGCCAGGCCACCAAGTTCTTCACCGTGGTGGTGCCGCCGATGTTCATCGCCGGCATCATTCTGGTCTGGACGGGGTGGGGCACGGTCCGGATTGTCCCCGCGGTCCTTTGCCTGCTGGGCATCATCGTCCTCACGGTGGTGGGCCAGGCCATGATCATTCCCGTCAACATCAGGATCCGGGGCGGGGACTTCGCCGACGACGCCGAACTCCGTTCCCTGCTGCGCCGGTGGATGCTGCTCAACGACATCCGCTTCTACGTCTCCACACTCACCTGGCTGGCCATCGTCTGGCTGCTGGTGGACCGGGGCCGGCTGTGGGAGGCGTTCGCATGAGCGGCATTGCCCGCCCGTCCGGGGCGGCAGTTCCCGGCGTCGGCGCCTGGATCGCGGCGGATCCGCTGCGCGCCGTCCTGGCAGCAATCGCCGTCGTCACCGTCTTTTCCGGTGCTGTCCAGATACCGTTCGGCGGCGCCGTCCTTGAGCTGCTGGGGGCGGAGCCGACGACGGCGGCGCGCCAGTTGTTCGGCACCGTGGGCATGTTCATGGTGGTGGTGGGCGGACTCCTGCTGCACACGCTGCTGCGCCCCCGGCCCGCGGCCGAGGTGCTGCTGTGGTCCGGCGTGCAGAAGGCGGGGGCCTGCGCCGCCGTCGCGATCGGGGTCATCAACGGTGTTTTTGCGCCGGTGGCGCTGGCGGTGGCGGTCTTCGACCTTGCGACGGCGGCGATCTGCCTGATCTACCTTCGCCGGATTTACTGGGAAAGCGGTCCCCGTGTGTCCGGAACGGGCCCTGGAAGCGGCTTGGGAACCGGACCGGGGACACGACCGTGAAACGCTCGCTGGTACTGGCCGGCGGCGGGATGCGGGTGGCCTGGCAGGCCGGCGTGGTCCGCGCGCTCGCTGAAGAAGGCCTGCACTTCGACCACATTGACGGGACGTCCGGCGGCATCCTGACAGCCGGCATGCTGCTGTCCGGGGTGCCTGCCGAGGACATGTGCCGGAACTGGTCCGGCGTGAACGTCAAGGACTTCGGCTCGGCACTTCCGCTCGGCGACTACGCGAAGGGGCCGTGGTCGCTGCCCGCCATCGGCGACGCGGACGGCCTGCTCGGCAAGGTGTTTCCGGCCCTCGGGATCGACGACGGCGAGATCCGGCGCCGGGCAGCCCTGCCGGGCGCCGTCGAAGGCACCTTCAACGTGGTTGAATTTACCGGAAAGCTCTGCCATGCCATCGACGCGCGGGACATCGATGCCGGACTGATGGCAGCCGGAATGTCCTTGCCCATTTTCCTCACGCCGCTGCGACGCGACGGGAAGATCTGGACTGACGCGGTCTGGGTCCGCGACGCCAACGTGGCCGAAGCCCTCCGTCGCGGGGCGGACGAGGTGTGGCTTGTCTGGTGCATCGGCAACACCGGCTACTGGGGCGACGGCCCGCTGGAACAGTACGTCCACATGATCGAAATGAGCGCCATGGGCGCCCTCCTGGCCGACTTCGAGGCCGCGAAGGCTGCCGGCAGGGACTTCATCCTCCACGTTGTCAGGCCAGAGAATCCCCTGCCGCTGGATCCGGAGTTCTACCTGAACCGGATCGACGCGGACACCTTGATCGGCATGGGGTACCGGGATGCCCGCAGCTACCTCAAGGACATGACTGCCGAGGGCCTGCCCAAGGATGCATCCTGCACTGCGATGGTGGAACCTCCGGCAGGCATCCGCTTCACCGAGCGGTTTGTCGGCCAGGACGGCGGGGACGGCGACGGCGGGGACGGCGGTTGGGCAGGCGACGGCGACGGCCCACCCGATGAGGAAGTGCGCCTGACGATCACGGTGGCGCTGCCGCTCGACGGTTCAGGCGCAGCGGCCCGGCTCACAGGGTTCCTCGACTACGCACCGTTCGGTCCACGGATCTTCCTCGCCGGCGGACGGGTGGACGTCCGCGGCGACTCAGTGATCTACCGGGCTTCCGTTCGTGCGGGCGGCGCCTGGCACCGCCTGTCCCTTGCCCGGGTTTTCCACGACGATCCCGGCCCGGACGCCTGGGACGACACCAGGCAGGCCCGCCTGACAGTGGGTTCACTGCTGGATGTGCCGGTCACCATGGGGCTGGCCGATGCCGCGGCCCTGATCGCCTCCGTGGAACCGGCCGGCGTCCACGGCCCCGGAGGCAGGGCCGGCGTCCTCGCAACCATTGCAGCCCGGGGGCTTCGCGAGGCTTTCCGCCGGTATGGCTAAGCGCTCCCCGCAGGCGGCAAGGGTCCGGGAGGCAGACTGGTGGCAACGCCGGGAGGCAGGGCCGGACGCGAGCTGACTGTGAGGCAGGACACATCGAAAGTACACGTTTGTTGCCGGCTGGTAAACATCGTGGAACGGGCAGGGACATTCCGGCAACAACCGGGAAACACCCTCGAAAAACCTGAAGCCTACGCTGGGTTTCATCACCAACCGGGGCCAAACGAAGGCCTCACCAGCGAAAGGGCCTTCACATGTCCGCCTCGGCACCGTCCATTCCCTCCTCCGCCTCGTTCCAGGCGTCACCGCCTGTTCAGCGCGTGGTCATCGCCGGAGCCGGACCTGCTGCCCGTGCCCTGGTGGGCAAGCTGGACGGGTCCCGCTTCGCAGGCAGCATCACCGTACTCAGCAACCGCGACGACGCCCCGTCCGAGCTCCTGGAACTGGCGGCGCTCCCCCAGGTCTCGATCCGCTTCGGCCAGCCGGCCAGCTTCATCGATGCGGCCAACCGTGTGGTGACCACCTCTGACGGCATGGAATTCAGCTACGACCAGCTGGTGATTGCCACCGGCTCCGCCCCGGCATTGTCTCCCGTGGACGGCGCCGGCCGCTGCCTCAGCTACTCCACCATCGACGACGCCGCCCGCATCGGCGACGCCGTCAAGGAAGTCACCCGCGTCCTGGGCCGGCGGCCGCTGGGGATCCTGGTGGGAACCGGCCCGGAGGCGGGCCAGGCCGAAGCGGTGCTGCGCGCCCGCGGGGTGAGGCCCGTCCGCACCACGCTCCGGCCGGCCGCCGTGGTTCCGACGCTCGCCGGTTCCGTGCTCCCGGCCGCCGGGATTGTGTTCGACGACGGCAGCAGCATGAACGGCGACCTGGTGGTCCTGGCCGAGGAGCGGGTGGCTCGGGACGGCCTGGCGGCCAGTGCCGGCCTGGAGACGGCTGCGAACGGCGGAATCGTGATCGGCCAGGACTTCCGGACCTCCGTCCCGGGAATCTGGGCCATCGGCGACGCCGCCTCGTACGACGGCGTCCGGCTGGGCCTCCTGGTGGCCTCAGGCTCCGCGGCGGGGGCGTGCGCAGACCAGCTCATGCAGGCAACTCTGCAGGCGCCTGTGCAGGCTGCCGCCTAGCGTCGTTGTGGCAAGATGGTCACCTGAGAAGCCACGAAGAAAACGGCGCCTGCTGCCCACGAGGCCCGGCAGGCCCACCAGGAAGGACCACCATGAGCAACGAAGCCAGCGCGGCCGGCACACCTGACGCCACCGCTGCGGGAGTCACCGCACCCGGGGCCACCGGACACGGAGAAATCGCCTCCTTCATCGACCACACGCTGCTGAAGCCGGAGGCCAGTGAGGCGGAGATCCTCAAAGTCTGCTCCGAAGCCGCCGAATACCACTTCAAGTCCGTCTGCGTGAACCCGGTGTGGGTCAAGACCGTCAGCACCGCGCTCAAGGGCTCCGGCGTCCTGACCTGCTCGGTGGTCGGCTTCCCGCTGGGAGCCACGCCCACCGACGTCAAGGCCTTCGAGGCCCGCGGCGCTGTGCTGGACGGGGCCGACGAGGTGGACATGGTCATCAACATCGCAGCCGCCCGCGCCGATGACAAAGGCGCGCTGGTTGATGACATCAGGGCCGTCGCCGAAGCTGTGCACGGCAGCGACGCGATCCTGAAGGTGATCATCGAAACAGCGCTGCTCAGCGATTCCCAGAAAGTCCTTGCCTGCGAGGCGGCGGTGGAGGCCGGGGCTGACTTCGTCAAGACATCCACGGGCTTCAACGGCGGCGGGGCCACTGTTGACGACGTGGCCCTGATGCGCCGCACGGTGGGCCCGGATGTCGGCGTCAAGGCCTCGGGCGGCGTGCGTTCACTGGCTGACGCGCAGGCTATGATTGCAGCAGGTGCAACACGTATTGGCGCCAGTTCCGGCATTGCGATCGTCAAGGGTGAACAGGGTTCGTCCGCGTACTGACCAGATCCGGAAACGCCACAGTTTTTGAGCCCTTCGGGGCGTTTTGAGCCCTGCGGGGCCGAGGAGGAATGAATGTCCAAGACCGTTGATAGCCCCAAGACCCCTCAGAACGAGAACAGCCTTGCCGGGAGCATTGCCGTTTTCGCGGTCATGATGGTCCTGTTCCTCGGCTCCATCTACTCGCTGTCCTTCCTCACGCTCGGCAACCCGTGGCCGATGGCCGTCTGCCTGGGCCTGTTTGCGGCAGCGTTCTGGATCCCGCAGACCATCCTGGGCCGTTCGGATTCGGCCGGCGAGCACTAAGCCTTCGAAATTAAGCGACTGAAGCCCCCGGATCTTCCGGGGGCTTCAGCTCTTTAAACGGGGCGGCGGCTTAGCAGCCAGCCGCTTAGCAGCCGGCCGTTTAAGCGTCCGGCTGCGCCGCTGGCTGCATGGTGCGGCTAGCCGGCGCCGAACAGGCTGTTGACCAGGGTGCTTCCGAGGGCAAGCGCGGCCGGGTAATGCGCCTTGGCCAGCGCCCACGCGGCCACGCACATCCCCACCATGGCGTAGGCGCTCACCGGAATCAGCACAAGCCACTCGCGGCGGGAGCCGGCCCGCCCCAGCAGGGGGATGGAAAACGCCCCGTTGGCCTTCCAGACGTCGTTCAGCACCGGCAGCTTCCGCAGGAACTTGGGCGGCTTGATCACGATCGGCCAGAGCAGGGGGACTCCCCCGGTGGTGATCATGTCTCCGACGATGTGGACCACCACCCCGGTGAGCATCGAGACCGGCAGCCAGGTCCATTGATCCGGCGCGAACCAGGTGACGAGGCCGGCCATGGTCAGGGCAAAGAGCCAGTTGCTGATAAAGCCTGACTTGGGGAAGAGTTTGAGGGCCTTGGCGGCGATATTGATCATGAACATGCAGAGCAGGCCGGCGCCCACGGACAGCAGGCCCCAGTCCGTGTGCAGCTGGATCTGCCCGGCAATGGTGGCCAGCAGCACAAAGAAGGCCGCCCCCAGTACCGAGTGCGTTCCCTGCCGGTGGCCGCCGCTGGCGTTTTCGATCCCGACGGCAATCACGTTCGAGAGCGGCGGCAGCGAATTGGCGACGGTGCTGTGCCGGTGGTCCCAGTCGCACACCAGCGCGGTTCCGGCCGTCGCCATGCCGCCGATCAGGATTCCGGTGGCGTCCAGCGGGTACCAGCCCAGGGTGTACGGCCCCGTTGAGGCAATGGCTACCCACGCCGCGGCTCCCGACGCGGCGTGATGTCCTCCCATCATTCTTTTATTTCACCGCCAACGGCGCGTCAGAGAAGATGTTCCGGATGACCCCGTTGGCCCACTCCAGGATCTCGGCGTCCTGCAGGTCCCGGCCGCCGATCTTGGCGGTCTTCGGCTTGGGAATGAGCACCGCGTCGAGGGCGGGCTTGGACTGCGCACCGGGGTACATGCGGTTGAGGCGCATGGTCTTGGACTCGGGCAGTTGAGCCGGGGAGAACTTGATGAAGTTCCCCTGCAGGGCGACGTCGGACAGCCCGGCTTCGCGGGCCCCCACCCGGAACCGCGCGACGGCGATCAGGTTCTGCGCCGGCAGCGGCGGTTCGCCGTAGCGGTCCACGAGTTCGGCCTGGACCTCGTCGATCGCTTCGTTCGTGAGCGCGGACGCGAGCTTGCGGTAGGCCTCGAGGCGCAGCCGTTCGCCCGGCACATAGTCGTGCGGCAGGTGGGCGTTGACGGGCAGTTCGATCTTCATTTCGGCGGCCTTCTCCTCGGCCTCGCCGCGGAAGTCCGCCACGGCTTCGCCCACCAGGCGGATGTAGAGGTCGAAACCCACGCCCTGGATGTGGCCGGACTGTTCGCCGCCCAGCAGGTTGCCGGCGCCGCGGATTTCGAGGTCCTTCATGGCCAGCTGCATGCCTGCGCCGAGTTCGTTGTGCGTGGCCACGGCCTTGAGCCGTTCCAGCGCCACCTCGCCCAGGGGCTTCTCGGAGGGGTACAGGAAATACGCGTAGGCGCGTTCGCGGCCGCGGCCCACGCGTCCGCGCAACTGGTGGAGCTGGGAGAGGCCGTACTTGTCCGCGCCGTCCACGATCAGGGTGTTGGCGTTGGAAATGTCCAGGCCGGTTTCGATGATGGTGGTGCACACCAGGACGTCGAAGCGCTTCTCCCAGAAGTCCACGATGATCTGCTCGAGCCGGCTTTCGGACATCTGGCCGTGGGCCACCTCCACGCGGGCTTCGGGCACCAGCTCGCGGATCTTGGCGGCGGTCCGCTCAATCGTCGACACCCGGTTGTGGACGAAGAAGACCTGGCCCTCGCGCATCAGTTCCCGCCGGACCGCAGCGGAGGTCTGCTTGTCCGTGTACGGGCCCACATAGGTCAGCACCGGGTGGCGCTCTTCCGGTGGCGTTGCCAGGGTGGAGGTCTCGCGGATCCCGGTCAGGGACATTTCCAGGGTGCGGGGAATCGGCGTGGCACTCATGGCCAGGACGTCCACGTTGGTGCGCATCTTCTTCAGCGCTTCCTTGTGTTCGACGCCAAAGCGCTGCTCCTCGTCCACGATCACCAGGCCAAGGTCCTTGAAGCCGAAGTCCTTGGACAGCAGCCGGTGCGTGCCGATGACGACGTCCACGGAACCTGCCTTAACGCCGTCGGCGGTTTCCTTTGCCTCCTTGCCGCTCTGGAAACGGGACAGCGGCTTGACCACCAGCGGGAAGCCGGAGAACCGTTCGGTGAACGTCTCGTAGTGCTGCTGGGCCAGCAGCGTCGTGGGGACCAGCACAGCGACCTGCTTGCCGTCCTGAACGGCCTTGAACGCGGCCCGGACGGCAATCTCGGTCTTGCCGTAGCCCACGTCACCAGAGATCAGCCGGTCCATCGGGATCTCGCGCTCCATGTCGGCCTTGACCTCATTGATGGTGGTCAGCTGGTCCGGCGTCTCCACATACGGGAAAGCCTCTTCCAGCTCGCGCTGCCACGGGGTGTCCGGGCCGAAGGCGTAACCGCGGGAGGCCATCCGGGCCGAGTACAGCCGGATCAGCTCGCCGGCGATCTCCTTGACGGCCTTGCGGGCCTTGGACTTGGTGCTGGCCCAGTCCGCGCCGCCCATCTTGCTCAGCGCCGGGGTGTCCCCGCCGACGTAGCGGGTGACCTGGTCCAGCTGGTCGGTGGGCACAAAAAGCCGGTCGCCCGGCGCCCCGCGCTTGGACGGGGCGTATTCCAGGACAAGGTACTCGCGCACGCCGTCGCCGCCACCGGCCACCCGGCGCTGGATCAGCTCCACGAACCGGCCGATGCCGTGCTGTTCGTGCACCACGGAGTCCCCGGCCACGAGCTGGAGCGGATCCACGGCATTCCTGCGCTTGGACGGCATCCGGCGCATGTCCTTGGTGGAACCGGCGGACGTGCGTCCCAGCAGGTCCGCTTCCGTCAGCAGGCCAAGCTTGAGGCCGTCCAGCACAAAGCCGCGTCCGACGGCGGCGGTGGTCACCTCGATGATGCCCGCCTGCGGCTCGTCATCCAGCGAGTCCACCCGGGCGCACGGGATGTCTGCGTCATGGAACAGTTCAGCCAGCCGCTGGGCCGGGCCGGGACCTTCCGTGACAACCACAATGCGCCACTGGTCCCGGACGTTCGAGCCGATGAACTCCATCATCTCCGCCACGTCGCCCTGGTAGCCGCGGGGTTCCCGGGCGTGCAGGTTGAGGACGTTGATGTCCGGGGTCAGCTCTTCGTCGGTGGCCAGCGAGGTGATCGACCACCACGAAACCTCCTGCCCCAGGGCCGCGGTGCGGGTCTCCGTCAGGGAGCGGAAGCTGGCCGAATGCAGGGCAGCCGAGGCCGCGGACGTCAGATCCAGCGGAGCCGTGCCGCCGTCGGACGCCGTGGACCATGCAGCTTCGAGGAATTCCTCATTGGTCGCGGCCAGGTCGTGGGCGCGGGTGCGGACCTTTTCAGGCTCGATCACCACGGAGATGGACCCGGCGGGCAGCTGTTCGACGAAGGGCACCATGGCATCCACCAGGACGGGAGCCAGCGATTCCATGCCTTCCACCGCGATGCCGCCGGCGATCTTTTCCAGCATGTCCGCGGCGGCCGGCAGCTGTGTCTTCAGTGTCGCGGCCCGGGACATCACGGACGGGGTGATCAGGATTTCGCGACACGGCGGGGCGTGCAGTTCCGTGGGGTGGTGCAGGCCGGGCGAGGAAAGCGAGCGCTGGTCGGCAACGGCGAACCACCGCATCTGGTCCACCTCGTCGCCGAAGAACTCCACCCGGATGGGATGGTCCTCGGTGGGCGGGAAAACGTCCAGCATGCCGCCGCGGACGGCGAATTCGCCGCGGCGGGACACCATGTCCACCCGGGCGTAGGCGGCGTCGGCCAGGCTCTTGACGACGCTGCTGAAGGGGGCCTCCTGACCGACCTTCAGGGTCACGGGCACCAGGTCGCCCAGGCCGGCCACGATCGGCTGCACCACGGCGCGGACCGGAGCCACCACCACGCGGAGCGGTCCTCCGGCAACAGATTCAGGGTGGGCCAGCCGGCGCAATACGGACAAGCGGCGGCCCACGGTGTCCGAGCGCGGGGACAACCGTTCGTGCGGGAGGGTCTCCCAGCTGGGGAACTCGGCCACGGAATCGGCCGGCAGGAAGGCCCGCAGCGCGGCAGTGAGGTCCTCCGCTTCACGGCCGGTGGCGGTGACGGCCAGCACCAGGGGCGTGCCGCCGTCGTGGTTTCCAACTGCGGCAGTGCCTTCGGCGGCATGCAGGGCCGCGAGGCCGTCAGACATCTCGGCCAGCAGGGCAGCGCGGAGGCCTGCCGGGGCGCTGATCTGGTAATCCTCGCTGCGGGTTCCGAAACCCCGGGACGCTTCAGCCTGCACGCGGGCAAACGTTGTGTCTCCGGCGAGCGCGCGGCGAAGGCCTGTGAGTGACGGGCCGTTGAGGCTCATGGCAGAAGCTCCTGAAATGATCACGGGAAAGCAGGCAACACGAAAACCCGAAATTCGCAAGAATCCCGGGTCTTCCCAGCCTACCGCGACGGCGGAGCCTGCGTGGGCCTAGTTGCCCTCGACCATGGACGGGCCGGTGTCAGACGGCCGCCCTGGCGCGCTGAAGGAAGGAGTCAAGGATCCGTCCGGCATTCTCACGGGTGAGCAGGGCGTCCGGTCCGGCCTCCGGTGCGTGCCGGTGTCCTTTCATTGACTCCCCCAGGTACAGGAGGGCGGCCAGGACTTCGGACAACTCCACGTCCGCCTCGGCGCGCTGGCGCAGGAGCCTCAGGTGTGCGGCCTGCAGCGCGGGTCCCGGTGCGCAGCCCAGGTCCCGGTCGAAGATCCTTCGGCACCGCGCGTAGGCGGACAGGCCTTCAACCGGAAGTCCGGACAGTTCATAGCCTGTTACCAGGACGGTCCAGGCCCGTTCGTTGAGGGGTTCGGACGCCACGGCCGCCTGGGCCCAGCGGACGGATTCCGCGGGCCTGTTGAGCAGGACAGCTGTTTCTGCGGTCCGGACCTGTGCCGCCACTCGTTCGGCGCCGAGCCGAATGCGGGCTTCATCGGCCCAGTCGGACGCCAGCTCTGAACCGAGCAGCGGATCGGCGGATAGCTCCAGGGCCTCCGTCAGCATCGCATAGGCTTCCCGGGGAGCCGCCTGACCGGCGTCCTGTACCAGCCGGCGGAACGCCGAGAGGTCCAGGTCAACGAGCTCCGGGTCCAGGACATAGCCGCTGTTGGCGGTGCGGAGCGGACCGTTCCGCGTGTCGCCCGGCTGGATGGCGCGGCGGATGCCGCAGATGTAGCTCTCCAGCGTCGCGATTGTTCCGGTGCCGGCCCTGGCACCCCAAAGAATTTCAATGATCCGGCTCTTCGATACGGGGCTGCCTAAGTTCAGCAGCAGTAATTCCAAAATATGCCTCGGTTTGCATCCGCCAATGTCGGAGGTCGCCAGTGGAACTCCATTGCGCCGCACGTCGAACATTCCGAACAGACGAACAGATATTGACTTTGATAATTCAGGAGTTGTCCCCACGATGTTCTCCATTTGTCAGGCCAAGCAGTTAGCGCGCGTCTTCCGGTGGGAGCAGGCAGAAAGTGCGATGCTGCTTGCTCCGGCTTTCCAAACCACCGTGACACGGCAAATGGGGACGTCCAAGGGATCGATATACCTGTTTTTTCATGGCGCATAAAGACAGGTAAGACCGTTACGGAATCCACGTAGTAGGGATGAGGTCCACAGGAGTACCCGGCAGTTTTGCCAAGTAATTGGAGTTAATGGAGTTACCCCTGAGCGAGTAGTACCCGGAGTGGGAAAGGAGTGACGAATTGGATGCAAAAAGCAGGCCCCGGTTGGACCGGGGCCTGCTTTTGTTTGCTGTGCGAACGTCGGTGCTAGCCGGCCGTCCTGGTGCTCATCCGGTAGAGGAAGGCTGCCATCGCATCACGGCTGATGGACTGCAGCGGACGGTACGTCACCGTGCCGTTGGCCTCCACCCAGCCGGTGGAAATGCCCTGGTCCGCCAGCCACGCCATCTCC
>NZ_JMLE01000030.1 GCF_000685965.1 Arthrobacter sp. UNC362MFTsu5.1 | reverse complement strand
ACTGCGATGAGGGCCAGGGGCTTTTTCACTTTTTCTCCTCTTGGGTGGGCAGGTACAGGAAGGCAGAAGGGACATCGCTGCTGACGGTCCGGGTGTAGTAGTTGTGGTCATCCGGGGGCGGGTTGCCGTTGTAGCCCTCTTCGACGTAGGTCCCGTCGTCGTTGACTTCCTTGACCACGGCGACGTGGCCGTACTTTGGGTCCGCTCCCCCGGCGCCGGGCGCGTACCAGACGACCGCCCCGACACGAGGGACAGAACCGGTGGGCCAGCCTTTGGCGTCCCAGCCGGCCTTCCACGTCAGGGCCGAGCCCAGGGCCTGCCCGTCGGGGCGGAAGGTGCCGTTGAGGAACTTGAATGGTTCGCCGGTGGACCCCATTTGCTGGTTCACCCGCCACAGGGCGAAGTCCACGCATTCGCGGTAGAACATGCCCAGCGGGGATGCGGCGGCTGTGCTGGCGCCGACCTGCATCCAGGTTGGAGAGTTTTTCCAGGGGTAGTCATCCCCGGCACCGGACTGGCCCGGGATGGCGCAGTCGCTGCCTTCGAGGGTGAACTTCCCGTCCGAGAGGGCCTGGACGAGCTTGACGGCCTCGGGCCAGTACTGCTGGTAGTGGTACGGGTCGGCATTGCGCTGGACCTTGTTCCCGGCGAGGGTCGGTTCCAGGAGTTCCCAGCCTTCGACCTTCTGCAGGGCTTTGATGAAGTTCGTGGCGCTGGTGGTTGGGTCCATACGGTCTGCATAGGAGCCCCACGCACCGTTGTCGCGCTGCTGGAACAACCCACGGGAGTCCGGGCCCGGTCCGTCGCCGTAGTCCAGAACGCGCAGGCCCGACTCCCCGAGGGACACCATGACGCTGATCATCTGTCCCTTCACGGACAGGTTCAGTGCGTTACCGGCACCCATGATCGCCGCGGCGTTTTTCAACTGCTCTTCGGTGTAACCCTCGACCTTGGTATCGCCGTCGATAGCAACAGAGACGGCCGGACCGCAGGTGGCGGCAGCAGGCTTCGCGGGGGCGAGTAGCAGGAGCATGGTGAAGATCAGGCCAAAGAAGAGACCGGGGATGGCAATGACTGCTACTACGCCAAGCGACTTGCGCTGCATTAGGAAAGTCCCCCGTCCCGCTTGCGTACCCAGGACTCTTGGCGCCGCAGGGCAACAACCCCGAAATAGAAGGCTTCAAGTTCTTGGGATGCACGCTCACGAAGCTCTCCGTGCATCGGCCACGGTGTGCCGAATGCCAACAAGTCGGTCACTGCCTGCACTCCCCCAAAAAAGACATCGTTTCCACAACTACCAGCACCCGCAGACATTTCTCCACCGAGTGGACACAGCCCGCCATTCTCCACAAATTCAGAGCAAAACGCTTGTCAAAAGAGCTCTTTGAGACGGAACTAACTCCAAAACATCACTGCGCTCACTAGGTCGCCTGCCCCTTTCCTATGGCTAACGCGCACCTTCTAAGACCAAGTCTAGTGCATTTAATGCATTAGTTGTAGCTGCTAGTGCATTAAATGCACTAGCATGATCGGGAGGGTAGGTAAGACAAAATAGGAGGATGCCGCGCTATGTCAGTCCCAGCTCACCGATGCCAAAGAAGCTCTCGACGTTGACCGAAATCCTTGGCATTCCCCAGCTGCGGGCAGAAATCCTGCGCTTCCTCTCGCAACACCCGGACGGGGCAACGTCCGGTGAAATAGCGGCCGCTATCGGTACCCGCTACCAAACAGTTCAACGACACTTGGAACAGTTGGAAGAGCTGAAGGCTGTAAAAGCCAGTGTGAAACCGCCGCGCCAGGGCCATCATGTTGTCTTTAAGATCAAGCCCAACGTCTTGGCGGAAGCGGTCGAGAAAAACGCTTCCTACATACAAGGCTCATAACGACACGCCGGGGTAACAGCGTCCCACTTAAGGCAATCGGATTGCTATTGGCTAGTGCTCAGTACCCCGAACTAGGAGGACCCATGGCACGGATGCATAAAGGCGATCGTCAGACCGTCACATCTAAGATTCCGCGGGCGGACGCCGAAAAGCTCAACAGGGTTGTTGAGATCACGTCCGAAAGCCGCTCCGAACTTCTTGCGCGGCTGCTGCATGACCACCTAAAGACCATTGATCTTGATGCCCTAGACGGCCAGGAGGCTTTGCCTATCGCAAAGGCCAGTTAAAAACTGAAGGCCCGCACTAAGGCGGGCCTTCAAAGCGTATGTAGTTCAGATCCGAAATCTTGGCGGACCACGATCTGAACTTTATCCAACACCCACCCAGTGGGTGGATCTTGTCGTACCCCCCGAGGAAGGAACTGGTCCTATCGTACCGCTTTTGGCATCCGCGTCAACGCACCCCAACAGCAGTGTCGGCTGCCAAGTCGCCCCTGCTGACGCCTGGGTCCTTGCTCCACTTATCGCAGGCCATGCGTCATACCGTCTTGGCCGGTGGATAGGTGACCGTTTCCAGTACCCCCGACCCAAAGCTGTAGCCAACATCACTGCTGCGCTGCCGGCGCGTCCGGCAGCTGTCATGGTCCACGGGCCAGATGGCAGCGTTGCCACACTCTGCCTCGACCTGGACACGTCGAAAGCCGTCAAAGCAGTCGTTGACGCAGACGCAGAACGCCTGCGCACCATGCTTACCACCTGTGGTGTCGTCTTTGTGGAGGACTTCTCCCCCAGCGGCGGTCGGCACCTGTACATCCCGCTCCGGCAACGCCTAGATGCGGCCGAGGCGCGCGAACTTGTAGAAGCGTTGGCCCTGACAGCAGCGAGCTTGGATCCAAGCCCGCACCAGAACGTCACCGACGGATGTATCCGCGTCCCTGGCTCGGCTCACAAAACCGGTGGCCACCAGGTACTCATCACCCCCCTGTCCCAGGCATACGACGTCCTGCGGCGTAGAAACGCACCTGCAGCTATCGCGGCCCTCCGGACCGCGCTAGGGCCTGAACTGGCCCGCAACCGTGCCCTGAAATCGCATCGGGCCAAAACAGCTGCGGCACAGCGCACAGCGGCCCACCATCTGCTGCGGCTGCATAGTGGCAGCGAGAGCGCGCTGCGCCGAACCGCTCGCACCGGCCTCTACGACACAACACGTTACAAAAGCCCCTCTGAGGCCCGCATGGCCGTTCTCAACCACTTCAACGCCTGCGGCTGGACCCTCGCCCAGGTAGAGAACGAACTGAACGGCCAGTTCCCCGGCCTCGCCGCCCTCTACGGCACGACTGCGAAGCAAAATCGACTCATCAAGCAGGAATGGGCCAACGCCGAAGCTTGGACAAAAACTGAACCCCGCGAAGGAAGGGGAAAAGATGCACTTATTAACAACACAAGCCCCACAAAACCCACAGGGGGGGCATCCAACCGCAGCACAGCTTCAATTCACCAACTCGTGAACGACCTGGAAAATGTGCTCTACGCGGTACTCGACCACAGACTCAGAGAACGCGGCCGCGAAGGCCTCAGCCTCCGCTTCCTCATCCGCGCGCTCCTCGCCTACATGAGGACGAAGGAAACTGATCTTCTGGACATTGGATGCCGCACTCTGGCCGCAGCTATGGGAAAGCATCACGTCACGATTGCGAGGCTCCTGCCCGCCTTGGTTCAAGCCTCAGATGGCATCCTCACCAAAGTCGCTGACGCTCGCCACAAAGCAGCAGATGTATATCTCATTCAGCTACCCGAGCAGTATCAACAACTGGCCCGTGAACTCAGCTGGCGAAAAGGCAAAATTCACTCCATACGGCCCGTGTTCCGTGCCCTCGGCGACGCAGCAGCCCTTGTCTACGAGACAATCGAGCGCGGCCGCCACTCCCCCACTACCGCAGAACTCATACGAAGCACCGGAATCAGCCGCACAACCGTTGAGAAGGCCCTCATCGCAATGAAAGGGTTTGGCATGATCCACCGGGACGGCCGGCACTGGAAGATCACCGCCACAGCTAATCTTCGCGCCCTCGCGGAACGGCTGGGCGTAATGGAGGACTACCAAGCCCAGATAAGCCGCAACCGGCGGGAACGTGCTGCCTGGCACGCTTACTTGGATCGATTTTCGGACGGCCAAGTAAACGAAGGTGACCTTTACGATCCCGAGCGTGAAGAACATTGGATGCCACCCGATGACGCGGCGTTGTGGCTGGCAGCGTAGACGATACCCAGTTGTCGTCTATGGTTCGCGGGTTTCGCAAGTGAAAAAAGCATAGACAGGGAAGCCAGCTTCTCAAGTGAAACTACTGTTGCTGCCTACGTCCTTGGGGTCACGTCCCTTGGCGGGAAACGACTACCCCGGCAAAACGAGTACCCGGCTCGCGGGTTCTCCAGTCGTCGTTTATGGTCCGCTGGTTTCACAAGTGAAAAAAGCCTAGAAGGGGAAGACGGGCTGGCAAGTCAAGCCCTGCTGGTTTCACATGGTTCGCTTGTTTCGCAGGGTCCGCTGGTTTCACAAGTGAAAAAAGCCTAGACGGGGCGGACAGGCTGGCAAGTCGAGCCCTGCTGGTTTCCCATAGTTCGCCGGGTTCACCCGGTCCACTTTGGTAGCCGGTTTCACTTGGTCCACTTGGTTCGCCGGTTCCGCTGGGTTCGCCGGTTCTGCTGGGTTCGCCATTTTCACAAGTGAAGAAAGGATAAACAGTGAAGACGGGATTGGCAGTCGAACCCTGCTGGTTTCACATGGTTCACAAGTGAAAAAAGTGAAGACACGGAAACCAGCTTCCCAAGTAGAGCCACTGTTGCTGGTTACGCTGGAATCACTTTGGAAGGGGAACATATGAAACTCGATGTGGACCGCGGTGCCCTCAGCCGCGTTATTGCGGTAATAAATGGGAAGGGCGGGGTTTTTAAGACCAGCCTGGTTGCAAACGTTGGGGGACTTCTTGCCGAGGGCGGGTCGCGAGTGCTCCTCGTGGACCTTGATCCCCAGGGGAACCTTGCCGAAGACCTTGGCTATGCCGATCAAGGTGACGGAGGTAGAAGCCTGGCAGCCTCGCTGTGCTTTGGGGGAGAACCAGATCTGCTCTTGAGCGTGCGCCCTAATTTGGACGTCATCGCCGGAGGTCCTCAACTTGATGATGCTGCCGCTTTCCTTGGAGCCAAGGCCCAGAAGGACCGTGACGCTGCACAGCTAGCTCTAGCTAAACTACTTGCCAGGGTGGCGGGTGAGTACGACCTTGTTCTGCTCGATTGTCCTCCAGGGAACGAGCCGTTGCAGGCTGCAGCTGTGGCTGCCGCCCGGTATGCGTTGGTGCCGCTCAAGACCGACATGTCCAGTCGTAAGGGCGTCGCCGCAGTCGCAGCGCGCATGGACAGCGTTGTTGGACTCAACCCGGCGTTGGATCTGTTGGGCGTCGTCCTTGTCGGGACCGGTACGAATTCTAAGCAGGTACACAAGGTCACCCGAGACCACCTCACAGCAGATTTTGGTACTGACGAAGTGCTGTTTCCGATGTCCATTCGGCATGCAGAGGCAACCGCCCAGGCGTGTCGGGAACGCGGATTGCTGGCCCACGAACTGGAACGGGAACTTAGCAAAGGACCGAAATGGTGGGAGGTCCTCCGCGGGGAAGCGAAAGCCGGGAACGCGGGGCCGAAGTCGGCTTCCAGCGTTGCCGAGGACCTCCATGCAGTTGCTATGGAAGTAACGCGCCGCATCGCTGTCGCAGAATCTCAGGAGGTCAACGCGTGAGCGCCGAAGCAACAACACCCGGCCGGCCCGCACTTGGCTTGCCTCCGAAACGCAATGCCGCACCCTCCACAGATGCCCCCCTGGCCCGAATGCTCCCCGGGCACCGACCCGAGGCGCCGAAAAAGGAGGAACCCAAGGATTCCGAAACAGCCAACATGACGGTGAGTATCCCCGCTGCCCTCCGCAACCGGGCGCGGGCCGCGTACAAGGCGACCAGCTACGCCGAAGGAGACAACACCTGGAGCCATTTCGTGACCAAGGCCATCGAAGCAGAAACCGCGCGCCGCGAAGCCGAACACAACCAGGGCGAGATGTATCCATCCTGGGGAGAAAAACTTCCCGGCGGCCGACGTCTCAAAGACAGCTGAACAGCACCGCTAGGTCCATAGATCGACGCTGGGGTATTGCGGACTGACGGAAAAGCAGTGGGCAGGTTTATTCGTAGAACCTGGACAGGGGCTGGGTGCATCAGTGACGCTGCCAGAGGTTCGTCATGGGGGTGAACTGGGCGGACGTGTGGCAGAGCCGATCTGCTAGCTGCACCGCGACTTATCAGGCTCGCCCCGCCGAAGTGGAGACCACGCTGTCCTGCGCCGGGAAGCAACTAGTTCTGGCCGCCGTCGATCACGCGCAGGGCAGGGGCGTCTTTCGGCCACGGATACAAGGTGTCGACCCGCTCAAATCCCAGGACGCCTTCAGGCTTTTCGAGGATGACAGAGTCCTGGTGGGAGCCTGCAGCATGGGCAAGTGCCGCCAGCACAAGATCCAGCAACGCCCGGTCGAGCCCCGGTACAACGTCGGAGAGTGCAACCTGCTCATCGCCTCCAAGGGATGCCGCGATCATCAGGAATCGGTGCTCACCACCGGAAAGCCCGTCTATGTTCTCGGGGATGGCCTCGAAATCGATCCAGCTCCGGCCTTGCTCATCGCTGTGCATCCATGGCCAGCCCGCTTGGGCGAAGCGCCCGTTAAAAGCACGGAGAAGAAGTTCTGTGGCGGCTTCGCAGGGGAGGGAGCCTCGTGCCCATTCACGTAGCGCCTGGGGAGTGAACGTCATAGGTGCATCATGTCACGGCTGACTCGGCCCACGGCGTGAGCCGGCAGGTCTCCCGAGCTTAGGTCCGGTCAGATCTACTGAATGCCCGCGCGATCGCCTGGATGGGGTAAGCAGTTAGCCAGGTAATCTCAGCAAGAATCAGAAGAATCCCCACAGCGGTCAGCTGCCCGATGAACATCAGGAGCGCCACGACCAACGTTCCACCATAGGTCAGGACAAAACTCAACGTGTCCGTGTCAAAGGGCATTAGTGGTCAACAAGTCAGGTGAGGGGGAGCGAGGTGGCAGGTGCCGGTACAAGGTGGTGCGTTTCAGCCCAGTCTTGGCGGTGATCTCCTTCATGGAGAAGCCCTTGTCTCGCAGCAGGGCGGCGTGTTCGAGCTTGTCGGCATCGATCACGGAAGGCCGTCCAGTGCGGCGCCCGTTGGCAGATGCCACTGCGCGGGCATGTGAGGCGCGTTCTGCTGCATAGGTTCGTTCCATCTCTGCGAAGAGTGCCAGCATGACAACGGCCAGTTGCGCCATGGGACTGTTCGGGTTCGAAGTGTCGATGGGCAGGGGATCAGCCAGCGTCCGGACACCAACGCCGCGTTCCTTGAGTTCGTGGACCAGGTTTAGGGTGTCCCGCACTGTCCGCCCCAGCCGGTCCAACGTGTGGACCACAAGCACGTCGCCGGCTCTGGCGTGACGTAACGCGTCCTGAAGCCCCGCGCGATCGGTGGTGGCGCCGGACTTCTTGTCCGAGAAGACCGTTTCGATGCCGGCGGCCGCCAAGGCGTCCAGTTGCCGGGCCAGATCTTGTTTCACCGCTGACACACGCGCATACCCAATCTCCATGCCTAAAACCGTACCGAAAGTTGTCCCTGTGACGGGCCATTGTGGCGGGGGTTTTGGAACAACAAACGGGACAGTCAGATTAAGCGGCATCTAGACGATCCGGATCCGCGGGAGAGTGTCCCGCCAAGGTGTCCCAGTTCTAAGGAAGTGGGACACCCACGGCAACGAAGAAGTAGACCACAACTCTGACCTGAGACTGCAGCGCCAGCAGCGGTTGACTTCCTTGTCTCGCAACTAACGACGATTACCGATATCGAAGCACCTAGTTGCGAGACGTAGTTGCAAGAATCGACTGGGCCTAGGCTCGGACGCCGCGCAGGGGAGTGAGCCATACCCGTGAGACGTCTCGTATCCCAAGGGTTGTGAGATGGCTGTCGTTTATGAATTCCACTGCACTGATTGTCCTAAGTCGTCTGCATCCCACGCTGCCTGCCTTGGTGTGCCTTGGCAAATGATGCTTCCTGGCTGGGGTTTATGGCCCCCGATTATCTGTCTTTCTCCAGGGGTACGCGAGGTGGGGCAGGTTTGTCGGCGAGAGCTGTGATGATGCAGCGCTGTGGTTGGGTATTCAAATCGTTCCTGTGCGGCTGTCTGTCCCTGGCCTGTTGTTCACCCGCCTAGTCAGGCCTTCACGGAGGTAGTCCTGCTGATGCTTGCCGGTGACGGTAATGAGGATCGCTGACAGAGCGGAGGCGAGGAGCAGGACCAGACCGGCGCCGTGCTGGTCATCAATGACAGAGGGTTCCCAGGTGCGGCCAAGACCCGCAAACCATTCCTGTTCAATTCCTGCAGGCTTAAGGAAACGCAGGCCTGCCGCTCCTATCGCTGCTGATGCTGTGGCGAGGGCAGCAGCAGGCCTGCGGTTCCGGGAGCGGGGCGTTTCACGCACGGCCTGGATGGCATTGACATAGAGAATGCCGGTGGTGAGGAAAAGTACCAGGCTGGTTTCGTGAGCCAGGTGTTCGCGGAGGCTCAGTTCAAGGGCAGGTGTGAGATAGAACAGGACGGTCAGCGATCCCAGCGTCAGCCCGGAAAGCAGTGGATCTGGTTTGGCGGTAATGCGTGCGAGCCACACGATGCCTTCCTTTGGCCCCATGCTGCCGTCGGTCCGGTCCGGCAGAACTTTCAGCGCCAGCTTCAAGGGCCGTGCAGCCAAAAGGAGACACGGTATCGGCAGGGCCATGGCCATTGTTCCGACGGCATGGACGCTGAGCAGGACGGGGCCGTATACGGCGGGAGGCCCGGAGGTGATAAAGGTCAGCAGTATCAGGGCACTGAACCAGCTAAGCAGACGGCGCTTTGCCCACGGGATCCGGGCGCGACGGGCACTTGTGTATGCCCGCCCGTAGGAGAGTGCTGCGAGGATGGCTGCAGTGATCCAGAGCCAGTCAGGCCGCCATTGAGTAAACCATGCAGCGAGGCTGGGCTCGGGTGGCAGCAGGTATCCGGTGAGGATCTGGGCTGGAGTAGCTTCCGGGTCTGGTTCCAAGGGCACGGGTGAGGGGCTGCGGGCGAGGGCGACCGTAAGGCCCATGACGGCGCCCATGACGAGCAGTTCGACCGCAAGGACCTGCCACAGCAGGCGGGGCAGGCGGCCGGAAACAGCCAGTGCGGGTATGACCCGGCACCGGTGAATAAGGCCCAACAGCCCGAGGAACAGAGTCGCTACCGTTTTGGACAGGAGCAGAACACCGTAGGGGGTAACCAGCTCATCGATGCTGCTGAGACGGTAGAGGGCGCTGATGGTCCCCGTTACAACGACCAAGGTAAAGCTGAGGCCGGCGAGGACCGAAAAGCGCCGGAGGGCAATTTGTGCTGCGACATTGCCCGTTCCCGGGCGGGTGAGAGCGGGGACGGCAGTTGCAAGGGCAATGATTCCTCCGACCCATAGGGTTCCTGCCGCCACATGCAGGCCAAGGGCATTGCTGGCGCCGATGTGATCAACGCTTCCCGCCGCATGGCCGATTGCTGCTGTGGCCGGGATGATGCTTGAAAGAGCGAGCACGGCCGTAGCCAGGAGCGCCAGAGCTGAGCGCACGGCGACGACCAGCATACTGACCAGGACGGCGATGACCAGGATGGCCAGCCGGGCACGGCCGGCAGCGACGTCGGTAACGAACAGCCAGAGCTGGTCCGTGAAGTCTGCGTCACCGCTCAGGGGACGGCCTGCGATATCGGCATACGTCAGCAGGAGAACGGCCGCCGCCGCCATCACCCACACCCCTGCTGCCCACGCCGCTACCTTCAGCACCGTCTTGATTGAAGGGTGTTCCTTGGGGCCTTGGTCCCGGGGAAGGATAGCAGCGGCGAAGATCAGCGTCCCGGCGACGGCAGCCAATGCGAGGTGATGCAGTGCCAAGACCGGCGGCAGGCCCCAGCGCACAGCGGCGCCGGGGTCCGACAGTAAACGTTCCTGGCCTGAGCCGGAGTAGCCCACGCCAGCCAGGGTTGCCAGGACGGCAGCGGCAAGAATCCCGGCGCTCCATGCCGCCGCCGTCACCGTCCCGGGTGGTCCCGTCCGTAACCCCACCTTCATACCTTCCGTTTTTCCAGCTGCCGAGCTCGCCGCACATCCACCTGGGCTATGAAGCCACTAGTGGAGGCGCGGCGGCGGCCGTAGTTACAACCAAGCCGAGGGATCGACTGTCTGGCCGTTGACAACAACTTCGAAGTGCAGGTGGCAGCCGGTGGAGTTGCCGGTTGTACCGGCAATCCCGATCCGCACACCGGTTTCGACGGCCTGGTTTATCCGTACACCGATCGTTTCGAGGTGGTTGTAAGTAGTTTGGAGGCCGTTGCCGTGGTCGATGACAATGCGGTTGCCGCCGCCGTAGGGGCTGAATCCCGCTTCGATGACCGTGCCCTTGCCGGCGCTGAAGACTTCCGTACCGCAGCCGGCGGCGAAATCCTGGCCGGTATGCAGTTCACCTGATGACCCGGTCAGGGGGTTGGTCCTGTATCCGAATGGAGAATTGGTCACCGGGTCTAATACGGGAGAACTGAGCCTGGCTCCCTTCGCTGGAGCAGCCTTTTCGGACTCCTGTGCGTTGGGTGCCGCTGCCGTGCCGGGGGAGGTGGTGTTCGCGGCATGCTTCTGCTGTGGCGGAGCAGTGGGCCCCGGGCTGGTGGTCACCGCCGTTCGCCCGTAGTCCAGCTGAACACCGGCTGCTGCGGCCACGGGCACAGACGCCGCCGGGGATGACGTTCCTGCTGCCTGCACTTTGCTGGTGGGGGCTTGCGGGGTGGTTGCGTGGGCGGAGGCCAGCGATGCTGTCAGGGCCACGCCGGAGGCGATGACTGCCAGCCCGGCCTTGCGTCCGCGATGGCGTGATGACCTGTCAGCGGACGGCTCCGCGCGGCGCCTGCCTTGCCGTGGGGGCGCGGCACGGCGCCGCCCACGGGAGGGCTTTGTGGTGGCTGGCAGGTGTGTATCGGGCACAGAGGAGTACCCGGCGGGGGTGTGGATGTTCACAAAATGTCCTTCTGCCGGCGCCTGCGGGGTTAGCTGTCGGATTCGGGTCAGGAACAATAACCCGGCCCTTCTGCCCGCATGCACCTGGACAGGCTGCACGGGTTCAGGGCTTCACCCCAAGACGGCCCGATGACCGTCGCTGATGGGTTCCCCACCTCTGCCAGGTGAACGTGAATGGACCGGGCAGCTGGCAGAGTTCGGCGCGCCGCGCGGGAAACGCCCTGTTGATGGCATTTCCTCACCAGTATTGACCTTCCACCATGGGGGAAGGTCAACACTGGATGGAAACACAGCAGCGCCCCGGATCGACGGTACGGCCCGTGCTGGTCCCGGGCACGGAATGGAGACAAAGATATGCCGCATCATCCTTGCATCGTTCGAAGAGGTTTCTCGTGACGAGTGGCAAGTCATCAAAACAGGCCCGGCAAGACGGCGCTGCCAGACTGGCATTGGTGAAGGCACAGCAGGCGCGGCAGGCAAGGAGACGCAGGATCGCAGCCGTGATCGGTGCCCTCACGGCTGTCGGAGTCGTGGTCGGCCTGGTCATGCTCGCCCTCGTCAATGATCCGCCACCGCAGGCCCGCGGGGACATCGAAGTTGCGGGCATGCAGACCTTCAGCGGTCTCAGCGCGAACCATGTCAAGGAGCCTGTCAGCTATCAGCAGACTCCACCGGTCGGAGGGGACCACTCGCCGGTCTGGCTCAACTGCGGCGTCTACGGGCAGCCGGTCCCAAAAGAGAACGCTGTCCACGCACTCGAACACGGGGCGATCTGGGCTACGTACGACCCGGCGAGAATCACCGCCGCACAGGCCGAAGCACTGCAGGTGGCACTTCCTGACACATATACCGTGCTCTCGCCCTTGGAAGGAACCACGTCCCCCATCATGCTCACGGCCTGGGGAGCGCAAGTCGGTGTTGACTCGGCAGAGGACAAGCGGATTGGACTCTTTGTCTCCAAATACTGGCAGTCACCGGATTCACCGGAGCCCGGAGCGGCCTGCACAGGGGGAATCGACGCCCCCGGGCGCAAGTGATGACCGCAAGCCCTATTTTTTGGCGTGCTACCGCTGTAGCGGTTGTGGTGGTCATGGCCTTGCTTGCCGGGTGGGCAGTTGGCCGCCTGACCGCCCGGCCCGGCGTCCCAGGCGAAGGCAGCCCGGAGGCCGGGTTCGCCCGCGACATGCAGGTCCACCACCTGCAGGCGGTAGACATGAGCATGATTGTCCGGGATCGCACCGAGGACCCCGACATAGGCCAGCTGGCCTACGATATTGCCCGTTCCCAGCAGCAGCAGTCTGGCCAGATGTTCGGCTGGCTCTCGGTGTGGGGCCTGCCCCAGGCCGGATCCGAGCAGCCGATGGTTTGGGCCGGCAGCAGCCATGGCGCTCACGGCGGCAAGGCAATGAACGGGGCTTCAGGCCTCACATCGATGCCGGGAATGGCCACGCCCCAGGACCTGGCCCGACTCCGTCAGTCTGATGGCACAGAAGCGGAAAGGCTCTACCTTGAGCTGATGATTGAGCATCATGGTGCAGGCGTCGACATGGCAGAAGCAGTCCTGGCACGCACCGATGATCGAGCCGTGACCTCCTTGGCCCGCTCTATTGCCACCGCCCAGCAGTCCGAGATCGAGTACATGGAAGTACTCCTCGCCGGCCGCCGATAGGGCAGCCAAACGGCCGAGCCACCAAGATCAGCCCCCTTGTGCCCACAGGGCCGCTAATTGTTCCGCGCTTGACCTTCCGCTATAGGGGAAGGTCAACACTGGGTACAAGAGCCCGACAATTTATCGCCAGCTCCGGCACTGTCACGATCCCGGAGCGCTGAGAGGAACGAGCGTGCCAACTACTTCCAAGAACCAGGGCAACCGGACAGCGCTGGCCGTCGGCGGTTTTTTCCTGCTTCATGTGCTGTGCTGTGGGCTGCCGCTGCTGATCGCGGCCGGCGCCCTGGGCGCGGCGGGTTCGGTCCTGGCTAATCCGTGGGTCATCACCGCCGCTGTCTTGTTGGCCGTAGGCGTCGTGGTCTGGGCGCTCCAACGCCGCCGGAAAGGCGCTTCAGGTGACACGAGGAGCTGCTGCGCTCCCGCTGCCGGGCCAGATCACGATCCCGCCCCGGGCAGGATCGCGCAGCACACCGACCGATGACGGGCAGTCCTGCCGCGCGGACAGGCGGGGCTCCGGCGTATTGGAGGAGGCGTTCAGTGCGGAATCTCCTGCCGCTGCTGCTTGCCGCCGCTGCAGCAGCAGCACTGTTCGTATCGTTTACGTCTGCCCCGGCACACGAGGCTGCCGGGCCAAGGGAGGGTCCAGCGACGGCCGGGTTTACCGCCGTGACAAGCCAGGGAGAGCAGGTGCCGGTGCCGGGATCGAAGCCGACGGTGCTCTTTTTCTTTTCCATTGAGTGTGGTGCCTGCGGGCCGGGAACACAGGTACTCGCCGAGGTCCAGCGTAGCTCTCCTGCTGCCGTGAACTATGTCGCCGTGGACATTGCACCTTACGAAACGGTCGATGAAATCACGGAATTCCTGGCCGGGAACGGAGCATCATCCCTGGCCTTTGCCTCTGATACCGATACACGGCTCATCACCGCCTATCGGATAAACCAGGTAAGCACGGCTGTGGTCTTGGACGCCGCCGGCACGGAGGTCTTCCGGGCTGTGGAGCCAGGCGCTGCGGAGCTGCGGACGGCACTGGCTGCCGCGGGGGCCAGCTAAGCGGTCACGCCTTAAGACGGGTCAGACGTAGCTGCAGATCTGTTCTGCGTCGCAGCACTCCGGATCTGCCGCTTCAGCAGTCGCATAGTGTTCGGCCACGGTTGCCCGCAGCGCGGTGAGCTCAGCGATTTGCCGGTCCAGATCCATCAGCTGTTTCCCCAGCACGTCCTGTACGTGAGTGCATGGCGTTATGCCGTTATCACGGACCCGCAGAATGCCCTGGATCTGCGCCAGGGACAGTCCGGCGAGTTGGCTGCGGCGGATGAACTCGAGGCGGCTGACGGTGTCGTGCGCGTAGTCACGATAGCCGTTCGCGGAGCGTTCAGCCGGCGGGAGCAACCCCCGATCCTCATAAAACCTGATCGCCTTCGTTGTCATACCGACAGCGGCAGCAGCTTCACCGATTCGCATTTCGGGCCCTTAATCTCGTTCCAAAAACGCACATAACCCTTCCATCCTACTGGAAGGTTTCGCGGAGGTGCCAGACCCCGACGTGCTGTGCACTTCGGCTTGACCTTCCCCCTTGGTGGAAGGTCAATGATGGGTCGAGACGGAATAACTGGCCGCCTGGTTCCGTGTCCGGTCTCCTCGGGGCCCCGGATACGAGCCGGACATTGGAAGGGATGAATCATGTCAATAAGAGCGAACGGGCGGAAGCGCCCCGGCGTGGTGCTTGCGGCAGGGACTTTGCTGTCCTCCCTCGGTGTTGTGATGGTGACGCTCGTGTGCTGCGCGGTGCCCGTCCTGACGGGTGCCGCCGGTGTTTTCGCTGCGGCAGGCGCAATGGCCGGAAACCTCTGGTTCATTACCCCCGCAGCCCTTACCGCGGGGGTCCTGCTCCTGCTGGCGCAGCGTCGGGCCAGCCCGGGAACGAATTGTTGCGCCCGTCCGGAGGCCAGCCGGTCCGCGGGGAGGTCTACTCCATCAAGCCATCCATCGCCGGAGCAGGAGCGCTCCGGGCTTTCCCGGCCCGGTGCTTTTGCCGCTAAGAATGCGGGGTCAAAGGCATGACGGCGGTTTTGGGCTTGGCGTTTCTGACCGGGATGCTTGCCACGGTGAATCCTTGCGGGTTTGCGATGCTGCCCACCTATCTGGCGTACTTCATCGGTTCCGGCCCCGGTGCAGGACGGAAGCGGCCGCTGCTTGCCGGCCTCCGGGCCGGGGTTGCCCTCAGCGCAGGTTTCGCCACTGTCTTTGTCACAGCCGGCCTGCTCGCCGCTGTGGGTCTGCGGTCGGTGGCGTCGGCGCTGCCCTGGGCGGCGGCACTGATCGGAGCTGTCATTGTGGCCGCCGGCCTTGGCATGGTGTTCGGATGGCAACTGCCCGGGACGAGGTTGAACCTGCCCCGCACTCTGAAGACAGACGGGGCCCGATCGGGCCTAAGGGCGGTCTTTGGCTACGGCGTGGCGTATGCGGTGGCTGCACTCTCCTGCAGCTTGGCCCTGCTGCTGGCTGTCGTCGCCCAGGCCGTGTCCACCGGAAGCCTGGTCGGACTGCTGGCGGTCTTCGCCGCCTACGCCCTGGGCTCCTCGGTGGTGCTGGTTCTTCTGTCCCTCGGTGCAGCGGTCGCTCGGGATGCCCTGGCGCGCCACGTCCGGAAGCTGCTGCCCTTCTTCAATCGTCTCGGCGGAGCCGCGCTCGTTCTCGCGGGCATCTACCTGCTGCTCTACTGGGTGCCGGCCCTGTCCGGCGGGCAGGCCGGGGGCATCATGAGCGGGGCAGTCACCGAAGCCAGCGCAGCGCTGTCCGGTTTCATCTCGGGCAACTGGCCGATCATCACCTCCGCTGCGGTCGCCGCCGTCCTCTCTGCCGTGGCCCTGTCCCTGCGGCGCCGCAGGGATAACAAGGCACAGGACCACAGCGGACTCACGGACATCAACGACAGCCCCGAATCGTGCTGCGGCCCGGAGCCACTTCTTCCTTACACCGCGCCAGGGCGCAACAACCAGCAAGGAAATCCATGACAACGACCAAAAACCACCGGCGAATCTTCATCATCACTGCCGTCATAGCCGCTGCGGCGCTCATCCTGATCCTTTCCCTCACGGCATTGAACCGCGGAAGCGGAACCGCTCCAGCCGCCGGGTCCGCCGGCGGAGACGGCAACGTGGACAGGATCGAGATCACCTCTGTGGACGGCAAAGCGCTCACCGTCCCCTCCACCCGCCCGACAGTGCTGTATTTCATGGCGAGCTGGTGCTATACCTGCGTGCCGCAGGCAGAAGCGATGAAGGAACTGGAGCAGGAATATGCCGGCAAGGCTGATTTCGTCGCCGTGGACGTCACGCCGGAAAACACAAAGACCCAAGTGGACCAGTTCCGTGAACTGGCCGGCGCTCCCGGTTACCCCTACGTTGTTGACCGCACCGGGGAACTCACCCAAAAGTACGCGGTCACATCCCTGGACAGCACCGTCGTCGTCGCACCTGACGGCGACATCCTTGCCCGCGCTGACTCCCGGCCCATGAAGACCGACGCACTGAAGGCATTTCTTAAAACCGCCCTTCCGTAACAACACCCAAACTCTTCACCCCGGCTCTTGACCTTCCCGTGCAGTGGAAGGTGCAGACTGGGTAGCACCGACAAGAAGAACACCCCGCAGTGTTCATCCAAGACTCCATGGAGGACTAATGCCTGAGGCAGCACCGGATTTTGATTTGGCCGTGATCGGTTCCGGAGGCGGCGCCTTCGCCGCCGCCATCCGGGCCACCAACCTGGGCAAACGGGTCGTGATGATCGAACGCTCCACGGTGGGCGGGACCTGTGTGAACACCGGGTGCGTCCCCTCCAAAGCCCTGCTGGCCGCCGCGGAAGCGCGGCACGTCGCATTGGACGCGACCGGACGGTTCCCCGGGATCAACACCTCAGCGGCGCCGGTGGACATGGCGGCGCTGATAGACGGGAAACGCTCCCTGGTCGAGGGCATGCGCTCGGATAAATACGTGGATCTGGCCGCCGACTACGGGTGGGACCTGCGCCATGGCACTGCGGTGTTCGCGGGCACCCCGGAGGAACCTGTCCTGGAAATCACCGGACCTGACGGCGCCCGCGACTCCCTGACGGCCGCCCACTATCTGGTCGCGACCGGTTCAACCCCGTGGGCGCCCCCGGTGCCGGGACTGGATGAAGTTGACTACCTGACCTCGACCACCGCCATGGAACTGAACGAGGTGCCCGAGTCCCTGATCGTCTTCGGCGGCGGCTACGTGGCCCTTGAACAGGCGCAGCTCTTTGCCCGCCTCGGATCGAAAGTCACCTTGCTGGTCCGCTCCCGGCTCGCCTCCCACGAGGAACCGGAAGCCTCCCGTACCCTGATGAGCGTCTTCGCCGATGAGGGGATCCGCGTGGTCCGCCGCGCAACCGTGACATCGGTCCGCACAGATCCGGCCGGGGCAGAGGTCGTTGTCACCGCCACAGTCGCCGGGGGCCAGGAGGAATTCCGCGCCGCGAAGCTGCTGGTAGCCACCGGGCGCCGCGCCGTCACCGACGGACTGAACCTGGACGCCGTCGGCGTCAAAACCGGCGACACCGGCCAGATCCTGGTTGAAAACACCCTCGCCAGCTCCAACCCCAGGATCTGGGCCGCAGGGGACGTGACCGGGCACCGCGAATTCGTCTACGTTGCCTCCGCCCACGGCACCCTGATGGTCGAGAACGCCTTCAATAACGCCGGCCGCCAGGTCGACTACCGGCACCTGCCCCGGGTGACGTTCACCAGCCCGACACTGGCCGCGGTCGGCATGACCGATAAGGAAGCCAACGAAGCGGGCATCCGCTGTGAATGCCGGGTCCTGCCCCTGGAATACGTTCCCCGGGCACTGGTGAACCGGGACACCCGCGGCTTCATCAAAATCGTCGCCGACAACAGCACAGGCCGCATCGTGGGGATCACCGCGGTCGGCAAGGAAGCCGGTGACCTGGCCGCCGCCGGGGTGTACATCCTCGAGGCAGGCATGACCGTGGACCAGGTCGCGAACCTCTGGTCCCCCTACCTGACCATGGCCGAAGGGATCAAAATCGCCGCGCAATCCTTCACTACCGACGTCTCCAAACTCTCCTGCTGCGCCTCCTGACCCCCCGCCAGCTCCCATCCCAATTCCCTCAAAGGACACAACCATGACGAACAACGTCAGCCAGGTCACCGACCGCCTCGCCTCCTCCGAAACCGGCATGCAGCCCTGGCTCTGGCTGCCCCTGCTGAAACTCATCTCACTGGGCGACCCTGTAGACGCAGCGGACCTTGCCGCAGCCACAGGCCGCCCCGTCGAGGAAGTCAGGGCTGCCCTTGAGGCAATGACCGACGCCGAGTACGACGGATCAGGCCGAATCGTCGGCATGGGACTGACCCAGCGCGCCACCCGGCACCGCTTCGAAGTGGACGGCGAACAGCTCTACACCTGGTGCGCGCTGGACACCCTGATCTTCCCCACCCTTCTGGGCGCCTCCGCACGGATCGAATCCGCCTACGACTCCGCCAGCACCCCCGTGCGCCTGCGCCTCGGCAGCGCCGGCGTCACCGGTGTTGAACCGGCCACCGCCGTGGTGTCCCTGATCAACCCGGAAGATATAAGCTCGGTCCGCTCATCGTTCTGCAACCAGGTCCATTTCTTCGCCTCACCCGAAGAAGCCGAACCCTGGCTCAAGGACCACCCCGAGGGCACCGTCATCCCCGTAGAGGAGGCGTACCGGCTCGCATCGGACATGGCCGGAAAAATACTCTCCCAGACCGACACACAGGAGACCGGAAAACCGCGGAACACCACTCTCAGCTGCACCTGCTGACCAGGCTTTCCCCCCTCGGGCACACCCACAGTGCGTGCCGAAAGACGTTTGACGAGAAGAACCCGAAAGATCAAGCCAATCTGAAGGAGATCAGCGTGAACGAACATTTCGATGTTGCCGTGCTTGGCATGGGACCCGGCGGGGAGGTCGCCGCGGACCGCCTGCTCAGAGCCGGGAAGAAAGTCGTTATCTTCGAGCGGGAGCTGATCGGTGGAGAGTGTGCTTACTGGGCCTGCATCCCGTCCAAAACGGTCCTGCGGCCGCCGGAAGCACGCATGGAGGTAGAAAAAGCCGCCGGGGTCAGCGGCGCCGAACTGGACTGGCAAGAAGCGGCCAAATACCGGGACTACATGATCCGGAACCTGGACGACAGAGCCCAAGTGAACGGTTACGCCAAGCATGGGGCACAGGTCGTCAAGGAAGAGGCACGCTTGACCGGGCCGGGCCGGATCCGCGCCGGAGACCGGGAAATCACCGCCGAACACGTCATCATCGCCACCGGGTCCGACCCGGTGATACCTCCTCTGGAGGGCATCGACCAGATCACGGCATGGACCAACCGGGAGACCTACACCGCCTCGACCCTGCCCGAACGGGCGGTCATCATCGGCGGCAGCGCGGTCGGGGTTGAAACCGCGACGTTCCTGGCACGCTTCGGCGTCAAAGTCACCCTGGTGCACCGCGGACAGCGGCTGATCGACAGGGAAGATCCCCGCGTCGGGGAACTGGCCCACACCTACCTTCAGGAAACCGGCGTCGACGTCCGCCTCGCCGCAACCGCTGCCCGCGCCAGGCGCGAGGACGCCGACAGCATCATCGAACTCTGCCAGGCAGACGGCGAAGACGGCGGCGAAGCCGCAGCCGACGTCGTCATCTTCGGCACCGGCCGAAAGCCCCGCACCAAAGGTCTGGGCCTTGAACACGCCGGAATCAGCTTGGGCGAACGCGGTGAAGTGCTGGTCGATGAGCACTGCAGCGCCGCGGACAATACCTGGGCCATCGGGGACGTCACAGGCATCATGCCCTTCACCCACGTAGCCAAATACCAGGGAAGGATCGCCGCCGACGCCATTCTCGGCCGGCCCCGCCCAGCCACCTACGACGGCATACCGCGCGTCGTGTTCGCCGACCCGGAAATCGCCGCCGCAGGACTAACCGCACAACAGGCACAACAACGCGGACTCCGGGTTGCCTCGGCCGAACTGGACCTTGCCAACGCCATCGCCCGGCCCTGGACTTATGAAAAAGATCCACGCGGACACCTGGCCCTGCTGGCCGACGCCGACCGGAAAATCCTCATCGGCGCCTGGGCAGTCGGGCCGATGGCCGGTGAATGGATCCATCAGGCATCCCTGGCCATCCGGGCGCAAATACCCATCGGCACCCTCCTGGACCAGGTCGCGCAGTTCCCCACCTACCACGAGGCATACCACGCAGCCCTGGAAAAGCTAGTCCTCTGACTTCCCCGCCCGTACCAGCTGTATGCGCCTTACGCAGGGAGTCACGGCTTGGCCGGGAGATGCAACAGAGGGTTTTGCTACCGGGTACACCAGCACCAGCCTTGTAGATTTCTGATGAAGCTTCCCCATCCAAGCTCAGTGTCTCGAAACCCCTTCGTCTCAAAACGCTAGGGTAATGAGACGGCCAAGTGGAAGTTTGCAAGGCGTTCCGAGCGTGGGCGGAGCGCGCACTTCCAAGAGGCAGGCCCGGTTAGACGAGTTGCCGGCGAGGCCTGCTGGCTCGCGGTCTTGGTGACGCGTCCCTTCCTGGGTTAGCCCGCTGAGGGCCGGTCAGACCGAAGTCTGAATGCTACCCACAGGCCGCATCGCCGGCAAATGTAGGTCTGTGTCGTGCCAAGGGCATGGAGTTTCCTGCGGCTCATGGTTTTACCGCAACAGGTGCAGGTGTGTTGGCTGTCAGAGGCCATGGTTCCGGAGTGCCTCGATTAGCTGATCAAGGGTTGGCAGTCCGGAGAGGCCATGGGGTGTTTGATAGACCCGGCAGGCGAGTTCATCGGCCGCAGCTCCGGCAGGGAAGATGTCGGCCCCGTCAATGGTAATGGTCGGTGATCCGGCAAATCCGCTGCCCGCGATGTCCGAGGGTGTGGTCAGTAGCCGCATGTCCACCTTGACTTCACTCCGTCCCAGGACGGCCAGCGCTTCTTCCAGGCGTTCACGTGCCCGGTCCGAGTTGGGGCATTCATCGATGTGCAGCAATTCGAGTCTCATGATTTCATTCTCCCCATCCCGGGGCAGCTGAGCGTTAGTCGTCATCGTCGTCTTCTACGAGTTCGCCTTCCCAGGCTTCTTTGCCTTCGTGGATGGCGAAGGCGGCGATGATGAAGCCGGCGACAGGGTCCAGCCAGGCGGCTCCGGTGAGCATGTACAGGCCGACGCCGAGGAGGGTGGAGATACTGAGCAGGACGCAGATCCTGGTTTCTGCGGCATCGGCCAGGATCAGGTTGTCCCCGAGCTGGGTGCCGACGCGCTTTTTCATGGCTGCCAGGAAGGGCATGACGATCAGGGATAGCACGAGGATGCCGATGCTGACGGGGGAGCTTTCCGGCGCGTCTCCATCGATCAGGCTCATGATGCCTTCGTAGGTGACGTAGGCGGCGAGGATGAAGAAGGTCACCGCGACGAGTTTGAGGGTGATGCGTTCCTTGCGTTCGTCCGCGTGGCCGTGACGGAGCCGTGCGGCGAGGCGGATTCCGACCAGGACGGCGGCGATGGATTCGATGCCGGAGTCGATGCCGAACCCGATCACCGAGACGAGTCCGGCCAGGATCCCGGCGGTGACGGCGATGGTCCCTTCGACGACGTTGTAGGCGACCGTGAACTGCGCCAGCCGCAGGCCTTTTCGGGTGAGCCTTTCGGTTTGTTCCGGGGTGAGTGTTCCTGCAGTTTCCACCTAGACGCTCCTCTCCTGGGTTCCGTAGTTTTCACAGAGGTCCACCTTGTAGCCGGTGGCGGCCAGGAGCGTTTCGGCCGAGGCGAGCAGGTCGATCAACTCTGGCCGGCTGAGGGAGTAGAAGGTCTGCCGGCCTTCGGCGCGGCCTTCCACCAGGCCGCAGTCACGCAGGCAGGCCACGTGGGCCGAGACCGTGGACTGGGCCAGGCCAAGATGCTCCACTAGGTCCCGCACCCGCTGCTCACCACTGGTGAGGCTTCTGATGATTGCCAGCCGGGCAGGGTCTCCGAGGGAATTGAACAGGGCGACTGCGGGGCCGGCGTCCGTCGCACAAGGATCTATCGTCATGTGCCGATATTATCGCTAGTAAGCGATGAATCAAAGCCCACACCCATGTCATGCGATCTTCGGTGGGCCTTGCCTTAGTCGGGGCTTATCAAAGAGCCCTGGTCTGGGTTGCTGCTTGATGTATCTTCCGGGCGCTAACGTTTTGTGGCCCTGGTTTTGGTGATTCTGATGATCATTGCGGCCAAGAATGCAGCTGCCATGGCAGCAAAGAACACCGTTCCGGTGATGAACAGTACTTGGGCGGACGGTGGCAGGGGCGCCGAAGCGTCGGCTGCGATCATGATTGTGGCGTAGTACGCGGCGATCGCTGCCACCCAGAGGCCCCCCGCGACGGCGGTTGCCCAGGACAAGCGGGAGAACCACCGTGCCCCGGTCTGGTAGGAAAGTGCGACAGCTATCAGTGCCACGCCTGCGGGGGCGAGGATTTGGGCCATGAGGATGTAGGGGCCCATCAGCATGCCCACGGGGATGAGAAGTCCACCGATGATCAGCAGGCGGCGTGCACCCAGTGGCATGGTTCCGGCAGCGGCGGATGCCTCCGGAGTATGGGCCGGGATGGGGTGCTCTGTCGACACGACGCGTTCCTTCAAATTATGGCCCTTGGCCGGGGTGCGCTCCCAAGGGGGGCGGTGCCCGACTGCATTTGCTGGCCGGCGCTCAGTCGACAGTACAGGACAGGTTGGAGCAGCCCGGCCCTTGCACCGGGACGGGGCGAAGGCAGGCTGGTTACTATCGAATCCATGCCGCTATCCGACCTGAGTCCAACAGCGCAGGACTATCTGAAACACATCTGGACGGCTGCGGAATATGCAAGCCTCCCTGTGACCGTGGGCGGGCTGGCCAAGCGGCTTGGAGTCAGTGCCTCCACCGCGTCAGAGGCTGTCCGGAAGCTGACAGATGCCGGCCTCGTGACCCATGCCCGGTACGGGAGTGTCGAACTGACGGCTGCCGGCCGCGGTCACGCCCTCCTGCTGGTGCGCCGTCACAGGTTGCTGGAGACCTTCCTTGTCGAGGTGCTGGGCTACGGCTGGGACGAGGTCCACGACGAGGCCGAAGTCCTGGAACATGCCGTCTCGGACACATTGATCACCCGGATCGACGGCTTCCTGGGCCACCCTGCCCGGGATCCGCATGGAGACCCCATTCCCTCTGCCGAACTGCGCACCACCGCTGCCAACGTGCTTACGCTTTTGAATGCCGAGCCGGGCCAGCAGGTCAGAGTTGTCCGGGTGTCAGATGAGGACCCGGCGCTGCTGCGGTACTGCGCCGACTTGGGCCTGCGCCCAGGAGCGGAGCTGACCGTGATGGAACGCCCTGCCTTCGGGGTGGGGGTCCGGCTCCGGATGGCCGGCAACGCCGAGAACCTGGACGTCGGCGACGTGGCCGCTGCAGCCATCTCGGTTGAAGAACTGGGGAGCTGAGTCCAGTCCCCGGTGTTTCAGGACTGGCCAGTGATGGTGAGGAAGATGAGCACGCAGTTGAGCCCGACGATGAGGGTCGCGCTGGTCCACCCGGCGATTTTTAGTGCCCGCGAATCGACGTGGATGCCCATCACCTTGCGGTCGCCGGTGAGCCGGATCAGCGGGATCAGGGCGAAAGGGATGCCGAAGCTGAGCAGTACCTGGCTGAGGACCAGGGCCAGGGTCGGTTCGATGCCGGCACCAAGAATCAGCAGCGCCGGGATCAGGGTGATAACCCGGCGGGTGAGCAGCGGGATCCTGACTTTGAGCAGGCCGCCCATGATGGTCGCGCCTGCGTAGCATCCCACAGATGTTGAGGCCAGTCCGGAGGCCAGGAGCCCGATGGCGAACGCGATACCGACGACGGGGCCGAGCGCGGAGGTGACGGCTGCATGGGCGCCTGCGATGGTGTCCGTTCCTTCGACCCCGCGCAGGCTGGATGCGGCCAGCAGGAGCATGGCAATGTTCACCAGGCCCGCGAGCATGAGGGCGCCGGCGACGTCGAAGCGGGTCGCGCGGATCAGGCGCGTCCTGACCGCCGGGTCATGGGAGAAGCCGTGCCGGTCCCGGGCCAGGGACGAGTGCAGGTAGATGGCATGGGGCATGACCGTGGCACCGAGCATGCTCGCTGCCAGAAGGACCGTGTCGGTCCCCTCGAAGCGGGGGAGCAGGCCGGCAACAACACCGCCGGCGTCGGGCGGGTTCACGAAAAGGCCGCAGACGAAGCCGACGGCGATCACGCCCAGGAGGACCATGATGGCGTTTTCGAAGGACTTCTGCCCGCGCGCGGACTGAAGCGAAAGCAGCAGCATCGAGGCGATACCGATGATGATGCCGCCAGGCAGCAGAGGCACCCCAAAAAGAAGGTTCAAGGCCACCGCGCCGCCAATGACCTCAGCCATGTCCGTCGCACCGGCAACAAGCTCAGCCTGCAGCCAGTACAACCGGCGCCAGCCGGTGCCGAGACGTTGACCAAGGATTTCGGGCAGGCTCAACCCGGTCGCCAACCCCAGCTTCGCGGACTGGTACTGCACCAGCACCGCCATAAGGTTCGCCGCGACCAGCACCCAAACGAGCAGATACCCAAACGAGGCTCCCGCAGTGAGGTTGGCTGCAACGTTGCCGGGATCCACGTACGCAATGGCTGCAACGAACGCAGGCCCTAGGAGCAGCAACCGGGCACGCAACGCCCGCTTGCCTGGCGGCCGTTCAACCACTGCCTGTGTCGCCATAGCATCCTCGCTTTACTGGTCATTCAATGCCACGAGAATACCGTGTTTTAGGACCACCGAAAAGTAGTTTTCGGTTTGCCTACATAATGGGCCGGGCCTAAAGGCTGTTCACCAAATGAATTGCCGCTGGTATCAGTTCACTTTTGCCTGAATACAGCTACGGGTGTACTTTGTGGTTTATGGAAACGTTGACGCATGCGCCGGTGCTGGCCCGCTTCGGGTACGCAGTGTCGGACCCGACCAGGGCCCGGGTTTTGTTGGCCCTTTCCCAGGAGCCTTCGTATCCGTCGGATCTTGCCGAGTCGCTGGGCGTGTCCCGGCAAAGCATGTCCAACCACCTGACCTGCCTGCGCGGCTGTGGGCTCGTCGTCGCGGTCCCGGACGGGCGGCGCACCCGGTATGAACTCGCAGATGCCCGTCTCGGCCACGCGATCGAGGACCTGCTCGGTGTCGTGCTGACCGTTGACCCGGCCTGCTGCGCACCCGATGGGACATGCGTGGCATGACCGCCACTCTTAACATCCCGCTGACGGACTCCCGCCGGGCGGTGCTGAGCCGCAGGATCAGGTTGTTCGCCGCCGCGACCATCACCTACAACGTGATCGAAGCGGTGGTGGCCCTGTGGGCCGGCAACGCGGCCGATTCCGCGGCGCTGATCGGTTTCGGTCTTGATTCGGTGATCGAGGTCGCTTCCGCCCTGGCCCTGTCCTGGCAGTTCTCCGCCAAGGATCCCGAACGCCGCGAACACGTGACGCTGCGGATGATCGCCTTCTCGTTCTTCGCCCTGGCCGCCTTCGTCACCTTCGACTCCGTCAGCTCCCTGATCGGCGGCGGCGAGGCCCGGCATTCCACACCCGGGCTTGTCATCGCCGCCCTTAGCCTGGCCATCATGCCGGTCCTGTCCTGGGCACAGCGCCGGGCGGGCCGGGAACTCGGATCCAAAACGGCGGTCGCCGACTCAAAACAGACCTTGTTGTGCACGTACCTGTCCGCGGTGCTGCTGGTTGGGCTGGTGTTGAACAGCACCCTGGGTTGGTGGTGGGCCGACGCCGGCGCCGCCCTGGTCATCGCCGGCATCGCGGTCCGGGAAGGCATCAACGCCTGGCGCGGCGACGTCTGCTGCACCGTCCCGCACACGGGCACCGCCAGTGCTGACGAGGACGATGACTGCTGCGCCCCGGCCTCTGCCGGCCGATCCGCAGTGAAGAACGCAGCGGACGTAAAGGCGGGGACGGGCCCGCTGATTCCACTTGCAGCCCCGGCCGCGGAGCCCGGCGGTGCATGCTGTGCTGGGTGTGGTGGCGGGACAGAAACGCGTCCTGCCAGCCTTGGCACGCCATCCCGGTCCCCGAAACCATGAGTGATCACGGACATGACCACGGCGCCGCAGCGGCAGTAGGACAGCGCGGGAAACTGATCATCGTTTTTGCCATCACGTTTACGGTGATGGTCGCCGAAATCATCGGGTCGGTGATGACAGGCAGCCTTGCGCTGCTGGCCGACGCCGGGCACATGTTCACCGACTCAGCCGGGTTGCTGATCGCCCTGATCGCCGCGTCCCTGGCGCTCAAGCCCGCCACCATGAAGCGGACCTGGGGCTACAAACGGGCAGAAATTGTCGCGGCCGCCGGGCAGGCGGCCCTGCTGTTGGGTGTGGGTGGCTTCGTGATCATCGAAGGCATCCGCCGGCTCTTCGAGCCCCCGGAAGTTGGCGGGTCCACGATGCTCTGGTTTGGCATCATCGGCCTGGCCGGCAACGCCATCGGTCTGCTGGTGCTGGCATCGGGCCGGAAGCACAACTTCAACATGCGGGCCGCGTTCCTCGAGGTCCTCAACGACGCCCTGGGCTCGGTCGCGGTCATCGTCGCCGCCATCATCATCGCCGTCACCGGCTGGGTGCAGGCCGACGCCGTGGTGTCCCTGCTGATCGGTGCGCTGATCATCCCCCGGACACTGAAGCTCCTGCGCGAGACCACTGACGTGTTGATGGAAAACGTGCCCCGCGGCCTGGATCTGGCCAAGGTCCGGGAGCATATCCTCGCCGTGCCCCATGTCATCGACGTCCATGACCTGCACGCATCCCTTGTCGCCTCGGGGACCCCGGTCCTCTCGGCGCACGTCACCGTGGAGGATACCTGCATGATGGATGGGCATGCCGCAACGATCCTGGCGGACCTGCAGCGATGCGTGGCAGAACATTTCGAAGTCAGCGTCGAGCACTCCACTTTTCAGATAGAACCAGCCGCCCACCGCGACCAGGAAAGCATTCCCCACTGATGACAAAGGCAACACCCACCACCAAACCAACCGACCCGGCGCGGAAGGTCCGCATCGTCCTGTGGATTCTCCTGGCCGCGATCGTCGGCGCCGGACTGATCTGGTACGCGGTGTTCACCGCCACCAAGCCCGAACCGGCCGCCGTGCAACCTGTCGTGGACGCGCAGCTCGTCAGGGAGGACAGCCATCGCCTCACCACCCCCGCGACGGAGAAGGCCCAGCTCGTGGAGTTCCTGGACTTCGAGTGTGAGGCGTGCCGTGCCGCCGCCCCCCTGGTCGAGGAACTCAAAGCTGAATACGGGGACCGGATCACCTTCGTGAACCGCTACTTCCCGCTGCCCTCACACAAGAACTCCGGCCAGGCCGCCCTGGCCGTGGAAGCGGCAGCCCAGCAGGGCAAATACGAGCAGATGGCCGCCAAGATGTTCGAAACCCAGCCGCAGTGGGGCGAAAAGCAGGACTTCCAGAACGCCCTGTTCCGGACCTTCGCCGAAGAACTTGGCCTGGACATGGAGAAGTACGACGCTGCCATGGCCGCCGAAGAAACCAAGGAACGGATCCGCAAGGACATCAACGACGGCAAAGCCCTCGGCGTCACCGGCACCCCCACGTTCTTCCTCAACGGCGAAAAACTCGTCCTCAACAGCGAAGAACAGTTCCGCCAGCTCCTCGCCGACGCCGCCAAATAACCCGGCCACCTGACGAAAGCAGACCCATGAAAACCGCACTCCGCCACGCCACGACACGGCTGGTCCTGGCAGCAGCCACCGCGCTCCTTCTCCCCGTCCTGGCCACAGCACCGGCCGTGGCGCACGACAGCCTGGCCTCCACCGAACCGGCACGCGACGCCGTCCTGGACACCGCACCGGCCACCGTCTCCCTGACCCTGTCCAATGCCCCGCTGAATTCGGCCCAGCTGAACACCAGCATCCTGAAAGTCACCGACAGCACCGGCAAGACCCTCAGCGATGACAACGTCCAGGTCAACGGGGACACCCTGTCCACTGCCATCACCGAAGGGCAGCCCGGACCCTACACCGTCCAATGGCGGGCGGTGTCCTCCGACGGGCACCCCATCGAAGGCACCTACACCTTCACCGTCCAGTCCGCAGCGGCCACGGCAACACCATCCCAGGCAGCAGCAGCCGCAAGTCAGTCGGCTACAGCGCCCGCAGTCACCTCGGGGACAACGCCGGTGACCCCGGCACCCCGGCCCGATGACAGCAACGCCCTGCTCGTTGCCGGAATCGGCGCCGCGGTCATCGCCCTCATCGCCGGGCTGATCGCCCTCTCCCGGCGCAAGGAGAACCGCCCACAGTCCTAATCCAGCTGTACCGTCAGTACAGCTAAAAAGCGCGAAGGCGCTGGTGCATGCCAGGCATGCACCAGCGCCTTCGCGCTGTTGATGAGGGTCAGCTCTGCTTGTTCCTACCGGCGCGAACCAGCCCGGCAAGCCCTGCCACCAGCCCGAGCACGCCGGCGGCCAGCGCCACCCAGATCAGGCCCTGGTTGGAGGATTCAGTGTTCACGGTCGCGGCCGGTTCAACAGCGGCCTCAGTAGCGGGAGCTTGGCCGTGACCTTCCTGGCCTGCTTGAGCGGCGGTGGTCACAAACGACGGAGCGGGATCCTGCGGCTCGGCCTGGCCTTCAACGACCGGATCCTTCCAGTTCCGCACGCTGCCGTCAGAGTAGGTCTGCTCGGTGGGGAGCATGACCGTTGTGCCGGTCTTCGGGAGCCTGCCGACGGAGAGCGAGAAGGTCTGGTATTGATCAGCGGACAGTTGGCTTTGCGCATCGGTGGCTGTCCACGTCACGGACAGCGGCGCCTCGGTGATGGTGGCCCCATCGGTCATGGTGACCGGGGCCGGAAGTGCTCCCCTGGCCACTTCAGCGGTCCAGCCCGGTACAGGCTTGACACGGACCGAGGTAAACGGGGTCTCGGTGGGCAGATCCACCTTGATTTTCGTGGTGGCCGCGGTCTTGGACTCGCTGGGAACACTGAAGGTCAGCTGGGTGAAGCCGCCTTCGGTAGTGCCGTCCGGAGTGACCTGGACGTGGGCGGAGGCCACGCCGAGACCGAAGGCCATCAAAACCGCGGTAGCCGCACCAATAGATGCGGCTTTGACAGCGCGCAGGGGGAATTTCTTCATGGCAATCTTCCTTTTGTGCTGCCGCCCATACAAGGCGGCGAAAAGCTTTACGAGGTGGCGGAAAATATGCGTCCCACCAGGCCGAAAAGGTCAGCAGGACGCCATGCCTGGCGGGCCCCGAACCCCAACGGCCGCGAGATTCCGCGATAGCGGCGCAACCGGATCCGGCCCCGGACGCAGCCGGGGCTTCCTGTACACCCCGACGATGACGGGGCACGGAGCATGCATCAGAGGGCGCAGCCAGGCCATCACCTGCACGAGGGCCGCTTCGGCGCGGCTGATCAGCAGGGCACTAACGGCGACCGCCAGCAAATGTGCCAGCATCATGGCAACCCCGGCGCCGTCGTGCCCGACCGTGTGGGCGGACCCGGCCAAGGCCGGCGACAGGCACAAAGCCGAACCATGGTCCCCCTGGTGCGCAGCGGGGGAGGCCGCGGCCTGGCAAGCACTTCCGGTAGACAGGACGGTGAAGGCCTCGTGGAGCAGTATTTGGCTGCCGCCAAGAACCGCCGCGATCCTGCCCAGCGACAGGTCCCGGCCGGTGACCTGCATGACGGACGCCAGGACCAGGCAGGTCAACGCCGCCACGATCTCCGGAGCAGGCAGGGCGCCGCCGCCAAGAACATGTGCTCCGGCCGCCAGCCCCACCACTGTCCCCGTGACAAGCAGGCAACGGACAAGGCGCAGCGTCCCTGCAGTCATCTCCGCCTCCACTCCTGAGAGCATTTACAGGCCAAGGTTCTTGTCACCAGCCTGAAGCGGTGACCAAGGAAAAACCTTTGAAAATCTGGGGCTTAGGCCAGCCGCTACGGCGCGGCGCGGCAACGCTCCACCTGACCAGCATGACAGTTCCACCACCCGGACGCCCAGAATGTGTCCTCCTCGGCGGAGATGGGTAGCGCTTCTAAAAACGTCAGCAAGGTTCCCCACGCAACTCGGTGTCTCGAAACCTCGGTGCCTCAAAACACTAGCGATGCAAAACAGCCCACGAATCAATGGGCTGGGCTGCGCCGAGGGCTTTCGACGTTCCGTGCAGCCGACTCCGAAAACTGACATGTGCAGGCGACTTTGGACATTCTGTGCAGCCGACTTCGGAAATTGACATCTTGGGCACTTCAAAATCCCGGCTCGACAACCAGCTGCCGCCGTTTGACCTCAGTGGCGATGAATGCCCCACGTACAGCACTCAACTTTCCGCCCTCGATGCGGTTGAGCAGGAAGTCCGGCGGGAAGTTCTTCACCAGCCTTCGCTCGAGCCGGTCCGCGTTGATGGTCTTCGCGGCAAAAATCCTGGTCGTGTCCAGGGCCCGGAAGGAATCAACCGAGAGGACCGACTGGTGCTTGTGGCCCCACAGAAGCCGGTCGAACTGCTTGTTGGCGGTCCAGTGCCTGCGGATGCGTGCCCTCATATCCACGGCCTGGCCGATGTAGGCCTGCCGGTACCTGTCCAGCACCATCACGTAGGCGCCTTCCTCCCAGTCGAGAGTCTTCAAATCAGTCACTTCCCGCAGCTGCTTGTTCTCGGCCAGCATCTCGGCCAGGGCAGCCTCGAAAGCATCGGGCCGGAGCGTCGCAAAAAAGGCCATGTTCATTCGAAGTTCTCCAGCGCGTCATCGCGCTGCTGCCGGCAGAAGTCATCTGAAAGGACCGTATGTCCCTCGTCCTCGTAGGCCCATGCCTGTGAGGCCCAGAATGCCTCGCCCACGAACTCACGCGGCCTAACCGCCGAAGGCTTCTTGTTCGGAATGGCGTACATTTCACGGGTTAGCTGGTGACCGAACTTGCTTTGCCGCAGACGTTCCCCGAAGTGCTCAATAACCGGCCGGGGGCCAGACTTCTGAGTACGGCGCATCTGACGCAAGGGCGTCCACTCATCAACCGGCATTCCCCCCGTATACATACCCGAAGTCTAGGCGTCGGTCGGAACGTCCTGCAGTGGGTTTCCTCCGGAGACCAATTGCGACGTCCGGCACTGACCGCCACCGGCACCTACCCACGAACGTCCCGCTTCTAAGGAAGTGGGACACTGCGACGTAGTGTCCGAGGTTCGTGGGAGGCTGGTCGTGTGATTGAGCGAGCGGTAAATTTTGAACGCCTCCGAGGGATGCGCTGCGGTTCTTGTAAGTATGAGTGGCAAGCGCACGACGAGTGGTTAGACCGCTTTCACCAAGCAGATGAAGCCTGTCCGGAATGTCGCACCGACTGCCAGGTTGAGGAGCGGCCCGACTTCTGGGTTGTGCAAGACGACTCCTTGTACGATGACTCAAAAGTGCGTGACGTGTATTGGTACCACACCTCAACGCACGCAAACTGGCCGGACCGCACCTTCGACCCTACGGCTCGTCTGACGGATGAAACCAAGCAAAGATTCCAAGACATCGGCACCGATGGGCGATCACTGGAGCGCTGGGCTCAAGGTCAGAAGACCAAGGCACTGCACCTCGGAACTTACGAGGCGGCAATCGAAAACATGCTTAGGCGAATGAGCGACCAAGATAGCGCTGACGACCAGTTTTATCTGTATCGGGTGCGCCTCAGCCCCAACGCCGCCATCGTGCCTGGCGTGCACAAGGAGCCCACCGATTGGGTAGGTGACGTGCAGCTAGCCAAGGTATGCGCCCCTGGCCTCAACACGTTCCGCTACGTAAACACGCACGAGGACCCGTCAAGCGTTTCTCTCGCAGTCACACCAGACGCGATCCAGGCCGTACAGGGGATCCCCATTCCCCTGGCGATTGATGCGGCACATCCGTGGATAAGCGCCGCAACGGCGCGGTTGCTGGAAGCTGCGTCGCTGCCTGCACCGCAACCAAAGACAGCGCTCGAACGCATGAGACGGACTGCGCCCTCGGCGCTCTCTGACGAAGCACGCAAGCTGGAAGCGGAAGTGGCTGACACGTTGCCGCTAGGGCTTCGCCATAGGCTGCATGCGCACTTTGACGCAGCAAGCCTGACGACAAACCCGGGCGCGTTCCCTATGAAACTAACTGGTCTGGCTCAGCTCGTCAGGGATCCACTAGCTGCGCTCGACTTGCTTGACGCCGAACCATGGCGAGACGTCTGACCAAACCGTCTCTCAGAGCTCTCCAATATCTCAGTAATCTATAAACGCCTGCCCAAGAGCATCAATGTCAGGTAGCCCCTCGGTGATTCTCCACCCTTCTATCGGAAGTAGGCCAGGAAGAAGGTCGTCCCAGTTTCTAGCAAGTGTCGTGTACTCCGGAATACTGCCGAGATGAGGGCCGTTGGGTACATATGGTCTGGCGCGTTCCCAGATCTTCGCTAGCTTCTCCAAATTGACCGCTACCTTGTCGAAGGTAGCTAAAGCTCTGTCCAAATCCATGAGATGAGCCTGAGCTCGGCCGGCGGCTCTAGCTGTCCCCGGAGCGTCGGGAGCGTGTCCCATCAATGGGTGCCCCGGTTCCAAGGCAGTGGCACACTTCTGAGAATCGAAAGGGGTAAAGGTAGGACTCTTCCACTGTGCAAGTCGTCCTTGGGCTCTGGTCATGAGCTTGGCATGCACGCATTAAGCCGGGGAAATCCCGGTACCACCGGGGGGACTTTCAAAGTGGGACATCTGAAGGGCCCTCAGCCTGGCGCTCACCAGGAACCCGTGTCCCTGATGGATGGGTTTTGAGGGCTTGTTCGTAGAAGGCCAGGCGGGTGGCGGCACGCGCCATGTCGTGCTGGTCATAGACGTAGGAGTATGCGATCGAGCAGCCGGTGAAAAGGACCAGCAGGGCTATGGACAGAGGTGAGGCGAAGGGCCCTGCCCAGGAGGCCGTGGCCTGGCCAAGCAACGGGAAGGCCACCAGAATTACGCCCACATACAGAGCCGTGAAGGCGCCTAAGCTTCCGCCGCTCAAATGGGCTGCGCGGGTACGGAGGCTGCGCAGGTCCTGGAATTGTTTTTCCTCGTCCAGGGCGACGAAGGTGGCAATTTCTTGGCGGGTTACTTCCGGGAAGCGGCGTGACCGCAGTCCGCGGCGGGTGAAGGAATGCATGCAGACAGCATAGGGACGGGCCATGACATTTGGTCTGCACTCCTACAAGGACCGGCTTGCGGGTGTCGGGAACATTCAAACAAGAGCAGCTTCGATGGCAGTAATCTGAGTCATGCCCCTCGGTAACTTGACCCAAGAACAGAGCTTCGCCTTCTTGGCTGAGGTAACGTCAACAAGAAACCTGCTTTCCTACGGGATCAGAGTGGTGCGGAGCGCCCCATTTGTTGACACGACTCAGGACCCAATCCTGACGATGCTCTCCATTGGCCTTGAAAAACTGTACAAACTGACGTTGGGTCTCGTTGCCCTGGACGACAATGGTTCCTGGCCGTCCAGCGTAGAGATGCGGGCTCACGGGCATAATGTCACTCGGATGCACAATCTGGTTTTTCTTGAAATTGGCAAGAGGACAATGGAGGCGACTCCATACGTGCGTTCGCTCCTGGAGCGTACCCACAGGGACCCAGTTGTTTTACCGCTAATCAAGGCCTTGGATATGTACGGGAGAAGTGGTCGGTTTTATCACTTGGATCTTCTTGGCGACGCCCAACAGTCATGGGAGAGCCCGTTTCACTATTGGCAAGAGGTGGAATCCGCGGCAACCTCCGATGAAACTATTCAAGAGGCCCGATCAGCAGCGATCCAGAACGTCATGGATGGTCAGCTGTGGGACAAACTGCGACTGATGACGAATCAGCGAATTGCTGATTCGATTGAAGGCATATGGGAGGCGATTGCTGTCTGCGGCCGCAACCATGCTTTGGGTGAAGTTGGCGGCCAATTTGGTTTCGAGGTCCACCCGAATGCGGTGGGGCGGCAGTGGTAGCGGCGCGGACTGCATGTTCGTCTGACCCACGTCGATGCTTTCAGCCGGAATCGGGCTAGGCATGAGTAATGCTGGCGAAAGTCCACTTCAACGATAAAAAGATAGATCCGCAGGATCTGGTTACTAAGCTGGCTCAGTGACCGTTGACTACCCCAAATCTCAAAAATACGACCGACCTGTCCCAGTAAGCGCAGCACCTCCCCGATGCTGGTCTCATGAAGGACACGTTAATGGATCGTAGTATTCATGACTTCCTGGCCAAGGAGCCTAAACCGACTGAAGGGCTCGTCTGGCACTATACAAGTCCGGAAGGCCTTGCGGGCATACTTCAGAACAACGTTCTATGGGCCACGTCTGCGGCGTTCCTGAATGACACACACGAGTTCACGAGCGGAACTCGGCACCTACGTCGACAGCTGCGGAAGCTAAGTGGCAATGACCCTGAAACGAACAGGGAAATCGATATTCGTGTTGCCGAGCGGGAGATAGACCCATCAAAGGCCTTTATTCTTTCTGCCTCCCGTGACGGGGACAGCCTTACGCTGTGGCGGAACTACGGAAAACATACCGTTGGCTACGCGGTGGGATTACGCCCAGACGTTCCACTCACACCCCTGGAGCTTCGCAAGGGAGACGCACATCCAACCCCACCGGAAGGTTGGGAACCTGAAATGTTCGATACTCCTGACGGGCCACAGCTGGCGTTTGATCCGGACCGCCCTGAAATTACGCCGATTACCCACGAGAATAAGCAATGGTTTGAAGTGGTGTACGGCGGCGAGAAACGCATGGAAATTCTCCGGAAGGAGGCCTGGGAGTTCATTACTGCAAAATCTGACACGGAGAAGAGACAGACCATCTTTCTTCCTTGGCTAAGCAGCTTGCTTCGTATCAAGGACGCCGGCTTTAAAGATGAACGCGAAGTCCGAATGGGTTACACAACTGCTAAGCCCGACTGGAAGTTCCTGGCATTCCGCGGAACGCAGTGGGGGCTCACCCCCTACATCAAATTGACTGCCGCCGCTGATAACTACGACGCCGAAGATGCGGCATGGGGTGCAGCGCATCATGCCGTTGAAGCCGCGAAGCTGCCCATCAGCCACATTCGGATAGGTCCGACTCCTTACCGAAAGGCCGCGAAGAAGGCCTTACGGCAACTGCTCGACATGAACGGTTATGGAGACGTGAAGATTCTGAGCAGTAAGACTCCGTATCGCCAATAGGCACTGGGCGACCAGCGGTCCCGCAAGCCCCGTTCAAGCCATTCCAGCTAGCACGCCTTGGACGCGGCAGAACCATGCAGCCATAGGCTCCCCGGATGAACGTCAGCTAGTTGGCTGGGTGGCATCCTGGCTGAGGAGTGCCCGCACCAAGAGAGTCGAAATAAGCTCGTCTGTCACCTTTCCGAGTTTTCGAACATTAGCCGAGTGCGCTGTGAGAGGGTACAACGTCTCCTTAACCTGCTTCGCGTCGATGACCTGACGTTCGTCCGCTTCTAGCGCCCCAAAACGACTATCGACGAGACGGTCTATGACTGCAGTGACTTCTTTCTGCGTCAACGGTTCAAACTGAATCAGCGCGTCGAATCTTGAGTAGAGCGCATCGCCTAGTGAGTCCCGTATCTCCCTTTCCGAGCCGTAGTTCGACGTACAGATAACGAGCGAGCGTCCAACGTCGACTCGGTAGTTCTTGTCCTGGAAAACGCCTCCATCAAAGAACTGATAGAAGGCGCTGTGGAAGACCGAGGCGGCTTTGTCGAACTCGTCAATGAGAACTACGCCGGACTCGCGGTCGAGCAAGTCGTGGGCAAATGACGGTTCCGAATGTCCTCCTCCGAACAGATACGAGGCGAACTTTTCGTTGTGAAACATTGAAAATTGTTTGCGCATAAGTGCGCCGCCGAGGAGCCCGTTGATGAACTGGGCGGTTTCGGTCTTGCCGACGCCGGAGGGGCCGTAGAACATGATGACTACCGGCTTGCTACGAGTTCCTCGTGTTAATGGGTAGAGCGCTGCCAAGAGCGATTCCTTAACGTTTTCTTGCCCGATCAGGTGGTGGGCGAAGTCGTCGCGGAACTGCGTGAGTGTGCCACGAGTGACCGACGGATAGTCATAAGAAACAACTTTGAACGTGTCGGCGAAAATCCGCTTGAGATGCTCATGTACGTGCTCGGGTGGGTTGTGAAGGTGTAACTCTTTCGGGTCGAGCGCCTGAATCAACCCGGGAAAGTTTGTGATTGCGTGTTCCTGCAAACTGGCGTAATCGCCTGACTCCGCAACCAAGCGTTTCGGCCGATTTTGTTTAGGCTCGCTTTTGTCCGCATCGTCTTGATCGGGCACCACGACCCTTAACTGACGTAGGCGCTCTTCGCGTGCAAAGACGGCCTCTAGCAAGCCTTCCTTTTCCTTTTTGCCGATGCATTGGTCAAACCATGAGAGCGGGCCATAGTAGATAATGACCTTTGTTTTATTTGACATACTCGATCCCCGCCAAGAGAACGTCGTAGACGTCGAGACGGCCGTCGTCTTTCGTTTCGACGCCATCAATGAGGTCGCGGACGTTGATGGGCGCTGCGTCAGTGCTCGGAGCCATCTCCGCTGCCATTGTGAGACTAGCCTCTTCGGCTCTGCCGACGAGGATGCCATGGAACACAAGTTGCATGCGCCCTAGGTCGACTAGACCGTAGTTGTTTCGGAAGGCTCGGAGATTGAAGCGCAGGATGTACTTTTTTCCGGTCGGGTCTTCGCCCACGAGCTCGTAGTAGCCCTTTGCAGCCTCGAGCGCATTGTCCAGTCCGGCCAAGTTGATCGGGAGTTCATCCATCTTCAGCATGGCCATGTATGGGGTAAACATCTTCATAAATGCCGCAGAGTCCTTGCGGGCGACAACCTGGAGATCTGCCAGCCGCTTGACGCCTTCGTGCTCGTTGGCCTGCACTAGATAGTCCGTGAGGATGGTGTTCGACAGGGTTTTATTGAGAATGCTTCGCCCGAGACTCGACGCGCTGACGCCAGCGCTGGCTTCAGCTGAGCCACCGAAGAACGGGAGCCAGCTGAACTTGGCTGCCGCGCTGGCTTCTGCCTTGCTGTGAATATCGGCAGCACGTTCCTTAACCTGCTCTGTCGTCAACGCCGCCTTGCCGCCCGCTGAGACATCGAGCAAATCGGAGGCGGACTCTTCATCGAAATAGACAATCTTGATGAAGGACGCAGGGGAGTTCTGCTCACGCTTGCTCATCATTATTGTGCTTCCGTTGCCAATCTGAATTTCAGTCCGTAAACCCGCAGGATCGCAAGGGGTAGTCCCGTGCGACCTCGATATACCGTATCGCGACTACATATGTGGCCCCTACGCAGGGGCCCCGCCAGCGTCAGTAATGCTTTCAAGCAGCCACTGCTGCGACAGAGGATCGCGGCGCAGTTCGAAGGTACGCAGCGCCGAGGTTGAAGCCCCGAGGCGGATTATCTACCCTCCTGAGCCGTTTATGCAGGTCAGTATGGCTTTTGGGTGTGAGGCACGTGAGTGTCGTGGTTTCAGTCGAGACCGCTGACGGGGTGTTCAGGATTTCGCTATTTTGGTCACACGTGACGGTTCAAGATTGCCCTGCCTTGGGAGTGGGATTATTTCGGTTCGGAGTTCAGGAATGTCTCGCCGCCGTCGGTGGATGTCAGGATCCCGTCGGTTGTGGCAGCCCAGACCTGGGGTTTTCCGTCGGAGCCTTTTGCGGCGGCAATTGCTTGGAGCTTGCTGCTGATCCGGCCCTTCGGGGTCCACGTAGTCCCGCCGTCGGCGGAGTAGTGGACGGTTCCATCGGGCTGGACGCCGAAGGCTTCGGTAGGGCTAGCGAAGGCGGCGAACTGGATTACGGGTGCGGAAGGGTCAAGTGCCCAGGTTTTGCCGCCGTCGCTTGACCTTTGCAGACCGTCGGGCGTCGTGGCGAGAACGGTGTCGCTGTCGGGGTTTCCGGCCAGGACCGCCGGGCTGAAGTCGGTCGTTACTGTCGTCCACGCTTTGCCGTCCGGGCTCGTGAGTAGGGTCCCGTCGAAGGCCACGATCCCGGATTTGGTGACGGTCAGGGCGTGGAAGTCTGATTCACCCTGTCGGGAGAGCTGTTCCCATGTTTCACCGCCGTCGGTTGATCGGATCAGGCCCAGTGGGTTGGGGAGGTCGGAGCCTTCCCCCGGGTGTCCGGAGGCGTAGTACACGCCGTCTTCCTTGCCTGCGGTGAAGCCCATCAGGTCGTTGGTTTGGCCGACTTGTGTGGCAGGGTCTTCTGAGATATCGAATAGGCCGACGTGGGTGGCCAGGAGAATCTGTCCTGTTTCGCCGTCAACGTCGAGGCCATGGATGTGGGTGCTGGGGAGTCCGCTGGCGGCGCTGTGTGCCGGGGCCGGGGTAGAGGGTTCGGGGGTGGGCTGGCAGGCCGACAGCACAAAGGTCAGACCTACAGCGGCGGCCAGGACGGCTGCCGGACGGATTCGGGAAGTGGATGGGAAGGTCACGGGAACTCCAGGGATTCGATGACGGGCAGGGGCAAGCGGGTTTTGGATTGGCCGCGCCTTTGTCGGGGGCGGGTCAGATAGGGGTTTGGAAGGTGCCGGCAAGGTTTTGGAGCTGGTAGATCCATGAGGTCCAGACTCCGAGGACCATCAGCAGTCCCAGGAGTAGAAGGAGCAGGCCGCCGGCGGAATTGAATGTCCGGATGTGGCGTCTGACGAAGGAGAGGGTGCGGGTCACCCAGGTGACGCCCAAGGCCGCCAGTCCAAATGGGAGGCCCAGGCCCATGCAGTAGGCGAAGGCCAGCAGCGCACCCCGCCATGGATCACCTGAGCTGGTGCTCAGGGCCAGGACAGCGGCCAGGGTCGGGCCCATGCAGGGGGTCCAGCCCAGACCGAAAACCACTCCCAGCACGGGGGCGCCGGCAAGGCCTGACGTGGGCCTCCAGGACATCTTTGCGGTGCCCTGCAGGAAGGGGATTTTCCCGATGAGGGCCAGGCCCATGAGAATGACGACGATACCCAGGGCTCTGATCATGGTGTCCTGCCAGCGAATCATCCACGCCCCAATAGCGCCGAAGGCTGCCCCATAGAGCGTGAATACCGCTGCGAACCCGAGAACGAAGAGCGCGACTCCCGTCAATACGCGGCGGCGGTTTCCTGGCTGCGTCGGATGGGTCAGCCCTGAGACGTATCCGAGGTATCCGGGCACCAGTGGAAGGATGCAGGGCGAAAGGAAGGACACAACGCCGGCAACCATCGCCAGGGGGATCGCCAACAGGAGGACGCCCGACTGGACGGTTTCGGCGAAAAAGCCGCCGATCGTCATGAGATTCTCCTTAAGTCTTTTGCGCCAAGACCACGGCTGCAGCCCGGGCGGCGTGGGGGCTCTTCCTGGCTTCGGATGCAGGAGGTTTCCCAATGCCGGTGCACTTTTGCGCGGCGGGCCGTCTTAGTCATGGTGGCTTTCGGTGTCAGGGTAAATGAGGGTTCGGGTGACCAGGTGGTGAGGGACGGTCTGCGTCTCGTGCAGGATCCTCCCGTGGTGGTCCAGGGTGAGTTCGAGAACTGCATCCTCGCCAGGGTAGGACAGCGCCATTCGGCGGTTGCCGTTTTCGTCCGGAAGGCGGGTGGCAATGGCTGCAGCGCCATTGGAGTAGAGGGCGCGTTCGATGAAGTCCTGGCCCGTGGTCTGGAAGGACTTGGGTTTTCCCAGCCCTTGTGAAGTGTCGCTGGTGACGAGTTCATGCAGAGTAAGGGATGAGACGGCGTTCATCGCGGCCACCGTTTGGAGAAGCAAATCATTTGCCGGCAGGGCGGGCCACGTGATGGCGAGTGCCGCCGGCTTCGCGTTCCAGTTGGGCGAGCTGGGGGTAAGGGTGAGCCGGCTGGTGCCATCCTGCCAAGTGACCGGGCTGAAAAAGCAGTTTTCCCCGCAGCTGCGGAACGTCAGGTCGCTCGTGTCGCCCGCGGCATTGGAGAGGGAGCCGCTGAGCTCCAATTCCGTAGCCACGATCCGTCCGGATGCATCGGTGATCTCCGGAACCATCAACTCGATGACGAGCTGGCCCGAGCTGGCGCGTGCGTTGACACCTATCTCTCCGGCCAGAGCCGCGGCCGGGACGATCGGGCCTGTAGCGGGCGGGGGGAACGCCAGGGCTTCGTTCCCGCTGCCGGGGACGGGCAGCACTGTCAGCGCGGAGGACACAATGAGGACGGAAAAGAGGGCAGCGGCCTCTGCGCGGGCGGGGCGCCGGATCTTTTCCAGCCTCCCGGTCCGGCGGAGGTGGCGCCGGCTGGCCAGGGCAAGGCCGGCGGCGGCCGTCACCAGCCCGGTTTTGGCCAGCAGGACCCGCCCGTAGTCGGTGGTGAGCAGACTCTCAACAGGGACCAGCAGCACTGCTGATCCAAACCCGGTGAGTACGACCACGGTGAACAACCATAAGGCGATTCGGGCATAGGCTTTGAGCACATTCCGGGCCAGGTCCCGGTGGTGGCGCCAGCGGATCAGAGTTCGCAGGGCATGAACCAGCATTCCTGCCCACAAGGTGGCGGCGGCCAGATGCAGTGTTGTGAGTGGGATCCCGAGAATCGGGTCCACCATTTGAGGGTGGGCGCGGAAAGCCTCGGCGCCGATGATAACTGCCAGCGCTAGCAGGAGCCAAACCCGCTGACGCAACAAGGCAGCGGCTGACGCCGCGGCGAATCCGCCGAGCTGGGCAAGGGTCAGGATTCCTGGCACGCTGCCGGTCAGGGCCCCCGGGGCCGGGCTGGTGAGGCCTGCTGTCAGAGAGCCGTTGCCCAGCAGCAAAAGGGCCAGCCCGGCAGTAGCGGCCAGACCCGTCAGGCACAACCACGCGGTGATCGGCGAGGGAGCCGGAGGGGTGCCATTGAGGCGGGCCAGCAGCCTGTTCCCGGCTTGTTCACCCACGGCCAGGGCGAGTGCGCTGAACAGCAAGGCGCGGAACACTGCCGTCTGCCAGGCCCCTTCCGCGCCGGTCGCCTGCCCGCCCTCGAGAGTCACCACGGAGGGACCCACGGCGTACCGGTAGTCACCGCTCATAACGTCCCCGTCGGCTGCAGTGACCTGCCAGTGGACGGTATAGATGCCTGGGCCAGTCGAGCCGGGAACGGGGATCTCCAGGGCACGGCTCTCATGGCTGAGACTGGGTGTGCCGAGGCTCCAGCTGCCGTCCGGTCCACGAAGCGCCACCGGCGACCCGGCGGTGGTAACTGGCTCGTCGAACAGCAGCGTCAGGGACTCGGGTGCGGTGGCGACGGTTGAATCGGCGGCCGGCGCGGTGAAGAGCAGGTTCGCGTGCGCGGAAGCCGGGAGCGCCGTCAGGAGCCCGGCGAATACCAGCCCCGCGGTGGCGGCGAACAGCGCGGCGCCACGGCCCGGACGGTGCCTCCGCTGACGGTCCCTAGGCCTCACGCCGGGAAGGATGTGAAGTGTCCGGGCTTGCCCCGGTTTGGGCGTTCCGCAGTCGCGAGAGTTCCTCCCGGGCGGACCGGATCAATTCATCAGTTGGTTGTGACGCTGGAGCGCAGCACGCGTTGATGCTGGTTCCGGCCCGGCGGCGCATCGGGCGCAGGCAGCAGAACCAGGTCAGCACAATGGCCGCTGTGGCGGCCGCCACTGGTATCAGCAGCGTGCTCATGCGAGAGGATCTGTCCCGGGCCGGGGTGCCCGGGGGCTGCTGACGTCGCCTGTCGTCGCGGGACGGAGACTGTCGATCTGGGCGCGCAGGCTTGCCAGTTCCCGTTCCTGGTCCGGCGTGGCGGGCTGTTTGCTGCCGCCGCGCATCATGAACCACATCATCAGCCCCATGCCGATAGGGCAGGCCAGCGCGGCGATGACGAGAAAAAACTGTTCCATGGAATGTCCTTAATAGAAGGGCTTGGGGTGGCGGTGGATGGGCGCAGCAGGGGAGCTGCACGGGGGCCGCGGAATTAGAACTATTCTCCTAAGTAGTTTAGGAGAAGGGCTGTGTGGTGTCCAGCGGGCGGGGGCGGCGGCCAGGTTCAGGCGGCGGGGGAGCTGGCGGAGGTGCTGATGCCGGGGCAGAGGTTATGCCCGGCGGCGGCAGCGGCGGGTCCTCCCAGCAACAGAACGGGGAGGGTCAGCAGTGCGGCGACGGCAAGGGAGCCGGCCGCTGTCCGGGCGCGGCCCAGGGGGTTGTGTGGAGGGATGAGCCGGCGCACGCGGGCTGCAGCACCGGCGCCTCCGGCTGCAAGGGCGATGGACGGGAGCGGGGTTTTCCCTGGGGAGGCGACGGCCAGCAGGGCCCCGGCAACAGTCAGCCGTCCGGACCGGGCGGCCGCTGCATCATCGGCCCGCAGTTCGATCAGTCTGGCCGTCTCTGCTGCGGCGAGCCGGAACAATGCGATGCCGGGGAAAGCCGCTGCCAATGCGCGGGAAAAGCCCAGGATCAGATCGTGCCGTTCCGAGAGATGGGCATGTTCGTGGGCGAGAACTGCGGCCAGCTGAGCCTCATCCAGCGCCTGCAGTGCGCCCGTTGTCACAACGGTGCGCCGCCTCCTGCCAGGAAGGCAGTAGACCGTCGCTTCGTCCGAGTCCAGGACGACAATGCCATGTTGTTTGTTGTCGCGGCCGACGATGTCGAGGATCCTGCCGTGGCGGGCGCGCTCAAGGGCCATGCCGGCCAGGCCCCTGCCGACGCACCACAGCGTGCGCCCGAGGATGGTCAGGGCCAGGACGGCGCCTGTGGCGCCCGCGGCAGCTCCGCCGGGGGATGCGTACTGCTCCTGGATGGCCATAATGCAGGCCTGCAGCAGCCCGGCGAGGTCCCTGCTCACGGTCACCGTGGGGAATGTCAGTGCCGCTCCGGCGAGAGCTAGCGAGGCCAGCACGGTGACCGTCAGGGCCTGCCATGCGGCAATAGCCAGCCGGGGAGCCCTGTCCGCCCAGGACGATGCCCGCAGCAGCCGCGGTCCGGCCAGGGCGAGCATGAGAGCGTAGGCGAGGAGGGACAGCGCTGCGATCATGACCGCACTTCCTTATTCCTTGCCGCGCTGAGGAGCCGGTGCAGTTCCTCGGCTTCCTCGGGCCGTATTCCCTCCACGAAGCCGACGAGGGCGGCGGACCGGTCATCGGTCAGTGAGAGGGCTTCTGTGACGAGTCCGGCCACGTACTTGTCCCGCCCCGCGGCTGCGCCATAGCGGAAGGCCCGACCATCGCGTTCCTTGGTCAGCCAGCCTTTGCGGTGCAGAATCTCGGTCACGGTATGCACCGTGTTGTACGCAAGGCCCCGCCCCACGCCCTCAAGAACTTCCCGGACCAGTAAAGGTCTTCCCGCGCGCCAGATCTGCTCCATAATGGCGCTCTCCAGATCGCCAAACTTTGGCATGCTGCCTCCTTGGCCTTGTTCCCTATCAAGGATAGGAGATGCGCCGGAGTATTGCACCTAAACACCTAAGTAAGTTAGGTTCATAGGAGGAATGCCGGACTTCCGGCTAATGAAGCGGCCGGCCGTGCGCCATTCAAACAAAGGAGCCACTACGATGCCCCGACCGAAGAACTCCGGCAGACCGGGCCGGGAATCACAGCCGGTCACCGGCAGCCTGAGCCTCAAGCAGCAACGTGCCGCGGATATCCAGCAGAAGCTTGCCGGCTACAAAGCCCAGCACCGCAGGCAACAGCGCAACCGGCTCATTCTGATCATCACGGCTTGGACTGTGGGCATCGCCCTGATGGCGGGCCTGGTCGTTTTCGCCGTTACCAGCACAATGCCAAAATCACCGCCCGCCGCCATTGAGGGCGTCCAGACCTTTTCAGGGCTGAGTGCCAACCATGTGAATGGGTCGGTCACGTACCCGCAGGCACCGCCGGTGGGTGGGGATCATTCCCGGATTCTGCTCAATTGCGCCACGTACACGGAGCCCGTGCCCAACGAAAACGCGGTTCACTCCCTGGAGCATGGAGCCGTGTGGCTGGCTTATGACCCGCAGGCGGTCACCGATGAACAGCTGGAGGAGCTGCGCAAGGATATTCCATCGACCTACATGATCCTCTCGCCCTCCGAAGGCCTGCCGGCCCCTGTCGTCGCGTCCGCTTGGGGCGTGCAGCTGAAGGCTTCGGGCTCTGATGATCCGCGGATCAAGGACTTTATCTCAAAGTACCGGGATGCAAAGTCCGCGCCGGAGCCCGGCGCTCCCTGCACCGGGGGACTGGACGGCCCGGGCAAAGTCAACTAGGGGCCGGTGCCTAAGCGGTCCTTGAAGCCACCGGGAGGGGACAAGAACAATGAAGAGTAACGAAAGGTGGTGCCGCCTGATGCCTGGATGTGATGCACTGGCGGGAATTGGCAGGTGCCTGCGTCGACGCCTGGGCGGACCTTCAAACCCTCCTGAGACACAGCTCGGGCAGGCATGAACAGACTGTGCCTTTGAGGATCGAGCAGAACAACGAAAGCGGGCGGATGGCAATGGACCTTATCGACCTGGTAGTGATTTTTGGCGGGATTGCGCTGATCGGTCTTCTGGCCTGGTATTTCTTCGCTCCCCGCCGTGCCGTTTCTGCAGAACTGCGCGGAGGTGTTCAGCAGGTGGAAATCGAAGTCCGCGGCGGTTATTCCCCCGACCTTGTCCGTGTCAGCGCCGGAGTCCCGGTCCAGTTGCGTTTCAACCGGCAGGACAACAGCGACTGCACCAGCCGGGTGGTTTTCCCGGACCTGCGCAAAAGCGTGTCGTTGGCGGCTTTCGACACCACCGCGGTTGATCTCCTTGTTGAAGAGCCCGGGGAGTACCCATGGGCCTGCGGGATGAACATGCTCCATGGCAGGCTGATTGTTGAACCGGACGGCGGCGGGCCGGGGTCCCGTCCCGGAGGCGCGGCGGGCGGAACTGAAGACGCCGGCCACGGCGCCCCAGTACCCGCCTCCGAGCCGCCCATGCCGCGGGACCGGGGCGGGGAGACGGCCCGGGCTGTCGGCGTTGGGCCCATGGTGGAGCGGCAGGACGGCCCTGTACGGGCGGAATTCATGCTTCCCGGGGCCCTGAGCAGCCTCCCCAGAGACAGCGGGCATGCCGAGGCGGTCCTCCGCCGGCTGCCTGGGGTGGACAGTGCCAACGTAAATTTCGGTGCCGAACGTGCCGTGGTGCTGTACGACCCGACCCAGACCGAGGTCAAGGCCCTTGAGCAAGCCGTGGCAGAAGCCACGGGCTTTGCTGCCCGGGCGCGCGTCGAACCCGGGGCCGCAGGTACAGAGGACGCGGAAGCTGCGGCGCGCGAGGACGAACTGAAGGACCTGCGCTGGCGGGTGGCCCTAGGGGCGGTACTGACGCTGCCGGTGCTGTATGCGGTCATGGGAGAGCACTTCCTCGGCGAGCAGTATGTTCCGGATATCCTGCGAAGCCCGTTGACCCAACTGCTGTTGACACTGCCGGTCATGGTCATCGTCGGCTGGCCCATCCACCGGATCGGCTGGCGGGCGCTGGCAAACCGCTCCGCAGAAATGAACAGCCTCATCACACTCGGCACCACGGCGGCCTTCGGTTACAGCCTGGTGGTGACCTTCGCCCCGCAGCTTCTCCCGCCGGATGTGCGCGAGGTGTACTACGAGGTGGTGTCCTTCATCATCACCGTGATCCTGCTGGGCCGCCTCGTGGAGGCAAGGGCCCGGGCCGGTACCGGTAACGCCATCCGGTCACTCGTGGCGCTTACCCCGGCAACCGCGAAGGTGCTCCGGGACGGGCAGGAAATTGAGACCGCCGTCCAAGACGTCCAGGCCGGGGACGAGATCCGCGTCCGGCCGGGTGAAAAGATTCCGGTCGACGGCGAGGTGATCGATGGCAGCTCGGCAGTGGACGAGTCGATGGTCACCGGTGAGAGCGTGCCCGTGACCAAGCAGGCCGGGGACACTGTTATTGGTGCGACCGTCAACAGCACCGGCGTGTTCACTATGCGCGCCACCCGGGTCGGGGCCGACACCGCCCTGGCGCAGATCATCAGGCTCGTCCAGGAAGCCCAAAGCTCCAAAGCGCCGATCCAACGGTTGGCGGATGCAGTCTCCGGTTACTTCGTACCCGCTGTCGTCTTCATCGCGATAGCAACCTTTGTCCTCTGGTTCACGGTGGGCGATTCCCTCTCCCTGGCCGTCGTCGCCGGCGTCAGCGTACTGATTATCGCCTGCCCTTGCGCACTGGGGCTCGCGACTCCGCTGTCGATCATGGTCGCCAGCGGCAAGGGCGCTTCCCTCGGGGTGCTGGTCAAGAGCGCTGCCGCGCTGGAAACAGTGCACAAGCTCCACACCGTCGTGCTGGACAAAACGGGGACGCTGACCCGCGGGAAACCGGCCCTGACCGACACCGCCCCTGCCAGCGGCTTCGATGCCGCGGAACTGTTGCGCCTTGCCGGGGCGGCGGAAGCGGACAGCGAGCACCCCCTTGCCGCGGCCATCGTTAGTGGCGCCAGGGAAGAAGCCGGGGACCTTCCGCGGGCAACGGCCTTCGATTCGATCACGGGCAAGGGTATCCGCGCCACGGTGGAGAACCGTGAGGTGCTGATCGGAAACGCCCGGCTGCTCTCCGATGCCGGCATCGCCACCTCCGGGCTTCAGCCTGACGCTGAACGATTGGCCAACGAGGGCAAAACCGCGATGTACGTAGCTGTCGACGGCGAACCCGCCGGTGTCCTCGCCGTCGCGGACACCCTCAAACCCGACTCGGTAGATGCTGTCGCGGAACTGCGCCGGCGCGGACTCGAGGTGGTCATGATTACCGGAGACAACAAGGCAACAGCGGAAGCGATTGCCCGGCAGACCGGCATCGAACGCGTTCTGGCCGACGTGCTGCCCCAGGACAAGTCAGCTGAAATCCGTTCACTCCAGGACGAGGGGAAACTCGTGGCCATGGTGGGTGACGGCATCAATGACGCGCCCGCCCTGGCCCAGGCCGACGTCGGTATCGCCATCGGAACCGGAACCGACGTGGCCATTGAAGCCGCAGACGTGACACTCATGTCCGGCGAACTGTCCGGCCTGGGCAAGACGGTCGCCCTGTCCCGGGCCACGATGCGCAACATCCGGCAAAACCTGGTGCTCGCCTTCGGCTACAACACCGCCGCCATCCCCCTCGCGGCCGGGCTGCTCTACCCGTGGACCGGAGCGCTGCTGTCCCCGATGGTCGCTGGAGCAGCCATGGCGCTCTCCAGCATCAGCGTCGTGGTTAACTCCAGCCGTCTGAATGCCTTCAAAGCACCCACAGAAGGGAAACACAGCGAATGATCATGACGGGAAAGACCGGACCTTCCAATGTGAAATCTGATGGCACCGGAAAGGAGCGACGGGCATGTTCGACTGCGGCGCTGACGGCACGATGATGGGAATGATGGGACCCGGCGGAATGATGGCCGGCGGGGGAATGATGGTCTTCTGGATCCTTTTGACGTTGGCGCTGTTTGCCCTGGCAGTCCTTGGTATCTGGGCTCTTATTGTCTGGCTGCGGAACAATCGAACTGCCGCCAGCACCTCGCCGCAGGGCGGACCAAACCGGGCCCGGGAAGCACTGGACGAACGGTACGCGCGGGGCGACCTGAGCATCGAGGAATATCGGGAACGCCGTGAAGCCCTCGGCGGGTAGGCGCGGATGGTTATTTTCGCCGGAGGGGACCACGATTAAGCCCCAAAGAGCGGCGATGCCCATTGAGATGCAGAGCCGGGGCCGGAAGGCACGGGGCGTGATGCTTCAATACGCCTCCAAAAACTGTGCTCTTGAAACAAGATAATTCATTACCCCTGCCAGCCGCCGGTCCGGTTGTGAGCATGTTGGACCGATAAGAGAAGGAGGAATGCATGTCCCACGCATCAGAGAAGGTGACGGACCCGATCTGCGGAATGACCGTCGATCCTGCCACCGCCGCGGCCAGCGCCGAGTACGAGGGCCACACTTACTACTTCTGTTCTCAGAGCTGTGCGCTCAGTTTCAAGGCCGATCCAGCCAAGTATGCTGCCGGCGCCGGGAACTGACAGGACTGCCTTGCTGACGGTCCGGTCTCACAACTTACCGGTCCTCCGGTGGAAAGGAGGGCATCACAAAGAGATTCAAACGCCGGGCGCACCAGAGACTAATCTGCCGCACCAGTGCTGACGCCGGTTCGGAGACAGGCACGGCCTGACCGTGTGTATCAGGGTCCCCCCGCCGGCCCCACGTGGTGTGAATGGTCTTTCACGATGGTTCTCCCTTGCTCTGGCAGGGTTCAATCAGGATTGATGGCCAGGATGGGCCGCGGCCCAACCGGCCAAATCGATGGCGGTTGCCGGGTACGCGCCGGGGCTAGGGAAAGGGCTGCTTCCCCAGCCCCCTGACTGTCAGTCCGATGCGTACCGGTCTAGAATCGACTGCATCTGGGAAATCTCCTCCTGCTGGGACTGCACGATCGAATCGCACAGTTCGATGATCTCCGGGTCAGTGATGGTTGATTCCTGGCAGACCAAGATCGCGCGGGAGTGATGCGGGATCATGGACTTCAGGAACTGTTCGTTTCCCACGAACGTTTCGGTCCGCCCGAGCGCGAAAACGCTGGCGAAGAGCACAGTGAACCCGACCAGCATCGCGATGTTCGCTTTCTTGTTCTTAAACATCGACCACATGCCCACGACCATGACAACCGCCATCGCCGAGACCATCAGCAGCGCCATCCAGAAGTTACTCAGGTTGAAGTAGAAGTGATCGACCGAGCGGATCATTGACATGGACAACACCCACATCAGCCCCAGGCTGATAAAGAGGATGACGCCGAACTTCACGTACATACGGCCCGAACCATGCCCGTCTCCGCCCTGTCCTTTGCCGTTGTGGTCCTTGGTATCCCGGGATTCCTGCCGGTGATGCCCGACTGGCTGCTGCGAGGGCCGGTCCGTGTCCTCGCCATGGCTTTCCGGGTACTGCTGTGCACTCATGGGGAACTCCTTTCAAGGCCCGGAAACCCTTTCCCGCCTCTGGGGAGCATGAGGCGGGGAAGGATTTCGAGCGGGTTCAGCAGCCCCGGGGCGTGTTTCCCCTGCTGCCTTGCCGGTCCTGCTGATGACTGCTGGGCTAACCCAGGGCTGACAAGAGTTCCTGGCATGCCTTCTCGCACCGGCGGCACGCGTCGGCGCAGACCTGGCAGTGGTCGTGCATGCCGGCGTGCTGTTCGCATTCATCACCGCATGCCTTACACGCGGTACGGCACGCCTCCAGGATGGTACGGGTGATGTTCGCGTCATACCCGGTGTGGCGGGAAAGAACGTTGCCGGTGGTCGCGCAGATGTCGGCGCAGTCCAGATTGGTGCGGATGCACTTGGTCAGCTCAGCAACCATGTCCTCGCTCAGGCAAGCATCAGCGCAGGCTGTACATGTCTGGGCGCACTCAAAACAGGCCTCAATACATTCAGCAAGTTTTTCCTTGTCCACCCCGCCAAGGTCCTTCGGGTAGGTATCGAGCATGGACGTAACATGATGCGTCATTGGTTTCTCCTCATGTGGGGCGCGGCTGGCCAAGGGGCCTGCCGCTTGGCTGATTGTTTTCGCTGCCGGCCGCCAGTAGGGGCCGGCTCAAGCCCGTATGACCGGGCATATACAACTGCTGGGCATGCCAGAGAGAGGCAGCGCAAATCAGTGCCGGGTTTACGTCCGGCTGATTGACAGCACAGTCAATGACGGCGCGAGGTGACCGGGTCTTTTCAGCGCAGGGTCCAACCAATCAGGCGGTGCATCGCCACTGTCTATAGGTTGCAGCTCCGCCTGGGAGAAGATATCAGAGGCAGGGTCGGGGAACGACCGGTAGGGCGGGGCGATGGCCTGGGGTGTGCCCTCCTGCTCATTGCAGCAGGCACGCCCAGATGGTGAATACGTCGAACTTGCCATTAGAGACAAGGCTGTGTCACTACTCTGCCCCACAGCACCCGGGGCCGCCGAGGTCATCACCATTGGCCCCGATTCGTCCATCTGCAGGCACATCACCGCAGCTGCCGAAGTTGTGAAAGTCACCAACAGCGAAAAGCCCAACACGGCCCGCATCACCGCTCGCACGGTGACACTCAACATGCCCACTGCTGGTCTTGAAATCGGTCCGCCTCCATTTTCCGGGCCAGTCCAACACCATCACCCTAGTAAAAGATCAGCATACTGACTAGTCAAACCTCTGGAGCAACGCATCCATCGCCATTTTCAACGTTATCGAGGGAAGGCGATGAATCAAGGGGAAGCTGGGCCGGCTACGCCTCCTGGACTCTCTTCATCGGAGGTTCTCCTTTCGGTGTCTTAAGGAGTGGACGTGCGCCCAAATCTCAGCGTTCCTTGTGGGATGTAGTTGCTTGAAAATTTGAAGCCGGTCGGTCACTTTCCGGTGGGCGTCGCGCGTTCTGGGCGGTTTAGCTCCGTCATGAGGGAACGGTTGACTTTATGCGCTGCTTCCAGGTCCGCGGAAAGTCCTTCTACTTTCTGTTTCAGTTGCCGGAGCTCTTGGCTCGTGTCGCTGGCTTGCCGGGAAAGGATGGCGTTTTCGACTATCAGTTCCTGGATCTTGACGGATTGGGAATGGGCGTCCGTGCCCTCGATCTGGTCCCCGAGTAGTTCGGAGACATGCCGCTGATGCCGCTGTAGTTCATGACGGAGCCGTTGGTTCTCCTTGCGCAGAAGATCACGTTCAACAAGGAGCGGGCCCGTGGTTGGGTTGGGTGTCCGTTCAGCTGTCGATCCACCCACGGTATGGCCGCTCTGCGCGTTTCTTACCTGCTCGAGGAGGGGTGGTTGGCGGACGAGCCAGGGGCTGACGCCGGCGCGCCTAGCAACATCGGCGACGGTGATGGGAGTGTTGGTTCGTTGCATTGCATCGATCGTGGCGAGGACTGCCTGCCTTTTGGTTTTGCTGTCTTTCTTTCGTTGCTGCACCATGGCCGAGGTTTTAGAGCCTGCCCGGGCGCTCACGTCTCGTCCTGGGCCGTGCCGGGCCTGATCTTGAGGCTTCCGACCGGAATGAAGGGTTTCTCGACGGCGGTCGGGACGCTGGCACGGAGCCGGCGCAGCACGGCGGATGCTTCGGCGAGGGACTCTTTTTCGCTGCCCGGCAGGTCGGCAAGCCGTGATTCCTGAGCCTGGATGAGGGTAGTGAACGCGTCGATTTCACTGCGGGTGTCGCTGATGAGAGAAGGCCGAAGGTTTTGTGCGACCTGCCAGGCGAGGTCTTCTTTCATCCGTTCCAGATGCGCCTTCAGGTCAGGGAGATGGGAAGGGTCGGATCTGAAGAACGTACAGCCGCCGCATTGGAAACGTGCCGGGCAGGCCTTGCCTGCAGCTTTGATGTTGGTCGGTTCGGTGCAGTTGCCGAATGGGACAGCGACGGCCGCCATCGAATAAAGCTCTTCAGCGACCGGGGCGTGGGCGCCCTGCATGTCGAACGAGAGCCTTTTGACCGATTCGATGGCTTTGCGTTTTCGCGCATTGGTCACCGTGTAGTACCTCGCGGTGGTGTCCGCGGACCGGTGGTCCATGAGGCGGCGGAGGGTTTCCTGGGCCACCCCTGCGTCGGCCAGTCGTTGGCAGTAGGAGTGGCGGAACGCGTAGGCGAATACATTCGTTTTGTCGAAAGGAGTTCCGGCTCCGGAGCCGTCGGCAGGACCGGGCAGGTCCGGAAGATTGAGGTCGATCCAGTCCCGGAGCCGTTTGTTGAACCATGTGGTTTTGAGGTGTTTGTCCCGGGCTCGGGAGCGGAAGGTGGGGAAGAGCCATTCCTGTTGGCCGGCGGGCATCGCTGTGATGTGTTGGTCCCGGATCGTGAACCACGTCTCAAGGGCTTGGGCGGTTTCGGCCCAGATGGGCAGGCGCCTGCCCCTGCGCCGTCCTTTGTCGTTGTGCCAGATCAGGGTGGCTTGGCCGGTGTGGTCGTAGTTGAGGCAGTCGCGTCGGAGCTTCGCTGTCTCGCCGGGCCTTCTTCCAGCGTCGCGCAGGAGAGTCATGTAGCAGGTGAAGGCTGCTTTGTAGATGTCGTTCGGGGCGGAGGCCGAGGCCGGGCTGGAGACATGGGCTGCGGGTAAGTGTGCGAAGAGGTATTCGATGACGGGTTCGGGGATTGCCCTGCCGGTTTCGTCGTCTGCGTCTGTTCCGGGGGCGTCTTCGAGGGGGATCTGCAGGTCGTAGTCGAGTGCGAAGGACAGGCTGGTGTTTTCGAACAGGTCGGAGTTCTTCCGGGCGTAGTCGATCATGCCCGCCACGGTCGATCCGAGGAAGCGTTTGTAGGCGTTGGTCAGGGGCTTGCCGTCGAGCCGTCTCATGCCGGCCAGTGCCTGCGCCATCACCTTGCCGTGTTCGCGGGTGAGTCCGGCGGCGACGGTCGGCGGGGGAAGCCGCCGTGCGGTGCATTGAACAGCGAAGTCGGTGCATAGCCGTGCGACGTGGGTGATGAGAGTCGTGGAGGAGGTTTCGGTGGTGGACCGCTCCAGGATCCAGAGCTTGGTCATTTGCCGGGCCCACTCCATAGGTATGGGCCGGAAGTCCAGGGCTGCCATCGACCGGGCGGACCCGGATCTGTTGGATGAGGTCATCAGTAGACCGAACGGGATGAGGTCTGACCGGAGAAGATCGCCGTCGGTAGACCAGGGGACGTAGCGTTCCAGCAATCTCGCGCGGACAACCCGGAACATCGACCAGGCATTAACCGAGCGCATGACCTTGCTCTCGGTGAGGGCCACAGTGTCGGCGTTGAGGAAGGATTTCGTGGCCTGCGGGAAGTCCAACGCGGACCGGATAAGGGCGCGAGTTGTGACGACATTGATGGGGAAGCCGATGCGGTCCTGGTGCTGAAGGGCCCACAGCAGTTCCGTGGCAAGTCCTGGATGCCGTCGACGCAGGGCGGCGAGATTGAGTTCGTATCCACCTGTTGCCGGGCGCGGGGCGTGAATCTCCCGGTAGCCGTCGGGCTCCAGCGAGACGACCGCTTCCCGCTCGAGGTGCAAAGCCAGCTCGCCCGCAGTGGCGATCAGCTTTGAATGGAGCCTGCACACACCGATCCCGTTGCAGGAGTGCCGTTTATAGCCGCACCATGGAACGGCACAGTACTCCGGCGCCGTGACCGGCCTGGTTTCCTGGGCAACAACCCACGCCCCAATGTCCGGAACTGTTCGAATCGGATGGTGTCCCAGGCACAGGGGAGGCAGGCGTTCCTTCTTCTGGTGCCATCGTCTGGGGTTCCCGTCCGTGGCGGCCATCAAGGGGACGCCCAGGCCTTTACTGCGGTTCGTGCAGTTCGCCACGGAGCACTGGATCGGGACGATTCGGGATGCCCAGTTTGTGCCCTGCAGCCCGGCCGCGCCTTTGATCCAGTCCTCGGTGCTCATGGCACCCGTGCGTTTGGTATGCCGTATGTAGCGGCCGGTGCAGATGTTGCACAGCCCGCTGCGGCGGGTGAACGAGGGACGGGAGCATCCGGGGAACCTGCACGCGTTGACGAGGGTGCCCAGATGGCCAGGAACTCCAGTGAACACCCACGTCGTATTGTCCCATTCGTTCGGACGCCAATCGTCCCGGATTTCCTGATCAAGCATGTGCTGAAACCCTGAGAGGTCCAAAGACGGGTCGACCGGTTCCGCCTGTGCCGGGACATGAACAACATCAGGGGCGACCGGATGCGCGCCGCTCATCTCCGCCGCTCCGAACCGGACCGGACACTTTCGATGGCGTTCCGAAGGTCCTGGTCACTGGCATGCTCATACACGTGCTGGGACGCGGGGCTGCGGTGTCCGAGCAGTTCCTGGACGTCCGGTCCGGGCACTCCGGCCCGTTTCCAGCGAGTCGCCGCGGTATGCCGTGTCATATGCGGGTTCACCCGGGACCCAGCACGGACTGAGGAGCGGTAGAACATCTTCACGGCGTTGGAGTACTTCAACGCTTCCCCGGCGTGGGACTGGGAGTACAAGTTGACGAAGACCATCGGGCTTGAATCCACGTCCAAGCGGTCAATGCGGTCCTCGAAGTAAAGGTGGTACAGGGTGCAGACCGCTTCAGTGACGGGGACTGAGCGCGGTTTCGCGGACTTGGAAAGGGCGGCGTTGGGATTCTGCCGCCGACGGACATGGATGTGAGGGCCGATGGTCGCGCACCCGACGGCGCGCGAGTCCTGAAAGAGATGCAGATCCTCGGTTCGCAGGCCCAGCGCCTCGCCGATCCGGAGGCCCGTTTCGAGCATCAGTGCCACAAGAAAACGGTCACGCCGGTTCGCGGTGGCCGCCAGCAGTGAGTGCGCAGCCTGTTCATCGAGAAGCTTGGGAGCTTCTTCCACCTCCTTGACTCGTACGGACCGTGACCTGGAAACCCTGCCCGGCAGGAACCTGTCGCCGGAAAAGCCATACGCGATCCGGGTCTCATAGAAGCCCGCGGCAGTCTTCTCACTGATCAGATCGCTGCGGGCGGCCCACATGTAGAACTGGGTCAAGGCCGCGGCGTACTGGTTCATCGTCTTCCCGCTCCGGTAGCGCGGTTCCCGATATGCCGTCTCCGATTCAGGTAAGGGCAATGCAGAAACAGCCAGTTCCCGGATGAACCGTGAAGCGACGGGCACGCCATCGGCCCAGTTCAACCCGGCTGGACCGAGCCAGGTGAAGAAGGCGGCGAGGCGTTGCGCGTAGGCCCTGAGAGTGTTCGTGGACCGGGCGGAACCAAAGAGATAGTGAAGGTATGAGCTGGCTTCGGGATGCAGCTCATAGGTGGAAGCGTCCACCACTGCCCACGACGGGCCTCCAGCCTTGTGGAAGACTTTGAACGCGATCCAGTGCCGTGAAATCGAGGGGGTTGGTTGGGTGGTTAACGGAAATGGAATGGGTGACTGCGCCATGCGGACGTACCTCGTCAGGGTAGATAATCCGTGCGTTCCGACACGACCCTAGTTCAGAACGCACGTTCCTGTGAACCCCACCTAAGGGCAGATAAGCCGCACCTGGACCCGCCAATGTTCGATGTCCACGACGTTCCCGATGCCGACCGGCACGGTCCGTTGCGTCTCCCACCAGGAGTCCCTGGTGAACCAGTGCAGCGGCTCCGCCGCGACCGCCCACACGCGTCCGTCGTAGCGGACGGCCAAGGGAGTGCCGGCTGCGGTGAACCGGACGTCCACGGAGGCGTCGATGGTTGTTTCACTTACTGTTGCTGTCACGGCTGGTCCGCTCTCCCAAATTCCTGTTCATCATTTCTTCCCGGCGGGTGACCGCCGAACTCCACACCCAGGTCCGGTACGTCAGCGGCCCGTCCTTCCACGTCACTTCGGCTGCCTTCGCTGTCCAGGCGAACACTTCGCCGTCCACGAGCTCCGCGCAGTTCGGGAACCGGATCCACGCCTTCACCGGGATCCCCGGATACCCGTTCTTGGCCGGGAAGTGCTCGAAATCGAGCTCTTCCACAGTCAGCCCGATCGGGCCGGCACGGCGCGCGTACTGCGCCTGCAGCGCGGCAGCTTGCTCCGGTCCCATAACACAACCTTAGAACATATATTCGAATAGACACGCCAATAAAAAGCAGCCGTCTGAGCCGCAGGTTTCATTGTGGGGGAGGGGTACGACAAAGACCGGGTTGTACCCAATGGGGACAGCCTGAGCTGTGCGGAGGGCTCCACCTGCCCCCAGTGGGCACAACCCGTTCCTCAAACTCTGGGCTCCGCTGCACTCCACTCAGGTACCGGTCCTGCGCTTCGCTCCGGCCTGTAAAGCGTTGTTTTTGCCTTACATGTGGCTGGGTTGTTCTCCGTACAAGGCCGCTGATCGTAGCCGTCCGGGGGCCCGACCCGTCAACCCACGCTCCCGTCCAGGTCCACGCGGTCGCTGCGCTCCCTTACTTCGCGGCCCTGCCCGTGCGCTCTGCGGGGTTGACGGCCCACCCTCGACCGGCTGCGACAGTGGGGGCCTCGCACGGCGGGGCAGGAAGGAGGTGGCTACATGAGTATCGACGAACTGATCAAGCTCGCGACTTCGGTCGTGAGCCTGGCGACAGCGGTCATCGCTCTGCTTTCCGCGCGGAACGCGCTCTTAACGAGCAAACGCTCCCGAGCTGGCACTCGGAAGCGTAAGCGTAAAGCAAGGAAGGTGTAGCTACTCAAAGTCCGGTGGTCGTGACCGTGAATGGTTGCGGCCACCGGGCTCCTTCTTAGCCTAGGTTCAACTCAACGATAAGGAAACCCTCATGGAACCACTGACGATCGTGAACTTCGTGCTCTCGCTGGCAGCGCTTGGCGCTTCCATCACCGCCTACCGAGCCATTACCAAGCTCCGGAAGGACCAGGAAACCTAGACCGGCGCAGGCCGGGCCACCCAAACAGGGCCGGCCCGGTCCTACCTGTCCGGTTCGGTGCCGGGTTTTGTGTCCTCATCCCGTACGCGCCGCAGCAAGGCCGCCATATTGCGCACGGACGCGGCGTCTTCCTGCCAGGGCTTGCCGTTACGGGTACAGGCGTGGACGCTTTTCGCTCCGGAATCTTTAGCCGCTTCGGCGAATTCTGCCCAGGCCTCCTGCAGCTCTGACAGCTCCTCAGGGGTTAGCGGCTCTTCCGCCGCCGGCACACTCACCGCAATCGGGGCAGCAACCGTTCCGGCCGTTGCTTTCTGGCGTCTGCCGAACAAGCTCCTCAGACCCACGGCTAACCCCCTTCTGGAATGAATGAATGTCCCGCCAGGGTGGGTCGCATTGGGGGGACGGCCTGGCCTGGCGGGACCCTTCCACCGTATCAACACCGGCGAATACCTTTGACCAAGACAGAGGGCCAGCATTCCAAGGAATGCCGGCCCTCTGCTGTGTAAACATCCTGCTGCTTACATCTTCGAGCATGCCACATCGCCTGGCTCGTGTGGGAGTTTCAGGCCCTGCCGTCACCGGCCAACTGGGGGGAACAGCCGGTGACGGAGGACTCTCTCACTTTACGCCCGCGGGGACTGGTTTGCGCTGCGCTTCAACCAGTTGATGGGCGTCCGCTGGCGCGGCCGGCTGTTGGGTGCTGCCGGTCCGTCGCAGAGCTCCGGCCCGTCATCACCTGTTGTTTACAAGCGTTTTCTGGTTGCTGTCCTGCGGATTCTAGGCGTCCGCTCCAGCCCGTCTAGCCCCGGTTCCGCAAGCTCCACCGGAGCCTGTGGCGCAGGAAATTCCCGCAGGCGCTCCTTCGTCGCTTACCTCCTGGGGGAAGTTCCCACACCTTGCCCTGCGGGTAGACAGGCCTCCGTCGGCCGCCGAGCAAGCAAGCTTGCCA
>NZ_JMLE01000029.1 GCF_000685965.1 Arthrobacter sp. UNC362MFTsu5.1 | reverse complement strand
TCAGGTCGTCGAAGTAGTAGGTACGGTCTGACGGCATGGGTGCGTAGCCGCCGGCGCCGACGAAGTAGTCGAAGAAGACACTCACCTTGTTGTAGGTGATGGTCAGGTTCAGATTCTGGGTTGGCTTGGTTAGGTCGTAGGTCGTGGGGCCGTCCGGGATGTAGTGCGTGGACGTGTCGCCGAAGTCGAATGTGAGGGTCTCCCATGCGCCGGATGTCGTGGTGAAGGCATCCGTTTCGACGTTCTGTCCGGGGTTACCGGCGTTCTCGGCCTTCATCCGGACCCGCACGCCTGCAGCAGGGCTGTAAACGCGCATCGTCATTTTGGTCTGGGTGGCTGTGAACGGGATCGTGTCGACGGAGAGGTTGGCGCCGGTGGACACGGTGGTGCCCGCGGTCGCCGACGCCGTGACTGACTTGGACACGGTGCCGACCTTGTTCGTGCCACCGGCCGGGTCGGCCACGACTGCGCCACCGTTGTTACCGAAGTCGGTGAGCGTGTACGTTTTCGCGGGGTCATCGAACGTGAGCGACCATGCCGGGGGCGGAGGCGGCGTCGAGGTCGTGTTGAACGCCTGCTGCGCGGTGGCAGCGGCGGCGTTCGCGTTTCCGGCCAGATCGGTGAACGTCCCGGCAGCCACGCTGACCCCGACGGTTCCCGTCGAGTTGGCCGGAGGCGAAACCACCAGGGTCGCGTGAGTGGCATCGGCGCGGACAAACGCACCCGCGGTGCCACCGGTGACCACGACGTCATCAGCGGTGAAGCTGGTGCCGACGTCCCTGTTGAACGCGAACGCGAACGTCACATCACCGGTCGCGGATGCGGTCGGAACGTTGTCCGTGATGGCGAGCGTCAGCGGCGTGGTGGTGTTGAACCCCTGCTGGGCGCTGGCGGCAGCGGTGTTGGCTGTGCCGGGCAGGTCGGTGAACGTGGACTCGGCCATGCTCACGTCGATGTTTCCGCTCGAGTTCTCAGCGGGCGGAACAACCAGGGTGGCCGTCTTGGCGTCAACGCGGGTGAAGGAACCCCGCGACCCACCCTTGACGACGATGTCGTCGGCGGTGAAGCTGCAGACATCCTCGCTGAAGGTGAACGTGAACGTGACCTTGCCGGTCGCCGTGTCGCCATCGACGTTGTCGGTAATGGCGACTGTGGGCGGCGTGGTGTCGTCAGAGGGATAGAGGACCACGCAGCTGGGTTGTCCGACCCCGGCCTGGTTCACCGCCAAACCCTTGTCGTTGATGACGTGGTCCAGGGTTCCGGCGCCGAGCTGGACGCTCAGCAGGTTGTGTAGCTTCACCCCCGGCTTGCGGGGCACCTCGAAACCGACCGAGGCGTGGATGGTGGGATCGACGTTGTTGAAGACGTAGCTGCCACCGCCCCACAACTCGTTCGTGGTGACAGTGTCGGCAACCTTGTAACCGGCCCAACCCAGGACGCCATCGTGCTGCCAGGCTGCCTGGTTGGGGGCGTCATAGGGCAGTTCGTTCTGGAAGAAGACGGTCCTGCCGTTCTCCCCGTTCCAGATGACGTTGTATTGCTGGTAGTGCTCGACGAAGAGTCCGGTGGCGGTGACGTTGTCGCCGTTGATGATGACACCGTTCTGTCCGGTGCTGATGTCCCAGCCGAAACTGCCGGGCTTGCCGTGGTCGGCACGCCAGGCCCAGATGTTATCGAGGATGGTGTTGTCGGTGTTGACCTCCAGGCTGACGGTGGCCTTTCCTACGTGCGGGCCACCGATCCTGAAGAACACGTCCTGCAGCGCCGTCGGGTTGGCCGGGCTGGACGTCCCGCGATGGCCGGCCTTGGTGCCGACCTGGAGCAGCACCGGCGAGTTCTTTGTTCCCGCATCGATCGTGATGCCGGCGATGTCGATGCCCTGGACGTCGGCGGTGCTCATTACCACTGCACCGTCCACGGCGGTCAAAGTGGCCAGGCCCATGCCGAGCACCACGGTGTCAGCAGCCTTGACTGCGATCGTCTTGTCGACGTCGTACGCCCCGGGTGTGAACAACAAGTTCAGGCCCTTGGCGAGCTTGCTGTTGATGGCCGATGCCGAATCATTGGGTTTGGCGATGAAGAACTTCGACAACGGGATCGAGCGCCCGGGCGTCGGTCCGTTCTCCCAGGTGGTTCCCGAGTAGTTGGTCCTCGGCGCGGGCACGAAGACCTGCCATGCGCCTGCGGAATCCACGTAGAGGTAGGGCTTCTCCCGGCTCGCCGGGTTCTTGGCGAGGGTGGTGTACGGGGGCTCCGGGTAGGACTCTGCCGGTGCGCCTTTAACCCCGGCGAACACCTGGTTCCACACGCCGTTCGACCAGGCACCAATGCTGCTGTCCCGCACCAGATACTGCTGCTGAGAGCCGTTGACGATATCGCCCGTCTTGGAATCAGCGATGAAGCCACCGCTGGCGAACTGCGGCCCGTCGGTGCAGAAGTCCATCAACGAGAGTTTGCCGCCGGTGATGTTGACGCGCCGAATCGGCGAGGCCTGCGACGCAGCCCAGAAATTGGTTCCCGCCCGGCAGCCATCCAGACCCGTGACGTTGATCGTGAGGTTGGAAACCGAGCGCCAGAAACTGTCCAGCGCAAAACAGCCCGTTGCGGGCCTGCACCGGTTGTACACGTCGACGTGGCCATTGATAGTGACATCCGTCGGCGAGAGGCCCAGGCCCGCCACCTCGGTGTAATAGCCGACCTGAATGATGAGAGGTTTCTCGGCGCTGCCGTAGACGCCTGGCTTGAACAGGAGAGAGTATCGGTTCGTTCCCATTTCATCATTGACCTGTGTGGCCGTGATGGCGTCGACCGAGGCCTGGATATCGGCCACCGGCATACTGGGGTCGAAGATCCGGACGTTCGGGCCGAAGTCCGGGGTCGTGGCCACGGGTGCTGGTTTGACGGGGGCTGCAAGGGCAGCGGCGGGGGCCACCACGCCTGTCCCGGCCGTGAGTACGCCCAGCAGGACGGCAACGGCTCCCGCGATCAGGCGCCCGCGAAATATCGCAGGTTTGCGGCGTTGGGATATGGGGGGCGGTGGGCGGTGCTGGAGGTGGGCTAGCGGCATTGCTGGACCTGTTCTCTGGTTTACGGACTCCACGCCGGCTGCAACGGCTTCACCGTCATGTCTTGTGGGCAGGACGAACAGTGCAGGCAAACGGGTAGCCCGCTGTGCTGGCATAGGGTGCTATGCCGGAGCAGGGGGCATCCGGGTGGGGGTGGATGGGGTGGTTAAACGGAGAGAGACCTTGCCATTAGGACAGCCGTGGGAGCGCTCCCGTCCGGGGAAGCGTAACACCGCCTCTGCGGTCGGACAAGAGGGAAGCTGGCAATAACAGCACTACAGGTCCCCACGCGGATTTCTCCAGGGCGCCCTCGACTAGGAAGCGCTCTCCGGTCCGTGGGTGTCGTTGTGGGCGTCTGAGCCGCAGTGTGGCCAACGGTCTGACGCTCTCCGAACTGCCGCCGGAACCGCTCCGACCCGGCACAGGTTCACCTGCGGGGTGGAAGCCCGCTGGCGTTCCCGTGCACTGAACACCACGCACCACGCCGAAACCCTCGCCCGGAACGTCGCCGCCGTCCCGGGCAGCGTCCACAGCGCCAACTCGGCAGGATGCCACCGGCTCCTCAAAGACGGCGGCGCGGTACTGGTGACCGACGCAGCCGAACTCACAGAACTGCTCGCCAGCTAAACCCGGGAGCGGTGGCCGGTGCCTTGCGCGGGCCGGTCACCGCTGGCGGTCCGCCGTAGGGGCCGGTTGTACCGGGCCCCTCGGGCAGTCGCCATTTCAGGAGTTCTCGCCGGAAAAACAGTCACTCATATTGCCCAAGGCGATACTCACACATGCGTACTCGCGGACGGGCAACCATACTGCTGGGGTGACAATACTGACGGCCAGCTAGGAACCGGATCAACTCCAGGCACCATTTCATGGGCACCGGTATCTGTCGCGACCGCAGGTGCAGCACCATCGTCGCCTACGCACCCTGATTCTCTGCATCCAACCCGACGGGAGGTTCACATTGAAAGTTGCCAGTATGGCCTGGTCGTTGCGCTCTATGGGAGCCCCAGTGTCGGCTCCCTCGGGGGTTTTCCTTCCGCGCCTGCCGCAAGAAAGTTAGAGTGACGAAATGAAGGCCGCACGGGGATTTTATGTTGCAACGCAGACGATCAACGTCATCGTGGCCATGGTAGGTGTAGCCGGGATCATTGTGACCATCATCAACTTTCTTGAATTTCTTGAGAGCGTTCCGATCCCGGGCCTTCTGCCGGGAGCATCCGGGCCGGGAAACTTCTTCGCGGTCATGGGAGGCTTGGGAATGGCACTCTTGGCGGTTGTTGCTTTCCTAACCTTGCGTCGCGGTCATCGGTGGGCATGCTGGCTCAGCATTCCGATGTGGTTGGTTATATGGGTGATGGCGTATGTCTTGCAGTTCTTTTTCACCCAGTTGATTCCCGGTTTTAAGGGCAAGTACGGGATGCCGGTGGTCTTCGTCGTCGCAGGCATCTGCCTAGTCGGGGTCGGTATCGCGGCACGGACGTTCTTCCTGATGCCTGCACTGGAAAGGAAACAGCTAGGCGAAAAGAACGTCGTTCCCAGTCGCGAACTCTAGAACAGAAATTATCGGCTCCTGTGAGGGTAGTTCTGTGGCTCCGACTCTCCGGAACGTCAACGCCGAAAATGATCGCCTCGGGCGCTTCGCTAGAGCGCTCCATCTGATCCGTGTCTCTCTTGGCTGAACTGAGGGGGACCATGCGGCAGGTTCGTGCGTTCGACCCTGCGAGAGCGTCTATCCTGCATAGTGATTCCTGCCGCGAGAACACTGTGGCGGGTGAACGGCACCGGATAGTTTGAGTTGGTGTTGCGGCCCGTGTAGATGTGCAGACGACTTCGGACATTCAGTGCAGGCGACTTCGGAAAATGACACCAGCACAAACGCAGTCCCGCGGAGAGCCGCCACCGTAAGACCCGTCCGATGGAGTGCCCGGTGACGGTGGCATATCTGGTCCGCCCAAAAGTCGCGTGGCACACTGTTGCGCATGACCGCTTTGCTGGTCGGCTACGCGCGGGTGTCCACGGAGCAGCAGGACCTCACGGCGCAGCGCGACGCATTGTCAGCTATGGGGATCACCCCGGCCCGGATCTACGTTGATCACGGGCTGACGGGCACTGACCGGAACCGCCCGGGCCTCCGGGAAGCGATGGCGGCCTGCCGGGACGGGACACGTTTGTGGTCACAAAGCTGGACCGCCTGGCCAGGTCCGTTCGGGATGCCCACGAAATCGTCGACGAGCTCGCCCAGCGGAATGTGAAACTCAGCATCGGCGGATCGGTGCACGATCCGACCGACCCGGTGGGAAAGCTGCTGTTCAACGTCTTGGCCATGGTGGCTGAATTCGAGAGCGACCTGATTCGTGCCCGCACCCGCGAGGGCATGAAGATCGCGAAAGCCAAAGGCCGCCTGCGCGGCAAGAAACCCAAGCTGTCTCCGGCGCAGGAAGCCCACTTAGTGAAGCTGCACGACGCCGGCGAGCACACCACGGGCGAACTCGCGGAGCTCTTTTCCGTGGCCAGGTCCACGGTGTACCGGGCAGTCCAACGCGCCGGGCACAAGACGGGGCCAACTGCTAAGCGTTGACCGTGGTGAGCCGCGGGATCGCCAACGCAACAGCCCCTTCGAACCTGATGGTTCGGAGGGGCTGTTGGTGGTGCAGGGGCGGCCCGGCTGGGCGCCGGTGCCGTTACCCTAAGCCTTTAGAGAGGGCGGATGTTCTCTGCCTGCGGGCCCTTCGGACCCTGGGTCACATCGAATTCGACCTTCTGGTTCTCGTCCAGTGAACGGTAACCGCTGCTAGCGATCGCCGAGTAGTGGGCGAAAACGTCAGCTGATCCGTCATCGGGGGCAATGAAGCCAAAACCCTTTTCGGCGTTGAACCATTTAACTGTGCCTGTTGCCATGGCTGCATTCCTTTATGTGACTCTGATTTTCTCTGCAGACACGGATGCCCGCAGAGCGGAGAACGTCCCCCGCTGTCCCCAACGTACGGGGCTGACGCATAACGTGCAAGGGTATAAGTGCCCTTGCGACACTTTGTGTCTCTCTCAGTTGTCCGCGGCATACATGGCAAGCAGGTCCCGGCCGAACTGGTGCGGCGACGTTTCGGACGGGCTATGGCCTCCGCCGTAGACCGAAATCCGGGCACCTATCGACTGCGCGAACTGGCGGTGCAGCCGTAGCGGCCAAAGATCGTGCTGTCCCACAGCCACGAATTTCGGCACCTTGGCGGCGGCGATGGCCCGCCGGAGGTCCGGCACATGTTTCATCAGTTCGTAGATGTCCCGGACTGATTGCCGGCGCGTAAACCGGAACCGGTCCCGGACAAACCGGAGCCGGTTGGGGGAGACCTTGTTGACGTTGCGACGGATGGCCCAGATCATCACCGCGGCCCCCACCCGGCCGTTGGCCCAGCCGGTGAACCTCCCGATCCTCCTGACTCCGCGGAAACACTGCCCCGTCAAGGGCGGGCAGCTGAGGAGCGTGAGGCTGCGGAACAGTTCCGGGCGCTGTGAGTAGGCGATCTGCGCCAGGATCGCGGCAAAGGAGTAGCCCACCACATGCGACGGACCTTCGCCCGACTCAAGAACAGCGATGAAGTCGTTCACGAAGAGCTCATAGTCATAATGCCGTCGGGGCGGGACGAGGTTCTCCGGACCGGCGCCTGCCGATTCATACTGGCCCGCCAGATCGTAACTCAGCACGTAAAAGCCGGCCTCGGCGAGCTCGGGCATCATCACGGCGAAGTCCTCCTTGGAACCGGTGGCCCCGGGAACCAGCACCACCCGCGGGTTCTGCGGCTTTCCCATGGTGACCACCGCCAAGCCTCCGCTTGGTGCTGCAAACCGGCTACTCGTCGAGCCCTCGGGAAGGACGGCCCAGTCCCAGTCGCGGATCTCCGCGTCCCTTTGCGTCGCGTTGTCCGCAACCCCACCGGCGGAACGGGGTTCCTCCTGCGCCATGGAAAAGAGCCTCACCACGTTACGGTTCCGGCCGCACCGTCCACCGTGACGGTCTGTCCGTCGCGCAACCGAACGGTGGCATCAGCCACACCCACGACGGCGGGGATGCCGTACTCACGGGCCACCACCGCCCCGTGAGAGATGACACCGCCCATCTCCATCACCAGGGCACCCGCCGTCATAAACAACGGCGTCCAGCCGGGATCAGTGGACGGGGCCACCAGGATCTCCCCGGGTTCCAGGTGCGCCCCGATAGGATCCATGACCACCCGGACCTTCCCGGAGGCGGTGCCTGCGGACGCGGGCGTCCCTGACAGCCGGTCCGGTGCCGCAGTCTGGGGCAATCCTGAGGCCGCGGCCATCATGGCTGCCTCGACGTCGGTGCCGTCCGAGAGCAGGAGGCGCGGAACGCGCCGCCGCCGCAATTCGACGTCGTACAGCCGACGGCGGCCGGCGACAATTCCTTTCAGGTCCGCCCCGCGCAGGCCCACCCGCAGTTCATCGAAGTCCAGGAAGAACACGTCGCCGGCGGCCGCGACGGTGCCGTTCCCCGCCAGCTCGGCGCCCACGGCCATGAGCTGCCGGTGCATCTCCGCGAGCACCATCACGATGTAGAACTTGGGCAATTCACGCAGCCCGGACAGCTGGCGTGCCCGGCGCAGGCACAGCGCCACGAGTCTTCCGCGCAGCCGGCTATTCTCCCCGGCCCGGTCCACCAGCTCGCTGATCCGCGCCTCCGCATGATCGGCGGCCCTGGCAAACTGGCGGTCGGGCGCCTGTTCGGGATCCTCCACCCGGAGGTAGTTCGAGATCATTCCCAGGAGATGGTCGGGTTCCTCGGCCCACCTCGGCATCCCCAGGTCGATCTCCGCCACGGCCCGGTGGCCGTACTTGGACAGGAACTTCCGCAGCCCGGCCTGGGCAGCGGCAGGGAGCGTGCCTGCCCGATACAGCGCGGCCAGCTCACCGGGCTTCAGCTCCGAGAACACCCGCCGCGCGTCCGGGTCCCGGCCCAGGGACACCGCCAGGTGCCACAATTCCAGGTCCATAATGGTGGTCACGTTGTGGGGAAGCCCCCGAAGGACCGCCTCAAGTTCGCGAGGCTGGGCAATCCCGCGGAGCAGCCTGCGGGCCGCGGCCAGCATCAGGTACCCCACGGACGGCCCCGGCAGGGTGGCCTGGATCAACCCGTTGATGACACCGGTTCCCAGGACATTCTCCGCGTGCTTCAGCCGCCTCGCCGCAGAGGCCGGGAGGCGGAGCTTCAGCCTGGCTTCGAGGCGGTCCTGGAAACGGCGGGCCCTGCGCAGTTCCCCGTCCGGCCACAGCAGAGCACGGATCATGGCCGGAATGAGCCCTATCATCAGGCCCAGGCTCTGGGTTCCCTCGCTGCCCTTCGCCTCGGTCCTGCCGGCGCCCTGAGTGACCTTCCGGTCCGATTTCTTGCGGGGACGCCGGACAACGGCAAACCTCGGGTCCTCCAGCAGCGACGGGAAGACGGCAGCCGACCTTCCGTCCGCGAGCGGCAGCATCCTCACCAGTGCCTTACGGCCGGATTTGCTGCGGATGATCGGTGTCAGCTCGATGTACATCCGCAATCCCGGGTTCACGTATTTCCAAGGCCCCTTGTTGCCCCTCATGAGGCCCAGGACCGAGAGCCCCATCGGTGTGATGGGGCGGGTGAGTCCCTGGAGCAGCGTGCCGCACAGGTAAACCCGCGTATCCGAGCCAGCCGTTTGCTCCGTCCCGGCTTGTCCGCCGAACGGGTCGTCGTCCGGCAGCGGATACAGCGTGGTGATGGGCCGCGACTGGGTCAGCCAGGCCTTACCCCCGGCGTCGATCACCCACTCCACGTCCTGGGGCGCGCCAAACAGCCGTTGGGCGGCGTCGCCGAGGGAGGTCAGTTCGCGCAGCTGGTCCTTGGCCAGGCTTAGCGCCGTGCCGTCCGGCGGCTGCAGGATCCGGCCCGACGCGGTCTCCACTACGAAATGGTCGGGATTTACGGCGCCGGACACCACCGCCTGTCCCGGCCCCGGAGCGGCGTCAATGACGGTCTCGGTCCGCGTGCCGGTCACCGGGTTGGCGGTGAACAGCACGCCGGCCATGCCGGCGTCGACCATTTGTTGAACGACGACGGCGAGGCCCACCTCGCGGTGGCTGATCCCGTTCGAGGTGCGGTAGGCCACCGCACGGTCTGTCCATAGGGAGGCCCAGCAGCGGCGGACCGCCTCGACGACGGCATCGGCGCCAACGACGTCCATGAAGGAGTCCTGCTGCCCCGCAAAACTTGCGAACGGCAGATCCTCGGCGGTGGCCGAAGACCGCACCGCCACCGGCGCATTGCCCATCGTCCTGTAGGCTCCGCGGACTGCGGCCTCGACGTCGGGCGGCACCGGTGCTGCCACCACCGCCTCCCGGGCACGCCGCGCCAGTTCATCACGCTCCCCGCCCGACAGCCCGGGTGCCCCGTCCAGTACGGCCCCGTCCAGTACGGCCCCGTCCAGGCGGGCCGCAATGGCGTCCAGTTCCGCCGTCGCAGCCATCCGGTAACCCGCCGTCGTCAGGCAGAAACCAGGCGGAACCGGAAAGCCGGCAGCCACGAGTTTTCCGAGGTTCAGCGCTTTGCCGCCCACCAGTGCCAGCGACCCCGAGGCCAGCTGAGCGAGCTCAACAACGAGGCTGCCCCCGCCGGCGGTGTCCGGCCCCGGACCACGGCCTACCGAAACCATGTCCTGCTCCTAGCCGTTGTCCGCGCCCTCTCCGGTGTCCTCCCACATGACGTCCAGGTTGTGGAAGATCACGGGGCCGTCGCACAGGGCGGCCATTTTTGCAGCGAACTCCGATGTCTCAGGGCGTCCGGAGTTCTCCATCGCCGAGTCAAAGGAATCGAAGTCCACGATGGTGAAGTAGGTCCCTGGATGGTCCCGGTCCGCTGCGGCAACAATGCGGCGGAACGTGGGCGTGGTGCTGCCCTCCGTTCTCGACGGACGGCCCAGCTCTTCGATTTCCTTGATGCGGGACGTCTGGAATTGGATGATCTGCACAAACCCGGCCATGACGGCTCCTTGACGGCGTTGGATGCTGATGCGGATCAGGCTAGACCCCGCGGCGGGGCGCGCAAAGGGGAGAAGTGCCCTACTTTGTCCGGGCTACGGCGTGGGGATTCCCCGGACCGTGCGGTTGCGGCCCTGGGATTTGGCCTTGTACAGGGCGGCATCCGCCGTAGCGATCAGCTCGTCAAGGTCGGACGCCCCGTGACCGATGGGCGCGATGCCGTAACTGACCGTTGGCATCCGGGAACCGCCCGGGCCGCGTACTGCCTTCAAATGCCGGTTGATTTCCTGGGTGATGGCCTCTGCCCGGTCCGGGCTCACACCCGGAAGGAGGAAGATGAACTCCTCGCCGCCGTATCGTCCCACCAGGTCTGTTGAGCGGACCGTGCCGTTGCACGCGGCGGCGAAGGACTGCAGGGCCGTGTCTCCGGCAGCGTGGCCGTAGGTGTCGTTGACCGCCTTGAAATGGTCCAGGTCGGCCAGGATCAGCGAGCCCAACGCTCGGGTGTGCCGCAGCCGCTGCAGCTCGTCGGAGGCCAAATCCAGGAAGGCCGCGCGGTTGAGGAGCCCGGTGAGGCCGTCCTGGGTGGCGACGGCGCGAAGGGCGCGCGTCTGCTGTTCGCTGCTCAGGGCCGCCATACTGAAGGACACCACCACCAGCAGCACCATGGTGACCAGGGTGGTGACCGCCGAGCCGAAATAGGCAACGAAGATCCGGCCGTCCGGGCCTTCGCCGACGTACACGATCAGCCGGCAGAAGTAGTAGGCGGAGAAGAAAGCAGCGGCGATGGCCAGCGGGATCCGGACCCTGGAGTAGCCCGGTTCCAAGCGCCAGAGTTCGCGGGAGGCCAGGCCCAGCATCAGGCTCATCAGGGCGAGGAAGACGGCGCCTCCGGCCCAGATGTTTACCCCCGGATTTTCGAGGGCCGATGACACCGTCACCACCGCAGGGCCTGCGGCCAGCTGCCAGGAATGCGGCCGCGAAGCCCGCAACGACCTGGCACCTGCCCACACGCAGGCCGCCCCGGCCACAAGCAGGCAGTTCCCCAGCGGATTGGCCCACACCTGGTGCGCTGTTCCGTTGAAGAGGTAGGACGCGGAGCCCGCGAGGAAGAGCGTCAGGGCCACGCACCACCAAGCACTGTACGGGGAGCGCGTGCTGCGGTACGCGGCGAAGTAGAACAGGAGCGCCAACGTGAACGCGACAATGGCGAAGGCAACCCTGAGGGTTAAAGTGTCGAGTTGCATTCAGTTCCCCCGGCTCGCAACGAAGCGAGGTCCCGGACTGCACGCGGCCCGGGACACTACGCACACTTAGTATCGCATTCGGCGGCCCTGGCGGGATGCCGATATCGCGCCTGTTAACTGCGTGCGGGCCGCGGCCGGATCAGGGAGTCAGCAGCACCTTGATGGCGCGCCGTTCATCCATCGCCTTGTACGCTTCCGGCGCTTCCTCCAGCGGCATCACGGAGTCAAAAACGCGGCCGGGGTTGATGGCTCCGGACAGCACATCCGCCAGCAGTTCGGGGATGTACGTTCGCGCGGGAGCCATGCCGCCGGCGATGGAGACGTTGGAGTCGAACAGGTAGCGCAGCGGGACCTCGCCCCCGCCGGTGGGGACGCCCACGAAGCCAAGGGCCCCGCCCGGCCGGACACAGTGCAGCGCCTGCTCCATGGATTCCTTGGTGCCCACGCATTCCAGCACGGAATCGGCCAGCACTCCGCCCAGCAACTCGCGGACCTTGGCCACGCCGTCGTCGCCCCGTTCCTCCACGATGTCCGTGGCCCCGAACTCGCGGGCCAGCGCCTGCCGGTCCGCGTGGCGGGACATGGCAATGATCCGCTCCGCCCCCAGCCGCTTGGCCGCGAGGACGCCGCAAAGCCCGACGGCGCCGTCGCCCACCACTACAACGGTGCGGCCCGGTGCGACCTTGGCCGCAAGCGCCGCGTGGTGGCCGGTGGCCATGACATCGGACAGCGTCAGCAGGTTGGCTGTGAGCGCAGCGTCCGGCTCGGTGACGCCCGGAACCTTGACCAAGGTGCTCTCGGCGCGCGGAACGCGGACGGCCTGGCCCTGGCCGCCGTCGATCTTGTGTCCGGTGTCATCCCGGCCGCCCCAGCCGGCCAGGTGGTCGCAGGCAACGGTGACGCCGTTGAGGCACTGCGGGCACTCGCCGCAGCTGACCACGAACGGCGCGATGACAAAGTCGCCCGCCGCCAGTTCGGTCACGTCTTCTCCAACGCTCTCCACCACGCCGACGAATTCGTGGCCGATGGCCGTCGGTTTCTTCGTGGGCCTGACACCGCGGTACGGCCACAGGTCGGAGCCGCACACACAGGACGCCGTCACCCTGACCACCACGTCGGTGGGCAGCTGGATGGTGGGGTAGTCCCGGTCTTCAACCCGGATGTCTCCGGGGCCGTGGATGATGGTGGCGCGCATGGGGGCTCCTTCGGTGGGGTGCTGGGCCAGATCCGAGTCTAAACCCGGCTGCCGGACCCGTGCAGGCTGCGGCAGGAATCCGCTACCGCATTCCCTCCCGCCGGATCGCCGTGGCAATTGCCGCGGCCCGGGTCTCCACGCCGAGTTTGGCATAGATGTGCGCCAGGTGGGTTTTCACGGTGGCCTCGGAGATGAACAGCCGCCGGCCGAGCTCACGGTTGCTGAGGCCTTCGATCAGCAGGCTCAGCAACTCCGCCTCGCGGGGTGTCAGGATCTCGTCCGGGTTCCGCAGCTGCTGGAAAAGCCGGGACGCCACGGGTGCGCTCATCACGCTCTTGCCCTGCACCGCCCCGCGGATGGCGGCGAAGATCTCCTCCGGCGCCGCGTCCTTGAGCAGGTAGCCCATGGCTCCCGCGTCCACGGCGCGGACAATGTCCGCATCCGAGTCGTAGGTGGTGAACACGAGCACGGCCTGCCTGGCGTTTTGCCGCCGCAGCTGTTTGATGGCCTCGATCCCGTCCATGCCCGGCCCCATCGCCAGGTCCATCACCACCACCGCCGGGCTGAGCTGCTCCGCGAGGGCCAGGGCGTCCTCGCCGGAAGCCGCCTCCGCCACCACGTCAATGTCCGGCTGCGTTCCCAGCAGCGCCTTGAGCCCGCTGCGGACCACCAGATGGTCGTCCACCAGCAGCACGGTGATGGGCTTCACTGTTCGTCACCCGTGGGCAGTTGCGCGGCCACGATCGTCCCTTCCCCGGGGCTGCTTTCCACCGAAAATACTCCGCCCAGCTGCTCCACCCGCTGGCGCATCGCCCGGAGGCCGTAGCCTCCGGCGTCCGACGGCGGTGCCAGCGACAGCGGGTCGAAGCCGGCGCCGTCGTCGTACACATCCAGCGTGACGGAGCCCGGCAGGTAGCCCAGCGTCACGGTGGTGTTCGCCGCCGTTGCATGCAGCTGCGTGTTCGCCGCGGCGCTCTGGACCACACGGATCAGCGCGTGCCGGACGTCGGCGGGGATGGGCCGTGGCTCACCGGTCACGAACAAGCGCATACCCGGTATGTACTGGGAAGCTGCCTGGCTCAGGGCGTCCGGCAGCGGTGCGGTGTCCAGGCCGGGGGTGGCGAGTTCGTGGACCAGGCTGCGGGTCTCCGCCAGGTTCCGGCGGAGCATCCCGCTGGCGCTGAGGACGTCGTCGCGCGCGGACTGGCTGGGCCACGACCGGTTCGCGGCTTCCAGCAGGAGGAGGCTGCTGGCCAGGCCCTGCGTCACGGTGTCGTGGATTTCCCGGGCCACGCGTTCGCGCTCCTCGATGGTGCCGGCCCTGCGCTCGCTGGCCGCCAGCCGGCCCTGGGCCAGCGACACCTCGTCGTGCAGCCTGCGCTGTTCGGCGGCGTCCTGCTCGATCCGGTCGTAGATGAGCGTGAGCATCACGCCCACGGCCAGGGGTCCCAGGAGCATGGCAACATCGCTGCCGCCGCTCAGCCGGAACAGTCCGACGGCGGTGGCCGCCGCCGTCGCGCCTCCCGCCAAGTACGCCACCCAGCCGGTGAAGGCGGTCCGGCACAGGAAGAACAGCGCAAACGAGCACCACGCGAAGCTGGGCGCCGCAATCACCAGCACCGCCCAAAACGCCACCAGGACGAACATCCACACCGCCCATGGCCGGCGCTTTTGCGAGAGCACGGCGATGACGGCATAGAGCGAACACACTGCGGCCGCGAGGGCCAGCACCCACAGGTTATCCGCGGGGCTGTGCCGCATCACGTACCGGACCGCCGACGCCACCAGGAGCACGGCAAAGCCAAGATGGACGACGGCGTCAATGCGGCCCAGCGGGGTCCGAGGGGCTGGCGGTAAGGAGGGCATGGGGGTCCGGTTCCGGTGGAGGAGTTCTCCTCACCATGCTAGGGCCCGCGCCGTTATTGGTCTCTCAGCCATTTGGCTGATACGCCCAGCCCGATGGGGGAGGCTGCGGCAGACCATTGCCCGATGCCGGCTGCGCCCCCGGCCGGGAGGATGGATTCGAGGCCCGGGAACGAACCCGGGCAGTGCCGCTGAGGTCGTTTGAGACGCAAGCCTCTGATGCCCCGATCCAAGGAGAACCCGTGAAGAAGTCCAACAAGATCGCCGCCGCTGCTGCTGCCGGAGCACTGCTCCTGACCGGAGGGCTGACGGCTGCGGCCAACGCCGTGCCGGCACCCGTGCCCGCCGCTGTGCCCGCCGTCGACGTCCAGCCGTCGCCCGAAACCGTGGTGGCGCAGAACCGGATCAGCGTGGGTGCCTCCGCGGACGCCGTCAAGGCCGCCCTCGCCAAGTGCCAGGCCGACAAGCTGCCGTTCGTCACGGTGGCCCTGGTGGACCGGTTCGGCACCGTCCAGGCACTCCTTCGCGGCGACAACGCGGCCGAGCACACCATTGAGGCCGCGCAGCAGAAGGCCTACACCGCCGCGGCCTTCGGCACGCCCACCAGCGAGCTCGCCAAGCGCATCAACGGCAACGGACCCAGCATCGCGGACCTCCCCGGCACCCTGTTCCTCGCCGGCGGCGTCCCGGTCAAGGTCAACGGCGTGTCCGTGGCCGGCATCGGCGTGGGCGGTGCCCCGGACGGTGCCCTGGACGAAGCCTGCGCCACGGCCGGCGCCGAGTCCATTGCCGCTGCGGCCGCCGGAACCGCGAAGTAGGCTCTGGTCCATGGGGCGGTTCAGGACGTGGCGAGTTGCATCGGGCCGGCGGCGACTGGCAGTGCTCGCCGCCGCCGGCGGCATGGCAGCTTTCCTTGCTGGCTGCCAGGCTGGTCCGGGACAGCCGGAGCGGCTGGACTCGCCGCCGTCGACCGTTCACGTCACTCCCGGGACGCCGACGGCGATTCCGTCGGCAGGGCAGACCACGGACGCCACGCCCATGGCAGAATCTCCGCCTGCGTTGCCCCCTGAGGCGCAGGCGGAACTGGACCAGCGGCTCATCCGGGCGGCCAAAGCCAACGACGCCGCTGCGGTGGCGGAGCTCATCCGGGCCGGCGGCAACGTCAATGCCAAGGACGCCATCCAGGACTCGGCGTTCCTCTATGCCGGGGCCGAGGGGTTCAACGAAGTGCTGCAGCTGACCCTGGCCGCAGGCGCGGACGTCCGGAGCACCAACCGCTTCGGCGGAACGGCTCTCATCCCCGCCAGCGAACACGGGCATGTGGACACCGTCCGGATCCTCATTGCCGCCGGCGTGCCCGTGAACCACGTGAACAACCTGGGCTGGACCGCCATGCAGGAAGCCATCCTGCTCAACAACGGCGGCCCCAGGCAACAGGACGTAGTGCGGCAGCTCCTCGACGCGGGCGCGGACCCCGGCATCCGGGACCCCCAGGGGCGGACTGCACTGGAGAACGCCGAGCGGCTGGGCTTCGTGGAGATCGTGGCCCTGATCCGGGGCCGCTAGCCCAACTGAGTAGCAGCAGGTGTCGTTTTGAGGGTTCAAAACGACACCTGCTGCTACTTACATGGGTGGGGTTAGACGGCCTAGCGCCGTCACGACCTTCTTTCGACGGCCACAAGGCCCGACACGCGAGTACATGCGCGTGTCGGGCATTGCCTGCGGACAAAAGAAGGTCATGGCGGGGCGGACTCCGGTTAGACGGCCTCGAGGACGCTGACGTAGTTGGCGATGCCCACTCCGCCCATGTTCTGCACGGCGGCGCGGCGGGGGCTGGCGAGCTGCATGTCGCCGGCGGTGCCGGTGAGCTGCATGGCGGCGATGACGTGCTGCGAGACGCCGGTGGCGCCGACCGGGTGGCCCTTGGCTTTGAGCCCGCCCGAGACGTTGATGGGCAGCTTGCCGTCCTTGAAGACCCAGCCTTCCTGCACGGCGCGCGAACCCTGGCCGGGTTCGGTCAGCCCCATCGCCTCGTACATGAGCAGTTCGGCGATGGTGAAGCAGTCGTGCACTTCGGCGAAGTCCAGGTCCTCAAGCCCGACGCCGGCCATCCCCAGCGCGCGCTGCCAGGACGCACGCGTCGCGGCGAAAGCGGTCGGGTCCCGGCGCTCGGCCGGGAAGAAGTCGTTCGCCTGGCCGAAGCCGGCGAGCCGCACCGGGGCGGTTGCCCCGCCGGTCGGTGAGACGGACAGCACGACGGCGGCGGCGCCGTCGGACACGGGGGAGCAGTCGGTGCGGCGCAGCGGGTCGGCCACCATCGGGTTCTTGTCCGAGACGGTGCGGCAGAACTCCTCGCCGAGGTCCTTGCGGAGCTGGGCATAAGGGTTGTCCACACCGTTGCGGTGGTTCTTGGCCGCGATGCTGCCCAGGACATCGGACACCGGTCCGTAGCGCTTCTCATAGTGCTTGGCCACCTCGGCGAACAGGCCGGTGAAGCCGGTGGTGGAGGCCTTGCCGGCCATGTCGTAGTCCGCGCCGAGGAGGGCCGCGCCCACGACGTCCGCTCCGGCGTGCGTCATCTTTTCGGCACCGATGACCAGCACGGTCTTCGCGGTGCCTGCCAGCAGCGACTTAGTGCCCTGCTGGAACGCGGCAGAGCCGGAAGCGCAGGCGTTCTCCACGCGGGTGGAGGGCACGTTGGCCAGCTGCTCCGAGACCTGCAGGGCCAGGGAGGACGGGAATGCCAGCGGCATCATGCCGGAGTTGAACTGGCCGAGGTAGATTTCGTCGATCTGACTCGGTTCGATCCCGGCGTTGCCGATCGCCTCGGTGGCCACCTGGACGATCAGGGACTCGAGGGTTTCGTCGGTCAGCTTGCCGAAGCGGCTGTGGCCCCAGCCGGTGAGCAGGACTTCCTTGCCGAACTGGTCTTTGAGGCTCATGCTGCGGCTCCTTCGTTTTCGAGCTGGACGTCGAAGGCGGCTTCCGTCTTCGCGCGGAGTTCCTCCACGGTGACGCCCGGGGCGAGCCGGGTCAGCGTGAGCTGCCGGCCGCCGTCGTTCGCTTCATCCGGGTCTGCCTTCACCAGGTCAAAGACCGCGAGGTCGCTGATGATCCGGTCCACGCAGCTCAGGCCGGTGAGGGGAAGGGTGCACTCCTTGACGATCTTGGCGGTGCCGTCCTTGGCGTTATGTTCGGTCAGCACCACAACGCGCGGTGTGCCGGCCACCAGGTCCATGGCGCCGCCCATGCCCTTGACCATCTTGCCCGGGATGGTCCAGTTGGCGAGGTCGCCTGCTCCGGAGACCTGCATGGCGCCCAGGATGGCAACCTTCACGTGGCCGCCGCGGATCATGCCGAAGGACGCGGCCGAGTCGAAGATGCTGCCGCCGGGGAGGACCGTGACGGTCTGCTTGCCGGCGTTGATGAGGTCGGCGTCCTCCTCGCCCTCATAGGGGAACGGGCCCATGCCGAGCAGGCCGTTCTCGCTCTGCAGGACCACGCGGACGCCGTCGGGCAGGTTGTTGGCCACCAGCGTGGGGATGCCGATGCCGAGGTTGACGTAGTCGCCGTCGTTCAGTTCTTCGGCCGCGATGGCAGCCATTTCATCCCTGGTCCAGGCCATGGGGTTCTCCTTAGATAGATTCAGGGGGTTATGCAAATGCGAGTTCGGTCCGCGGGCGTACCGTGCGCTGCTCGATGTCCTTGACCCGGCCGCTGGCCTGCACCAGGCGCTGGATGAACACGCCGGGGGTGACCACATGGTTCGGATCCAGCTGTCCGGGTTCCACGATCACCTCGGCTTCGGCCACCGTGATGGCACCGGCCGTGGCCACCACCGGGTTGAAGTTGCGGGCCGTGTAACGGTAAATCAGGTTGCCGTCAGTGTCCGCAGTGTGCGCGTGGACCAGCGCAACGTCGGCCAGGATGGCGCGCTCCTGGACATACGTTTCGCCGTCGAACTCTGCCAGCGGCTTGCCCTCGGCGACGAGGGTGCCAACACCGGTCTTGGTGTAGAAGGCCGGGATGCCGGCGCCGCCGGCGCGGAGGCGTTCGGCGAGGGTTCCCTGCGGCGTGAACTCGACTTCCAGTTTGCCGGCAAGGTACTGCTCGGCGAAGAGCTTGTTCTCGCCCACATAGGAGGCGATCACCTTGCGGACCTGGCCGGCCTCGATCAGCACGCCCAGGCCCTTGCCGTCCACGCCCATGTTGTTGGACACCACGGTCAGGTCTTTGACGCCGGAATCGCGGACGGCCTCGATCAGATCAGCCGGGATACCGCTGAGGCCGAAGCCTCCGACGGCGAGCGTCATGCCGTCCCGCAGCACGTCCTGCAGCGCGGCGGCCGGGCCGGATTTCACCTTTGACATTGCATCTCCTCATTGAGCGGGCGGGTCCGCCAGCGCGGGTCCCCTGCGAAGCCGGTAATCCACTTTGTGGACTGTTGTTCTGGAATGGGAGCGTACGGGGCGTTTCTCGGGGCTGTCAAGGCGCGAATTTGCCGGAATCTAGAGCATTTTTACAGTGTGGACGGTATGCTGTGATGTGTCCATATTGTGGATGATTTCGAGGGTTCAGGGGAGAATTTGTGACTTCGGTGCCGGTCCAGGGGGCCCAAGTGGTGAGCAGGGTGGCCACCCTGCTGAGGATAGTGGGCAGGCAGCCCGAAGGCAGTCCGCTCGTTGAAGTGGTTCGGGAATCGGGCCTTACCCGTCCCACCGTCCACCGGCTGCTGAGTTCGCTGGCGTCCGAGGGGCTGCTGGACCAGGACCCGCAGAGCGGCAACTGGGTGCTCGGGCCGGAGATCCTGCTAATGGGTTCCGTGGCCTCAGCCCGCTTTCCGCTGGAGGACATCGCCCGGCCCAGCCTGCGCCGGCTGGCCGAGGAAACCGGTGAAAGCGCCTTCTTCTCCATCCGCCGGGGAACCGAAACAGTATGCCTGCTCCGCGAGGAAGGCAGCTTTCCCGTGCGTTCGTTTGTGCTGCACGAGGGCGTCCGGTTCCCGCTGGGTGTGGCGTCCGCCGGCACCGCGATCATGGCGTTCCTGCCCGAGGCCGAACAGGAGGAACTGCTCGCCAACTGGGCCGCGCACGCCGGTCAGTTCGCTGCAGCGCACACCGAAGCCCTGGTCCGGGACAACCTGGCCCAGACCAGGCAGGCGGGCTATTCGGTCAATCCCGGGCTGGTGCTGGAGGGCAGCTGGGGCATGGGCGCAGCGGTTTTCGACCAGCGAGGGCGCCCCGCCTGGGCGTTGTCGCTGACCGGCATCGAGCCGCGGTTCCGCGGGGACCGGCAGGCAACCCTGGGCCGCCTCCTGATGGAAGAGGCGCACCGAATCTCCACCCTGCTGACGCGGTCACCGGGCGGCGCTTAAGGGTTTGCCGGAGTATCGACAAATTATTCTGGTCGGAGCACGATTGGAACTGTATCGGCAGTGTCCAACCGATCGGACCGGCGGCGACGCCGCTTGCGTCAACCGGTCCCTTCCCCCACCGGATGCATAGCGGTGATCCTGCTGAGGAGTAAGGGTGGCGCGCCGGATATATTGACTGCCTTCCCGCCTGAGCCTGGGTAGGCGCGGTGGCAGGAGAACGCCGGAACCGTATCACCGGTTTCCCGGCACCTACGAGAACACAGGGAAACACACCGAAGGAATGAGTCTTATGGCTCTCCACAAAGAAAGCCGCCAGATCCCGCGCCTTATCCGCGTGCTCGTGGCGGCGCTGATCTCGCTGCTGATGCCGGTTGCACTCAGCGGCACTGCCGTCGCGGACGGCGGAAAATCACCCAGGACCTGGACTGTGCAGGTCGGTTCCGAGTCATCGGACCAGGCGATTCAGGGGATGTCCTTCCTCCCCGAAAACATCTACATTAACGCCGGGGACAAGATCACCTGGAAAGCGAACGCAGCAGAAATCCATACTGTGACGTTCCTTGCCGAAGGCCAGTCCCTGGAGTCCACGCAGCCGTTCAACCCGGAGAATCCCCAGTATGTTGAAGCCCAAGGCGGCAAGACTTACGACGGAAAGTCGTACTACAACTCGGGTGTCATGACGAACGTTTCGGACAGCGGCTTCAAGGAAGTGGGACGCTACACGCTGAAATTCCCGGACACGGGCGAGTTCATCTACTACTGCCTGGTCCATGGCATGGCCATGAAGGGGACCGTTCACGTTCGGGACGCGGGAACCGACTACCCCTACTCCCAGTCGCAGTACGACCGCCAGTCCAACAAACAGGAACGGAAGATCCTGCGGGACGGCTACGAGCAGTGGGACGCGGCGCGGGCCAAAGCCGATGACCATACCGTCATCGCAGGCACAGACAACGAGACGGCCATGCTCATGCGGTTCGTCCGGGCCCACATCGTAGTCCACGTTGGCGACGAAGTGACGTTTGTAAATGACGGCATGGGAGCTCCGCACACCGTCACCTTCGGCGAGGAGCCAGCCGACGAGTTCGCAGCCGTGGGCGACCCCGCTGACTTCACCGGCGGAGACCTCAGTTCCGGCCTGATGCTGCCGAAGAGCACCTTCACCGTGAAGTTCAACAAGGCCGGAGATTTCGATTACATCTGCGCCCTCCACGACTTCATGGGAATGAAGGGAACTGTGGAAGTCCGGGACTGACCGGAACCTGCGGACTCAGAGCCTGACCCCGGCGGCTGCCGGGGTCAGGCTATTTCCACCAGGTGTCGAAGATGGTGACCGGGACAGTGCGCTTGTGGCGGGTGCGGAGGTACTTCTGCTCGATCGATTCGGCCACGGACTCGGGGACCTCGCGGCCCTCGAGGTAGTCATCGATCTGGTCGTAGGTGATGCCGAGCTCGTCCTCGTCGGTGCGGCCGGGCTTGCCGTCCAGGAGATCGGCTGTGGGCACCTTCTCCCAGATCCGGGCGGGAGCGCCCAGCTCGGCGAGGAGTGCCCGGTTCTGGCGCTTGTTCAGCCCGAACAACGGCAGGATGTCCGCGCCGCCGTCGCCAAACTTGGTGAAGAATCCGGTGACGGATTCGGCGCCGTGGTCTGTGCCGATGACCAGGTAGTTGTGCTCGCCGGCGAGAGCGTACTGCGCGATCATGCGGGTGCGGGCCTTGGTGTTGCCCTTGTGGAAGTCGGAGATTCCGTTGCCCACGGTCTTCTCGAATTCGTCCTCGAAGCCGTCCACCGCAGCGGAGATGTTGAACGTCCACTCGGTCTTGGCCTTGATGAAGTCCAGGGCGGCCTGGGCGTCGTCCTCATCGTGCTGCACACCGTAGGGGAGACGGACCGCCACGAAATTGGCGTCCGTTCCTTCTGCCGCGAGCTCTTCGACAGCGAGCTGGGCAAGCCGGCCCGCGAGCGAGGAATCAAGGCCGCCGGAGATGCCCAGCACGAAGCCCTTGGTGTTCGTTGCCTTGAGGTAGTCCTTCAGGAACGTGACGCGTTTGCGCACCTCCCCGGCGGGGTCGATCCGGGGCTGGACGCCCATTTCTTCAATGATCCTGGCCTGGAGTTCGCGCATGTGATCCAGACTAGTCAGCAGTGTCAACCATGCTCAACTGTGTCCGCCTGAATCAGGCCCGGACTTACTGGGTGCCGAGCCCCGGTGGAGCATGCGGAGCCTACGGCTACCCGAGCCCCGGCGTAGCCGGTGTAGCCGGTGTAGCCACAGCCGCAGCCGGCGCCGGCCCGGTGGAGGCACGGACCGTAAGGTGGGTGGGCATCACGGACCGGCTGCGGGTGCCGCCGCCGGCCAGCGGGTTCAGCTGGGCCAGCAGCATGGACACCGCCACCCGGCCCGCCTGTTCGATCGGGGACGCCATGGTGGACAGCGGCGGATTGCAGAAGTCGGCGCCGAAGATGTCGTCGCAGCCCACAATGCTCATGTCCTCCGGAACCCGGATGCCGCGTTCGCGAAGGCGCTGGAGCATGCCGATGGCGATGAGGTCGTTGAACGCGATGCAGGCCGTCACTCCGCTGTGCACGGCGGCGTCCGCAGCGGCTGCGCCGGACTGCGTCTTGGGGGCGAAGGGTCCCAGCCGGCGCACTTCCACGCCGCGTTCCTCGGCAGCGACGGACAGGGCGGTCCAGCGGCGTTCGCTGGACTGCGAGGTGGGCGGCCCGGCCATGTAGGCGATGCGGGTGTGGCCCAGCGAGATGAGGTGGTCCAGGGCCTGGCTAGTAGCTGACGGGGTATCAATGAGGACGGCGGGGACGCCGGGGACGTCGCGGTTGATCGTAACCATCGGCATCTTCGCCGCAGCCGCGAGCAAGGCGTCGTCGCTCAGCCGGGAGGCGGCCACCACAATGCCGTCGGCACTCTTGCGCAGCTGCTCCATGGTGCTGGCCTCCACCTCGTCGGATTCCTCCGTATCCACCAGCAACTGGGTGTAGCCGGCCGCCTTGAGCTGGAGCTGGGTTCCCCGGATGAGGTCGAAGTAGAACGGGTTGGTGATGTCCGGGACCAGCACTCCCACCGCGCCGGTGCGGCCGGAGCTCAGTGCCTTGGCCTGGCTGTTGGGGATGTAGTTCAGCTGCGCTGCGGCCGCCTCGATCCGCTGCCGCGTCCTGATGTTGACGCGGTCCGGCGTGGAGAGGGCCCGGGACACAGTGGAGGCCGCCACGCCGCAGAGCGCGGCAATGTCGTGGATGGTGGGCGGACGGTCCACAGCTGCTGGTTGCGTCGTAGCCACGGCGCTCCTCTCTGAACGTGGTGGCCGGGCCGTGACGGCCGGGTCGGGTGGGCGGGCCTGTGACTGCCACCACAGAACCGTTCTGCAAAGAATGCCATAGATTGTCAAAGTTTGGCAACCGGTTGTCATTGATGACCAGGCTGGCTAAACTGGGCTGGACACCGTTTGTGAACTGCGTCACCGCACTGGAGCCTGAGCAAGCTGCCCGGCGCGGCGGCCGCGAACCCCAGGAGATCCGCGTGAGCGAAACAACAACCGCAGTCTGGCCCCTCTCAGGTTTCGGGGACGAGATAGATCCGGATCCCGCGGTGCAGGCGGCGGTCCTGCTGGCGCTGGGCGCCAGCCACATCGAGGTGCGCAGCGCCTGGGGCACCAACGTCTCCGAACTTGAAGCGCCGCAGGTCGCGGCCCTCAGGGGCATCCTTGATGAGAAGGGCCTCAAGGTCTCGGCAGTCGCCAGCCCCATCGGCAAAGTGGACGTGAGCCTGCCGGTGGAACACGAACTGGACCGGCTGCGCCAGGTCATTTCCGTGGCCAAGGGCCTGGACACCAAATACATCCGGATCTTCTCCTTCTACCGCGCCGAGGACCAGAGCGCCGAAGACATCCGCGACGACGTCATGGTCCGCATGGGTGCGCTGGCAGCGCTGGCTGCGGAGTCCGGCGTCGTACTCCTGCATGAAAACGAAAAGGGCATCTTCGGTGACACCCCCGAGCGGGTCCTGGACATCATGAAGGCCGTGGATTCCCCGGCGCTGCGCATCGCGTGGGACAACGCCAACTTTGTCCAGGTGGGCGTCAAGCCGTACACCGACGGCTATGCCATGCTGCGGCCGTACCTTGAGTACTTCCAGGTCAAGGACGCTCTGGCCGGCACCGGCGAAGTGGTTCCCTCCGGCGAGGGCGACGGCGAACTGGATGCCACCATCGCCGCCCTGAAGGCGGACGGCTTTACCGGCTTCGCCTCGCTGGAACCGCACCTGGCCAGCGCCCACGAGCTGGGCGGCTTCTCGGGCCCGGTGGCGTTCGGCATCGCGGCCCGGGCCTTCGCGGCGCTCGCTGCCAAGAACGGGGTTGAACTCTCTTGAGCACGACGGCGGCAGTCATCGGCTGCGGCGATGTTTCCGCCGTGCACTTTGAGGCGGTGGCAAAGCTCGACGGCGCCACGCTGGTTGCGGTCTGCGATCCGGATCCGCAGCGGCTGGCCGCCGCGGTGGCCGCCTACGGCGTCCCCGGCTTCGCCGACCACCTGAGCCTGATCGACGCCGTCCGGCCCGACGTGGTGCACATCTGCACCCCGCACGACCAGCATGCCTCGCTGGCGGCGGACTGCCTGGAACGCGGCGTCAATGTGATCGTGGAAAAGCCGCTGGCCCACACGCTGGCGGAAGGCCGGCGGCTGGTGGGGGCCGCCTCGGCGGGCACCGCAAAAATCGCGGTGTGCTTCCAGAACCGGTACAACGCGACGTCGCAGGCCATGCACTCGCTGCTCCGGTCCGGCGAGCTGGGCGCGGTGGTTGGGGCGTCCGCAACGGTCATGTGGCAGCGCTCCGCCGAGTACTACGAAAGCCGGCCGTGGCGCGGAACCTGGGCGGGTGGCGGCGGCGGGCTGATGATGAACCAGGCCATCCACACCGTTGACCTGCTCCAATGGCTGGTGGGCGACGTTGTCAGTGTCACCGGCAATGCCTCCACGCGCTTCCTCGGCGGCACCATCGAGGTGGAGGACACCGCGGAATTCGTGGCGGAACATGCCAACGGGGCCCGGAGTGCGTTCTATGCCACCCTGGCGAATGCGTACAACGCGCCCGTGACGCTGGATGTGGTCACTGAAAAAGCGGTCCTCAGCCTGCGCGGCGACCTCACGGTGACGCATGCGGACGGACGCGTGGACGTCATTCCGGAGCGCACCAGCGAATCCGGCGGCAGATCCTATTGGGGAGTCTCGCACGAGCTGCTGATTGACGACTTCTACGCTCGCCTGGACGACCCGGAGCCGTTCTGGATCAGTCCGGCGGAGGCCGAAAAGTCGCTGGGCATCATCAAGGATGTCTACCGGCAGAGCTACCCGGAGTCGGCCGACCACGTGTCTTGAAGCCATTGAAGCAACCGGTTGTCGGACATCAGATGGCCTGAGAACGTTTCATTCCAGCCCTCGAAAAGTAATTCTGCAACATCTTTGACAATCGGTTGCCAAACGAAGCAACAATGCGTACTGTGAGTCTCACAAGGCCGGTGTGGCCCACGCCACACCGGCCTTACTCTGCAAGTCTCCCGTTCCACAGATCCAAGGAGCCAACAATGAAGTTAGGTCCCAAGGCGGTAGCAACCGCCCTCGTACTCAGCGCCTCGCTGGCGCTCACCGCGTGCGGCGGCGGCGCCGGAGCGGGCACAAACGCCGGCGCCGCCTCAACGTCTCTCACACTGGGCACCCTGCGCGACATCACTTCGTGGGATCCCGCACAGGCCCATGTGGGCCACGTCCTCCAGCCGTACCAGGCCGCGTATGACAGCCTGATCCTGCGCGAACCGGACGGCAAGCTCAGCCCCATGCTGGCCACCGCGTGGAAGTACAACGACACCAACACCAAGCTCACGGTAGACCTCCGGACGGACGTCACCTTCAGCGACGGCGCCAAGTTCGATGCCGAAGCAGCCAAAGCCAACCTGGACCACTTCAAGAAGGCCAACGGACCGCAGATGGCGCAACTGGGCTCCGTGAAAGACGTCGCCGTGGTGGACGCGGACACGATTGACATAAACCTCAGCGCCGCTGAGCCTGCCCTGGAATACTTCCTGAGCCAGGCTGCTGGCCTGATGGGAAGCCCCAAAGCCCTGGGAACTGACGCCATCAAGACTGTACCGGTGGGCTCAGGGCCCTACGTGATGGACAAAGCCGCATCGGTCAAGGACAGCCAGACGGTCTTCACCGCGCGCAAGGATTACTGGAACAAGGGTCTCCAGAAGTACCAAAAGCTCACCCTCAAGATCCTCACGGATCTCACTGCCCGTACCAACGCCCTGGTGTCCGGCCAGGTTGACGCCACCCTCCTGGACCCCAAGAATGGCAAGCAGGCCGAGGGCGCCAAGATGAAGCTGGAAGCCAACCAAGTTGACTGGTCCGGTTTGCTCCTGCTGGACCGTGACGGAACCAAGAACCCGGCCCTGGCCAACGTCAAGGTCCGCCAAGCCATCAATTACGCGTTCGACCGCAAAACCATCCTTGACCAGGTCATGCTGGGCCAGGGAACGCCCACTTCGCAGCCGTTCGGCAAGGACAGCGGCGCATGGACCGAAGAGCTGGAGAACTACTACAGCTACGATCCCGCCAAGGCCAAGCAGCTCCTGAAGGAATCCGGCTTCGAGGGCAACGTGACCATTGATGTCCCCACCCTTCCCGGCGCTGAAACGCTCATCTCGGTCCTGAAGCAGCAGCTCGCGGATGTCGGCATTACCCTGAACCCGGGCGCGGCCATTACCAACACCTACACGGCCGACGTTGCGGCGCAGAAGTACCATGCACTGTTCTTCAACCTGTTCCAGGGTGAGCCCACGGTTGCGATTGACCAGATCGTCTCCACCAAGGCGCTCTACAACCCGTTCAAGAACACCACACCGGAGCTCGAGGCAAAGATTCAGGCTGTCCGCACCGGCGGTGAGGATGCCGGCAAGCTGGCCCAGGACGTCAACAAATACGTCGTGGAACAGGCATGGTTCGCACCGCTGTTCCGCGTGAACCAGATGTACTACCACAACGACAAAGTGAACGTGACGCCGCAGGTACAGCAGGCTGTTCCGTCCATCTACAACTACTCGCCTGCCAAGTAGGACACCATGATCAAGTTCATTGCGAAAAGGCTGGGCAGCGGTCTGGTGGTGTTGTTCGTAGTCTCGGCGCTCACCTTCACCCTGCTGTACACCTCCAGCGGCAGTATTGCCCGGAACATCCTGGGCGACCAGGCCACCCCTGAACAGGTTGCCTTGAAAGAACAGGAGCTGGGCCTCGACCAGCCCCTGGTGGTCCGTTACTTCGCCTGGTTGGGCGACGCCTTGAGCGGAAACCTTGGAGCCTCGTGGTTCACGTCCGAGCCGGTGGCCAACTCCCTGGCCACCCGCATCCCGGTTACCATGACCATGGTTTTCGCCGCAATGATCCTGATCGCCATTTGCGCCGCACTGATCGGTGTAGCCGCTGCAGTCAAGCGCGGCTGGGTGGACAGGGTGGTCCAGGTGGCCGCCATCGTGGGCGACTCCATCCCGGGGTACGTCATCGGTGTGTTCCTCGTGACCCTCCTGGCCATCCAGCTGGGCTTCTTTCCGGCCACCAGCACCATCTCCCCGGAGGCCGGTCCCGAAGCATGGGTCTACTCAATGACCCTTCCCGTGATCGCCCTGCTGATCAACGGCGTGACCGGCGGTGCACAGCAAATCCGCAGCGCTGTGATCAAGCAGCTTGAGCGCGATTACGTCCGCACGCTGCGCAGCCGCGGCATTGGAGAGCGCGAAATCCTCTTCAAGCACGTGCTGCGCAGCGCCGCCCCGGCAGGCCTCACTGTCTTGAGCCTGCAGCTGATCGGCATGCTGGGCGGCGTGGTGATCATCGAACAGATCTTCGCCCTTCCAGGCATGGGACCGCTCGCGGTCACCGCCACCGGCCAGTCCGACCTTCCCGTGGTCATGGGAGTAGTCATGTACACCGTGGTGGTGGTCATCGTGGTGAACCTCCTGGTGGACATTCTTAATGGTTGGCTCAACCCGAAAGTGCGTGTGTCATGAGCGATTCCGTAGATTCAGCGGCAGTGGCCGCACCAGTCCGCACCGGCCAGAGCGGCACAGTAGTCCGTTCCACCGTGGTGCGCCGCCTCCTCAGGAACCCGATGGGCATCGCGTCGCTGGTGATCCTCGGATCCATCGCCTTGCTGGCTATCTTCGCACCGGTCCTGGCCCCGTTCGAGGAAAACTTCGCGAACATCACCAAGACGCTGGCACCTGCGGACTCGGTGAACATCCTGGGCACGGACAGTGCCGGACGCGACACCTGGAGCCGACTGCTCTTCGGCGCCCAGCTGACGCTCCTTTCCGCCTTGCTCTGCGCCGGGGTTGCCATCGCCATCGGACTCCCTGCCGGCCTGATCGCCGGCTACTACGCCGGGAAGTTCGAGGCCGTCTCCAACTGGGTGGTCAGCATCCTCATGAGCCTTCCGGGCCTGATCGTCCTGCTCACCATCCGCGCAGCGTTTGGACCCTCAGTGTGGATTTCGATGGTCGCCTTCGGCGTCCTCATCAGCCCGTCCTACTTCCGGCTGACCCGCACCGCGGTCCAGTCGGTGCGCAACGAGCTGTATGTCGATGCGGCACGGGTGTCCGGGCTCTCCGACTGGAGCATCATCGCCCGCCACATCTTCTCGGTGGTCCGTGCCCCCATCATCATCCAGACCGCAGCCATTGCCGGCGTGGCCATCGCCATCCAGTCCGGACTCGAGTTCCTGGGACTCGGCGACCCCACCAAGGCGACCTGGGGCGTCATGCTCTCCGAAGGCTTCAAGAACGTCTACCTGACCCCGACGCTGCTGCTGTGGCCGGCACTCGCCATGGCACTGACCATCGGCGGACTCGTCCTACTCGGCAACGCCATCCGCGATGCCCTGGAAGACGGCGAGAAGATCAAGCACCGCAAGAAGAAGGTCCATGCAGCCGAAGACGCTGCTTCAGCCAGCGCCTCGAAGGTAGCGCGCAAGACCCTTGCCGCCGTCGAAGCCGGAACCGAACACCACTTGGTCAAGGTGACCAATCTCGGCGTCGGATACCCGCAGGCCGACGGCTCCATCAAGAAGGTAGTGGACGACGTCTCCTTCCACGTGGACCGCGGTGAGATCCTGGGCATCGTGGGTGAGTCCGGATCGGGCAAGTCCCAGACGGCGTTCTCGATCCTTGGCCTGCTGCCGGACAACGCCCGTATTGTGGGCGGCACCATCCAGTTCGACGGCAACTACACCGTGGCCCCGGGCGACGAACGCGTGAACCAGGCTCGGCTGTCCAAGCTGCGCGGAAAACGGATTTCCTACATTCCGCAGGAGCCCATGAGCAACCTGGACCCAGCCTTCACCATCGGCTACCAGCTGGTGACCCCTATGGTGCGCGTGCTCGGCATCAGCAAGGACGAAGCCCGCAAACGGGCACTGAAGCTTTTGACCGACGTCGGAATCGTCAACCCGGAACGGACCTTCAACGCCTACCCTCACGAAGTCTCCGGCGGCATGGCCCAGCGAGTGCTGATCGCCGGCGCCATCAGCTGCGAACCGGACTTGGTAATCGCGGACGAGCCCACCACGGCATTGGACGTGACGGTGCAGGCAGACGTGCTGGATCTCCTACGGGAGCTCCAACAGCGACTAAACATCGGCGTGATCCTGGTGACGCACAACTTCGGCGTGGTGGCCGACCTTTGCGACCGCGTGGCCGTGATGCAGAACGGCCGCCTGGTTGAGGAAGGATCCGTCCGCGACATCCTCCGCAACCCGAAGGAGCCGTACACCCAGACCCTCCTGGCGTCGATGCTGGAAGGCAAAACCCCCATGTCCATGCTTGTATCCAGCCAGAAGGAGCCGGTCGCGTGAGCACTGTTGAAGTCAACGAAATTGCCCCGCTCCCGACGGGCCCGCTCCTGACGGTGGACAACCTGGTTGTCGAATACCCCAGCAAGAAGTTCCGGGCCAAGCCCTTCCGGGCCCTGACAGACATCAACATCACCATCGGCCGGGGCGAGACCCTCGGCCTGGTGGGGGAGTCCGGTTCCGGCAAGACCACCCTTGGCCGTGCGGTCCTGGGCCTGGCCCCGGTGACGGGCGGCAAGATCACCTTCGAAGGCAAGGACATCAGCCACGCCACCCGCAGGCAGCGGCGGACCCTGAGCCGTGACCTGCAGGTGGTGTTCCAGGACCCTTACACCTCGCTCAACCCGGCCCTGGAGATCGGCGCCATCCTGGCCGAACCACTTGGCGTGCAGGGCATGGAACAGGCTGCCGCCAAGAAGCGCGTCAAGGAACTCCTGGACCAGGTGGGGCTGCCTTCGGATGCCATCCACCGCCTGCCGCGGGAGTTCAGCGGCGGCCAGCGCCAGCGCGTGGCCATTGCCCGGGCACTGGCCCTTTCGCCCAAGCTGATCGTCTGCGACGAACCCGTCAGCGCGCTTGACCTCTCCACCCAGGCACGCGTGCTGGACCTGTTCCTTCAGATCCAGAAGGACACCGGAGTTTCGTACCTGTTCGTCTCGCACGACCTTGACGTGGTCCGGCACATCAGCCACCGTGTGGCAGTGATGTACCACGGCGAAATCGTCGAGCAGGGACCTGCCGAAGTGGTGACCCGCGACCCCGAACATCCCTACACCCAGCGTCTCCTGCTGGCGTCCCCAGTACCCGATCCGGACCGGCAGGAACAACGCCGGGCGGATCGCCACCGCCTGCTGGACATCCAGCGGCAACAGACCGAACAGGCTGGCGCGCTCGCCTGACACCGGGCGTCAGCCACGGCAGCAGCAATACCAGCAAAGCGGCCCTCGAGGGTCCGGAACATTACGGAGGAACACAGTGGCCAAAATTGGCGTACAGGCGATGATGCTCAAAGACAGCTTCGCCGAGGTGGGGGCGTTCGAGACGCTCCGCAAGGTCAGCGCGATCGGTTACAACGCCGTCGAGATTTCCCAGATCCCGATGACCCCGGAGAACGTCGCCGAGCTGGACCGCTCCCGGACTGAACTGGGTATGGACATCGCGGCGCTGTCCGTCGCGACGGAGACCCCCAAGGGCCGCCCTGGTGACTCCCTGGCCGAGCACTTCGACAAGATCGTGGACGACGCCAAGCGGCTGGACTCAAAGCTGCTGCGGATCGGCATGCTGCCCTTCCCGGCCATGAAGTCGATCGGTGCCGTGGTGGATTTCGCCAAGCAGGCCAACGAATACGCTGAGCGCCTGCAGGAGCAGGGTCTGGGCCTGTACTACCACAACCACCACATCGAGTTCGCGAAGTTCGACGGCAAGTACATGCTGGACATCATCGCCGAGAACTCCCCGGCCATGGGCATGGAAATCGACGTGCACTGGGTGCAGCGCGGCGGGCTTGACCCGGTGCGCACCCTGGAAAAGTACGCCGGCCGCACCGCCATGGTGCACCTGAAGGACTACCGGATCGGCGAGCTGCCCGAAGCCTCCTTCGACATGCTGGATTCCGGAGACATCATGGGGTTCATGGCCGAATTCAAGAACGTTGTCCAGTTCGCGGAAGTGGGCGAAGGCAACCTGGACTTCGCCTCCATCATCCCCGCCGCGCAGGCTGCCGGCGCCAAGTACATGCTGGTGGAGCAGGACGAGCTCTACGGCCGCACCGTCTGGGACGCTTTGCAGACTTCGTACGACAACCTCGTGGCTCTGGGCCACTCGAACCTTTTCTAGACCGCACCGACTGACTACGGAGAATCAGCACATGAGTAAGAAAGTACGCCTCGGCATCATCGGCCTGGGCCAGCAGGGCGGCGCATACGCCAAGTTCATCACGGACGGCATGGTCCCGAACATGGAGATCGGCGCCATCTGCGACACCGACCCGGCGAAAAAGGAAGCCGCCGCGGCCACGTACCCGGACGCGCCGTTCTACGACGACTACATCGCCATGCTGGAAAGCGGTGACGTGGACGCCGTCGTCACCTGCGTGCCGCACTTCCTGCACCCCGAAATGGGCATCGAGACGCTCAAGCGCAACATCCACGCCCTCGTGGAGAAGCCGGCCGGCGTGTACACCAAGCAGGTCAAGGAGCTCAACGAGTTTGCCGCGAGCAAGCCCGAGCTGTCCTTCGCCATCATGTTCAACCAGCGCAACAACCCGCTGTACCGCAAGCTCAAGGAGATCGTCGAAAACGGCGAGATCGGCGATATCCGCCGCACCAACTGGATCATCACGAACTGGTGGCGTCCGCAGGGGTACTACAACTCCAGCGAATGGCGCGCCACATGGGGCGGCGAAGGCGGCGGCGTCCTGGTCAACCAGGCACCGCACCAGCTGGACCTGTGGCAGTGGATCTGCGGCGTCCCCAAGTCCGTCTACTCCAAGGTTGCCTACGGCTTCCGCCGCGACATCGCCGTGGAGGACGAGGTCACCGCGGTGGTGGACTACGGCAACGGCGCTACCGGCGTCTTCGTCACCGCCACGCATGACATCGTGGGCACCGACCGTTTCGAGATCCTGGGCGACCAGGGCAAGATCGTCGTCGAAAATTCCAAGACCGCAACGGTGACCCGCCTGAAGAAGCCCGAACGTGACCTCAGCGACGCCATGGACATGGACGATGTCCGCAAGCTCTTCATGGGCGAGCTGAATCCCGAGGAGTACTACAGCACCGAAGTCATCGAGTTCGAGTCCGTCTGGGGCGGCCAGCACGCCGGTGTCCTGGAGAACTTCGCCGCCAACATCCTGGACGGCACCCCGCTGCTTGCTCCGGGATCGGACGGCATCAACGGCGTCCGCCTGGCCAACGCCATCCACCTCTCCAGCTGGACCGGCACCGAAGTGGGCCTCGACTTCGACGAGGACGTGTTCCTGGCCGAGCTTAACAAGCGCATCGCGGACGAAGGCAAGTTCCCCGAACGCTCCTAGCCCAACGCTCTCTCACTTTTCGGCGCCGCGAGGCGGACGGTCTCTCACTGTCCTGGGGAAAGTGAGAGACCGTCGGCGTTAAAGGGACGGAAAGTGAGAGACCGTCGGCGTTAAAGGGACGGAAAGTGAGAGAGCGTTTGGCAACCGTCCCGCTGTTTGTTGCCGTGCCGCACTACGATGGAGCCGTGACTGAACCCAAGACGCCGGACGCTGCCGCACCAACAGCTCCGGCCAAAAAGCACGCCCGCGACGGCAAGTCCAACGCTACGATCTACGACATTGCGAAGGTTGCCGGCGTCAATCCGTCCACGGTTTCCCGTGCGCTCAGCAAACCGGGCCGGGTCAGCGCCAAGACACAGAAACTCATCGAGGACGCCGCCGCGGAGCTGAACTACCAGGTCAACCCGTTCGCCCGGGCCCTGCCCACCGGCCGAACCAACACCTTCGGCCTGATCGTTGCGGACATCACCAACCCCACCTTCTTCGACATCATCCGCGGCGCGGAAACCACCGCCACGGTGCGGGATTACACCCTGGTGCTCGCCGAATCCGCCGAGTCCGCCGTCACCGAGCTGACGGCAGCCCGCCGCATGATGGCCACCGTGGACGGCCTGATCCTGGCCAGCCCGCGCATGGACGACGACGACATCCGCGCCCTCGCCCGCGACAAGCCGGTGGTGGTCATCAACCGCGAGGTCGACGGCGTGCCGTGCGTGGTGCCCGACGTGAACAAGGGCATCAGCGAGGCCGTCCGCAGCCTGGCCGCCAACGGCCACCACAAGGTCGCCTTTGTTGCCGGGCCCCCGCAGTCCTGGATGTCCGCCCGCCGCTGGGAAGGTGTGCAGGCCGCCTGCGAGTGGTCGCGGCTTGAGGCCGTCAGACTCGAATCCAGCAAACCAACGGTCGACGGCGGCAGGCAGGTGGCGCGCGACGTCCGGGCCAGCGGTGCCACGGCCGTGCTGACCTACAACGACCTCCTGGCCATCGGACTCATGCAGGAGCTCCAGGCAGCGGGCATGGTGGTGCCGGACCAGATCAGCATCGTGGGCTTCGACGACATCTTCGGGGCGGATTTCACCACGCCGCCGCTCACCACCGTCCGCTCGCCGCTGGGGGAGTGCGGCTCCGGTGCCACCACCCTGCTCCTTGACCTGCTCCACGGCACGGGGGAGCCGGCGGGGACGCTGCGCGTCGAAACGGAGCTGGTGCTGCGGGGCTCCAGCGGACGGCTCCTCCCCGCGGGCTGAGGCCGGGCAGCCCCGCCACCCGGGCAGCCCTGCCACCCCGGCCGCCCGGCCACCCCGCAACTTAATGGCAATTTATGGCAACCGGTTGACAAATGCCCTTGGCAACCCGGACCATTGATCTATGTCACAGTCGATTGCCGCCAACCCAGACCGGCTCCTGCCCGCGGATCCCGGAACGCGCAGCATTGCGCGCGACCTCCTGCAGCGCGTCCAGGACCTCCCCATCATTTCCCCGCACGGGCACGTTGACGCCGCTGTCATCGAGCACAACACCCCCTTCCCGGACCCGGCAGCGCTGCTGGTCAGCCCGGACCACTACGTCACCCGCCTGATCCACGCCAGCGGCGTTCCGCTGGACCGGCTGCGGGACTCCAATACCACCCAGCCGGACTCCCGCGCCGTCTGGCACGAGTTCTGCAAGGCCTGGCCGCTGTTCGAAGGCACCGCCTCCGGCTACTGGCTCCGCACGCAGTTCGACAGCGTGTTCGGCCTCCAGCTGGAGATCAGCGCCGAGACCGCCGATGCCAGCTACGACGCGATTTCCGCCAAGCTGCTGGAACCGGGCTTCCGACCGCGCCAGCTCTTCAAGGACTTCAACATCGAGGTCCTGGCCACCACCGATGATCCCCTGGACAGCCTGGCCAGCCACAAGGCAATCGCCGACGACCCCACCTTCCACGGCCGCGTCCTGCCCACGTTCCGGCCGGACCAATACCTGAACATCGCCCACCCCGCGTGGTCCGCCAACGTTGACCGCCTCATCGCGGCAGCGGGCGACGGCGGCACCGGCTATGCCGGGTATATCACCGCGCTGGAAAACCGGCGTCGTTATTTCGTGGAGCACGGCGCAGTTTCCGCGGACCACGGCGTCCGCACGCCGTCAACGCTCAAGCTTGACGCCGGCGATGCGGCAAAGCTGTTTGACCGGGCCCGCTCCGGCCAGGCCACGGCGCAGGACCGCGAAGACTTCGAAGCCCACATGATGTACCAGATGGCGCGGATGTCCGTGGAAGACGGCCTGGTCATGACCATCCACCCGGGCTCGTACCGCAACCACCACGAACCCACCTTCAACACTTACGGCGCGGACACCGGCCACGACATCCCGTTCGCCGTCAACTACACCGAGGCGATCCGCCCGCTGCTGCAGGACTTCGGCACCGCCAAGGACTTCCACCTGGTGCTGTTCACCCTGGACGAGACCGTGTTCTCCCGCGAACTCGCGCCGCTGGCCGGCTTCTATCCGTCCGTGTACCTCGGCGCCCCGTGGTGGTTCCTGGACGCCCCGGACGCCATGCTGCGCTTCCGCTCGGCGGTCACCGAGACCGCCGGCTTCTCCCGCTCGTCCGGCTTCATCGACGACACCCGCGCGTTCTGCTCCATCCCCGCCCGCCACGACGCCTCCCGCCGGATCGAGGCCTCCTTCCTGGCCCGCCTGGTAGCGGAGCACCGCGTCAGCGAGGACCGCGCCCACGAACTGATCGTCGACCTCGTCGACGGCTCGCCCCGAAGGGTCTTCAAACTGTGAGCACCGAACTGCAACCTGAAGCGGCCGTAGAAGCTGTGGACCTGCCGCGGCTGAACCGCCGCCTGCGCCCGTCCGCCAAAGCGCCCGTACGCATCGTCCACCTCGGGCTGGGCGCCTTCCACCGCTCGCACCAGGCCTGGTACACCCACCAGGCGTCGGACGCCGCGCACTGGGGCATCGCCGCCTTCACCGGCCGCCGCCCCGATGCCGCGCTGGCCCTGGCCGAACAGGACGGGCTGTACACCGTGGTGGAACGGGCCGACGGCGGCGACACCTTCGCCGTGGTCAGCAGCATCGTGGAGGCCATCGACGGCGCCGACGTCCAGCGCCTGGCGGAGCTGATCGCGGCTCCGGCCACGGCCGTCGTCACCCTGACCATCACCGAAGCGGCCTACCGGCTCGGCGCGGACGGGCACCTCGACGCCAAGGCGCCCGACGTCGTCGCTGACCTTTCGCTGCTGGCCGGCAACGGATTCCCGACGACGCCGCTGGGCCGGCTGGTGCTGGCCCTCGCCGCCCGCCGGGCTGCCGGAGCGGGACCGCTGGCCGTGGTCTGCTGCGACAACCTCTCCAACAACGGCACCGTGGCGCACAACGCCGTGGTGGGCATGGCCGGCGCATGGGATGCGGGCCTCGGCGACTGGATCGATGCCAACATCAGCTTCGTCAGCACCTCGGTGGACCGCATCACGCCGCGCACCACGGAGGCGGATGTCGCCGCCGTCCAGGCCGCGTGCGGCTACCGGGACACTTCGCCCGTGGTTGCCGAACCCTTCGCCAACTGGGTGCTTAGCGGGGATTTCCCCGCCGGCCGTCCCCGCTGGGAGGACGCAGGCGCGGTCTTCGTGGCCGACATCGAGCCGTACGAGAACCGCAAGCTGTGGCTCCTGAACGGCGCGCACTCACTGCTGGCGTACGCGGGCCAGCTCCGCGGCCACACCACCGTGGCGCAGGCCCTGGCGGATCCAATGTGCCTCCGGGCCGTGGAAAAGTTCTGGGACGAAGCCGAGGCGAACCTCTCCGGGCCGGGCGGAAACGCCGCCGAGCTGCAAATCCCGGAGTACCGTGCCGCCCTGCTGGCACGCTTCAGCAACGCCAGGATCGCCCACCACCTCGCGCAGATCGCCATGGACGGCAGCACCAAGCTCCGGATGCGCGCCGTTCCGGTGCTGCAGGCCGAGCGTGCCGCCGGCAGGACCGGGGCGGCCGCCGCCCTCATGATTGCCGCCTGGATGGACTACAGCGCGGCCGCCGCCGCGTTCCAGGATCCCCTGGCTGAGGCCGTGGCCGCGGCCAACCTGCTCGACGGCACCGAACGGATCCGCGCCCTGCTGGACATCGTGGATCCGGTCCTGGCCGGGGACGGCGCCGTCGTTGAGCTGATCGAAGACCTGTGCGGAACGTTCGGGGAGCTGGCTGTCTCCCGTTAGCGTCCTCCGCACGCGCCGCTGCCCGGCTCCCGGATCCCCGGGACCCGGGCAGCGGTGTTTAATGAACTTTCAACAAATATTATGGCAACCGCTTGCCATTTGATTGCCAAGTGATTAGGATTACAACAAGAGCAAAGACCGGCGCACCGCCGGACTCCCCAGAATCCTCCTCCCGGCACAGACCGCAAAGACGCGATAGGACCTCCAGATGCTGAAGCCCCAAGCCAGCGAAACGCGCGAACTGGTCAACCTCGACGGCCTCTACGCTTTCAAGGTGGACTTTGACCGCGCCGGCCACCGCGAGGAATGGTTCAAGGCGCCCCTGGACACCGGGCTGGAAATGGGCGTCCCCGCCAGCTACAACGACGTCTTCCCGGACAAAGCCATCCGCGACCACGTGGGCTACGTCTGGTACCAGCGCGAAGTCCGCGTCCCGCGCGGCTGGGCAGGGGAGCGCATCCACCTCCGCCTCGACTCGGCAACGCACGAGGGCATGGTGTGGGTGGACGGGATCCTCGTGGCCCGGCACACCGGCGGCTACATGCCGTTCAGCGCGGACATCACGGACCACGTCACTCCGGGCAAGACATTCCGGCTCACGGTTTCCGTCAACAACGAGCTCACCCAGGCCACCATTCCGCCGGGCAGCATCACCGTCACGGAAGACGGCCGACGCCAGCAGAGCTACCTCCACGACTTCTACAACTACGCCGGCCTGCACCGCAGCCTCTGGCTGTACAGCACCCCGGCGGTCACCGTGGACGACATCACGGTGGTCACCGGCTTCGACGGCCCCACCGGCACGGTGGACTACACGATCGCGACGGCAGGCACCACCGCTGGCGGGACGGGTAGCGAAACGGTGACCGTTACGCTCAAGGACGCCGACGGCGTCGAGGTTTCCCGTGCGGACGGCGCCAGCGGCGCGCTGGTGATCAACGACGTCGTGCTCTGGCAGCCCGGCGCCGCCTACCTCTACAGCCTGACCGCCGAAATCCGCGAAGGCGGCCGGCTGCTGGACAGCTACACGCTGCCCGTCGGCGTCCGGACCGTGGAGGTCCGCGGCAAGGAATTCCTGATCAACGGCGAGCCTTTCTACTTCACCGGCTTCGGCATGCACGAGGACCACGTCACGGTCGGCAAGGGCAACAGCAACGCCCAGATGGTCAACGACTTCCAGCTCCTGGACTGGGTGGGCGCCAACTCGTTCCGCACCTCGCACTACCCCTACGCCGAGGAAGTCATGGAGTTCGCCGACCGCCACGGCATTGTGGTCATCGACGAAACCGCGGCTGTGGGCCTCCACCTCGGCTTCGGCGCCGTCTTTGGCGGCATCGCCAAGAAGACCTACGAGGACGGGGGCGTGGACGCCAATACGGCGGCCAACCACCGGCAGGCGATCACCGAACTCGTGGCCCGGGACAAGAACCACCCGTCCGTGGTCATCTGGTCCATCGCCAACGAACCCAACGGTTCCGAGGAAGGCGCACGCGAGTACTTCCAGCCCCTGGCGGAACTGACCCGCGAGCTGGACCCCACCCGCCCCGTGGGCTACGTCAACGTCATGTTCGACACCCCGGACAAGGAACTGCTCGGGGACCTCTTCGACGTCATCATGCTCAACCGCTACTACGGCTGGTACCTGAACAACGGGGACCTCGAAACAGCGGAACAGGTCCTGGAAAAGGAACTGCGCGAATGGGAAGCCAAGTACGGCAAACCCATGATCATGACCGAGTACGGCCCGGACACCATGCCCGGCTTCCACTCCATTTATGAGCAGCCTTGGAGCGAGGAATACCAGGCCGCCTTCCTATCCATGTACCACCGGGTGTTCGACCGGGTGGACGCCATGGTGGGCGAGCAGGTCTGGAACTTCGCGGACTTCCAGACGTCCAACGGCATCATGCGCGTGGACGGCAACAAGAAGGGCGTCTTCACCCGCGACCGCCGGCCCAAGCCCGCCGCGTACGCCCTCCGCCAGCGCTGGACCGCACTGGCCGGCACCAAGAATGCCGCCCCGAACAGCAGCATCACCACCCCGTAGCATTTCTGACCATTTTTTCGCCGGCTCCACGGAGGCGGCACCGGGTAAAGGAGCCCAATCATGAAAAAACCCAGCAAACTAGGAAAGCTCAGCATCCTCGGCTACGGCGCCGGCGATGCCGCCAACAACCTCGCCTTCACCACGGCCACCATGTTCCTCCTGGTCTACTACACGGACGTTGCAGGAATCTCGGCCGCAGCGGCAGGCACGCTGCTGCTGGTGGTCCGGATCTTCGACGCCTTCGCCGACGTTTTCGCCGGCCGCATGGTGGACCGCACTTTCAGCAGGCGCTTCGGGAAGTTCCGTCCATTCATCATGTTCGGCTCCATCCCGCTGCTGCTCCTGAGCGTGGCAACGTTCTCCGTCCCGCAGCTCGGCGAATCCGGCACCCTGCTCTACGCCTACGTCACCTACGCGGCACTCGGCCTGGCCTACAGCCTGGTCAACATCCCCTACGGCTCCCTGGCCGGCGCCATGACCCAGGACCCGGGGGAGCGCGCCAAGCTTGGCTCCGCACGCATGGTGGGCGGCCTGCTGGTGGGTTCGGCCCTCGGCATCTTCGTGGCACCGCTGATCAAGCCGGGCGCTGACCTGCAGTCAACCTTCACCACCATCACCCTGGTGTTCGTCGTTATCGGCGCAGCCCTGTATTTCTTCACCGTCATGACCGCCAAGGAACGCGTCCACCGCGCCGTCCCGAACGTCTCGGTCAAGCAGAGCATGGAAACCCTGAAGGGCAACAAGCCCCTCCTGATGCTGTGCATCAGCTCGTTCTTCTTCCTCTCCGGCTACCTGGCACTGACCTCGGTGCAGCTGTACTACCTGCGCGACGTCCTCGGAAACCTGGGCCTGTACCCGGTGCTGTCCATCATCCAGCTGGCCGCCACCTTCGTGCTGGCCGGGTTCATGCCCAGGCTGGTCCGCTCCATCGGCAAGAAGCGCGTCTACATCTACTCGTCGGTGCTCACCGTCATCGGCGGAACCATCATCTTCTTCACCCCCGCCAGCCAGGTCTGGATCGGTTTTTCCGGCCTCGTGATCAGCCTCGTGGGCGTCCTCGCCGTCAACATCGTGGTGTGGGCCCTGGAAGCCGACACGGTGGAGTACGGAGAATGGAAGACCGGCGTCCGCACCGAGGGCATCACCTACGCGCTGTTCTCCTTCACCCGCAAGACCGGCCAGGCCGTGGGCGGCGCCCTCGCCGCCTACGCCCTGGCACTGGGCGGCTACAAGTCCGGCGGTGCACAGACGGCCGACGCCCTCTTCGGAATCCAGCTTGCAGCCGGCGCCATCCCGGCAGTGCTGACCATCCTCGCCGTCCTGGTCATGTCCAAGTACAAACTGACCGACGCCATGCACGCCGAGATCCTCAACGAAATCCAGGCACGCCGCACCGGCGAAGAAGCCGCAGACGCCGCCAAGCCCCTCACCACCTCCAACTAAGCCCCGACCCACTCCTCGACCCAGCCCCGCTCGAAAGGAACAGCTGTGAAAATCATTGCCGCGGAAGTCTTCGTGACAAGCCCGTCCCGTAACTTCGTGACCCTCCGGATCACCACGGAGGACGGTGTGACCGGCATCGGTGACGCCACCCTGAACGGCCGCGAGCTCGCCGTCGCCGCATACCTCAAGGAACACGTCGCACAGCTGCTGATCGGCAAGGACCCGCACCGGATCGAGGACACCTGGCAGTTCCTGTACCGCAGCTCGTACTGGCGCCGCGGCCCGGTGACCATGGCCGCCATCGCCGCCGTGGACATGGCGCTGTGGGACATCAAGGGCAAGGTGGCCGGCATGCCGGTGTACCAGCTCCTGGGCGGTGCCTCCCGCAACGGCCTGCGTGCCTACGGCCACGCCTCCGGCGCGGACATCCCCTCCCTGTTCGACTCCGTCCGCGAGCACCTGGAACTCGGCTACAAGTCCGTCCGCATCCAGACCGCCGTTCCGGGCATCAAGGCCGTCTACGGCGTCGCCGCCCAGGCCCAGGCCTCCGGCGAACGCTATGACTACGAGCCCGCCGGCCGCGGCGCGTTCCCGGTGGAAGAGGACTGGGACACCCGGGCCTACCTGCGCCACCTGCCCACCGTGTTCGAGGCCGTCCGGAACGAATTCGGTCCGGAACTGCCGCTGCTGCACGACGGCCACCACCGCATGACCCCGATCCAGGCCGCCAAGCTGGGCAAGGCCCTGGAACCCTATGACCTGTTCTGGCTCGAGGACTGCACCCCGGCCGAGAACCAGGAAGCCCTGCGCCTGGTCCGCCAGCACACCACCACTCCGCTGGCCATCGGTGAAATCTTCAACACCGTGTACGACTACCAGACCATCATCAAGGAACAGCTGATCGACTACGTCCGGGCAGCCTCCACGCACTTCGGCGGCATCTCACCGCTGAAGAAGGTCATGGACTTCGCCGCGCAGTACCAGATCAAGTCCGGCTTCCACGGCCCCACCGACATCTCCCCGGTCGGTTTCGCCGCGCAGCTGCACGTGGGCCTGGCCATCCACAACTACGGCATCCAGGAATACATGCAGCACTCGGACAAGACCAACGAGGTCTTCCAGCAGTCCATGACCTTCAAGGACGGCTACCTGCACCCGGGCGACAAGCCCGGCATCGGCGTCGAATTCAACGAGGAGGCAGCGGCCGCGTTCCCGTACCAGCAGGCCTACCTGCCCTACAACCGCCTGGTTGACGGCACCGTCCATGACTGGTGAGGCACGAGTCGTGACAGAACACCCCGTGACAGAACAATCCGCGACACAACACGGCAGCACCAAGCACCGCATCATCGTCATGGGCGTCTCCGGCTGCGGCAAGACCACCATTGGCGACCTGGTGGCCCGCGAGCTGGGCGTACCGTTCCTCGACGGCGATTCGCTCCACCCCGTGGAGAACGTCGCCAAGATGGCCGCCGGCACGCCCCTGACGGACGAGGACCGCTGGCCCTGGCTGGCCACCGTGGGTTCCGAACTCGCAGCCGCCGGCAACGGCGGGCTGGTGCTGGCGTGCTCGGCGCTCAAGCGAAGCTACCGTGACGCCATCAGGGAACAGGCGCCGGACACCGTGTTCCTGCACCTGCACGGCAGCAAAGAGGTGCTGAGGTCACGGACTGAAGGCCGCTCCGGGCACTTCATGCCGCCTGCCCTGCTTGATTCCCAACTCGCAACGCTGGAACCGCTCGACGCCGACGAAGCCGGCATCGTGGTGGACATCGCCGCGCCGGTGGACCAGGTGGTGGCCGAAGCGCTGGCCGGGATCGCCGCCGTCGTGAACGCTGCCGGGGCTGTTAACGCCGACGCGGCCACCGCTCCGGCGGGTACCGCCGACGGTGCCGCGGGCACCCAGCCGCGCCAGTTCGACGTCGACCTCCAGGCCGCGCCGTTCAACCTCGACGACGCAGCGGTCCAGTGGGTGAACAGCACCCTGGAGTCGATGAGCCTCGAGGAAAAGATCGGCCAGCTGTTCATCAACCACAACAACGACTACTCCCCGGAGTACCTCGACGGTGTGCTGGAGAACTACCACGTGGGCGGCATGCGCTACCGGCCGGGCCCCTCCGCCGCCGTGCAGGAGCACATCCGCTACGCGCAGTCCAAGACCCGGATCCCGCTGCTGGTGGCTTCCAACCCGGAAATGGGGGGAGCCGGAAGCTGCGACGACGGGACGTTCGTGTCGACGCACCTGCAGGCCGGCTCGCACCCGGACAAGGCCATCGCCCGGCAGATGGGCCAGGTGGCCGGCGTCGAAACCGCCGCACTGGGCTGCAACTGGGCGTTCGCGCCGATCGTGGACATCCACTACAACTGGCGGAACACGGTCATCTCCACCCGGACCTTCGGCAACACGCCGGAGATCGTGGTGGAGCGCGCCAAGGAGTACTTCGACGGCATCAGCGAGTCACCCACCGCCTGCGCCATGAAGCACTTCCCGGGCGACGGCATGGACGAGCGCGACCAGCACGTGGTCACCTCGTACAACACCCTCGGCTATGAGGAGTGGAACCGGAGCTACGGGCACGTCTACCGGGAAATGATCGGGCACGGCGTGCAGTCCATCATGATCGGCCACATCGGGGCGCCGGAACTGTCCCGGCACTTCCGTCCCGGCCTGGCGGACAAGGACATCCGCCCGGCCACGCTGGCGCCGGAACTGCTCCAGGACCTGCTCCGCGGCGAACTCGGCTTCAACGGACTGATCCTCACCGACGCCTCACAGATGATCGGCCTGACCCAGGCCATGAAGCGCCGTGACCTGGTGCCGGCCACCATTGCGGCCGGCTGCGACATGTTCCTGTTCTTCCGCAACCCCGCGGAAGATTTCCAGTACATGCTGGACGGCTACAAGTCCGGCGTCATCACCGAGCAGCGCCTGCATGACGCGCTGCGCCGGATCCTTGCCCTCAAGGCATCGCTCGGTTTGCACCGGAAGGCACGCAACGAGCTAGTGCCGCCTGTGGAAGCACTCGCCGTGATCGGCAGTGACGCCCACCGCGCTGTCGCAGCCGACATCGCGGACAAGACCGTCACCCTGGTCAAGGACACCGCCAACAACCTGCCCATCACGCCGGCTACGCACAAACGGATCCGCCTGTACGGCATCTCCGGAGGTTCGGACTTCACCCGCGCCGACCCGCTGGCCTACCTGGACACCGTCAAGGCGGAGCTGGAAAACGCCGGCTTCGAGGTGCACCTGTTCAAGACGGCGGACCAGCGCGAAGCGGCAGGGGAGACCGGCGTGAACTTCATGTCGGTCATCTCCGAGGAAGCCACCGGCGACTACGCGGACAAGTACGACGCCGCGTTCGTGTTCGCCAATGTGAAGGGCTTCGCCCAGGAGGCAGCCATCCGGATCAAGTGGTCCACCCCGATGGCCGCGGAGATCCCGTGGTACGTCACAGAGGTCCCCACCGTGTTCGTCTCGCTCAACCAGCCCAACCACCTGATTGACGTGCCGATGGTGAAGACCGCCATCCACGCCCACGCAGGGTCGCCCGAGGCCATTCGGGCGACCATCCAAAAGATCATGGGCAGCTCGGAGTTCCAGGGAACGTTCAACGAGAACGTGTTCTGCGATTCCTTCGACACCCGGCTCTGATCCGGTCCAGGCAGGACACCAAGGCCGCACGCGCAGCAATTGCGCGTGCGGCCTTTGTGTGTCCGGCGTAGCGTGGGTGCATGGAACAAACGGCGTGCGTTGTTGCCGGCGGAGGGCCGGCGGGGATGATGCTGGGCCTGTTGCTGGCCCGGGCCGGTGTGGAAGTCACGGTGCTCGAAAAACACGGCGACTTCCTGCGGGATTTCCGCGGCGACACCGTGCACGCCTCCACCATCAGGCTGATCGACGAACTGGGACTCGGCGACGAATTCCGGAAGCTCCCGCAGAGCAGGTTGAACGCCGCCGCCTTTCCCCTCCCCAACGGCGGGATGCTGACGCTCGGCGATTTCGCCTCCTTGAAGCCGCCGTACAACTACATCGCCATGATGCCGCAATGGGACTTCCTGAACTTCCTGGCCACCGAGGCCGCGCGGGAACCCACGTTCCGGCTGCTGATGAGGCATGAAGCCACATCGTTGATGTTCGACGACGGCCGCGTCACCGGCGTCCGCTACCGGACCCGTGGGGGCAGCGAAGAGGCAAGTACCGAGGGGGCGATCCACGCGGACCTCGTGGTGGCCACGGACGGGCGGCATTCGGTGCTGCGCCGCTCCGCCGGCCTGCAGCCGAAGGAATACCCCGTTCCCTTCGACACCTGGTGGTTCAAGCTCCCGCGCCACGCGTCGGAAAAAGGCGCCGTGGCGGGCATCGTCCCGGCCTTCCGGGGCCGCGAAGCCATGATTGCGCTCTTCCGCGACGACTACTACCAGATGGGGTACCTCGGCCCCAAGGGAACGGATGCCCGGATCCGTGCCGAGGGAGTTGAACGGTTCAGGGAACGCGTCGCCGCGCTGCGGCCGGACCTGGCGGACCGTGTGGACGCCATCCGTTCATTGGATGACCTTCACTTCCTGGATGTGCGGCTGGACCGGCTGCGGCACTGGTACGTGGACGGGCTGTTGTGCATTGGCGACGCCGCCCATGCCATGTCCCCGGCAGGCGGGGTGGGCATCAACCTGGCCATCCAGGACGCGGTGGCCGCGGCCGCGCGGCTGGCCCCGGGCCTGCTGCAGGGGCGGGTGACAGTGCATGATCTCGCCGCGGTGGAACGGCGGCGCCGGATGCCCACCGTTCTGCTCCAGACCGTCCAGCGCATCATGCACCGGGCGGTTTTCGTCCCCCTGTTCGCCGGAAGGAGGGCCGGGGTTCCGTCAGTGGTGTTGTTCCTTGCCAGGCGCGTTCCGGCGCTGACAAGGCTCATGCCGCGGCTCATCGCCTTCGGGCCAAGGCCGGAGCACGCGCCCGGCTTTGCCCGCCGGGCCCAGCGCTCAGCCGCGTAAGGCGACGTAGTCGATCAGGCCCTTCACCGTGGCCACGGAGGCGTAGTCGCGTTCAGGGATGTCCACGCCTGTGGCCTCATCGATGGTTTCCACCAGCCTCAGGAAATCCAGCGAATCCAGCTCAAGGTCCTGCCGCAGCCTGGACCCCTCGTCGAGGCCGTCCAGCTCCACGTCCGGGGCCACCTGGTTGATGGCCGCGCGCACGGCCTGCCGCGCCTCCTGCTCATTCATAGCTCCTCCGGTTTTTGCAGCAGTTCGTCGATCCGGGCCAGGAAGCGGGCACCCCGGAGTCCGTCGCTCACCCGGTGGTCGGCGGACAGTGTGGCGGTGACGGCGGGCCGCACACCCAGCATGCCGTCCTGCGCCCAGGGCTGCTCCACCACCTTGCCCAGGCCCACCATGGCCACCTGCGGCGGGTAGATGACGCCGTACACAGACTCCACTCCAAGGTCGCCCAGATTCGTGACCGTGATGGTGGGATCGGCCATTTCCGCGCGCTGCAGGCGCCCCGCCCGGGCCCTGCCCACCAGGTCCCGGAGCTTCTGCATCAGCACGTCCACGGCCAGGGTGTCGGCATCGTGGATGGCAGGCGCCACCAGGCCTCCGTGCCGCAGGGCCACGGCCACCCCGAGGTGCACGGTGCTGCTCGGCCGGAACACCCCGTCCGTGAAAAAGCCGTTGACTTCCGGGATCTCGCGCGCGGCCACGGCTGTCGCCTTCAACAGCAGGGCGGACGGAACCAGCCGCGAGGCCACCGGACGCTGTTCGTTGACCTGTTGCATCCACCCGATGGCGGCGCGGAGGTCCAGCGTGGTGCTGACGTAGTAGTGCGGGATGGACTGCTTGGAACGGGTCATAAGCGAGCCGATGGACCTGCGGAGGCTGGACAAGCGGTCCTGCGCGTCCGACGGCGGTGCCTCCTCCGCGGGCTGCGCCTCTGCTGCCGTCGCTCCCGCTGCCGTCGTTTCCGCCGAGGCGGTACCTTCCGCGGAAGCGGGCGCACCGGCTCCCTGCACGGCACGCTGGATGTCAGCCTCGGTGACGGCGCCGTCCGGGCCCGTCCCCGGCACCGTGCCGATGTCGACGCCGAGCTGGTCCGCCAGCCGCCGTGCCCGGGGCGAGGACCGCACCCGGGTCGCGCGGGGTGCCGGGCCAGCAGCCGGAGCCGGGGCAGCTTCAGGAACCGGCGCGGCTTTTGGCACCGGCCCGGCTTCAGGAACCGGCCGCGCCGGCTGCACGGCCGCCGCGCGTTCCACGTCGGCGCGGGTGACCGCGCCGTGCTTGCCTGTGCCGCGGATTCCGGACGGGTCCACACCAAGCTGGTGTGCCAGGTGCCGGACCGGGGGAGGAACCTGCGCCGTGGCTGCTTCCGGACCGGCCTGTGCCGGCGGGACCGCCGGCTGCCCTCCTGCCTGGCCGGCGCCGTCGTCCGGGGTCTGGGTGATCCGGGCCAAGGGGGTGCCGATGGGAACAGTGGTGCCAACATCCACCAGGAGCTCGGCCACCACGCCCTCTTCGAAGGTCTCCACGTCCATGACGGTCTTGTCCGTGTCCACCACGGCCACCACATCACCGCGGTGCACGTAGTCGCCGGGCTTGATCAGCCACTCCACCATCTTGCCGTGCTCCATGTCCGCGCCCAGGGACGGCATCCTGAAATCACCCACGCGCGCCGACCGCCTCGCGGGCCGCGGCGGCGATGCGTTCCGCCGTGGGCAGTGCAGCCAGCTCCAGGTGTTTGGCGTAGGGCAACGGCACTTCGGCGCTGCAGACGCGGCCCACCGGTGCGTCCAGGTCGAAGAAGGCGTTCTCGGTGATCCGGGCGGACAGCTCTGCGGAGATGCTGCCGCTCCGCCAGCCTTCGTCCACCACCACGGCGCGGTGGGTCCGGGCCACACTCCCCAGGACGGCGGCGTCGTCGAGCGGGCGCAGCACGCGCAAATCCAGCACCTCAGCGTCGATTCCCTCGGCTGCCAACTGCGTGGCGGCGTCGAGCACTGCCGGCAGCGTTCCGCCGTAGGTGATGAGCGAAATGTCCTTGCCGGGGCGGCGGACGGCGGCCGTGCTGATATCCACCGGGCCGGCGTCGTCAGCGAGGTCCCCGGCCACGTTATACAGGGTTCCGTGCTCGAAGATCAGCACCGGATCCGGGTCTTCCAGCGCCGTCCACAGCATCCCGCGGGCGTCCTCGAGGGTTGCGGGGGTGAGGATCCGCAGCCCCGGGATGTGGGCGTACCACCCCTCCAGGCTGTGCGAATGCTGGGCTCCCAGCTGGCGCCCGGCGCCCGTGGTCATCCGGATGACCAGCGGCACGTTGAACTGCCCGCCGGACATGTGCAGCAGGGTAGCGGCGTTGTTGACCAGCTGGTCCAGAGCCAGCAGGCTGAAATTGACGGTCATGATCTCCACAATGGGCCGCATCCCGCCCAGGGCGGCCCCGATGCCGGCGCCCACAAAGCCGGATTCGGACAACGGCGTGTCCCGGATCCGCTCCGGGCCGAACTCCTCGAACAGGCCAAGGCTCACGGCGAAGCATCCGCCGTACGCGCCAACATCCTCGCCCATGAGGAACACCCGCTCGTCGCGCTGGAGGGCGTCCCGGATGGCTGCCCGCATGGCTTCGCGGTAGGTGGTCTTCATTGCGGGCGCCGTTCGCTGTACACGAACCGGGTCAGTTCCTCCACCGGCTCCAGCGTGCCGGCTTCGGCAAACTCGACGGCGGCCTTCACCTCCGCGTCCACGTCCTGCTGGATTTTCTTCCAGTCCTTCTCCGTCAGCTGGCCGGCGTCTTCCAGCGCTTTCCGCAGCGTGTTGATCGGATCGCGTTCCATCCAGCGGGAGACCTCCGTTTTTTCCCGGTACCGTTCGGGATCGAACATGGAGTGGGCCCTGAACCGATAGGTCCGGAGCTCGAGGAAGTGCGGTCCGCCGCCGGACCGGACGGCGTCCACGGCGCGGCGAGCAGCCTCTTCGACGGCGAGCACATCCATCCCGTCCGCGGACCACGAGGCGATTTCGTAGCTGGCCGCCTTGAGGGCAATATCGGTCTGCGATTCGGAGCGGGCCAGGGCCGTGCCCATGGCATACAGGTTGTTCTCGCAGCAGAACAGGACCGGCAGCTGCCAGAGCGCGGCGAGATTCAGGCTCTCGTGGAATTCCCCTTCGGCAACGGCGCCTTCGCCGAAGAAACAGGCGGTCACCCGGGAACGGCCGGACATCTTGTCCGCGAGCGCCAGGCCAACGGCCAGCGGCAGTCCGCCCGCCACGATCGCGTTGCCTCCGTAGAAGCGGGTGGCGGCGTCGAACAGGTGCATGGAGCCGCCGCGGCCCCGGCAGCAGCCTTCAACATAGCCGTACATTTCGGCCAGGATGGCGCCCGCGGACACGCCGCGCAGCAGCGCATGGCCGTGTTCCCGGTACGTTGCCACCACGGCGTCGTCCGGAGCCAGGGTACTCATCACCCCCGCGGCGACCGCTTCCTCGCCGATGTAGACGTGCAGGAACCCGCGGATTTTCGCGGCACTGTAGAGCTCCACACACTGCTCTTCGAGCCGCCGCACCCGCAGCATCTGATGGAGCAGGTGGCGTGTATGGTCGGAGTCCGAGCTTCCGGATCCCCGCGCTGCTGTGCCGCTCACGCCGGCGCTCCGGGGTAGGTGCCGGCCGGGGTCTCGATGGTTGACGTGTCACCCTCGGGGAGGCCGAGTTCGCGGGCTTTCAGGAGCCGCCGGAGGATCTTGCCGCTCCGGGTCTTGGGCAGCGCGTCGGTGAAGTCCAGCAGCCGGGGCGCCACCGCCGGGCCGAGCCGTTTGCGGGCAAAGCCGATGATGTCCAGCTTGAGCGCCTCCGAGGGCTGCCACCCGGTGCGCAGTTCCACGAAGGCCTTGACCACTTCGCCGGCAACGGCATCGGGCACGCCGATCACCCCGGCCTCGGCCACCGCTTCGTGCTCCATCAGCGAACTCTCCACCTCGAACGGTCCGATCAGGTGCCCGGAGGACTTGATGACGTCGTCGCCCCTGCCGACAAACCAGAAGTACCCGTCGGCGTCCTGCCTGGCCAGGTCTCCGGTGAGGTACCAGCCCCCGGCGAAGCAGCGCCGGTACCGTTCGTCTTCATGGAGGTAGCCGCGGAACATGGACGGCCAGCCCGGCCGGAGCGCCAGTTCGCCCACCGCATCCGGTTCGGTGAGCAACACGGCCTCGCCGTCCCGGAGCACCGGTTTGCCGTCCGGGTCCCGGGCCACAATCGCGGCCTCAACGCCGGGCAGGGGCCGGCCCATGGAACCGGGCCGGATCTCCATGGCGGGGTAGTTCGAAATCATGATGCCGCCGGTTTCGGTCTGCCACCAGTTGTCGTGGACGGGCTGGCCGAAGGCTTCCTGTCCCCACACCACCACTTCGGGGTTGAGCGGTTCGCCCACGCTCGCCACAAACCGCAGGGCGGACAGGTCATGCCCGGCGGCGTGGCCGGCACCGGCCTTCATCAGCATGCGCAGGGCGGTGGGGGCGGTGTACCAGACCGTGACGTGCTGCTCTGCGAGGATCCGGTACCACCGGTCCGCGTCCATCTCCTCTTCGTCCACGATGGTGGTCACGCCGTGGGTGAGGGGAGCGATCACACCGTAGGAGGTGCCGGTGACCCAGCCGGGGTCCGCCGTGCACCAGTAGATGTCGTCCGGGTGCAGGTCCAGTGCAAAGAAGCCGGTGGCGCGGTGGGCGGTGACGGCGTCGTGCACGTGGATCGCCCCTTTGGGGGTGCCGGTGGTGCCGCTGGTGAAGTGCAGCAGGGCCATTTCTTCGGCGCGGGTGGACGCCGTCTCCAGCGGCTGCGCGTCCCGCATGAGTTCGGCCAGGTCCAGGGTGCCCGGGTCCGGCCGGCCCTCGGCATCGATCAGGAGGACGTGCTCCAATTCCGGCAGCAGGTCCCGGATCTGCAGAACCTTCCGCCGGTACAGCGCCCGGGTGGTGACCAGGGCGCGGCCGGCCCCCAGCTGAAGGCGCTGGCGGACGGGTTCCGGGCCGAAGGCGGAGAACAGGGGGCAGAAAACGCTGGCGTTCTTGAGCGTCCCCAGTACCGCGACGTACAACTCCGGGCTGCGGCCCATGAGCGAAAAGACCCGTTCCCCGCGGCCGATTCCCAGCCCGTGCAGGACGCCGGCAAACCGTGCGGTCTGTTCGGCAAGTTCCGCGTAACTGAGGGAGCGCGCGGTGCCGTCGGCGCGGATGAACCGCAGGGCCTCGTGGCCGGCCCGTTCGCCTGCGGCATGGCGGTCCACGGCCTCGAAGGCTATGTTAACGCCGCCGTCCGGCAGCCCTGCCAGCTCATGGCGCGCCTCATCCCAGGAGAAAGCGGCGCGGCTGGCGTCGTAATCCACCATGTTGGGGCGGACGGCCAGGCCAAGGACGTCCTTCGGGATTGCGGGCCAGCGGGTCGATGGAGCGGTTCCGGCCGTCATGGTTCAATCGGACTCCTCGCCGGGAGAACTGGATAGAGTAGAAAGTCCCGTGGGACGCCCCCGGCCCGCTCTCCTGCCTGTTCTCCTGCCTGTTCTCCTGCCGGGGCAGGACGCGCCGTCACAAACCGCGGAGCCACTAAACTGGACCCCATGACTGCCACCAGCCCCCGTGCAGCTGACGCTGCTGCCGCCCGTGCCCGCCTGCTTGAACTCATCAAGGAACTCGCCGTTGTCCGCGGCAAGGTGATCCTGTCCAGCGGGGCCGAGGCTGACTACTACATCGACCTCCGACGCATCACTTTGCACCACGAGGCGTCCAAGCTGGTGGGCCAGGTCATGCTCTCGCTGATCGACGACGCCGGCATCGACTTTGAGTGCGCCGGCGGCCTCACCATGGGCGCCGATCCGGTGGGCACCGCTGTGATGCATGCCGCCGTGGATGCCGGCCGCACCGTGGACGCGTTTGTTGTCCGCAAGGCCCAGAAGTCCTACGGCATGGGCCGCCAAGTGGAAGGACCCTCCGTCGAGGGCCGCAAGGTCCTGGTGCTCGAGGACACGTCCACCACCGGCGGATCCGCACTGACCGCCGTCGAGGGTGTCCGCAAGGCCGGCGGCAACGTTGTGGCCGTCGCCGTGATTGTGGACCGCGACACCGGCGCCAAGGAAAAAATTGAAGCGGAGACCGGCGTTCCCTACCTGTTCGCGTTCGGCAAGGATGAGCTCGGCCTGAGCTAGCGTGCGGGCCGGCGGCAGCGCGCTCTGCAGCAGCGCGTTTCAGCTGCATGATTCAGCCGGGAGCTAACCCCGCTTGAATGGCCTAGAGGCGGGACCCTACAATTTGCGTAGCTCAAATTCAAGTCACGCACCTGGAGAGACCGCGCCATGCTCCCGTCCAACCCAGCACCGAACCCAGTTCCCAACACCGTCGAACAGATCCAGAACCTCATCCTGGAGAGTGCCGACTTCGAGGAATTCCTCAACGAACTGGCGCGCTTTTCCGCGCACCAGATGGCGGGCGACGGTGACGACGCCCTCTGCGGCATCACGCTGCTCCGGGATCGCAAGGCGGCCACCATCGGCTGGAGCAGCGATTCGGCGCGTGAGGTGGACGAGATCCAGTATTCGCTCTCGCAGGGGCCCTGCCTGACGGCTGCCGAGGAGGAGCGGGAGGTCCACGTCCCGGACCTTTTCGAAGAGGACCGCTGGGGCCCGGACTACGCCGACGCCGTTGCCTCGCACGGACTGCGTTCGGTGTTGTCCCTCCCGTTCCACCTCCAGGGCGATGCGAAGGCCGCCCTGAACCTCTACTCGGATGTCCCGCACAAGTTCGATGAGAAGGCGGCGGCGCGCGCCCGGGGGTACACACGCGAAGTGTCGCAGGCGCTGCGCCTGGCCGTCAGGTTTTCGCTGCACACGGACAGCGCCACCAACCTCCGGGCAACGCTGGAGTCCCGGACCACCATCGACATCGCCGTGGGCATCGTGATGGCGCAGAACCGCTGCAGCCAGGAAGCGGCCGTGCAGATCCTGACGGACGCGTCCAGCAACAGCAACGTCAAGCTGCGGGACATCGCCAAGTCCCTGGTGGATTCCGTCGGCGGGGCGGGCACCCGGACCCACTTCGAGGAGCCCAGGCAGGGCAAGTCCCGGGTGGGCTGACCGGAGGCAGGCCCGGGACAGCCTGACCCGGGCCGCACTGCGGGGCTTGTGTTGCCGGCGCGCGGAAGCTACGCTGTCCGAGGTTGAGCCGTCGGCCATAGACACCCTTTTTTGGAGTACCTATGGACCGCAAACTTCACGCCCTCGTTAAGCTGGACGTCGCCGCCGACGTTGTTCGGATCGATGTCCGGGGCAGCCTCAACCAGGAATCCCGACCCGCCTTGGTGCACGTCATCCGCCGTATCCGCCGGATGGGTGTCACTGCCCACATCCGGGTGGATCTCTCCCAGGCCGCGTTCGTGGAATCGCCCGCTTTGGTGGGGCTCCGCAACGACCTCAACGCGGTCGACGGCGGCACCTCCGACGGCGGTCCTGCAGCGGGTTCCGGCGTTTCACTCGAATTCATGCCCAGGCTGGACAGCATCGGCCCTGATGCCGGACCCGGTGTGAAGACTGTTGAAATCACCGGTGAATTCGCCGCCTCCATCGACCCCTCCGGTTGCGGACCGTTGGCCCAGTACTCCGACGACGAACTCCTGGCTGCCAGCGACTCGGTCTTCGGGTTGCTGGACGATCCCGCTGCCATTGCCGGAACTGAGCTGCTGGCGCAGTATGACGCGATCGGGGTGGAAATTTCGCGGCGGGAGAATGCAGAAGCCGGCCGGAACGCCGCAACGGAGGCCCTGCGGGCGCTTCCGGCCGAGCCCGCGAACTAGCCGGTTTCGCTCGTTTCATATCCGGCTTCCGCTGTGGCTACGGTAGAGGTGTGCCGCAAGTCCAGGAGCCACCACAGCCTGAGGGCGGCCCCGGATCAGCCGAGGGCCGCCTCCTCAAGCATGCAGCAGAACTCAGGCGGTTTTCCCGGCGCAACTTCCTGGCGGGGGCGGGTGCGGCAGCGCTGCTGGCCACCGACATGTTTTTCACCCGGTATGTCCAGGCCGAGCGCCGCACCAACAGGATCCTGACGGTGGGCGATGATTTCGCGGAGAGCTACTACCCGAACGCCAGCTGGATCCTGTTTCCCGGCTACAAGACCAGCTGGGAGGAAGCGCAGTGGATCCTCAATTCCCTGCGCGGTGCACTGCGCCAGCGCGGCCAGCTGGCCGCCGTCGGCTATTCCAACCAGGGGCTGGACATTGACCAGATCGTGATTGCGGTGATTGAGCATGTCCGGGCCAAGCAGCTGACCCGCCTGTATTTCTACGGCCACAGTTTCGGCGGCATGGTGGCAACGCAGGTTGCTGCCCGGCTTCGCGAACTGCACGGCGTGGAGGTGGAATTCATCCTGCTGGACTCCAGCCCGTACAGCAAGTACGACGTCCTGGACCAGAGCTGGTTCGAAGGCGTGGTGGTGCTCTACGAGGGCGGATTCCGGGTTCCCACGGTGCTGCGCGGCGGGTACGAGCTGGGCGAGCGCATCGTGCACAAAGATGAACGGTCCTGGCGCCAGGTGGTGGACCAGAGCCTGGAGCAGCTTTCGCCGATCGCGCCGTCCAGTGTGCTGATCCAGTCCGAATCCGCCTACATCTACCACTTCGACGCCACCCGGTTCGCGGACAAGCTGGGCGGGACGCGGATGGCCTTCATCGGCAATCCCCGGGACGGCACCGTGAATTACCAGACAGCCCGCGAATCGTGGTCGCGGACGTTTGCGGCCAACATGGTGTCCAATGACCGCCGAACCGACGACGCCCTTCCGGCGCATGCCAGCCCCCAGTGGAACCCGTTTGTCTACCGGCCCATCCTGGAGGAGCTGCAGGATGAGATCTTCCCGCTGCCTACCGGCGGCCCCAAGATGACCGCCTTCTGACCTGCTGCCCGGATCCTGACCTGCCCCCGAAGCCTGCGCCCGGAGCCGGGCTAGATCTGGCTCTTGAGGTCAGCCACCGAGTTCAGGATCTGGTTGGGCCGGAACGGGTAGGCGGCAATGTCGTCCTTGTGCGTGATTCCGCTGAGGACCAGCACGGTGTGCAGCCCTGCCTCCATCCCGGCGATGATGTCGGTGTCCATCCGGTCGCCGATCATGGCGGTGGTCTCGGAGTGGGCGTCGATCTGGTTCATGGCCGAGCGGAACATCATGGGGTTCGGCTTGCCCACAATGTAGGGTTCGCGGCCGGTGGCCTTGGTGATCAGTGCTGCGATGGCGCCGGTGGCGGGCATGGGGCCGTCCTTGGACGGGCCGGTGGCATCCGGGTTGGTGGCGATGAAGCGGGCGCCGGCAAGGATCAGCCGGATGGCCATGGTGATGGCCTCGAAGGAGTAGGTGCGGGTTTCGCCGAGCACCACGAAGTCGGGGTTCTGGTCGGTGAGGATGAAGCCGGCCTCGTGCAGCGCCGTCGTGAGTCCTGCTTCGCCGATGGTGTACGCGCGGTTCCCGGAATCCGAGCCGCGCACCTGGTCCTTCAGGAACTGGGCGGTGGCCAGTGCCGAAGTCCAGATATTCTCCTCCGGGATCTCCAGGCCGGAGGACTTCAGCCGTGCGGCCAGGTCGCGGGGCGTGAAGATGGAGTTGTTGGTGAGCACCAGGAAGCGCTTGGACGTGTCCACCCAGCGCTGGATCAGTTCCGCGGCGCCGGGGATGGGCTGGTTTTCGTGGACCAGCACGCCGTCCATGTCCGTCAGCCAGCATTCGATCTCCTGGCCGCTCCGGTAGAGCGCTGCCGATGAACGTACTTCGTCTGACTTTGCCATGCTGATCCTCCAACGGTGATGGGCCGGTTCCGGCTCCCAGTCTGTCATTTTTGGCGCGCCGGAACATCCGGAACCGAAGAATGACGGACCGGGCCGGCCGCTGGAAGCTGGACGGCTACGCCGCGGCTAAAGTTGAAGCGTGACTGACCCCCAGACCCCAGCAGCGCCCGCCTCCCCGCCTGGTTCCCCCTCCGGCGAGGAACCGGAGCCCAAGGCGGAGGTCGGCGTCGGGCCCTGGGAAGGCGAGCTTCCCGAAGGGGAACACTGGGACCCGGACCTCCTGGCCGACGGCGACCGCCGCAACGTGGTGGACAAGTACCGCTACTGGAAGCACGAGGCGATCGTGGCGGACCTGGATTCGAAGCGCCACGACTTCCACATCGCGATCGAAAACTGGCAGCACGACCTCAACATCGGCACCGTGGTGCGCACCGCCAACGCGTTCCTCGCCAAGGAAGTGCACATCATCGGACGACGCCGGTGGAACCGTCGCGGGGCCATGGTCACCGACCGCTACCAGCACGTCCGCCACCACCCCACCGTGGAGGACTTCGTGGCGTGGGCGCAGGGGGAGGGGCTGGCGATTATCGGGATCGACATCTTCCCCGATTCCGTGCCGCTGGAAACCTACGACCTCCCGAAGAACTGCGTCCTGGTGTTCGGCCAGGAAGGTCCGGGCCTGACACCGGAGGTCCACGAGGCGGCCCTGGACACCCTGTCGATCGAGCAGTTCGGCTCCACCCGGTCCATCAACGCGGCGTCCGCGGCCGCCATCGCCATGCACGCCTGGATCCGCAGGCACGTGTTCAGCCAGTCCGTCTAGTCCCTTCGAAGTGCCACCTCGGTGCAGCGGGCCAGTGCAAAGTGTTACCCGGCCAGTGACCCGAAACACTGCCGCTTCGCAGAAATGGCTAGGATGGGTGCTAGCCGACGAGGTTCACTCCAGGGTCAACACAACCCGTAGACGAAATTCACTTTAGGAGTCAGCATGCCCATTGCAACCCCAGAGATCTACTCCGAGATGATCGACCGCGCCAAGGCGGGCGGCTTCGCATTTCCGGCCGTGAACGTCACGTCCTCGCAGACGCTGAACGCGGCCCTGCGCGGCTTCGCCGAGGCTGAGTCCGACGGCATCGTCCAGGTTTCCACCGGCGGTGCAGCCTACTGGTCCGGCGCCTCCACCAAGGACATGGTTGCCGGCTCCCTGGGCTTCGCCGCGTTCGCCCGCGAAGTCGCCAAGAACTACGGCGTGAACATCGCGCTGCACACCGACCACTGCCCCAAGGACAAGCTGGACGGCTTTGTCCTGCCGCTGCTGGCAGCCTCCGAGGCCGAGGTCAAGGCCGGACGCAACCCGATCTTCAACTCGCACATGTGGGACGGCTCCGCCGAGACCCTGCAGGAAAACCTCCGCATCGCCCGTGAACTGCTCGAGCGCACCGCTGCTGCCAAGATGATCCTCGAGGTCGAGATCGGCACGGTCGGCGGCGAGGAAGACGGCGTCGAGAACGAGATCAACGAAAAGCTCTACACCACGGTGGAAGACGCCCTGGCCACCATCGAAGCCCTCGGTGCCGGCGAGAACGGCCGCTACATCACGGCCCTGACCTTCGGCAACGTACACGGCGTGTACAAGCCGGGCGGCGTGAAGCTGCGTCCGGAAATCCTCAAGGACATCCAGGCCCAGGTCGGCGCGAAGATCGGCAAGGACAGCCCGTTCGACCTGGTGTTCCACGGCGGTTCCGGTTCCTCGGACCAGGAAATCGCGGACGCCGTTTCCTACGGCACCATCAAGATGAACATCGACACCGACACCCAGTACGCCTACACGCGCCCCGTGGCGGACCACATGTTCAAGAACTACGACGGCGTGCTGAAGGTTGACGGCGAAGTCGGCAACAAGAAGACCTACGACCCGCGCGTCTGGGGTGCCTCCGCTGAAGCCGGACTCGCCGCCCGCGTGGTGGAAGCCACCAAGCAGCTCGGCTCGGCCGGAAAGACGTTCTAATCATGTCCGACGAATTCCGCAGGAACCTGATGGGCCCGGAGCCCACGCTCCTGCCCGCGGAGTCTGAGATCTACCAGCACCTGGCCCTCGGCCAGGAGGCACTGGATCTTGTGGCGAAGCACCCCACGTCCTCGCTCCTCTGGGCCATCCTGGCCGAGGAAGCCTGGAACGAGGGCCGGGTCGTCGACTCCTACGCCTACGCCCGCGTGGGCTACCACCGGGGCCTGGATTCGCTGCGGCGCAACGGCTGGCGCGGAGTGGGACCCATCCCGTGGGAGCACGAGCCCAACCGCGGCTTCCTGCGCGCCCTGTACTCCTTGGGCCGTGCAGCGTCCGCCATCGGCGAGGCGGAGGAACCGGAGCGCATTGAGAAGTTCCTCAATGACTCCGATCCCACTGCCAAGGCAGCCATCGGCGAAAACCTCAACTGAACAGACGACGGCGGCTCCCC
>NZ_JMLE01000028.1 GCF_000685965.1 Arthrobacter sp. UNC362MFTsu5.1 | reverse complement strand
TGCAGGCGGGCGTAGTCGCCCTTCGGGTGGCCCAGGATTTCCAGGGCGCGGTTGGCGATGACCTCGTTGGCGTTCATGTTCGAGGACGTCCCGGCGCCGCCCTGGATGACGTCCACGACGAACTGTTCGCTGAGTTTGCCGTTCATGACGTCCGAGCAGGCCGCCTCGATGGCGTCGGCGCGCTCTGCATCGAGCAGGCCGAGTTCGCGGTTGGTCCGGGCGGCGGCGAGCTTGACGGCGGCCAGGCCGCGGACCAGGTACATGTTGGAGGACAGCGGCTGGCCGGTGATGGGGAAGTTCTCCACGGCGCGGAGCGTGTGGACACCCCAGTACGCGGCGGCAGGGACATCGCGGTCACCCAGCAGGTCATGTTCGGAACGGAAGTCGGCGGGGGTTGCGGTTGCGGTCATGGATATCCTCGGGGCGTAGCTGCGGAGACGGGCTGGTAGGGGCGGCTAGGTTGCCGGGACGAAGTCGGTTGCGGTGAGCGTGCCGACGGGACGGCCGCCGCCCAGGACGGCACCGGCGGCGATGCCCGCCAGCGGTGCGGTGTCGACGTCGAGCGCTTCCAGTGCGCGGACGGTGACCGGCATGCGGGCGCGGTCCCCGCCGTCGGAAATTTTGACGGCCACGGCGCGGCCGTCCGGGAGTCCCACGAGCTGCACGCCTTCGAAGCCGTCCTTGGCCACCGCTCCGGGGAGCAGGCGCATCAGTTCGGTGACGTCGCGGCCCTCGCCCGCCACCATGTCGGGGTGCTGCATCATGGCGCGGCCGACGGCGGCTTCCGGGCTTCCGGGGTCAGTCACCGCAGCGGCGGCGAGGCGGCCGAACGCGCGGGCCATGCCGCGGAGGGTGAGGGCGAACAGGGGCGTGCCGCAGCCGTCGGTGCTGGTGCGCTCGGGCTCTTCGCCGGTGAGGTCGCGGACGGTGGCCGCCACGAGCTGCTGCAGGGGGTGCTCCGGGCTGAGGTAACCGCGGACAGGCCAGCCGTTGATGACGCATGTTGCGGCCATCGCGGCGTGTTTGCCGGAGCAGTTCTGGGTAACTTGCGTGGCTGTCCCGCCGTGACGGAGCCATTCTTCGCGTTCGTCCGGGCCGTACGGGAGGTCGGTGCTGTTTTCCAGGGAGGCTGCAGTCAGCCCGTGCATTTCAAGGATGCGGAGGGTGCCGTCGCGGTGGATTGCCGCCCCGGAATGGCTGGCTGCGGTGAGGGCAAGGAGATCGGCGGGGAGGTCTAAACCGGCGCGTACCATGGCCACGGCCTGCAGCGGCTTGAGCGATGACCGCGGGTAGAAGGGAGCCAGCGGATCGCCGGCGGACACCAGCGTGCGGACGCCGCCGTCGGCGGATTCGTCCGGGGCGGTGGCCATCACGGAGCCGTAGTGGACGCTTTCCACGAGCCCGTCGCGGGTCTGCACGGCAAGCGGGGCGTGCAGCGGCAGGGCTGTCAGGTCCGGGACCGGAGCGTGGGCATGGACGGGCAAGGCAGGGGAAAGCATGGAGTCCTTGGGGTTACGTGGTTCGGGTTACGTGCGGGGCGTTGGTTGTGAGGTGCGCGTGGGTTGCGGCTATTGGCCGAGGATGGAGTCAAGGGCGGCGCCTACGGCCTGCAGGTGCTCCTGCATTGCGGCGCTGGCCTCGGCGGCGTTTCCGGATTCGATGGCGGCCAGGATCCGCTGGTGTTCCTGGTCCGAGGCGTGCTGTCGGTCCGCCACCATATTGAGGGTTTCGGACTGGTGCGCCAGGGCGTCGCGGATGTCCGCCACCACGTTTTCGAACACCTGGTTGTGGCTGGCGCGGGCAATGGCTGCGTGGAAGCTGGAGTCGAGGGCCACCCAGGCTTCGGGGTCGTCCTCCGCGGCCATGGCGGCTACGATCTCCCGCAGCCCTTCCAGTTCCTCGGCGGTCCGGCGTTGGGCGGCCAGGCCGGCTGCCGGAACCTCGATGTGCGGGCGGGCCTCGGTGAGGTCCAGCGCGGAGTACTGGCCGAGTACCAGATCTTTGGCAACCCGGCTGGCCACGACAAATGTGCCCCGGCCGGTCTTGGTGGTGGTGAGGCCGAGGGCGTTGCAGGAGCGCAGCGCCTCGCGGACCACGGAGCGGCTCACCCCGTACTGCTGGGCGAGGGTGGCTTCGGAGCTGAGTTTGGCGCCGACCTCGAGTTTGCCGGACTCGATGTCCGCGCGGAGGACGTTGAAGACGGCCTCTGCCGCGCTGAGGCGGGCCAGGGGCTGCGGGTCACGTCGTCCGGCTGTCCGGCTGTCTGACAGGTTCACGCTTCAAATATGGCACGGGTCACATGGGGTGTCAACCTGTGGCTCCAGCCCGGATTCAAGCCCTCGGCACGTTCGTTCCGATTTTCCCTTTACGCTGGCGGGTGTGCGCTCCTAGACTGGTAATCCAGCAAGAAACGGTACGTTCGTGCCTGTCGAGAGGGGTCCGGGATGACCGAAGCGTTCACCGACAGGCTCGCAGCGGAGGTCCGGGCCCGCCGGACCACCCTGCGGCTGACCCAGCACGACCTTGCCCAGCTTGCGGGAGTCTCGGAGCGGTTTGTCCGCTTTGTGGAACAGGGAAAGCGCAGCGTGCAACTGGATTCACTCCTGGCGCTGCTTGAAACGCTCGGCCTGGAGCTTCAGCTGGGCACCCGGACGCGGTCAGCGGCGCGCGCCATCGACGGGCAGCTGCCGGAGGCCCGGCCGTGAGGCACCGCGTCGCGGATGTCTACAAGGCCGGGGTGCTGGCCGCCCGGCTGGAACGGCACGACGGCGGCACCAAGTTCAGCTACCTGCCGGCCTACCTCGCGGCGGGAGGTCCCGCCGTCGCCAGTTCCCTGCCGTTGAGTACCGAGCCGGTGCTGTCCGCGGCGGGGGCGGCACCCCCGTACTTCACGGGGCTCCTGCCGGAGGGCCGGCGGCTGAATGCGCTGCGGCGCTCGGTGAAGACGAGCGTTGACGATGACCTGTCGCTCCTGATCGCGGCCGGCGCCAACCCGGTGGGTGATGTTCAGATTGTCGGCCACGGCGAGCCGCTGGACCCGGATGAGCACGCCGTCGAGCTGAACCCGAAGGCGCCGGTCGATTTCGACGCGCTGCTGGGCGATTCCGGCCTGATCGATCCCGTGGCGCTGGCCGGCGTGCAGGACAAACTGTCCGCCGGGATGATCTCCATGCCCGTTGCCAGCGCGGGCCGGCGCTATATCCTCAAGCTCAATGCGCCCGAGTTCCCGCATGTGGTGGAAAACGAGCTGGTGATGTTCCGTTACGCGGCCAAGCTGCGGATTCCGCTGAGCAGGGTGCGGCTGATCCGGGACGTCGAGGGCCGGCCGGGGCTCCTGGTGGAGCGGTTTGACCGGATCCCGTTGGCCGGCGGTGCGCACGGTGCGGTGCAGCGGCTCGCCGTCGAGGACGGTGCACAGGTGCTGGCGCTGTATCCGGCGGACAAGTACAACGTGGCGTACGGGCGGGTGTGCCATGCCCTGGCAGAGTACTGCGCGGCGCCCTTGCCGGCGTTGCGGAACCTGGCCATCCAGGCTGCCTTCGCATGGTTGAGCGGGAACGGCGATCTGCACGCGAAGAACGTGTCCATGGTGCAGCAGCCGTCGGGTGAGTGGTCCATCGCCCCGGTCTACGACATCCCCTCCACCGTGGTTTACGGGGACAAAACGCTCGCCCTCACGCTGGACGGCAAGCGGACAGGGATCTCGCGGAAGCATTTTCTCGGCTGGGCAACCGGCCTGGGGCTGGCCGAGCGCGCCGCTGTTCAGGTGCTGGAGCTGGGGTTGAAGGCGTCAGGTCCGCTGGTGGCGGACCTGGAGCGGGGCACTGCTTTTGCCGGAACGAACGACGACGGCGCCTCACCATTTTCGGCGATGGTCACCAGGTCATGGCTCAAGGAGCTCAAGCACCGGCGCAGGCTGCTCGAAGGGTAGGGGAAGCGGCGGCTAGAGGTGCTGGATGCCTGCGCGCTGCATCGCGTCCTTGTAGATTTCCACGCTCTTACTCAGCAGCTCTTCCTGCTTGTTCGCCGAGACCGCGAACGCCCGGCCACCGAGGGCGCTGGCCTTGTAGATCTTGATGCCGGAGTTCTTCAGGGACTGGTGATAGGTCTTTTCGAAGAGGGTCAGGAAGGTCTGGGCATCCGTGCCATGCGCGATGATGGCCGAGACACGCTTGTTGATCTTCAGGAACTGGCGGAAGGGACGCAGGCCGTCCGTCTTTTCCTGGACGTTAAGGGCGGAGGGCAGATCGGGGTCGCGCACCCAGGGGTAGGCGTTCCACGGCATGACGTAACGGGGGTCCAGTTCCACGATTTCGTAGATCGAGGTGGCCCTCCGGGCCGCCTCGTCGTCGTTGAAGTGCGACACGAAGCCAGATTCGGTGCCCTTGCCCGGGCTGACGTGGAGACTGACGATTCTGCATTCGTCCTCGTCATGGACGGGGTCGATGTACGGGACTATGGAGCCCGGCTTCTTTTCCATCAATTCGTCGCAAAGCTGGGTTACAGCAGCGATGTTCGGTTCCTGCAGCAGGGCCTTTTTTTCGTCCCAGTCAATCGTCACGATTTCTCCCTCAGCACACGGCGTCCAGAATCAGGCGTCTGGTTCCACTCTACGCTTTTGGCCGGGGTTGATGTTCTGCGGATTTCCAAAAGCACAAGTTACGGCGCCCCGTCCGGGCTCCACGGCAAGAGGCTCCCGGCCTATTTTCTGGCGGACCGAGCGGGCGTACGCTTAAAGCGCCTGCAGGTAACCGTTCAGATAACGCGGGCCGTTCGGGACATGTGAATGTCCGGGCCGTCTCCATAGCGAGATCGCGAAGGTACCTGCAGGTCTTTGTTGTTTAAAGCGTAGCGCCAGTGCCGCGGCGCCTACCTTGTTCACCAGGGGATGGTTATCGGTTATGCGCGGAACCAAGGGCTGTGTTCGAGTGGTTCCGGCTCCAGATGGCTGTTATTTTCGGCCACCCGGTCCGCGCCACGCCCGGTTTCCAATGCCGGACCACCACCTCGCTGGCGGGTTCATGTTCAAGGGATAGCAGTCTTTCGATTCCGCTGCGGAGATGGGATTGAGTGTCGGCGGGGGACACTGCTGGTCCGCACCAATCCTGAGGCGCGGAAGTGGCGCCCGCCTGCCAGGACCGGCGTGTGTGAAGATGTTGGCATGACCGACAATGACCGTGAACTTTCCCTGTACGTCGATGGCAGAGATGCCTTGGTGGCAGGCGACCCGACAGCAATTGCCGAGCTCTTCCGCAAGCTGGACGTCAAAGAAGAGGGCCGGTCGACCTTAGGCTCAGGGGTGGCGGATCTGCTTGCCGGCCTGGCCGGGACGGCTGCCATGGCTATGTCGGCAAATGTCCCGGGCAACTCATTCCACATGACTCCGGAGTCTTACGCTCGATTCCTGGAACTCGTCGGGTCCACCGAGGAAAAGCTTGGGATTGTCAGCGGTGTGATTCGACAGTCGGATGGCAGGATCGACACGATCATCGAATTAGTGAGTTCCTCACCAGTCAACCCTGCCGCAGTCGCGAACGTGCAGATCATGGCCGCAACTTTGGCGATCCGGGTGGCCCTCAAAGAACTCGATGATCTGGTTCAGGCTGTGGACGCGAAACTGGACACGATCGTCCGCGACAACCGTGACGAGGCACTCGGCAACGTGCAGGGCACGACCCACGTCCTGGATAAGGCATTTGGGTACTTCGAGGAAACCGGTTGGCTCAACGACGCCCTCTGGGACCAGGTCTCGGGACAGGCTGCAGCCCTGGCCCAGGCTCACGCCGTTGCCCTAAACCACCTCAACACCATTACCGATGGTCTCGACGTCAAGAACCTGGGCAAGCGAGTGAGCACCGCCGAGGCGGCGGCGAAAGGCGAACTGAAGCATTGGCTGGTCATCGCGGCTGTGGCTCTCACAAACATGGTTCGTATGGACTCCCTGGAGGCTGTCCGGAGCGCGCATGACGGATCGGATTCCACTGCTCACTCCCGACACATAGCCAAGTCGCGGGAGCGGCGCATGGCTAGCACCACCGCGGCACTTCAAAATCTGTCCGACGCCGTGTCGGCGGCAGTGGACGTTGATACGTTTACCCGCGTGACGAATCCCATGGAGATGGCCAGGCTCTACACTGCCGCGGAAGAGCTACAGCGGTTGCTGCGGATCTTTAGTTCGAACTTCGGCATGGCGGAATCCGCTGCCATCAAGCGCACCCAATGGCACGAATCAGTAGTGCGCCTTGGCCAGAAGGCGACCGGGGCCGTGGCGGGTGCAGCCATTGCCGTCGCCGAAGGAGTGGCTGCGGTTCCCAAAGCCAGTGGTGATTCCGTCGAGGACACCATCCTTCATGTTGCTAAGGGGATTGAGGCGCGACGCATTCCCGTCGACCCGCAGACCCCGGAAGTCGAGGCCCGACCGGAGGCGGTCTCGGTGACCGACCCGGAAACGCGGCTAGGCCGCTGACGCATCCCTGATCCGGCCGCGCTTCTGCGCCTTGGCCCGGTGCCGGAGTTCGCGCCGGCGGCGGGATGCTGCTGCTTCGGGAGGCTGGTGTCCGGGCAGCGGCGGGGCGGTGGACTGGTAGCTGTGCCCGGTGGGCGTGGTCAGTTGCAGGGTGTGCCGGGGCCCCGTCTTGGGACGGGACCGCCAGCCGGGGGCTTCCTTGGTGTGGTTGCAGGCTTCGCAGAGCCCAGCCCCGTTGCCCTGACTAGTGGTCCCGCCGCTGCGCCAGGGCAGGACATGGTCCAGGTGCCTGATCGGAGCGTCGCAATATGGCGTGCGGCAGGTGTGGTCGCGGATCTGGATCAAGCGGCCCAATCCGGGCGGGAAGAGTCTCGCCCTGGAGTCCATGCCCACGAGATCCCCGCTGCCAGGGGCGGTGTAGAGCCGCCGCAGCCAAACGTTCAGCGGACGGTCCCGGCCTTGGCCCTGGGCAGCGATCTCCCGGGCCCACCCGGCGGGGACCACTCCGTAACCCGGAAGCCTGGCCGGCTCGCTGTCGCCTTGGAAAAGCGTGCGGTCCGTCATGACCAGCTGGATCTCGACCCCGCTGATGCCTCCCGACGTTCCCGTGACGCGTTCTACCAGCGCATCGGCCATGATCTGGCCGCGGGAACGTGAATCGCCGCCGGATCGCAACGCGTTCGCATTCCTCGTCAGTGCCGCGTGGACGGCCACGCCCTCCGCGACTGGGAGGAATGCCGTCAGATAGCACATGGTGTCGGGCGCGGGGCGGAGGCTGACATGGCGCTCGGCGGCGGCGTGGCCGGCCCGGTCCGCAACGGACCTCGGATCACGCCGATATGCTGCGGACCGTGCCGCGGCAATCACCGCACGATCGCCTGCTCCACTGAACCTCCCGACGTCGGACGCCAATTCCTCGTCAACGGCGCTGCGGTCAGCAGGGGAGAGGCAGGCGGTTTCACGGACCAGGAGCGTTGCGCGCCATTCGCTGAGCCGGCCCGACTGCAGCCCGGCAAGGGTGTGCGGCATCTCCGTGACGAGCGCCTTCGCCAAGCCCAGCAGCCGGCTGCCCCTGGCTGGCGATTCCCGCCGGGCGAGGGCGATCTGCGCAGCGACGCCCGTGCCGAGTTCTTCGGCGGGGACTCCCGCACGAGCCTGGCAACGGCGCTGGCTGAGGTCAAAGGCAACCGCGACGCTGGCCTGCAGCGCGGCCGCCGCGGACTTCAGTTCCTCGAGTTTATGGAGCTGGTCGATCATCCCTGCACCGTCGGCCGCAGGCCGGGCACTAGCCAGGGCGGCGATCATTTCGGTGATCGACACCCCGTCCGCTGTTTTCGAAGCCCGTTCCGGCTCCTGACCGCCGTCCATGCATCAAGTGTCTCCGCGACCACCGACATTCAAGCCGGCACGGAGATGATGCGGGCACAACGAACGGCCGCCGCGCTCATCCGGCTAGAGTTTCCTTGGCGGCCGACGCCGTTCCCACGTTTACACGAGCCAAGGACCCCATCATGCTGGTCAACAAAAGGGCGCTCCGGGAGGACGGTTTCGCCGGCTTCAGGACCTTCGCGGAAGTCGACATCAACCGGATCCCGCAGGCGCCCGGAGTCTTCGCCGTTATCCAGCCTGAAGGATTCCAGGTCCAGTTCCTTGCCAAGAGCACCGCCGGGGTGTTCAAGAAAAAGGACCCCTCGCTCACCGCCGAAAAGCTCGCGGCCGAATGGGTCGACGGCGCGGAGGTCCTCTACGTCGGAAAGGCCGGGCCGGGAAGCAGAGGCAACCGCGGCCTCCGCCGGCAGATCCAGGAATTCCTGGACTTTGGCAACGGCAAGCCTCCCGGACACTGGGACGGGCGGCTCATCTGGCAACTCGCAAACACCAAGTCCCTGCTCATAGCCTGGAAAGAGTTGCCCGCCGGCGGGCTGAACCAGGCGGAGGCCGCATATCACGCAGCCTTCCGTGAGGAATTCGGCCGCCTGCCGTTCGCCAACCTGGTCCAAGCCCGGGTCAAGGGATAAGCGCCGGGCTTACGCAAGGGCCGTAGGTGTCCGTTCGCGCTGTTGTGGCACGACGGCGGGCGGTCCGTAGGGGCCGTAGGTGTCCGTTCGCGCTTGGTCAGGATCCGGACGCAACCGTCCCGCCGCCGTCGTCCGTCAAGCCGTCGGCGAACGTGAACCGGCCGGCAATGAGCGTTGCCGCCACCGGCATCGAGGCGAACACTTCGTCCGGGACGCCGAGCGGATCGGCGTCGAGCACCGCGATGTCAGCCGGGTCGCCCACCCTGATCCGGCTGCGTCCACGGGCAGACGCCGCCAGGGCCTCCTTCCGCGTGATTGCCTGTTCCGGGTGCCACGGTGCGCGTCCGTCGAGGCCTGACCTGGTGGTCGCTGCCGACATCGCGGTCCACGGATCCAGCGGTGCCACCGGGGCGTCCGAACCCAGCGCCAGCGTGGCCCCGGCGGCCAGCAGGGACCGCAACGGAAAGGCTCTGTCGGTGCGGTCACCCCAGTTGGCGTCGGCGGCGTCGCGGTCATCGAGGGCGTGTGCCGGCTGGACGCTGGCGGTCAGGCCGAGCCGGCCAAAACGCGCGAAGTCCTCCTGCCGCACAAACTGGGCATGTTCGATCCGTCCGGTGATGCTGGCCGCCTCGAAAGCGTTCAGCGCCACCTGGTTGGCGGCATCGCCGATCGCGTGGACCGCAGGAACGAAGCCGGCCTCCCTGGCCCGGGCCAGCAGCGCCAGCAGTTCCGGTTCGCTGACGGTGAGCAGGCCCCGTCCGCCGTACGGGTATGGATCCACGCAGTAGGCGGTCCGGGTGTTTAGCGAGCCGTCGATCAGCACCTTGAGCGGGCCCACCCGGAGCAGGCCGTTCCCGCCCGGAATTTCCTGCCCTGTCCGCATGGCCTCGAGCCGCGCGCGGTCCAGATGCTCCGGATAGACGCCCGCCTCCACCCGGAGGGAACCGAAGCCGCCAGTGATACGCCGGAGCCACACGTCGCGGTTCCAGGTCATCTCGAAGTCCACGATCCCCACCACGCCGCGGGCGGCGGCCTTACGGGCAGCGTCGCCCACCCAGGCGTCAACCACTGAGTCCGGCAGCCGGCCCAGCTCACGGGTCAGCGCAAACGCAGCGTCCTCCCGCAGCAGGCCGCCGGCGTCAACCTCCACCCCGTAGCGCCGGGCGGCGGCACTGTTCAGCCAGACGCAGTGGAGGTCGTGGCTGATCAGCGCTGCAGGCACTCCGTGAGTCGCGGCATCGAGCATCGCCAGGCTGGGCACGTCCGCCCAGACGGCGTCGCGGAAGCCGACGCCCACCAGCGTGGGCCCCGCCCCGCCGTCGTTCTCATCCTTGCGGCGATTGCCGCCCGGGCCTTCTTCGATCCTTGAACGAACGACGTCGACCGCGTCCCGCGCCGATGTGGCGTGCGACAGGTCGATCCGGTTGGCAGCCATGGCCCACTGGGTCATGTGCACATGTTCGTCCCACAGTCCCGGGATGATGTTCCGGCCGCCGCAGTCGACGATGCGGGCACCAGCCATGCTGGCACCACCGGTCCCGGCAGCGGCTGGCCTGGCGCCGGCCGGCTGCTGCTCCGCAGCCGAAATCCGGGTAACAACCCCATTGGCGATGTGAATGTCCGAACAGTCGGTCTCACCGGGCTGCCGGACGGAGGCCAGGACGAGTTCAGGTGCGGCGGAGACAGGCATGCGGACAGGCTACTAGGAGTTCGCCTCCGCACGGCTCCTGATCCCGTGCAGCATCCGCCGGGAGGCCAATCACGACTGCTACGGCAGGATTTTGTAGAGATCGACCGTTGTCTCTTCGGGCGGTGCTGCGAAGCCGCCCTCGATGCCCGCCTGCATGCGCGGCATGAGGATGCCGTCCCGGAACGCCTCCCAACTCTCCTTTGATTCGTGGACGGCCATGATGGTCCACCCACCCTCCGACGGGCCTGCTGCATGGAAAAGCTGGCCGTCCGGCAGGAGCCCCTCGCCCGGATGAACCGCGGCAATTGATGCGTCGTACTGGTCCTGCGTGCCCCCAGCGAAAAAATGCACAACTCCGTAGGCATTGGTAGCCATTTCTGCTCCTCAGGTGAAACTTCGGACGGCAGGATTTGCCGGGCAGGGCCCATATTTGACCTGGCAAAGTCTCCTGTCAAGGGCTCCGCATCAGGGACTTTCGTCCCTTACCCTTGCTGCGCAGAGCCGCCATCCTTGATGTGGGGCATCTCACGTCTGCGTTACTCACGCACGCACCTTGGGGAGGGGAAATGCTCCGCCGATCAGCAACCGGTCTCGCTAAAAAATTGGGGAAGGGCTGGCGCAGTGCGCCTCCCGGACATAGCAGGAGACCCGGCTTCATGAATCAGCACGCACGAACTGTCCTGGGTACCCGACCCGCCGTCCATTCCCGTCATGGAGCCCCATCCACCACCCATTACGAACATTCAGAGCACCGGCTGAAGATCGTGGTTCGCATTGAAGCGGACCTGGAGGCCGCCAGCCTGGAAGTCCGCGGCGTGGTGACAGGGGCCAGCCTCCGTGCGCTGTATGTAGTGGCGCGGCGAACAACGTCGCTGCTGCACGGCAAGGAGCTCACCATCGATCTTTCCCGTGCACGGGTTACCGACACGGTCCTTGAGCAGCTCCATGAATGTGCGCGCCTGTCCCGGCTGGCCACAGGCGTGGACAGCTCGGTTGTGCCGTGCCGCGTGAAAATCGTGGATCCCGGCTTCATCCACAGAGTGAAGGAGTACGCATGAAAGCGCTCGTGTACGGAGGCCCCGGCGAAAAGTCGTGGACCGACGTCCCGGATCCCACGATCCAGAATCCCAGTGACGTGATCGTCAAAGTGGACACCACCACTATCTGTGGAACGGACCTGCACATTCTCAAGGGAGACGTGCCGGCGGTGCAGAAGGGCCGGATCCTGGGCCACGAAGGCGTGGGAACCATCACCGAGGTGGGTTCTTCTGTTACGAGCCTGAAGGTGGGGGACCGGGTCATCATCTCCTGCATCAAGTCCTGCGGCCACTGTGCCAACTGCAAGACCGGCCTGTACTCGCACTGCATGGGCGAGGAAGGGGCGGCGGGCATCGGCTGGGTCTTCGGACACCTGATCGACGGCACGCAGGCCGAATACGTGCGCGTGCCGTACGCGGAGAACTCGCTGCACCTCCTCCCTGAAGGGGTCAGCGACGACCAGGCCGTGATGCTCTCCGACATCCTGCCCACCGGCTTTGAAATCGGTGTGCAGTACGGACGCGTCAAGCCGGGGGACACCGTGGCAGTTGTGGGCGCGGGCCCGGTCGGGTTGGCAGCCATCGCCACCGCCGGGCTGTACGGCGCGGCGACCATCATCGCCATCGACCTGGACGCCAACCGGCTGGAAAAGTCCCGCGAGTTCGGCGCCACCAACGTTGTCCTCTCCGGCGACGCCGACTGGAAGGAACAGGTGCTGGCGCTCACGGACGGGCAGGGGGTGGATGTGGCCATCGAAGCGGTGGGCATTCCGGCGACCTTCACCATGTGCGCGGACATCGTCCGTCCCGGCGGCAACGTGGCCAACGTGGGTGTGCACGGCAAGTCCGTGGAACTGCATGTGGAGAACCTCTGGATCCAGAACATCAACATCAGCATGGGCCTGGTCAATGCCAACACCACACCGATGCTCCTGAAGCTCGTGGCCCAGAAGAAGGTGCCCGCGGAGAAATTCGGCACCCACCACTTCACGTTTGACCAGTTCATGGACGCCTACGACACCTTCGCCCGCGCCGCGGAAACCAAGGCGCTCAAAGTGGTGATCAAGGCGTGAAAGCCCTGGTGGTCTACGACTCCGCCTACGGAAACACCAGGCAGGTGGCCGAGGCCATCGTGGCGGGCCTCGGGCCTCAGGCCCAGGCTGTTTCCGTGACGGACTTCCAGGCCACCGCGCTCACAGAGGGAGACCTGCTCGTGGTCGGAAGCCCCATCAACGGCTGGCGGCCGACGCCGAAGATCACCGAGCTGCTGTCCAGCCTCGGCGACGGCCGGCTTGCGGGCGTCAAAGCGGCAGCCTTCGACACCCGAGTGCGGCTGTTCATCCATGGCGACGCGGCCCGGAAGATGACCGAATCGCTGAAGGCCGGCGGCGCGGAGATCATCTCCAAGCCCATGCCCTTTTACGTCAAAGGCAGCGAGGGCCCGCTCCGCAGCGGGGAACTCGACAAAGCGGCCGCATGGGCCGCGGACCTGCTCAAAAGAGTGGGTGGATAGCCGCCGGGGGGCCAGGCAAGAGGCAAGAAAGGACTGCGGCCATGAAACCAGGCCGGATAGTCATGCTGGTGCTCGGCACCCTCGCCGCCCTGATGGGGCTTGGGCTGCTGACTGGTGCCGGCTTTGTCGGATGGGTCAACTTCCAGCAGCGCGACAACGGGTATTTGACCACGCCCACCGAACGCTACGACGTGGCCACCCGGGCCATCACCTCGCCCGGCCTGGACATCCTGGTGGACGAGGAACTGCCGGACGTCCTGCCGGCGGACAGCGCCGGCCGCCTGCTGTTGCGCGGCACGGCGGCGTCCGGAAAGCAGATCTTTATCGGCATCGGACCGCAGGAAGACGTGGCCCGGTACCTCGACAACGTCCGGCATTCCGAGATCACCAAGTTGGACTCCTACCCGTTCCGCGTGGAGTACCGTGAGGTCCCCGGCAGTGCAGAGCCCGCTGCGCCCGGGGCGCTGCCATTCTGGTCCACGTCTGCCCAGGGAACCGGGACCCAGCAGATTGAGTGGGACCTCCGCAGCGGCCGCTGGGCTGTGGTGGTCATGAACGCCGACGGCGCCGCTCCTGTTTCCGTTGACCTGCAGGCCGGCGTTCGGTCCGATCTGTTGTGGCCAGTCTTTATCGGGCTGCTGATCGGCGGCATCGCGCTGCTGGCCGTGGGCGTGCCGCTCATCGTTGCCGGCGCCGCCGGACTGGGCAGGCACGGTCCGCCGCCGCATTACCCGGCCGCCGGACACATGGAACCGGCGGGCATGCCCGGCGGCCCGGAAGCCCCGGCGCCGGGGGCCGCCGCACCGTACGCCGCAACGCCGTATCCCACAGCGCCTTATCCCACAGCGGCCGCGGCGGTCCCGCCGGCAGGAGGCCGCACGCCGCTCCCCACGGACCCGCAGCCCTCGGATACCTCCAGATACCCGGTCCGGCTCAACGGCTACCTCGATCCAGGGCTTTCCCGTGGAATGTGGCTCATCAAGTGGTTCCTGGCGATCCCGCACTACATCGTGCTGTTCTTCCTCTGGTTCGCATTCTTCGTGACCACCATCGTGGCCGGCTTCGCCATCCTGTTCACCGGCCGGTACCCGCGCTCGCTGTTCAACTTCAACGTGGGCGTCCTGCGGTGGAACTGGCGCGTGGCCTTCTACGCCTACGCAGCCATCGGGACGGACCGCTACCCGCCCTTCACGCTGGCGCGGACCGACTACCCGGCGGATTTCGACGTCGAGTACCCCGAGCAACTGTCCCGGGGACTGGTGCTGATCAAATGGTGGCTGTTGGCCCTTCCGCAACTCCTCATTGTCTCGGCATTCTCCGGCGCGGCGAGCACCTGGGGCAGCCGGCGCACGTGGGTGGATGGCAGGTGGGTGGACGGTACCTGGGTTGATGGAACCTGGGTGGGATACCAGGGCGGCGGCGGGATCTCGCTGATAGGACTGCTGGTGATCGTGGCCGGCTTCAGTCTGCTCTTCACAGGGCGCTTCGGCCGGAGGCTCTTTGACCTGCTGATCGGCCTGAACCGCTGGACGCACCGCGTCATTGCCTACGTGGCCCTGATGCGTGACGAATACCCGCCGTTCCGCCTCGACATGGGCCCGATGGATCCGGCCGACGCCCCGCCGGCCGGCTACCTGCCGCCGCCGGTCCCCGCCTCCCAAACGGGAATGCCTCCGGCCACTCCGGAGTCCCCGCGCACCGAGCCGCCGCGCACCGAACCGCCGGGCGAACCCCGCCAGCCCTAGGAGCCGGTTGCGATCACCACCAGGTTTCCGTCCGGGTCCTGCAGGTATGCCACGCGTTCGCCCCACGGCTGGTCCTGCGGATCCTTGGTGATGGTGGCTCCGCCGCTGCGCAGCGACTCCACGGTGGCGTCGCAGTCGTCAACGTAGAACCACAACGAGATCCGCTGCCCGTCCGGCCCGGTCTTCGTAGCGCTGTCCACGCCGATGCCCAGGGCCATCGAGCCAAGCTGCAGGCCGACGTACACGGGCGGGCCCTCCGCAGGGAATGAGTACGATATTTTCCCGCCCAGCAGGTCCCGGTAGAAGGCGAGCAACCGGTCCAGATCGGGCGTGACAAGAATGGGGAATCCTGACTGCACCATGGTCCGAATCTGCTCCCGGCCAGCCCTGCTGTCAAGGCACACGGAAACGCGATGCCCTTGCCACCTGCCGCCCACAGGCAGATAGTGGGAGGAATCGTCCACTTCCGGGCAGGAGGCCCGCAATGCCGCTGGAAAACGCTACCGGGCCAACCGGTCTCCTGCAGGGCCGAACAGCCCTCGTCTACGGCGCCGGCGGCCCCATCGGAGGCGCTGTCGCCCGGGCCTTCGCAGCGGAAGGCGCGGACGTCTTCCTGGCCGGCCGGACGGAATCCCGCCTCCTCAAAGTAGCCCGGGACATCCGTGAGGCAGGCGGCAGCGCGGACACCGCCGTCGTCGACGCCCTGGACGAAAGCCAAGTGAACGCCTTCGTGGACCAGGCCGCAAAAAAGACCCGGCGGATCGACATCTCCTTCAACCTCATCTCGTACGGGGACGTCCAGCAGCCGCTGATGGACATCTCCGCGGACGACTTCAGCCAGCCCATCACCGCGGCTACCCGGACGCACTTCCTCACCACCCGGGCGGCGGCGCGTCACATGGTCAAGCAGCGTTCCGGCGTCGTGTTGATGTTCGGCGGCTCCGGACCGCAGACCCTGCACGGGCTGGGCGGGTTCAAGATCGCGCTGGACGCCATGGAGGGGCAGCGCCGGCAGTGGGCGCTGGAACTCGGCAAGGACGGCATCCGGGTGGTCACGATGGTGACGGGCGGGATCGTGGAAACCATTCCCTGGCAAGCAGAGGGCCGGGAAGAGATTGTGGAGGAAATCACCCGGACCGCGCACCTGAACCGGACGGCGACGCTGGAGGACGTGGGCAACGTGGCGGTCTTTATCGCCTCGGACCGGGCAGGCGCCATCACCGACGCCACCGTGAACATTTCCTGCGGCGCGATCGTGGACTACTGAGGCCTTGCCCCGCCGTCCCGGTCGCTGTCCGCCAGGCCAACGGCTCCTAGGCCACCAGGTTATCCGCGGCGGTGTCCATGTGTTCGCGGATGGTCTTGCGTGCCAGGGAGGCATCCCCGGTTTCGATGGCGGCCACAATGTCGTGGTGCCGGTCCACGCTCATGTTCGACACGCCTTTTTCCAGCCCGGCGAACATGATGGACATCCTGATGGAGCCTTCGAGTGATTCCCAGGAGTGGAGCAGTGTCTCGTTGCCGGTGAGGCGGCACAGGGTGCGGTGGAATTCGAGGTCGGATTCGATCCGCTCCTCGAGGGTTCCCTTGGTGGCGGCATCCATGGCGCCGATGGCCGCGCGCAGCGAACCGATGACGTGCTGGCGGTCCGGAAGTTCACACAGGGTGCGGGCAGCCAGTGACTCCAGCGCGGCGCGCACGGAGTAGATGTCCCGGATCTCCTTGGCATCGAGGTGCCGGACGGACAGCCGGCCGCGCGGGCCCGCTGACAGCAGCCCTTCCTGCTCCAGCTGCCGCAGCGCTTCCCGAAGAGTCCCCCGGCTGATCTGGAGCATGTCCGAGAGTTCGGTTTCCACCAGGTGCCGCCCGGGTTCCAGCTCGCCGCTGGTGATGGCGGTGCGCAGCGCGGAAAGGGCCTGCTCGCGGAGGCTCCGCTTTTGCAGTCCCAGCAGGGGTGCTGTTGCTCCGGCCATCGTGGTACGTCCTCAATGTCAGTGTCGACTGAATGTCAGTGGTCGACTGTTTACAGTCGATGTGTTAACAGTTGATGTTACGGCAGAAGCGCGGAACCGTCTCGTGTCCGGTCCGCGCTTCCGCCGTCGGTCTGGTGACCGTCCTGCGCTAGCCCAGTTCCGCGAGGACTTTCGCCACGATCCGCTGGACGGACAGGCCGTAGCGTTCGTGGAGGGTGGGCAGGGCGCCTGCGTCGAGGAACTCGTCCGGCAACGCGACGGGAACCACTTTCTTGCCCAGCCCGGCGGTGACGACGGCGGAGGCCACGGTTTCGAACAGGCCTCCGATCACGCTGTGGTTTTCCAGCGTCACTGCCAGGCGGTCCGTGTTGATTTCGGCGAGGACGGTGGCTGCGTCGAAGGGCTTGATGGTGGGGGTGTGCACGACGGCGACGTCCACGTTGTGCTCCGCCAGTGCCTTGGCGGCCTGCAGTGCACGCATGGTCATGAGTCCGCTGGAGATGAAGACGACGTCGTTCCCGCCGCGCAGGACCTTCGCCTTGCCGAGCTCGAAGGTGTAGCCGTATTCGTCCAGGACCGTGGGCACGTTGCCGCGAAGCAGCCGCAGGTACGTGGGGCCCTCGCTGGCCGCGAGCTGGGGGACGGCCTGTTCGATGTCGATCGAGTCGCAGGGGTCAACGATGGTCAGGTTGGGCATGCCGCGGAAGATCGCCATGTCCTCGGTGGCCTGGTGGCTGGGGCCGTAGCCGGTGGTCAGGCCGGGCAGGCCGCCCACGATGTTCACGTTCAGGTTCGGTTCGGCGCTGTCCAGGCAGAGGAAGTCGTAGGCCCGCCGTGCCGCGAACACCGAGTACGTGGACGCAAACGGCACCAGGCCGGTTTCGGCCAGGCCCGCGGCCGCACCGAAGAGCAGCTGTTCGGCCATGCCCATCTGGAAGAACCGCTCCGGGAAGGCCTGCGCGAAGATGTGCATGTCCGTGTATTTGCCCAGGTCCGCGGTGAGGCCAACGATCCTGTCGTTCTCCTGCGCGGCCTTCACCAGGGCGTGCCCGAACGGTGCGGAGGCGGTTTTCTGGCCGGGATCGGCGAAGGACGCGATCATGGCCGAGGTCTTCAGCTTGGGGGCGGTACCCGTTGAAGCCGTGCCCTTCGAAGCGGTGGCGGTGCTCATCGGCTTGCCCTTCCTTCATATCCTGCGGTCAGTTGTTCGCGGCATTGCTGCCATTCGTGTTCCTCGATGCGCATGAAGTGCGCCTTTTCGCGCTCTTCCAGCAGCGGCACTCCGCGGCCCACCTTCGTGTCGCACAGGATCACCGAAGGACGTCCGACGGCGGCGGCCTGGGCGGCGGCGTTGTCGAACGCCTGCAGGAGTTCTGCCATGTTGTTGCCGTCCACCCGCTGGGTGTACCAGCCGAAGGATTCCCACTTTTCTGTCACGGGCTCGGTGCGGAGCACGGTGTCCGTTTTCCCGTCAGCCTGCAGGGCGTTGATGTCCACCATGGCGGTCAGGTTGCCCAGCTGGTGGTGGTGCGCGCCCATGGCGGCCTCCCAGGTGGAGCCTTCGTCCAGTTCGCCGTCGGAGAGGAAGTTGTACACCCTCGCCGTGGAGCCCTGGTAGCGGAGTCCGAGGGCCATGCCCACCGCGATAGTGAGGCCGTGGCCCAGGGAACCGCCGGAGATTTCCATGCCCGGGGTGTAGGTGGACATTCCGGACATCGGCAGCCGGGAGTCGTCCGAGCCGTACGTCTCGAGTTCCTCCACCGGGACGATCCCGGCTTCGGCCAGGGCGGCGTAGTGTCCGATCGCGTAGTGCCCGGTGGAGAGCAGGAACCTGTCCCGGCCTTCCCATTCGGGGTCGGCGGCCTGGAAGCGGAGCTGGTCCGCGTAGACGGCGGCCAGCATATCCGCTGCGCCGAGGGCCTGGCCCACGTAGCCCTGGCCCTGGACCTCGCCCATGTTCAGGGCGTGGTGGCGGATCCGGTAGGCCGCGGCTGAAACGTTGTGGATGCGTTCCGCGGCGGTGGCCACGGTTTCCTGCGTGGCGGTCATGCGGGCTTCTTCCGTGGCGGTCATCAGGCGTTCACTGCCTGGGGGGTGCTTTTGGTGGCCTCATCTGCCAGCTGACGTTCGCGCTTGCCCCAGGTTTCCCGGGTGACGAGGGCGGCCCAGAGGCCGATGGCGGCGTAGAAGCTGAAGAGGAGGGCGGGGCCCATCCAGCCTAGGGCCACGAACAGCAGGGTGGTGACGAAGGGCGTGAATCCGGAGACCATTGCGGAGATCTGGTAGGCCAGTGAGGCTCCGGAGGAGCGCGTCTTGGCCTGGAACAGTTCGGGGAACCACGGACCCTGCGCGCCGGCCAGCGAGTTCTGGCAGACCGCGTAGGAGATGACGATGGTGGCGATGATGAAGATAAACATTCCGGTGTTGACCAGCAGGAACATGGGGATGCCGAACAGGAGTGCGAAGGCTGTGGACCAGACGTAGAGGGGCCGGCGGCCGATCCTGTCGGTGAGCCGCGCCCACGCCATGGTGGCAAAGATGCCGATGGCGGAGGCGATGCAGAGGGCAACGAGCGTTTGGGTCTTGTCCGCCAGGTGCTGGGTGTGCAGGTAGGAGATCATGTAGGTGATCGATACGGCGTAGCCCGCGGTCTCGGCGATGCGGAGGCCGATGCCCCGGACGATGCTGCGCCAGTCCGTCTTGATGACCTCGATGATCGGGGACTTGACGATGGAGCCGCTCTCCTTGACCTCGTCGAAAACGGGGGATTCCGGAACCTTGGAGCGGATGATCAGGCCGACGGCGACCAGCACGATGCTGGCAAGGAACGGAACGCGCCAGGCGAGTTCGCCGCCCAGGTTCACGCTGACCAGGAAGACGAGGTTGGCCAGCAGCAGGCCCACGGGGAAGCCGGCCTGGACGATGCCGGTGTACTTGCCCTTGGACTTCCAGGGTGCGTGTTCGTAGCTCATCAGGATGGCACCGCCCCATTCAGCACCGAAGGCGAGGCCCTGGACAACGCGGACGAAGACCAGCAGCGCGGGTGCCAGGAGGCCAACCTGCTCGTACGTGGGCAGCAGGCCGATGAGGAACGTGGCCACGCCCATGAGGATCAGGGACGCCACCAGGACGGGCTTGCGGCCCACCTTGTCGCCGAGGTGGCCGCCGATGATGCCGCCGATGGGGCGTGCTGCGAAGCCGACGCCGAGAGTGGCGAAGGCTGCCAGCGTTCCGGTGACGGGGTCGCCGGTGGGGAAGAAGGCCGTTCCGAAGTACAGGGCAGCGGCGGTGCCGAAGCCGATGAAGTCATACGTCTCAATGACGGCGCCGACGCCGGACCCGATGGCGACGCGCTTCGCGTCCTTGGTGCCATGCACATGGCCGCGCATTTTCAGAGCTTCGTTGCTCATTGCTGAATCCCTTTCGAAGAGCGGGCAACGCTTCCGCACCGCCGCTGTCGACTGTTAACAAATGATATGCCAGTGTGACCCCGGTCATGCTCCATTGTCAACAGTCAATGTTGGAGGTTGACTGTTGACAATGAAACGCCTTACAGTGATACACATCACCCCCGCTCTTCCAGAGGATCAACGACGATGTTCAATTCCCGCCTCGGCTGCTCGTCCATCAGCTTCCGCCATCAGGACCTCAGCACTGCCCTGCGGACCATCAGCTCCCTGGGCTTCGACGAAATCGACCTGGGTGCCCTCCCCGGCGTCTGCGACCACGTCCCCTATGAACTTGACGGGGACGCCGTCGAGGCAGTTACCGCTGACGTTCTGGCCTCAGGGCTGCGGGTCCGCTCGGTCAACGGCGATATCGGGGACCTCAACGCAGTGCTCGACGCCGGCCGGCAGGCCTCGCGCGAACGGCACCTGGAAGCCCTGCTCACCCTCACGGCCACCACCGGCGCCAAGGCGCTGGTCCTTCCGTGCGGCGCCCTGGGCCACGACCCCGTCCGGAGCGTGGACGAAGACCTGGACACGATCGCCGCCCAGCTCATCCACGCCGGGCAGCGCGCCGCCGAATTCGGCGTCGAACTCTGGACCGAATCGCTGCACTTCCTGCGGTTCTGCTGGAACCTGGAGCGCGCGGAACTGCTGGCACAGCGGCTGGCAGGTTCCGGCGTCGGAATTGTCATGGACTTCAGCCACATCGTCGCCGCCGGCGAGGACCCGCTCGAATACCTTGACCGGCACGACGGCCGGATTGCCCACGTCCACCTCAGGGACGCCGTGCCGGGAAACATCAACCTCAGCATCGGCAACGGCCAGGCGGATTTCGCCGCCGGGCTCCGCGCACTGGCAGGCCGTGGCTACACCGGCCACTTCTCGCTCGAACTGGAAACCCGGGACGTCACGCACGACGAACGACCCGCCGCCGCCGCCAAAGCGGCCAGCTTCATCACCGACCTCATCTGACCCGTCGATTGCTCCGTAAGCGCCCTTTTGACCCCTCAAAACGGCGCTTATGGAGCAACCGATCCCATCACCAGGCACAACACACCAACCAAGGAGCATCATGACTACCACCATCCAGCGCACCGCCGTCCTCACCGGGTCCACCTCGGACCGCGGCATCGGCATCACCACCGCGCGCCGCTACGCCAGCCAGGGCTGGGGAGTGGTGATCCTGGACCTCGACGGCGAGAAGTCCGCCAAGGTCGCCGCCGAAATCGGCAACGAATTCAACGTCCCGGCCTACGGCCACGAGGTCGACGTCGCCAATGAGGGCTCCGTCAACGCCGCCTACGCAGCCGTCAAGGCAGAAGTGGGCGCCGGCAATCTTCCCCCGGTGGGCGCACTGGCCAACATCGCCGGCATCACCTCCCCGGTGCCGTTCCTGGAAACCACCCTGGAACTCTGGCACAAAGTCATGGACGTGAACGCCACCGGCACCTACCTCGTCACCAAGGCGTTCCTGCCGGACATGATCGAGGCCGGCTGGGGCCGGATCGTCAACATGTCCTCCGTTTCCGCGCAGCGCGGCGGCGGCGTGTTCGGCAAGGTCCCGTACTCCGCCGCCAAGGCAGCCATCCTGGGCTTCACCAAGGCCCTGGCCCGTGAAATCGGCGCCACCGGCGTGACCGTCAACGCCATCACCCCGGGCGCCGTGGACACTAACATCCGCGTGGGCAGCACCGAGGAACAGGAAGCCGCCATCAACGCCGGCATCCCCCTGGGCCGGAACGCCACCACCGAGGAAATCGCCGCCGTCATTACCTTCCTGTCCTCCGAGGAATCGGCCTACCTGACCGGTACCACCATCGACATCAACGGCGGAAGCCACATCCACTAGTAGCCGTCCCCGCCGAAGCTAGAGAGCCCACCATGACCAGAATTTTCAACGATCCCTCCGACTTCGCAGAGGAAGCCCTTGCCGGGTTCTGCGACGTCCACGCCGACCTGGTCCGCCAGGTGACCGGCGGGGCCGTGCGCCGGCGCCGCCCCGCCAAGCCCAAAGTGGCGGTCCTCGCGGGCGGCGGTTCAGGCCACTACCCGGCTTTCGCCGGCCTGATCGGCACCGGACTGGCCGACGGCGCCGTGGTGGGCAACATCTTCACCTCGCCTTCCGCACAGCAGGCCTATGCCGTGGCCAAGGCCGCGGAGTCAGGCGCCGGAGTCGTGTTCACCTACGGCAACTACGCCGGGGATGTGCTGAATTTCGGCATGGCCAGCGAGCGGCTCGCTTCGGAGGGGATCCAGGTGGAAAACGTCCTGGTGACGGACGACGTCGCCAGCGCCCCGCCGTCGGAATCGGAGAAACGCCGCGGCATCGCGGGTGACTTCACCGTCTTCAAGATCATGGGTGCGGCGGCCGAAGCCGGTGCGGACCTGGCCGACGTCGTGCGTCTTGGCCGCAAAGCCAACAGCCTGACCCGCACCATCGGCAGCGCCTTCCACGGCTGCACCTTCCCGGGCGCCGAAACCCCGCTGTTCACCCTCAAGGACCGGCAGATGGGCCTGGGCCTGGGCATCCACGGCGAGCCCGGCCTGTTCGACACCGAACTTCCTCCCGCCAAAGAGCTGGGCCAGGAATTCGTTGCCCGGCTGCTGGCCGAGACCCCGCACGGAGCCGGCGACCGCATCGCCGTCATCCTCAACGGCCTCGGTTCCACCAAGCACGAGGAACTCTTTGTCCTCTGGCTCACCATTGCCCCGCTGCTCCGCGCCGCCGGCTACACGCTGGTGATGCCGGAAGTGGGCGAACTGGTCACCAGCCTGGACATGTCCGGCGTCTCCCTGACCATCACCTGGCTGGACGACGAACTGGAGCCGCTCTGGACCGCCCCGGCGGAAACGCCCGCCTACCGCAGGGGCAATGCCGCCCTGCAGGCCGGTGCTGCCCCGGCAGAGGAAGAGTCCGACGGCGCCGCCGCACCTGATGCTTTCGACGCAACCGAAGAGTCGCGCGGCTATGCGGCAAACTGCCTCGCGGCCCTCGCTGCCGCCCGGGATTCCCTGCACGGTGCCGAAGCGCGCCTGGGGGACATGGATGCCGTGGCAGGCGACGGAGACCACGGCCGCGGCATGGTCCGCGGTATCGACGCAGCCACCACTGCGGCGCAGGACGCCGCTGCCCGCGGCGCCGGCGCGGGAGCTGTCCTGGCCGCCGCAGGGGATGCGTGGGCGGATAAAGCCGGCGGGACCTCGGGCGTGCTGTGGGGTGCCGGGCTGAGGTCCTTCGGCGAAGCACTCGGCAACGAGCTGTCTCCCGGACCTTCGGAACTGGCCGCGGCCGTCAGCGCTTTCGCTGCCAGGATCACCGGCCTCGGCAAGGCGGAAATCGGGGACAAGACCATGGTGGACTCCCTGCTGCCCTTCGCGGAAACCCTAAGCCGGCTGCTGGCTGACGGCGCCCGCCACAGCGACCACCCTGCAGCGGCATGGGCCGAAGCGGCCGCCGTCTCCACCGCCGCGGCGGAAGCCACCGCTTCGCTGCGTCCGCTCAAGGGCCGCGCCCGGCCGCTCGCCGAAAAAAGCGTAGGCACCGCGGACCCCGGGGCAACGTCCCTGGCCATGATCTTCACGGTCATGGGCCCGCACCTTGCCGCGCCGGCTGCTGCTCCGGCCACTGCACCGGCTGCTGCCGAAGCGGCCGGTCCGGCAGCCCACGGCACGGCAACCCGCCAGCCCGCAGGAACACCGTCATGACACATACCGCAACTGCAGGGGAAGGACAGGCCATGGGCATTCGACTCATCCTGGGCGCCGATGAAGCCGGCGTGGACTACAAGGACCGGATCGCGGAGGACCTTCGCAACGATCCCCGGGTCAGCGAAATCATCGATATCGGCGTCAACCGCAGCGATGCCCTCGAGCAGTTCACCAGGCCGTACCCGTATGTGGGGATCGCGGCAGGGGAGATGATCAAGGAGGGCCGCGCGGACCGGGCCATCCTGTTCTGCGGCACCGGAATCGGCGTGGCCATCGCTGCGAACAAGGTGGACGGCATCAGGGCAGCCACGGCCCACGACTCGTTCTCAGTGGAACGCTCGGTGCTCTCCAACGACTGCCAGGTGCTCACCATGGGCCAGCGTGTGGTGGGTGTGGAACTTGCCCGCAGGCTGGCCCGGGAATGGCTGGGCTACACCTTCGACCCCTCGTCCGCCTCGGCGTCCAAGGTGAAGGTCCTGACGGATTTCGAAGGCTGCTGACTCGGCAGTCCGCTACCCGGCTGTCCGCTTGACCCGGCTGCCCGCCTGACCCGGCAGTCCGGGAACGTCAAGGTCAGCAGCTATTCGACGCTGACCTTGACGCGCTGCACCACGTTGTTCCCCATGCCCTGGTAGTTCCAGGCCTGTTCCAGCGGCTGCATGGACCCGGTGGCGTCGGTGGCCCGGCAGGCGAGCTCATGCTCGCCCCGGTCCGCCACCCACGGAAGCGTCCATTCGCACCACGCAAACGGGCCGGCCGGATGCCCGAGATGCGCAGGCACCCACTTCCCGTCGATCCCTACCTCCACGCGGACCACGGACCCTTCGCCGGACCATGCCCTGCCCTGGAGCATCACCGGTCCCGGGGACAGGACCCTGCTGCGGGTGTAGAAGTCCGGGATCCCCGGCGGGATCATCAGCGAACGGACCCTGATCCGCGAAACCGGAGTGCCGGCGTCGTCCGCGTCCTGTTGGTAGCGGTAGGACACCGCCTGCTGGAATCCCTCGAAGGGGTGGGTCACCACCTGGATGGACTGCAGCCACTTCACGCTGGCCATGCCGTACCAGCCCGGCACCACAAGACGCAGCGGGTAGCCGTGCTGTGGCGGCAGCTCCCGGCCGTTCATCTCGTAGGCCAGGACGACGTCGGGTCGCATCGCTTCCTTGATCGGCAGGCTCCGTGCATACTGCTGCCGGACTCCGCCCTGGATTCCGGTGTCGGCGCCGGTGAACACCACTTCGACGGCGTCGTCGTCAACTCCGGCCTGGGCCAGCAGGTACGCGAGCGGAACCCCTGTCCACTCGGCGGTGCCCACGCCCTCGAGCCGCCACGGCTGGCTCATCGGCCGCGGATGCAGGAGCGAACGGCCGTTGCCGGCGCACTCCAGCGTGACCGGGATGCTGATGGTCGGGTCACGGCGGAGCGCCCGCAGGCTGATCTCGACGGCACGCTGCACGGCACCGCCGATCCGCAGGTGCCAGGAGTCCGCGTCGATGAACGGGATGTCGAAATGGGTCAGCACGTAGTGCAGGCCCGGCGGGGTGGTGTCCTCCCGCAAGGCCTCCAGCGGCATCGAATGGTTCCGGACCGCCAGCTGCAGTTCCTCTGCGGTGAGCGGGCCGTGCGTAGGTTCTCCTGCATGCGCCGTGGGCTTCACGGACTGACGGCGCCGGGAAATCTGCTTCGTCATGGCACTGTTCTTCTTCGGGTGGGCCGCTTCTTCGGGGCGGGCGGATTCCGCGTGGCTGGCGGTGCCCGTGTTCACAGGTCTACGCCGCCGCCGCCGGTCCGTCAAGCAGGACTCCTACAGGTGATGCGCCTCTTTGAGGAAGTCCGCGAGCCCCTGGGGTTCCCGGCCCGTGAGGCCATGAACGTCCGACGTCGGGCCGGCCAGTTCGCCGTTGGCGATGGCCGTGTAGGTGCTCACCCAGGCATCGAGCTGCCAGGCGGGAGCGCCGTAGGACGCGCGGGAGGCGTAGGCCTCCTCCACGGTTTCATGGTGGAAAGTGATGGTCCGTCCGGTGCCTGCAGTGAGGAGTTCCGCGGCCCGCTCCAGGGAAATGTCCTCGGGGCCGGTCAGGTGGTAGGTCCGGCCCGCGTGGACCGCCGGATCAGCCAGCACGGCCGCGGCGCACCGGGCGACGTCCCCGCGCGTGACGGCCGCCATCACGCCGCCGTTCGCCGGGCCGCGGATGACGCCGTCTTCGCCGGCGAGAAGGGGCAGGAAATCCAGGTAGAAGTTGTCCCGCAGGAACGTGTAGTTCATCCCCGACGCCTTGATCCGCTCTTCAGTGGCGTAGTGGTCCCTGCCCAGTGTGAACGTGCAGTCGGCAGAGGCCCCGAAAAAGGACGTGTAGACGATGTGCTCCACGCCTGCCGCGGCGGCAGCGTCCACGAACGCGAAATGCGTCTGGAGCCTGTCCTCGGCCTCGGACGCGGAAACCATAAAGAGGGTCTTCACCCCCGCCAGCGAGGACGACGCCAGTACGGGGTCGGCATACGTGGACACCACGGGTACTGCGCCCGGAAGGTCAGGCGCCCGGGCGGCGTCGCGCACCAGCAGCCGCTGCGGCCGCCCGGCGTCGGCGAGGATCCTGGCGACGAGTCCGCCGAGCTGGCCGGTGGAACCGGTGACGGCCAGGGCAGGCAGGGCGTCGGTCGTCTGCCGGGCAGTCCCCGGGTCCGCGGTGCGTTCCCCGTCAGCCATGGCTAGGCCTCCCGGGATGCAGGCGACTTGGTCTGGGCCGGGTCGCGTTCGGCCAGGGATCCGATGGCGTCATCGATCTTGTCCATGATGGCCTGATCCAGCTTCACGCCGGCGGCCGCCACGTTGCCGGCAATCTGCTCCGGACGGGACGCGCCCATGATGGCGGAAGCAACGTTCTTGTTCTGCAGCACCCACGCGATGCTCAGCTGGGCCATGGTCAGCCCGGCTTCTGCAGCGATCGGCTTGAGGTGCTGGACGCCGGTGAGGACTTCGTCGGACATCCAGCGTTCGATCATCCTGGCGCCGCCCTTGGTATCCGTGGCGCGGCTTCCCTCCGGGGCGGGCTTCCCGGGCCGGTACTTGCCGCTGAGCACACCCTGGGCGATGGGGGACCAGACAATCTGGGACAGGCCAAGCTCTTCGGACGCCGGGACCACCTCCGCTTCGATGACCCGCCACAGCATGGAGTACTGCGGCTGGTTGGAGATCAGCTGGAATCCCAGGTCCTTGGACAGCGCGTGCGCGTCCCGGATCTGGTCCGCCGTCCACTCACTGACGCCGATGTACAGTGCCTTGCCCTGCCGGACAATGTCCGCGAACGCCTGCATGGTCTCTTCCAGCGGCGTCTCATAGTCGTAGCGGTGCGCCTGGTACAGGTCCACGTAATCGGTCTGGAGGCGCGTCAGGGAACCGTTGATGGATTCCATGATGTGCTTGCGGGACAGCCCCACATCATTGTGGCCCTTGGGCCCCGTGGGTCCGAACACCTTGGTGAAAATCTCCAGGGACTCGCGGCGCTCGTCCTTCAACGCCTCGCCCAGCACTTTTTCCGCCGCCGTGTTGGCGTAGACGTCGGCGGTGTCGAAGCTGCTGATTCCTGCGTCCAGCGCCGCCCGCACGCACTGGGTGGCCACTTCGTTCTCCACCTGGGAGCCGTGCGTGAGCCAGTTGCCGAAGGTGATTTCGGAGATCTTGAAGCCGCTGTTACCGAGGTATCTGAATTCCATGGTTTTTACCGTAGTCCACTTGGTTGCTCAGGGTAAGGGCTTTCCGCCACCGACCTGCGGATTACCGCCGGCGCAGTTCCGCGTACTCCAATGAGGGGACCACGGCGCCTGCGTCGCGCTCCACGAAGTTTGTGCCGGGCGGCACCAGATCGTCAATCGCATCCAGCACGGCTTCGTCGAGTACGGTGTCGGCGGCTTTCAGGTACGCGCGCAGGTGTTCCTCGCTCCGCGGGCCAACGATCACGCTGCTGACGGCAGGATGGTTCAGCGCGAAACCGACCGCGAGGTCCACCAGCGGCAGTTCCAGCTTGTCCGCCAGCCGCGCCAGGGAATCTGCGGCGAGCAGCTTGCGCTCGCTCGCCGGGCCGGAGATGTCGTACCGGCCGGGAAGGGAGTGGACCCGTGTGGGCGGTTTCCCGGCGTCCAGGACAAAACTGCCGGACAGCCAGCCGCCGGCCAGCGGACCATAGGCCAGCACACCCAGGCCGTACTGCTGGGCGATCGGAAGGACATCGCGTTCGGTGCCGCGGACCAGCATCGAATAGGGCACCTGGTTGGCCACCGGCGGGATGAGGTGGTTGGTGGTTGCCAGCCACTGGGCCTCCACGAGCTGCGCAGGGGTGAACACGGACGTCCCGTAGTAGAGGATCTTGCCCTGCCGGATGAGGTCGTTCAGCGCCGTGATGGTTTCCAGGACATCCGTGTTGTAGTCCGGACGGTGCGCCTGGTAAAGGTCGATCCGGTCCGTCTGGAGGCGGCGGAGGCTGCCCTCCACGGCCTGCATGATCCAGCGCCTCGAGTTGCCCGAGTGGGCGGGGTTGGCGCTCATCTGGCCGTGGAATTTGGTGGCGATGAAGACGTCGTCCCGGCGGCCCTTGAGGGCGCGGCCCACGACTTGTTCGCTCTGGCCCTGCGAATACACGTCCGCTGTGTCCACCGCGGTGATGCCGGCATCCAGCGCGGCGTTAATGATGCGGATGCTTTCCTCGGCGCCGGTGGGCGCATAGCCCTGGCCGGTGCCGCCGGCGCCAACAGGGGCCGCCGGTGCGCCCTCGCCGAAGTTCATGGTGCCCAAGGTGAGCGGGCTGATCAGGGTCCCGCTGCGCCCGAACACCCTTAACTGGTTGAGGCTCATTCCCGGTTTCCTCACGTCTGACTCCCACGGCTGATTGCTGTGGATCGTCACGAGGCTACACAAAATCGGCCCGGCGGAGGCCTCCGGCGAAGCACTTCTTAGTGTTGCGTAGTCCGGAGTAACGCAGCGGGCGTCAATGACGAATTGTGAATCAGCCGGCGCGGCGGTGCTCAGCCGGCAGGGTGCCCTTCAAGGCGCCAGGATGGCCGGCCAGGGAAACCAGGGAACCGGTGTCCAGCATGGCCATCGGTCCCGGTCCCGGGGGTTTCTCGAAGGAGCGGGGTATGGGCCGGACGGTGGCGTGCTGGTCCGTGGCGGACTCCACCAGGGGCGCTACCGCACTGACCTCTTCCACCGGGGCGTCCGGGCTGGGGAGGTCGCGCACGGTCACCTTCACCTCGGGCGCCGCTGCGGCCTTGGCCCGGGCTGCCGCGCGGGCGTCTGCGCGGGCCACTGCGGCCGCCCAGTCTTCGGCCAGGGCCGGAGTCTCGCGGCGGGCGGTGCTGCCTGTGCGCGGGTGCTTTTCGGATGAGCTGCGCAGCTTCGGCTGCGGGACCGCGGTTTTCGCAGGCGCCCTGACAGGACGAGATGAGCCGGCGGGACGGGCTGACTTAGCCGGACCGGACGACGCAGCGGGACGGCGGCCGAACAGGGCCATAGCGGTGACGGCCACCAGCCGGCCCAGCCCTGCCAGCAGCAGCGTGGCAACAAAAACCAGGAAGAGGCCGATGAACATGACGAACGCCACACCGAGCGTGCCAAAAAAGGTCAGGTTCAGGGCAATGGTGGTGGGATCTTCCATTTACCTCTCCTTACGGCCTGCAGCGCCTGTGTGCCGGCTGTAACCACCCGGCGATAAGCACCCCTTAACAATACGGACTTTTGCGGGGCAACACGCCCGCAGTGAGGTCCGCCCGGGGGTTGTGTCGAAGCTGTTATCGGATATGACAAAGCAGTTTCCGGCCGGTCCCGGCATATAGTCGGAGGCAGCCACCTGGCGACCTCCAGCCACCCCCGAAAAGGACCCCCTGTGACCCCCTCAGGAAACTGCCCGTGCCTGTCCGGTGAGCAGTACGCGGACTGCTGCGGCCGCTACCACCGCGGCGACTCCGAGGCCCCGACGGCGGAACAATTGATGCGCTCCCGGTACAGCGCCTTTGTAGTGCAGGATGCTGCCTACTTGCTCCGCACCTGGCACCCGGATACCAGGCCGGCGGAACTCGACCTGGATCCGGACATGCAGTGGCGCCGGCTGGACATTGTCTCCACCCGCCGGGGCGGACCCCTGGATTCGGAAGGGATCGTCGAGTTCAAGGCCTATTTCAGGCACGACGGCGAGCGGGGGGTCCACCACGAAACCAGCCGGTTCCTGCGCGTTGACCGGCGCTGGTACTACCTCAACGAGGTGGGGCTTGACGATGTTGGGCTTGACGAGGCCAGGCCCTAACGGTCCGCGTCAGCCTCAACCGGAGTGAACCCGGCCCGGTCCACCTTGCGGTGGAACCGCATGCCTGCCAGGCCGCCTACTACGGCGCCAATCAGCGCCACCACAGCCACCACGACGGCGGCAATAATTCCGGTGGTGGTCAGTTGGCCTTCGTTGACGGGGATCCGCGGGAAGCTGTTCAGGCTGGCCAGGATGTTGAAGCGCTCGCCGGCGATCATGGCCAGCAACGCAATCAGCACCGCGAAGATCACGGCCCAGACCCACACCATGAATCCCTGCTTGGCCCCGTTGAAGCGTGCCATCCGGCCGGCCACGTAACCGCCGCAGTAGTACGCCACGAACAGGATCACCAGCAGCACGATGATTCCTGCCAGTCCCACAGTCTGGTCAGCGGCGGCCTGGTTCACGGCCTCGTTGACGTCCGTGCTGGTGGCGAGCCCCACTGCTGTTCCTGCCGCAGCCACCAGGGCGGTGAGCAGGACCGCCGTTCCCGTCGCGGCCAGCCAGCCAAAGAACGCCGAGCCGATCTTGATCCCGCCGAACTGCTCCTTCTCGCGGGCAATCACGGTCTCGCGGGTCGCGGCGTTCGGGTCGGCAGCGAAAGTGTGCTCGCTCGTGGGCGGCACCGCGTAGGCCCGGGTGTCGCCGTCGTAGTCCGTCCCGGCGTCGAAATTACGGCTGGCGCCTGGAGCGTCAGCGTAGCTGCGCCGGCCCTCCAGCCTGTCTTCGACGCGGCTGCCGTCCGTACGGTTGCCGGCGTCGATGCCGTCGGCACCCTCGCCGCGGGCGGCGCGGCGGGACTGTCTGTCTTCGGGCCCTACTGTGCTGCTCATCAGGCGTTCTCGCTTTCATCGATTGGACCGCACCCATCGTTTGGGCCGGCCACCGCTATGCGGAGACGTGCATGGTGGTCCTATGTCCACCTAACCACGGCATGCCGGCGGTAGCAAGGGTGCTTAGCATCTCCGGCGGGTCGAAAATCGGCGAAAATCAGCGGTACTTTCGGTGCAGGTCCTCCTTCACCGATGCCCGCGGAGACGCGTCGGCGATCCACGGTCCGGTGCCTTCGGACTGGTCCAGGACCCCGGCCTCCAGCCAGGTGTAGTCACCGGCGAGCACCTTTTCCGTCAGGTCGCGGTCGGCGTCGTCCGTGTTCCGCCACAGCTGGTCGAAGTACTCGTCCACGCGGACCCGCGCCTGCTCGCAGTATGCCTCGGCGAGTTCGTAGGCGGTGGCTGCCCGCTCCGGGTTGGTATGGAGCATCCCTTCGGCGCGTGAGCAGCACGCCGCCATGGCAAACAGCTCGGCGCCGATGTCCACGATCCGGCCCAGGAACGCCTGTTTGTGCTCGAGCTTGGCTTGCCACCGGCCCATCCCGTAGAAGGTCTGCCGGGCGAGGCGCCGCGAGGAGCGCTCCACAAACCGCAGCTGCTTGGCGAGCCTGCCGAACTCGGTGTAGGACCGCGGATCCATGCCGGCGCCCGCCACCAGTTTGGGCAGCCACTTCGCGTAGAACCCGGAAGCGCCGACGGCGGCCCTCGCCTTGTCGGACAGGCTGGCATCCGCGGAGGCAAGGTCCCCGGCGGCGGCGAGGTGCGCATCCACGGCCTCGCGGGCAATGAGGAGCTTCATGATTTCCGAGGAGCCCTCGAAGATGCGGTTGATCCGGAGGTCGCGGAGCTGCTGTTCGGCCGGCACGGCGCGCTCGCCGCGGGCCTCCAGCGAATCCGCCGTCTCGAAGCCGCGTCCGCCTCGGATCTGCACCAGCTCGTCGGCTATCCGGCAGCTGATCTCCGTGGACCAGAGCTTGGCGAGGGCGGCCTCGATCCGGACGTCCTTCTGGCCGGCGTCGGCCATTTCGGCGGACAGTTCGAAGACTGCGTCCAGGGCGAAGGCGCTCGCGGCGATGAAGGCGATTTTCTTGCCCACAGCTTCGTGTTTGCCCACCGGCCGGCCCCACTGGGTGCGTGCGTTGGACCATTCGCGGGCGATCTTCAGGCTCCACCGGCCGGAGGCCACACAAAGGGCCGGGATGGAGAGCCTGCCCGTGTTGAGGGTGGTGAGGGCGATCTTCAGGCCCTGGCCTTCGCGGCCAAGCCGGTTTGCCGCAGGCACCCTCACCTGGTGGAAGCGCGTCACACCGTTCTCGATGCCGCGCAGCCCCATGAAGGCGTTGCGGTTTTCCACCGTGATGCCGGGGGAGTCCATTTCCACCACGAAGGCGCTGATGCCGCCCTTGTGGACGGTGCCATCGGAATCCGTGTGTTGCGGCACCAGCGCCATGACCACCACCAGTTCGGCGATCACGCCATTGGTGGTCCACAGTTTGACGCCGTCCAAAACGTAAGCGTCGCCGTCGTCCGTGGGAACGGCGGTGCTGCCCATCCGGGCGGGGTCGCTCCCGACGTCGGGTTCGGTGAGCAGGAAAGCCGTGATGGCGCCAGCGGCGCAGCGGGGAAGGTATTCCTGTTTCTGTTCTGCGGTGCCGAACACTTTCACGGGCTCGGGGACGCCGATGGACTGGTGCGCGGAGAGCAGCGCCCCGAGGCTGGGGTGCACCGAACCCAGCAGGGCAAGAGCCCGGCCGTAGTACACGAGCGACAGGCCCAGGCCGCCGTACTCGCGCGGGATCTTCATGCCGAACACGCCCAGCTCGGCCAGGCCGGCGAGGTAGTGGTCCGGAATCCTGGCGTCCCGCTCGATCAGGCGGCCGGACATGGTCCTGCAGTAGGCGGTGAGGCGGTCCATGAACTCTTCGCCGCGTTCCACGTCCTCGGTCCTGGCCTCGGGCCAGGGGTGGATCAGCGAGAGATCGAAGCTGCCCAGGTACAGGCCTTTGGCGAAGCTGGGCCGGTCCCAGGTGGTTTCCCGGGCGGCCTCGGTGATGGCCCGGGCATCGGCTTCGGTGGCCTCGGGCCCGATCTTGTCGGGGGCGACGGGAACGTCGGCGGCTGGACTGTCAGTGGCAGAGCTCACGGGGCATCTCCTCTAACCGGGGTGGCCGGCTCGAGCCCTGGGTCCGCCTCGGGTGGGGAACCCTTCAGCTGTCCCTCAATGCTACCCGCGGGTAGGTTCCCGTGCTAGGGGCAGGCTGCCCTTGGAAGTCGCCGGGGAGCTCCACCGTGGAGGCGTGGTGCACCAGCCGGTCCCAGAGGTGGTTGATGCCGTGCACCAGGCCCAGCAGGGTGCCGGCAATGATGAACCAGGCGAACCGGCCCACCCCCACGAGCACCATGGCCAGGAAGCCGGCCGTCATCATAAAAGCCACAATCAGCAGACCAAACACGAGCGTTCCGATGAACACGAAAGTGCCTGTCTCTACTGCGCTGAGATCGAACTGCATGTTTCCCCCTGCATCATTGCCTGGCTGGATCAAGTAGCACGAGCGTAGGGTGCGGACGGCTCCGCCAACCAGAGCCGCACGGCCGTGGCGCGGGTGTTGATACGGGATCGAAATGCTACCGGCCCGTAGGTCACGGCGCGGTCACTGTAACCCCACCCGTAACACGCGTAACAGCCCGTTGCGGACGTACCGGGAGGTGCACCGGCGGCGCGCGGGGGTCCCTTTGGGTTCGGCCGGGGTGCCGGTTGCGGCGTGAAACGGCGACGGGCCGGCTTCCGGGCACACTGCGTTAACCTTGTAGTTGGCAGTTTTCGGGTTTTCCGCTGCCCGACAAGTCCTGTGGCAGCTGAAGGAGAGTGTGTGTCCCGATCCGCCCCGTCCTCCGCGGACGCGATCAATGCCCGGCTCCGGGACCTTGAACTCCTGACCAAAGGACCGGCCTGGGCGCTCACCCGGTCCGCCCCGTGGGTCATCGCAGTCCTGCAGGCTTCCTTTACCCGCACCCGTCCGCAGCTTCCGCTGGAAGAATTCCATGCCGACGTTGATGCCTTCCTTGAGCAGCTCCGCCGCCAGGACCCGGGGTTGGGCGGCGTAGCCAACGGGAAGTCCTTCGGCGATGAATGGACCCGCAGGAATTTCCTGACCCGCCGCAACCAGTCCGGGCAGATCGTCTACGAAGTCACGGAGCCCGCGGCCCGCGTCCTCGCCTTCCTGGACAGCCTCTCCAGCGAACGCTCCACCCTGAACGGTTCCCGGCTGGGGACGCTGCTGGGCGACGTCGAAAAGCTGGCCAATGAGACAAACCCGGACCAGACCGCCCGGCTGGAGTCCCTCGAGGACGAGATCGAGGAGCGGCAGCAGCTCATCGAGGACATCAGCTCCGGCGACTTCGACGGACTGCTGGACGATGACGAGGCCGTGGAGGCGGCCGGAAACATCCTGGACCTCGCGGCCAGCCTGCCGGCCGACTATAAGAAGATGCGTGACCGGATCGAGGAACTGGTGGGCGAGCTCCGCAACCAGATCATCGAGGAATCCCTCAGCAAGGGTGCCACCATGGCGCAGGTGCTGGAGGCGGACAAACGGCTCCGGCAGAGTCCTGAAGGAAGGACGTTCCGGTCCTTCACGGCGTTCCTGGAGGACCCACAGCAGCAGCTGCGGTTCCGTTCCGCGATCGGAGAAGTGCTCAGCCGCCAGTTCGCGGACGACCTCAGCCACGAGGACCGCGAAACGCTGAAGAACCTGGTGGCCGAACTCCGCACCCAGCACAGCCAGATCCAGCGGATCTACGGCAAGCTCAGCGAAAGCCTCAACACCTACGTCCAGAGCGACGATTTCCGCCAGTCCGTCCGGTTGCGGAAGGTGCTGCGCGAAGCCGAGCAGGCCATTCGCTCGCTGCCGTACGAACGGGAACGCCCCGGGCTGGTGCCCGGACCGGTACTCTTCAACGCCGGCTTCGAGTCCCTGTCCATGGTCAAGCTCTTTGACCCCGACGAGTTCGCGGCCCCGCCCAAGCTGGCCGACCCCATCGCCTTCAGCGACTCGGACCGCGTGCGCTCGCCGCGCACCGGGAAGGCCAAGCCGGCGGCCATCCGCGCCGCGCTCGCCGGGGCCGCAACCCTGCCGGAGGCGTGGGAGCAGCTTCCGCCGGAGGAACGCCACATCAACTCCATCCGCGCCCTGCTGTCCCACGCGCTGCACGACGGCGCCGGCTTCGACCGCGCCGGCTGGGACGCCATCGACTTCGAACAGATAGACGGCACCACCCGCAAGGCATTCCTGCCGGTGGTCACCCTCACAAAGGATTGACGATGACTGAAGAGATGACGACGACGGAAACCCCGGCGGTCGAACCTGCCCCGGTGGTTGAGTCCGTCGAGACCGGGATTTCGACAAGCTCAACCATCGGTGGGGTGACCCCGCGGGATACGTTCGTCGACGGCGCCGCGCTGTTCCCGGGGGACACCGGTGTGCTGCCCATGAAGGTCCGCCAGGCACTGGTGAAACTGCTGAAGGGGCCGTACATCGACGGCGGCCGGGACGAAAAACTCTGGACCACCCTGCTGGACAACCAGCTGATCCTGCGGAGCCGCCTGTCGGAGCTGTTCCTGACGCTGCAGCTCGACCACGAACGGAAAGTGGCCGTGCTGCGCCCGGTGGACCCGGAAGCGATCGGCGGCAGCACCCGCTCCAGCATCCTGCGCCAGCAGCGCGCGCTCAGCCGGGTGGAGACCATCGTGCTGCTGCGCCTGCGCCTCCTGCTGGACCGCCACGTCACGGCGCAGACGGATCCCACGATCACGAAAGAGGAAATCGCCGAGCTGGTTGCCCACTACCAGCCGTCCGGCCAGCAGGACGCCCTGCGCGACTCCGATGTGGTCAACCGCGCCATCACCAAGCTCCTGGCCCGCCAGCTCCTCATCGCCACCGGCCTCGAGGACGTCTACACCATCTCCAACGCCCTCCCGCTGGCCCTCCCCTTCGAAAACATCGGCGACATCCCCGCCCACATCGAAGCCCTGGTAGCTGCCACAGCAGACCCAGCCGGCACGGAACCGCTCCTGGAGTTCGACAGCGACGCCGGTGAGGAACCGAACGACGACGACGGCGATGCCGCCAGCGCCGCGAACACAACCACCGAGGGGGCAGAAGCATGAGCATCCCCACCATGCTGCCCATGGGCGAACTCACCAACCCGGGCCAGATGCGGCTCGCGCTGGTGCAGGTGGTCAACTGGGGCACGTTCCATGGCGCCCACACGATGCACGTGGACCGCAACGGCACCCTGCTGACAGGCAACTCGGGCGTCGGCAAGTCCACGCTGTTTGACGCCATGCTGCGCGTGTTCGACGCCCGGCCGCGTTCCAACGAGGCCGCGGCGCAGCGCTCCGGTGCCGTGGAGGACAAGCGGACCACGTTCACCTACATGCGCGGCAAGGTGGGCGACAAGGCCGTGGGCGAGGGCTCAGCCAGTGCCTTCCAGCGCCCCGGTGCCACGTGGTCCGCCGTCGCCCTGACGTTCGATAACGCGGCCGGCACGAAAGTGACGGTGTCAGCGCTCTTTGACCTGCCGAAAAACGGCACGGAATCGAGCGTCGGGCGGTACTACCTGATCGACAACAAGCCGCTGGACCTTGCCGCCATCGAGGGCATCGCGGAGAAGCGGTTCACCAAGGCTGCACTGGACACCCTCTTCCCGGACGCGCAGGTTTTCGACGTGCACAAGGCGTTTGCGGAGCGGTTCCGGCGGCTGCTGGGCATCAGTTCGGACCAGGCCCTCCCGCTGCTCCGGGTGATCCAGGCCGGCAAGGGACTCGGCGGCAGCGTCAACACCTTCTTCCGGGACCAGGTGCTCGACGCTCCCGCAACGCTGGCCGCGGCGGACGACGTCGTCGAGGAATTCAGCAACCTGATGTCCATCCGGCAGCGGCTGGAGGACGTGCGGCAGCAGCGCGACCAGCTGGCTCCGGTACCCGGACTCAACAAGGAATATGCGCAGTCCCTGCTGGACGCGAACCGCCTGCGGGAGCTGGCGGGCGAAGAGTTTGACGCCTACAAGCAACAGCTCGCGGTGACTGTCCACGAGAAGACCCTGGTCCGATTCAAGGACCTTGCCCACGCAAAAGCCAAGGAGCTCGGCGCGGAGCGTGCGGTCCGGGACGGCCTGGCCAAGGATCTGCGGCAGCTCGAAGCCGACTACAACAACCAGGGCGGCAACGCGATCTCGGCGATCGAGCAGTCGCTGGAGAATGCCCGGGTGGGACTCAAGCTCCGCCAGCAGGTGGAGGAAGCCGCGCGGCAGGCGCTGGCCGATGCCGGGCTGGACCTCGAATGGACGTCCGACGGCTGGGAGCAGGCCCACACGCATGCCGCCGATCGTTCGGCCGAACTCCGGGACGACTCCGAGGCGCTCAAGGAGCTGCGGTTCGAGGCGTTCGACGGCCACGCCACGAAGAAACGCGAGCTGGCCGCGGCCCAGCAGGAACTCGTCTCGCTGAAGACGCGCAAGTCCCTGCTCCCGCCGTCGAGCATTGAAAACCGCACGGCCATCGCGGCGGCAACCGGGGTGCCGGAGGAACGGATGCCGTTCGGCGGCGAGCTGATCGACCTCGCCGAAGGGGAGGACCGGTGGCGGCCTGCCGCCGAACGCGCGCTGCGGAACCTGGCCACCACGCTGCTGGTTCCCGGCGAGCACTTCGCGGCCGTGACCCGCTACCTGAACGACCACTCCGTCCGCGGCGCGCTCCGCGCCGTGGACGTCTCCAAGCCGCTCGCCGGCGGCGCGCTGGCCGTTGAGGACGCGGCCGACGGCGATCTCCTGACCAAGCTGGACATCCTCACCACCGGTCCCGCGGCGGACGCCGGCCAGTGGATCCGTGAGCGGATCGCCGTCGACTTCGCCTACCCGTGCGTCGAGAACCCGGACGACCTGGCTGCGCTGGACAAGGGCCTGAGCCTGGGCGGCGTGGTCAAGCGCAACCGCCACACCGTGGAGAAGGACGACCGCTTCACCAGCAGGCAGGATTACGTCCTCGGCTTCGACAACGCTTCCAAGCTGGAGCTCGTGGCCGTGCAGGTGGAGGACCTCCAGCAGGAACTGGCCAAGGCCGCCGAACTCGCCCAAAGCCGCGAAGAGTCGCACCAGGGAATGACCCGCCAGCTGGAGGCGCTGCGGCGGATCGCCGAGGACCACCGGCCCTGGGAACAGGTGTCAGCGGCCGTGGCGGAGGACGAGCTCGGCAGGATCGAGCAGCGCCTCAAGGATGCCCTTGCTGCGCAGGCCGACCTGGAGCCGCTGCGGGCCAACATCGAAGCCGCCCGGCACAAGCACCAGTCCAGCACCGAAGCCGCTGCGGTTCTGCAGAGCGAATACAAGGCGCTGGACCAGCAGCTCACGGCCGCGGATTCGCTGCTGGAAGCCGCGCGGATCCGGCTGCGCCAGGCGCCGCCGTCGGATTCCGCCGTCGCCGCACTGGAACCGTACTTCGGCGGCGTTGACGACGTCACGGAGATGCACGAGCTGGACAACCTGGCCAACCAGGTGCGGACCCGGCTGCTTGCCGAACTGCACGCGGCCGAGTCCCGCGGCCAGGCCACTTCGGAGCGCCTTACCCGCATCTTCGAGGGGTTCGTGCGTGACTGGGGGACCGCAATTTCCGCGGACCATGGCACGTCCATCGGTGCTGCCGGGGAGTTCGAGGCCCGCTATCACGCGATCGTCAGCGACGGTCTTCCCGCGCAGGAGGCCGAGTTCCGGCAGTTCTTCAACCAGCGCACCCATGAGTCGTTCAGCACGCTGCTGCACCTCCTGGATGAGGAGCGGCGGTCCATCACCAGCCGCATCCTTCCGCTGAACGGAATCCTGTCGGAGGTCAATTTCCATGAGGGCAGCTTCCTGGAACTGGACATCAAGCAGACCCTGCCGCCCACCGCGAAGCAGTTCAAGGACGCCATCCAGAACGCCCTGAAAATTCGGCACACCCGGCCCTCGCGCGCTGCGGGGGCGGCGGCTACCGGAGCTGAAACGGACGACGACGCCGAGCTCACCAACCGCTACAAGTCGCTGGAAACGCTCGTGAAGCGTTTGGGTTCGCAGGCGCCGGAGGACAGGCGCTGGCGGGCCGAAGTGCTGGACGTGCGCGGGCACCTGTTTATCCAGTGCAAGGAGCACCGGGAAGTATCTGGCCCTCGCGGCGGCAAGCGGACCGATGTGTTTATGCACGCGGACACGGGCTCCATGTCCGGCGGCGAGCGGCAGCGGTTCACGGCGTTCATCATGGCAGCGGCCCTCAGCTACCAGCTGGGCATCGCGGAACAGGGCTTCACCACCTACGGCACCGTGATGATGGACGAGGCCTTCGTCCTGGCCTCGGAGGAATTTGCGGGTGCGGGTATCAAGGCGCTGCACGAGTTCGGCTTCCAGCTCCTGCTCGCGGCCCCGGAAAACGTCATCGACCTGTCGAGGCACCTCGGCTCCGTCACGGAAATCCTGCGGGACAAGCGCACCAACCGTTCCGGCGTGCTCACGTCTCCGGTGATCGGGCCGCGGGCCGGTGCCGAGGGCCAGTGGAGGTCCGAGGCGAACCCGGTGGACATCGTCCTGCGCTGACCCCGCCCTCCCACCAGGACGCTCTCTCACTTCCTGCGGGGTTTTCACCATCGCTCTCTCCCTTTCTTCAGGAAAGGGAGAGAGCGATGGTTTTTTCTGCGTTAAGTGATGGAGCGTTCGGGAATTTCCCACATTGGGTGAGAGAGCGTTTCAGGTGGCGGCTGAGCGGCAGGCGTCGACCTGGCCCTGGACGATCGCCCCGTAGTGGGCAACCAGCTCATCGAAGTCCCAGCCCTCGAACATGCCGAGCGTGCGCACTGCCTCGCCAAAGCCGGTCATCAGCGCCACCACCGTGGACGCGTGGCGCCGGTCCGGCGTCGTGTCCTTCAGCAGGGCGGCCATGCTGGCGAGGTACCGTTCGCGTGTTTCCAGCCGGGCGGCGTCGGGCGTGGGGGAGTCCTGGATGGTGAACGGAAGCATGGCCCACGGTTCCTTCAGCCCGCGCTCCCGGCGCATCAGGACCCGGAACACCAGTGTGGCGCCCAGCTCGGCCGCCGGGACGTCGAGGTCGGACAGCAGCGACTCGTCGGGCTTGGCGGCGGCAAACAGTTTTTCCTTGGAACCGTACAGCTTCATCACCAGCGCTGCCGAAACACCGGCGTCGGAGGCGATGTCGCGGACGGTCACGCCCCGGTAGCCGCGTTCGCCGAACAGCCTCCCCGCGGCGTCCAGGATGGCGTCGCGGCTGGAAATCCCGGCGGTGCTCACGCGTCCACCAGCTGTCCGGCCGGAGCATCGATCGTCAGGTCCGCCGTCACCGAGCGGTTGTCCACGGCCAGTTTCCGGGCCATGGCCTGGTGGGTCGCCGGGTGCAGCAGGGTCACGATGTAGCGGCCGGCCAGGGGCAGCGGCAGGGAGTACCTGCCCCCGGAATCGGTCCGGGTTGTCGCCACATGTTCGCCGGAGGCCTGCAGGAGGGTCACCACCGCATCGGCCAGGACGGCACCTCCCACGGTGGCGGTTCCGGCCAGCTCCAGGCGGTCCTCCAGGTGGAAATTCTGCTGAAGCGTGCGGCCGTCGAAATCGAACACTTCCGCCATGGGCGCCCAGCCCGCGGCGTTGGCCACCATCAGGTACGTGCCCGCTCCGGGCAGCGCCACGGAGTAGTTGCCGTCGCTGTCCACGCGGCTCCAGTCCACCGGTTCGCCGCTGGTCTGGAGGACGGTGACGACGGCGGGAGTGACGGGGCGCCGGTCGGCCGTCAGGACGCGTCCCTGCACCACAAGCTCGTTGGCTGCCCGTGCGGGGAGCGCTGCCGTGGGGGCGGCCGCGGCCCGGGGAATGAACACCGCGGCCACCATGGAGGCGGCGGATGCGAGGGCGGCCATCCAGAAGACGTCCTTGAAGGCCTCGAAGGACGGCAGCCGGGCGGACCCCACGGTGAGGGTCACGGAGGTGAGGACAGCGGCGACGGCCGCACTCGACGTGGAGGTTCCGATGGACCGCACCAGGCTGTTGAGTCCGTTGGCCGAGGCTGTCTCGGTGATGGGCACGGCGCCCATGATCAGGGTGGGCATCGCCGCGTAGGCGATCGCCGTACCGATGCTGACCACCGTGGAGCCGATGATCACCGAGGCGATGGAGTCCCAGAAGAAGACGCGGCCCACGTAGCCCACCACCATGACCGCAGCGCCCGCGATCAGTGCGGACTTCCCGCCGAACCGGCGGATGATGCCGCCGGAAACGGGAGCGAAAACCACCATGGCCAGGCCGGACGGAACCATGCAGAGGCCCGCGGTGATCACGCTCAGCTGGAAACCGTAGCCGGTGGAGGCGGGCAGCTGGAGCTGCTGGGTGGTCAGGAGCATGTTGGCGAACATCGCGAAACCCACCAGCAGGGACGCCAGGTTGGTCAGGAGGACGGGGCGCCTGGCGGAGGTGCGGAGGTCCACCATCGGCTGGCTGACCTTCAGTTCGTACGGGAGCCAGGCGGCCAGGAGAACGGCCGCGGCAAGGAACAGCAGCAGTACCGGCTCGGAACCCCAGCCCCACGAACCGCCCTTGGAAATGGCCAGCAGCAGTGCCGCCAGCGCCGCCGAAAGAATCACGGCGCCGAGGTAATCGAACCGGCCCGGCGTGCGCACTTTGGATTCGGGGACCACCAGGACGACGGCGGTGAGCAGCAGGCTGCCGGCTGCGGCGGAGACCCAGAAAATGGATTCCCAGCCCAGGCTTTCGTAGAGCAGCCCGGCGAGCGGGAGGCCCAGGGCGCTGCCGATGCCCAGTGTGGCGCTCATCAGGGCGACGGCGGACCCCATCTTTTCCTTGGGCAGCTCATCGCGCATGATGCTGATGCCCACGGGGATCAGGGCCGAGGAGAACCCCTGCAGTGCCCGGCCGACGATGAGCCAGAGGAAACTTCCCCCGACCGCAGCCACGATGGAGCCGGCAACCATGATGGCAAGGCAGATCACCATCATCTTCCGTTTCCCGTACATGTCCGCGCTTCGGGAAACGATCGGGGTGGCCACGGCGCTGGACAGGAGTGTGGCGGTGACCAGCCAGGAGGCGTCGTCGGCGGTCACGCCGAGGATGCCGGGGAAGTCCGGAAGGAGCGGCACCACGAGGGTCTGCATCAGCGCCACCACGGTTCCGCTCAGCGCGAGGACGGCCGTGATGGCGCCGGGGGACAGGGATTTGCTGCGTGTTTGGGGCATGGGGGCGGAACCTTCGGGGCGTCAGGCGGCCACAAGGGGTGAACGCGCGTTTACTCTCTAACGAGTGAACCACTGTTCACCCCCTCGGTTCAAGAAGATTCAGGGTGCGACGCCTCACATTGCGCCGCACCGCCCTCGCGTAATCTCCTCAACCTGGCAATCATTGAGACAATTACGTTACGCAAAGCTTGCTTAATTCACAGAAGGGTAGGCTAGCCTTACTTAGGTTCGCATCATTGACCTAAGGAGTTCCGTGACTTCCCCCCTCTTCTCCGGCCTCGGCGCCGGCCGCAGCGGCATGGCCGCCGGCCCGTCCCGCCGGGTGCTGCTCAAGACCGCTGGCAAGGCAACCGCTGTTCTGGCCGCGGCCGCGCTCTCGCTCACCGCCTGCTCCACCGGTCCGGCGGCATCCGGCACCGGTACTGCAGCGGCCAGCCAGTCCGCGAGCTCGCAGTTCCCCGTCACCATCAAGCACGTCTTCGGTGAAACGACCATCGAGTCGCAGCCGCAGCGCGTCGTCACGGTTTCCTGGGTCAATGACGACGTCGCACTCGCCCTCGGCGTTGTGCCCGTGGGCGTCCCCAAGAATGAATGGGGCGGCAACGACAAGGGCTCCACGCCGTGGAAGGACGCCAAGCTCGAAGAGCTGGGGGCGGGCTTCGGCACCGAGAAGGCTCCGGTCCAGTTCTCCGAGGCCGACGGCATCAACTTCACCGAGATCGCCAAGCTCAACCCGGACATCATCCTGGGCGCCTACTCCGGCCTGACGGAAGAGGACTACAAAAAGCTGAGCGAAATCGCTCCGGTCGTCGCCCACCCCGAGATCGCCTACGGCACCTCCTGGCAGGATTCCACCAGCATCATCGGCAAGGCCCTGGGTAAGGAAGCGGAGGCCATCAAGCTCGTCTCGGACACCGAAGCCACCATCAAGGACAAGGTCTCCAAGTACCCGCAGCTTGCCGACAAGAGCTTCATCTACGGCAACCTGGAGCCGGCCAAGAGCGAAGGCGTCAATGTCTACACGGCCAACGACAACCGCCCCCGCTTCCTCAGCGAGATCGGCATGAAGCTGGCCCCCGTTGTGGAGGCGAACTCGAAGGGCTCCCAGGAGTTCTTCATCCCGTGGTCCGCCGAGAAGGCCAACGAGCTGGAATCGGACATCTTCGTGACCTGGGTTCCCGACTCCGCCACCACCGATTCCATCAAGGCCGACCCGCTGCTGGGCCAGATCCCGGCCATCAAGAACGGCGCCCTGGTTGCCGACTCGGACAACACGCTCACGCTGTCCATCTCCGCTTCTTCGCCCCTGAGCCTGCCGTGGTCGCTGGACACGTTCCTGCCGCAGCTGGCCGGCGCAGCGGACAAAGTGAAGTAAGCACTCCGCCATGACATCAGGTACGACGACGGCGCCCGCCGGCTGTGAGGCCATCTCACCTTCGGCTTCCGGCACCACGCGCGAACGGACACTTGAGGCCCCGCTAGCCGCCGAAGCTGCGGCCGGCAAAGGGCCGCAGGTGCCCGTTCGGGCTGCAGGCAAGCAGGCCGCGTGGCTGCTGGCCGCCGTCGTCGTCCTTGTTCTTGTCGCTGCCGTCTCGCTGGCCGTCGGCGCCCGCGGGCTTCCCCTGGAAACCGTGTGGCAGGCGCTCACGCAATTCAATCCCGGCAACGGCGACCACGCCGTAGTCCATGCACGGATCCCGCGCACCGTCCTGGGCCTGCTCGCCGGCGGTGCCCTCGGACTGGCGGGGGCGGCCATGCAGGGCGTGGCCCGCAACCCGCTGGCCGACCCCGGGATCATGGGGGTCAACGCCGGCGCCGCACTGGCCGTGGTCACCGGCATTTATGTTTTCGGGATCTCCTCCCTGACCGGCTACATCTGGTTCGCGTTCATCGGCGCCGCGGCAGCTGCCGCCGTCGTCTACCTGGTCGCCTCACTGGGCAGGGACGGTGCGACGCCGGTGAAGCTCGCCCTGGCGGGCGCCGCCCTGAGCGCCGGCCTGTACTCGCTCATGAACGTCATCCTGGTCTCGAGCCAGGACACCCTGGACCGGTTCCGGTTCTGGCAGGTGGGCGGGATTGCCGGACGCGACTGGTCCGTGGTCCTGCCCGGGGTGCCCTTCCTCATCCTCGGCGCCGGCATTGTGCTGGCCACGGGGCGCATCCTCAACAGCCTGGCCCTGGGCGATGACATCGCGCGCGGACTCGGCCAGCGGGTAGGCCTTGTCCGCGGCGTCACCGCCCTGGGCATTGTGCTGCTCTGCGGAGGCGCCACCGCCCTCGCAGGGCCCATCGGCTTCGTGGGACTCGTCATTCCGCACGCCGTCCGCTTCCTCACCGGGCCCGACTACCGCTGGATCCTGCCCTTTTCCCTCGTCCTTGCTCCGGTGCTCCTGCTCTCCGCCGACATCCTGGGCCGCGTGGTGCTGCTGCCCGGCGAAGTCCCGGCGGGCATCATGACGGCCCTCGTGGGCGCCCCCGTCTTCGTGTGGCTTGTCCGCCGCGGGAAGGGGGCCGGACTGTGAGTAGGTCGGACCTCGCCTCCGTTGGGCGCGAACTGGGCGAAAACGCGCCCGGCACCGAGCGCGAACGGGCAGATAATGCCCTCAAAACCGCGAAAACAGGGCATTATCTGCCCGTTCGCGCTACCGCCGTGAACCGGACCGCCGTGCTGGCGTTCGCCGTCGTGGTCCTGTTCGCCGTCAGTGTGCTGCTGGGAAGCTACACCGTGACCATCCCCGACTTCGTCAAAATCCTGCTCGCCCACCTCACGGGCGGCCAGAAGATCCCCGGCGCAAGCTTCATCGTGATGGAAAACAAGCTTCCCCGCGCGGTAATCGGCACCATGATCGGGGCCGGGTTCGGCCTGGCCGGCGCCCTCTTCCAGACCATGCTCCGCAATCCGCTGGCCAGTCCGGACGTCATCGGCATCAGCTACGGGGCCAGCGCCGCAGCCGTCACGGCCATCGTTGTTTTCGGCGCGTCCGGGGCCGTTGTCTCCGGCGCCGCCCTCGCCGGCGCGCTGGGTGTGGCCGCGCTCATCTATGCCATCTCCCGCGGCGGCTCACTGAGGTCCGGCGGCGGAAACCGCGGCAATGCGGCCGGCAGCCGTCTGATCCTGGCGGGCGTGGGCATCGCGGCCGCCCTTCACGCCGTGGTGAGCTTCCTCATGACGCGTGCAGACATCCGCACCGCCGCCGACGCCCTCGTGTGGCTGAACGGCTCCCTCAATTCCGCGAGCTGGGACCGCGCCGGAGTCCTGGCCCTTGCCTTGCTGGTCCTCATCCCCGCCGCGGCAGCGCTGTCGGGGCCCCTGCGCATCCTGGAACTCGGCGACGACGCCGCCGCCGGACTCGGCATCAGGGTCGGCGTCACCCGGCTGGCCGTGGTGGTTGTCGCCGTGGCACTCGCTGCGGTGGCGACGGCGGCGGCCGGGCCGGTTGCCTTCGTCGCGTTCCTGGCCGGTCCCATCGCCCGACGCTTCACTGCCAAAGCCAGCCTCCCGGCGTCGGCCTTCGTCGGGGCACTGATTGTGCTGGCCGCGGACTACTTCGCGGCGAATATCGCACCCCTGCTGCTGGACGGCACCGTGCTGCCGGTAGGCGTGGTCACCGGTGCCCTGGGCGCCCCGTTCCTGCTGTGGCTGCTGGTCACTTCCAATCGAAAGGATGCCTGAGATGGCTGTTCTGCGCGCCACGGACCTCACCCTCAAGTACGCCCAACGCACGGTGGTTGACGGGCTGCAGGCGGAGATCCCCGAAGGCAAAGTGACCATGATCGTGGGCGCCAACGCCTGCGGCAAGTCCACCCTGCTCCGCGGACTCTCCCGGTTGCTGAAGCCCGCGGCGGGCGCAGTGACCCTGGACGGCAAGGACATCCACAGCCGCTCCGCCCGCGACGTCGCCCGGACCCTTGGCCTCCTGCCCCAGCACCCCACAGCACCGGACGGCATCACCGTCCGCGACCTGGTGGGACGCGGACGGTACCCGCATCAGGGCTTCTTCCGCAGCTGGTCAGATCATGACGACGCCGCGGTGCAGCGCGCGCTGGAGGCCACCGAAACGCTGGAACTCGCCGGGCGCAACGTGGACGAGCTGTCCGGCGGCCAGCGCCAGCGGGTCTGGATCGCGATGGCGCTCGCCCAGGAAACCGACGTGCTGCTGCTGGACGAGCCCACCACGTACCTGGACCTGGCACACCAGGTGGAAGTGCTGGACCTTGTCACCGACCTCAACCGCACGCGCGGCACCACCGTGGCCATCGTCCTGCACGACCTGAACCTCGCCGCGCGGTACGCGGACCACGTGATCGCCATGAAGGGCGGCCGGATCGTCGCCGAAGGTGCATCCACTGACGTGGTCACGGAGGACCTGGTCCGGGACGTCTTCGGCCTGGAATCGAGGGTGCTTCCCGATCCCGTTTCCGGCACTCCTCTGATCATTCCGCTCGGCCGGCACCACACCACTGCAACTGAACTGGAGCTCGTTTCATGAAAACCCGCGACATTGCCACCACCGAATCCATGACCCTGGCGTTCGAGGTGACGGTCACCGCCGTCCAGGAACTGAGCCCCAACTTCCGCCGCATCACCTTCGGCGGGTATTCCCTGCGCGACTTCGGTGTCCACGGCGGCACCCTGGACCTGCGCGTGAAGCTGATGATCCCGTCGCTTGCCGCCGACGGCACCCGGCTGCCGCTGGCTGTTTTCCAGATGGAGCAGACCGGCTGGTACCGGGAATGGCTGGCCATGGATCCGGCCACCCGCGGCTCCATGCGAACCTACACCGTCAGGCAGGAACGGCTCGACGCCGTCTACCCCGAAATCGACGTGGACTTCGTGATGCACTTCGACGCCGCGGGCAACGGCGGCCCCGCAGCCAACTGGGCCCTGAACGCCAACCCCGGGGACACGCTCACCATCATCGGCCCCAACAACCGTGCCGCGCACTGCGTCACGGCGGAGATCTACTCCGGCATCGAATGGCGGCCGGGCCTGGCCCAGCGCGTCCTGCTGGCAGGAGACGAGACCGCTGTTCCCGCCATCAGCGCCATCCTCGAAAGCCTTCCGGCATATATGAGCGGGCACGCGTTCCTTGAGGTCCCCGAGGCCGGCGATTTCCTGGACCTGAAGTCGGACGCCGACGTCGAAATCACCTGGCTGGCACGCGGCGCCTCGATCGGACGCTCACGTCCGCACGGCGAACTCCTGCAGGAAGCCGTCCGCGCCGCCGTTCCCGAGCCGGGCTGGGTGGGCATCAAGGCCGCGTCCGGCGGGGCCGGTCCGGAACCGGAAGACGTGGACGTGGACCAGGACATCCTCTGGGAAACGCCCGCGAGGATGGAAACCGCGGCCATCGCTGCTACGAAGAACCCCGGGATGCCCGCGGGCGCCATGCCGTTCTACGCCTGGATTGCCGGCGAGGCGGGCGTCATTAAGGACATGCGCCGCTACCTGGTCCGCGACGTCGGCATCGACCGCAAACAGGTCGCGTTCATGGGCTACTGGCGTCAGGGGAAAGCGGAGCTCTAAGCGTTGGTGCGGCCGCGCTGAGTCCGCCTCCACTGCTGACCTTGCCGTCGCTTAGACACCTCCCGCCGCTGCGCTCGGCCGCGGACGGCCTTGCTCCGCTCTGGTCGGCGATGCGCTCCTTAGCAAGCCAACAGTTGCGGCTCGAGGGTCGGTCACCTCAGATTCACCCCGTCTTTCCCTGACGGCTTTTTGGGTTGGGTATCGTGCCGGGATGGGTTCATTTCCATTGCTTCCGGACAGGAACGGGCGACGGCGGTTTGTTGCCTTGGGGGATTCGTTCACCGAGGGCGTGGGGGACCGGAGCAAGCGGCTGCCCAACGGCGTGCGCGGCTGGGCCGACCGGGTGGCGGAGAAGCTGGCCAAGGCCGAACCCGGGTGGGAGTACGCCAACCTCGCTATCCGCAGCAAGAGGCTCCGGCACGTCATCGACGAGCAGCTGGAGCCGGCGCTCGCCATGGAGCCCACCCTGGTGACCCTGTACGCCGGGGGCAATGACATCCTGGATTTCGGTACCGATGTGGATGCGCTCATGGCCGAGTACGAATCGCTCGTGGCCCGGCTGGCAGCCACGGGTGCCACCGTGGTGCTGTTTACCGGTTTCGACGTCAAGGTGTCCGCTGTCCTGGAGCCCCTCAAGAAGCGCAACACCGCCTACAACCGCCACGTCCGGGAAATCGCCGCCAGGTACAACGCGGTGCTGGTGGATTACTGGTGCTTCGATGCGTTCCACGATCGGCGGATGTGGGACTCAGACCGGCTGCACATGTCCAAAGCGGGCCACAAATACCTGGCCGGTCAAGTCCTGGACCAGCTGGGCGTGCCGCACAAGATCAGCCCGCTGGAGTGGGAACCGCCGTCGAAACTGAGCCTGCGGGAGTGGGAACAGGCGCAGCGGCGCTGGGTGCACGACTGGGTGTTGCCTCTTTTTGGCCGCAAGCTGCGCGGCGTCACCCTCGGGGACAGGCTCAGCCCGCGCTGGCCGCAACCGGTGAAGGTCCCGCGGAAGGGCGGGCTCAAGAAACTCCTCGAGAAGGAACCGTCAGCTGCGTCTGAGGGGAACTAGCTGTCCAGGAGGTTTTCGTAGCCCGGAGCAACCCTGCCGGCGTGGAATTCCTCGACGTCGAACTCCGCCACCCCGTTCGTGTAGAAGGGGTCCTTGACCAGCGTGGCGTCCAGGCTGGCGCGGTCCGCGTTGGACAGCAGCAATGCGCCGGTCCGGGGGATCTTCCGGCCGGCGACAATAAAGATCCCCTGGTCGAAAGCGTCCTGCAGCCACGCGACGTGCGCCTTGAGGTGGAAATCGACGATCTCTTCGGGAACCTTGTAAGTCAGGGAGACTACGTACATGCGGCCAGCCTACCGGTTTCACCGCCGGCCCGGCGAGGAGTCCCCGGCACCGGCCGGGAGGGCCTATGGAAGCAGTTTCAGTGCGCTGTTCCAGTTGTACCCAGGGTGGGCGTTGCCACCCTGCAGCCCTATGATCAGCAGCTGAAAGGCTTCCAGCTCCCGGGCGCGGCGCAACGGCCCCACATCGACGGCACGCAAACCGGAATCATTGATGAAGCTGGCCACTGCAGCCTTGGCGTCGGCGGAATCGCCGGCCAGCAGGACGTCCAGCGTCTGTCCGGCCACTTCACCGGCAGCCAGCGTGGAGGCGAAGACCGTGTTGAAGCCCTTAACCACGGTCGCGCCGGGAACCAGCGCCTGGAGTTCCTCTGCCGCGGAGCTCCCGGCGGGCACGGTCAGGGAGTCGAAGGTTTCCGTGTCCACAGGGTTGCAGACGTCCACGATCGTCTTGCCATTGAGCGCCTCGCCGTAGTGGCCGACGATGTCCCTGGACACCTCGAAGTGGGTTGCAAGGACAACAATGCTGCCCTCAATTTCCTGGCCGGTTGTTCCGGCGGAGGCGTTCGTCCCGGACGCCAGGGCGGACGCGGCCACTGCATCCCGGCTAAGGATCTGGATGCTGCGGCCGGCGCTGGCTGCGCGGGCGGCGATCGCTGCCGCCATGTTGCCGGTGCCGATGATCGTGATGTCAGTCATGACGCTTCCTTAGATCGGAACCGCTGCTCGGACAGCGGGGCTTGAACTGTCAATGATTTTTTCTCCTAGGATGTATCCATGACCGAACCCCGCTGGCTCAACGCTGACGAACGCCGCGCCTGGCTGGCCCAGCTGAGCATCAACACCTTGCTGCCGGCAGCGCTGGACACCAAAATGCACGCCGCGGGCAAGCTTTCGCTCTTCGACTACAACGTACTCGCCATGCTCTCCGAAGCGGAAGGCCGCTTCCTCCCGATGAGCGAACTCGCCGCCCGGACCAGCGCCTCGCTGTCGCGGCTGTCCCATGTGGTCACCAAGCTGCAGAACCGCGGGTGGGTGGAACGCCGTCCGCATCCGCGCGATGCGCGCGTCACCACCGCCCATCTGACCGACGACGGCATGGCGACGATCGTGGAGTTGGCGCCCGGCCACGTGGAAGCTGTCCGCTCGCTGTTCCTCGATGCACTCTCCGAGCGGGACGTCGCCGACCTGGCCCGCATTGGCGAGAAGATCGTGGGCCGCCTGGACGCCGACCACTGGATCCTGCGCGAGTCCTGACCCGCGAGTCCTGACGAGCGCCGCGGCCCGGCGCGGTCCGCGGCCGTAGTGTTGGGTCCATGGAATCGCCCATCCAGAGCTACCTGCAGCAGATCCACACCGAGATCGCCCGGCTCAAGGGTGGCAAGCCTTACAGCACCATCCCGGCAATGGCCAACGTGGATCCGGAGCGCTTCGGCATTGCGCTGGCCACCGTCGACGGCCAGGTCTATGAGGTGGGGGACACCCGCGCGGAATTCACCATCCAGTCCATCTCGAAGCCGTTCACCTACGGGCTGGCCCTTGAGGACCTCGGCAACGACGCCGTGGATGCGAAGGTGGATGTCGAACCCTCCGGCGACTCCTTCAACGAGATCTCCTTGGCGGAGGGGACGGGCCGCCCGGCGAACGCCATGATCAACGCGGGAGCACTCACCGCTACATCGCTGATCCGGGGATCCGGCGGCCAGTCCAGCTTCAAACGGATTCTCAGCACCTATTCGGCATTCGCGGGCCGTCAGCTTTCCGTGGACCGGAAGGTCTTCGAGTCTGAGCTGAAACACGGGCACCGCAACACGGCGCTGGCCCACCTGCTGCGCTCCTTCAACATCATCGAGGACGACCCCGCGCCTGTCCTGGAGGACTATTTCCGCCAGTGCTCGGTCCTGGTGAACAGCTTCGACCTCGCCATTATGGCCTCCACCCTCGCCAACGGCGGGAAGAATCCGCTGACCCACAGGCAGGTGCTGGGGATCGGTCCGGTGGAACGGGTGTTGTCGGTGATGATGACATCCGGCATGTACGACGACGCCGGTGCCTGGATCAGCAGCGTGGGCATGCCCGGCAAGAGCGGTGTTGCCGGCGGCATCATCGCCGTCCTGCCGGGCCAGGTGGGGCTGGCGGTCTACTCTCCGCCGCTCGATGAACACGGCGGCAGCGTCCGGGGCCTGGCCACTGCCCAGAGGCTCTCCCGGGACATGGAGCTGCACTTCGTCAGGGCTGCGCGCGCGGGGCGTTCGGCCATCCTTGCCTCGTACGACGTCACCGAAACGCCCTCGGGCATCCGGCGCAATGCTGAAGCGGCCGACGTCCTCCGTGCCCACGGACACCGGGCACGCGTCGTTGAACTCAACGGTGACCTTCTCTTCGCCGGGACCGAATCAATGGTGCGCGAGCTCAGCAGCCTGGACGACGACGTCGAGCTGGTTGTTCTGGACCTTCGCCGGACCGATCAGGTCAGCGGCGTCGCGGTGCGCATGCTCGATGAAGCGCGAGCGGGGCTGTCCAGCGCGGGCCGCGAGCTGGTGCTGATCGAAGCGGACGGCGCGGTGTCGGAGTCCCTTGGCGAACGGAACGGGCACCCCGACGAGGCCGTCCCGTCGTTTTCCTCCCGCAGCGCCGCCGTCGAATTTTGCGAAAACCGGCTGCTGGCAAAGTACGGGGACAGGCTGCTGCTCCGGGACCACGTTCCGGTCACGGATTCGCCCGCGCTGGCGCCGCTGGACGAGGCAGACGCGCTGGCCCTGCAAAGCCTTATGACAGCGAAGAAGTACGACGACGGCGACGTCATCCGCCGCATCGGGCTGCGGTTCGGCGGGGTCTACTTCATTACCTCCGGCAAGGTCAGCAGTACGTCGTCCGGAGCCAACTCCGATCCCGTCAAGCTCAACACCCTCAGCGCCGGCATGACATTCGGCGAGCTGGCACTGGGCAGCGGCAACCGGCAGGAAACGACGGTCCGGGCGGACGGTCCCGTGGAGGTGATGGTGCTCAGTGCCGAGGCGATCTCCGAACTTGAGTCCAGCGATCCGAGGCTTGCCATCGTCCTTTGGAAAGCCCTGACCCGGGATGCCTACACGCGGGTGGAACAATACCTGCGTGAATCAGCCGTCCGGATCCGCGGATAGCCGCCGCTTTGTTGCTCGCGGCAACGGGTGGCAGACTATCGATATGGATTTTTCCGCCCGATATGTTGCCCTGGGAGATTCGTTTACGGAGGGTGTCGGCGATGACGATCCGGCCCGCCCGAACGGAGTGCGTGGCTGGGCGGACCGCGTAGCGGAGCAGCTCGGCGCCACGGACCCCTCCTTCGGCTACGCCAACCTCGCCATCCGGGGCCGGAAGCTCCGGCAGATCATGGCAGAGCAGGTGGATGCCGCCGTCGAACTCAAACCCACGCTGGTGACCATTTACGCGGGGGCCAACGATATCCTCCGTCCCAGGATCGACATCGACGACCTTTTGGCCGAGTACGACGCCGGCATCCGCAAGTTGAGCGCGACAGGTGCCACCGTGGTGATGTTCACGGGCTTCGACGCCCGCGGTTCCAAGGTATTCGGCACGATGCGCGGCCGCACCGCCATTTACAACGAGCTGGTGCGCGGCATCGCGGGTGACCACGGCGCCCTGCTGGTCGATTACTGGCGCTTCAGCGAGTACTACGACTGGGGCATGTGGGCCAAGGATCGGATGCACATGTCCGCCGCCGGCCACGCCAATATGGCCAAGAGGGTGCTGACGGTCCTCGAGCACGATCACTCCATCGATGTCCCGCCCATGACGCCCGTGCCGGAGCTGAGCCGGGCCGACGCCATCCGGGCGAATGCGCGCTGGGTGCGGGAGTTTGCGGGACCCTGGGTGGTCCGCCGGGTCACGGGCAAGTCCTCGGGCGACGGACTCCAGCCGCGGTACAGCCAGCTCACGCGCCTGTGACTTTCGCGCCCTGACGTACGCCGCGGGCCGCCGCTGAAAATTACCGCCTGAAGCCGGGCGTCGCGAGGAGTTCGCCGCCTGCCTGCACGGCCAGTACTTCGATGTTCCACCCGTCCGTGGCGCGGTCCAGCATGGGCATCCCGCCGGCCACGATCGCCGTCGCCAGCACGTCGGCCGTCACGATGTCTGCCGCCGCAACGGAAACCTGGCGGAATGCCGGGGCTCCACGGACGCCGCTGGCGGCGCGGGCCCCTGCGCCGGCCCCTGCCCCGGCCGCCCAGATGTGGTCTCCGCGTTCCGCGGAGCCGGACGTGGCCAGCGCCAGGTTCGCGCCGTTCGCGCCGTTCGCGCTGTTCGCGCCGCCCAGCGGATAGCCGGCAATCAGGGTCCGGCGGTCCTGCGGATCAACAATTCCGGCCCGCCACGGCTCGTCGGAGCCGGAACCCGGACTCCCGGCTCCCGGCGATCCGCTGACCAAAACGTCGCCGCCGGCGTTAAGGCACCAGTCGCGAAGGCCCAGCGCGAGCAAGGATGTGCCCGCCTCCTGGATCGCGTATCCCTTGACGATCCCTGACAGGTCGAGGACGCCGTCGGGCCGTTCCGGTGTGAAGGCCCCCTCGGTCAGCAGCCGCCAGCCGACGGCGTCGGCGTAGAGCCGCCGCATTTCCCCGGACGCGTCCGGAAGCTTGATCTCGGCACGCGCCAGCCTGCTGGCTTCCGAATCGGCACGGTACAGGCTGAACGTCTCGTCCAGCCCGGCAAAAAGCCGTTCGACGACGGCGGTGGCCGCTACCAGCTCGTCCGCACCTGACGCCGAGGGCAGGGTCAGGCTGACCACCGTTCCCATGCAGCTGAAGGTCCTGGCCCGCAACGACGGCGGCTGCGGCGGGGCTTCAGCGCCGGTTCGCGGATCAGAGATTCGCTGCATCGAGGGCCGCCTGGAGGGAGTTCAGATAGGCCACGCTGGTCACGGTGGCGCCTCCGATGGTCTGGACGTCGGCCGACTGGGCGGCGAGGACTTCGGACCTGAGGAGGGGAGCTGCCCGGTTGCTGATCTGGATGGATTTGCGGTCGTCATCGGTCAGTTGCAGGGCCTCCACATCAGTGATGGCGCCGGCCTTGACCGTGATCTGGACCTGGACTGCGCCGAAGCGCGTCTGCACCACACTGCCGGCATAGGTTCCCCCGGCCTTTGCAGCGGCTCCGGTGGTGGGCTCTGCGGCCGCGCCCGAATCCGTTCCGGCGGCCGCGGACGATCCCTTATCGCTGGCCCCCGTATCAGTGGACCCCGAGCCGGAGCTGGAGGAACCCGTGGCGCCGGTTGACCCGGTGGCCCCGGTTGTCCCTGTGGCTCCGGTAGTGCCGGTGGCGCCGTTGGTGCCTGCCGAGGTGCTGGCCGCGGCGCTCCGCGTGTCCTCCAGGTGGATGCCTGATTGCCATCCCGCAAGCAGGATGCCTGCGGACGCAAGTGCTGCCGATACTGCTGCGCGTATTCTCACCAGTCAAACCTTTCGTAGTGGAGTTGGTCTTCCCTGACGCCGGCGGCGCGGGCATCCTCGAGGACGTTCCTTGCCCACGCCCCCGGCCCGCAGACATAGACATCCGCGTCTGCGATTCCGGGCGCGTAGTCCGCCAGCCGATGCCCGGCGTCGGTGGCGCTGTCCGGGAGCCAGCTTCCTGTGTGCCGGGCCGAACGGGGGCCGGTCAGGTGGAACACTGTGGCGCCACGGTTCCGTGCCAATTCCAGAATCTCGTCGCCGAGATAGAGTTCCTGCTCGCTGCGGCCCCGAAGGATCACGGTGGCCTGCCCCGGAGCGAAGGGCGTTGATTCCAGGAGGGCCCGCAGCGGCGTGATGCCGATGCCCGCCCCGATCATCACCACACGGTCCCGGCTCCGCGCCGCGGTGCTGAAGATTCCGTAGGGCCCCTCCACGGCAACTTTCGTCCCGGGCTTCACGCCTGCCAACTGGGCCGATCCCCGGCCAAGGTTCCGGACAGTGATCCTCAACAAGCCGCGGCCGGAGGCGTCGAACTGCAAGGGCTCGGCCGAGAGGCTGAACGGATGCGGGTGCCACCACAAGCCCGGTGCCAGGAAGCGCCAGATGAAGAACCGTCCGCCTGCCCCGGCCAGTTCGTTGAGCCGTAGCCCGTGCATTTCGATGCTGACCACGCCCGGCGCCACCTGCACTACCCGGCTGACGGTGAGCTGATGGCGGAACGTCGCAATGACCGGTTCGAGGACGCGGTAATGCAGGAGGGCCGCGCCGGTGGCGATACACACCGCCAGCCAGTACCAGCGCTGCCACGTACCTTCGGCGAACAGTCCGCCCACGCTGAACTGATGGGGCAAAGAGGTTGCCACCGCGGCATAGGTCAGCAGGTGCACCGCGTACCAGAACTCGTAGGGAAAACGCCGGCGGACCGCCACCAGGGACGTCACCACCACGGCGATGAAGAGCGCCATGGAAATGAAGGCCAGCCACATGTCCGGCACCAGCACCCAGAGGGACACCGCTTCGCTGACGGGATCGAGGCCCTCGGCCATCCCGTAGCCGATGGCGATCAGGAGTCCGTGGGCCAGCAGGAGGTAGAGCGATGGTTTGCCGAGCTTCCGGTGGAACTCCAGGGCGCGGTCGTGGCCTACGGTCTGGTCGATGAGCGGAATCCTTGCTGCCAGCAGCAGCATCAACAGGACCAGGTCCATGCCGGCGAGCCCGGTCACGATGCCCAAGGCAGTGACGGCGCCGGCGAGTGTCGAGAATTCCGAGGTGCCGCCGTCGGCCAGCCACAACGCCACGGCAGCGGCAATGGAAGCCCAGGCGGCCGTTGTCAGCAGGTCCGTACGGAACAGGCGACGGCGGTGCCGGGCCCTGAAACTGCCCGGCCCCTTACGGTCCCGGGAACCGGCGGGCAGAGCCGGCAGGAGTTGTGTGTTCATGCTTCAACGGTGCGGGCGGTACCTTTCATTCTGCTGTGAAAAGACTGCGGCGCCGATGTGACTTGGGAACGGTGAGGCAGCCGGGCTTATACACCCGCGGAGGGCAACGGCGGCTACCCGATTCGCCTTTAATTAGTCAAGCTCGTAGACTTGGTAGGCGCTAGGTGGCGCGGAGCGTGTGCAATTGCTCCGGTTGGCGGGATCTGTCCTCAATATCGACAGTCCTCAAGGCCGGTAGTTAGGGGCTCAAGTTGCGTGCACTCCTGTATTCGCCCAGCATCCCGGTACTTCGCGGAGGATTCTTCTGCCCGGTATTCGTGGCCCATCATGTTCCCCGCAGTGCGGAAAACGCCGGTTATACCGGCTGCCGACGCCTGCGGACCGCGTGATATGAGCTGGATGCGGACGCCGCCCGTCGCACGGTACGCGGAACTCTGCGGACCGTTTCATTTATTTTCATGAGGAGAGTCGTCATGGCAGCACACTGCCAGGTGACCGGAGCCGAGCCGGGCTTTGGACACAGCATTTCGCACTCGCACCGTCGCAACAAGCGTCGGTTCGACCCGAACATCCAGAAGAAGCGCTACTGGGTTCCGTCCCTGCGCCGTAATGTCACCCTGCAGGTCTCTGCACGTGGCATCAAGACCATCGACGTACGTGGCATCGACGTTGTCGTAGCCGCCATCCTGGCACGAGGAGTGAAGCTCTAGTGGCAAAGGACAAGGACGTACGTCCGATCATCAAGCTCAAGTCGACCGCTGGCACGGGTTACACCTACGTCACGCGCAAGAACCGTCGTAACGACCCGGACCGCATGGTTCTGAAGAAGTACGACCCCCGCATCCGTAAGCACGTCGAATTCCGAGAGGAGCGCTAAGCACTATGGCTAAGAAGTCAATGATCGCTAAGAACGAACAGCGTAAAGTCATCGTCGAGCGCTATGCTGCAAAGCGCCTCGAACTGAAGAAGGCCCTGGTTGACCCCGCGTCAACCGACGAAGCACGCGAAGCTGCACGCCTCGGCCTGCAGAAGCTGCCCCGCAACGCCTCACCGGTACGTCTGCGTAACCGCGACATCATCGATGGCCGTCCCCGCGGTACCTTCCAGAAGTTCGGTATCTCCCGTGTTCGCTTCCGCGACATGGCTCACCGCGGTGAGCTCCCGGGCATCACCAAGTCTTCCTGGTAATTCAGTACAGCTGTTAGCTCAGCACTGCTGATTCCAGTGGTCTGGAAAGGGCCGGCAACCTCAGGGTTGCCGGCCCTTTCTGCGCTTAACCAGTTCCGCGTTCCGCCGGCGCAAGGCGTGGTGACGCAGCACACAGAGCCCAAGTACGACGGCGGCGCCCTGGAATGTGCCTGCAGCACCCGTTTTGCCCCGGATTGGCGCGGTTCTGGAGCCATACGGGGGAGGGTTTGCGGTGGGGGCAAAGTAGGTGTATTGTTTTCTAAGTCGCCGAGAGGGGGCCGGCGAGGAGCTGGTTACCGAAGGCGGCCAAACCCCTTCTAAACAGCCTGAAAAACGGTTCGTCACTTGGCGTGCTGCAAGACGGCGGGGTTGGTCTCGATGACCGGCAGATCGCAGAAATGCTGATTTGCTTTGATTCTTGAGATCGGGTAAGTTTGGAAAGTTGCTCCGGAGCGATCCGCGACCGAAATATGGTTGTGGTGGTGCCGGGTGTGTCTGTTGTTTGAGAACTCAATAGTGTGCCAAGTTTGTTGATACCAATTTTTTGTATTGAATTGGTTGAATTGACTGGATTGTCCATCCCGTGGATGGTCTGGTTTTTACAGCTGGTTTCAAATTTTGTGCATTGTGTGTATCCCGTTTTCCCGGGGGCGCATGGTGTGTCTGTTTTTGTTTTACTTCAACGGAGAGTTTGATCCTGGCTCAGGATGAACGCTGGCGGCGTGCTTAACACATGCAAGTCGAACGATGACCTCCAGC
>NZ_JMLE01000027.1 GCF_000685965.1 Arthrobacter sp. UNC362MFTsu5.1 | reverse complement strand
AAGTCCACCCCTCCGAAATCGCCTACGACTACTGGACCACCGTCCGCACCCTCGAAGCGATCGGCCACCGCGAAGCCTTCGGCCTGAACTGGGACCCGTCCCACTTCATGTGGCAGGGCATCGACCCGGTCTCCTTCATCTGGGACTTCAAGGACCGGATCTACCACGTGGACTGCAAGGACACCAAGCTCCGCCCCACCGGCCGGAACACCGTCATGGGCTCCCACCTGCCCTGGGGCGACCCGCGCCGCGGCTGGGACTTCGTCTCCGCCGGACGCGGCGACGTGCCCTGGGAATCGTCCTTCCGAGCCCTCACCGCCATCGGCTACAACGGCCCGATCTCCGTCGAATGGGAAGACGCCGGCATGGACCGCCTCCACGGCGCCCCCGAAGCCCTCGCCGCCCTCAAAAAGTTCGACTTCCCCGCCTCCCAGACCAGCTTCGACGCCGCCTTCAACGCCAAGAACTAAGAACCAAACGCCCCCACGACCCAGCTCATATGCGGTGCGGCGGGGGCCCTCAGGAGGATTTCGTACCTGAAATTAGCTGCCCCCAGCGGGCGCCCCATCAGGCAACTGAAAGGAGCAGCCCATGTCGAACGAAACGTCAGAGATTACTATCAGCGTCGAGGACCGCGCTTCGAGAGACCGGCAATTGGAGCAGGCCATTTCACTGCTCCGCAGAGAAGCAACTGACTGCGGGATTCTCGTAACCAGGGTCGACTTTGCAACATTTACTGTCGCCATCAGCCCCGGTGTTGCTTTTGGCCTTACCCAGGAAGCGGATTTGCTGTGAGGAGCAGGAGGGTGTTTTGCCAAGACCCGACGAAACTATCCAAGCCGGATGTCGTGGATTTGCCGAAAGAATCTCACGCCAAACAGCAAGAAAGCCTCCCGTACCTAATCGAGGGACAACAACAGGAGGAGGTCGAGAAGCAGCCCCTGCTGACTTGGACAGGTCTCCGCCCTGAGGACGTCGTGTCATGTCAAGAGGCAAGGACTGGGCAATGGGTTGTTGGATCGGTGGAGTCAAAAACACGCGACGGACTCATTATTTGGATAAGGGACAACCTGAACGACAGGAGGGCTTTTCACTTCCACGACTGCAAGTCGTTGCAGCTACTGAGATAACTGGGGGCTTCGCCTCACTGCCGTCAGAGTGAACTACACCCAAACCTGACGAATCGGGGCAGCATCCCTTAGCCAGACGCTGTTGCGTGGGTCTGCAACTCTTTCTCCCTTGCTCAACCGGCTTGAGGGACACGGGTACCTCACACGTCAACGGGTCGAGGGAAATGAACGATCCCTGGCAGTGGCGCTGACTCCCGAGGGGGCCGCGCTGCGGGACAAAGCCGTTACCGTTCCCGGCGCCATCCTGGATACGTTGGGCCTCACCCGGCCCGAGGCCGAAGACCTGCAAGAGCGCATGATCCGACTGGCGCGCTCCGCCCGGATCCAACGCTGACGGCCCGGCGGGTCCCATTAAAGCCGCTTCAAGTCTCTTGCCGCAAGGCCTCTCTTCCGATCCCTGGGGCTAGGCGTCCAGGACCAGTTTCGGGCACTTGGAACGGCTGACACAGATGAATATGGTGTCGTTCCTGGCCCGTTCCTTTGCAGATAGGATGGTGTCCCGGTGCTCGACTTCGCCCTCTAGGACCTTGGTTTCGCAGGTCCCGCAAAACCCTTCCTCGCAGGAGGACATGAAGGAGGGGTTCACTTCGAGTACAACATCAAGGATGGACTTTTCCGGTGGAACGGTAAGCGTGCAGCCGGATTTCCGCAGCTCGATTTCAAAGGGTGCGTCTGCTGCTGGTTCCGTTGCGTCTCCGGTGCTCGCAGGCGGCGTTGCGGCGGCAAAGAGTTCCGCATGGAAGGCGTCTGCACCCAAGGTATCCAGCGTGATGCTTTTAAGGTCGGCAATGAGTCGTTCCGGTCCGCACGCGTAGACGGCGGTTCCAGCGGGAGCCTTCTTGATTTCGGCGAGTAGGTCGGCCCGGCCGCGCTCGTCTCTTGGGTAGAGCGCGAGGCAATCTCCCATGATTTCCTGGAGCTCGTCGACGAATGCCATGGTTTGGCGGCTGGATCCGCAGTAGATGAGCCGCGTGCTCTTGCCTGCGGCCATGAGTTGTTTTGCCATGGCCAGGATGGGTGTGATGCCGATGCCGCCTGCGACCAGGAGGTAGTGGGTTGCGCCACCCTCCATGCTGAAGTGATTGCGTGGTCCGCGCGCTGCCAGTTTTGTGCCGAGGCGTGTTTCGGAGTGAAGTTCCTCAGAGCCTCCGCGCCCATCCGGTTCGCGAAGGACGGCGAGACGATACTTCTGGAGATCGCCCGGGTCGGAGCAAAGGCTGTACTGCCGGACCAGGCCGGACGGGAGCACGACGTCCAGATGGGCGCCGGGCTGCCACTTGGGGAGGGCGCTGCCGTCGGGAAGGGCCAGTTCGAGGGACATGACGCTGGTGGATTCCTGGCGCAGGCCCCGCACAACGAGGTCGAACGTGTCATTGGGCATGGGGGGCTCCGGTAGTGGGGTATTGGAAGAGTTTGCCGGGAATGGCTTCCCTGGTTCCGCCTTTGAGGACCTCGATGAAGTCGCGGGCGAGGTCAGATTTTCTCACAGTGACGAGCATGTCGAGTTCACGGCGGAGCACGGTCATGGAGGTCGAACCGGGTTCGGAATCCCAGCCGCCGACGGCGACGAGAACGCCTGCGAGGAGTGTTCCTTGGTTCCGTCCCGCAGTGGCCATGGCAGCAACGAAGTCGTCGGGGGTCTCCTCGAGGCGCGATCCTAGAAACACCATCATGTCCGTGCTGGCCGCAAGGTCGCTGACGGTTTCCGTGGACAGTTCGGTCTCCGGTGCGCCGACCTCGCGGAGTAGTGCGCCGTCGGGATGGCTGGCGGGTGCCGCAACAAGGACTTCCCGCAGGCCCGCATCGGACATTGTCGAGACGAGTGCGGCGCCTGAGGGCCCCAATGGGACAAGAAGGATGCGGGCCTTGTAGTAGGCGCGCGACGTCAGGTGGGTCATGGGCTTCCTTTAGGTTTGGGTTTCGCTGATCAGGGCGAAGGTCGAACGACGATGTGAGGGCTACTGGGGCCTGTCCGGTCCAGAAGGGACCGGAAGAGTTCGTCGACCCCTTCCAGCCCGACGTCGATGCTGGGCACGTGTTCCAAGCCCGTGTCTCCGGCGGCAAGAAGTTCGATGCTCCTGGCAACGGCCTCCGGAGAACGGCCGCGTACGCCGACGACGCCCGACGCGCCCCGGACAAGGGTCTTCAGGTTCACCTCTGCAACGGGAGTATCTCCCAGGCCGGCGAGGATCAGGCGTCCCAGCTTTCGGAGGTGTTCTGTGGTTTGCAGGGCCGGTCCACCCAGACCGACCGTATCGACGATGACGTCGAATCCGTTCCGCTGTCCATGCCGGCCCAAGGCCGCGGAAGTTAACCCGAGGTCATCGTTGACGATGATGGATGCGCCCATGGCCTCGGCAATCTCCAGGCGGTCGCGGCTGGTGCGCGAGTTGCGTCCCAGCACGACGATCTCCTGGACGCCGACCGCCCTGGCGGCTGCCACCGCGGCGACACCGTGGTAGCCCGGTCCAATGATGGCTACGCGCGATCCGCTCGTGGCGCCGCCGATGTTGACGACCCAATCGACCGCGTTGGCGAAGGGTTGGGTCCAGGCGGCGAGGTTCGAGTCCAGGTCCCGGGGCAGTTTGTGGAGTACGGTCCGGGTCGACAGTTCCATGTATTCGGCATTGCCGCCATGGAGACCTGAACCTTCGTGGATTCCGAGCATCCCAACCCGGCGCTGGCCGCCCCATAGATCTGCATCCGGGCAGAAACGGTAGACCTCCGGCTTTGAGCAGGCATCACAGGTGGCCAGTCCGCAGGGGAGGTATTCCTCCAGTGCCACCCTGTCGCCGACCTCGACGTCCCACGACCACTGCATGACCGGGGTGAGGGAGACGATTTCGCCAATGACGTGGTGGCCCATCACTGTGGGATGGCCCAGGCCTTGCTGGTACAGGTCCAGGTCGGTCCCGCACAGCGCGGAGGATTCCACCTTGAGCCAGCCTGCGGCGCTCGTGGCCAGTCTCGGATCAATCGCTTGGACCGTGGTGGTCGAATCAGGCAACGAGACGGCGGCCCTGACAGCATCAGGAAGGGGCGCTGTCAGCGTCGCGGCCGGGTCCGGAGACGCAACCGTGGAACCGTGGTCTTTCATGCGGAACTCCTAGTTGGTTCGGTCTAGATGGAAACGAAGTCAGTTCCGGGGACCACCTGGATGGCCTGCTGGGCACCCTCATGGAACGGCACGTCCTTGGGGAGCAACACGGACGTCGAGCGCACACGCTGGTCTGCGGTGCTGATGCCCGGGAGGGCCTCGTCCTCCATGGAGTCCAGCGCTGCGAGCAGGCGGCGCCGTGCCAGAATGATGGCGGCGTCGGAGGTGCCCAGCCGCTCCTTGGTGCGGTCTGCGATGTCGCCCATGCTTTCCTGCAGGGAGAAATCCTGCGCGGCGATGCCCTCGATCCCGGAGAAGGTTTTGTTCTGCTTCTGGGCCTCGCGGTCCATGAGGTAGTCGTTGTCCTTGTTGGCGAGCGTCCGATAGGTTCCCGGAATGTATTTGGCGTGGATGCCGTCGCCGTTGCGCATCTGTTCCAGCTCGTCCTCGCGCAGGTCGCGCGTCGGGTGGTAGTTCCAGGACCAGGCCCAACACGTGGTGTCATCGATCGGGACCCAGGCGTGCCCGCCCATGGGGTTGTGGGTGCCGAACGGCGGAATGATCGTATAGAAGGGCATGATCCACTGGGTGATGCGCCAGTAGAACTCTTCCTCGTTTGCGTTGCGCCGGGCACCGATCAACAAGCCGCCGTCGCTTTCGGCGACCTCGAACTTCGGACGGGTGTCAGCCTTGATGTACTCATTGCCGGCCGTTCCGGAGTGCATGGGGTCATCGTCGAGGTTGAAGCGGTGGGCGAAGGAAACGTGGCTGGAGTCGATGCCACCCTCCATGGCCTGGAGGTAGTTGGTTTCCTGGAGGCGCTTGGAAATGAAGCGCTGCCCGTCGCCGAGGAGGGCCCATTCGAGTTCCGGAAGGTCCGGCATCTGCTCCCCGGGACCCATGTATGCCCAGAGCACGCCTCCCCGTTCCACGAGGGGATATGACTTCTGCTTGATCCGGCATTTGAACTTGGAGGCTTCCGGCTCGGACGGCATGTCCGCCAGGTTGCCCTCCACGTCGTACTTCCACCCGTGGTAGGCACACCGGAGGCCGTTTTCCTCATTGCGTCCGAAGTACAGGGAAGCGGTCCGGTGTGCGCAGAACTCGTCCAACAGGCCCAGCCGGCCGGAAGTGTCTCGGAAGGCTATGAGCTTCTCACCCAGGAGTTGGACGCGCACCGGGGGGCAGTCCGCCTCGGGGAGTTCCTCGGCGAGGAGAGCAGGGAACCAATACCGCCTGAACAGGCGCCCCATGGGCGTTTCCGGGCCGGTCTGGGTCAGCAAGACGTTTTGATCTGAAGTGAGCACTGTGGGCCTTCCGATGTAAGTCGAAATCTTTGATATATCCGATTTGCGCGCACTTGCGCGTTATTCGGTCAATGAAGTGTTGCATGGGTCTCTTTGGTCCGTCAAGCAATGCGCAGCGGCGGCACTTCCATTGGCCGGACGGGCGATGGTCTAGATTCGAGAGTGTGAATGCATCAATGCCGGTCGCCGCAGAGCTCGCGGCCACAGACCCGGACTATGTGGACTCTCTGGAACGGGGCCTGTCGGTCCTCAGGGCATTCAGTGCGCGGGAAGAACCGCTTTCCGTCGCAGACGTGGCGTCGCTTGTCGGTATCACCCGCACCGCGGCACGCAGGTTCGCCCTGACGTTGGAGTACCTGGGCTACGCAAGCCAGTCGGCGGAGGGGTACACGCTGACCCCCGGGGTACTCGCGATCGGTGACGCATACCTTCGCAGCAATCCGCTGCCGGACGCCGCCCACCCCCATCTGGACGAGCTCGTCCGCGCGGTGGGGGAAACGGCTTCCCTGACCGTGCTCCACAAGCGTCGCGTCTACTACGCCGCCCGGGTGGCCGCCGACAGGATCGTCACCGCAAACATCACCGTCGGCACCAGCGTCGCCGCACACAGTACGGCCACCGGCCGTGTTCTGCTGGGCGATCTCGCTCCGGACGAACTCGAGGACTACCTTTCGTCCATGGAACCCAGCCCTGGTTTCGAGCCCGGCTACGTGCGGGAGCGGATCGAGGAAGCCCGCGGGCGTGGGTGGACGGTGGCCGATCAGGAGTTGACGCCGGGAATCCGGTCAGTGGCCGTTCCCCTGTATGACCCGGAGGGTCGGATCATCGCCGCCCTGAACATTGCCGCGCACGCCACGCGCGTGGACACCCGGGTACTCGAGAACGACTTCGTTCCCCTGCTCCAGTCCGCCGCGGAACGAACCGCGGCCGCCCTCTGGCCGGCTTCCGGGACAGCTCCGGCCAGGTCCGTGATGGCACCTTCCACCGCCACTCGCCCCAAGGTGCGTCCATCGGATGTAATCCAATCGGTAGAACGAGGATTGTGCATCCTCACCGCCTTCGATGAAGGCCACCCGGCCATGAATCTGGCGCAAATATCCGAGCGGTGCCGGCTCCCGCGCTCGGCGGCGCGTCGCTTCGTCCTGACCCTGGCCTCACTTGGCTACCTTGAACAGCAAGGGCGCAGCTACGCCCCAACTCCCCTGGTCCTGGAGCTGGGGTACTCCCTGCTGTCCCGGCTTTCGCTAGCAGACGTGGCCAAACCCCGCCTCGAAGCCTTGGCGCGAAAGCTCGGGGCCTCGGTTTCCATCGGCGTTCTGGACGGCATGGACCTGCGCTACGTAGCCAGGGCCAGTGCACCGAGTCCCTTGATAGTGAACATTCGCCCGGGCACCCGGGTTCCAGCAGAGCGCACGGCCATGGGCCAGGTTCTCCTGTCCCTTCTGCCCGCCGCCGGCCTCAAAGACGCCAAGCGTTCCGCGGGCAGGGACAGGGCCGGCAATGGCCTGGCAGACCTCGAGGTCACACTGGCGGCAGTTCGAGAGCAGGGCTGGAGCTACGTTGACCAATTGCTCGAGGCCGGAATACGCGCTGTTGCGGTCCCCCTTCGGAACCGCAGAGGCGAGGTTGTAGCGGCCATGAGCGCCTCAGTCCACGAAGCCACTACCGCTGACCGGGACATGACCGAGAATTTCCTGCCGGCCTTACGGGACGCCGCCGACGAGTTCATGATGGATTTGAGGGATGGTCTGAACATCTGAAGCGTCCGTCTTACGCGCAAAATGACACTATGCGGACAAAAAAGGTTGATATCCGGTGCGCAGGATGGTTATATTCATCACACGCAAATTCTTGTTTTCGCGATGTCCCGCGGCAACGACGCCCCTTCAGAATGGGATACACATGACTGCCCTTGACCCTGCCCGCGTCTCCACCGATCTCGATCCATCCAGGCGCCCTTACCGCTGGCTGGTCCTAGTCCTTTGCTGGCTGGCCTTCACCATGACTTCCGTTGACCGTTCGACGTGGGGTCCGGCGTCGATCTTCATTGGAGACGATCTCGGCGTGCCCCTGGCAAGCCTCGGGCTTTTTGCCACCTTTTACTACATTGGCTACGTCGTCTCGAACGCGGGCACCGGATTCCTCACCGACAGGGTTGGCGGACGCCTACTCATTGCGGTTTCCCTCATAGGTGCCGGAGCGTCCATGATGCTCTTCGGGTCCACCACATCCGCCTGGACCGGTATGGCCATCCAGGCGATCATCGGCCTCTTCGCCGGAGCCGAATATGCCGCCGGCATCAAATTGATATCCAGCTGGTTCCATCCCGAGGAACTCGGCAAGGCAATGGGGATCTACACCTCGGCAACGTCGCTGGGCGTCGTGGTGGCGAACACCGCCGTGCCCTACCTCATCGAGCACTACTCCTGGCATGCCTCCTACCTGCTTTTCGGAGGCGTTTCCATCGTGGCCGGCATCGCCTGCTACCTCGTGCTGAGGCCCGGCCCGGTCGTAGCCAAGAGGGCCAACCGCGCGGAGGGCCGGTCCGTCCTTATCGAACTCGGACGCAACAAGAACCTTCTTCTCCTGGCGTTGGCAGGATTCGGCGGCTTCTGGGGGACCTATGGATTCATCACCTGGTCCAACGCCCTCATGATCAAGGGGCACGGCATCGACCCGACGATCGCCGGCGGCATCGTGGCTATATACGCAGCCCTCGGCGTCCTGGGGAAACCCCTTATCGGCTGGATCGCCGACAAGTTCAACGGCGCCCGCAGGGTTCCCGCGATGGTCGTCCTCGGCTGCTTCGCCGTCATGCTCGTCGTCTTCGGCATGCTGGACAACGCCGTAGCCTTCTTCATCGCCGCCCCGCTGCTCGGACTCGGGGCATACTGCTACCTCCCGCTCATTGTGGCCCTCGTACCCCGCCTCGTGAGCAGCCGGGTGCTCGGCGGTGCTGCCGGAATAACAAACGCCATGTGGCAAATCGGAAGCGTCCTGGTCCCTCTGGCGGTGGGCGCCGTCTTCGCCGCAACCGACAATTCCTTCATGGCGGCTCTGATCACGCTCGCCGCCGGCCCCTTCCTCGGCATGATCATCATGTACTTCGTCAACGAACGCCCCGACGACGTTGAAATCGCCGTGACAAATCAGGGAAATGCCTAGCTTCCTGTAGCACCCGCCGGCCCATCCCTCGTCCTCCCGGACAGGGGTGGGCCGGCGGCTTTGCCGGACGACGGGCCCACCTGGGTTAAGGCACAGTAGGCAAAAGCTGCGCCTAGAAACTAGCATGCGTGGCACTGTGGTCGCTCCTGCTCCCCGATTGAGCTCCCGGCATATAAGGCTGACGCACACCACAACCTGACGTCAGGCAGGTAGGCGCAGGCCTGTCAGGACAAGGTCCGATTCGGATTTCCTGACAGCCGGCTCAAGGGACTCTCAGATCCCAGCCTGACAGAAGTGTCTCGTAAGACTCGCCGAGGGCAGCGAGAACGAGTGCCGGCTAGAAGACATAGTTACGAGACGCTTCCCCAGCCCCGGTGATAGGGCCGCCTGTCTCAACCCGAGAGTCTCCCAACCCTCGGGTTGGGAGACCCTTGACTGCAAAGAGGGGGTCGCCAGCCCGCACATCCATCTTCCAGGCAAACCATACTTGTAGTACAAGTTATAAACTTGTACTCTAAGTAGAAGGGCAACGCAGCCCGCCACCCCGCCGAGGAGCCCCCCATGAGCACCGTAGACCTCATCCGCCACGTCAAACTTTCCACCGCGAGGCTTCCCCTTGCCGTGCCGATCAGCGACGCCAAGGTCTTCACCGGCCGCCAGAAGCCCATGACGGAGGTGGCCTTCCTCTTCGCTGAAATCACCACCGAGCAGGGCCACAGCGGCATCGGCTTCAGCTACTCCAAGCGCGCAGGCGGACCCGCCCAGTACGCGCATGCCAAGGAGGTGGCCGAGGGCATCATCGGCGAGGACCCCAACGACATCGGCAAGATCTACACCAAGCTGCTCTGGGCCGGCGCCTCCGTGGGCCGCTCGGGCGTGGCCACCCAGGCGCTGGCCGCCATCGACATCGCCCTCTACGACCTCAAGGCCAAGCGCGCCGGCCTGCCTCTGGCGAAGCTCCTGGGTTCCTACCGCGACTCGGTCCAGACCTACAACACCTCGGGCGGCTTCCTCAACGCCTCCCTCGACGAGGTCAAGGTTCGCGCCACCCAGTCCATCGACGAAGGCATCGGCGGCATCAAGATCAAGGTGGGCCTTCCGGACAGCAAAGAGGACCTGCGCCGCGTCGCCGGAATCCGCGAACACATCGGTTGGGACGTCCCGCTCATGGTGGACGCCAACCAGCAGTGGGACCGCGCCACCGCACTTCGGCTGGGCCGGCAACTGGAGGAATTCAACCTCGTCTGGATCGAAGAGCCGCTGGACGCCTACGACTTCGAAGGCCACGCCCACCTCGCCAACGTCCTGGACACCCCCATCGCCACCGGTGAAATGCTGGCCTCCGTGGCCGAGCACAAGGGCCTGATCAACGCCAACGGCTGCGACATCATCCAGCCCGACGCTCCCCGCGTCGGCGGCATCACCCAGTTCCTCCGCCTCGCCGCACTGGCGGACGAGCGCGGCCTGGGCCTTGCCCCGCACTTCGCCATGGAGATCCACCTCCACCTCGCCGCCGCCTACCCGCGCGAACCGTGGGTTGAGCACTTCGACTGGCTGGACCCGCTGTTCAACGAGCGACTCGAAACAAAGAACGGCCGCATGCTGGTTCCGGACCGCCCCGGTCTCGGCGTGACACTCAGCGACCAGGCCCGCGCCTGGACAACCGAGTCCGTGGAGTTCGGCGCGTAACCTTGAACGCATGAGCCGGAACCTGACCGCGGACCTCGCCGCCGATCTTCGCACCCGCATCGTTGACGGCGTCATCCAGCCCGGAGACAAGCTCCCCAGCGAAAACACGCTGATTGGCGAGTTCGGCGTGAGCCGCACGGTGGTCCGGGCGGCCCTGACCCGGCTCCAGGCTGAAGGACTCGTGGAAACCGAACGCGGGCGGGGCAGCTTTGCGCTGACCCCGCCCCCGCACGGCGATCCGCATTCCCCCGGCGGGCGGCCGGTGGCGAGCCTTGAGGACCGGCTCCACCTGCTCGAGTTCCGCATTGGCGTCGAGGCGGAGGCCGCGGCCCTGGCTGCCCGAAACCGGACGGACCGGCAACTGAAGGCAGTCCTGAACGCCCTGGAGGAGTTCACTGCCAGCGGCGACCACCCGGCGCATGCCATGAAGTCCGACTACGAATTCCACAAAGCCATCGCTGCGGCGACGGGAAACCCCTTTTATTCGGACTGCCTCGCGTCCCTGGGCCAGACCATGATCGCCATGCCGCGCACCCGGCTGATGACCGGCGTCGAACACTACGCCCGCGACCACTTTGAACAGGTGGTCCACGAGCACGAATCCATCTATGCGGCCATCGCGGAAGGTGACGTGCCGTCGTCGTCGGCTGCCATGCGCAGCCACCTGGCAAACTCGAGACGCCGGCTTAGGGACGGACGCCAGTAGCCCTGGCCAGCTGCCGCTGCCGGGCGAAACCGGCCGCGTGTCCGGCCGGGAAGCGCGCCCCGCTCAGGCGTGAAGGTCGGCCAGCCGGTCAGAACGTGTCGATCAGCTTCAGGAGCCGCAGGACTGCGGGGTTGGCTGTCTCTTCGTTCCATGCCAGCTCCAGATCCACGCGGTTCAGCTCCTGGATGCCGTGCCGTCCGTCAATCTCGTGGAATTCCACTCCGGCGGGCGCGAACGCCATGGCCGAGGCGGGGACAAGCGTCACCCCCAGACCGGCCTGGACGAAGGCCAGAAGGGCCGGAACCTGGCTTGCGTACTGCGTGACGTTGGCGTGGGCGCCGGCGCTGGCGAACAGCCGGAGCACCAGGTCGTGGAAGTACCGGGCCTCTTTGGTGGAGTACATCAGCAGCGGCAGCCTGTCCAGGGACCCCAGCGGCAGCGGCTGACCCGCCGGCACCGCCATATTGCCCAGCAGCGAACTCCCCTCGGGCAGCGCCACCACCAGCCGGTCCTGCATGAGCGGCCGGGACACCACCCCGGGCCGGGCCACGATGGGCCGCAGCAGGCCGATGTCCACGCTGCCCTTCACCAGCCCGTCCATCTGGTCCGTGGAGACCAGTTCCCGGAGCACAAAGGACACGCCCGGCATCCCCTCCGCGGCCCGGCGCAGCATCAGCGGCAGTGCACTCTGGCCGGCGATGGCCGTGTACCCCACGGTGATGGCACCTGCTTCGCCTGAGGAAACCCGGCGGACATCCAGGTCCGTCTTGATGCACATGTCCAGGATCTGCCGCGCCCTCGGCAGCAGGGTGGCGCCCGCGGCGGTCAGCTCCACTTTCCTGCTGGTGCGGCCGAAAAGCTGGGTTCCAAGCTTCTTTTCGAGCATCTGGATCTGGCGGCTCAGCGGCGGCTGGGTCATGTTCAGCCGCTCAGCCGCGGCACCGAAGTGGAGCTCTTCAGCGACGGCCACAAACGCCTCTAACTGGGGTAGGGAAAACATTCATACCTTTACTGAATTGTTGAGTGCTCAAATTAGCTTGGACTTGGATCGATGACTCCCCTTATGGTCGGTGAACGGAGCAGGTAAATCAACCCCCGAGCCAATCAAGGAGCACAGCGCTGTGGACCAGGCATACGATCCCGCCCAGTACGTCAACCAGGCCAGGGTCACCGGCGTCTCCATCACGCCCGTGGCCTTCAAGGACCCGCCGCTGCTGAACACAGTGGGCGTTCACGAGCCGTTCGCGCTGCGGGCCATCGTGGAGGTCCAAACGGACGCCGGCGTATCGGGCTTCGGTGAAACCTACGGCGATGCCGGCCACATTGCCCGGCTCCGGCTCGCCGCGGCAGCCGTGCCCGGCACGGACGTTTTCAACATCAACCTGCTGCGCAGCCGGATCGCCCAGGCACTCCGGCAGGACACCATCCAGGGCGGCCACGGCATGAGCGGCATGGTCACCGGTTCAAGCACAGCTGACCGCGTGCTCTCCGCGTTCGACGTCGCCGCCCTGGATATCCAGGGCAAACTCCTCGGCCGGCCGGTCAGCGACCTCCTGGGCGGCGCCGTCCGTGACTCCGTGCAGTTCAGCGGGTACCTGTTCTACAAATGGGCGGGCCACCCCGGCCAGGCTGACGACGCCTGGGGTGCGGCCCTGGACCCCGCCGGGATTGTGCGGCAGGCCCGGACCATAGTGGACCGCTACGGCTTCAGCGCGCTCAAACTCAAAGCCGGCGTGTTCCCGCCGGAAGAAGAGATTGCGGCTATCCACGCCCTCCGCGCCGAGTTCCCCGACCTCCCCCTCCGCATCGATCCCAACGGCGCCTGGACAGTGGAGACCTCCATCCGGGTGGGCAAGGAACTGCACGGCGTACTGGAGTACCTTGAGGACCCCACACCAGGCATCGAAGGCATGGCGGCCGTCCGCCGCGAGGTCGGCATGCCCCTGGCCACGAACATGTGCGTGGTCAGCTTCGCGGATGTGGCCCCTGCCGTGGCGGCCGGCGCCGTGGACGTCATCCTCTCGGACCACCACTTCTGGGGCGGCCTCCGCCGGACCCAGTTCCTGGCCGGCATCACCGAGACATTCGGCCTTGGCCTGTCCATGCACTCCAATTCCCACCTTGGCATCAGCCTCGCCGCCATGGTCCATTTGGCGGCGGCAACCCCCAACCTCGACTACGCCTGCGACACGCACTGGCCCTGGAAGGACCCGTCGGAGGACGTCATCGCGGGCGGTGTGTTCACGTTCAAGGACGGCGCCGTCCAGGTCCCCACCGGCCCGGGCCTCGGCGTCGAGGTGGACCGCGACGCCCTGGAACGCCTGCACCGCCAGTACCTGGACTGCGGGATCAGGAGCCGGGACGACACCGGCTACATGCAGCGGCTCCACCCCTCCTACGAGCTCCAGGGCCCCCGGTGGTAAGCACCGCGGACCAGGCTCCGGATGGTCCTAAATCACTGAAGATCGTGGTCACCGACCCCATTATCAGCCGCTTCGAGGACCAGTTAAAGGTCGACGGCGGCACTCACCAGTGGGACATGGCGGCGGCTTGGACTCCGGGCCGCCGGCTGGACGCCCTGGCGGGCGCCGACGTCGTGGTTTGCTCCTCCCTGGGCCCCGCGGAAGCGGAAGCTGCCGGCCGCGTGCGCCTGGTCCATGTGACGGGTGCAGGCTACGACAAGATTTCCTTCCCGCACCTGCTGCCGTCAGCCCTGGTGGCCAACACCTTCCATCACGCACGGCCCATCGCCGAGCACGTCCTGATGGTCACCCTGATGCTGTCGCGCAATGTCGCTGCCGCCGACCGGGACATCCGCCAGGGGCAGTGGCGGACCATCGCAACGCACCGCGACGTGCCGTTCCATCCCGTCCTCGCCGACCTGACACTGGGCCTGGTGGGCCTGGGGTCCATCGGAGCCGAAGTCGCCCGCGTGGCCGGAGCGCTGGGCATGAAGGTCCGCGCTGTGCGGCGCAATCCGGCAGCCGCCCTGCCGCCGGGGGTCCGCCTCGACTGGGTGGGCGGAAACCACGAACTCCACGGGCTCCTGGCGGCGTCCGACGTCGTGGTGGTGACCGTGCCGCTGGATTCCGGCACGGAGGGGATGATCGGGGCGGCGGAACTGTCCGCCATGAAACCCTCAGCGTTCCTTATTAACGTGGCACGCGGGCCGGTGGTGGATCAGGCGGCACTGTACGCGGCCCTGAAGGAGCGGCGGATCGCCGGAGCCGGCCTCGACGTCTGGTGGGGATCACCCGCGGACGGCGTGATTCCGCCCGCTGAACTGCCCTTCGCGTCCCTGCAGAACACCGTGCTGACCCCGCACCATTCCGGCCATGCACGCACCACGTTTGAACGCAGGGCGGCCGATATTGCCGCCAACATCGGGCTGCTCGCACGGGGCGGGAAACTCGCAAACCTGGTGCCGCGGCCCGTCCCGGCTGCTGGTCCCGTCCCGTCTATGTAGCCGCCAGGACCAGCTGCACGATCAGCAGGGCGCTTCCCAGCGCCGACGCACCCAGGGCCAGGGCCTTCAGGCGTGCGGCGTTGAGGAAGCGGTTCACGAACCGGGATGCCGCGTAGCCGCAGACGGCCGCCGGGACCATCCACAGCGCCAGCAAAAGCATCTCCGAGGTGACAGCTCCGGTCATCCACAGCATCAGCATCGAAATCGACGATCCCACCATAAAAAAGGCACTCATCGTGCCGCGCAACCGGGGGCCGTCGTGTCCCTGCCACACCAGGGCCATGGGCGGTCCCCCAATGGAGGTGGCGGTGCCCATGATGCCGGAGGCTGCGCCGGCCGCGATCAGGTTGGCGCGGACGGGCCGGGGAGCCCAGCCGCGGCCCGCCAGCGCCAGGCCGCTCAGCACCACGGCCACCACCACCCATGCCAGGCCCTCGCGGGACAGTGCCGTCACCAGCCACGCCCCCAGGAAGCTCCCGGGAATCCGTCCTACCAGGGCCCAGCCCGTGCCACGGAGGTCCAGGCTTTGCCGCTCCCGCACAGTGACCATGACGGTGACCAGCAGGGCCAGGAGGATGAGCGTGGCGGGAAGCAGCGCCGGATCCACCATCGCGATCACCGGCGCTGCCAGCATGCCCATGCCGAAGCCGCTGGACGCCTGCAGGCATGCGGCCAGGAAGACCACCCCGGCGATGAGGGCATATTCGGCACCGGTCACTCGGGACCACTCACTGGACGGGCACAGCAGCTGCAGGTGCAGCGGCGCCGGTCAGTCCTTTGATGGAGTCGAGCGGGAAATGGCATTCTGCAACATGCTTCGTACCGTCAGGGGCGGCCAGGACCTGCGGTTCCGGTGATACTTCGGCGCAGATGTCCTGGGCTTTCCAGCAGCGCGTCCGGAAGCGGCAGCCCGACGGCGGATCCAGCGGAGAGGGCAGCTCACCCTGGAGGACAATCCTGTCCCGCCTGGTTCCGCTGACGTCCAGCTTCGGGGACGCCGACATCAGGGCCGCCGTGTAGGGGTGGCGGGGATGGTCAAAGACTTCCTCGGTGGCCCCGGTCTCGATGATCCGTCCGAGGTACATCACGGCCACCCGGTCCGCCACATGGCGGACCACGGTCAGGTCGTGGGAGATGAAGATGTAGGAAACGCCGAGTTCCTGCTGGAGCTCATTGAGCAGGTTCAGGACCTGCGCCTGGACGGAGAGGTCCAGTGCCGAGACCGGCTCGTCGAGGATGATGACGTCCGGGTTCAGCGCCAGGGCCCGGGCAATGCCGATGCGCTGGCGCTGCCCGCCGGAAAATTCCTGCGGCGACTTCCTGGCGTCTGAGGGACGCAGCCCCACCATGTGCAGCAGCTCACTCACCCGCGCCTGGCGCTCCCGGGACGTCGGGTAGAGGCCGCGGTGGGTGGCCCACGGCTCGGCGATGATGTCGCCGGCGTTCATCCGGGCGTTCAGGGAGGCGAACGGGTCCTGGAAGACCATCTGCACGCGCCGCCGCCAGCTCAGCAGTTCCTTCCCGCGAAGCCCGAAGGGGTTGGTTCCCTCGAAGGTCACGGTTCCTTCATCCGGTGTTTCCAGCATCATCAGGGTCCGCGCCAAGGTGGACTTGCCGCAGCCGGACTCGCCCACCAGCCCCAGGGTCTCGCCCCTGCCGACAGTCAGGCTGATCCCGTCCAGGGCCTTGAGCCTTGTGTTCCCGCTGGCGCTCCTGGCCACGTGGAAGGTCTTGGTGACTCCGTCGATTGTCAGAAGCGGCTCAGACATTGTTGATCTCCTCGCTGAAGTGGCAGGCGGCCGTGCGGGCAGGCCGCGGTTCCGTGCCGGAAGGGATGGCTGCCGGGCGGAGCACGGGCCGCTCGGCCCGGCAGATGTCCTGCACCAGCGGGCAGCGGGACTGGTAGACGCAGCCGGCGGGAATGTCGTGGAGCTCCGGCGGGCTGCCGGCGATGGACTTGAGCTTGGCGCCGCGCTCCAGGTGGACGGGGACGGACTCCAGCAGTCCCTTTGTATACGGATGGCGCGGATCGGCGAAAACTTCGGAGACGGGTCCGCTTTCCACCACGTTCCCGGCGTACATCACGGCCACGGAGTCGGCCTCCTCGGCCACCACCGCAAGGTCGTGAGTAATGAGGATGACGGCCATCTGGCCCTCCTCACGGAGCTTCCGCAGCAGCTGCATGATCTGTGCCTGGACCGTGACGTCCAGTGCGGTGGTGGGTTCATCGGCGATCAGCAGGCGCGGGTTGAGGGCCACGGCCATGGCGATGAGGATGCGCTGGCGCATGCCGCCGGAGAACTGGTGCGGGTAGGAATTTACCCTGGATTCCGGCTCGGGGATGCCGACGCGTTTCATCAGGTCAATCGCTTCAGCCCGCGCCTGCTTGGCGTTCAGCCCGCGGTGGATGCGGAAGGCCTCGCCGAGTTGCGTCCCCACCGTGTAGACGGGGTTCAGGGCAGTCAGCGCGTCCTGGAAAACGATGCCCAGCTCGGGCCCGGCAAACTTGAGCCGTTCCTTGGCGCTGAGCGCGGCGAGGTCGGTGCCTTTGAGGACAATCTCGCCGTCGGCGAGGTCGCAGACGGGGTCCATGATCCCGGCGAGGGCCTTCGCTGTCATGGACTTTCCGCACCCTGATTCGCCGAGCAGCGCCAGGGTTTCCCCGGCACGGGCTTCGAATGCCACGCTGTTGACGGCGCGCACGGTGCCGCGGTGCGTGCGGATGTCCACGGCAAGGTCTCGGACCTGCAGGACGACGTCGTGCGCTTTGGCCTGGCCGGTGGCAGCGCCGGCAGCTTCGCCGGCGCGCTGGATAGGGGCTTGTTGGGCAGCTGTTTTCACGGCTGTGCCTCCTTGGCTGGGATACGGGCGATCAGCCGCTTGCGGGGTAGTGCCAGGCGCCAGCGCTGGGCCGGATCGGTGGCGATCCGCAGCCAGGCGGCGAGGACGTTGGCGGCGATGGTGGTGACCACGATGGCGACGCCCGGGAAGATCGAGAGCCACCAGGCGGTCTGCAGGTACTGCCTGCCCTGGGAGACCATCAGGCCCCAGCTGACGTCCGGCGGCTGGATGCCGATGCCCAGGAAGCTCAGCGAGGACTCGGCGAGCATGACATAGCAGAACTCGAGGGTGGCCAGCGTCAGGAGCGTCGGCAGCACCACGGGAATGACGTGCCGGGCGATGATGGCATTGGGCTTGGCACCGAATGTGCGCGCCGCATCCACGAACGTCCGGCTCTGCAGCTCCGCCGATTCGGCGCGGGCGGTGCGCAGGTAGATCGGGATGCGGGTGAGGGCCAGGATCAGCACGATGTTCGCTGCGCTGGGGCTGAAGACATAAAGCACGACGACGGCGAGCAGCAGGGAGGGGAAGCTCATGATCACGTCGGCGATGCGCATGGAAACGTTCTCCCGCCAGCCCCGGTGATAGCCGGCCCACACGCCCCACAGGGAGCCGACCACCAGGGCCACGGCCACCGCAGGCAAGGCGACGGACAGGGTGGTCCGGCTCGCCACGACCAGCCGGGCCAGCATGCTGCGGCCCAGGGAATCGCTGCCCAGGAAGTATTCCCAGCCGTGCGCCAGCGTGAAGGGTGCCTTGTTGGCGAACAGCAGGTTCTGTTTGGTGGCCAGATCACCCATCAGCGCAGGTCCGACGAGCGCGGTCAGGCCGATGAAGACCAGGATCAGCGCAGAGACGGTGGCAAAGCGGTCCTTGAGCAGGAGACGGAAGAGGCTCAGCTTTCCATCCTGTTTTCCGTCCTTCTTTTCATTCTGGGGTTCGAGGGCCGCCGGCAGCGTCTCCGGTGCCGTGCCCTCAGTCAGTGAACTCTTCATGGCTACTCCTAGGCCTTGACCGTGACGGGACGGACGCGCGCGTCCAGCAGCGCGTAGCCCATGTCGATAAGGATGTTCAGGGCAAAGATCGCGACGGCGGTGAGCAGGACGGCGGCCTGCAGGACAGCGAAGTCCCGTTGCAGGATCGAATCGATCATGAGCTTTCCAATGCCCGGCCAGCCGAAGATGGTCTCCACCACCACCGCGCCGTTCACGAGGCCCACGGTCAGGTCGCCGGCCACCGTCAGTGCGGGCGCGGCAGCGTTGCGCAGTGCGTGGTGCGTGACCACCCGGAGTTCGCCCGCACCGCGGCTGCGGGCCAGTTTGATGTAAGGCTCCGAGAGGGCTGAGACCATGGAGCCGCGGACAATCTGGACCAGCACGCCGAACGGCCGCAGGAGCAACGTGGCGATGGGCAATACCCAGGCGCCGGCCCCCGACACACCAGATGTCGGGAGCCAGCCCAGGGTGATGGCGAAGACCCAGATGCCCACGATTGCCAGCCAGAAGTCCGGAATCGAGGCGGCAGCCATGGAGACGAAACTTGAGATGCGGTCCGCGATGCCGTTGGGCTTCAGTGCAGCCCAGCACCCGACCACCAGCGCCAGCAGCACGGCCAGCACCATGGTGGTGGCGGCCAGCTGCAGGGTGGCCGGGAAAGCCCGCAGTGCCATGGCCGCGGCATCCTGCCCCGTGCGCAGTGACTGCCCGAAATCGAGCCGGAGCACGCCGCCAAAGTAGTCGGCCATCTGCACCAGCAGCGGCTGGTCCAGTCCGTTGCGTGCGGTGAAATCGTCGCGCATCTGCTGTGTGGCATTCAGCGGCAGGTACAGGCTGGCGGGGTTTCCCGTCATCCTGGCCAGCGCGAACACACCAACAATCACCACCACCAGCGGCAAGGCGCTGGAGACAATCCGCTTTCTCAAGTAGATCAGCATGGCTGTCCTTATCTCCGGGTCCGGGCTAGTTTGCCGGGGTCATTTCCGAAACACGCAGCTCGTCGCCACTGGACGAATTGGGCGTGTACTTCACGGACTTCGCCTTGCCGATGATGCCGGTCTGGTGCGAGATGTGGGCGAACTGGACCACTTTGTCGTTCTGGTACGCGAAGATGTCCTCAAAGGCCTTCTTCCGCTCGTCGCCGGAGGCCGCATCCGCCTTCTTGATCATGGCGTCGAACTCGGGGGTGCCGAAGTAACTCTGGGCTCCGGTGGACAGCATGTATTGGTCCACGGTGAAGGCTGCATCGCCGGCCTGGTTGCCGTGCTGGGTCATCAGGGCCACCGCGCCTTCATCATCGGGGAACGGACGGACCTGGTAGGTCAGGTGCTGGCTGGTTTCGAGCATTTTGAGCTTGACGTTCAGGCCGGCCTGGCTCAGCTGCTCCTGGAGGACCTGGCCGAGTTCGGTGATCTTGGGGAACTGCGCGCTCCGGACTACCAGCGAGATCTGAGCGGACGTATCAACACCGTCGGCCTTGGCATCGGCAACGAGGGACTTCGCCTTGTCCAGGTCAAACGGCCAGGCCTTCAGCGCTGAGTTGTGCCCCACGATGCCTTCGGGAACCAGCTGTGCGGCCACTTGGTGCTTGCCCTGATAGAGCGAGTTGACGATTCCCTCCTTGTCGAGGGCGTAGTTGACTGCCTGGCGGACACGGATGTCGTTGAGCGGCGCCTCATTGGCATCGAGCCGCAGGGCCACGGTCTCGTTGTTGGGGTAGTCCACCCCAAGGTCTCCGATGTTGTCGTCCGGGCTCAGCCCCATGGCAACATCCGCCTCGCCGCTGGTGATCATGGCAGCGCGCACCGAACTCTCGGAGCGCCACTGGTACTCGGCCTTGGCATAGGCGGGCTTGTCTCCCCAGTACCCGTCCCAGCTGGAGAGGGTGATCTTCTGGCCGGCGTCCCACTTCTCGATCTTGTAGGGACCCGTGCCGATCGGCTCACGGACCTTCTCCGTGGCGCTGGTGGACGTAGGAACCACCTCGAGGAATGAAAGGCGCAGCGGCAGGATGGGATCAGGTTCGGGAGTGGTGACGGTCAGGGTGGTGGCATCCACGGCCTTCACGGCGAGGTCGGCGTCCCCGAAAACGTAGCCTTCCACGTTGCAGCCGAGCTTGGAGTTGACCGCCCTTTCGATGGTGAAGGCGGCGGCTTCGGCATTGAACGGCGTGCCGTCCTGGAAGGTCACACCTTCGCGCAACTTGAGGGTCCACTCGGTATCCGTGGTGGCCTTCCATTCAGTGGCGAGCTTGGGCTCCAGTTCGCCACTCGTGGGATTGCGTTCAATCAGGGGTTCGGTGACGTTCGAACGCACCACGACACCGGTGGACGTCAGGTTCGACTCACAGGCTTCCAGCGTGGGCGGCTCCTGGCCGAGCACCACGCGCACCGTCGTCGAGGAGGCGGCGCCGGCGTCGGAATTGGCCACTGAACAGCCGCTCAGACCGAGCACCGCGACGGATGCCAGGGCCGGCCATTTGAGCAAGGCGGCGGGAAATGGGGGCTTTGAAGAAGACGTCATTGGATTCCTCCGAATTGGGTGTTTGCGGCAGGGGGTGCTCTTGCACCAGTGGAACCGGGCAACAAGATCAGGTCGTTCGGGCCGCGCTGGACTCAAGCTAGTTGAGGTCCACAGGCTCCACAAGGTTTCTGCCGGCCGCCGGAGCCGCGCGGCGGGGCCGCTTCCGGGCACCGGCGCCCTGTGACGGGCACCACTTATCCCGGAAATCCGCGTGGTTCCGCCGGAGTACCTCAATCGATTCACTTCGGGCATCGAACCATGCCATTTACATGTTGGACGCGTATGGATCCGAAACCTAGGGTGCAGATATGAAGAACACCGCCGTCCTGCAGGTAGGGCCACTGATGCCAACCGTCCAAGAAGCCATCCGGAGCGAGTACGACGCCGTGCGCCTCCCCGACTCCACCCCCGAGCGGGAGGAATTCCTGCAGCACCACGGCGGATCCTTCGAGGTCGCCGTGACCTCCGGAAAGTTCGGCGTCGGCCCGGACCTGATGCGAGCCCTTCCCGGCCTCCGCGCGGTCATCAACTTCGGCGTCGGCTATGACACCACGGACGTTGCCCAGGCCGCCCGGCGCGGCATCACGGTCAGCAACACCCCCGACGTCCTCAACGACTGCGTGGCGGACACCGCCATCGCCCTGTACCTCGACGTCCTGCGCCGGGTGAGCGCCGCGGACCGCTTCGTCCGCCGCGGTGACTGGCTCAGCAAGGGCAACTTCCCCCTCGCCACCAAGGCCAGCGGGAAGAGAGTTGGCATCCTGGGCCTCGGCCGGATTGGGCGGGTCATCGCCCGCCGGCTGGAAGGATTCGACTGCGAGATCAGTTACCACAGCCGCAATCCGGTGGACGGGGTCAGCTATGAATACAAGGCCTCACCGCGCGAGCTTGCCGCCGGTTGCGACGTCCTGATTGTCGCCGCCGCGGGCGGGTCCGGCTCGGCCAAACTCGTGGACGCCGACGTCATCGACGCCATCGGTCCTGACGGTTACCTGATCAACATCGCCCGGGGAACGGTGGTGGATGAGGACGCCCTCGTGGCTGCGCTGCTGGCCGGGCGGCTGGCCGGGGCCGGCCTGGACGTCTTTGCGGAGGAGCCGAAAATCCCGGAGGACCTCCTCGCCCTGGACAACGTGGTCCTCCTGCCGCACCTGGGCAGCGGAACCCACGAAACGAGGGCGGCGATGGCGGAACTTACGCTCGCGAACCTGCGGCAGTTCGTTGCGTCCGGGTCGGTCCTGACGGCGGTGCAGGCATGAGCGTCGCAGTGGGATATGTTGCCAGCCAGGAGGGCCGGGCCGCCCTGGGTGCCGCCATCGGAGAGGCTGCACTGAGGAAGACCGGGCTGCAGATTATGGGCCCGGTGGCGGGCGAAGCTTCCGCGGAGGCGGAGTCGGACATCCGCGAAGCCATTGCTGCCGCGGCCGCAGCGGGCGTCCAAGCTACCCTCCGCCCCAATGAGGGCATTGACGCAGCGGACGTCATGATCGACGCCTCCTACGAGGAAGATATTGAACTGGTGGTGATAGGCGTCCGGCGCCGCTCCCCGGTGGGGAAGCTTTTTCTTGGCAGCACTGCCCAGCGTGTCATCCTTGAGGCAGGATGCCCGGTCACGGCGGTGAAAGCCGACGTCGGCCCGCGGACCTGAGCCGCGGCCAGTTCGCCCCGGATTCCCCGCAGTGCCCCATGGGTATCACGCAATGCAAAAAACGTGTTGGACGTGCATCGCCGCGGTTGAATAAAGTCAAAGGGAAAGCTGTGGCGAGGACCACAAAGGACTGGCCGCCCGGTCCCCCGCAGCGCATGCTATTTCATCGATTCAGAGGATTTTTCCCATGCAGTCTGTCGACATCGCTGTCACGGATCTGGCGTCTGCCACCAAGAAGTTCTTCCGGCGCGTCCTGCCCATCATGCTGGTCATGCTCGTCTGCAACCAGCTGAACCGTTCGAACATCGGCTACGCCCACGAGCACCTGGAAGCGGATGTCGGCATCGGCGCCGCAGCCTACGGTTTCGGGGCAGGGCTGTTCTTCATCGCCTACGCGATCTTTGAACTGCCCAGCAACGTGATGATGGAGAAATTCGGTGCCAGGGTCTGGCTGACCAGGATCATGGTCAGCTGGGGCATCGTTTCCTTCCTGATGGCTTTCGTGCAGAACGAAATGATGTTCTATGTGCTGCGCTTCCTGCTGGGAGCGGCCGAGGCGGGATTCTTCCCCGCCGTCATCTTCTACTTCGCCCGCTGGGTACCGGCCGGCCAGCGGGGCAAGGCCACCGCCATTTTCATCGCCGGTTCCTCGGTTGCCGCCGCCCTGTCGGGGCCCATCGCCGGAATGCTGCTCAGCCTCCAGGGCGCCCTGGGATTCCGCGGCTGGCAGTGGCTCTTCGGTTTCGAAGGACTGCTCTCAGTGGTCGTTGGCATCACCGTCTACTTCCTCCTGGACGCCAGGATCGAGGACGCCAAATGGCTGACCCTCAAGGAAAAGGCTGCACTCATCAGCGCCATCGCCAGCGAGGATGCCCAGCACACCAGCAGCCAGGACACCAAAATCAACCGCTGGAAGATGCTGCTGAACCCGCAGATCCTCCTGCTGTGCGGCATCTACTTCTCGGTCCAGCTGTCCATCTACGCCAACACCTTCTGGCTGCCCAGCATCGTCAAGCAGATCCCCGGCACCACGGACCTGAGCGTCGGTTTCCTGTCCGCCATTCCCTGGGTGTGCGCCGTCGTCGCCATGTACTTCGCGGCCAAGTGGCAGGACAAGGCCACCTCCAAGCGCCCGCTGCTGGTGGTTGCCCTGCTCGTGGCCGCCGTGGGAACGTTCGCGGCGGCCGTCGCCACTCCGGTCCTGGCCCTGGTGTTCCTGGCCGTCGCCGCGATGGGTTTCAAAAGCGCGTCCCCGCTGTTCTGGACCATTCCCCAGTCGGGCCTGCATCCCCTGGTCCTGGCACCGGCCATCGCCATCATCAACTCGCTCGGCAACCTGGGCGGCTTCGTGGCGCCGTTCGGTTTCGGCATTATCAAGGAACAGACCGGAAGCGTGGTGCCGGGACTGTTCGCCCTGGCGGCGGCATCCACCCTCGCCGCCGGCCTGGTGTACTTCCTTAAGGAACGGACGACGACGGCGGGTCACCCGGACGCCGACGGCAACCTCCCGGACCGCCGCAGCATGGCCTCCTCGAGCAGCGCCACCACGGTGTAGAGGATGATCGACACCAGGGTGATCACCACCACTGACGCCCACACCTCGTTGTTCCTTGCCCGGGACACGGCAGAGATGATGGCGTAGCCGATCCCCTTCCCCGTGGCGAGCCACTCCGCCAGCAGCGCGCCGGTGATAGCCCCGGGAATGGAGACTTTCACGGCGGTGAAGAAGGCCGGCAGGGACGACGGCAGGGCCACTTTCAGCAGGGCGGTCCAGCGTGATCCGCCATAGACGTCGATGACTTCGAGCATGGCCGGGGACGCCGAGCGCAGCCCGAACACAAGGGTGACCAGGGCGGGGAACAGCACCACGATTCCGCCGATCGCTGCGACCGCCGGTTCCTGCCGGCCGAAGACCAGGATGATGATGGGCGCCAGCGCCACGAGCGGAACGGAGCGCAGCAGCATGGCCACCGGCATCAGGGCGTTCTCCACACCGCGGAACAGGACGAACACACCGGCAATCACCACGGCGCCCACCATTCCCGCGGTGAACCCGAGGAACGCGTCCACCATGGTCTGGCCGAGGTTCTGCAGGACAGCTTGACGGTTGGTTTCCGCGGCCGGCACAGCGAACAGGAAGTTGACCACGTCCAGCGGGCCCTTGCCGACAAAAGGCGAGATGTTGAAGACCTTGAGCAGCGCCACCCACAGCAGCAGCACCACGGCCAGGGAAACCAGCAGGCCCACCCCCGCGCGGCCCGCACCTTTGAGTGCGGCCAGGCCGGCAGCCGGACCCGTCTTCATACGGCCGGCATTCATGATGCCGCCTGGCGCCCGGAGGACCACGGAGCCACGAACCGCGCCAGCAGCGCGAAGGCTCCATAGCCGGCCCCGGCAAGCAGTCCCGCCACCAGGGCGACACCCCAGGCCCTGGCGATCTCGAGGTTTTGTTGCGCGTTGACGAGGGCAGGTCCGATGCCCCGGTCCACGCCGCCCACGTATTCGCCCAGCACGGCGCCCAGGACGGCGGCCGGGACGGCGATCTTCAACGCGTTCAGGATCCCAGGCAATGCGGAGATGAGCTGGACTTTCACCAACTGCATCAGCCGTCCCCCGCCGTAGACCGCCACGAGGTCCAGGCTGGCCCGGTCCGCGCTCTTCAGCGCCGCCAGCGCGCCCACCACGGTGGTGAAGAAAACCGAGATGCCCGCCAAGAGGACGGCCGTGCCGGACGATTCCCCGCGCGCGGGCGAGCCGATGACGATGAAGGCCAGCGGCCCGATGGCCACGATGGGCAGGCAATAGCTGATCACCGCCAGCTGGGTGACCAGCCGTTCCAGGGACGGAAGCACCAGGACGCTCGCGGACAGCAGCAGTGCAGCGGCGTTCCCCCACAGATACCCCGCGGACGCTTCGGCCGTTGTCACCGCCAGGTTGGGCCAGTAAAACCCGACGCCGTCGCGCGCCAGTTGCCCCAGGACTTCCGGCGGCGTCGGCACGGCACCGCCGGAACCGTCCGCACTGGCGCCCACCCCGGAAAGCACCGTTGCGGCGGCCAGCCACCAGAGCGCAACCGTGGCTGACACGCCGATCGCGGCCGCGGCCCACGGCGGCAGCGGCCGGGCCGTCGTCGTACTTAACAGCCTCGCACTTAACAGAAAGGGCCGTGTCACGGTGACTCCACTTCCTCAAGGGGCGCGCCGGCGTCGCCGAACAGGAGCTCGGACGCACGGTCACACAGCGCGTGGAACTCCGGCGTGCGCATCATCTCCGGAGTCCGGGGACGGGGCAGGTCCACGGTGATGATCTCCTTGATCCGGCCCGGCCGGGCGCTCATCACAGCCACCACGTCGGAGAGGAACATGGCCTCGGCGATGCCGTGGGTGACCATCAGGGTCGTGGCGGGCTTCTCCGTCCAGATCCGGAGCAGCTCAAGGTTCAGCCGCTGGCGGGTCATGTCGTCCAGTGCACCGAAAGGCTCATCAAGCAGCAGCACCGACGGCTTGAGCGCGAGGGCACGGGCGATGGACACCCGCTGCCGCATGCCTCCGGACAGCTGGGCCGGCTTTGCCTTTTCGAAGCCCTTCAGACCGATCAACTCCACCAGGTCATCCACCATTGCGTGGTCAACGGGGAGCCCGGCCACCTCGAAAGGCAGCCGGATGTTGGACACCACGCTCCGCCAGGGCAGCAAAGCCGGATCCTGGAAGGCGATCCCCAGTTCATGCCGCGTCCGCAGCTCGGCCGGCGTGTGACCGTCCACCGTCACTTGTCCGGTGGTGGGGGTTTCCAGGCCGGCAAGAATCCTCAGGATGGTGGACTTGCCGCATCCGGAGGGTCCCAGCAGGGAGAGGAACGTTCCCTTGGACGTCATCAGGTTGGCGTCCTCCAGTGCCACCACGCTCTTCCGGCCCATCCGGAAACTCTTGCCCAGGTTGCTGAGCGATATGCCCGTCCCGGAGAGCAGTCCTCCGGCGACGGCGTCCGTGCTCACTTCAGTCATGCGTCCTACTTAAGGTCGGGGTTTTCGGCATAGACCTCGTCGAGGAGGCTCAGGTCGAAGATCGCGTCCGCGGTGGTGTCGTAGCCGGCGAGCTTGAGGATCTCGATGTTCTTGTCCATCAGCTCCTTGGACACAGTGAAGAGGCCGTTGCTGTCCGTCTCCGGCGTGGCAATGAGCTTGGTGTTCTGGGCTTCCGCCTGGCCCTTCTCCTTGGCCATGGTCAGGCCCAGCTCCTTGCCGTAGACCTCAACGGCAAGCCGCGCCGATTCCGCCGGATCGGCCAGGGCATCCTTCCAGCCTTTGATGGTGGCCACCAGGAACGCCTTCAGCTCCGGCCTCTTGTCCTTGATGGATTCCTCGGTAACCACGAAGCTTTCGGCAATGAAAGGCAGGCCGTTGTCCGCGAACGGCAGGACCGCCGTCTTGTGCCCGCCCAGCTCAAGTGTGAGCACCTCATTCGTCAGGTACGCGAAGAAGCCCTCGACGTCGCCGTTCAGCAGCGGCTGCGGATCGTACTGCACCGGTACTTTGGTGACCTTTGACGCGTCGATCTTGTTGACCTCCAGCAGGGCATCGAACAACGTTTCGTTGACGCCTGCCTGGACTCCGATCTTCTTGCCGATGAGGTCTTCCGGGGCGGTGATGGAGTTGGCCGCCAGCGACACGATGGTGAACGGGTTCTTCTGGTAGGTGGAGCCGATGATCTTCAGCGGCGCACCCTCATTGAGGACCACCGGCGCAACGCCCACCGGCGAGGAGGTGCCCACCAGGGCTTTGCCGGACAGGACCATGGTCTCCGCCGATGCCCCTCCCGGGCCGCCGGCAATCAGGTTGACTGCGCTAAAGCCCGCGTCCTTGTAGTAGCCCTTGCTGTCGGCAAAATACTCACCGGCGAACTCCGCATTCTTCAGCCACGAAAGCTGGACCTCAAGCGTACCGAACTCGGCGGCCGCCCCGGAAGCCGTACCTGAAGCGGCCGGAGCCGTCGCGCCGGATTCGGCTGCGCAACCGGTCAGCGCCACCAGGGCGGCCGACGAAAATCCTGCCAGCACCATCCGCCGCGATGGGCGCAGCGGTCCTTTGTCCGAACTGAAAGCCGTCATTCTTCTACTCCAAATCGGGAGGCGGTCACGTGTGAAAGCGGCCCCCGGGGGCCGTCTGGCACCGACACTATGGAACGGTTGTTTCAGGAATCTGCTTGAGCCGTTTCAGCGAAGTTAACTGTCAGTTAGATGGGGGCTGGCGCGATCGACGTCGCGCGGCGGGGAAATGAGGTCGGAGCGTGGTCCTATAACCCTCGGAGCGTGTGGTTAAAAGCGGAAGAGCCCCGGTCCTAAGACCGGGGCTCTTCCATTTGCGTGCGCGAGGGGGGATTTGAACCCCCACGCCCTTTCGGACACTGGCACCTGAAGCCAGCGCGTCTGCCGTTCCGCCACTCGCGCGCAACTTCTTTCACTGGAAAGGAAGCCCGTTTTCCGGACTGCCAACCTCGTAAAAGCAGCGAGATCAAGCATAACGGACAACCACGGCAAAACACCAATCGGCCTTCCGGGGACCCTGCAGGCCGGAATAATCCCGCCGCTCAGGCGCGTGGATCCGCCAGTGCGGAGACGCCGGAAGACCCTGGCCGACTCAGCCGCCCGTGAACTAATCTCCGCGCCCCGGCGTTGTGCATTAAGGTCATTCACAGCCCCGGCCAGTAGTATCAGATGTAGGAGTGCCCGTCCCCGGCGCACTCCCGGCAATGTTGTGAACTGAGTTCCGAATCGTGTGCTGCCCCGCAGCCGTAGGGAGAGGAGAGGTGCCATGGGAATGCTGGACAAAGTCGAGCGCGGCATCGAAAAGGCCGTCCGCGGTGTCTTCTCCACCGGTTCGAAGGCCCAGGTTGAGCCTGTGGAAATCGCAAGCCGGCTCCGCCGGGAAGTTGACCACAAAGCCATCACCGTCGCCGCCGGACGAACACTTGCCCCGAACGTTTTTGACGTCCGCCTCAGCGAGGACGACTTCAAGCGGGCGCAGGAATGGGGCACTCCCCTGGCCGAGGAACTCTGCGACGTAGTAATCAACCACGTCAGAAGCCAGGGCTACACGCTCCGCGGCTCGGTCCGCATTTCCTTCCGCCGCGACGAGGAAATACGCGCCGGTGACTTCGAGATCGATTCGAAAACAGAGAACGCCTCCGGTTCCGCCGCAGCCCCGCCGATGCCGCGGAACAACGTGCCCGCCGCGCCGAGCCGCCAGCCCGTCCGCCTTCAGCCGGTCCTGGACATCGACGGCCAGCGCTATTCGCTCAATGCAGCCTCCATCGTCCTAGGCAGGTCATCGGAGGCTGACATCCTGGTGGACGACACCGGAGTTTCACGGCGTCACCTCGAAATACGCACCACAAACGGCACCACAGAAGCCGTAGACCTGGGATCCACCAACGGCAGCTACGTCAACGGACACAAGGTTGTCGGCAGCGTCGACCTTACTGACGGCTCCACCATCACGATGGGACGGACCAAAATCATCTTCCGCCTTTTGCCCGCCGACTCCGGTGGCCGCCCGTGAGCGAACTGACCATTACGGCCCTGCGCTTCGGATTCCTCCTGTTGCTGTGGGTCCTCATCTTCAGCATCGTGTCTGCCATGCGACGGGACCTGATGATCGGCAGGAAGGCGGCGATGGGTGCTCCCACCGCCCGCCAGGTACGCAAGCACCCTGAACTGGCAGAAACAGCACCGCCTCCCGCGAAGCAGCAGGCCCGCCAGCTGGTTGTCACGGAAGGTCCGCTCAAAGGCCACACCATTCCACTGGCAGATAGCCCCATCCTCCTGGGCCGTGCACAGGAGGCCACGCTGGTCCTTGAAGATGATTACGCTTCTGGCCGGCACGCCCGGCTGTTCCCGCAGGGCAGCCGTTGGTTCATCGAGGATCTAGGCTCGACCAACGGCACATACCTGGCCAATCAGCAGCTCACCCGAGCGCTCCCGGTGGAGCTCGGTGTCCCCGTGAGAATCGGCAAGACGGTCATCGAATTGAGGCCATAGCCGTGGCCGTCCCGGAAACTCCCGCCGACAAGGGCCCCGCCCCGACGCGGCCGCTCATCATGCGCTACGCCGCCCGCTCGGACGTGGGACGCATCCGCGCCAAAAATGATGACTCCGCCTATGTCGGCCGGCACCTGGCGATCGTGGCGGACGGCATGGGCGGACACGCCGGGGGTGACGTGGCCTCCGCGGCCACCGTCCTGGACATGCTGCACCTGGACCATGGTCATTACGACGGCGACGCCGGGACCGTGCTGGCGGATGAGATCCAGACCGCCAATTCCCTCCTGTCTGAACTCGTGCACATCAATCCGAAGCTTGCCGGCATGGGAACCACCGTTACGGCCCTCCTCCTCGCCGAAGGAAAACTGCACTTCGCCCATATCGGCGACTCCCGCGCCTACCGTCTGCGCAACGGAGAGTTCAAGCAGATCAGCGTCGACCACACCTTTGTCCAGCGGCTTATCGACGAAGGCCGGCTGCGCCCCGAGGAAGCGGAAACCCATCCGCATAAGAACGTCCTGATGCGGGTCCTGGGCGATGTTGACGCCAGCCCCGAACTCGACCTCGCAACCCTCGACGTTGAACCCGGCGAACGATGGCTGCTCTGCTCCGACGGCCTGAACTATGTGGCGGGACACGTCGTGGAACGGACCGTCCGCGAAACCAAGGATCTGCGCGAATGCGTCGAAACCCTTGTGGACCTGACCCTTGAGGCCGGCGCCCCGGACAACGTCACGGTGGTCATGCTCGAAATCGCCGAACAGACGCCCGACGACGTCCGCACGGCCGCTGTAGAAATCGTTCAGCCACCGGCCGGCAGCACCGATGCGGCAAAACCCGCCGCCCTGGCCGGGACGCCGGCAGCATCCCCGGAGGACACAAAGCCCACGCCCGCCGGAGAGGCCGCCGGGGACGTCCCGGCTGCCGCCGCCGGGGCAGATGCCACCCCGGGTGCGGATGCCGCTGCGGCCTCCGGGGACAAACCGGCCGCACCCGGAGCGGACGCCGGGGCTGCCGGGGAAGCCGGCAAAGACGACGCCGGCCCGAAGAACCCCTCCAAGACTGGTGAACCCACCACCACCACGGACCCACATCTGGGCGAGCACCTGTCGGCCGCCGTCCTCCGCGAGGAACTTTCCACGCGTCCGCATGAACTTGTCGGAGCAGCCGCTGCCGCCGCCGAATCCGGGTCGATTCCAACCATCGCCGGCCGGACTGTCGCACGCCGCGCAGCCACCGTCCTCACCCACAAGTCGGATCAGGGCCGCGAGGAAACCGACGAATACAAGCCGGCCGCCAAACCGCGCCGCTGGGTCACCATCGCAACGGCCGCCGCACTCCTGGTCATCCTGAGCGTCGGTTTGTGGCTCGGGTATGCCTGGACTCAAACGCGCTATTACATCGGCGAATACGACCAGCGGGTTGCCATCTTCAACGGCGTGTCACAGCGGCTGGGACCCATCCAGCTCTCCACGCTGGAGACGGTGACGGACATCCGCATGTCCGACCTTCCGGAATTCTCGCAGCAGCGGGTCCGCCAGACCGTCCCGGCACGCGACCTCTACGACGCACAGCGGATCGTCAAGAACCTCGATCTGACCGGCACAACATCACCGGCCGACGAATGCGCGAGCCCGACGGCCACGCCGTCAACCGCTTCCCCGTCCGCATCGGGCGCCGCGCCTGCACCAAGCGGCACCGCGGCACCCCCCGGAACCGCCAAGCCATCCGCCACGCCCAGCCCGTCCGCCAATACTTGTGAGGAGGCCAAATGACGCAGATTGAGGCCACCCCCAAGCCACGACGGAATACCGAACTGGCACTCCTGGTCCTTGCTCTTGCCGTGGGCATCGGCGCCAACGCCCTCGTCGGCGTTGACCAGCAGAAAGCCTTCGACTCGGACTTCTGGTTCCAGTCCAGCCTGCTCGCTGCGGCCGCGCTCGTCTTCCATGTGGTGCTCAGGATCCGGGCAAAATATGCCGACCCGGTAATACTTCCCCTGGTCGTTGCTTTGAACGGCCTGGGGCTGGCGATGATCCACCGCCTGGACCGGGTGGGCGAGGACACCGGCAACAACCAGCTCCGCTGGACCCTGATGGCCATGGGTGTCGCCATCGCCGTCATCTGGTTCCTCAAGGACCACCGGATCCTGCGCCGGTTCACATATATTTCCCTTGCCGTGAGTGCACTGCTCCTGATTCTGCCGCTCGTACCGGGCATCTCCGCGGGTGAGATTCTCGGCGCCAGCGTGTGGATCAAGATCGGCCCGATGACCTTCCAGCCGGGCGAAATTGCCAAGATCACGCTGGCCATATTCTTCGCCGGGTATCTTTCGTCCAACCGGGACCTCATCCTTTTGGCAGGCCGCAAGATCGGGCCGCTCCAGTTCCCGCGCTTCAAGGACATGGGACCCATGATCACCGCATGGCTGGTGAGCATCGGGGTTCTCATTTTCCAGCGCGACCTCGGCTCGTCGGTGCTGTTCTTCGGACTTTTCATCGTGATGATCTACGTGGCCACGAGCCGGATCAGCTGGGTGATCATCGGTGTGGGACTGCTGCTCGGCGGCGGCTTCGTTGCCTCCCGGGTCTTCTCCCACGTGGGGCTCCGCATCGACGGCTGGCTCAACGCCTTCACGGACGAGGTGTACGGACGCCAGTACGGCGGCAGCCTGCAGATCGTCGAAGGCCTGTTCGGCATGGCCAACGGCGGCCTCGTGGGTACCGGACTCGGCCAGGGGCGGCCGAACCTGGTGCCGTTTGCCAACAGCGACATGATCATCGCCTCCTTCGGCGAGGAACTCGGCCTGATCGGCCTCTTCGCCATCGTGCTGATGTACCTGCTCCTGTTCACGCGGGGTTTCCGTGCAGCACTGGGCACCCGGGATGCTTTCGGGAAGCTGCTGGCCTGCGGGCTGTCCTTCGCCATCGCCCTGCAGTGCTTCGTGGTGATCGGCGGCGTCACGCGCCTGATCCCGCTGACCGGGCTCACCACGCCGTTCCTGGCCGCGGGCGGGTCCTCGCTGCTGGCGAACTGGATCATCGTTGGCCTGCTCCTGATGATTTCGCACACCGCCCGCGGTCCGGTGGACACCACGCCCATGCCGCACGGCGCGGAGCCTGGTGAAAAGAAGCCTGCTCCGTCTTCCCCGCCGCGGCCGGCCAAGCAGCCGGGCCGTCAGCCTTCCTCCGCCCATCCCGACGCGCCAACTGAAGCGGTGAAACAACTGTGAACCACGCAATTCGGAATTCATGGATCGCCGCGGTAGCCATGTTCGCGCTGATCTTCGGCGCCCTCAGCTATGTCCAGGTGGTGGGTGCCGATGAACTGCAGGCAAACCCCTGGAACAAGCGTGCAATCCTGCAGAACTACTGCAACGACCGCGGCGCCATCATCGTCGGCGGAAAGCCCATCGCGCAGTCCGTCGCGGCATCGGAAAGCTGCAAATTCCAGCGGACCTACACGGAGCCCGAACTGTATGCCGGCATCACGGGATATTTCTCCAAGAACTACGGTGTCACCGGGCTGGAAAGCGCGCTGAACGAGCAGCTGGCCGGCAGCTCCGACCAGCTCTTCCTGGACCGCATCGGCCAGCTGTTCCTCGGCAACCAGCCCAAGGGCGCCTCGGTTGAACTCACCATTGATCCGGCGCTCCAGAAGCTTGCCTACGACTCCATTCCGGACGGCCAGCGGGGCTCCATTGTGGTGACTGACCCGAAGACGGGCAACATCCTGGCCATGGTGTCCAAACCTTCGTACGACCCGAACCTGATAGCAACGCAGGACGCTGATGCCGAGGCCGCGAACTACAACGAGCTGAACAAAATCCCTGGCATCAACCTGAACCAGAACGTCAGCGGCCCCACCGGCGCGCTCCTCGCTCCGGGTTCCGTCTTCAAGCTCGTCGACACGGCGGCGGCGCTCAGCTCGGGCAAATACAACAAGGACAGCGTCCTGCCCAACCCCGCCGAGATGAGCTTTCCCGGCATCCAGTACAAGCTGCCGAACTACGCCGGCGGCAACTGCTACACACAGAACACCGCGAGTTTCGCCTTCGCCCTGCAGCAGTCGTGCAACACTCCGTTCGCAGACATCGCCCGGGACCTGGGCCAGGAAGCCATCGCCGATCAGGCCGCCAAGTTCGGCTTCGGCGAGGACCTCGGCGACCAGCTGAAGCTGGACTACGCCAAGAAGGCCTTCCCGGCGGAGCAGCTGGACCCGGCCGGGCTCGCACAGTCCGCCATCGGCCAGCGCGATGTTCGGGCCACGCCGCTGCAGATCGCGCTGATGACCTCGGCCATCGCCAACGGCGGTGTCCAGATGCAGCCGAACCTGATCAAGACCGTGCGGTCACCGGACCTGCGCATCATCAGCGAACCGAAGCCCGAAGTCCTCCGGACGTCCACCAGCCCCGAGATTTCGCGGCAAATTACCGAGTGGATGACCAGCGTGGTCAGTGAAGGCATCGGCCGCGGGGCCGCCGTTCCCGGCGTCCAGGTGGCCGGCAAGACCGGTACTGCCGAGCTGGGAACCGACGGCTTGAACAACTCATGGTTTACGGGGTTCGCCCCGGCCAACGACCCGCAGGTGTCGGTGACCATCGTCATGCAGGGCGTGGACATCACCACCGGCGCACAGCTAACCAGTCCGAACGCGAAGAAGATTTTTGAGGCGGTGTTGAATAAGTGAGGCCTACATCGGGAATCACCCTCGGCGGGAGATTCCAGCTGACCACGCGTATTGCGATTGGCGGGATGGGAGAAGTCTGGAAAGCCAAGGATCTTATCCTTGGCAGGATTGTCGCCATCAAGGTGCTCAAAGAGGAGTACACGGGCGATCCCGGGTTCCTCCAGCGCTTCCGTGCCGAGGCGCGCCACACGGCGCTGCTGAATCACGTCGGCATCGCCAATGTCTTTGACTACGGCGAAGAAGAGGGCTCGGCCTACCTCGTGATGGAGCTGGTCCCGGGCCATCCGCTGAGCAGCATCATCGAGCGCGAACAGGTGCTGTCCCCGGACCGTACGCTGTCCATGATCGCCCAGACTGCCCGCGCCCTGTCCGTGGCCCACTCACAGGGCCTGGTGCACCGCGACATCAAGCCCGGCAACCTGCTGATCACCCCGGACGGCCGCGTCAAGGTGACCGACTTCGGCATCGCCCGGCTGGCGGACCAGGTCCCGCTGACCCAGACCGGACAGGTCATGGGCACCGCCCAGTACCTCGCACCGGAACAGGCCACCGGCCAGACGGCCACGGGCGCCTCGGACATCTACTCCCTCGGCGTCATCGGCTACGAGTGCCTCACGGGACACCGTCCGTTCTCCGGTGAATCGCAGATCGCCATCGCGCTTGCCCAGGTGAACGACGCCCCGCCGCCCCTTCCCGAAACCCTGCCGACGCCGGTACGGGCCCTCCTGATGTCCATGCTCGCCAAGGACCCCAAGAACCGCCCGGCCAACGCCATCAAGCTGTCCGAGGCAGCGGAAGCCATCCGTAACGGTGACATCGCCGCTGCACACGCCGCCGTCCCCGGAATGCTGCTCTTCGAGGCGGCCACGGGGCCGATCACCGCGCCGGTGGATATCCCCACCGCCGCAACCGGCGTCATCGAATCCCCTGAAAAGGACAAATCGACGACGACGACTTCCGCACTTCCGGTGGTTGGCGCCGCCGGCGCCGGCGCTGCAGCCGGGCTCGCGGCAGGAGCGGCAGCTGCCGCACCCGCGGGTCCGCACAGCACGCTGTCACGCGCCGACGCCCTGGCCGCGCAGCGCAGCTGGGACCAGGAAGAGGAGCAGGACCGCTACGACGAACCGGTGGACGAACCGCAGCGCAAGGGCCGCAGCCCGTGGACGTGGCCGCTCATCGCCCTCATCGTGCTCGTCCTGTTCGCGCTGATAGGTGTCATGCTCACGCAGGCCGGCATCTTCTCCCCGTCCGGCCCGGCCGAATCTTCTTCCACCTCGACCAGCGCCAAGCCCACCAGCCGCAGCGCTTCGCCGACGTCAACCTCGGCGAGCCCCACAGCCTCGAGCGCGAGCCCGACGCCCACGCAGTCCACTCCGGAAACCATCAACCTGATCCCGGATGCCTACCTGGGCCAGCCGTACAACACCGTCCGCAGCCAGCTCGTGGGCATGGGGCTCACCGTCAAGGGTGACCCGGTGTTCAGCGACAAGCCGGAGGGAACGGTCACCAACATCGAACCGTCCGGTCCGGTGGCTCCCGGCGAGACCATCACCGTCACCTATTCCAAGGGCCAGGAACCGGCCCCGGAGTCCTCTGTGCCCGCGATCGGCGTAGGCAGTTCCGAGTCGCAAACACAGAAGGCCATCGAGGACGCCGGTCTGCGTTGGGTCAAGGGTGCAGATGTTCCCGGCAGCGCAGGTCAGAAGGCCGGGACCTTCGTCAGTTCGGAACCGGGCGCCGGCAGCAAGGTGCCCGCCGGGTCCGTCGTGACGTACCACCTCGCCCAGGAACTCCTGCCCACCCCCACCACGTCGACGTCGAACTAAGGCGCACAGTGCCGGACTCACCCCGCCTCCCGTCGCACAGAGAGGACAGCCTTCCAGTGAATACCCAGCGCGTCCTCAACGGACGGTACGAACTCGGTGAGCTGATTGGCCGCGGCGGCATGGCAGACGTCCACCGCGGCGTTGATACGCGGCTCGGCAGGACAGTGGCCATCAAGCTGCTGCGCCCGGATCTTGCCCGGGATCCGCAGTTCCAGGCACGGTTCAAGCGCGAAGCCCAGGCCGTGGCAGCCTTGAACCATCCTTCGATTGTTGCCATTTACGACACCGGTGACCACGCGGTGCCCGGCGGCCCCGAGGACACCGTCCGCGTGCCGTACATCGTGATGGAATTCGTGTCCGGGAAGACCCTGAGGGATCTGATCCGCGCGAAGGAAGTCAGCATTGACCATGCCATCGACTTCACCCTGGGCGTGCTCTCGGCCCTCGAGTACAGCCACCGGGCAGGAATCGTCCACCGGGATATCAAGCCCGCGAATGTGATGTTCTGCGAAGACTCGGACACCATCAAGGTCATGGATTTCGGGATTGCCCGGGCCATGGCTGATTCGTCCGCCACCATGACCCAGACCCAGGCCGTGGTGGGCACCGCCCAGTACCTGTCACCGGAACAGGCCCGCGGCGAAACCGTGGACGCCCGCAGCGACCTGTACTCAGCGGCCTGCCTGCTGTATGAAATGCTGACGGGGCGGCCCCCCTTTGTTGGCGATAGTCCCGTTTCCGTCGCCTACCAGCACGTCCGTGAGATTCCGGGACTGGCCAGCAGCCTCAACCCCGAGGTATCAGAGGCCCTGGACAGCGTGCTGGTCAAGGCCCTCCAAAAGAACCGGGCCGACCGTTTCCAGGACGCGGCCGCGTTCCAGCGGGCCCTCCGGGCGGCACGCAATGGCGTCTCCGTGCCGGACGCGGCGGCGGGCGAGGAACCGACGGACGCCAACAACCCGGCCGCGGAGCGGACGGCGCAGGCCGCCCCCTACGCGCTGACGGGCGCTGCGTTCCTTGACGATTCGCCCAGCGGCCGGCTCCGGCCGCTCAATGACACACTCGGCGACGACCAGGCGATTCCCGCCCAGGTTTACGAACCTTCCGAATCCAACGATCTTCCGCTCGGCTTCCCGCCCGAACGTGAGCGGACCCCGCGGCAGAAGTCCCGCCGTCGGACGTGGATTGCCACCTTGGTCATTTTCACCCTGCTGGTCCTGGCCGGCGGCGGCCTCTGGCTGTACAACATGATGAACCAGCCGCCGCCTCCCGTGGCGAAGGTCGACGTGCCCGCCGTATCGGCGCTCACCGAATCCGAGGCGCTGCAACGGCTGTACAACGCGAGGCTGAGCCCTCAGATCAACAGGCTGCCGCACGACACCATCACCAAGGGAACGGCCATCGGCACGGTGCCGGCAGCCGGTACAGCGATGGAACCCGAATCGAAAATAACCCTGAACATCTCCGACGGCCCCAGCGCCGTCAAAATCCCGGCTGACCTGCCGGGACGCACGGAAGCTGCTGCCCGGGACGTCCTGCGGCAGATTGGCCTAGCGGGCGCCCCCGGCACCACTATGGCGAACAGCGCCACGGTGCCGGCGGGAATCGTGATCACCACCAAACCTGCTCCGGGCGAAACCGTCGCCGTCGGAACCACCGTGGAAATCGTGGTGTCCACCGGCAAGGTGGCCATGCCCGAACTCCGCGGCCTGCCCAGAGCGGAAGCAGAGACGGCACTCAAGAACCTTGGCCTGGGGATCGACGTGAAGGAAGTCGAGAACTCCGAAGTCGAACCCGGCAAGGTGACAGATCAGAGCGACGCGGTCAATGCGCTGGTGGAGCAGGGGAAGACCATCAGCATTGTGGTTGCCAAGGCGCCGGCGCCCAAGCCCACACCGACCCCCACGCCTACGCCTACCGAGACCGGCCGCAACCGCGACTAGGGGCCGCGCCCCGACTTCCGGGCCCCGGCTGTCAGTTGGATGCCGTCAGGGGAGGCCATAAGTCCTGGTGCCGTTAGTGCTGGATGAGCGGGCTCAGTTTGGCGGCCCGCTCCGCTGCACCGGTCATGCCGAGGGATTCCAGCCAGTTCCCCAGCATCTGGTATCCGCCCTCGGTGAGGACCGACTCCGGATGGAACTGCACGCCGCAGAGCGGTGCCGTCCGGTGCTGCAGGCCCATGATCACGCCGTTCGCTGTCTGCGCGGTGATCTCGAGGACGTCGGGGATGGTTTCGCGGACAGCAGCCAGGGAGTGGTAGCGCGTGGCCGTGACAGGGGAGGGGAGTCCGGCGAAAACGCTGGCTCCTTCATGCTCCACGAGGGATGTCTTCCCGTGCATCAGTTCCGGGGCATGCGTCACCGTGGCGCCGTAGGCCTCAGCCAGCGCCTGGTGCCCCAGGCAGACGCCGAACATCGGCTTGCTGTGGCTGCCGCACCATTTGATCAGGTCGATGCAGACGCCTGCCTCCGCGGGGGTGCCGGGACCGGGAGAGATGAGGACGCCGTCGCGCGCGTCCGCCATCTCTATTGCCTCGGCGAGGGTGACGTCGTCGTTGCGGACCACCGTCGTCTCGGCGCCGAGCTCCTGGAGGTATCCCACCAGGGTGTAAACAAAGCTGTCGTAGTTGTCTACGACCAGGATCTTGGTGGCGCTCATTGTCGAGTTACTAAACCAATCGTTGAGTCGGTGAACTGGGTGAACTGTGACATCCAGGGGAAGAGGAACTGAACCATCAATACCAGCACGCCGGCAAGCAGCACCAGCGCCGTGGCAATCCTGACCCATAGCGGTCCCGGCAAGTGGCGGAAAATCCATCCATACATGGGTCAGCCCTTCCCGAGTGCCTTGGCCACCTGGGCCGCGATTTCTGCCGGCGGTCCCGCCGACGCCGGCTGCCAGTGCTCCAGCAGGGAATACGCGATGATGCGCTCCTGCGAACCGAAGCGGGGATTGCAGCTGGTCATGGTGAGGTAGGCCTCCGTGGGCTTGGCTGCGGGCTGGGTGGGCACCGGAAGCAGCACGTCAGTGGCCGACGGAAGCACGATCTGGTTGTTGCGGAAGACGTATACATAGAATCCGTCCCGGGTCTGGACATAGATCTTGTCGCCGGGCACGAGGGTGTGGATATTGTCCAGGACGGCCCCGTGCGTCTGGCGGTGGCCGGCCACGGCGAAGTTTCCGGTGGCCCCGGGCATCGCCGTGTCGCTGTAGTGGCCAAGGCCCAGCGTGTCCAGGACGTCCGTTGAAGTTCCCTGCACGATGGGCCGGGTGTAGTCCGCCCCGAAGCGGGGGATGTACATGATGCCGATGGTTTGGCCGTGTCCCGGCGCTTCGGCAACCTTCGGCGGACCGTAATCGGCGGGGGCGGATGCCGCCGGGCCGGGCGACTCCGCCGGGGCAGGGGAACCACCCAGTTCCTGTGCGAAGTTCTTGATGGTCTCGCTCTGCTTGGCATCGGATTCCACATTGGTCCACCACAGCTGCCAGGCGACGAACAGAAGGAGGACGACTCCCACCGTAATCAGCAGCTCGCCCACGATCTGGATCAGTGTCCGGAGAACTCCGACGCCGCGCGCCGGCGCGGCAGCGGTCGTCTCCTTCTCCAGCAACACCACGTGGTCTCCTCAATCGGCGGCATGGGCTGGCGCGGGTGTGTTCTGAACTACAGCTAGAATTGGCTGCTAGTAAGAATTCAGACCTGACCCAAGGCGCCAACCCCGCCGGCATGTTCCTTCCTGCAGGATATCAAGCCGGAGGCCCCGCCCTTGATTCAGCCCGACGAGGAGGACCCGTGCCCGAGTCAAAGCCACGAAAGAAGACCGCCGCCGCGGACAGGCCGGCTTCTGCATCGCAGGCATACAAGCCCAACGCGGTGTGGTTCAAGCCCGTCATGTTTGGCCTGATGATCATCGGGCTGCTGTGGATCATCACCTTCTACATCAGCGAGGGCGCACTCCCTGTCAGGGCGTGGGAATCCTGGAACATCGTTGCCGGATTCGGTATCGCCATTGCGGGGTTCCTGATGACCACCCGCTGGCGTTCCTAGCCACAGATTTTCCCGGTCTCGTATCTGACCCCACGAAACCTGCGTCACAAAAAAGTCGGACCGGCATGTGTGCCGGTCCGACTTTTTTGTTGCCTGCGCCTACTTCAGTGCAGGGTTGACCACGTGGATCGCCAAGTCCGTGCCGGCGTCGGAGGTTACGGAAATCTCCACGCCGTGACCTGCAACCTTGACGCTCCCGTAGGGGTTGTCGGCGCTGTAGTAGGCCATCGGATCGCTGTCCTTGAAGACGCTGATCGCGGCGCTGCTGACGGCGCAGGCGTCAAGGTAGCTGAATGACGAACTGCGCTTGGTGCCGGTCTGCACTTCCTTCGCGATGCAGAGCGGATCCGTGTCCTCCAGGCCGAACGTTGCGTCGAACGGCTGGCGGCTGTTGCCGGGCATGGTGCCGTCGGACCACTTCAACGGCGCGGGCCTGGCATCCACCGGCAGGGCCGAGCCGGCACCGGGGTGGGCCGAAACGTTGTTGTCCGCGTAGGAGTCGTCGATGTACCAGACCAGCATGCCGTTCTGGTACTTGAAGAAATCGACCCAGTTCGGTTTCGTGATGCTGTGGGTGAAGGCATAGGGCCCTTCCGCCAGCGTTGCGTCGTAGCCCACGTACTCACGGTTCTCCACGAGGTAGTACTGCTCGGTGGTCTGCGTCACCGAGCCGCTGCTGAGCTGCCACTGGCCGCCGGCAGTCCACGTCCCTGCACCGGACTCGACGTCGTCACTGAGGATCACGGTCTTGCCCGCCGAGATCTTCACGTCGTCAATGAAGGCACCCGGGTTATGGACGCCGCCGTCGGTCTGGTACCTGAAGCGGAACAGCGATTCGAGGCCGCCAGCGTCGTAGGAGTAACGCACCTGCCCCCACGCGGCCGCTCCGCTGAGCGCACGCCCGGCGGATTTCCAGGTTTTGCCGCCGTCAGTGGAATATTCGCCGTAGAGGAAATCGTAGTTCGCCTCGATGTCGTACCAGGCGTTCGCCGTGACGGTCACCCTCGACTGTGCCGGGACGGCATGGGTCAAGGATTCGTTGAGGCCGTCCGCACTTCCCGTCCACCACGCGTTGCTCCCCGAGGAGGGAACGGTGTATTTGGTGGTGGTGGTCTTGTCCGGCAGGTTGACCTTGACGGCCTGGTCCGTGCCGTCGGCCTGAAGCTGGGACGGGTTCAGGACGAAGTCACCTGTGGTTCCCAGTTCCACCTCGCTGTGGTCCAGCCAGCCGAGGAAGAGCTTCTCCTCCGGTCCCATCAGACCCGGGGTGGTGCCGATTCCCGCCCCGGCCGCCGCACCGTGGCCCAGCCAGGAACCGGAGCTCATGAGGGTCCAGAACGCCGTGCTGTTGGTTGCGGCGCCCGTGGTGTCATAGAAGTCCGGCAGTCCGAGGTCGTGTCCGAATTCGTGGGCGAAGACGCCGACCCCGCCGTTCTCAGGTTCCGTGGTGTAGTCGCCGAGCCAGTATTTCGAGGAACCGATCCGGGTTCCGCCGGAGAGGTTGCCTTCCGGTCCGGCGGAGCCGAACTGGTTGCCGTAGGCGTACCAGCGGTGGGACCAGATGGCATCCTCGCCCAGGGCCCCGCCGCCGCCTTCCTCACCTTCGCCGGCGTGGACCGCCTGGAAGTGGTCGATGTAGCCATCGGGCTCATCGAAATTGCCGTTGTTGTTGAAGTCGTAGCGGTCCCAGACATCGAACTGGGCAAGGTAAGCGTCAATTTCAGCCGGTGTCTTGCCGGCTGCCACCTGGGAATCCCACCAGGCATTGCCGGAGTCCCGCACAAACGCCCATGAACCGCCGGTATCTTCGGTGGCGTTGTCGCCGTAGAAGGATCCGTTGTTGGGCACCGTGACCCAGTCCGTCACGGTGTTGGTCACCGAGTACTTTTTGTTGGAAACGGCCTCGTAGTAGCCCTTCATCGATTCACCGCTGCCGTTGAAGAGTTCTTCGTAGTAGGCGGGGCTGAAATCCTTGGTCCAGAGCGTGGTGTTGTCCACGGCACGGTCCGGTTCGGCAATCGTGTTGTGCAGTGGGCCAGGTGCCGTTCCGAAACGGCCCGAGCCCTGGGTGCCGAACTCGGCGAGGACGGTGAAGATCTTGTCCTGCTTGGCCGTTTCGACCTCGGCGAACTTGTCCGGCGCCAGTTGAACCACGCCGTCGCCATTGGCTTTCGCCTGCCCCTTGGCAACCTTTTCAATGGCCGCCTTGCGCCGTTCCACGAGTTCCTTGGTCCGCGGTCCGGGGCGGTTGTCCTGCCGGACTGCCGCAGCGGGGCTGGTTGACCCGTCGTCGACAGGTGGTGCGGCTACGGCCGGGGCCTGGATGCTGAGCATCCCGAGAACGACCCCCGCCACGCCAGCCACGGCAATTTTGGTTTTCCTCACACGTACCTCCCAGTAATTTGTGATCAGAGCCACAGCATAATGTGAGAGTCGTCGTTCGGCTATGAATTTGCGCGAAGGCCGGGGCATGTCCGGCGCAGGTTGCTGAATATGCTGGACGCAGCACCCCCTCGCAGGAAAACCTAAGGAACCCACATGACCCCGGATGAACGCGGCACCATCGTCGGCAATGACGGCCTGGCCCGCCCGCCGTGGGCGGCCGTGGATGCGTTGCTCCAGGAGTACTACGACACCGAGTGGGGCATGCCCGTCCGCGACGAGCAGGGGCTGTTCGAGCGCATCAGCCTGGAGGCCTTCCAGGCCGGCCTGTCCTGGGCCACCATCCTGAGGAAGCGGCCCGCCTTCCGGTCCGCGTTCCACAACTTCCAGCCCGATGCGGTGGCCGCCTTCACCGACGACGACGTCGAGCGCCTCATGCTCGACGCCGGCATCGTCCGGAACCGGCTCAAAATCAGGGCGGCGATCACCAACGCCCGGGCAACCATCGCGCTGCGGAATGAAGGCGGGCTGGTGGACTTCGTCTGGAGTTTCCAACCGGACGTGACTCCGAGTCCGCTCACACATGGCGAGATCCCCACAACATCGGCCGAGTCCATTGCCCTCTCCAAGGCCCTGCGCGCCAAAGGCTTTGCATTCGTGGGGCCGACCACGATGTACGCGCTCATGGAGGCGATCGGCATGATCGACACCCATCTTGTTGACAGCCATCGTCGCGGCTCGTCCGGCGTGTGGACTGACCGGGCCTGAACTTATCCCGGTCCTGTGGGGAAAGTTATCCACAATGTTGATAAGTCTCGCTAGTTTAGGCGAACGTTCCGCAGGCCATGGCCTGTGAGTGACCGGGACTCCGGACGAATCACAGGGCCGACAGTTATTAACAGTGTGGATTGCCTGTGGATAACCGGTTCCGGATGGTAAATCCCCAAGAATGCCGCGCTGGTCCTCCATCCACCCCGCCGGTTCGTGCAGTGAACCGCGGCGGGCAGGGCGGGCAACGAACCGATTTAACTTATCCACTTAAGAACAAGGCTATCCCCAGAAGTTATCCACAGGTGGGGATAACGCAGGGGATAAATCACAGATCTAAGGCCCAATCAGGCTCCAACGCGCCAATTTACATCCTGCGCCTCGGGCGTCAGGAGTTATTAACAGTGTGCATAACCTGTTGAAGAGGGCCCGGGCGGCGCTCAACCGGCTCGGGATCTGCCGTCTAAGAGCCAAATGTGGTGCACAGGAGGCCGGTTTCCCCCTGCGCGGCCTGGCACTTGCTGGCCGCATGCCCGATTCCGGGCCCTGAAGCACCTCACAGTTGCCCGGTCGCAGAGGACAAAGTTGTCCACTTAACCACAACCCCGCCGGTCCACGTTATCCACAGTTGTGGACAACGTGGACCACCCCTGTCGATAATCGCCAGCTGGCAAGGGCATCACCGGGGAAGGGGGATGAACTACAAGCATGTAAGTTACCAACAGTGTGGATAACCTCTGTGGAAAACTCTTGGAGAGGGCGAGGGTGCCGGCGCACGAGGTGGTTACGGTGCCCTCAGGCGGGGTGCAGATATTGGCAGGTAGGGTCCCCGCGGGGAGCGCCCGCAACACCACGTCACAGCCTGAAGTACCGCGGGCTGCGACAGAGAGAGCGCAGGCGCCGCGGAGGCAGGCGTGCTGGGGTGCTGAGGGGAGGAGGGTATGAAGGCGGGGCGTGTTTAGGCGCCGGCCATTCGCAGCCAGGTGGCGCCGGCGAGCAAAGCCAGCACCAGCACCAGGCCGGCCGACTGCCAGAGCCAGCGCTGCGGGCCACGGGGAACGTAGGCGATGGCTGCGGCGCAGGCAGCGCCCGTCACCAAACCGCCCAGGTGGGCCTGCCAGGCAATCTGCGGGACGATGAAGCCGATGACGCCGTTGATGGCGATCAGTACCCACAGTTGCTTTGTGTCACCGCCGCGGTGACGCTGGACCACCAGCATGGCGCCGAAGAGTCCAAAGATTGCGCCGGAGGCGCCCACGACTCCGGCGAGGGGCTGGCCCGGAGTGTAGGTCGGCGTCAGAAGGAGATAGCCGACCGATCCGCCGACGGCGGACAGCAAGTAGAGCGCCAGGAAGCGGATGCGCCCGAGGAGGGGTTCCAGCGCCTGGCCGAACATCCACAGCATGTACATGTTCAGCACGATGTGCAGGATGAAGCCTTGGGAGTGGAGGAACGCCGAGGTCAGCATGCGCCACGGTTCGAAGACCCCGTACTCGGGGGTGGCGTAGACCGTGGCGAAAGCGAAGTTCTGGTAAATCCCGTCGTTGGGGACTATCCACTGCAGTACAAAAACCAGCGCGCAGGCCGCGATGATCCCGAACGTCACCAGGGGCCGGCCGGCAACAGCGGTTCCGCCGTAAACGGTCCTGGCTGCCGGCGTCGTACGTTTTGTTTCGTTGACGCAGTCAATGCATTGGAATCCGACGGCGGCCGCCCGCTGGCATTCCGGGCATGCCGGGCGCCCGCAGCGCTGGCACCGGACATAGGAAGGCCTGTCCGGGTGCCTGGGGCACACCGGAATCTGCGCGGACGGCTCGGCCGCCGGAATTCCGTAACTCATGGGGTGTTAGAGCTGCTCGACGTCGATGCTGTTGATAACGACATCTTCGACCGGGCGGTCGCCCATGCCGGTGCGGACACCTTCGATGGCGTCAACGACCTTCTTGGACTCCTCATCGGCAACTTCGCCGAAGATGCTGTGCTTGCCCTGCAGCCAGTCGGTGGGGATGGTGGTGATGAAGAACTGCGAGCCGTTGGTGCCCTTGCCCATCTGGATGCCGGCGTTGGCCATGGCCAGCTTGTAGGGCTGGTTGAAGGTCAGCTCGGGGTGGATTTCGTCGTCGAACTTGTAGCCCGGTCCGCCCACGCCGCGGCCGAGGGGATCGCCGGCCTGGATCATGAAGTCCTTGATGATGCGGTGGAAGATGGTGCCGTTGTACAGGGGGGTGCCGGTCTTGTCCTCACCGGTTTCCGGGTGGGTCCAAGCCTGCTCGCCCGTGGCCAGGCCGACGAAGTTCTTGACCGTCTTGGGCGCGTGGTTGCCGAAGAGGTTGACGACGATGTCGCCGAGGCTGGTGTGGATGGTTGCTTTTGCAGTTGCGATGGCAGTCATAGGCCCATTGTTCCACGTCGGGCTATTGCACATCAGGCCTGCCGGGCAGTTCCGCGCTAGGTGAAATCGGCTGGAAATGGCCCTGATGAATAGCCGGTGCGGGGCAATCCACGTAGGCTAACAACAGAACCGTCACATTAATCGGGAGGTAGTTGTGAAGAAATCGGATCGTATTGCCCGTGACCTGGAGCAGTCAGTCAGCAGCGCGGTAGAGAACGCCAAGGATTGGGCAGCCCCCCGCGTTGAAGCAGCCGTCGACTGGGCGGTTCCCCGCCTGCAGCACGGTATTGACACCGCTTCCCCGAAGATCCAGGAGGGGCTCAAATCGGCAGCCCACAACCTGGCCGACGGCGTTGCCACCGTGACGCCGCGCATCCAGGACGGTCTCGCGCACCTTGCGCCGAAGATCCACGATGCCGTAGACGGCGCCACCCCGCGTCTGCACGAGGCGCTGGACAAGGCCGCCCCGGTGATCCTGAATGCCCGCGACCGCGTCGTAGTTGAATACCTTCCGCGGCTCTCGGACCAGATCGGCCACGCTTCGGAGGCCGTACACCGCACGCTGGAAAGCGCTCCCTCCCATGTGGATGCCGTAGCCCAGAGGCTTGCGGACTCCGGCGTTGTGCACTCCATTCAGGATCAGGCCCAGGCCGCAGGCCACCAACTCAAGGCTGCTGCCGCGGAGGCCACGCGCGTTGTTACCGGTGAGGTGGCCAAGCCGCAGAAGCCCAAGCACCGCGGACTGTTGATTTTCGGCGTCATCGCCGCAGCCGTCGCCGCCGGTGTGGCCGCGTGGAAGGCTTCCAAGCCCGTGGAGGATCCCTGGAAGACACCTGCTCCTGTGACGCCCGCGCCCGTTCCGGCCACAACCGTCAACGACGTGAGTGCCACGGCCGCCACCGCCGGTGAGAAGGCTGTTGACGCAGCTGACTCTGTTGCTGCAGCATCCGGCGACGCCGCTGCGAAGGCTGATGAAGCGGCCGAGGACGCCAAGGACCAGGCAGCCGCCGTTGCCACGGACGCCAAGACTGCCGTGAAGAACATCGCGTCCAGCATGAACAACGGTGCCGCAAAGCCCACCGACACGTAAAGCCCGGCCGCGCCGGCCGGTACAACAACGGAGGAGCCCCGCACGCAAAATGTGCGGGGCTCCTCCGTTGTTTCCCGTACCTTCACCCGCCGTCCCGGGCTGGGACGCCTAAGGGTGCTAAATTTGTGGTGATGTCACCCGATAGATCCGCCGAGGATGCCTCGCACGACGCTGCGCTTATGCCGGGCGTATCCATCGTCATACCGGCATATAACGAGGCCAGCGTCATCAGGCAGTGCCTTATTGCGGCCATCTACCAGTCGGTGCCGGCCACGGAGATCATTGTTGTGGACAACATGTCCAAGGACCGCACGGCCGACATCGTCAGCCAGATGCAGCAGGAATACCCTGAGAGCCCCATCATCCTGCTCACCCAGGACAGGTCCCAGGGCCTCATTCCCACCCGTAACTTCGGCCTCAACCACGCCACCGGCGACATACTGGGCCGGATCGACGCGGACTCCGTGGTGGAACCGGACTGGGTGGAACAGGTCCAGAAAGCCTTCCTTGATCCTTCCGTCCAGGCAGCCACCGGTCCGGTGGTGTACTACGACATGCCGATGCGCCGCTTCGGCCTGAAGGCCGATGACAAGATGCGCCAGCTGATGCTCAAGCTGGCCAAACACCAGTACCACTTCCTCTTTGGCTCGAACATGGCGCTGCGCCGCTCGGCTTGGGAAACCATCCGCGGAGAAACCTGCCGGGATGAGAAGGACGAGATGCACGAGGACATCGACCTGTCCCTGCACCTGGCCGACCATGACCTGCGTATCCAGTACTGGCCCCAGATGGTCTCCGGTATGTCCGCCCGCCGCCTCGAGGATTCTCCTCGCGACTACCGGTACTACGTCACCAGGTTCGACCGGACGTACAAGGCCCACAACGTCAAAAAGATGGCCCTCAAGGCACCGATGGTGGTGTTCTTCTCCGTCTACTTCCCGGCCAAACTCCTGCGCGCCATCCACACGGTCAGCTCCGCCCAGCCGGTGCGCCGCGGCGGCCAGTAGCGTCGGCCCGGCCCTTTCCGGGCCTCAGTCCGTGCCCAGCTCCGCCACCCGGGCCTCGCCGGGCCGTTCCGGCCTTCTGCGCCGCTGGCCTGCCACCACGACGGCGAGCCCGACCAGGATCAGCGCCAGGCCGGCGTAGGTGCCGCCCGGCAGGCTCTCATCCAGGAACACAGCCGCCAGCAGCGCGGCACCGGGAATCTCCAGCAGGATGATCATGGACACCAGCAGCGGGCTCATGGTGGCCAGCAAATGGTTGAACGCCGTGTGCCCCACCAGCTGCGCGCACACGGTGATGGCTACGATTCCCAGCCAGCCGGCTGCCTCGAAGCCCACCAGCGGCTGCCGGGAGATCAAGGCAAGGAGCGCCACCACGGCCGCGCACATGCCGTAGCAAAGCGTTGTGTAGGTGCCGGTGCCCATGGTCTCCCGAGCCTTGCCGCCCGCGAGGGTGTAGAGGCCCGCCAGGGCGCCGCCCGCCACCGCCAGGAGGTCTCCCAGCAAGGCGTCCGGGGAGGTGCCCATGTCGAAGCCGGTGATGGCCACGACGCCGCCGAAGGCCATTCCCAGGCCCACCAGAACCTGCCAGCGGTGCCGTACGCCCCGGAACAGCTGGAAGACCGCGATCCAGCCCGACTGGAGGCAGACAAGCGCTGTAGCCGCCGCTACCGAGGTGAGCTGGAGGGATGTGATGAAGCAGGCGAAGTGCAGTGCCAGGGCGACGGCGGCCAGGACCGCCCAGCGGAACTCGCGGGGCGTCACCCGGCCGAACTGCCGTGGATTGGTCACCAGGACCGGCGAGGCCATGACAGCGGCTCCAATGGCGTTGCGCCAGAAGGCGATGGCCAGGGCGCTGACAGAGGTGGCGCCCAGCGTAGCGGCAATGAGGGGACCGGAAGAGGCCACACCCAGGACCCCTAAAGCGGCGAGGAAGAAGTTCACCGTTCCAACACTAGTGGCCGGGACATGAGGGGCCGGGACGGCGCCTGACTGCCTGGCGGGCTGCCGGACTGCCGGACTGCCTGACTGCCTGGCGGGTGCCGGACTGCCGGACTGCCTGGCGGGCAAAGCAAAAGGCCCCGGACTGCGTTTCCGCATTCCGGGGCCTTTCTTATGGTGGAGGCACGGGGACTCGAACCCCGAACCCCCTGCTTGCAAAGCAGGTGCGCTACCAATTGCGCCATGCCCCCATAAGAAGCAACCCGTCAATCATACCCTAGTTCCGGAACGCTTCTGACCAGCGTCCGCACCAGGATCCGGACTATTCGACTGTGTCAGTCGAATCGCTCCAGACCGTTTTCCGGGCTTCGGATTCCTGCACTTTCTTGAAGAGCAGCGCGCCTGCGATAGCTACTGCAACAACCAGCAACTTCTTCACATGCACCCCGTTCCGGTTCGGTTTTACCCGAACCATTTTCAAAACCTGTGCAGGTTCCGTGGGCGTACCAGGACTTGAACCTGGGACCTCTTCGTTATCAGCGAAGCGCTCTAACCGCCTGAGCTATACGCCCCGATGCCTCATCGGGCCGAGACATGACTTTACAGCACATCCCGGCCCGATCTCAAATCGAGGCATTTCACCGGTGGATTTCCGGTGAAAATCCGCGGACTAATCGTCCGTGAGGGTCACGCCGATGCCACCCACGAGGGTGGCGGAAATGTTGTACAGCACGGCTGAGAGCATCGACAGTGCGGTCAGCAGGACCACGTTCACCACGGCGATGATGACCGCGAAGGAAGCGACCTGGCCCAGCGAGGCAACCTTCTTCAGTTCGAACCCGCCGCCTTCGGATCCGGCCAGCGTTCCGAGCAGGCTGTCCACCTGGTCGAAGATGCCCGTCAGGTCCAGCACGGTCCACAGGACGATGGCCGCAACGACTGTCACGATGCCCAGGGCTACGGACAGCAGGAAGGCCATCTTCAGCACGGACCAGGGGTCCACCTTGCTGACGAGGAGGCGCGCACGGCGGACCTTGGCCTTCGGGGCCGGTTTGACCAGGCCGGGGGCACCCTGAGCGGAGCCCTGGCCGGGTCGCTGACCGGGCACGCCGGGCCGCTGGCCCTGGGGGGCCTGGCCCGGAACACCGGGGCGCTGCCCCTGTGCCGGACGCTGGCCGGGGACCACCGGGCGCTGCGCCGGAGCACCCGGCGTCGACGGCCGCTGCTGGGGACGTACGGGGGCGTTCACGCGCGGAGCGGACGCCGGCTGCCTGATCCCGCCGGGAGTGTTGCTGTTCGGCTTGGGATATGAGTCGGAATTACTCACTCGTTACCTCCGGTATTTTCTTCGTCCAGCTCAGCGTCGTCCGATGACTCGTCGGATTCCACGGCCGGTGCTGAATCTGCCTCTGCGGACCCATCATGTGATCCGGCACCTTCAGCCAACGTTACGTCATCCCCGGCGGCTGCCGGGCTTTCAGCCGGGTTTTCCGGGTCGGTGGCTTCCGCCTCCTCGCCCTCCAGGCCGCGTTCACTGTTCCGCGCCACCTCGATGATGCGGTCGTTCTTGTCCGGCTTCGCGAAGATGACGCCCATGGTGTCGCGGCCCTTGGCAGGCACTCCGGCCACCGAGGAACGGACCACCTTTCCGCCTTCCATAACCACGAGGACTTCGTCCTCTTCCTGGACGATGAGGGCACCTACGAGGTGGCCCCGCTCTTCCTGGTATTTTCCAACCTTGATGCCGAGCCCGCCGCGGCCCTGGAGGCGGTATTCCTCCACCGCGGTCCGCTTGGCGTAGCCGCCCTCGGTGACGATGAAGACGAACGAGCCGTCCTTGACGACGTCAGCGGCCAGCAGTTCATCATCCTCGCGGAACTTCATGCCGGTCACGCCTGACGTGGCACGGCCCATGGGCCGCAGTGCATCGTCCGTGGCCGTGAAGCGGATGGACTGGCCCATTCGTGAAACCAGCATGAGGTCGTCAGTTTCCGAAACCAGCTGGGCGGAGACGAGTTCATCGCCGTCGCGCAGGTTGATGGCGATCACGCCGGCGGAGCGGTTGGTGTCGTAGTCCTCCAGGCGGGTCTTCTTGACGAGGCCCCGCTTGGTGGCCAGCACCAGGTAAGGAGCGTGCTGGTAGTCCCGGAGATCCAGGACCTGGGCAATGTGCTCATCCGGCTGGAAGGCCAGCAGGTTGGCCACATGCTGGCCCTTGGCGTCACGCCCCGCTTCCACGAGTTCGTAGGCCTTGGCCCGGTAGACGCGCCCCAGGTTGGTGAAGAACAGCAGCCAGTGGTGCGTCGTGGTGACGAAGAAATGCTCCACGACGTCGTCCCCACGCAGCTGGGCACCCTTGATCCCCTTGCCGCCGCGCTGCTGTGAGCGGTAGTTGTCACTGCGGGTGCGCTTGACGTAGCCGCCGCGCGTGATGGTGACCACCATTTCCTCTTCGGGGATCAGGTCCTCCATGGACATGTCACCGTCGAAGCCCATCAGGATCTTCGTGCGGCGGTCATCCCCGTGCTTGGCCACGATCTCGGAAAGTTCGGTGCTGATGATCTCCCGCTGCCGCTCCTCGGAGGCCAGGATCGAGTTGTACTCTGCGATCAGGGCTTCGAGTTCGGCGTGGCGGTCCTGGATCTTCTGGCGTTCCAGTGCTGCCAGCCTTCGGAGCTGCATGTCCAGGATGGCCCGTGCCTGCAGCTCATCGATGTCCAGCAACTGCATCAGGCCGTCCCTGGCAGCTTCGGTGGTGTTGGACGCACGGATCAAGGCAATGACCTCGTCCAGCATGTCCAGGGCCTTGAGGAGGGCGCGCAGGATGTGCGCTTCTTCCTCGGCCTTGCGCAGGCGGTACCGGGTCCGGCGGGCGATGACGTCCATCTGGTGGGCGACCCAGTGCCGGATGAAGGCATCGAGGCTCAACGTCCGCGGGACGCCGTCCACAATCGCCAGCATGTTGGCGGCGAAGTTGTCCTGCAGCTGGGTGTGCTTGTAGAGGTTGTTCAGCACTACCTTGGCCACGGCATCACGCTTGAGCACGATCACCAGCCGCTGCCCGGTGCGGCCCGAGGTCTCGTCACGGAGGTCGGCGATGCCGGAGATCTTCCCGTCCTTGACGAGTTCGGCGATCTTGATGGCCAGGTTGTCCGGGTTGGCCTGGTACGGCAGCTCCGTGACCACCAGGCAGGTGCGGCCCTGGAGTTCCTCAACATTCACCACGGCGCGCATCGTGATGGAGCCGCGGCCCGTACGGTAGGCGTCCTCGATGCCCTTGTGGCCCAGGATCGTGGCGCCGGTCGGGAAGTCCGGTCCCTTAATCCGGAGCAGGAGTTCTTCCAGCAGCTCTTCGCGGCTTGCCGTCGGGTTGGCCAGGTACCACTGCACGCCGTCGGCAACCTCGCGGAGGTTGTGCGGCGGAATGTTCGTGGCCATGCCGACGGCGATACCCGAGGAGCCGTTGACCAGCAGGTTGGGGAACCGGGCCGGCAGGATGGTGGGTTCCTGGTTCTTGCCGTCATAGTTGTCCTGGAAATCGACGGTTTCCTCGTCGATGTCCCGGACCATTTCCATGGCCAGCGGGGCCATCTTCGTTTCCGTGTACCGCGGTGCAGCCGCGCCATCGTTTCCCGGCGAACCGAAGTTCCCCTGCCCCAGCGCCAATGGGTAGCGCATGGTCCAGTCCTGGATCAGGCGGACCAGGGCATCGTAGATGGCTGTGTCGCCGTGCGGGTGGTACTGGCCCATGACCTCGCCCACCACACGGGCGCACTTGTTGAAGGAGCGGTCCGGGCGGTAGCCGCCGTCGAACATGGCGTAGAGAACGCGGCGGTGGACTGGCTTCAGGCCGTCGCGGACGTCCGGCAGCGCGCGGCCGACAATAACGGCCATGGCGTAGTCCAGGTAGGACCGCTGCATTTCCGTCTGCAGATCCACCTGCTCCACGCGGTCCACCAGCACATCGCCCTCCAGGACGGGCTCGACGGGTCCGGCGGAGTCCGCGGGAACCTCGGGTGTTTCGTCACTCATAGTCTATATTTTCCGTTTCAGGTATATGTCGCTTCAGGGATATTTAGGCTCTTGTGGAGCTCTAGATATCCAGGAACCGGACATCCTTGGCGTTCTGCTGAATGAAGTTTCGGCGTGATTCAACGTCCTCGCCCATCAGCACGGTGAAGATCTGGTCAGCCGCGAGGGCGTCGTCCATGGTGACCTGCAGGAGTGTGCGGTGGTCGGGGTCCATGGTGGTGTCCCACAGTTCCGTGTAGTCCATCTCGCCAAGGCCCTTGTAGCGCTGGATGCCGTTGTCCTTCGGGATGCGGCGCCCGGCGGCCTGGCCGGCAACAAGCCGGGCATCGCGTTCGCGGTCGCTGTAGACGTAGTCGTGCGGAGCATTGGACCACTTGATGCGGTACAGCGGCGGCTGGGCCAGGTATACGTATCCGTTTTCAATCAGCGGGCGCATGTACCGGAACAGCAGCGTCATCAGCAGCGTCGTGATGTGCTGCCCGTCAACGTCGGCATCGGCCATGAGGACGATTTTGTGGTACCGGAGCTTGCTCAGGTCGAAGTCCTCGCCAATACCCGTACCAAATGCCGTGATCATGGACTGGACCTCGTTGTTGCCGAGGGCCTTGTCCAGCCGTGCCCGTTCCACGTTCAGGATCTTGCCGCGCAGCGGGAGGATGGCCTGCGTTTCGGGGTTGCGGCCGCGCTTGGCGGAACCGCCGGCGGAGTCGCCCTCCACGATGTAGACCTCGCACTTCTCCGGGTCCTTGGACGAGCAGTCGGAGAGCTTGCCCGGCATGCCGAAGGACTCCAGCGGGCTCTTGCGGCGCGCGTTGTCGCGGGCCTTGCGGGCTGCCATCCGGGCCTGGGCTGCGGAAATCGCCTTGCGGATCACATCGCGTGCCGGACCGGGATTGCGCTCCAGCCAGTCACCCAGGCCGTCGGTGACCACGCGCTGGACGAAGCCCTTGACCTCGGAGTTGCCGAGTTTGGTCTTGGTCTGGCCTTCAAACTGCGGTTCCGCCAGCTTCACGGAAATGACGGCGGTGAGTCCTTCACGGATGTCATCACCGGTGAGGTTGTCATCCTTTTCCTTGATGATGTTCTTCTCGCGCGCGTAGCGGTTGATGAGCGACGTCATCGCGGCCCGGAAGCCCTCTTCGTGGGTGCCGCCCTCATGGGTGTTGATGGTGTTGGCATAGGTGTGGACGCTTTCAGAGTACGCATTGGTCCACTGCATCGCCATTTCCAGGGCGATCTTCCGTTCCTTGTCCTCGGTTTCGAAGGCGATGACGTCCTCGTGGACAACATCAACCTTCTTGCCGGAGTTAAGGTGCTTCACGTAGTCCAGCAGGCCGTCGTCGTACTGGTACACAACCGTGCGGAATTCGGCGGCCACTTCACCCTCGGTGGGAACGGCGTCGAGATCCAGGTCCTCGTCCTCCGAGCCTTCCTGGGCAACGCGGCGTTCGTCCGTCAGCGTGATGCGCAGGCCCTTGTTGAGGAACGCCATCTGCTGGAACCGGGCACGAAGCGTCTCGAAGTCGAATTCCGTGACCTCAAAAATGCTGGCGTCCGGGTAGAAGGTCTGGGTGGTCCCGGTCTGGTCTGTCTCTTCACCCTGGACCAGGCTGCCCTGGGGCTTGCCGCCGTCGGCGAAGGACATCCGCCAGACATGGCCCTGGCGCCGGACTTCGGTATCCACCCGGCTGGAGAGGGCATTCACCACTGAAATACCCACGCCGTGGAGGCCGCCGGAAACGGCATATCCGCCGCCGCCGAACTTTCCGCCGGCGTGCAGGATGGTCATTACAACCTCAACCGTGGGCTTGTGCTCGGTGGGGTGCATGTCCACCGGGATGCCGCGGCCGTCATCAACCACTTTGACGCCGCCGTCGGCCTGGAGAACAATCTCAATGTGGGTGCAGTAGCCTGCCAAGGCCTCATCCACGGAGTTGTCCACCACTTCATACACAAGGTGGTGGAGTCCGCGGGGTCCCGTGGACCCGATATACATGCCGGGACGTTTCCGAACAGCTTCCAGTCCTTCAAGGACGGTGATGTCGCTCGCACCGTATCCCTTGCGTTCGGCTGCCTCCGCCGGCGCATCAGTTGTACGGGCATCCTCAGCTGCGGGTTCCACTGCCGGGATATCTGCATTGTCGTTAGCCACAGGCGCTTTCGACTCCTCTGTATTCGTATGGCCGGCCGTCACCGTCTCCGATAGAAGAGGCTCCTGCCAACAGGCACGTCACTGATAACGCCGATTACTTCGTTGACTGGCGGAACCGTGCCCCGGCCGCAGGAAAAGCGCCGAAAAACGGACTCAGTCAACGTTTCACCGGCGCCCAGTTATCTACCCCGATTCTACCGTGCTGGAGAGCGTAATCCCGCATTCCAGGGCCGCAAACGCGCGGGAATATGGTGCTGACAGGCCATTGGCCCCGCCTGCAAGGCTCCAGGGGTACCGTCTCTGGGTTCCTATACGGCCCAGGGGCGTTAGAGCGCCCTACACGCCGTTTGGCCATTTTTCAAGGGTCGGGGACGGCGGCCGCGGAAATCCGGCGGGCCGCCACAGCCGGTTGCTATCCGTAAGTATCCCGGGGACCGCGGCCGTTGACTGTCCGTCCGCCCTTCCGCCAGCTAGGCGCCGCAGGCCCGAGGACCTGGATCTTGGTCACGACGCCTTCGCCCAGTTCGCTCCGGAATTTCTCGAGGAGACTGAAGCTGAGCAGGCGCAACTGGGTTGCCCACGCGGTGGAGTCGCACCGCACGTGGAGCGTGGTGTCGGTAAAGCTTTCCGGCGTGCAGTGTGCCGAAATTTCAGGGCCAACGAGCGTGCTCCACTCGGCCATCACGGATCCGACGGCAACCGGCGAAGTCCAGCCCCGTTCGGCCACGAGGCGTCCCACCACTTTCCCCAGGCCCAACGGGTCGCGGCCCGTGCCGTGGAACTGGGTGAATCCCCGTGTTCCGCCGGCGCTGCGTTCCGGCTTCTTGGCTCCGCCTCCGGGCAGCGGGGACTTGCGCCGGATTTCGCCGCGGGCAGCGGCAGCTTCGCGCATCCGGTTAAGCGCCGCCTGGGGCGCATCTATTTCGTCCGGATCGCGGCCCGGCTGCAGGCCGCCAGCATCCTTACTCATCGGGATTCCGACTCATCGATTCCTCCGGGGACCACCTTCACCCGCCGCCCGGCCAGTTCTTCCGGTATGTCGGCGTCGACGGCGGCGGTGACCAGCACCTGTTCGGCGCCGGATACTATTGCCGCCAGTTTACGCCGCCGCTGGACGTCGAGTTCGGCAAACACATCGTCGAGGATGAGGATCGGTGCGGACCCGCCTGTGCGGGCGTCATCGAGCATCACGTAGTAGGACGCCAGCCGCAGGGAGAGGCACATGGACCATGTTTCGCCGTGCGAGGCATACCCCTTGGCCGGCGCTTCGCCGAGGATGAGTTCGACGTCGTCCCGGTGCGGACCCACCAGGGAAACGCCCCGTTCCAGTTCCTTGCGCCGGGAGGCCGCAAAAGCCTGCACATAGCGTTCGGTCAGGTCCTCAACGGACAGTTCCCGGAGGTCTTCGACGCGTTCGACGGCGGCGGGTTCCGCGGCGAAACCCGGGCTGGCGCCGTCGTCGTCCATCATGTCCTGGAGCGTGGACCGGTAGATCGCGTCCGCTTCCTTGGACCCGTCGGTCAACTGCGCGTAAGCCTCTCTCAGGTGGGGCCGGATTCTTTCCACCAGTTCCAGCCGGGCGTGCAGCAGTTCGGCACCGGCCTTGGCCATGTGCTGGTCCCACACATCCAGGGTTGCCTCGTGCCCGGCAGTGAACTTACCGGTCCGGCCTGATTTGAGAAGGGCGTTGCGCTGCTTGAGCACACGATCATAATCAGTCCGCGTGGCGGAATGCCGCGGCATGAGGCTGACCAGCAACTCGTCCAGGAAACGCCGGCGGTTGGAGGGATCACCCTTCACCAGGGCAAGGTCCTCCGGCGCAAAAAGCACCGTCTGGCAGATGCCCAGGATGTCCCGGGCACGGACTGGGTTGCTGCGGTTGATGCGTCCGCGGTTGGCACGGCTTCCGTTGATTTCCAGTTCCAGCACAGTGGACTGCTCGCCCCGAACCAGCTTGGCCCGGATCAGTGCCCGTTCGGTACCAAAGCGCAGAAGCGGAGCATCCGAACTGACACGGTGTGAACTCAGCGTGGCCAGGTACCCGATGGCCTCCATGAGGTTGGTCTTGCCGATGCCGTTGTACCCCACGAGGACCGTCACTCCGGGTTCGAAGGAGAGGTCCACCTGGGCATAGCTGCGAAAATCGGTCAGCGAAAGCTTTTCTAGGTACACGCCGTCTTCAGGATTCCCGGACTGCTCGGACTGCTCGGACTGCTGCTACTTGGCCGGGCGGGTGGCATGCCCGCCGAACTGGTGCCGCAGGGCGGACACCATCTTCATGGCCGGGGAATTGTCCTCGCGGGAGGAGAAACGCGCAAACAGCGCAGCTGTAATGGCCGGGGCAGGAACGGCGTTGGCGATTGCCTCCTCAACGGTCCAGCGGCCTTCCCCGGAATCCTCGACGTAGTCATCGATCGAGGCCAGGCCCGGGTCCTCGTCCAGTGCCTTCACCATAAGGTCCAGCAGCCAGGAGCGGACAACGGTCCCCTTCTGCCAGGCGCGGAAGGTTCCCGGCAGGTCGGTCACGATGTCCTTGGCGGCCAGCAGCTCATAGCCTTCCGCGTAGGCCTGCATCAGCCCGTACTCGATGCCGTTGTGCACCATCTTCGCGTAATGGCCTGCACCGATGCCGCCAACGTGGACGAAGCTGTCCGCGCGGTCGCCTTCGGGACGGAGCGCATCGAATGCGGGCATCGCCCGTTCGATGTCGGCGGCATCGCCGCCGGCCATCAGTCCGTAACCGTTTTGCAGGCCCCAGACTCCGCCGGACACACCGCAGTCAGCGAACCGGATGCCCTTCTCGGCCAGCGCGGCACCATGCTTCTGGTCTTCCGTGAAGCGGGAGTTGCCGCCGTCGATCACCAGGTCGCCGGCGTCGAGCTTGGAACCCAGTTCGGTGATCACCGCATCAGTGATTTCGCCGGCCGGAACCATGACCCAGACGACGCGCGGAGCCGGAACGACTGCGATGAGCTCGTCCACGGTGGCGACGTCCGTGACGTCAGGGTTGCGGTCGAAGCCCGTGACCTCAATGCCCCCCTTGCGCAGCCTCTCGCGCATGTTGAAACCCATTTTTCCAAGGCCGATCAGTCCGATGTGCACGGTAGGAACTCTTTTCTGCGCTGGTGTGGTGGAGGGGCTGCGATGGCGGGCCCAACGGGGTCGCATTAGATGTCGTTTTGGCTGCCCATAACGACATCAGCTGCTACCTAGTTGGGGAGGCGCACCGGCATGACCAGGTAACGGTAGTCGTCCTGGTCTTCGCCGTCGGCGTCGGCCTGTGCCGTGATCATGGCGGGCTTGGGTGCCGTGGTGAAGGAGAACCGGACGTACTTGGTTTCGATGACGCTGAGGCCTTCGATGAGGTAGTGCGGGTTGAACGCAACCGTGATCTCATCGCCGGTCAGCTGTGCTTCCAATTCTTCCGACGCCTGGGCGTCCTCGCCGGTGCCGGCGTCGAGGTGGAGCTGGCCTTCGGTGAACGCCAGCCGGACCGGGGTGTTGCGCTCGGCAACGAGGGAGACGCGCCGGACGGCTTCGACCAGTTCCTGGGTCTGGACAGTTGCGTGAATCGGTGTGGCATCCGGGAACAGCGAACGGATTTTGGGGTAGTCGCCGTCCACCAGCAGGGACGTGGTGGTGCGTCCGCCGCTTTCGAATCCGATCAGCCGGCTGTCATCGTCGGCGAGGGCGAGGTTGATGTCGCCGCTGTTGCCGAGAGTTTTGGCAACTTCGTTGAGGGTCTTGGCCTTGACCAGGGCGCTGGTGGAGATCCCGGGGGTAACGGGCTTCCACGGCACTTCGCGCATGGCCAGACGGTAGCGGTCCGTAGCGAGGAGGGTGATGAGATCGTCTTCGATCTCCATCCGAACGCCCGTGAGGATCGGAAGGGTGTCGTCCTTGCTGGCGGCGATGATCACCTGGGACACGGCCTGGGCGAAGGAGTCACCCGGAACTGTTCCGCTGATGGTGGGCAGCGCGGGCAGCGGCGGG
>NZ_JMLE01000026.1 GCF_000685965.1 Arthrobacter sp. UNC362MFTsu5.1 | reverse complement strand
GGCTTCGGGGGCGCCGTGGAGGCGGTCCATGCCGGCGTCTTCCCATTCGACGGAGATCGGGCCGTTGTAGCCGATGGCGGTGAGGGCTCGGAAGGACGATTCCCAGGGCACGTCGCCGCGTCCGGCGGAGACGAAGTCCCAGCCGCGGCGCGGGTCGCCCCAGGGCAGGTGGGAGCCCATGACGGTGTTCCGGCCGGTGGGGCGGAGCTTGGTGTCCTTGCAGTCCACGTGGTAGATCCGGTCCTTGAAGTCCCAGATGAAGGAGACGGGGTCGATGCCCTGCCACATGAAGTGGGACGGGTCCCAGTTCAGGCCGAAGGCTTCGCGGTGGCCGATCGCTTCGAGGGTGCGGACGGTGGTCCAGTAGTCGTAGGCGATTTCGGAGGGGTGGACTTCGTGGGCGAAGCGGACCCCGCATTCGTCGAAGACGTCCAGGATGGGGTTCCAGCGGTCGGCGAAGTCCTGGTAGCCGGCTTCGATGACCTTTTCCGGGACGGGCGGGAACATGGCGACGTACTGCCAGATGGAGGAGCCGGTGAATCCGACGACGGTGTCCACGCCGAGGGCTTTGGCGAGCCGGGCGGTGTGTTTCATTTCCTCGGCGGCGCGCTGGCGGACGCCCTCGGGGTCCCCGTCGCCCCAGACTTTGGACCCGACGATCGCTTCGTGGCGGAAGTCGATGGGGTCATCGCAGACGGCCTGGCCCTTGAGGTGGTTGGAGATGGCCCAGACCTTCAGGTTGTACTTCTCCAGGACAGCGAGCTTGGACTCGACGTAGCCGGGTTCGTCCCAGCGACAGGCGTCCAGGTGGTCCCCGGAGACGGCGATTTCCAGGCCGTCGTAGCCCCAGCCCGAGGCGAGGCGCGCGACTTCCTCGAAGGGGAGGTCGGCCCACTGGCCGGTGAACAGGGTGTACGGGCGGGGCATGTCAGGCTCCTTCAACGGTGGCATACGTCTTTTGTTCAACGGCGGTGAGCGTGCTCTTGTTGTTGGCTGATTTCTCGACGGCGGCAAGGATGCGTTGCACCTGCAGCCCTTCTTCGAACGATGGCGACGGAGCGGCGCCGGTCTCGATGGCCCCCAGGAAGTCGCGGATCTGGTGGGTGAAGGTGTGTTCCCAGCCGATGATGTGGCCCTGCGGCCACCACGCGGCCATGTAGGGGTGTTCGGGTTCGTTGACCAGGATCCGCCGGAACCCCTGCTCCCGCACCGGGGTGGTGGCGTCCAGGAAGTTTAGTTCGTTGAGGTTTTCGAGGTCGAATGTCAGTGACCCGAGTGAGCCATAGACCTCGATCCGAAGACTGTTTTTTTGCCCTGTGGCCACGCGGGAGGCCTCGACCGAGGCGCTGATGTTACCTGTCATCCCAAGGGTGGCCCATGCGGCATCGTCGACCGTCACTTCTTCCGGACCGTTGGGGCCGGGCCGCTCTGCGACGAACGTCCTCAACGTGCCGGTCACCTCAGTCACAGCTTGACCGGTGAGGTACTGGACCTGGTCGATGGCGTGGGAGGCGATGTCCCCCAGCGCGCCGGAGCCGGCGGTTTCCTTCCGCAGCCGCCAGGTCATTGAGGCCTTGTCATCGGCGAGCCAGTCCTGCATGTATGCGGCGCGGACGTGCCGGACGGTGCCGAGCCGGCCCTCCGCGATCAGTTCCCGGGCCAGGGCAAGGGCGGGCACACGGCGGTAGTTGAACCCGACCATGGACTGCACCCCGCATGCGCGGGCTGCTGCTGCGGCAGCCGTCATGGCCTCGGCTTCGGCGATTGTGTTGGCGAGGGGTTTTTCGACGAGGACGTGCTTGCCCGCGTCGAGCGCGGCGATGGCGATTTCGGCGTGCATCCAGCCTGGAGCGCAGATGTCCACGATGTGGATGTCGTCCCTGGCGATCACCGCGCGCCAGTCCGTCGCGGACTCGGCCCAGCCATACTTTTTTGCGGCTTCGGCTACCTGTCCGGCGTCCCGACCCACGAGCACTTTCTGCTCGAAGGCCGGGACGTTGAAGAAGCTGGCGACGTTCCGCCAGGCGTTCGAGTGGGCCTTGCCCATGAACGCATAACCGATCCCCGCCACGCCCAGGGGTTTGCTCGGATTGGTCCGGTAGGACATGATTTTTGTTCTTTCTGGAATAGTGATGGGCTTGGTCTTTGGTGAGCTTGCAGGCCGCAGTTAACGGCGACAGGACTAAAGAAATCGGCCCGTTGCCAGGCCTCCTCCGAATGAGAGTTCGGCGGCCATGAGGCAGCGCAGGATGGGGGAGGGGCTGGTCCCTGGGGTAATGGGAGGAGGACGGGCGGCCCGCACCCCTCCCCCCATCCTTACTTCGCGGTTGTGGCGAGATCGGCGACCATTGGCACGTCGACCCACACGCCCTTCTCGGCAGAGGCCATGATCGCGTCGTCGATGAGCGCCGTCTGATAACCGTCGGCGAAGTTCGGGCTTACGCTGCCGCCTTCGGCGATGGCTTTGAAGAAGTCGTGTGCTTCGATGATTTTGGTTTCGCCGTAGCCGATGCCCAGGGCCGGGATGGGCCAGAGGCCGTCCCCGTAGGGGTGGGACGGTCCGGTATAGACGGTCCGGAACCCGCGCCGGTCGTTCTGGTCGGAAGCGAAGCAGACCTGGAGTTCGTCGCGGCGTTCGTAGTTGAAGGCGATGCTGCCTTCGGTGCCGTGGATCTCGAAGGTGATGAAGTTGTTGCGGCCGTAGGCGTTGCGGGTAGCCTCGATGGAGCCGACGGCGCCGTTGGCGAAGCGGACCATGGTCATGACCTCGTCGTCGACGTCGACCTCGCCGCGGGGCCCTTCGCCGCCCCGGATGTTCCCCAGTGCGTCGGAGCCCCCGGTCTGTAGCGGGCGTTCGGGAATCCAGGTCGAGAGAACCGAGTTCACGGAGGAGAACTCGCCTACAAGGTAGCGGGCCATGTCCACGACATGGGTGGCGATGTCTCCGAGGGCCCCGGAGCCGGCGATGTTCTTCTGGAAGCGCCAGGAAAGGGGGGAGTTGGGGTTCGCGGACCAGTCCTGGAGGTATGTGCCGCGGAAGTTGAGGATCTGCCCGATGGCGCCTTCCTCGATGTATTTCTTGGCCAGGGCGACGGCGGGGGTGCGGCGGTAGTTGAAGGCGACCATGTGGACGATGCCTGCGTCCTTGACCGCGTCGTACATGGCCCTGGCCTCTTCGCCGGTGCGGGCGAGGGGCTTTTCGCAGATGATGTGCTTGCCGGCCTGTGCAGCGGCGATGGCAATCTCGGCGTGCAGGTGGTTGGGGGTGGCGATGTCGACGACGTCGATGGCCGGGTCGTCGATGATCCGGCGCCAGTCGGCGGTGGAGTGTTCGAAGCCGAAGCGGCGGGCGGCCTCTGCCGCGAGTTCCTCGGTGGCTTCAGCGATGGTGTGGCGGACGGGCAGGGCCGGGGCGGGCCAGAAGAACATGGGCATGGCGGAGTAGGCCAGGGAGTGGGCCTTGCCCATGAAGCCGCCTCCGATGAGGCCGACGTTGAGGTTTTTCACGATGGTGTTCCTTTTCTGAAATGCGTGTGGGGGAGGGGTGTTAGGGGAGGAGTTCTTCGAGGTATCGGCGGCTGATCTCGGCGGCAGCGCGCGGCTCGCCGTCGTACTCGTCGAGTTCGACCATCAGCCAGCTGTCGTAGCCGCTCTCACTGATGGCTTGGATGATGTCCGGGAAGTCGAGTTCTCCCTGCCCCAGGGGCAGGAAGGCGAAGGGATCCTTCCGGAAGTCCTTGAGGTGGACGTGGCGTATGCGGTCCGGGTATTTGCGGATAAGGGCGGCCGGGTCGCCGCCGCCGGCGGCAAGATGGGCGGTGTCCGGGCAGAAGCCGATGCGGGTCAGGCCCATCAGCCGGTTCAGCTCGTCGGGGTTCTCAACGATCGTCGTAAGGTGGGGATGGTAGCTGGCAGAGAGACCGGCGGACTCGGCGATGTCGGTGACCCTGTCCAGGGACTCCCCCAGCCGGCGGTAGTCCTCGTCCGTGGTGCCGGTGGCGCGCCGGGCGCCGCCTCCTACGACGAGGCGCTCGGCCCCGAAGGCCGCAGCGAGCTCGGCGGCGCGCTGGATGCGGTGCAGCTCGTCGGGCAAAATGTCAGCGTAGATGAAGTTTCCGCCGGTGTAGACGCTGGCGAGGGTGACGCCGGCCTCGTCGAGGATGCTGCGGAGTTGCTCGGGCTTGTCGGCGTATTCGGCGAGGTTGCCGTCGAACATCTCCACGCCCTCGTAGCCGGCGGCTGCGATGTCCTTGATCGCCCTGTCCATGGGGCCATGGGTCATGTAGAAGAGGTCTTTAATGCTGGTCACCCCTACCGGGTGGCCTACGACGCCACCCCAGGTGATGGTGGAGTATCCGAGTTTCATGTTGAGGCCTTTCAGATAAGTCAAGAGAAGACGGGTGGGTTACGGGGCCGGTGGCGCTGGCAATTGTGCTGGCCAGGGCTATTTCTTCCGGGCGAGGGCGACGGCCAGGATGATGATGGCGCCGCGGACCACCTGCTGCTGGCTGCTGTCGAGGCCGGCCAGGATCAGTCCGTTGTTGATCAGGCCAATTAGAAGGGCGCCGAAAAGAGTGCCGATGATGGATCCGAATCCGCCGAAGAGGCTTGTCCCGCCGAGGATGACCGCGGCGATGGCGGAGAGCTCATCGCCCGATCCCCACTGGAAGCGGCCGGACTGAAGGCGGCCGGCGTACAGCATGCCGGCAACGCTCGCGACCGTGCCCGAGATGAGGAGCACCTGGAATTTGATGCGTTTGGTGTTGATGCCGGTGAACTCCGCGGCGTTGCGGTTACCGCCGGTGGCGAGGACCTGTCGGCCGAACTTGGTGCGGTTCAGCACGACGGCGCCGATGGCAACGAAGATGGCGCTCCAGACGACCAGGCCAGGTACTGGACCGAAGTCACCGGATCCGAACAGCATGTTGAAGGTGTCATTCAGGATCGGCTGGGGGGCCGACGCCGTGATCCACTGGGCGACTCCGGCAGCGATACCCAGCATGCCGAGTGTCACCAGGAAGGAGGGGATGCCGAGGAGACTGACCAGTGCACCGTTGATGGACCCGACCACGAGTCCGACTGCGAGGCCGGCGAGGATGCCGGGGACCAGGCCCCACTGGGACAACGCCATTGCCGTGCAGACGCTGGACAGTCCGGCCACCGATCCAACGCTCAGGTCGATTTCTGCGCAAGAGATGACGTAAGTCATCCCCACGGCGATAACGGTGATCGTGGCCGTCTGCCGGAAGATATTGAGCAAGTTCTGTGGGGACAGGAAGCCCTGGTCACGCAGCAGAATGGCGAAGAAAATGAAGACGACGACGAAACCGATGTAGATGACGTAGCGCCGCCAGTCGAGCTCTTTTAGCATGGTGCCGAAATTGCGGGGTGCCGCGGTGTCGCGGGGGGTGATGGTGTTTGCGTTGCTCACTGTTCAGACTCCCTGGACTGCAAGTTGAAGATATTCCTCGTCAGCGATCTCGCTGCGGGGGATGTCACGGATGACGGAGCCGTCCTTGAGGACGAGGACGCGGTCACTGACCGCGAGTAGTTCGGGGTACTCGGAGGAGATGACGATGACGGCTTTGCCGGAGTTGGCGAGATCGCGGATCATGTCCAGGATTTCGCTCTTAGTACCGATATCGACGCCGGCGGTTGGTTCGTCCAGGATCAGGATGTCCGGATCAGTGCCCAGCCACTTGGCGATGACCACTTTCTGCTGGTTGCCGCCCGAGAGCAGGCGCACGGGGCGGTGGGGGTGAGCGACCTTGACCGCGAACTTTTTGATGAGGGACGAGGACAGTTCCTTGCCCTTGGCGGAGTCCAGAAGAGGTCCGCGCTGGATCTGGCCAAGCAGCGGCAGCAGCAGGTTGTCTTGGACTGAGTGGTCCAGGACGAGGCCTTGGGCCCTGCGGTCCTCGGGGATGAGGGCGACACCGGCATCGATGGCCTGCTGCGGGGAGCTCAGGTTGATTTTCTCCCCCCGGATGAGGATCTCGCCGCTGTCCCGGCGGTCGATGCCGAAGAGTGCGCGGGCCAGTTCGGTGCGACCGCTACCCATAAGACCGGCCAGGCCCAGGATCTCACCGGGCCGGATGGCGAAGGAGATGTCCCTTACCCGCGGCCCGGCGTTCAGCCCGCGGACCTCCAGCAGCGGGGCGCCCTCATGAGCCACGTGGTCCCGCTCGCGGTAGGCAAGTTGGCCCTCGATCTTCTTGCCGACGATGCCTTCCACGATCTGTTCGGGTGTCACGCCGGTCAGCGGCTCGGTGAGGAGTCGACGACCGTCGCGCAGGATGGTGATCCGGTCGGCAAGCCGGTACACCTCGTCCATGCGGTGGGAGATGTAGATGATTGAGATGCCGCGCTGCTTGAGACGGTCTATCAGTTCGAAGAGCGCTTCGGACTCGTGCCGGGCAAGGCTGGCGGTGGGTTCGTCCATGATGAGCACCTGGGCGTTTTGCGAGAGTGCCTTGGCGATCTCGGTCAACTGCCAGTAGGCCGTGCCGAGCCGGGAGACTTCGGCGTGGGGGTCGACGTCAACCTCCATCTCGGCGAAGACCTCCTTGGCCCGCCGCTCCGAGGCGCGGTCGTCGATGAGGCCGCCCGCCCCGAGCGGCTCAGCGGCAAGGAAGATGTTCTGAGCGACAGTCAGGCTCGGTACGAGGCTGAATTCCTGGAAAACCATCCCGATGCCGGCGGACTTCGCGTCCTGAATCGAGTTGATGGCGACCGGTTTGCCTCCAATGAGGATCTCGCCGGCGTCTGCCTGATAGACGCCTTGGAGGATTTTCATAAGGGTGGACTTCCCGGCGCCGTTGCCTCCTGCGAGGGCGTGGACTTCGCCCTTCCGGACGTCGAAGCTGACATCCTTCAGGACTGAAACGCCGTTGAAGCCCTTGGAAATCGAGCGCATCTCGACGACATTGTCTGCGGTGTTCATTGTTGCCCTTTCGGGACAGTGGGGGAGGGTGGGTGCCCCGCCCTCGGGGCTGGCTACTTTTTGTAGGACTCTTGAATGTCCTTGGGAGCGTCCTCGTGGTAGACCTGCTTCCAGGCTTCGAGGACGTTGGAGTGGTCAACCGGGAGTGCACTCAGCGCCACATATGCCGGCGCTTGCTTACCGATCAGTGCGCCTGCGGCCAGCCGGGCCTCCGTAACGCCTTGGTCGAACGGAACCTGGGCCCCGAGGCCGACGATGAGTTGGTCTTTGGCCAAGGCGATGGCGACGTTCTTGCCGAGGTCCTCCGTGGCGATCTTCAAATCCTGTCGGCCCGCGGCACGGGCTGCGGCCATCACACCTTCCGCGGGGACGTCCCAGACCGCCCAGATGCCCGACAGGTCGGCGTATTTGCTCAGCATGGCGTTCGCAGCGGCCTGGGCGTCCCCGGCGAAGTCCGGCCCGGCGATGCCCTTCTCCTCGACGATCTTGATCTCGGGGTACTCCTTGGTGATCGTTTCCTTGAATCCCTGGTAACGCTGCTTGGTCACGAAGAAGTCGGCCTGGTGGAAGACAAGTCCGATCTTCCCCTTGCCACCGATGGCCTTGGCCATTTGGTGGGCGGAAACGACACCGTTGCCGTAATTGTCGGCAGAGACAACGGAGACGTAGTCCTTGCCGGCAGTCAGCCCCTGGGGAATGTTGTCCATGAAGACGAGCTTGGTGCCGGCGGCCGCGACTTTCTTGTAGGCGGAGGCCGTTGCCACGGGGTCCGTGGGGATGGAGACGATGACGTCCGGGTCCTGCGTCATGACAGTCTCGAGATCCGAAACCTGCTTGTCCGGCTTGAAGTTCGCATCGGTTGTGGCGATGACCTTGATACCGAGCTTTTCGAATTCACTCTTTAGCCCGTTGGTTTGGGCGGTCGCCCAGTCGTTGCCGCCGTAGTGCATCACGATTGCGGCCTTGGCGTTGAGTGCCTTGACCTTCTCGATCTCGGCGGGTGTCAGATCTGCAACGGATGACGGAGAGGGCGTCTCGCCGTTGGGGCCCTTGCTCAGGACCTGTCCCTTGATCTTGTCAAGGGCCTGCTGGGCCTTCTCGGATACTCCTGCATCGGGAGCGTTTGAGGTGCCCGTTGTCGAACTGCTGCAGGAAGCGACGGAAAGTGACAGGGCTGCGGCCAAAGCCACGATGGGAAGCCTGCGGATCATCATTGTTCTCCAGTGCTTGTGAGTGGATGGATAGGTCGGAAGGTGGTGGTGGATCAGGCCAGGGCTATGGCGAGGGCAGGGGGAAGCGGCGACAGGACGAGCCCGCTGGCGGCGGCGGCCGTGCGGATAGCAGCGGCCTTGTCTGACGCCGTCAGGATCGCCTCCGCCTGCGCTTTGTCGACGAAAAGGCCCAGGGAGCACGGTCCGTGATGGGATTGAACCCACCGAACCGCCTCGCCTGCCGCTTTGGTCATTTCAGCGCCAGCTGTCTCGGTGACCGAGCCGTCAATGGTTGAGAGTGACGTCGGCGCGCCTGATTGGTCGACAGAGACCACCAGGCTCGCCCAAAGGAGATTGTCATCAAAGACGCCGACGACAGCCGACGAGCCTGCGGAGACGAAGGTGCGGACAGCAGCTGCGAGATCATCACGTGCTGCGTTCGTCAGGAGCATTTCCAAATTGGCCCACTGGGCGGGGTCAATATTTCGAATGCCAACGCTGGGATCGAGTAAAAGTGCATCGACGATGGTGTTGCTCATACCGTTCCCTCTTCGTTGAAGTTCGCCTCCGTGAACGTTTACGAAGGTACCGTGAACGTTTACGCTCCAAATCGTAAACGTTTACGGAGGTTTGTGTCAAGCATCACGCCACGGGCCGATTTGAGGTTCAGTAAGCGGCCGGCGACGTAAGATTAAGGACGCACGGAACGACCGCGGACCCGGCCCGGCCAGTGCAGGACAGGAGAGCAAGTGAGAGCAACAGCGATCCCCCGCGAGGCGAAAGAGGGGCTTCCAGACGCTTCCTTGCGGCGGAAGCCGACTATCAACGATGTGGCGCAAATCGCCGGCGTCTCGTTCGGGACTGTCTCGCGAGTCCTCAACAACGCACCGGACGTCAGCGCTTCAACTCGCGAGCGGGTTCTGCAGATCGTTAAAGACATCGGGTACCGGCGGAACCGGGCCGCGACCGCGCTGGTCACCAGCCGGTCAACTTCCATCGGAATACTCTCGGACGGCTCGCCACGATTCGGCCCTGTCGGGACACTCATGGCCCTTGAGAACATTGCGCGTAAGAAGGGCTACGCCACAACCGTCATCAGTGTCGAAAAACCCTATGACGAGTCTGTGCAAGCAGCCCTCGACACCCTGGACGATACCGGCGTCGGGGGGATCATAGTCATCGCACCTCTCGTCGACATGGCAGCAGCTGTCTGGAATGCCTCATGCCGTGTACCAGTGGAAATGATTGCGGCCGGAGCATCATCAACTCCAAACGTCTTCACATACTCAGAAAATCAGGAGCTCGGAGCGAGGCTGGCCACGCAGCACCTCATAGACCTTGGCCACACCGACATCGCCCACTTCGCCGGCTCTATGGACTGGTTCGACGGACGCGTACGCAAGCGCGGCTGGGAGGCCGCGCTTCGTGATGCCGGACTTGCACCAGGACTGTGCATCGAGGGAGACTGGAGCCCCAAATGGGCTTACGAGACCGGCCTCCAGCTCGTCCGGGAGGGAAGGATCCCTCAGGCGATCTTCGCAGCCAGCGACCATACCGCCCTTGGGCTTATTCGCGCTTTCGCCGAAAATGGCGTCCGAGTCCCGGACGATGTCAGTGTCGTCGGATTCGACGACATCGAAGGGTCGGACTATTTCCTGCCGCCCCTGACCACTGTGCGCCAGGACTTCACCGCGCTGGCACTCATGAGCACGGAGGTGCTTCTCGGTGCCATGGAAGGCCGGGACGTGGACCGTACACCGATCACGCCGACGCTTGTAGTACGCAACAGCTCCACCCGCGCCAGCCCCCACAGCACCTCACCACAAGACACATGACCTGCCTCTAAGCAATAGAGCCGGCCAGTACAAATGGTCCTTTTCGGCTGCCCTCTAGCAGGAACCAAGCCCAACGGACGGGTCCTTGGTGTTTGCCGCTGCCGGGCAGGTAAGCGCCTTTCCACCGCGAGGCTCGTAGGTTCGGTGGGGGGCCTATCCGATTCTTCCAAGACGGGGGACAGGCCGACGGAGCCTGCAGGAGATGAGCCTCTGCCGCTCTCGCCGCATCAAGCGGTCCCGAAGCCGGGGCAGGGCCCCTCTCCTGCAAGCCCGTCACCAGCCAAATCACCGCCGGCCACAGAATCCCCGTGCCAGGGCCGACACGGCTGCAGGGCTGAGCGACCCGGTCACTTACGGATGACAGCGCCTTCGACTGCGACGGAGGCGGAGGGAAAGTCGAGGTCTGCGCAGGATTCGACCATTTTTCTGAGCCAAGCATGTTCGGGCTGCGTTTCCTTTGGCACCTCCCAGAGCAGGGAGATGGTAAATCTGGGCACCGGAATCGGTGGGCGGCTCATCGTCAGCCCTGCCACTTGGGAGAATTCTTTAGCCGTGTAGGTGGGGATCGTGGCGATCAAGTCCGCGTTGTGCAGAACGGTGACAGCCCCGGCAAAGTGACTGATGGATGCGACCGCCTTGCGCTCATATCCTTGAGTCTCGAGGATCTCATCGACGAAACCACGTTGCGCGTCGTAGGAGACGCGAAGATGTCCGGAATTCGCATAGTCCTCAAGGGACAACGGATCCGATAATTTCATTCGCCGTCCGTCGTAGAGGCATGAATAGCTGGATGCGAACAGGACGCTGTGCTGGTAGGCGGCAGGCACTTGTGGCGGAGTCGCGCAAATCACCAGGTCCATCCGTGAATCGTCCAGAGCGTCCTGCCAGAGCAGGCTGTTGGTCTGGTGAAAGGCGAATTTCACGTTCCAGCTGCTGCGGATGGCTTTAGTGACGATTTTCGGTACGAATACAGCTTCGAGATCGTCGGACATCGCGATGTGGAAGGTTCGGTTCGAGGTCGTCGGATCGAATTCCTCGTCTTCGAACACCAAATCAGAAACCATCTTCAAGGACTGGCCAATCCTGGGCGCTAAGGCCAGCGCCTTAGCCGTCGGCACCATACCGGACCGTGATTTTTGAAACAGCGGATCCTCGAATATGAGGCGTAGGCGCCCAAGGGCGGCGCTCACGGCTCCTTGGGTTATGTACAGCTTCGCTGCCGCCCGTGTGACGTGGCGCTCTTGCATCAGCACATGGAAGACCACGAGAAGATTCAGATCAATCTTCCGGAGATTAGTTTCATTAATGGTGCTCATCCTGACTATTAGTTGTACATGTGACCAGCCTAACTGCGATTCTGTTGGAAAGCCCCCATCTATCTGGAGAGGAACCAATGAAACGTGCAGTAGCGCTGACGGAGCCGGAGGCTTCACCGACTGTTCCACAACCGGCCAAGACCGACATCCGGAAGCGGCAGGTGGCCGTGGGGATCGGAAACTTCATGGAATGGTTCGACTTCGCCATCTATGGGTACTTCGTGGCTGTGATCGGTGCGCAGTTCTTCCCAGCCGGCGACCCGGCAACCGAAGTGTTGTCTTCGTTGGCCGTTTTCGCGGTTGGATTCATCGCCCGGCCTCTCGGCGCCGTCGTCTTGGGTCCGATCGGAGACCGCCACGGGCGCAAGCTGGTCCTCGTGATCACGGTGCTGGGCATGGGCCTAACAACGGCACTGATCGGCGTCATTCCTTCCTACGCGTCGATTGGAGTTGCGGCACCAATCCTGGTGGTCATCCTGCGTTGCATCCAGGGCATGATGGTCGGCGGTGAATGGTCGACCGCCGCCACGTACTTGGGCGAGAGCGCCCCGGCAAACCGGCGGGGGCTCCACGCCAGCCTGGTCACCGCAACCGCCGGTCTGGCATTCCTTGTTGGAACAGTCGTGGCTGCAACCATCAATGGCATCCTGACGCCACAGGAAGTGTCCGCATGGGGCTGGCGGGTTCCGTTTATCGCATCGCTGGTGATGGCGGTCGTCGCAATCTTCATCCGTCAGAGGCTCGGCGAGACCCCGGTCTACGAGGAAATGGCCCGCCGCCGCGAAGAGTTCAGGCCCGACCCCGTGCCGATGGCCGTCAAGATGCGCGCGTTCGTCCTGACCTTGGCATTTTCGGCGCTCTTCGGTGTCAGCCTGTACTACTTCATTACTTACGCGAACAACCACCTGTCAGGGGTAGTGGGCATGCCCCGTGTCGAGGCCCTCACGGCCTGCGGCATTGCACTGGCGGTTTATGTGGTCGCCAACCCCCTGCTGGGCAGCCTCAGCGATCGCATCGGCCGGCGCCCCCTCGTGTTGCTCTCAGCCCTGGGCCTGACCATCTTGAGCGTCCCGATCTTCTTTGCCCTGAACAGCGGCATCTTCGCCGTCGTTCTCCTTGGGCTTGTTGTTCTGGGAGTGCTGGTAGCCATGGCTGCCGTCATGAACGTGGTGCTGCTGGTTGAGGTTTTCCCAGCATCTATCCGCTCCACCGGCTCCGCATTGGGCTACAACGTCGCACTGGCTGTGTTGGCTGGCCCGGGCCCCCTGGTCGCGGCCAGCCTCATCAAGGCCACCGGTAACAATGTCGCGCCAGCCATCTACCTCGCGGGCATCTCCCTCGCCGCGCTGATCGTTCTGTGGATCATGCTGCCGGAGACAAAGCACAAAGACATTAGCGAAGGCTAGCCCCGGCGCATCGATCACGACCATCTGAAAGGTAAGTACCAATGACCCAAGTAGCAGTAGTTCAAGCAGCATCCGTCCCCTTCAACGCCCAAGCGGCGGCAGACAAGGCCGTGGATCTGATCCGGCAATGTGCCGAAGGAGGAGCCGAACTCGCAGTCTTCCCCGAAGCGTTCGTCGGCGGCTACCCCAAGGGCAGCACCTTTGGAAGCACCATAGGTAACCGAAGCGCGGCCGGCCGGAAGCTCTTCGAGCAGTACTGCTCCGCTTCGATCACTCTGGACGGCAAGGAAGTCGCCCAGCTCGCGGCCGCGTCGCGCGAGTTCAACGTCTTCGTAGTTATCGGCGTCATCGAACGACTCGGCAACACCCTCTACTGCACCGCCCTGATGATCTCACCCGAAGATGGTCTGGTTGGCAAACACCGCAAGCTCATGCCAACCTCCGTGGAACGCCTGGTCTGGGGATTCGGCGATGGCTCCACCCTGGACGTCGTGGACAGCCCGGCCGGGCGCCTCGGCACTGTCATCTGCTGGGAAAACTACATGCCCCTGCTGCGGCAGGCGATGTACGCCAAAGGTGTGGAAATCTATTGCGCCCCGACCGCGGACGACCGCCCGAGCTGGCAGCACTCCATGGTGCACATCGCCATCGAAGGCCGTGTCTTCGTATTGTCGGCATGCCAGACCATCACCAAAGACGCCTATCCGGCCGACTACGAATTCGAGTTCGAAACCGGCGAGAACGTCATGCGTGGCGGAAGCATGATCGTGGACCCGCTTGGCAACGTCCTCGCCGGACCTGTTTTTGACGAGGAAACCATCCTGTATGCCGACGTAGAACTCCGCAAGAAAACAGAATCCCACCTCGACATGGACATCACCGGCAACTATGCCCGTCCCGATGTCTTTTCGCTCAGCGTCGACACCAGGGCGAAGAACTCCGTCGAATTTTACGGCCATGTGACCGTGTAGTCCCGAGTAGAACCATGAGGCCCCTGCTTTGTCGGGGGCTCTCATCGGTTCCTGCTCCGGGGCGTTCGCTTCCGCTGCATGCGACGAGCGCCTTAGCCACCATTCCCGGAAAACCTAACCGTGCCACTATCGACCCCATCGCTGAACCCCCGAAGGATGCAATCGCCTACACCTGCTCGGCGGGGGCGGCTCTTAACGCCGGTTTGGCATGACGCAGGTTACTGATACACACGTTTTCCCGGCTGATGGCGTTTTGATGGGCAAGCTGAATTCGGGATTCCTATCCCGCACGCCGGACCAGCGTGACCACTCGGGCTTTTCCGCCCGCGGTATGCCCAGCCTTACTGGGGCAAAGGCGACGCCTTCCCGCTGCCGCTCCTAATGAGGAAGCGTTCCCAGCCTCTCGCGGAAAAGGCAAACATGCCAACTACACGCTGCCAGATGGGGTGTTCTTCAAAGCTGTTGTTCGCTCAGCTGCGACGGACGCCAGTCCGCATGCGGCCGGTTGCAAGACCTGAGCAATGAGGCACTAACCGTTCCCTTGGAAGTCTCACCGCTAGTGTCTTGCTGCCCTGTCTCTCACGCGACGGTTCTATTGCTGTCATCAAGCAGTGCTGTGACACGGGTCAAAGTCGGACATGACCTAGCCGATAGGTGGAACGCCGTCCGACGAGGGCTCGGGATGTCGTCTGTTGACGCTTCTACCGGAGCTGCGCCAATTTGACATCGGCGCAGCGTCTCGGCGATTCCAACAGCCGCCGACCGCCCGTGTCGTGGGTCGTTGCTTCCTGGGCTCAGCCGGCGGTACTCGTGGTCGGGGCACCACTGCCGCCCGGCGGCCTATCTGCCACATCTCTGCTCTACAGAATTAACATCTGGACAGCAGTGATGTGTTGTGCTTCACTTGCTGAGTTACGGATCTGACACAAAGACGAGGGAGAACCGAATGAGTTTGGATGCTTTTGGCCGCCGGGGGTTTTTGAAGATTTCCGCCGCGGCAGGAGGGGCAATATTTCTTAGCACCGCAACGGGCTGCGCATCAGCAGGGAACAGTGCCGTGGGAGGGGGGACGGCCTACTCCGGAGATGTCGCTATTACTGGCCTCGCCAGCCTGATCCACTCTGCTCCGTTCTTCATCGCACAGTCCGAGGGCTATTACGCGGACGAAGGACTCACCCTGGAGCACATCCAGTTCCCCGGAGGACTGGACACGGTGCGGGGAATCGAGTCGGGCATAGGATTTGGCACCTCTTCGACGATCCCCGTTTTTATCGGCGCGGAGAAGGGGATGAACGTAAAGATAATTGGCAACGTCTACACTGCCGCATCGGTGGACTTCATCGCGCTGCCGGACTCGCCGGTCAATTCCATTGAGGACGTCAGAGGCAAGAAGATCGCGGTGAGTACGCCCGGCTCCAACTCGTCGTATTTCGCAGAACGCACCCTGCGGGAAGCCGGCATCATTCCCGGCAAGGATGTCGAGCTGATCAGCGTCGGTTCAGCCAGCGATTCCTGGACCGCTGTGTCGCAGAAAGTCGTCGACGTCGCGTGGACCGCCTCGCCGCTGTCCGAGAAAATCGCCGCAGAAAGCGGGGCGAAGGTTATCTGGCGTTCCCGCGACTTCGTCACGGACTGGTCCGACACATGCCTCGTTGCCACAGGGTCTTTCATCGATGAGAATACCGAGGCGTTAAAGAGCTGGGGCCGGGCGCTCAAGAAGGCAACGAACCTTATCTCGAGCGATCTGAATAAGGCCGCCTCAACGTACGGCAAGGCGATCGGGTACAAGCCCGAGGTGGCACTCGAGGCGCTCAAGAATTCGCAACAGTTCTTCAGCCTGGACTTCACCGACGCGCAGTTAGCTGCCGTTGTGGCCGCGGGCAAAGCCCAAGGCCAGCTAACCAAGGACCCGAACATGGACGCCATCGTTATGAGGAGTTTCCTGTCATGAGCCAGTCACCCACCGTGCAATCGATTGCCCACGACAGCGAAGTCGTTTTTGACAACATCGGCATGACATTCGACACCGGCGCCGGGGTCACCCGAGCGGTCGCGAACGTTTCCGGGACCATACCGGAGGGAAAATTTGTCTCCGTCATCGGTCCCAGCGGCTGCGGCAAGAGCACTCTGCTGGACATGGTTGGCGGTCTACTCAAGCCAACACAGGGCACCGTGAGAATTAACGGTGAGACGGTGACCGGGCCACGGCGCGATACCGCAATGGTGTTCCAGGAGGACTCCACCCTGCACTGGCGCACAGTGCTGGATAACGTCGCGTTCGGTCTCGAAGTCAAGGGCGTTTCAAAAGCTGAACGCTATGAAAAGGCGCGCCGCATGACTGAGCTCGTGGGGCTCACCGGGTTCGAAGACCACCGTCCAGGCCAGCTCTCCGGCGGAATGAAACAACGTGTGGCTATTGCACGGGCGCTGGCTATGGAACCACGCGTCCTTCTTATGGACGAACCGTTTGGCGCTCTCGATCAGCAGACCCGGCAGTTCATCGGACGGGAGTTGTTGCGCATCTGGGAAAAAACCCGCAACCGCGTCCTCTTCATTACCCACGACATTCAGGAGGCCGTCTACCTCTCCGACGAGGTCTGGGTCATGTCCGCCCGGCCCTCCGTCGTCAAGGAGGTGGTCACGATTGATTTGCCGCGACCTCGACCGGAAGGAACCCACGCGCTGTCCCGGTTCAGGGAACTGGAAGATCATCTCTGGGCACTTGTAAAGGTCGAAGCGGCAAAAACCCTCGGCCCAGGGGCGCAGCGGGCGTGACTGTTGCGGAAAAGACCCGGCGCGTCCGGTCCACGCAGAGGAACCCGCCGTTGCCGCGCGCCACAGCCGTCCGTTGGGTGATCCTGGCCGGCCTGATCATCGCTCTCGAGCTCACCACCAGGACTGGGCTAATAAACCCCACGCTCGTGGTGCCGCCTTCTGAGATCCTGGCGCGTCTAGTGTCGATAATTCCGACAGAACAGTTCGGCCTGGACGCAGCCCGCACCCTTACGACGATCGTGATTGCCTTCGGCATCGGACTTGTCCTAGGGGTTCCCCTCGGCGTCTTCTTGTGGCGGATTCCGGCTGCCGGGAGAATTCTTGAGCCGTTCATCGTCACAGGATATGCAATGCCTACGCTGTTGTTCTATCCGGTTCTTCTTGCCGCCATGGGACTGAATGCAGGACCCATCATCCTGATTGCGGCCTCCATGTCCCTGATCCCGATCGCGCTGACCACGATGGTCGCCTTGAACGCCATCAAGCCGATCCTTCACAAGCTCGCGAACTCTGTGAGTGCTTCGCCTGCCCAGTATTACCTGAAGGTCCTTTTCCCCGCAGCCACGCCGCTTATTTTCCCCGGCGTCAAGCTCGGGTTCATCTACGCCGTCATCGGCACCGTGGCCATGGAATTCATTCTGGCAGCGCAGGGCATCGGTTTCCGGGCCGGTCTTTACTACCGGGAACTCAACACCTCCGACATGTGGGCCTACATCGCCGTAGTGATAATCCTCAGTGTGCTGGTCAACAGCGGCCTCACCTGGTTGGAAAAGCGTATTAGAAGGGACATGCTGTGAGCACCGACCTAACAAGTCCTTCAACTCCGCAAATTACCGCCCACGCGGGGGCAACGAGGTCACGGAAGCTAAAAGACAACCTATGGCGTGCTGCAGTACTGGTGGCGCTGGTCCTCATCTGGGCACTTCTGTCTTCCATGAGCGATCTGATCGCTTCTCCCACGGCCTCAGTTACGGCACTGGGGAAACGTTTCGCCGATGGCTCCATCTACCGGCACCTCGATGCAACGCTGCAAGCGGTGGCCATCGGTTTTCTTATCGCTGCTACCATCGGCTTTCCTCTGGGCTATGCCATTGGACGGAGCAAGTTTCTCGGGGCGGTGTTCGATCCGATAGTGGCAGGCGCGTTCGCCATTCCGCGTGTCGTCTTCTTTCCCATCCTTCTCCAGATATTCGGCGTCGGTGTGGGAGCCCAGGCGGCCATGGCTGCCCTGGCCGCGGTATTCCCCATCATCGTCTCGACGACCGCGGGCGTCCGAGCCATTAACGCACTCTTACCGAAGCTGGCTCGGTCCCTGAGCCTGTCTCCGCTGCAGACTGTGTTCAAGATATACATCCCCGCCATGGCGCCGTCACTGATGGTTGGCATCCGAATCGGATTCAGCATTGCGTTCATCAACGTGATCATCGCGGAGTTCTTTGCCGCCCGGGCCGGGCTGGGCCTTCTGGCACTGCGCGCCTACGGCATGCTGGACCTGCCCACGATGTACGGCATCATCGTCTTGCTCGCCGCAATCGCACTGGCGGGAAATCTGGCGCTCTGGGCTGTGGAACGCCGTCTGGGTGAAAAGGCTTAGGGCCGGCCCCGTGCGCTTTCTCGTCACATCTTTGACATCTGAACGTTTTAGGAAGAGGTAACCATGTCAGCGAGTGCTGCCTTTGAAGAATATGACCAGCTGCGGGCCGAATTCAAGGAAAAGGGGCTGGGCGGGAGAATCGGGTTCGGGAATCGACCGGCCCTGCTGGTAGTCGACTTCATCCGGGGTTTCACCGACACAAGCTCGCCGCTGGCCGGAGAACTCGACGACCAGATCGAGGCGACACAGGAACTCCTGCAGAGTGCCCGGGCCGCGGCGGTTCCAGTCATCTTTTCAACCGTCTCCTACGACACCGACCTGCAGGAAGCGGGCAAGTGGATCCGGAAGATCCCCTCCAATAGCTGGCTGGTGGAGGGGAGCGAGTGGGTAGAGCTGGATGAACGGCTCGACCGCAGAAGCAATGAAATGCTCTTGGTCAAGAAATACGCGTCCTGCTTCTTCGGTACTGACCTGGCCGCACGCCTCGTTTCGAGGGGTATCGATACGTTGATCATCGTCGGCTGTACCACCAGCGGCTGTATCCGCGCCACCGCAGTTGATGCCTGCTCGTATGGATTCCACACCGTCGTTGTAGAAGAGGGCGTCGGCGACCGTGCCGAACTGCCGCATCTGGCCAGCCTGTTCGACATCGACAACAAGTACGGCGACGTCGTTGGCTTGCAGGAGGCAAACGCCTACCTTGGGTCGCTGGCGCCCGCGATGGCCTAAACAGACAAGCTGGGGCTTCAGCCTTTGAGCAAACTATCGACAGATTCGAAAGACGAGGCCCTTCAATGACAGAGGACACGAGTACGTCTCCGGGACCAGGTACGACATCAAAGCTGCCCTTGCTGAACGGACACAGTATGCCGCGGATCGGCCTCGGAACATGGCCGATGCTGGACGCCGAATGCGAGCAGGCCGTCCACTGTGCCGTTCAGGCAGGCTACAGGCTGGTGGACACGGCCGTTCAATACCGGAACGAAGAAGCCGTGGGGCGCGGCATCAGAACCGCCGGAGTCCCCCGGGAGGAACTCTTTATTTCCAGCAAGTTCAACAAGGAGTCCCACAGCGTCGACGGGGTCAGGCGGGCCTACGACGAAAGCCTGCGGAAGCTCGGCGTCGACTATCTGGACATGTTCATGTGCCATTGGCCGGTGCCTGCGCTTGGCGCCTATCCGGAGGCATGGAAAGGCCTTGTAACCCTGTTAAGGGAAGGCGCGGTCAAAGCCATCGGCGTCTCCAACTTCAAGCCGGACCACCTGAGGAAAATCATCGAAGCGACGGGAGTCGTTCCGGACGTCAACCAGATTCAGCTAAGTCCCACCCTGGCGCGCACACAACCGCGTGCGGTCCACCGGGAGCTGGGAATCCTCACCCAATCCTGGAGCCCGATCGGGCGTGAATCCGGGCTGCGCGGAAACCCCGTAGTGGTGGCCATCGCGGGCCGTCTGGGCAGGTCACCTGCCCAGGTCCTGCTGCGCTGGCACATTCAGCAGGACCTGGTGCCCATACCGCAGGCGTCGGATCCCGCCTGGTTGAGAGAGAACCTCTCTGCATTCGATTTCACCCTGACCGCTGCCGACATGAACGATCTCGCCCGCCTTGATATGGGCGAAACAGCTGCGCGGGACTCAGATGCTGCGGAAAACGGTCATTGAGTCCCGACAACGGGCGCGGTCCGGCAAGGCCTCGACCATCTGGTCGAGTGGGGCTTGACGAACGGCACCCTTTAAGTCATTCTCTTTCTAACAGAATCTTTCTCTGGTTGACAGAGAATTCCGGCATCTTGCCGGCACAGACAAGGAGCTCCGTCCATGACTGACCACAGCGGCGTGATTCAGGACGTACGGCAGGGCATGATCCCTGCGCACATTTACAACGACAAAGAGATCTTCAAGCTTGAAAAGGAACGGGTCTTTGGTCGAAGCTGGCTTTTCGTTGCCCACGAATCCGAGGTGCCCGAAGCTGGCGACTACGTGGTGCGCCGCGTTCTGGAAGATTCATTCATCATTTCCCGTGATGAACATGGGGAAATCCGGGCACTGTTCAACATGTGTCTTCACCGCGGCATGCAGGTCTGCCGCACGGAGATGGGAAACGCTTCCCACTTCCGTTGCCCGTACCACGGGTGGTCCTACCGCAACGACGGCCGAATAGTCGGACTGCCCTTCCACAAAGAGGCCTACGGCGGGGAAGAGGGTTTCAAGAAGAAGGGACAGACGTTGCTGCCCGCTCCTTCCCTGGGCATTTACAACGGCCTTATCTTCGTCAGCCTGGATCCTGACGCAGAGCCGTTGGAGGACTTCCTGGGTGACTTCAAGTTCTACATGGACTACTACACGAAGCAAAGTTCCGGCGGGATTGAACTGCGCGGGCCGCAGCGGTGGCGGGTGAAGGCCAACTGGAAAATCGGAGCCGAAAACTTTGCTGGCGACATGTATCACACGCCCCAGACCCACACCTCGGTCGTCGAAATTGGCTTGTTCCGCGAACCAAAGGCGGAAAAGCGCAAGGACGGCACAACCTATTGGGCCGGCAACGGCGGCGGAACTACCTACAAGCTCCCAGAGGGGAGCCTGGAGGACCGCCTCCGCTACGTGGGCTACCCGGACGAGATGATCGCCCGCATGAAAGAGCAGTGGAGCCAGGAGCAGCTCGACGTTGTGGGCAAGGATGGGTTCATGGTGTCGGCGGCGTCGGTGTTCCCGAACATGAGCTTCGTTCACAACTGGCCGCGGGTCGAAGAAGACTCCAATGAAGTGCTCCCGTTCATCTCCATCCGGCAGTGGCAGCCAATCAGCGAAGACGAGACTGAGATCGTATCGTGGTTCGCCGTCGATAAGAACGCGCCCGAAGAGTTCAAGGCACTGTCCTACAAGGCATATCTCATGTGCTTTGGCAGCGGCGGCATGTTCGAGCAGGACGACGTGGAAAACTGGGTTTCTTTGACCAGCACCGCCGGAGGCCCGATGGCACGGCGCCTGCTGCTGAACAGCCGCATGGGCATGCTGGAAAACGGACAGAACGTTGTGGAACCCCTGACGCCCGAGCAGTACTCCGGCCCAGGTTCGACCCGCGTCGGATACAGCGAATACAACCAGCGTGAACTGCTCCTGCGATGGGCAAACCACCTTGAACGACCGATGGAAAAAACGGCCCAGGTGCACGTCGGCAGCAATCCGGTGCAGGACTGCCCGGCTGACACGCCGGATTCGTTTCGGGCTCCCGCTGAGCACAACGGGCACGCCCCGGCAGTGACCGCTTCGAAGGAGGGCTAGCCGTGGGTATCGAAGCCGTAACCGAACGCAGCAACAAATCTCTCTCGGAGCAGTCGGTGCTGGGAGGGCACGCCCCCCGTACTCAAAGGACGGGTGACTCCCTGCCGTTCAATGATGAACTTCATCTGCAGGCCCACAAGTGGCTTGTCGATGAATCCTATTTGCTCGACGCACAGGAGTACGACGAGTGGCTGAGCCGTCTCACGGACGATGTGCACTATCTCATGCCAGTGAGGGTGACCACTGCCCTCGGGGCCGGTTACAGCACGTCGCCCGGGATGGCGCACATGGACGAAAACAAGTACTCCCTGAGCCGCAGGGCGGCGCGCTTCGCCACGGAACACGCCTGGACCGAAGACCCTCCGTCGCGGCTGCGCCACTATGTCACCAACGTCCGGACGTTCCGTACCGGTAACCCGGAGGAGATCATCGTGGATTCCGCGGTCCTCCTGTTCCGCAGCCGGGGCGACGTCCGCGAAGCCGCGACCGTCTCGGCGGGCAGGGAGGACCTACTGCGCCGCACCGGCTCCAGCTGGCAGCTCGCCCGCCGCACCATCATGGTCGACGAGGCGGTCATCCGGATGCAGAATCTGGCCATATTCCTATGAAACTCGAATGGGAAGGCGAAGAGGAAGACCGCCTTGCCGCCATTCGAGCGGCCGAGGAGCGCGACCGGTTGGAAGCCCGGGTCAATGGCGCCCCGATCGTGATCGCCAACGAATTCTCCGAAGTCCGGGTAAGCCGCGTCGAGACGCGGAACGGCTCGCGGCTGATGATCAAGTCCCCGCGCTCCGGCCAGTGGGTGTCTTTGTGCCCCCTGGAGCTGGAAGCCCTCACCTGGCAGGCTCCGGCAACCTTCTCGGCCATGATCGGGCATCCGTTCGGGCCGCTGGTCGCCGAGGACGAGCAGCCGCCCCAAAACAAAAACAACATCTAGAGGCCAAGGAGATTGACAATGCCTACCGTAAAAGCAGATCTGCACGCCTGCCAGGGCTACGCCAACTGCGTCGTTGGGGCAACCGACTACTTTGATCTGGACGACGACGGAATCGTCGTCCTCCTCAAGACCAAAGTTCCCGAGCCCGAGCGTTCCCGTGTCACCGAGGCTGCCCGCAGCTGCCCGGTCTCCGCACTAGTAGTGGAGGACTGATGAACACAACCACAGTTATCGTCGGCTCCTCGATCGGCGGCGTGCGTACTGCCCAGTCCCTGCGCCTGGAGGGGTATGAAGGCGACATCGTCATCGTCGGTGCTGAGAGGGCACTCCCGTACGACAAGCCGCCGTTGTCCAAATCCATCCTCTCCGGCAACGCGGAGGAGTCCTCCATCCTCCTCCTTACCCGCGAGCAGGCGGAGGAGGCCAAGATCCAGCTCCTGCTCGGGCACGCCGCCACAGGCATCGATGTCGCCGGAAGCCTGTTGTACCTCCAAGACCACGAACCCCTAAACTTCGACAATCTTGTGATCGCCACGGGTGCGTCTGCCCGGCCCTCACCCTGGGGCCAGCGGCCCGGGATCCATGTGCTCCGTTCCCTGGACGATTGCCGGAAACTGCGCGCCGACCTCCTGAAAGGCGGGGGACTGGCAGTGATCGGCGCCGGTTTCATCGGTGCGGAAGCAGCCGCTACGGGACGTACGCTCGGTCTGGAAGTGACCGTCATCGATCCGCTTCCCATTCCCATGAGCCGCATCTTCAACGCCGAAATCGGGCAGCTGTTTGGAGAACTCCACCGCAACAACGGCGTCACCACGATCTTTGGCACCGGAGTCGAGGCTATTGAGGGCGAGCAGGGATCCTTCAGCGTTCGGCTGACCAACGGCCAGACGGTACAAGCCGCCACCGTGCTCGTCGGGATCGGCGCGGTTCCCAACGACGCCTGGCTGGACTCATCGGGACTGCTGGTGGACAACGGCGTCGTGCTGGACGAGTTCTGCAGGGCGGTGGACGCCCCGAACGTGTATGGAGTCGGCGACGTGGCGCGCTGGCGGCATCAGAAGCACGGTGCGGACATCCGGATCGAGCACTGGACAAACGCAGTTGAACAAGCCTCGTGCGTCGCCCACAACATCACCCATCCGGACAGTCCCCGCGAGTACACACCAGTTGAGTACGTCTGGAGCGACCAACACGACTGGAAAATCCAGGTCGTCGGTCGCGTGGGAGGCAACGCCGACCATGTCCTCATCGGAGATCCTGAGCTGCACGGTAAGTTCGCAGCGCTCTACACCACCGACGGAGTGGAACTGTATGGTGCCGCGATCGTGAACTGGCCGAAGGCCCTGCTTGCCTGCCGCCACGGCATGGGATCAGAAATCGGCGTGCAGGAACTCCGGGACAAACTCGAGCTACTGCTCGAGCCTCAGCCGACGGCGGCACTCTAATGCGGGGAAGTCAGCCGCCGGTGGCCCACGAAGAGCAAAGGGAGGCCATCGCAATGGCCTGCCGGGTCCTGGCCAGCCGCGGCCTCGCCGACGGAATCCTCGGTCACATCAGTGTGCGAACGGGGGAGAACGAGCTCTTGGTCCGTTGCAGGGGTCCCCAGGAGCGTGGCCTCGCTCACACCGAAGCCAACGACATCCGGCTTGTCGACCTCGACGGCAATCCCGCCGCCGAAGGCGAACTCGACAGCGGCTACACGGTCCCCAACGAGCTGCCTCTGCACACCGAGCTGCTGCGGCGGCGCCCGGATATCAACTCTGTAGTGCATGCCCACCCACCGCAGGTCGTGACCGCCGACTTGGCAGGACTCGCCGTCCGGCCGATCGTCGGGGCGTTCGACATCCCGGGCACCCGCCTCGCGGCAGGCGGAATACCCGTCTACCCGAGAGGAGTGCTCGTGCGGAACCGCGAGCTCGCAGCGGAAATGCTCGACGCCATGGGCGATAGGCCCGTGGTGCTGCTGCGCGGACACGGCCTCACCAGCGCGGCGCCGACGATGGAGCAGGCGGTCCTCCAGGCCATCAGCGTAAACACCTTGGCAGGGCTGTCCCTTCAGATCACAGCAGCCGGAGGGCAGCTGCAAGACCTTCCCTGTCCCGACATGGCGGAGCTGCCGGATCTCGGAGGGCCGTTCAACATAGCGACCGCCTGGCGACACGAGCTCGCCCGGCTGAGCGTCAGTCCATGAAGTCGGCCAGCGCGGCAGTGCCGACAGCCCCGCCGACGCTGGGTACGATACAAAGCATGCGATCGACAGAGACAGAAGACGGATCCAAATACGGTCCGCCGCCGCAATACCCCATCGAGTCGGTTGATAACGCCCTGCGGCTTCTCCTGCTGTTCGAAACCCAGCCCAGCATCAGGCTGACCGATGCCAGCACCTACTTGGGCGTGGCGTCGTCAACGGCGCACCGGCTGATGGGCATGCTTCTCTACCATGGCTTCGTTCGGCAGAACCCGGCGACCCGAGCCTACGAACCTGGGCAGGCGCTGAGCTCGATTGCCTTTGCGATCAGACGGCAGGTGGACATCCGGACACTGGCCCGGCCGGTCCTCGAACGGATCTTTGAGGAAACGGGGGAAACCGTCCACTTTGCCAGGCTGGAGAGGACCGACACCCAGTTCATCGACGCCATTGAAAGCGTGCGGGCGGTGCGAGTCGGTTCCCGCCAAGGCCTCACCTTGCCAGCAAACTGCACTGCTACCGGTAAGGCAATGCTCAGCCTCCTCGATGAGGAGCAGCTACGGAAGCTCTATCCGCGGCAGGAACTACCCCGGCTAACTACTAACTCAATTACCTCCAGATCGGACCTAGAAACGGAGCTCGACGAAATCCGGCGCAGGGGTTACGCAACCAGCCGAGAAGAGAGCGAGGACGGGGTGACATCGGTCGCCGTGCCTCTTGCCGGTCCAAGCGGCACTGTCTACGGAATCAATGTATCCGTGCCGGCCCACCGCATGTCAGAGGAGCTTCGCAGCGACCTCGGGGCCATACTACGGGCAGCCGCAGAAGAACTCCGGGGGCGTCTGGTCTAGAAGACTGGGCTTGACGTAAATCCGCTATCGGTGTCTGTCCTTTTAGAGGCGGAAGTCCTTCGGGCAAAGCGCAACTGCAGTAAGCCGTCTGCGGTCTGCCCGCTGTGTAGGTTGGTGTCCACCAGCCTGTGCCAGCAGTTTCTGTCGCGCCTTTCCGCCACTTTGGCTGGCTTGTAACGCTGATAATGGAGATTTCGTAAACCTAGGGTATGCAGTACCTGCGTATCCTCCCGGCGTGCGGCCATCACTCATGAGACAGCGCTCCTGGAGGAGGAGCGACAAGGACCGATTCCGGCAGTCCAATGCCGTAGGGAGCGTTAGGCTGCACCGGCCAGTGAACTTGAGTCCCGCTTAGCTTGGTGGCTTCCTCGTGTCAGCCGTTGGGCGAGGCCACTTTTTCTCGGTCCTTGGTTAGCGATTGATCAAGAAGGACTTTTCGTAGCTCCTTGGCTTGAATTCGGGCGGCGAGTCGCCGTTCCACTGGTGCGAGCCACTGGGTGACAGTGCCTTGCCCGAGCGAGTCAAGGATGGCCAGGCCGGCGGCAACCACAGCAGCAACAATAATCGACCACTCAAGCCAGTCCGGGACTTCCTTGAGCCATGGAGGATCGATAAGTTTGAGGGCCACCAAAGCTACCAGGGGAACCGCAATACACCAGAGGATCACCTTGGAAATGAACTTGGCACGTCGATCGGCATGGGACTTGAGAGCGGTGCGGCGATCGGCGTCTTCCTGGCGACGATTCTTTAGTTCCACTTGGAGACCTTCGTTGGTCTCCTTTTGTTTCTGAAGTTCGCCGGCGAGACGTTCGACTTCTTCGTGAGTCTTCATCCATGCTGCGGCGGCATTGTCTGCTGATGTCGTGGCAGAAGCTTCACTGTTCTGACGCGCTCGGAGCTGTTCGAGGACCGGCTCCTCAATCTCACTACGAATGCGCTCAAGCACAGCGAGAGGTGATTCTGAGGTCATTTCGGCATCGATGCCGAGCGTTTCTTCCATAAGAGCGTTGCGACCAACTGACGTGGAGCGGAGGACTATGGCATCGTCAGCGCTGACACCGCCTCGCCCTTCTAGAACTCCCACTTCATCGACGTACCGCGACCATAGATGTGGGTCCGGTTGCATCCCAGCATATGCAGCAGCAAGCACCATGTGTCGAGGAAGCTCCGTTGCCACTGTGGGGCTTCGGGCCCAAAGGATGCCGGCCAATGCGGAATCTGTCATTGCTAGCGGCCAATCGTGACGTTCGTCTTCCACAAGCTGAACCGCTCGGACCAGTTCGGTATTGTCCGTCAGCAGCACAGCACCGCAGCGGTCAAGAGTTCCGCGAGAGCTTCCCTTTCGGAGGCGATGGATGGCCGAGATGCTTTCGACATCGTACCGGCGTGTATTTTCAGATTTGTAATGGACTACGTCCTGAAGCGACTTCTCAAGCTTCTCCTCATCCAAGCCGTATCGGCGGTAGTCGTCGGGCTTCATCGATGTTTCGATGCCAAAAGCTTTTATGGCATCGGGTACAGATTGACGAGCGATAACGATGTCGGCAGCATTCCACCCCTGCTCCTGGAAGTGGAGATCAATCGGACGTGCCTCCCTTCGCCCTGCACTGCGGGAGTAGTTCTCGGCACTCTGCAGGACTCCGTCGACTTCTCTAAAGGAATGTTCGAAGACTCGCAACGAGGCTCCCTGGGCCTGCGCGAGTTCTATCAGCTGGTTTGTTGCGCGCATCGAAGCAGCGCCCGAGTAGCCGAGTAAGTCAATCAGCACGGGCGTGTCTAGGTAGATCGAAAGGGCTCCAAGAGAGTTCCGGAAGGATGACGTGTCTAACGTTACGACCGCGGCCAGAATGGCCCCCTTTGCAGACTCCTCGATGTACGAGAACCCAACGTCGTCGCGCTCGTAGAGATGAGCAACAAAGCGAGCGATTACATACTCAAATCCCGGCGCCTGACGATCTGACTGTGGCCGGCTGACACCTCTTCCTTTGACCGAGCTAGCTATCAGGGGAACGGCGTGGCGTTCGAGATACTTGCTAAGCTCTTCGGCTACTGGCGCGGCCAACATATCTCTATGTTCCGGAAACTCGGAACCCACAAACTTCAGGAAGCGATCCTCGAGCTCCCTCTGCTGGCGGAGATATTTGTCTCGCAAGCCTCGGACAGCGGGGGCAGTCTTGAGCCCCAATTTCGTAAGGACATACCCCGTCTCGCTACCCTCGATATGCTTGGTGTGCTTCGCACGCTTAAGAATTTTGCCGACAACCAGGTCTGGGATGCGAATGCCAAAACTGTCGTTAATCTCGGAGGCCACTACATCGCGAGTGAGCGGTTTCGGCTCATGTTCGGCGAGAACGCCGAGAACGAAGCCTCGGAAGTTGTCGATGTAGCTCGGCGCTTCGGCGTTGTAGTTGGCTCTAAGAACAGCAAAGCCCACTAGTGCACTCGAATACTCGCTCATGTCATCCCCCTTGCGGCGGCCAACGATAGCAGCCGCATGACTTACTTGGCTGCCCCGCCAAACTATTCCAATCCTAAATGGAATATCGATCTTCTCCGCCTGACGTATAACGTGTGGCGCTGGCCATCAGTGTGACTTTCACTTTCCTGAGGACGATTCATTGTCCTCAACGCTGCCGCCTTCGTGTTCTATGGGTTCGTAGCCCACCATCAGGTGATCGATTTCCGCAGCCTGAACGACCACTGTTGAAAAGTCCTCCATGGCGTGCAGGTTCTCGCTACCTGCCATCCGGTAGTGGATCCGTCCGCGAAGCGTCAGGGCACGCTCAGGGACTTCATCTCCGGTCTTGGTGTAGGACCACAGGATTCCCTGAAGCCAGGCTCCGCTTTTGAGCTGAATTCCCACATGAATTCGTTCGTCCGGAGCTGCCCGGAACGCTTCGAGCCATCCGGACTGCTCTCGGTCCATGACATCGGCGTCGTCTCTGTTCAATGCTTTTCGCCAAAGGGTTTGAAGTTTCCGCCGTAGCGTGTCAGCAGGGCGACTGCCGAGGAACAGCCCGACAAGTATGGCCGCAAGAAGGTCGACGAGGACTACGCCCAAGAACAGTTGAGAGTCTTCGCGGAACAATTTCCCGGGTTCAAGGAAGAACTCACGCAGGGATTTTGCGGCTGGCTCCCAAAAGAATCCCAGCAGGTAATGGACGAGGAAGACCGCCACGATGGAGGTGACGCTGGCTATTACCACGGCGGCTGTTTCCCGGAAGGCAGTCCGCTTCATGAGGGAGCGATGGCCCTCGTAGCTCCAGATGAACGCCACGCCGGGGAGCAGCAGGCAAATGTATAGCAGCGCGGCTATTGGTTCTGTCGGCACGTCGTGTCCCTCAGGTTGAAAGGTCTGCAGCGATAATAGGTTCAAGCGTCAAGCAAGGGAGATTACCAGTGGCAGAAAACAAGTCCGGCACATCCAAGGGCGGGAACTCTGGTTCCTTCAACATCCGGAAGGGTGGTCAAACGCCGGCTCCCAACCGCGTACAGCCTACGCAGATGAAGCCAGGAACTACCCCTTCGGCGCCCAAAAAGTAGCCCGGTCAGCGCACCCACTTGGCCAGATGTCGCAGTCGCCGTCCCCGAAGCGGACTGATGGCCTCGAACCTCACTTGCCGGCCGGTATGGCGTAGCCGGTGATATTCTCGCGCAGCCGTTCCACAGGTTGAGATTTCCGAGTGCTCTGGGCTTGAGTACGTACTACCAGTTTGGGCCGTGGAATTCCCGCCCGTAGGCGGTTAAATCAAGCCCAGCCACGGTACTTCCTTCATTTGGGCTCGTGAGGATGTTTTCGGGGCGCTGGGCCACGCAGAGTCCGCCAAGCAAGTTTCGTCGCCGAGGTTTCCGATCCCCAGGCCACGTCGGCGTGCAACAGGACGGTGGAGCCGTAGTGCTCAGTTTCCGATGACCAGGTTTTGTTCCTTTTCAGGCCACTCCCCTGGCCATTTTGTAAGGCCGATAACGGACGTTTCGTCAGGCTGGAGCGCCGGGGATTGGGACGGTTGGAGCCGCCGCGCCGCTGGCAGAGCGCTGGCGCGAAGGTAGTCCTACCGAACCAGCCACGCCACCACCAGCAGCGCCCCGACGCTCAGCACGGTAGTGCACAGGATGACGTCGCGGGCCACGGTCATGCCTCGGCCGTACGGCGACGCGAAGAGGAACACATTCTGGGCCGTGGGGAGGGCTGCCATGATGACGCTCGCGAGCAGATGCTGCCCTTCGAGTCCAAAGACGAACCGGCCCAGGACCCACACAACCACCGGCATCCCGGCAATCTTCAGGAACGTCGCCACGAGCGTTTCAACCCGGCCGTCATCCTTCTGCAGCGGTGCCCGGCCGGCGAGGGACAGCCCGAAGGCCAGCAGCACCATGGGCACGGCGCCGCCGGCCAGCATGTCGATGGGCTTCTGCAGCAGGTCCGGGGCGCTCCAGCCTGTCAGGGCCACGGCGGCGCCCAGTCCGGAGGCGATGATCATGGGGTTGGCGAACGGCTGGAGGAGCAGCTTCTTCCAGGAGATCTTGGAGCCTGACACCAGGCCCAGAACCGTGAGGTAGAACGGTGCCATCACCAGGATCTGCACCAGCAGCACGGGGGCCACGTGCTGCGCCGTGCCCACTGCGTACAAGGAAACAGGAATGCCGATGTTGTTCGCGTTGGCGTAGCTGCTGGCCATGGCGCCCACGGCGGTCTCGGCTGCGGGCCGCCGGAAAAACAGAAAACTGGCCAGGCAGAAAAGAAGCCCCACTATCGCCGCCGAGAGCAGCGCCAGCGGGGCATCCGTTCCGAGGGCGGCCCGGATGTCGCTGCCGGCCACCACTGTGTACAGCAGCGCCGGGTTGGTCACGTAATAGGCGGTGCGGGTCAGTGCGCCCTGGACTTCCGGTCCCAGGATCCGGAAGCGGGCGGCGAAATAGCCCACGGCAATCACAGCGGAGACGATGAGTATTCCGGAGACAACGCCGCCCAAAAGTGCGCCCTTCTATTTATCTTTAGGTCTTGGGTCCCGCACGGCCGTCTTCCTGTTGCGCCAGGAGGGCCGGCCGTGCGGAAGCTTCAGTTCTATCGCAGGACGCCTAGCGCACCAGGCACGGGCGCTTCGGATCGAAGGACCAGCCGTCGATGTAGTACTGCATTCCGATGCTGTCGTCGCGGGCATCCAGCCCGTGCTCCAGGTACAGCTGGTGAGCCTTGTCCAGGGCGTCGCGGTCCAGCTCGATGCCCAGGCCGGGCGCAGCCGGAACCTCGATGGCGCCGTCCTTGATCTGGAGCGGGTTCTTGGTCAGTCCCTGGCCGTCCTGCCAGATCCAGTGGGTGTCCAGCGCGGTGATCTCGCCGGGGGCCGCTGCACCGGTGTGCGTAAACATGGCCAGCGAAATGTCGAAGTGGTTGTTGGAGTGCGAGCCCCAGGTGAGCCCGAATTCGTGGCAGAGCTGCGCCACCCGGACGGAGCCGTGCATGGTCCAGAAGTGCGGGTCCGCCAACGGAATATCGACGGCGTTGCTGCGGATCGCGTGGGACATTTCGCGCCAGTCCGTGGCAATCATGTTGGTGGCCGTCTTGAGCCCGGTGGCGCGGCGGAATTCCGCCATGACCTCGCGGCCGGAGAACCGTCCTTCGGTCCCGCACGGATCCTCGGCGTACGCAACAACTCCCTGCATCCGCTTGCCGAGCCGAATGGCTTCCTCGAGGAGCCACCCGCCGTTCGGGTCCAGCGTGACGCGGGCTTCGGGGAAGCGCTTGGCCAGCGCGGTGACAACGTCCACTTCGTCGTCGCCGGACAGCACGCCGCCCTTGAGCTTGAAGTCGCTGAACCCGTACCGTTCCTGCGCGGCTTCGGCCAGGGCCACCACCGCTGCCGGGGTCATGGCTTCCTGCCGCCGCAGCCGCTCCCAGCGGTCCGCCGGCGCATCCTCCACCAGGTACGGCAGGTCCGTCCGCCGGCGGTCGCCGATGAAGAAGAGGTAGCCGAGCATCGGAACCGAGGAGCGCTGCTGCCCGTCACCGAGCAGTTCGGCCACCGGGACGCCCAGGAACTGGCCGTGGAGGTCCAGCAGGGCTGATTCGACGGCGGTGACGGCGTGGACGGTGGTCCGGAGGTCGAAGGTCTGCAGCCCGCGGCCACCGGCGTCGCGGTCCGCGAACTCGGCCGCGATTTCCCGCAACAGGGAACGGTAGCGGGCCACGGGCTTGCCGGCGATGAAGGCCCCGGCCTCCTCGATGGTGGTGCGGATCTTCTCGCCGCCGGGGACCTCGCCGAGGCCGGAGCGTCCGTCCGAGTCGGTAATGATCACCACGTTGCGGGTGAAAAACGGTCCGTGCGCGCCGCTGAGGTTCATCAGCATGCTGTCGTACCCCGCGACGGGAACTACCTCAACCTTGGCAATGGTGGGCTGGGTGCTCATGCGTTGACCTTATCTTCTGCGCCGGCTGCGGCTTCGACCGTACCGTCGATCCTGCGGTTCAGGTGCCACGGGTTGGCGTCCTGCAGCGGAGCCGGGAGCAGTTCCTGGGGGAGGTTCTGGTAGGCGACCGGGCGGAGGAAGCGGTTGATCGCCAGGGTGCCGACCGACGTCGTACGCGTGTCCGACGTCGCCGGGAAGGGGCCGCCGTGGACCATGGCATGGCCCACTTCGACGCCGGTGGGCCAGCCGTTCACGATGATCCGCCCCACCTTCTGTTCGAGGGCGGGCAGCAGCTGCGCCGCCGTCGGGTAGTCCTCTTCGGTGAGCTGCAGGGAAGCCGTGAGCTGTCCCTCAAGCCGGTTGATGGCGTCGATCAGCTCCTCGGCGGTGGAGTAGCGGATCACCAGGGACGCGGCGCCGAAGATCTCGGCGTGCAGCACATGGTTGGACACGAAGTCGGCGATGTCGGTCCCGAAGATGGTGGGGGCCGGCGCGTTTTCGGTGGGGCCGGTGGTTCCCTGGCCGACGACGGTCACGTTGTCGGCGGATCCGAGCGCCTCGGCGCCGGTGTTCCACGAGCCGGCGATGCCTGCGGTCAGCATGGTCTGGCCGGCACAGGCGGATACTGCGCGTCCGACGGCGGCAGCCAGTTTGTCGCCCAGCTCACCTGCGGGGGCGAACAGCAGGCCGGGGGAGGTGCAGAGCTGTCCGGAGCTGCCGGTGACGGCGGTGACGTACTGCTGCGCCAGTGCGTCGATCTGCTCGGCGGAGCCGGTGAGGGCGCCGGGGAAAACGAAGACCGGGTTGAGCGAGGACATTTCCGCGTAGACCGGGATGGGCTCCGGCCGGGCTGCCGCGGTGCGCATCAGGGCGATGCCGGCGCTCTGCGAACCGGTGAAGCCCACAGCCTTGATGGCCGGGTCCGCCACAAGGGCCTGGCCGATGCTGGCCCCGGGGCCGTAGATCAGCGAGAAGACGCCCGGGTGCAGCCCGGCATCGGCAACAGCTTTGGCGATGGCCTGGCCAACGAGTTCGCTGGTGCCCGGGTGGGCGTTGTGGGCTTTGAAGACCACAGGACAGCCGGCGGCGAGGGCCGAGGCGGTGTCTCCGCCCGCCGTCGAGAAGGCCAGCGGGAAGTTGCTGGCACCGAACACCGCCACGGGTCCCAGCGGGATCTGGCGCTGGCGGATGTCGGCGCGGGGGAGCGGGGTGCGTTCCGGCAGGGCCGGGTCGATGCGGACACCGCGGAAATCGCCCTGGCGGACCACGTTCGCGAACAGGCGGAGCTGGCCGGTGGTGCGGGCCCGCTCGCCCTGCAGCCGGCCCGCGGGCAGTCCGGTCTCCTGGCCGGCGCGGATGATGAGTTCGTCGCCGATGGCCTCGATGTTGTCCGCGATGGCTTCCAGGAAGCCGGCGTGCGTCTCGGGGTCCAGGGTGCTGAAGGACGGGTAGGCGTCGGCGGCCGCGGCCGTGGCTGCCTTGAGCTGGTCCTCGGTGAGCAGGGTGTAGGGGGGCTCAAGCTGTTCGTTGCTGGCGGGGTTGAAGCCAAAGGCGGCTTTGCCTTCGCCTGCCACGGGCTGCCCTGCAATCAGGGAATGTCCGGTGAGTGTCACGGTGGTAACTCCTAGGAAGGGGATCGATCAGGAGACGGTGGGTCAGGAAACAGTGGCGATAAGTGCCTTGAGGTCGGCGAGGTCCTGCGGCGCCAGGTTCTGCAGCGGCGGGCGGACGCCGCCGGCCGAGCGCCCGATGGCATCCAGGCCGCCCTTGACGATGGACACCGAGTAGCCCTTGACCCGGTCGCGGATGTCCAGGTATGGGATGACGAAGTCGTTGAGCTTCTTGTTGACGGCCACGCGGTCCTGGTTGCGGACATCCTGGTAGAAGTCCAGGGCGAACTGCGGGACGAAGTTGTACATGGCGCTGGAGTAGGTGCTCATGCCCAGCTGCAGCAGCGGCAGCGCGAAGGTCTCGGCCGTCGGGAGGCCGCCAAGGTAGAACAGGCGGTCACCGAGCTTGGCGTAAACGCGGGCGTCGTGTTCGAGGTCGCCCACGCCGTCCTTGAAACCGATCAGGTTTTCGTGCCGGTCTGCCAGGGTGGCCACGGTGGTGTCCTTGTAGATCGCGTTGGCGCGGTTGTAGATGATGACGCCGAGCGAGGTGGCACTGCAGACGGCGCTGACGTGCTCGATCAGGCCGCCCTGGTCCGCTTCCGTCAGGTACGGCGGCAGCAGCAGGATGCCTTCCGCGCCGGCGGCCTCTGCGGCCTTCGCGTTTTCAATGGCCTGGGCCGTGGACCCGCCGGCGGATGCCAGGACGGGAACGGTGCTGCCGACTTCTTCGACGGCGGCGCGGACCACGCGGGCTGATTCAGCCGGCGTCAGGGAGAACCCTTCGCCGGTGCCGCCGGCGGCGAAGAGCCCCGCCACCGGGTAGCTCGCCTGCCAGGCAAGGTGCTTGCGGTAGTTCTCTTCGTCGAACTGGAGCTGCGAATCGAACGAGGTCACCGGGAAGGAGAGCAGCCCGTCTTTGAGAACGCTGGCAAGTTCCTGGGGTGAATGTTTGGCCACGATGAGTCCTCCATGTCGGCGCCGCGTCGGTGCGGCAGTAGATGTTTTCTCCTTCAGCCTAGGGAGCCATGTGATGCCTGTCTAAGTTCATTTTTGTATGCATTGATACCCTTCGTGCATGGTGCGGGCGGGCATGGGAACGTGGCGTTCCAGTGGCTGTTCCGGCGCGACGGTTCAGTTCTCCTGGAAGTCGAGGGTCCTCAAGGCCAGGGCGAGTGCGGGGTTGGTGATGTTGCGGGTCCAGATGGCGTGCAGTTCCACGGGGTCGTTCACGCTGCTCTCGAGCGGGAGGAATTCCACCGCGTGGACGCCCAGCAGGGTTGCCGAGTGCGGAACGAAGGCCACGCCGCGCTTGGCGGCAACAAGGGACACCATGGTGAGGATCTGGCTGACCGTGTGGACCACGTTGGCGTGCTGGACGGGGAACATCCGGACCACCAGGTCATAGAAGTACCGGGCCTGGGTGGAGGAGTGCATGATGAGCGGCTCGTCCCGGAGGTCCTTTTCGGTGATGTCCCTGTTGAGTTCAGCCAGCGGGTGGCCGGACGGCACCGCCAGGACCATGGCTTCCCGGTAAAGCAGATGTGAGTCGAAGATTTCGTTGTCAAAGGGCGGCCTTGCCAGTCCGAGGTCGAGCTCACCGGATAAAAGTCCGGCAATCTGCTCGCCCGTCACGAGCTCCTGCAGGTCGATGTCGACGTCGGGCAGTGTTGCGCTAATCTCCTCCAGCAGTGGGCCAAGGATGCTGAAGCCGCTCGCGGCCGTGAAGCCGATCCGGAGCAGGCCTGAGCGCCCCGATGCAATCCGACGTGCCGTCACGGGCGCCCGGCTGGCCAGGGCCATCAGCCGGCGGGCCTCCTCCAGGAAGGCCCGTCCCGCGGCCGTCAGCTGGACTTTCCGGTTGTCGCGTTCCAGCAGTTCGGCACCTACGGCCTTTTCCAGCTTCTGGATTTGGCGGCTCAGCGGCGGTTGGGTCATGTTGAGCCGTTCCGCGGCCCTCCCGAAGTGGAGTTCCTCAGCTACGGCGATGAATCCCGCCAGTTGGTCAAAGGTAAACATGATGCCTTCCGGGTATCACTCGATGCATATTTGGGCTTAGACATGCATCATAGTGGGTTCCTACACTCGATACAGCCGACCGGCAGTGATCCGGTTCACAAACGTATTTGGGCGTAGCCCGATAGCGCCAACGAGGAGTTCCAATGATGCACTTCCCCACCCGCCGAGCCGTACTCGGAGCGACGTCCGCCATGACGCTCCTGGCACTGACCGCCTGCGGCAACGTTGCCGGCGGGAGCACGGATTCTTCTAAATTCCCCAGCGGTCCGATTAGCGTCACCGTCGGCCAGGCGGCCGGCGGCAGTACCGACCTGATTGCCCGGGCCGTGGCCGAGGGCGCCTCCAAGACGCTCGGTACGCCGATGCCGGTGGTCAACAAGCCCGGCGCGAACGGCGCCCTCGCCACCAAGGAAGTGGCGGGCAAGCCTGCCGACGGGCAGAACCTCCTGCTCGTGACGGCGTCGCTCGTGACCATCACGCCGCTGGCCGTCACGGCGGATGAAGCCGTCAACATCGACGACCTGGACATCATCACCGGCCTCTCCCAGGACGACTACGTCCTGGTTGCCAGCACCCAGTCCGGCTTCAAGTCCATCAAGGACGTGACCGGCGCGGGCCGCAACATCACGTTCGGCACCACGGGCGTGGGCACCGGCAGCCAGCTGGCACAGACCGTGCTCTTCAAACAGGCCAACGTGCAGGGTACCGACGTTCCGTTCGACAGCGGCAAGCCCGCCCTGACGGCCGTCCTGGGTAACCAAGTGGAGCTGGCAACCATCCAGCTGGGTGAAGCCATGCCGCAGATCCAGGCCGGGAAGGTGGCCCCGCTGCTGGTCTTCTCCGAGGAGCGCAACACCTTCCTCCCGGACGTTCCCACCGCCAAGGAATCCGGCTACGACGTTCCCGTCGCGCAGTACCGTGCCGTGGCCGCTCCCAAGGGAACGTCGCAGGTTGCGAAGGACAAGCTGCTTGCAGCCTTCAAGGAGACCTTCAAGTCGGAGGCCTACCAGGAGTTCAACAAGAAGAACATGCTGACCCCCAAGGAGATCTCCGGTGAGGAAGTGGTCACGCAGTGGAAGGAATACGCCGCCAAGTACAAGTCCCTGGTTGAGAAGTACGACATCAGCCTCAGCGGAACGAAGTGATTCCAGTGAAGGAAACCTCCGCGGACCCGGTGGTCGAGGACGACCTGACGCCGGAACAGCTGGCCGCGCAGTGGGAAGACGAAAAACCGCCGGCCGCCGGCCCCCTGGCGAATGCCGCCTCATCCCTGGTGGTCCTCGGCGTCGGCATCGGAGCCGTCATCCTGTCCGTTGCCATGGGACTCGGCACGCCGTCGGCACCGCAGCCCGGACTGTGGCCGTTCATCATCAGCTGCGTCATGGTGGCCCTTGGGCTGTTCCAGCTGATTGCCGGGCGGCACAACAGGGACGCGGAAAAGTTCACCCGCATGTCCATCTCCCCGCTGACAGGCCTGGTGACGCTCGCCGCCATGGTGGCCGTGATGCCGCTCATCGGCTTTGAACTGCCGGCGCTGGTGCTGTGCATCATCTGGATGCGGTTCCTGGGCGGCGAAACCTGGCGCTCCACGGTGCTCATCAGCGCCATCGTCGTCGCGGCGTTCTACGGCATCTTCGTGCTGGCGCTCGGCACCTCCATCCCCCACCTCTTCTAGGAGACCTCCGTGGATTTTCTAAATCCCGTCATCAACGGATTCGCCGTTGTCCTGGAGCCGACCAACCTCCTGTACTGCCTGATCGGCGTCGTGATCGGAATGCTGATCGGGGTGCTGCCCGGACTGGGGCCCGCGGCAACCATCGCCATCCTCCTTCCGCTCACCTACAACGTGGAGCCCGTCACCGCCATCATCATGCTGGCGGGCATCTTCTACGGTGCCCAGTACGGCGGCACCATCACCTCCGTGCTCCTGCGGCTGCCCGGTGAGGCGTCGTCCGTCGTCACCGTTTTCGACGGCTACCAGATGGCCAAGCAGGGGAAGGCCGGCACGGCCCTGGGCCTGGCGGCCATCGGCTCCTTCGTCGGCGGCACCGCGGCCATCATCGGCCTGACCTTCCTGGCACCGGTAGTGGCCAGCTTCGCGCTGGACTTCGGACCGCCGGAGTACACCGCGCTGGCCCTCCTGGGCATCCTCCTGGTGGCCACCATCAGCAGCGGCGCCAAGGCCAAGGCACTCATCGCAGCAGCCCTCGGCCTACTCCTGGCCACGGTTGGCCGGGACATCTTCACGGGCGAAAGCCGCTTCACCTTCGGCAGCCTTGACCTGGCGGACGGCATCGACTTCGTGCCGATCGCCATGGGCATCTTCGGCCTCGGCGAAATCCTCTACAACCTCGAAGAGCGGCACCGCGCCGCCAAGGCGCCATCCAAGGTGGCCAACGTCTGGCCGTCACGCAAGGAACTCAAGCAGGCTTCCGGCGCAATCGGGCGCGGCTCCGTCCTGGGATTCTTCCTGGGTATCCTCCCCGGCGGCGGCGCCACTATCGCGTCGATGGCGTCCTACGCCATGGAGAAAAAACGGGCCAAGCAGCCCGAGCGCTTCGGCAAGGGAGCCCCCGAAGGAGTCGCAGGTCCGGAAACAGCCAACAACGCGGCAGCGACGTCATCCTTCATCCCACTGCTGACCCTGGGCATACCGGCGAACGCCACCATGGCGCTGATGTTCGGTGCCCTGCTGATCCAGGGCGTAACCCCGGGACCGCAGCTCGTGGAACAGGATCCGGAGCTCTTCTGGGGCGTTGTTAACTCGATGTACATCGGCAACGTCCTGCTGCTGATCATGAGCCTGCCGCTTGTGGGAATCTTCGTGAAGATCCTCCGCGTCCGCGCCGCCATCCTTGCTCCCGTCACCGCCCTCATCACGCTGCTGGGCGCTTACACCATCAACAACAGCATGTTCGAGGTCTCGCTGGTGGTGGTCTTCGGCATCGTGGGCTACCTGATGAAGAAGTTCGGTTTCGAACCCGGGCCGCTGGTGCTGGCGTTTGTGCTCGGCGAACTCCTGGAAAGCTCCATGCGCCGCTCCCTGCTGGTCTTCGGCGGCGACCCCATGGGTTTCTTCGGCCGCCCGATCTCCGCCACGCTGCTCGCGGTGTTCGTGCTGGTGGCCGTGCTTCCGGCGCTCAAGTCCATGCTGGCCAAGCGCAAAGCCTCCGCGGCTGTGGAGCCCGCACCCACCAAAATCAAGGAGAAGGTATGAGCATCATCGTCGGATTCGTTCCCACACCTGCAGGCGAGGCCGCGCTCACGGCGGGCATCGCCGAGGCAACCCTCCGCAACGAGGACCTGGTGATCGTCAACTCCGCCCGTGAAGGCGCTCTGGTGGACAAGACCGTGGCGGGAGGGGACGTCCTGGCGCGGGCCGCGAAGCGTGCGGAGGAGGCCGGCGTCACGGCAAAGATCATCCAGCCGCCGTACCACCACGACCTTGCCGATGAGTTCCTGGAGGTGGCCCGTGAAGCGAATGCGTCCCTGATCGTCATTGGCCTGCGGCACCGCTCCCAGGTGGGCAAGTTCATCCTGGGCAGCCACGCCCAGCGCATCCTGATGCAGGCCGACCGGCCCGTCCTGGCCGTCAAGGCCGACGGCGCGCACTTCTAACGGCCCGCACTTCTAACGGCGCCCACATCTAGGGGCCCGCACTTCTAGGGGCTCACGCAGCATCCAAGGGGCGGCACGCGACCTTCCACAGGGCAGCGGCCGCCCCTTTCCGCCTTTTTAGCCATCCAAACACCTGAGGACACCATGACCGTTGTTGTGAACGCGCCTGTTGTGAACGCGCCTGCCCGGGCATCGAGCAACCCCCGACGGCGCCCTGCCGGCCCGCAGCACCCGGCCCGCCAGGCCCGCAGCGGAACCCGCCCCCTGGAACCGATGCCCAACTGGGTGAAGCTTTCACGCAAGGACGAGGTGGAGATCTACCGCGATGGCGGGCTCGTCGCGTCCGGCCGGGTGGACATGCTTGCCCTCGACGGCAGTGTGTTCTGGGTTGTCCAGAACGACGGCCGGGGCCGCGCCATGTTCCTGCACAGCGACGGATTCACCGTCCTCCGGCTGCCACGCGCGCGGCCGGCCGACTGAGCACGCCGGGCACCGCCGCAGGCAGACTGACCGAGTCCGCTACCGCCGCAAGGCACCCAGCCCTGAAATCAACGCCTCCAGGCCAAGGCTGAAGGCGGCATCGGCAGGCTTTTCGTGGCCCTGTTCGGCGAGGCTGCGAACCGCGGCCGTAAAACTGGGCGTGGATTCGGCCATGCTGCCCGGATCGAAGATGTCCGCGGGGGCGGTGACGTCGAAGGCCGAGCCGAAAATGAAGGACTCCAGCGCCACGATCGAGGAGATGATGCGTTCCTCCGGGAAGCCGGCCTCCCGCAACCCTTGGCTGACGGCCTCGTACATGGCCAGGGTCTGCGGCGCATCCGTGACGGGCAGGACTGCGATCACCGGGATCAGCGGCGTGTGCTTGGAGAAGACATCCCGGTAGCTCCACGCCCACCGCCTTACGGCTTCATCCCACGGTTCAGCACCGAAGGCGGACACGTCCACCAGGGCGGCGAGGTGGTCCTCCACCAGGACCAGCACGTCCCGTTTGGACGCCACGTGGTTGTACAGGGCCGACGGCGCCACATTCAGTGAGCGGGCCAGTGCAGCCATGGTGAGGCCGTCGTAGCCGCTCTTCCCGATGAGCTGCAGCGCTGCCGAGGTAATCACTGCCTGATCCAGCACCGCTGTGGCCGGCCTGCCCGCGCGGCGCTTCGCCGGGGCCGCGGCCACGCGGGGCGCGGCGTCCCTCGGTGCCACTGGGGGCTTGGTGTTCGGACGGGCGGCTGCCGGCATCGCTGGCCTTTCTGCTGGCGGGGTCCCCAGCATTATTCCACTGAGCTCTTCCGTGACGGTGCTGGAACCGCTATAGTGATCATAAATGAATGGCATTCATTTAGTGGTCCGCATCACTCGAGCGGCCACGGAGAGGACATCATGCTGGAACTTGACCGCGACGTCGTCGTCGTAGGCGCCGGCCCCTCGGGTCTCACTGCGGCCCGTGAACTGAAGAAAGCCGGCCTCAGCGTCGCCGTGCTGGAAGCGCGGGACCGCGTGGGCGGCCGCACCTGGACGGACACCGTTGACGGCGCCATGCTGGAAATCGGGGGCCAATGGGTCTCGCCGGACCAGACGGTGCTGCTGGAACTCCTGGACGAACTGGGGCTGGAAACGTACTCCCGCTACCGCGATGGTGAATCCATCTACGTGGGTGCCGACGGCAGGAAGACCCGCTACACCGGAGACTCCTTCCCGGTCGGTGACACCACGGCTGCTGAAATGGATAAGCTGATCGGCCTGCTGGACGGGCTCGCTGCGGAGATCGGCGCCACCGAACCCTGGGCCCACCCCAAAGCGCGCGAGCTGGACACCATCTCCTTCCACCACTGGCTCCGGCAGAACTCGCCAGATGAGGAAGCCTGCAACAACATCGGCCTGTTCATCGCCGGCGGCATGCTGACGAAGCCCGCGCACGCCTTCTCCGCGCTGCAGGCCGTCCTGATGGCCGCCTCGGCGGGGTCCTTCAGCCACCTGACGGATGAGGACTTCATCCTGGATAAGCGGGTTGTAGGGGGCATGCAGCAGGTGTCGCTGCTGCAGGCGCGCGAACTGGGTGACGACGTCGTGCTTAACAGTCCGGTGCGGACCATTAACTGGACGGAAGAGCGCGACGGCGGCCCGAGCGTCACCGTGGTGTCGGAGCGGGCCACGGTCAATGCACGCTACGTGATCATGGCGGTGCCGCCGAACCTGTATTCGCGGGTATCCTTCAACCCGCCGCTGCCGCGCCGCCAGCACCAGATGCACCAGCACCAGTCGCTGGGCCTGGTCATCAAGGTGCACGCCGTCTACAAGACGCCGTTCTGGCGCGGCGAGGGGCTGTCCGGCACCTGCTTCAGCGCCGGATCGCTGGTGCAGGAGGTGTACGACAACACCAACCATGGGGATTCCCGCGGCACGCTGGTGGGTTTCGTGTCGGACGAGAAGGCCGACGCCGTCTTCGAGCTCAGTGCCGAAGACCGCCGCCGCGCCATCCTGGAATCGATCGCAGCCTTCCTGGGGGACCAGGCGCTGGAACCCGAGGTGTACTACGAGTCCGACTGGGGCTCGGAGGAATGGACCCGCGGGGCGTACGCCTCCAGCTACGATCTCGGCGGCCTGCACCGGTATGGCAAGGACCAGCACCAGCCCGTTGGTCCCATCTACTGGAGCTCCTCCGACCTCGCGGCAGAGGGGTACCAGCACGTGGACGGCGCCATCCGGATGGGCCAGCTGACTGCCGCCCGGGTTGCCGCCGTCGCCAGGGTGGGCGCCCCGGCTTAGGGCCGTGGCCAAAGGGTCCGGACGAGTCCCCGCCAATCGTTGAAAGTAAGCAAACTTACTAATACGCTGGGCTGGCGGGGAACTTCCCCGTTCGATACGAACGAGGTGAATGCATGTCTGACACTGAGCGCATCAGCAAAGTCACGGAAATCATCAACAGTTCCCACATCGGGATGCTGACCACCCTCAACGAAGAAGGCGCGCTGGTCAGCCGGCCGCTGGCCGTCCAGGAAGTCAAGGACGACGGCGACATGTGGTTTTTCACGTCGTCGGAAACTTCCCAGGTGGCGCACGTCCGCGCCGACCCGCGCGTGAACGTGTCCTTCGGCAAGAACACCGAATGGGTCTCCGTGGCCGGCACCGCGGAAGTGGTCACCGACCGGCAGAAAATCCACGACATGTGGAACCAGGTGGTTGAAGCCTGGTTCCCGGACGGACCGGATACGCCGGAGGTGGTGCTGCTGCGGGTCGACTCGGACTCGGCGGAATATTGGACCAGTCCGGGCGGCAGGGCCGCCACGGTGCTTCAGTGGGTCAAATCCAAGGTGACGCACAGCCGCATGAGCGTCGGCGAAAGCGGGACCGTGGACCTGTAGTCCCTGCGGCTCCGCCCGACCTACGGCACCCGCCTACGGCACCTGCCGGAGGGCCGACAGCACCTCCGGCAGCAGGACGTCGTTCCGGCCCCACACCGGATCCAGGACTTCCACGTACCAGGAGTCGGCGAGAAGCAGGGCCAGCGTTTCGTTGGTTTCGTCGGACCAGTCGCGGAGCTGGTCCTCGTCCACCGGGCTCTCACTGGACCCGAGGACGGTAACCACTGCATCGCCGTCGAACGTTACCGGGATGGCCGCGGCGCTCACTTCACCGGGGGCATGGCCAACGGTGATGAGCTCGGACCTGGTGGACAGGGCCATGAGTTCAGCGGCCGCCTCCGCGCTGCAAAAGCCGGTCACGTATTGTCTTTGCGCGTGGCCGGCGTCGGCGCGCATGCCGGGCTGGGATTCTTTGGTGAAGAGGCCGTTCCGGTTGATCTCCGCGAGTTCGGCGGCGATGGGCCGGGTCTCCTCATCGAAGCTGGGCGCAAACGTTCCCGGCTGGAATTCGCTGTGGGATTCAAGCCATCTCGCGGTGAGTTCGCCCGCCGCTGCGAGGGTTGTTGCCTGCCGCCAGACTCCCCGGTCCGATCGCAACCTGCCGTGCTGGTCTCGTGTGTCCGTGACTAAAGGCTCCATTATGGGATGCTACCGCCGCCGGTTCCGGCCTTTCCAATGCTCCCGACACACCAGTTAACGTCCGCTGGCCGGGCTTTACCTGGAGGGCACGCCCGCGGCGGCTTCCGCCCGGCCCAGGGCATGTTCCAGCCGGTCGACGGCGGGAAGGTAGCCGGCTGCCTCGGCCGCCCGGAGCCGTTCGGCCTCCCTCATGGCCTTGATCAGGGCCGCCGTTTCCGGACGGCGCACATCGGTCATGTCCGGGTAGTCGATGCAGCACGCGGGATCAAGCTCGTAGCGCTGCCACCGGATCAGCACTGTCCGGTGCCGAGCCGCTGCCGCTTCGATCTCCGCCCGGGCGGTTCCGGTGTGGACCCGGGCGTCCCGCCAGGCCATGACACGGGGACTCCACACATAGGCGGCCGCAGCTGTGGCGGCGGCGAGCGAACCTACGGCGAAGCCCAGCCACGGCGAGGCGAGCGAAGGAATCAGGATGGCCGGGAACACGATCACCAGCCCGGCGAAACCGTCCCAGAAGACGGCGTCCGTCAGCTGTCCGGCGTCACGCCTTGCGTGATAACGCGCCGAAAATACTGCGCCCGCAACGCCGCAGACCACGACGGCGGCGCAGACCGCCAGTTGCAGGGGTCCCATGGGGACCGACTCCGTTATGACAGACACCGTTCCACCTCCAACGGAACCTGTCCGGGCTGGCTGGCTCCGCTACTTCCATTGGAGTCCCGGCAGGGCCGGCCGTCAATGGGCAGGACTTCCTGACGGGCGGCGCGTCCGGCGTTGCCGGCCGGCCCCGTTCCGGGGCAGGCGGGGCACCGGTAGCCTAGGCTCCATGCGACTAAAAATGTGCAGCATCCACGTCAAGGATCCGGCCTCGGCCCACCAGTTCTACACGGAGACCCTGGGTTTCGAAACGCTCATGGCGATGCCCGAATACAACCTGTACATCGTGAAGGATCCAGGTTCCGCCGGAGGAAGTTCCGGGTCCGTGGGACTCCTGCTGGAGCCCAGCGACAACCCCATCGGCGCGAACTACATGAACGCCCTGCACGACGCCGGGATGCCGGCGATCGTGTTCGGCGTTCCGGACGTGCGGGCCGAATATAAGCGGCTGGCAGCCCTCGGCGTCATCTTCCAGGACGAGCCGGCGGAAGGCCCTACCGGGACCTCGGTGGTGCTGGACGACGGCTGCGGGAACTTCGTCCAGCTGCACCAGGACTAGGGGCTAAAGGACTCTGGACTCGGCCACTGCCCCGGCTGGTACTGTGGCCGCATGACAGCAGCATTGGTTCGGCCCAGGAATGGCAAAATGATCGCCGGCGTCTGCGCCGGGCTCGCAGCCAGGTTCGGTGTGTCAACAGCCCTCGTCCGCATTGGCTTTGTGCTGTTCGGCCTGTTCGGCGTGGGCGAATTGGTTTACATCGCGCTGTGGATCATCATGCCCAAGGAGTGACTGCCTGACCTGAAGGCGGCGCAACGGAGTCTCGCGCAACCAGGGTGCATGGCAGGACTGCGGGAAGGGCCGTTAGCGGCCCCGGGCCGGTGTTGCCTTCAATGGCGTCGATGAGTATTTCCACGGCCCGGGCGCCCATTTCGTAGTGCGGCAGCGACACTGTGGTGAGGGCCGGATGGAGGTTCCCGGCGATGAGCTCCTGGTTGTCGAAGCCGACCACCGAGAGCTCGTCTGGAATGCTGAAACCCAGTTCGGCGGCGGCCCGGTAAAGGCCCATGGCCATGAGGTCGTTGAAGCAGAACACCGCTGTGGGCCGACGGTCCCGCTGCATCAGGCGGAGGGCGGCGCGATAGCCGCCGGCCGCGTCCGTGGAGGGCTCAGACTGGACCAGTTCGGCGCGGAATTCCAGGCCGGCATCCACCAGCGTGTCCTTGAAGGCCAGCAGGCGGGAATGTGCCTCCGGGACGTCGTCGGTGCTGGTGATCATGCCGATCCTGGTGTGGCCGGCGTCGATGAGAGTCTGGACCGCTGTTCGGGCCCCGTCTTCCTCGTCCGGGATGACCGACGAGACGGAGTGCCCCATATCTTCGGCGTCCACGAGCACCGCCGGAAGCCCAACGAGGCCGGCCGGGACGCGGAGCCGACGGCGGCCTTTGGCGGCGTAAAGTATCCCGTCCACCTGGCGGTCCATCAATGTGGCCACGCCGGCATCGCCGGAGCCATCCGGACCGGTGCCCGGGGCGTTGATGATCATGATGGTGTAGCCGCGGACCTTGGCCGCCTCCACCGAACCCAAAATGACGAGGCCGGAGTTCGGGGCCGTGGCCATATCTTCACAAATAACTCCGATGACGTCCGAACGGCGGGTGCGCAAGGCTTGGGCCAGCCGGTTTGGACCGTACCCGAGCCGGCGGGCGGCCTGATGGACCCGGTCCCGGGTTTCGGCCCCCACCCTGGCGTAGGCGACATTGTTGAGGACCTGGGAGACGGTGGCGATGGAGACTCCCGCGGCGGCTGCCACGTCCTTGATTCCCACTTGCCTGGTGCTCATGCGTCTCCCGTGTCCTCATGATCTAGGACCCGATTCTACGTGCGGCCCGTTCGGCCGGAGGCCCTGGTCCGTATCACCGGCCACCCCTATCCAACAGCCCGCGGCCGGAGCACAATGAATCCACCCTTACGTTGGTGGTGATGACCCGTGGCGCTGGCAATCGTGGTTGTTTGTACGCTGTTGCTCCTTGTTGGTGCGGCCATGGTCATTGCCTGGGGAGGGCGCACGCTGGGGGCGCCGGCTTCAACCGCGGATCTTCCGGTGCCTTCGCCGGCGTCCGCTCGGGATGTTGTGGTCGGGGCCCAGGTCTCCGCGCTGCGCAAGTACTTGTGGTGGGCCAACGTGGCCACGGTGGCCGGGGTCGCCTCAGGGCTGCTGGTCGGGTGGGCCGGCGGCAGGTTGGTGATGCGCGTGCTGGCCGTCACCTCGCCCGCGTCAGCCCAGGGCCGCCTGACCGAGGCCCAGGCCAATGTGGGCTTTCCCACCGTTGAGGGCAGCATTGCCCTGCTGTTCTTCGCGGGACTTCCGGCCGGCTTCGCCGCAGCCATCGTTTACGTGCTCATACACCGGTGGCTTCCTGCCGGCCGGTGGGCAGGGCCGGTGCTGGGCGTGTTGCTTCTCCTCGTCTTCGGTGCCTCCGTGGAACCGTTCCGTGCGGACAACATCGACTTTGCCATTGTGGGTCCGGGCTGGCTGTCCGTGGTGCTTTTCTCCGTGATGGCCATCCTGCACGGTGCCGTGGTGGCGGCCGTGGCGGGCGCCTTCAGTCAACGCCTTCCGCTTCCTTCCGGACAGAACTGGAAGTACTACCTGCCGCTGCTGGCGGCCGTGCTGTTCGTCCCTGCGGGCGTGTTGCTGGGCGCCGGTGCACTCGGGGTGCTGGTGTGGGCGCAGGCCGCTGCAGTTCTCCGGGCCCGGCGGCTGCGTGCGGGCCGCGAGGCGCGGGTGGCCAGGCTGCCCGGGACCGGCCGCCGCGGAGTGGCCGTTGACTGGGCGGTGCGCGGCGTTCTCGGCGTTGCAGCCGTGGCGGCCGTCCCTCCGTTCGTCAGCGCAGTGACGTCGATTGTTTCTCGCTGATCCGCCCGGCCCCGCCGGTTTGTCCGGTCCTGCCGAACGGATTGACGGCCGTACCGCCGGCTGCGCCGTGGATCGCGTCGGTGAGCGCGGCAAGGACCTCGTCCTGGGTGGCGCCGGCGTCGATCAGGGCGAACCGGGCAAAGTCCGGAAGGCCGCGGTAGCCCTCACTCAGCGCGGTCAGTTCCTCCAGTGTTTCGCTGTCCGTCCCCCGCCGGAGGATGCGCTCCAGCGCCCGCTCCGGAGCGACGTCGAAGTGGATCACCAGGTCCGGCGCCGGGAGGTGCCGCAGCAGCCAGGGGAGGAACCGGCCGGGCCGGATCCCCCGGACGCTGCGCAGGGCAAGCTGGCAGTAGAGGTGGCGGTCCATGACCACCAGGCCGGAAAACCTGCGGGCCCGGGCGTGAGACACCAGCACGTTGACTGTCCGGATGACCGTCTCCAGTGCGTCAGCGAGGCGGGGATTTAGGGGAATTCCGGAGCGTTCCGACCACTGCGTCATGTTGCGGCGGCCGGCGTGATTGCGCAGCAGCAGGGCACCGCCGCCTGCCAGGCGTGCGGCGTCAACGGCTGCGCGTGCAGCGGTGGTCTTTCCGGCGCCGTCAATTCCGGTGAGGACAATCAGCAGGGTGGCTCATTTCGTTGGGTGCGGACTGTATAGCGCGCAGCGTCACTGGTTCAACGAGGTGGCGGTCCGGATTGTCCCCCGCGGAAACTTGTTCGTTGTTCGCCGTCCGGATTTCATGCGCCGTTAATGGCGGGGTTCTAGCGTGGTCCTTCAGGCACCATTCGCTAGAAGGGATCCACCATGGCCGACATTGCTGCTGTGCTGGGACGGCTCACTCCGGAAGAGCTCGACGAGCTCCGGGAGATTGGTCCGCAGGGGCACCTCACCAGGCGCCTAGTTGACGCCCTGGACAGGGCGGCCGGCGGGGCAGGCGCGGGCCGTGGCTACTACGTGCCCACGGGAAGCGTGAGCGCAACGGGCGGTCCCCACCTTGTGCTGCGAAGTGACGTCGCGGCCTGGCTGTTCGGCGCGGGGCCGCAGGTTCCGCGCGGACACCAGGCCGACGACGTGCCAGCCGCGTCCGCACGGCCGGAAACCGACTGGTCGGAGCTGCGTCCCGGAGACAAGGTGGCGGTTGTACGGGGCAACCGGGTCACGGCGTCGGGCATTGTTGACTCCATGACCGACGACGCCTCCACCGTTTGGGTGCTGTTCGAAGGCGTCGCACCGCGGCGCATGTTCCACCGCGAGGACCCGGACGACCTTCGCCCCGTCCGCTGAACAGCCACGCGTCAGAAGCTTGTTCGCAGATCCTGCCCGTCACGGCGCGGATGCGCGGACAAGCCTAGGATTTCCGCGGCGTCGCCAAATTCCGCAGCGCGGACAGGGGGCCTACTCCGCCTTGGCGCGGGCTTTCTTGGCGTCCTTCTTGGCGGCCTCGTCCTTGACGCGCTGGGCTTCGGCGCGGACCGCGGCGTGCGTGGAGCGCTCGGTGACCAGCCACGCCGGGGGAGCCTGCAGCAGCGCGGTGATTTCCGCCGTCGTGAGTGCTTCTTCGACGCCGCCGCGGGCAAGGCCGCTGATGGAAACGTTCAGCTTCTGCGCCACCACCGGGCGGGGGTGCGGGCCGTTGCGGCGGAGTTCGGCCAGCCACTCCGGCGGGTTGGCCTGGAGCTCGGCGAAATCGGCGCGGGTGATAACCGAATCCTGGAACTCCTGGGGTGTTGCGGGCAGGTAGATGCCAAGCTTCTTGGCAACGGTGGCCGGCTTCATGGACTGGGAGTTTGCAGAGGTCATGCTTCAAGGGTATCCGGCCCGGGGCTGAGTGGGCACCGGTACTGGACACTGACACCCGCCATGCGCCGGGCCGGGCGGTACTGTGAACATGTGTCCGCAGCAGAAGAAGCACCCCAGACCCCCGACGAAACCGCCGCGATCCCGGCCGAAGCTGCCGTGGGGGAGCTCCGCTTCGCCTACGTTGCCGGCGTGACGCCGGGGAAGTGGATCCGGCGGTGGGAAGAGCGGATGCCGGACGTTCCGCTGCACTCCTTCATGTCCGACGACGGCACACAGCTTTCGGTCCTGCGTGACGGTTCCGCGGACCTCAGCTTCGTCCGGCTCCCGGTGGAACGCGAAGGCCTGAACGTGATCCCCCTCTACGAGGAGCAGCCGGTGGTGGTTGCTCCCAAGGGGCATGAAATTTCGGTCTTCGAAGAAGTGGCGCTGGCGGACCTTGACGCGGAATCATTCCTGGACGTTGCGGAGCTCGGCGGCCCGGAGGCGGCCCTGCAGGTGGTGGCATCCGGTGCGGGGCTTGCCATCCTGCCGATGTCCGTCGCCCGCCACCTCAACGTCAAGGACACGGTGGCGCGGAAACTCACCGGCGCACCCACCACCCAGATTGCGCTGGCCTGGCTCAACGAGTCCGGGCGGGCGACCACGCGCGAGGCAGCGGCCGACGCTGTGGACAAGCCCACGGATGAAGTGATCGAGGAGTTCATCGGCATTGTCCGGGGCCGGACCGCCCAGAGCTCACGCCAGCCCTCCGCGAAGGTGGAGCCGCCCAAAAAGGAACCGAAGCCGGACCGGCGGGGGAGCGGCGTCAAGAAGCCCAAAGTGGCCCAGCGTTACGCGCCCAATCCGGACAAGGGACGCGGCAAGGGATCCCGCAAGAAGGGCAAGCGCTGACGGGCAAGGCCTGAACCAGCAACCCGTAGTGCCTTTCGGTCCGCCACTCTGTTTTGAACCGGCATTCCGGGCCTATGGTTGGGCGTGTGGAACCTTCGACGGGAGCAGCCTTCATGATCACCCTGCAGATTGAACACCAGGTCCGGGACTTCGCCATGTGGCGGAAGGCCTTCGACAGTGACCCGCTGGACCGCTTGGCGTCGGGGGTGCGGTCCTACCGGATTTCGCGTCCGCTCGACCAGGAGGACTACGTGATGCTGGAGTTGGACTTCGATACCCAGGAGGCGGCGGTGGACTTCCTGGCCCGGCTGCAGACCGACACCTGGAAGACAGGGGTGACTGCTCCTGCGCTGGTCGGTGAACCGTCCACCCGGATCATTGAAACGGTGGAGGTCCAGACCCTGCAGTGACACGCACCTGCTGCCGAGGCTTAGGCGGTGCAGGCATCCTTGAGGGCTGTGACGGATTCCGCCGGAACCTGATCGCCCGATGCCGCAATCTGACGCAGCGGCGTGGTGATCTCGGACGGCACACCCGCCGTCTCGGCGCCGGCCACGAGGCCGCCCAGGAGTTCCTTGTCCTTGACGGAAACCAGGCCGTCTTCCACGAGGGCGCACACCTGGCCCTTGACCTGCTCCGCCGCGGCAGTGGCGACCTGGGAGGCGCCGTCGTTCACGGCCTTTTCGGCTGCCTCCTGGACCTGGCCGCAGCCGGTCAGTGCAACGATGAGGGCGGCAACGGACAGGGCGGCGAGGCGGGATTTCATGGGTCCAGCCTAACAAGGGGTGCCGGGCGCAGGTTCCGGCGCCGTGGTTGTCAGCCGGAAATACGGGCGGTGGTGCCGCGGACCACCAGGACGGGTTCGATCAGCTTGCGCTCGGGTTCCAGCGCCGGATCCTGGATCCTTGCCAGCAGCGTGCGTGCCGAGTCAGCTCCGACCACGTCGCTGCGGTTGTCCACGGTGGTGATGTCCAGGTACCGCGATTTCGCCAGCGGCGAGTTGTCGTAACCGATCACCGACAGGTCTTCCGGCACGGAAAGGCCCCTCGTTTTCGCCGCTGCCAGCGCGCCCAGTGCCATGGTGTCGTTGGCCGCGAAAATGGCCGTGGTGTCGGGGTGGTGGTCCAGCAGCCAGCAGGCCGCCGCGTAGCCGTCCTCCTCAGACGTTCCACCGGATTCCCCGGCGATCCGAACCCCAAGGCCGGCAGCCACCATCTGGCTGCGGTAGCCCTCGCGCCGGTGCGCCGCCGCCCCGTCCGAGCCGGACAGGTGGCCGATCCGGGTATGGCCGAGCTCCAGCAGATGGCTCGCTGCCAGGCGGCCGCCGCCGTCGTCGTCGTTCGTGATGAGGTCGGCGCCGTCCGGGACGCCTTTCCGCCAGCCCGCGACCACCGTGGGAACCCAGGTGCCGGAGAGCATTGACTCGCTGGGTTCCGCGGCGATCACGAGGCCCGCAACGTGCAGGGCCAGCAGGCCGTCGGTCGCCTCCTTGATCCGGTTCTGCCCGGGCCGTGAGTCCGCCACCGTGACCTGGTAGCCGTGCACCGAGAGCGCGGATTCCATGCCGCGCAGCAGATCGACGAACCAGGGGTTCCGGAAGTCGTCGATCACCAGCCCGATGCTCTTTGTCTGGCTGCTCGCGAGGGCCGTGGCGGCGCGGCTGGGCCGGTACCCGAGCTGCGCAATCGCTGCCAGTACGGCCTCCCGGCGTTTGTCACTGACCCGTGAAGGATTCTGCAGGACCAGGGACACCAGCGACGGCGAGACGCCGGCGCTCTTGGCGACGTCGTAGATCGTGGGGCGGCGGGTCCGAGGGGTGTTCAGCGTCATGGCAGGGCCTTTCGTGTCTCGTTATCGAGGATAGCCGCACGAGCATTGACAGGACATATAGACAAAGCTACGCTTTTTCCAGCGGACATTTTTGTAGCGCTACAATTTTCCCGGACAGGCGATCCGCCTGGCCACATTTCAAAGGAGAAATCATGGCTGAAAGCCTCGGCGTAGCCGTCATCGGCGCAGGGATGGCCGGCAAGGCCCACGCTGCTGCCTACCGGACCGCATCCACGTTGTATAGCCCCGTCCTTCCCCAGGTCCGGCTCGTCTCGATCGGCGACGTCAACGCCGAATTCGGCTCGCTGGCCGCCCGCCGCTTTGGCTACGAGCGCAACGACACCTCATGGCAGGCCATCGCTGAAGCCGATGACATCGACGTCGTCAGCGTGGTAATCGCCAACTCCCTCCACCGCGAAGTGGTGGAAGGCCTGCTCGCCGCCGGAAAGCACGTACTGTGTGAAAAGCCGCTGAGCGACTCGCTGGAAGACGCACGCGCCATGGCCGATGCCGCCCGCAACGCGAGTTCGATTGCCCGCATTGGCTTCACTTTCCGCCGCACTCCCGGCATCGCCTACATCCGGGACCTCATCCGCACCGGCGTCCTGGGCAAGGTGTTGCACTTCAGCGGCCGCTACTGGACCGACTACGGCTTCAGCCCCTCGGCGCCGATGAGCTGGCGCTACAAGGGCGGCCCCGGCTCCGGTGCGCTGGCCGACGTCGGCAGCCACCTTGCGTACGTCTCGGAGTTCCTCTGCGGCGACATCAAGTCCATCAGCGGCGGCCGGCTCAGCACCGTGATCGACAAGCGTCCCCTGCCCCTGGCGGCCGTCATGGGGCATGACCACGTTGCAGTCAGCGATACCTTCGAAGCGGTGGAGAACGACGACTACGCCGCATTCTCCGCGGAGTTCGAAAACGGTGCAGGCAGCTTCGAGGTCTCCCGCGTGGCCGCCGGGCACGCCAACAGCCTCAACTTCGAAGTGTTCTGCGAGAACGGCGCTGCCAAGTTCGACCAGCGCCGGCCCGCCGAAATCCAGCTGTTCCTCAACGACGGATCGGGCAACGAGAACGGCTACCGCCAGGTGATCCTCGGCCCCGGCCACCCCTACATCGCAGGCGGCCTCGCCATGGACGCGCCCGAAGTCGGCTTCGGCCAGAACGACGCGTTCGGCTACCAGGCCCGCGCGTTCCTCGAAGAGGTGGCCGGCCTCAGTGAAGCCGAATCGCTGCCCCGCTGCGCCACTTTCGATGAGGGCGTCCGCAACATGGAACTGCTCGGCGCCGTCGCCGAATCCGCGCTTAACAACGGCAAGAAGGTCACGCTATGAAACTCGGCGTCTACAACGCAATCCTGCACGACCGCCCGCTTCCCGAGGCCCTGAAGGTCATCGCCGACCTCGGCCTGACCGGCATCGAGATCAACACGGGCGGATTCCTGCCGGCCGTCCACGTTCCCACCATGGACCAGATCCTGGAAAGCGACGCGGCCCGCGACGACTACCTGGCGATCTTCGAGGGGACCGGCGTCTCGATTGCCGGACTGAACTGCAACGGCAACCCGCTGCACCCCAAACGGGAAATCGGAGAGAAGCACGCCGAGGACATCCGCCGCTCCATCCAGCTGGCCCGCCGGCTGGGACAGGACCGCGTGGTGACCATGTCCGGCCTGCCCGGCGGCGAACCGGGAGCCACCACGGTCAACTGGGTGGTCAACGCCTGGAACTCGGCCGCCCTGGACGTCCTCGACTACCAGTGGGGCATCGCGGCCGACTTCTGGAAGGAAACCGACCGCCTCGCCGCCGACCACGGAGTGAAGGTGGCCCTTGAACTCCACCCGCAAAACATCGTGTTCAACACCGCCGACGTCCACAAGCTCATCGAACTCACCGGGGCCACCCACGTCGGCGTCGAACTGGACGCCTCGCACCTGTTCTGGCAGCAGATGGATCCGGTCGCCGTGGTCCGCGAACTTGGTCCGCTGGTCTTCCAGGCCGCGGCGAAGGACGTTCGCGTCAACACTGCAAACGCCGCGCTCTACGGCGTCCTGGACAACAGCTTCCGCCGGCTCTCGCCGGAGGAGAACCGCACCAACCTGGGCGGCGACGAGTGGGCCAACGAATGGCCCAAGAACTCCGCCTGGGACTTCGTGGCACTCGGCCGCGGGCACGACACCGCGTACTGGACCGAGTTCCTGCGCGCACTGTACGAGGTGGACCCCAACATGCTGGTCAACATCGAGCACGAGGACACCTCCCTGGGCCGGATCGAAGGCCTCCAGGTGGCAGCCAAGGTCCTGCGGGACGCCGACGCAGCTTTGACTGCGTCACAGGCAGAGGCGCTTCACCTCACCTCCCAGTAGCCCAGGGCTGATCTAAGCCGGCACTGCGCGTATGCCATCGCCCGGCGGCCGCCTGACTGACAGGCCGCCGCCGGGCGATGGCATACTTCTTGGTGACTGGAACCTGGGGGGACACGTGAAGATCGCGCTGTACATCATTTGGGCGCTGTTTGTTGCCGGCGTGATTTTTTCGATTGTCCGCGTTTTGCGGAAGACCAGACGCCGCGAACAACTCACGGCCGGCTGGCCGAGGGTCCAGGCCGTCGTCACCGGAAGCGTGGCCGGCTGGACCAACGGGGGAGGCGGCGGGAGCCGCAGCCGGCGCTACTACCCCACCTACCAGTTTGCGGATCCCCGCGGGACCCTGTTTGCCGGCGAATCCGAGGTCTCATACGCCAGCCAGCCGGATCCGGGCTCGTGGGTGGAAGTGATGTACAACCCCATCAACCCCAATCAGTCGTTCCAGGTGTCATCCCAGGACCGCACGGCGATGGGCTGCATGATCCCGTTCTTCGCCGCGATTGCCGCTGGAGCGTTCCTCTTCATCAGCGTCCTCCCGGTGGGCTGAGCATGAACTCCATAGTGGCGCTGTTCCTGGCGGTGCCCGCGCTGTTTCTGGTGGCGGGCCTGATAGTCATGGGGGTTTCCCTGGCCGGCTCATTCCGGCGGCGGTCTGCCCTTCGCGGCTGGGTGCCCGCGCAGGCCCTGGTGACCGGGAACCTGCGCGGCGTGGACGGCCCTGCGAGCAACGGCCGGAACCGCTTTGCCCCGTCCTACGAGTTCCAGGATTCCCATGGCCTGAGGTGGCTTGGCCAGTCAGACATCTACGGCCCGGACCAGGAAATCATCGGCACGCACATCCCGGTGCTCTACAACCCGGCGAACCCGGCTGAATCGACGCGGCCCGTCTTTGTCATCTCCCGGGGCAGCCTCTGGGTGGGCCTCATGCTCGCCATCTTCGGCGCCGGCGGAACGGCAATGTTCGCAGCCGTGCTTCTCTAGCCTTCGCCCGGGGCCGGATAATTTACACCGGCGCTTCACTTTCGTGATCTGTCGGAAATCTGAAAACTGTGTACTTATCGACAACTCGTGCTGTAAGAATGAAACAAACAGGCACAAGGAGTTCATGAAGTATTAATTTCGGACACTCAAACAAGGAGTGTCCCCTCAGTTTCCAGAGGAGTAAACGTGGTTGTCGCAGCTGTCGATCCCGGTTCCACAGACATCACCCCTTTGATCCACCACCCCGTCTTATGGGCGTCCGCGGTAGGCGTTTTCGCCGTCGTCATCCTCCAATCGGTGATCTACTTCAAGGCCATCCGGAAAGCGGCACCGGCCGCCGAGCTCACGCCGGGGCAGGTCAACAGCTCAGTCCGCTCCGGTGCCGTAGCGGCTATTGGCCCCTCACTTGCCGTTGCCCTCATCGCCATCTCCCTCCTCCCGCTGTTCGGAACCCCCGCGGTCCTGACACGCATCGGCCTCGTGGGCTCGGCTGCCTTCGACGTTGCAGCAGCCGGCATTTCGGCCGGCACCCAGGGCGCACAGCTGGGCGGACCCACGTACACGCAGAAGATCTTCGCCCTCGCCTTCGCAGCCATGACCATCGGCGGCCTCGCCTGGATGCTGACGGCGCTGATCCTGACGCCCATCCTCAGCAAAGGCGACGCCAAGCTCCGCAAGGTTAACCCCGCAGTGATGGCCATTGTCCCGACGGCGGCGCTGCTGGGCGCGTTTTTCACCCTCGCCTTCCAGGAGGTGCTCAAGTCTCCCGTCCACCTCGTCACCATGCTCGCCTCCGCGGCAGCAATGGGCGTGTGCCTCCTGCTTGCCCATAGGCTCCGGCTTCCGTGGCTTCGCGAATGGGGACTGGGAATGTCCATCATCGTGGCACTCACCGCCGCTTTCGTCATGACCGCAGCCGCCTGAAACCCCCGACAGGAGCCAATCTGATGTCCACCACGACTTCCCCTGAAACATCCGCACGGTTTTCGGCCTTCGACCGCACCACGTCAGTCTGGGGTCCCATCACCCTGGGGCTCGGGCTGCCGATTTCCCTGGCCGCGGCCCTGTACGCCGCCTTTGGCGCGGGCATGGGCGTGACACCCCTGGAACTGGTCACCGCCGTCGGGGCCGTCCTGGCCACGTTCGGCATCATCGCCGTGATCGAGCCGGTGTCCTATTTCCCCATCCTGGGGCGCTCAGCCATGTACCAGGCCTTCCTGATCGGCAATATTGCGAACAAACTGCTGCCGGCGGCCATCGTGGCTCAGGCCAACCTGGGGGAGAAGCCGGGCACCCGCCGGGCTGAACTCATCGCCGGCAGCGCCATCATCGGCGCGGTGCTGGTCCACATCACCACACTCATTTTCTTTGTGGGCGTGCTGGGCACCTGGCTCGTGGGAATGCTCCCCGCGCCCCTGATCGCTACGGCACGCAGCTACATCCTGCCCGCAATATTCGGCGCCGTGGTCCTGCAGAGCGTCATGGCAATGAAGAGCCGCCGCACCACGATTGTGGCCGTCATTGTGGCCGCCGCCATCGTGTTCGTGGTGGTGCCGCTGGCTCCGGGCCTGACGTACTTTGCCACCGCGCTGGCTGTCCTCATCACCATCGCAGCCTCCTGGTTTGCGCGCTCCAGAGCCCCGCAGGCTCCGATGGAACCGGCCGCCGGCGAAAACGTCCAGGCCACCCGCATTTCCGAACCCACCCACTGAAAGGGCAGCCAGCAATGAGCACCACCACCACAGGCGTACGCCTGACCCCCGCCGTCGAAGTTCCCGAGGACTTCGTGGAGCAATACGTCGGCGTCTACAAGCACCTGCATGCCCACCCGGAACTCTCGGCACAGGAATTCAAGACCGCGGAGTACATCGAACAGCACCTTGCCGGCCTGGGCATCGAATCCTTCCGCTGCGGCGGGACCGGCGTGGTTGGCATCCTGAAGAACGGCGACGGTCCGGTCATCGGCTTCCGCGCCGACACCGACGGCCTGCCCATCCCAGAACAGACGGGCCTTGACTATGCCAGCGAGGCCACCGGCACCCTGCCGGACGGGACCACCGCTCCGGTGATGCACGGCTGCGGCCACGACACGCACATTGCCGCCGCGCTGGCGCTGGCCTCGCTCCTCACGGACCGCAGCGAGCTGTGGGCCGGAACCCTGGTGCTCATTTTCCAGCCCGGCGAAGAGACGGCGTACGGTGCCAAGGCGATGATCGACGACGGCCTGTGGGACCGGGCCCCCAAACCAGACGTGGTGCTGGCCCAGCACGTCATGCCGGTCAGCCAGGGCAAACTCATGATCCGGGGCGGGCACATGGCCAGCCTGGCCGATTCGTGGAAGATCACCGTCCACGGCAAGCAGGCCCACGGCTCGCAGCCCGAAAAGTCGATCGACCCGATCGTGGCCGCCGCCGCCATGGTCCTTCGCCTGCAGACCATCGTCTCCCGCGAGCTGGAACCCTCGACGCCGGCGGTCGTCACCGTGGGAACTTTCCATGCGGGCCTGAAGGAGAACATCATTCCGGACTCCGCCGAGTTCTCGGTCAACGTCCGGACGCCCGACGAGGACACACGCGCCACCGTGCTTGCCGCCATCCGCCGGATCATCTCAGCCGAAGCCGAGGCCTCGGCGGCGCCGGAACCCACCATCGTGGAACTGAACAGCTTCCCCCGCTGCTACAACGATCCCGCCTCCGCCGACCGCGTGACTGCGGCGTTCACGGCTGACTTCGGCGCCGATGCGCTGATCGACGCACCGCTCGGCATGGGGTCGGAGGACGCCGGATGGCTCAGCGACGCCATCGGCGTGCCTGGCGTGTTCTGGGCCTTTGGCGCCTTCGATCCGGAGCTCTTCGAGGACGGCGCGGCACCCGCCGGGAACCACTCGCCGCAGTTCGCGCCGGACGCCCGTGCCGCCGTCGTCGGGGGAACAGGTGCAGCGCTCTCCGGAGTGCTAGCCTATCTGGGCCGGAACTGACATGAGCGGGGCGGCGGCGGGTCCGCCGCCCCGGTTCCGTTCCGCGGAAGCAGCCGTCCGGCGTCGTACTTTCCCAGCCGCAATGAGAGGAGCCGGGACGTGGAGCAGCTTGACGCCCTGGACCGGCAGATCGTGGCCGCGCTGGTTCGGAACGGGCGCGCTCCCTGGCGCCTGATCGCCGATGTCCTGGGGCAGCAGGAACGCACCGTGGCACGCCGCGGCAACAAGCTGCTCGAATCCGGTCTGGTGCGCACCAACTCCTTCATCAACCCGTCGTCGGTCAGTTCGCGGTCGGCCTTCCTGCTGCGCGTGACGGCGGCCCCACGCAACCTGCGCGGTGTCTGCACATGGCTTGCGGAGCAGGAAGAGTCATCCTGGGTCACCGCACTGTCCGGCACGAACGAGGCCGTGGCGGAGCTCTTTCTTTCCCCGGATGAACTGGGCGGGCTTCTCTACCGGCGCCTGTCCGGGGTGGACGGTGTGCAGTCCTTTGCCATGACACCCCTGCTGGAGTATTTCCGCACCCCCAGCGGCTGGACCCCGGAGGTACTGGACAAGAAACAGTACGCCGCGCTCCACCGCGACGAGGACGGCCGGCTGGCCGGAATCCGCACCGGCCAGCCCGGTGAGGCGCTTGATGAAACGAACAGGGCCCTGGCCGGGCTCCTCCAACGCAACGGGCGGGCCACCGTGGATGAGCTGGCCTCCGAATTGTCGGTCTCCAAAGCAACCGTCAGCCGCCGCCTTGAAGCCATGACCAACTCCGGTGCCCTGTTCATCAGGGCAGTGGTGGATCCGGCAATACTCGGATTCCCCGTGGAGTCCCTGATCACCCTGACCCGTTCCGGCAACGCGGCGGAGGCGCCGGCGAAATACCTGGCCGGCCTTCCGGTGACCCGCTGGGCCGCCGCCTCAGGTGAAGACGTGCTGGCCCAGGTGGCCCTGCCAAGCCTGGACGAACTGCGGCTGCTGCTCGACGATCTCCGGCAGCTGGAGACGGTGACGTCCGTCCGGTCCTCGGTCTATGCCGAGATCTTCAAACGCAGCACCGTGATGTACCGGGACGGGATTCCGGAGCGGCCGGCGCGGGAAGTGTGACCCGTGTGAAGTGACTCTGTTGCATGCCGTCCCGGCAACGGAGTAAAGTGTGAGCCGTGTCACCGACAAGTGACACATGCTTTTGATCTGCGGCGGGAGAGTCCTGCCGGTACGTTCAGCAGGCGCCGTAGGAGCAAATCCTCCCCAGGAATCTCTCAGGCCCACGTACCGCCGCGGCGAGGCAACTCTGGAAAGTAGTCCGGTCTCCGGGCTCACCGACGGTGCAAGCGGCACGCTGTAACAGCAGGGTCCGCGGAAACTCTCAGGTCAGATACAGAGCGGGGAGGAACCCGAATCATCGTGGCACCCTGTGCCACCTGAATTATGGAGTTCCTCGTGCAGATACACCCGTCCCCATCCACGTTTCCAGGCCGCCGTGCTGGCGCGCGCCGCCGTGCTCCCCTTCCCCGCGTGAGCAACTAGGGAACCCCGGCCATGGCTGTTGGTGTGTTTGATCTTTTTTCCATCGGGATTGGGCCGTCGAGTTCGCATACGGTGGGTCCGATGCGTGCTGCGGCGGTGTTCGCCGAGGAGCTTCGGTCCTCCGGTGACCTGGCGAGGGTGGCGGGGTTGCGGGTGGATTTGTATGGCTCGCTCGCCGCGACCGGGCACGGTCATGGGACGATGACGGCGATCCTGCTGGGGTTGGAGGGTTTCCATCCGGAGAAGATCCTGCCGGCGGAGGTGGAGGAGCGGCTGGCGGCGATCGCGGAGTCCGGGAAGCTGCAGCTGGCCGGTGCTGTTGATGGTGGCGGGGTGGCCCTGGAGTATGGGGTGAAGGATATGGTGTTGCGGCCGTTGACGGTCCTGCCGCGGCATACGAACGGGATGACGTTTACGGTCACGGATGGCGCCGGTGAGGTGCTGCATGCGGCGACGTTTTTCTCGGTGGGCGGCGGGTTTATTGTCCGTGAGGGTGAGGAGGACGCGGCGCAGCAGGAGCTGGAGGAGTCGAAGAAGGAGCTGCCGTTGCCGTTCCGTACGGCGGCGGAGTTGCTGGGCCGGTGCCAGTCCAAGGGTTTGTCCATCGGGGAGATCATGTTCGTGAACGAGCGGGCGTCCCGGTCCGAGGAGGAGATCCGGGCGGGGCTGCTGCACATTTACTCCGTGATGGAGGAGTGCGTGGCGGTGTCCCTGAAGCGTGAAGGCCTGCTGCCCGGCGGGCTGAAGGTCCGGCGCCGGGCTCCGGACTGGCATGAGCGTTTGCTGAAGGAGACCCGGGACCAGGATGCGGGCCGGCAGGATCCGGAGTACCGGGATCCGAAGTACTGGCAGGAATGGGTGAACCTGATCGCGCTGGCGGTGAACGAGGAGAACGCTTCCGGCGGCCGGGTGGTCACCGCCCCGACGAACGGTGCCGCCGGCATCATCCCCGCGGTGCTGTATTACGCGCTGCATTTCGCGCCGGGCATGGACAAGGCCACGCAGGCGGACCGGGATGATGTGGTGGTGAAGTTCCTGCTGACCGCGGCCGCCGTCGGGGTGCTGTACAAGGAGCAGGCCTCGATCTCCGGCGCCGAGGTGGGCTGCCAGGGTGAGGTCGGTTCGGCGTCTTCGATGGCCGCTGCCGGTCTGGCGGAGGTGATGGGCGGGACACCCCAGCAGGTGGAGAACGCGGCGGAGATCGCGATGGAGCACAATCTGGGGCTGACGTGTGATCCGATCGGCGGTTTGGTGCAGATTCCGTGTATTGAGCGGAACGCGATCGCGGCCGCGAAGGCGATCAACGCCGCGAAGATGGCGCTCTGGGGTGACGGGACGCACCGGGTGTCCCTGGACGAGGTGATCGTGACCATGCGCGAGACCGGCAGGGACATGTCCTCCAAATACAAGGAAACCGCGATGGGCGGCCTCGCCGTCAACGTCGTCGAATGCTGA
>NZ_JMLE01000025.1 GCF_000685965.1 Arthrobacter sp. UNC362MFTsu5.1 | reverse complement strand
GGAAAGTGAGAGACCGTCGGCGTTAAAGGGACGGAAAGTGAGAGAGCGTTTGGCAACCGTCCCGCTGTTTGTTGCCGTGCCGCACTACGATGGAGCCGTGACTGAACCCAAGACGCCGGACGCTGCCGCACCAACAGCTCCGGCCAAAAAGCACGCCCGCGACGGCAAGTCCAACGCTACGATCTACGACATTGCGAAGGTTGCCGGCGTCAATCCGTCCACGGTTTCCCGTGCGCTCAGCAAACCGGGCCGGGTCAGCGCCAAGACACAGAAACTCATCGAGGACGCCGCCGCGGAGCTGAACTACCAGGTCAACCCGTTCGCCCGGGCCCTGCCCACCGGCCGAACCAACACCTTCGGCCTGATCGTTGCGGACATCACCAACCCCACCTTCTTCGACATCATCCGCGGCGCGGAAACCACCGCCACGGTGCGGGATTACACCCTGGTGCTCGCCGAATCCGCCGAGTCCGCCGTCACCGAGCTGACGGCAGCCCGCCGCATGATGGCCACCGTGGACGGCCTGATCCTGGCCAGCCCGCGCATGGACGACGACGACATCCGCGCCCTCGCCCGCGACAAGCCGGTGGTGGTCATCAACCGCGAGGTCGACGGCGTGCCGTGCGTGGTGCCCGACGTGAACAAGGGCATCAGCGAGGCCGTCCGCAGCCTGGCCGCCAACGGCCACCACAAGGTCGCCTTTGTTGCCGGGCCCCCGCAGTCCTGGATGTCCGCCCGCCGCTGGGAAGGTGTGCAGGCCGCCTGCGAGTGGTCGCGGCTTGAGGCCGTCAGACTCGAATCCAGCAAACCAACGGTCGACGGCGGCAGGCAGGTGGCGCGCGACGTCCGGGCCAGCGGTGCCACGGCCGTGCTGACCTACAACGACCTCCTGGCCATCGGACTCATGCAGGAGCTCCAGGCAGCGGGCATGGTGGTGCCGGACCAGATCAGCATCGTGGGCTTCGACGACATCTTCGGGGCGGATTTCACCACGCCGCCGCTCACCACCGTCCGCTCGCCGCTGGGGGAGTGCGGCTCCGGTGCCACCACCCTGCTCCTTGACCTGCTCCACGGCACGGGGGAGCCGGCGGGGACGCTGCGCGTCGAAACGGAGCTGGTGCTGCGGGGCTCCAGCGGACGGCTCCTCCCCGCGGGCTGAGGCCGGGCAGCCCCGCCACCCGGGCAGCCCTGCCACCCCGGCCGCCCGGCCACCCCGCAACTTAATGGCAATTTATGGCAACCGGTTGACAAATGCCCTTGGCAACCCGGACCATTGATCTATGTCACAGTCGATTGCCGCCAACCCAGACCGGCTCCTGCCCGCGGATCCCGGAACGCGCAGCATTGCGCGCGACCTCCTGCAGCGCGTCCAGGACCTCCCCATCATTTCCCCGCACGGGCACGTTGACGCCGCTGTCATCGAGCACAACACCCCCTTCCCGGACCCGGCAGCGCTGCTGGTCAGCCCGGACCACTACGTCACCCGCCTGATCCACGCCAGCGGCGTTCCGCTGGACCGGCTGCGGGACTCCAATACCACCCAGCCGGACTCCCGCGCCGTCTGGCACGAGTTCTGCAAGGCCTGGCCGCTGTTCGAAGGCACCGCCTCCGGCTACTGGCTCCGCACGCAGTTCGACAGCGTGTTCGGCCTCCAGCTGGAGATCAGCGCCGAGACCGCCGATGCCAGCTACGACGCGATTTCCGCCAAGCTGCTGGAACCGGGCTTCCGACCGCGCCAGCTCTTCAAGGACTTCAACATCGAGGTCCTGGCCACCACCGATGATCCCCTGGACAGCCTGGCCAGCCACAAGGCAATCGCCGACGACCCCACCTTCCACGGCCGCGTCCTGCCCACGTTCCGGCCGGACCAATACCTGAACATCGCCCACCCCGCGTGGTCCGCCAACGTTGACCGCCTCATCGCGGCAGCGGGCGACGGCGGCACCGGCTATGCCGGGTATATCACCGCGCTGGAAAACCGGCGTCGTTATTTCGTGGAGCACGGCGCAGTTTCCGCGGACCACGGCGTCCGCACGCCGTCAACGCTCAAGCTTGACGCCGGCGATGCGGCAAAGCTGTTTGACCGGGCCCGCTCCGGCCAGGCCACGGCGCAGGACCGCGAAGACTTCGAAGCCCACATGATGTACCAGATGGCGCGGATGTCCGTGGAAGACGGCCTGGTCATGACCATCCACCCGGGCTCGTACCGCAACCACCACGAACCCACCTTCAACACTTACGGCGCGGACACCGGCCACGACATCCCGTTCGCCGTCAACTACACCGAGGCGATCCGCCCGCTGCTGCAGGACTTCGGCACCGCCAAGGACTTCCACCTGGTGCTGTTCACCCTGGACGAGACCGTGTTCTCCCGCGAACTCGCGCCGCTGGCCGGCTTCTATCCGTCCGTGTACCTCGGCGCCCCGTGGTGGTTCCTGGACGCCCCGGACGCCATGCTGCGCTTCCGCTCGGCGGTCACCGAGACCGCCGGCTTCTCCCGCTCGTCCGGCTTCATCGACGACACCCGCGCGTTCTGCTCCATCCCCGCCCGCCACGACGCCTCCCGCCGGATCGAGGCCTCCTTCCTGGCCCGCCTGGTAGCGGAGCACCGCGTCAGCGAGGACCGCGCCCACGAACTGATCGTCGACCTCGTCGACGGCTCGCCCCGAAGGGTCTTCAAACTGTGAGCACCGAACTGCAACCTGAAGCGGCCGTAGAAGCTGTGGACCTGCCGCGGCTGAACCGCCGCCTGCGCCCGTCCGCCAAAGCGCCCGTACGCATCGTCCACCTCGGGCTGGGCGCCTTCCACCGCTCGCACCAGGCCTGGTACACCCACCAGGCGTCGGACGCCGCGCACTGGGGCATCGCCGCCTTCACCGGCCGCCGCCCCGATGCCGCGCTGGCCCTGGCCGAACAGGACGGGCTGTACACCGTGGTGGAACGGGCCGACGGCGGCGACACCTTCGCCGTGGTCAGCAGCATCGTGGAGGCCATCGACGGCGCCGACGTCCAGCGCCTGGCGGAGCTGATCGCGGCTCCGGCCACGGCCGTCGTCACCCTGACCATCACCGAAGCGGCCTACCGGCTCGGCGCGGACGGGCACCTCGACGCCAAGGCGCCCGACGTCGTCGCTGACCTTTCGCTGCTGGCCGGCAACGGATTCCCGACGACGCCGCTGGGCCGGCTGGTGCTGGCCCTCGCCGCCCGCCGGGCTGCCGGAGCGGGACCGCTGGCCGTGGTCTGCTGCGACAACCTCTCCAACAACGGCACCGTGGCGCACAACGCCGTGGTGGGCATGGCCGGCGCATGGGATGCGGGCCTCGGCGACTGGATCGATGCCAACATCAGCTTCGTCAGCACCTCGGTGGACCGCATCACGCCGCGCACCACGGAGGCGGATGTCGCCGCCGTCCAGGCCGCGTGCGGCTACCGGGACACTTCGCCCGTGGTTGCCGAACCCTTCGCCAACTGGGTGCTTAGCGGGGATTTCCCCGCCGGCCGTCCCCGCTGGGAGGACGCAGGCGCGGTCTTCGTGGCCGACATCGAGCCGTACGAGAACCGCAAGCTGTGGCTCCTGAACGGCGCGCACTCACTGCTGGCGTACGCGGGCCAGCTCCGCGGCCACACCACCGTGGCGCAGGCCCTGGCGGATCCAATGTGCCTCCGGGCCGTGGAAAAGTTCTGGGACGAAGCCGAGGCGAACCTCTCCGGGCCGGGCGGAAACGCCGCCGAGCTGCAAATCCCGGAGTACCGTGCCGCCCTGCTGGCACGCTTCAGCAACGCCAGGATCGCCCACCACCTCGCGCAGATCGCCATGGACGGCAGCACCAAGCTCCGGATGCGCGCCGTTCCGGTGCTGCAGGCCGAGCGTGCCGCCGGCAGGACCGGGGCGGCCGCCGCCCTCATGATTGCCGCCTGGATGGACTACAGCGCGGCCGCCGCCGCGTTCCAGGATCCCCTGGCTGAGGCCGTGGCCGCGGCCAACCTGCTCGACGGCACCGAACGGATCCGCGCCCTGCTGGACATCGTGGATCCGGTCCTGGCCGGGGACGGCGCCGTCGTTGAGCTGATCGAAGACCTGTGCGGAACGTTCGGGGAGCTGGCTGTCTCCCGTTAGCGTCCTCCGCACGCGCCGCTGCCCGGCTCCCGGATCCCCGGGACCCGGGCAGCGGTGTTTAATGAACTTTCAACAAATATTATGGCAACCGCTTGCCATTTGATTGCCAAGTGATTAGGATTACAACAAGAGCAAAGACCGGCGCACCGCCGGACTCCCCAGAATCCTCCTCCCGGCACAGACCGCAAAGACGCGATAGGACCTCCAGATGCTGAAGCCCCAAGCCAGCGAAACGCGCGAACTGGTCAACCTCGACGGCCTCTACGCTTTCAAGGTGGACTTTGACCGCGCCGGCCACCGCGAGGAATGGTTCAAGGCGCCCCTGGACACCGGGCTGGAAATGGGCGTCCCCGCCAGCTACAACGACGTCTTCCCGGACAAAGCCATCCGCGACCACGTGGGCTACGTCTGGTACCAGCGCGAAGTCCGCGTCCCGCGCGGCTGGGCAGGGGAGCGCATCCACCTCCGCCTCGACTCGGCAACGCACGAGGGCATGGTGTGGGTGGACGGGATCCTCGTGGCCCGGCACACCGGCGGCTACATGCCGTTCAGCGCGGACATCACGGACCACGTCACTCCGGGCAAGACATTCCGGCTCACGGTTTCCGTCAACAACGAGCTCACCCAGGCCACCATTCCGCCGGGCAGCATCACCGTCACGGAAGACGGCCGACGCCAGCAGAGCTACCTCCACGACTTCTACAACTACGCCGGCCTGCACCGCAGCCTCTGGCTGTACAGCACCCCGGCGGTCACCGTGGACGACATCACGGTGGTCACCGGCTTCGACGGCCCCACCGGCACGGTGGACTACACGATCGCGACGGCAGGCACCACCGCTGGCGGGACGGGTAGCGAAACGGTGACCGTTACGCTCAAGGACGCCGACGGCGTCGAGGTTTCCCGTGCGGACGGCGCCAGCGGCGCGCTGGTGATCAACGACGTCGTGCTCTGGCAGCCCGGCGCCGCCTACCTCTACAGCCTGACCGCCGAAATCCGCGAAGGCGGCCGGCTGCTGGACAGCTACACGCTGCCCGTCGGCGTCCGGACCGTGGAGGTCCGCGGCAAGGAATTCCTGATCAACGGCGAGCCTTTCTACTTCACCGGCTTCGGCATGCACGAGGACCACGTCACGGTCGGCAAGGGCAACAGCAACGCCCAGATGGTCAACGACTTCCAGCTCCTGGACTGGGTGGGCGCCAACTCGTTCCGCACCTCGCACTACCCCTACGCCGAGGAAGTCATGGAGTTCGCCGACCGCCACGGCATTGTGGTCATCGACGAAACCGCGGCTGTGGGCCTCCACCTCGGCTTCGGCGCCGTCTTTGGCGGCATCGCCAAGAAGACCTACGAGGACGGGGGCGTGGACGCCAATACGGCGGCCAACCACCGGCAGGCGATCACCGAACTCGTGGCCCGGGACAAGAACCACCCGTCCGTGGTCATCTGGTCCATCGCCAACGAACCCAACGGTTCCGAGGAAGGCGCACGCGAGTACTTCCAGCCCCTGGCGGAACTGACCCGCGAGCTGGACCCCACCCGCCCCGTGGGCTACGTCAACGTCATGTTCGACACCCCGGACAAGGAACTGCTCGGGGACCTCTTCGACGTCATCATGCTCAACCGCTACTACGGCTGGTACCTGAACAACGGGGACCTCGAAACAGCGGAACAGGTCCTGGAAAAGGAACTGCGCGAATGGGAAGCCAAGTACGGCAAACCCATGATCATGACCGAGTACGGCCCGGACACCATGCCCGGCTTCCACTCCATTTATGAGCAGCCTTGGAGCGAGGAATACCAGGCCGCCTTCCTATCCATGTACCACCGGGTGTTCGACCGGGTGGACGCCATGGTGGGCGAGCAGGTCTGGAACTTCGCGGACTTCCAGACGTCCAACGGCATCATGCGCGTGGACGGCAACAAGAAGGGCGTCTTCACCCGCGACCGCCGGCCCAAGCCCGCCGCGTACGCCCTCCGCCAGCGCTGGACCGCACTGGCCGGCACCAAGAATGCCGCCCCGAACAGCAGCATCACCACCCCGTAGCATTTCTGACCATTTTTTCGCCGGCTCCACGGAGGCGGCACCGGGTAAAGGAGCCCAATCATGAAAAAACCCAGCAAACTAGGAAAGCTCAGCATCCTCGGCTACGGCGCCGGCGATGCCGCCAACAACCTCGCCTTCACCACGGCCACCATGTTCCTCCTGGTCTACTACACGGACGTTGCAGGAATCTCGGCCGCAGCGGCAGGCACGCTGCTGCTGGTGGTCCGGATCTTCGACGCCTTCGCCGACGTTTTCGCCGGCCGCATGGTGGACCGCACTTTCAGCAGGCGCTTCGGGAAGTTCCGTCCATTCATCATGTTCGGCTCCATCCCGCTGCTGCTCCTGAGCGTGGCAACGTTCTCCGTCCCGCAGCTCGGCGAATCCGGCACCCTGCTCTACGCCTACGTCACCTACGCGGCACTCGGCCTGGCCTACAGCCTGGTCAACATCCCCTACGGCTCCCTGGCCGGCGCCATGACCCAGGACCCGGGGGAGCGCGCCAAGCTTGGCTCCGCACGCATGGTGGGCGGCCTGCTGGTGGGTTCGGCCCTCGGCATCTTCGTGGCACCGCTGATCAAGCCGGGCGCTGACCTGCAGTCAACCTTCACCACCATCACCCTGGTGTTCGTCGTTATCGGCGCAGCCCTGTATTTCTTCACCGTCATGACCGCCAAGGAACGCGTCCACCGCGCCGTCCCGAACGTCTCGGTCAAGCAGAGCATGGAAACCCTGAAGGGCAACAAGCCCCTCCTGATGCTGTGCATCAGCTCGTTCTTCTTCCTCTCCGGCTACCTGGCACTGACCTCGGTGCAGCTGTACTACCTGCGCGACGTCCTCGGAAACCTGGGCCTGTACCCGGTGCTGTCCATCATCCAGCTGGCCGCCACCTTCGTGCTGGCCGGGTTCATGCCCAGGCTGGTCCGCTCCATCGGCAAGAAGCGCGTCTACATCTACTCGTCGGTGCTCACCGTCATCGGCGGAACCATCATCTTCTTCACCCCCGCCAGCCAGGTCTGGATCGGTTTTTCCGGCCTCGTGATCAGCCTCGTGGGCGTCCTCGCCGTCAACATCGTGGTGTGGGCCCTGGAAGCCGACACGGTGGAGTACGGAGAATGGAAGACCGGCGTCCGCACCGAGGGCATCACCTACGCGCTGTTCTCCTTCACCCGCAAGACCGGCCAGGCCGTGGGCGGCGCCCTCGCCGCCTACGCCCTGGCACTGGGCGGCTACAAGTCCGGCGGTGCACAGACGGCCGACGCCCTCTTCGGAATCCAGCTTGCAGCCGGCGCCATCCCGGCAGTGCTGACCATCCTCGCCGTCCTGGTCATGTCCAAGTACAAACTGACCGACGCCATGCACGCCGAGATCCTCAACGAAATCCAGGCACGCCGCACCGGCGAAGAAGCCGCAGACGCCGCCAAGCCCCTCACCACCTCCAACTAAGCCCCGACCCACTCCTCGACCCAGCCCCGCTCGAAAGGAACAGCTGTGAAAATCATTGCCGCGGAAGTCTTCGTGACAAGCCCGTCCCGTAACTTCGTGACCCTCCGGATCACCACGGAGGACGGTGTGACCGGCATCGGTGACGCCACCCTGAACGGCCGCGAGCTCGCCGTCGCCGCATACCTCAAGGAACACGTCGCACAGCTGCTGATCGGCAAGGACCCGCACCGGATCGAGGACACCTGGCAGTTCCTGTACCGCAGCTCGTACTGGCGCCGCGGCCCGGTGACCATGGCCGCCATCGCCGCCGTGGACATGGCGCTGTGGGACATCAAGGGCAAGGTGGCCGGCATGCCGGTGTACCAGCTCCTGGGCGGTGCCTCCCGCAACGGCCTGCGTGCCTACGGCCACGCCTCCGGCGCGGACATCCCCTCCCTGTTCGACTCCGTCCGCGAGCACCTGGAACTCGGCTACAAGTCCGTCCGCATCCAGACCGCCGTTCCGGGCATCAAGGCCGTCTACGGCGTCGCCGCCCAGGCCCAGGCCTCCGGCGAACGCTATGACTACGAGCCCGCCGGCCGCGGCGCGTTCCCGGTGGAAGAGGACTGGGACACCCGGGCCTACCTGCGCCACCTGCCCACCGTGTTCGAGGCCGTCCGGAACGAATTCGGTCCGGAACTGCCGCTGCTGCACGACGGCCACCACCGCATGACCCCGATCCAGGCCGCCAAGCTGGGCAAGGCCCTGGAACCCTATGACCTGTTCTGGCTCGAGGACTGCACCCCGGCCGAGAACCAGGAAGCCCTGCGCCTGGTCCGCCAGCACACCACCACTCCGCTGGCCATCGGTGAAATCTTCAACACCGTGTACGACTACCAGACCATCATCAAGGAACAGCTGATCGACTACGTCCGGGCAGCCTCCACGCACTTCGGCGGCATCTCACCGCTGAAGAAGGTCATGGACTTCGCCGCGCAGTACCAGATCAAGTCCGGCTTCCACGGCCCCACCGACATCTCCCCGGTCGGTTTCGCCGCGCAGCTGCACGTGGGCCTGGCCATCCACAACTACGGCATCCAGGAATACATGCAGCACTCGGACAAGACCAACGAGGTCTTCCAGCAGTCCATGACCTTCAAGGACGGCTACCTGCACCCGGGCGACAAGCCCGGCATCGGCGTCGAATTCAACGAGGAGGCAGCGGCCGCGTTCCCGTACCAGCAGGCCTACCTGCCCTACAACCGCCTGGTTGACGGCACCGTCCATGACTGGTGAGGCACGAGTCGTGACAGAACACCCCGTGACAGAACAATCCGCGACACAACACGGCAGCACCAAGCACCGCATCATCGTCATGGGCGTCTCCGGCTGCGGCAAGACCACCATTGGCGACCTGGTGGCCCGCGAGCTGGGCGTACCGTTCCTCGACGGCGATTCGCTCCACCCCGTGGAGAACGTCGCCAAGATGGCCGCCGGCACGCCCCTGACGGACGAGGACCGCTGGCCCTGGCTGGCCACCGTGGGTTCCGAACTCGCAGCCGCCGGCAACGGCGGGCTGGTGCTGGCGTGCTCGGCGCTCAAGCGAAGCTACCGTGACGCCATCAGGGAACAGGCGCCGGACACCGTGTTCCTGCACCTGCACGGCAGCAAAGAGGTGCTGAGGTCACGGACTGAAGGCCGCTCCGGGCACTTCATGCCGCCTGCCCTGCTTGATTCCCAACTCGCAACGCTGGAACCGCTCGACGCCGACGAAGCCGGCATCGTGGTGGACATCGCCGCGCCGGTGGACCAGGTGGTGGCCGAAGCGCTGGCCGGGATCGCCGCCGTCGTGAACGCTGCCGGGGCTGTTAACGCCGACGCGGCCACCGCTCCGGCGGGTACCGCCGACGGTGCCGCGGGCACCCAGCCGCGCCAGTTCGACGTCGACCTCCAGGCCGCGCCGTTCAACCTCGACGACGCAGCGGTCCAGTGGGTGAACAGCACCCTGGAGTCGATGAGCCTCGAGGAAAAGATCGGCCAGCTGTTCATCAACCACAACAACGACTACTCCCCGGAGTACCTCGACGGTGTGCTGGAGAACTACCACGTGGGCGGCATGCGCTACCGGCCGGGCCCCTCCGCCGCCGTGCAGGAGCACATCCGCTACGCGCAGTCCAAGACCCGGATCCCGCTGCTGGTGGCTTCCAACCCGGAAATGGGGGGAGCCGGAAGCTGCGACGACGGGACGTTCGTGTCGACGCACCTGCAGGCCGGCTCGCACCCGGACAAGGCCATCGCCCGGCAGATGGGCCAGGTGGCCGGCGTCGAAACCGCCGCACTGGGCTGCAACTGGGCGTTCGCGCCGATCGTGGACATCCACTACAACTGGCGGAACACGGTCATCTCCACCCGGACCTTCGGCAACACGCCGGAGATCGTGGTGGAGCGCGCCAAGGAGTACTTCGACGGCATCAGCGAGTCACCCACCGCCTGCGCCATGAAGCACTTCCCGGGCGACGGCATGGACGAGCGCGACCAGCACGTGGTCACCTCGTACAACACCCTCGGCTATGAGGAGTGGAACCGGAGCTACGGGCACGTCTACCGGGAAATGATCGGGCACGGCGTGCAGTCCATCATGATCGGCCACATCGGGGCGCCGGAACTGTCCCGGCACTTCCGTCCCGGCCTGGCGGACAAGGACATCCGCCCGGCCACGCTGGCGCCGGAACTGCTCCAGGACCTGCTCCGCGGCGAACTCGGCTTCAACGGACTGATCCTCACCGACGCCTCACAGATGATCGGCCTGACCCAGGCCATGAAGCGCCGTGACCTGGTGCCGGCCACCATTGCGGCCGGCTGCGACATGTTCCTGTTCTTCCGCAACCCCGCGGAAGATTTCCAGTACATGCTGGACGGCTACAAGTCCGGCGTCATCACCGAGCAGCGCCTGCATGACGCGCTGCGCCGGATCCTTGCCCTCAAGGCATCGCTCGGTTTGCACCGGAAGGCACGCAACGAGCTAGTGCCGCCTGTGGAAGCACTCGCCGTGATCGGCAGTGACGCCCACCGCGCTGTCGCAGCCGACATCGCGGACAAGACCGTCACCCTGGTCAAGGACACCGCCAACAACCTGCCCATCACGCCGGCTACGCACAAACGGATCCGCCTGTACGGCATCTCCGGAGGTTCGGACTTCACCCGCGCCGACCCGCTGGCCTACCTGGACACCGTCAAGGCGGAGCTGGAAAACGCCGGCTTCGAGGTGCACCTGTTCAAGACGGCGGACCAGCGCGAAGCGGCAGGGGAGACCGGCGTGAACTTCATGTCGGTCATCTCCGAGGAAGCCACCGGCGACTACGCGGACAAGTACGACGCCGCGTTCGTGTTCGCCAATGTGAAGGGCTTCGCCCAGGAGGCAGCCATCCGGATCAAGTGGTCCACCCCGATGGCCGCGGAGATCCCGTGGTACGTCACAGAGGTCCCCACCGTGTTCGTCTCGCTCAACCAGCCCAACCACCTGATTGACGTGCCGATGGTGAAGACCGCCATCCACGCCCACGCAGGGTCGCCCGAGGCCATTCGGGCGACCATCCAAAAGATCATGGGCAGCTCGGAGTTCCAGGGAACGTTCAACGAGAACGTGTTCTGCGATTCCTTCGACACCCGGCTCTGATCCGGTCCAGGCAGGACACCAAGGCCGCACGCGCAGCAATTGCGCGTGCGGCCTTTGTGTGTCCGGCGTAGCGTGGGTGCATGGAACAAACGGCGTGCGTTGTTGCCGGCGGAGGGCCGGCGGGGATGATGCTGGGCCTGTTGCTGGCCCGGGCCGGTGTGGAAGTCACGGTGCTCGAAAAACACGGCGACTTCCTGCGGGATTTCCGCGGCGACACCGTGCACGCCTCCACCATCAGGCTGATCGACGAACTGGGACTCGGCGACGAATTCCGGAAGCTCCCGCAGAGCAGGTTGAACGCCGCCGCCTTTCCCCTCCCCAACGGCGGGATGCTGACGCTCGGCGATTTCGCCTCCTTGAAGCCGCCGTACAACTACATCGCCATGATGCCGCAATGGGACTTCCTGAACTTCCTGGCCACCGAGGCCGCGCGGGAACCCACGTTCCGGCTGCTGATGAGGCATGAAGCCACATCGTTGATGTTCGACGACGGCCGCGTCACCGGCGTCCGCTACCGGACCCGTGGGGGCAGCGAAGAGGCAAGTACCGAGGGGGCGATCCACGCGGACCTCGTGGTGGCCACGGACGGGCGGCATTCGGTGCTGCGCCGCTCCGCCGGCCTGCAGCCGAAGGAATACCCCGTTCCCTTCGACACCTGGTGGTTCAAGCTCCCGCGCCACGCGTCGGAAAAAGGCGCCGTGGCGGGCATCGTCCCGGCCTTCCGGGGCCGCGAAGCCATGATTGCGCTCTTCCGCGACGACTACTACCAGATGGGGTACCTCGGCCCCAAGGGAACGGATGCCCGGATCCGTGCCGAGGGAGTTGAACGGTTCAGGGAACGCGTCGCCGCGCTGCGGCCGGACCTGGCGGACCGTGTGGACGCCATCCGTTCATTGGATGACCTTCACTTCCTGGATGTGCGGCTGGACCGGCTGCGGCACTGGTACGTGGACGGGCTGTTGTGCATTGGCGACGCCGCCCATGCCATGTCCCCGGCAGGCGGGGTGGGCATCAACCTGGCCATCCAGGACGCGGTGGCCGCGGCCGCGCGGCTGGCCCCGGGCCTGCTGCAGGGGCGGGTGACAGTGCATGATCTCGCCGCGGTGGAACGGCGGCGCCGGATGCCCACCGTTCTGCTCCAGACCGTCCAGCGCATCATGCACCGGGCGGTTTTCGTCCCCCTGTTCGCCGGAAGGAGGGCCGGGGTTCCGTCAGTGGTGTTGTTCCTTGCCAGGCGCGTTCCGGCGCTGACAAGGCTCATGCCGCGGCTCATCGCCTTCGGGCCAAGGCCGGAGCACGCGCCCGGCTTTGCCCGCCGGGCCCAGCGCTCAGCCGCGTAAGGCGACGTAGTCGATCAGGCCCTTCACCGTGGCCACGGAGGCGTAGTCGCGTTCAGGGATGTCCACGCCTGTGGCCTCATCGATGGTTTCCACCAGCCTCAGGAAATCCAGCGAATCCAGCTCAAGGTCCTGCCGCAGCCTGGACCCCTCGTCGAGGCCGTCCAGCTCCACGTCCGGGGCCACCTGGTTGATGGCCGCGCGCACGGCCTGCCGCGCCTCCTGCTCATTCATAGCTCCTCCGGTTTTTGCAGCAGTTCGTCGATCCGGGCCAGGAAGCGGGCACCCCGGAGTCCGTCGCTCACCCGGTGGTCGGCGGACAGTGTGGCGGTGACGGCGGGCCGCACACCCAGCATGCCGTCCTGCGCCCAGGGCTGCTCCACCACCTTGCCCAGGCCCACCATGGCCACCTGCGGCGGGTAGATGACGCCGTACACAGACTCCACTCCAAGGTCGCCCAGATTCGTGACCGTGATGGTGGGATCGGCCATTTCCGCGCGCTGCAGGCGCCCCGCCCGGGCCCTGCCCACCAGGTCCCGGAGCTTCTGCATCAGCACGTCCACGGCCAGGGTGTCGGCATCGTGGATGGCAGGCGCCACCAGGCCTCCGTGCCGCAGGGCCACGGCCACCCCGAGGTGCACGGTGCTGCTCGGCCGGAACACCCCGTCCGTGAAAAAGCCGTTGACTTCCGGGATCTCGCGCGCGGCCACGGCTGTCGCCTTCAACAGCAGGGCGGACGGAACCAGCCGCGAGGCCACCGGACGCTGTTCGTTGACCTGTTGCATCCACCCGATGGCGGCGCGGAGGTCCAGCGTGGTGCTGACGTAGTAGTGCGGGATGGACTGCTTGGAACGGGTCATAAGCGAGCCGATGGACCTGCGGAGGCTGGACAAGCGGTCCTGCGCGTCCGACGGCGGTGCCTCCTCCGCGGGCTGCGCCTCTGCTGCCGTCGCTCCCGCTGCCGTCGTTTCCGCCGAGGCGGTACCTTCCGCGGAAGCGGGCGCACCGGCTCCCTGCACGGCACGCTGGATGTCAGCCTCGGTGACGGCGCCGTCCGGGCCCGTCCCCGGCACCGTGCCGATGTCGACGCCGAGCTGGTCCGCCAGCCGCCGTGCCCGGGGCGAGGACCGCACCCGGGTCGCGCGGGGTGCCGGGCCAGCAGCCGGAGCCGGGGCAGCTTCAGGAACCGGCGCGGCTTTTGGCACCGGCCCGGCTTCAGGAACCGGCCGCGCCGGCTGCACGGCCGCCGCGCGTTCCACGTCGGCGCGGGTGACCGCGCCGTGCTTGCCTGTGCCGCGGATTCCGGACGGGTCCACACCAAGCTGGTGTGCCAGGTGCCGGACCGGGGGAGGAACCTGCGCCGTGGCTGCTTCCGGACCGGCCTGTGCCGGCGGGACCGCCGGCTGCCCTCCTGCCTGGCCGGCGCCGTCGTCCGGGGTCTGGGTGATCCGGGCCAAGGGGGTGCCGATGGGAACAGTGGTGCCAACATCCACCAGGAGCTCGGCCACCACGCCCTCTTCGAAGGTCTCCACGTCCATGACGGTCTTGTCCGTGTCCACCACGGCCACCACATCACCGCGGTGCACGTAGTCGCCGGGCTTGATCAGCCACTCCACCATCTTGCCGTGCTCCATGTCCGCGCCCAGGGACGGCATCCTGAAATCACCCACGCGCGCCGACCGCCTCGCGGGCCGCGGCGGCGATGCGTTCCGCCGTGGGCAGTGCAGCCAGCTCCAGGTGTTTGGCGTAGGGCAACGGCACTTCGGCGCTGCAGACGCGGCCCACCGGTGCGTCCAGGTCGAAGAAGGCGTTCTCGGTGATCCGGGCGGACAGCTCTGCGGAGATGCTGCCGCTCCGCCAGCCTTCGTCCACCACCACGGCGCGGTGGGTCCGGGCCACACTCCCCAGGACGGCGGCGTCGTCGAGCGGGCGCAGCACGCGCAAATCCAGCACCTCAGCGTCGATTCCCTCGGCTGCCAACTGCGTGGCGGCGTCGAGCACTGCCGGCAGCGTTCCGCCGTAGGTGATGAGCGAAATGTCCTTGCCGGGGCGGCGGACGGCGGCCGTGCTGATATCCACCGGGCCGGCGTCGTCAGCGAGGTCCCCGGCCACGTTATACAGGGTTCCGTGCTCGAAGATCAGCACCGGATCCGGGTCTTCCAGCGCCGTCCACAGCATCCCGCGGGCGTCCTCGAGGGTTGCGGGGGTGAGGATCCGCAGCCCCGGGATGTGGGCGTACCACCCCTCCAGGCTGTGCGAATGCTGGGCTCCCAGCTGGCGCCCGGCGCCCGTGGTCATCCGGATGACCAGCGGCACGTTGAACTGCCCGCCGGACATGTGCAGCAGGGTAGCGGCGTTGTTGACCAGCTGGTCCAGAGCCAGCAGGCTGAAATTGACGGTCATGATCTCCACAATGGGCCGCATCCCGCCCAGGGCGGCCCCGATGCCGGCGCCCACAAAGCCGGATTCGGACAACGGCGTGTCCCGGATCCGCTCCGGGCCGAACTCCTCGAACAGGCCAAGGCTCACGGCGAAGCATCCGCCGTACGCGCCAACATCCTCGCCCATGAGGAACACCCGCTCGTCGCGCTGGAGGGCGTCCCGGATGGCTGCCCGCATGGCTTCGCGGTAGGTGGTCTTCATTGCGGGCGCCGTTCGCTGTACACGAACCGGGTCAGTTCCTCCACCGGCTCCAGCGTGCCGGCTTCGGCAAACTCGACGGCGGCCTTCACCTCCGCGTCCACGTCCTGCTGGATTTTCTTCCAGTCCTTCTCCGTCAGCTGGCCGGCGTCTTCCAGCGCTTTCCGCAGCGTGTTGATCGGATCGCGTTCCATCCAGCGGGAGACCTCCGTTTTTTCCCGGTACCGTTCGGGATCGAACATGGAGTGGGCCCTGAACCGATAGGTCCGGAGCTCGAGGAAGTGCGGTCCGCCGCCGGACCGGACGGCGTCCACGGCGCGGCGAGCAGCCTCTTCGACGGCGAGCACATCCATCCCGTCCGCGGACCACGAGGCGATTTCGTAGCTGGCCGCCTTGAGGGCAATATCGGTCTGCGATTCGGAGCGGGCCAGGGCCGTGCCCATGGCATACAGGTTGTTCTCGCAGCAGAACAGGACCGGCAGCTGCCAGAGCGCGGCGAGATTCAGGCTCTCGTGGAATTCCCCTTCGGCAACGGCGCCTTCGCCGAAGAAACAGGCGGTCACCCGGGAACGGCCGGACATCTTGTCCGCGAGCGCCAGGCCAACGGCCAGCGGCAGTCCGCCCGCCACGATCGCGTTGCCTCCGTAGAAGCGGGTGGCGGCGTCGAACAGGTGCATGGAGCCGCCGCGGCCCCGGCAGCAGCCTTCAACATAGCCGTACATTTCGGCCAGGATGGCGCCCGCGGACACGCCGCGCAGCAGCGCATGGCCGTGTTCCCGGTACGTTGCCACCACGGCGTCGTCCGGAGCCAGGGTACTCATCACCCCCGCGGCGACCGCTTCCTCGCCGATGTAGACGTGCAGGAACCCGCGGATTTTCGCGGCACTGTAGAGCTCCACACACTGCTCTTCGAGCCGCCGCACCCGCAGCATCTGATGGAGCAGGTGGCGTGTATGGTCGGAGTCCGAGCTTCCGGATCCCCGCGCTGCTGTGCCGCTCACGCCGGCGCTCCGGGGTAGGTGCCGGCCGGGGTCTCGATGGTTGACGTGTCACCCTCGGGGAGGCCGAGTTCGCGGGCTTTCAGGAGCCGCCGGAGGATCTTGCCGCTCCGGGTCTTGGGCAGCGCGTCGGTGAAGTCCAGCAGCCGGGGCGCCACCGCCGGGCCGAGCCGTTTGCGGGCAAAGCCGATGATGTCCAGCTTGAGCGCCTCCGAGGGCTGCCACCCGGTGCGCAGTTCCACGAAGGCCTTGACCACTTCGCCGGCAACGGCATCGGGCACGCCGATCACCCCGGCCTCGGCCACCGCTTCGTGCTCCATCAGCGAACTCTCCACCTCGAACGGTCCGATCAGGTGCCCGGAGGACTTGATGACGTCGTCGCCCCTGCCGACAAACCAGAAGTACCCGTCGGCGTCCTGCCTGGCCAGGTCTCCGGTGAGGTACCAGCCCCCGGCGAAGCAGCGCCGGTACCGTTCGTCTTCATGGAGGTAGCCGCGGAACATGGACGGCCAGCCCGGCCGGAGCGCCAGTTCGCCCACCGCATCCGGTTCGGTGAGCAACACGGCCTCGCCGTCCCGGAGCACCGGTTTGCCGTCCGGGTCCCGGGCCACAATCGCGGCCTCAACGCCGGGCAGGGGCCGGCCCATGGAACCGGGCCGGATCTCCATGGCGGGGTAGTTCGAAATCATGATGCCGCCGGTTTCGGTCTGCCACCAGTTGTCGTGGACGGGCTGGCCGAAGGCTTCCTGTCCCCACACCACCACTTCGGGGTTGAGCGGTTCGCCCACGCTCGCCACAAACCGCAGGGCGGACAGGTCATGCCCGGCGGCGTGGCCGGCACCGGCCTTCATCAGCATGCGCAGGGCGGTGGGGGCGGTGTACCAGACCGTGACGTGCTGCTCTGCGAGGATCCGGTACCACCGGTCCGCGTCCATCTCCTCTTCGTCCACGATGGTGGTCACGCCGTGGGTGAGGGGAGCGATCACACCGTAGGAGGTGCCGGTGACCCAGCCGGGGTCCGCCGTGCACCAGTAGATGTCGTCCGGGTGCAGGTCCAGTGCAAAGAAGCCGGTGGCGCGGTGGGCGGTGACGGCGTCGTGCACGTGGATCGCCCCTTTGGGGGTGCCGGTGGTGCCGCTGGTGAAGTGCAGCAGGGCCATTTCTTCGGCGCGGGTGGACGCCGTCTCCAGCGGCTGCGCGTCCCGCATGAGTTCGGCCAGGTCCAGGGTGCCCGGGTCCGGCCGGCCCTCGGCATCGATCAGGAGGACGTGCTCCAATTCCGGCAGCAGGTCCCGGATCTGCAGAACCTTCCGCCGGTACAGCGCCCGGGTGGTGACCAGGGCGCGGCCGGCCCCCAGCTGAAGGCGCTGGCGGACGGGTTCCGGGCCGAAGGCGGAGAACAGGGGGCAGAAAACGCTGGCGTTCTTGAGCGTCCCCAGTACCGCGACGTACAACTCCGGGCTGCGGCCCATGAGCGAAAAGACCCGTTCCCCGCGGCCGATTCCCAGCCCGTGCAGGACGCCGGCAAACCGTGCGGTCTGTTCGGCAAGTTCCGCGTAACTGAGGGAGCGCGCGGTGCCGTCGGCGCGGATGAACCGCAGGGCCTCGTGGCCGGCCCGTTCGCCTGCGGCATGGCGGTCCACGGCCTCGAAGGCTATGTTAACGCCGCCGTCCGGCAGCCCTGCCAGCTCATGGCGCGCCTCATCCCAGGAGAAAGCGGCGCGGCTGGCGTCGTAATCCACCATGTTGGGGCGGACGGCCAGGCCAAGGACGTCCTTCGGGATTGCGGGCCAGCGGGTCGATGGAGCGGTTCCGGCCGTCATGGTTCAATCGGACTCCTCGCCGGGAGAACTGGATAGAGTAGAAAGTCCCGTGGGACGCCCCCGGCCCGCTCTCCTGCCTGTTCTCCTGCCTGTTCTCCTGCCGGGGCAGGACGCGCCGTCACAAACCGCGGAGCCACTAAACTGGACCCCATGACTGCCACCAGCCCCCGTGCAGCTGACGCTGCTGCCGCCCGTGCCCGCCTGCTTGAACTCATCAAGGAACTCGCCGTTGTCCGCGGCAAGGTGATCCTGTCCAGCGGGGCCGAGGCTGACTACTACATCGACCTCCGACGCATCACTTTGCACCACGAGGCGTCCAAGCTGGTGGGCCAGGTCATGCTCTCGCTGATCGACGACGCCGGCATCGACTTTGAGTGCGCCGGCGGCCTCACCATGGGCGCCGATCCGGTGGGCACCGCTGTGATGCATGCCGCCGTGGATGCCGGCCGCACCGTGGACGCGTTTGTTGTCCGCAAGGCCCAGAAGTCCTACGGCATGGGCCGCCAAGTGGAAGGACCCTCCGTCGAGGGCCGCAAGGTCCTGGTGCTCGAGGACACGTCCACCACCGGCGGATCCGCACTGACCGCCGTCGAGGGTGTCCGCAAGGCCGGCGGCAACGTTGTGGCCGTCGCCGTGATTGTGGACCGCGACACCGGCGCCAAGGAAAAAATTGAAGCGGAGACCGGCGTTCCCTACCTGTTCGCGTTCGGCAAGGATGAGCTCGGCCTGAGCTAGCGTGCGGGCCGGCGGCAGCGCGCTCTGCAGCAGCGCGTTTCAGCTGCATGATTCAGCCGGGAGCTAACCCCGCTTGAATGGCCTAGAGGCGGGACCCTACAATTTGCGTAGCTCAAATTCAAGTCACGCACCTGGAGAGACCGCGCCATGCTCCCGTCCAACCCAGCACCGAACCCAGTTCCCAACACCGTCGAACAGATCCAGAACCTCATCCTGGAGAGTGCCGACTTCGAGGAATTCCTCAACGAACTGGCGCGCTTTTCCGCGCACCAGATGGCGGGCGACGGTGACGACGCCCTCTGCGGCATCACGCTGCTCCGGGATCGCAAGGCGGCCACCATCGGCTGGAGCAGCGATTCGGCGCGTGAGGTGGACGAGATCCAGTATTCGCTCTCGCAGGGGCCCTGCCTGACGGCTGCCGAGGAGGAGCGGGAGGTCCACGTCCCGGACCTTTTCGAAGAGGACCGCTGGGGCCCGGACTACGCCGACGCCGTTGCCTCGCACGGACTGCGTTCGGTGTTGTCCCTCCCGTTCCACCTCCAGGGCGATGCGAAGGCCGCCCTGAACCTCTACTCGGATGTCCCGCACAAGTTCGATGAGAAGGCGGCGGCGCGCGCCCGGGGGTACACACGCGAAGTGTCGCAGGCGCTGCGCCTGGCCGTCAGGTTTTCGCTGCACACGGACAGCGCCACCAACCTCCGGGCAACGCTGGAGTCCCGGACCACCATCGACATCGCCGTGGGCATCGTGATGGCGCAGAACCGCTGCAGCCAGGAAGCGGCCGTGCAGATCCTGACGGACGCGTCCAGCAACAGCAACGTCAAGCTGCGGGACATCGCCAAGTCCCTGGTGGATTCCGTCGGCGGGGCGGGCACCCGGACCCACTTCGAGGAGCCCAGGCAGGGCAAGTCCCGGGTGGGCTGACCGGAGGCAGGCCCGGGACAGCCTGACCCGGGCCGCACTGCGGGGCTTGTGTTGCCGGCGCGCGGAAGCTACGCTGTCCGAGGTTGAGCCGTCGGCCATAGACACCCTTTTTTGGAGTACCTATGGACCGCAAACTTCACGCCCTCGTTAAGCTGGACGTCGCCGCCGACGTTGTTCGGATCGATGTCCGGGGCAGCCTCAACCAGGAATCCCGACCCGCCTTGGTGCACGTCATCCGCCGTATCCGCCGGATGGGTGTCACTGCCCACATCCGGGTGGATCTCTCCCAGGCCGCGTTCGTGGAATCGCCCGCTTTGGTGGGGCTCCGCAACGACCTCAACGCGGTCGACGGCGGCACCTCCGACGGCGGTCCTGCAGCGGGTTCCGGCGTTTCACTCGAATTCATGCCCAGGCTGGACAGCATCGGCCCTGATGCCGGACCCGGTGTGAAGACTGTTGAAATCACCGGTGAATTCGCCGCCTCCATCGACCCCTCCGGTTGCGGACCGTTGGCCCAGTACTCCGACGACGAACTCCTGGCTGCCAGCGACTCGGTCTTCGGGTTGCTGGACGATCCCGCTGCCATTGCCGGAACTGAGCTGCTGGCGCAGTATGACGCGATCGGGGTGGAAATTTCGCGGCGGGAGAATGCAGAAGCCGGCCGGAACGCCGCAACGGAGGCCCTGCGGGCGCTTCCGGCCGAGCCCGCGAACTAGCCGGTTTCGCTCGTTTCATATCCGGCTTCCGCTGTGGCTACGGTAGAGGTGTGCCGCAAGTCCAGGAGCCACCACAGCCTGAGGGCGGCCCCGGATCAGCCGAGGGCCGCCTCCTCAAGCATGCAGCAGAACTCAGGCGGTTTTCCCGGCGCAACTTCCTGGCGGGGGCGGGTGCGGCAGCGCTGCTGGCCACCGACATGTTTTTCACCCGGTATGTCCAGGCCGAGCGCCGCACCAACAGGATCCTGACGGTGGGCGATGATTTCGCGGAGAGCTACTACCCGAACGCCAGCTGGATCCTGTTTCCCGGCTACAAGACCAGCTGGGAGGAAGCGCAGTGGATCCTCAATTCCCTGCGCGGTGCACTGCGCCAGCGCGGCCAGCTGGCCGCCGTCGGCTATTCCAACCAGGGGCTGGACATTGACCAGATCGTGATTGCGGTGATTGAGCATGTCCGGGCCAAGCAGCTGACCCGCCTGTATTTCTACGGCCACAGTTTCGGCGGCATGGTGGCAACGCAGGTTGCTGCCCGGCTTCGCGAACTGCACGGCGTGGAGGTGGAATTCATCCTGCTGGACTCCAGCCCGTACAGCAAGTACGACGTCCTGGACCAGAGCTGGTTCGAAGGCGTGGTGGTGCTCTACGAGGGCGGATTCCGGGTTCCCACGGTGCTGCGCGGCGGGTACGAGCTGGGCGAGCGCATCGTGCACAAAGATGAACGGTCCTGGCGCCAGGTGGTGGACCAGAGCCTGGAGCAGCTTTCGCCGATCGCGCCGTCCAGTGTGCTGATCCAGTCCGAATCCGCCTACATCTACCACTTCGACGCCACCCGGTTCGCGGACAAGCTGGGCGGGACGCGGATGGCCTTCATCGGCAATCCCCGGGACGGCACCGTGAATTACCAGACAGCCCGCGAATCGTGGTCGCGGACGTTTGCGGCCAACATGGTGTCCAATGACCGCCGAACCGACGACGCCCTTCCGGCGCATGCCAGCCCCCAGTGGAACCCGTTTGTCTACCGGCCCATCCTGGAGGAGCTGCAGGATGAGATCTTCCCGCTGCCTACCGGCGGCCCCAAGATGACCGCCTTCTGACCTGCTGCCCGGATCCTGACCTGCCCCCGAAGCCTGCGCCCGGAGCCGGGCTAGATCTGGCTCTTGAGGTCAGCCACCGAGTTCAGGATCTGGTTGGGCCGGAACGGGTAGGCGGCAATGTCGTCCTTGTGCGTGATTCCGCTGAGGACCAGCACGGTGTGCAGCCCTGCCTCCATCCCGGCGATGATGTCGGTGTCCATCCGGTCGCCGATCATGGCGGTGGTCTCGGAGTGGGCGTCGATCTGGTTCATGGCCGAGCGGAACATCATGGGGTTCGGCTTGCCCACAATGTAGGGTTCGCGGCCGGTGGCCTTGGTGATCAGTGCTGCGATGGCGCCGGTGGCGGGCATGGGGCCGTCCTTGGACGGGCCGGTGGCATCCGGGTTGGTGGCGATGAAGCGGGCGCCGGCAAGGATCAGCCGGATGGCCATGGTGATGGCCTCGAAGGAGTAGGTGCGGGTTTCGCCGAGCACCACGAAGTCGGGGTTCTGGTCGGTGAGGATGAAGCCGGCCTCGTGCAGCGCCGTCGTGAGTCCTGCTTCGCCGATGGTGTACGCGCGGTTCCCGGAATCCGAGCCGCGCACCTGGTCCTTCAGGAACTGGGCGGTGGCCAGTGCCGAAGTCCAGATATTCTCCTCCGGGATCTCCAGGCCGGAGGACTTCAGCCGTGCGGCCAGGTCGCGGGGCGTGAAGATGGAGTTGTTGGTGAGCACCAGGAAGCGCTTGGACGTGTCCACCCAGCGCTGGATCAGTTCCGCGGCGCCGGGGATGGGCTGGTTTTCGTGGACCAGCACGCCGTCCATGTCCGTCAGCCAGCATTCGATCTCCTGGCCGCTCCGGTAGAGCGCTGCCGATGAACGTACTTCGTCTGACTTTGCCATGCTGATCCTCCAACGGTGATGGGCCGGTTCCGGCTCCCAGTCTGTCATTTTTGGCGCGCCGGAACATCCGGAACCGAAGAATGACGGACCGGGCCGGCCGCTGGAAGCTGGACGGCTACGCCGCGGCTAAAGTTGAAGCGTGACTGACCCCCAGACCCCAGCAGCGCCCGCCTCCCCGCCTGGTTCCCCCTCCGGCGAGGAACCGGAGCCCAAGGCGGAGGTCGGCGTCGGGCCCTGGGAAGGCGAGCTTCCCGAAGGGGAACACTGGGACCCGGACCTCCTGGCCGACGGCGACCGCCGCAACGTGGTGGACAAGTACCGCTACTGGAAGCACGAGGCGATCGTGGCGGACCTGGATTCGAAGCGCCACGACTTCCACATCGCGATCGAAAACTGGCAGCACGACCTCAACATCGGCACCGTGGTGCGCACCGCCAACGCGTTCCTCGCCAAGGAAGTGCACATCATCGGACGACGCCGGTGGAACCGTCGCGGGGCCATGGTCACCGACCGCTACCAGCACGTCCGCCACCACCCCACCGTGGAGGACTTCGTGGCGTGGGCGCAGGGGGAGGGGCTGGCGATTATCGGGATCGACATCTTCCCCGATTCCGTGCCGCTGGAAACCTACGACCTCCCGAAGAACTGCGTCCTGGTGTTCGGCCAGGAAGGTCCGGGCCTGACACCGGAGGTCCACGAGGCGGCCCTGGACACCCTGTCGATCGAGCAGTTCGGCTCCACCCGGTCCATCAACGCGGCGTCCGCGGCCGCCATCGCCATGCACGCCTGGATCCGCAGGCACGTGTTCAGCCAGTCCGTCTAGTCCCTTCGAAGTGCCACCTCGGTGCAGCGGGCCAGTGCAAAGTGTTACCCGGCCAGTGACCCGAAACACTGCCGCTTCGCAGAAATGGCTAGGATGGGTGCTAGCCGACGAGGTTCACTCCAGGGTCAACACAACCCGTAGACGAAATTCACTTTAGGAGTCAGCATGCCCATTGCAACCCCAGAGATCTACTCCGAGATGATCGACCGCGCCAAGGCGGGCGGCTTCGCATTTCCGGCCGTGAACGTCACGTCCTCGCAGACGCTGAACGCGGCCCTGCGCGGCTTCGCCGAGGCTGAGTCCGACGGCATCGTCCAGGTTTCCACCGGCGGTGCAGCCTACTGGTCCGGCGCCTCCACCAAGGACATGGTTGCCGGCTCCCTGGGCTTCGCCGCGTTCGCCCGCGAAGTCGCCAAGAACTACGGCGTGAACATCGCGCTGCACACCGACCACTGCCCCAAGGACAAGCTGGACGGCTTTGTCCTGCCGCTGCTGGCAGCCTCCGAGGCCGAGGTCAAGGCCGGACGCAACCCGATCTTCAACTCGCACATGTGGGACGGCTCCGCCGAGACCCTGCAGGAAAACCTCCGCATCGCCCGTGAACTGCTCGAGCGCACCGCTGCTGCCAAGATGATCCTCGAGGTCGAGATCGGCACGGTCGGCGGCGAGGAAGACGGCGTCGAGAACGAGATCAACGAAAAGCTCTACACCACGGTGGAAGACGCCCTGGCCACCATCGAAGCCCTCGGTGCCGGCGAGAACGGCCGCTACATCACGGCCCTGACCTTCGGCAACGTACACGGCGTGTACAAGCCGGGCGGCGTGAAGCTGCGTCCGGAAATCCTCAAGGACATCCAGGCCCAGGTCGGCGCGAAGATCGGCAAGGACAGCCCGTTCGACCTGGTGTTCCACGGCGGTTCCGGTTCCTCGGACCAGGAAATCGCGGACGCCGTTTCCTACGGCACCATCAAGATGAACATCGACACCGACACCCAGTACGCCTACACGCGCCCCGTGGCGGACCACATGTTCAAGAACTACGACGGCGTGCTGAAGGTTGACGGCGAAGTCGGCAACAAGAAGACCTACGACCCGCGCGTCTGGGGTGCCTCCGCTGAAGCCGGACTCGCCGCCCGCGTGGTGGAAGCCACCAAGCAGCTCGGCTCGGCCGGAAAGACGTTCTAATCATGTCCGACGAATTCCGCAGGAACCTGATGGGCCCGGAGCCCACGCTCCTGCCCGCGGAGTCTGAGATCTACCAGCACCTGGCCCTCGGCCAGGAGGCACTGGATCTTGTGGCGAAGCACCCCACGTCCTCGCTCCTCTGGGCCATCCTGGCCGAGGAAGCCTGGAACGAGGGCCGGGTCGTCGACTCCTACGCCTACGCCCGCGTGGGCTACCACCGGGGCCTGGATTCGCTGCGGCGCAACGGCTGGCGCGGAGTGGGACCCATCCCGTGGGAGCACGAGCCCAACCGCGGCTTCCTGCGCGCCCTGTACTCCTTGGGCCGTGCAGCGTCCGCCATCGGCGAGGCGGAGGAACCGGAGCGCATTGAGAAGTTCCTCAATGACTCCGATCCCACTGCCAAGGCAGCCATCGGCGAAAACCTCAACTGAACAGACGACGGCGGCTCCCCCCCCTTCCTGGTGGGGAGCCGCCGTCGTTGTTGGTCCAGGGGTGCTAGTTCGCCTTGGTGAGGCCGGTGCGGGCCATGGCGTCAGCGTACGCAACGTGCATTTCGTCGAGGTACTGCTGCTGGCGGGCCTCAGTGCCGGCAAAGGCGCGGCCGCTGAGTGAACGGACCTTGTAGGTCTTCAGGCCGCGGCGCCAGAGCAGCGGCACTTCGGTCTTCAAGAGCAGCTGGGCCAGGCGGTTGGCCTCGGTGCCGTGCGCCACGATGACGGAGGCGCGGGGCACCAGCGCGAGGAACTTCAGCAGCGGCTTGAGGCCGGCCGAAATCTGGTCAGGCGTGAACTTGCCGTTGGGCTCGCCGGGGATGTGCCACGGGTGCACGTTCCAGGGCATGACGAATTCGGGGCGAAGGCCCAGCTTCCACTGCACGCCGAGCATGCGGGTGGCGGCTTCGCTGTCGCCGGCGGTGATGAAACCGGATTCATCGGCGGTGCCGATGTTGGAGTACAGGCTGATGATGCGGCACTCGTCGACGTCGTGCATCGGGTCCACGTACGGGACCACGGTGTCCGGCTTGAGGCTCTGGAAGGTGTCGCACAGCTCGTTGACAACTGCGACGTTGGGTTCGTAACGGCGGCTCAGAAGCTGCTCGCGGAAAGATTCAGTAGCCAGGGCTGTCATGTATTGCTGTGTCTCCTGCGGGATCGGTGACGCTGCCAGACCGGATTAAGGCATGCCAAGTACCGGGCACGCCATATACGGTGTGGTTTGAAAATGTGTGAGTGGACCGATTCCTGATCGATCCTTACCAGTCTATCAAGCCCAGCGAAATGCCGGGCGGCGGCAGCGCTCGGGCACTTTGCCGCCCCCGATGCAGGCTCAAATCCCGGCCCCGGCGGGAAGCCGCTCCGCCAACAGGCGAAAGCGGTGCTTGTCACTCATATCGGCTAAACTTGGGTGGTAAGAGCCCCGGAACTCTTGCGTTGCGCGTGACGGTCAGCAGGCCGGAAAGGCGCGGCAGTGGAATTCGGGGCATTCTCATGAACGGCGCTGTCCCCTGGCGGTCACCTCGGTGAACCGGCTGCGGTGCGGCCCGAACGAATGGGGGAGGATCCCATGCCAGCAATCGTGATCGTCGGAGCCCAGTGGGGCGACGAAGGCAAAGGTAAAGCCACTGACCTGCTTGGCGGCCGCGTCGACTACGTGGTCAAGCCGAACGGCGGCAACAACGCCGGGCACACCGTCGTCGTAGGCGGTGAGAAGTATGAGCTCAAGCTCCTTCCTGCCGGCATCCTGAGCCCGAACGCGGTTCCGATCATCGGTAACGGCTGCGTGGTGAACCTCGAAGCCCTGTTCCAGGAAATTGACGGCCTGGAGGCCCGCGGCGCCGACACCTCCAAGCTCCGCGTCTCCGCCAACGCCCACCTCGTGGCCCCGTACCACCAGGTGCTGGACAAGGTCACCGAGCGGTTCCTGGGCAGCCGGGCCATCGGCACCACCGGCCGCGGCATCGGCCCGGCGTACATGGACAAGGTGGCCCGCCTGGGCATCCGCGTCCAGGACGTTTTTGACGAGTCCATCCTGCGCCAGAAGGTGGAAGGATCGCTCCGCCAGAAGAACGAACTCCTGGTCAAGGTCTACAACCGCCGCGACATCGAGGTCGAGGAGATCGTCAGCTACTTCCTCTCCTTCGCCGAACGCCTGCGCCCGCTGGTCATCGACAGCACCTTCGTCCTGAACAAGGCACTGGACGAGGGCAAGGTTGTGCTCATGGAGGGCGGCCAGGCCACGTTCCTGGATGTGGACCACGGCACCTACCCGTTCGTGACCTCCTCAAACCCGACCGCCGGCGGCGCGTCGGTGGGCTCGGGCATCGGCCCCACCCGGATCTCGCGCTCCATCGGCATCATCAAGGCGTACACCACGCGTGTGGGCGCCGGGCCGTTCCCCACGGAACTGTTCGACGAGATGGGCATGTACCTGCAGAAGACCGGCGGCGAGTTCGGCGTCAACACCGGCCGCCCCCGCCGCTGCGGCTGGTACGACGCCGTGCTGGCCCGCCACGCCTCGCGCGTCAACGGCTTCACCGACTACTTCGTCACCAAGCTGGATGTGCTGACAGGCATCGAACAGATCCCGGTCTGCGTGGCCTACGACGTGGACGGCGTGCGGCACGACGAAATGCCCATGACCCAGACCGAGTTCCACCACGCCAAGCCCATCTTCGAGTACTTCGAGGGCTGGACCGAGGACATCACCGGTGCGCGCACCCTGGAGGACCTGCCGGAGAACGCCAAGAACTACGTGCTGGCACTCGAGAAGCTGTCCGGCACGCGATTCTCGGCCATCGGCGTCGGCCCGGACCGCGACCAGACCATCGTGGTCAACGACTTGATCAACGACTAACGGCTCTGAACTGACGGGCACGTATGACGTTCGACGGCGGCGGGTCACCTTGAAGGTGGCCCGCCGCCGTCGTTAACCCGTCTGCCGGCAACCGTGGGTGCCGGCTAGGCGTCCGACTGCTTGTTGCGGATCTGAAGCAGGTGCTGCTGCAGTTTTGCTTCGGCATCCCGCCGCCGGCTGGCCTGCTCGCGCATGGCCCGCGTCGCGGCGGAACCCAGTGGATTTATCAAACCGGTCACATGTTTGGGGGTCGCTGCCGGACCGGCGGCAGGGACGGCCATCACTTCCTCGCTCATGCCGGTATCCTGACACCCGCGCCCGCCCCACGAAACCCCCGGCACGGGAGCGTTACAGGATCGGAACCTGCCCCCGGTCCGGACGAGCCGCGGCTACCCATGCCGCCTGCTGCGGGGTGATGCGTAGTGGTGCTCATGATGCAGGTGGTGGCGGGTGTGTTTCGGGTAGCGGCCACTCGTGACCGTCCCCGCCCTTCCTCCCTATCTTGGACTCACCGGCGCTGCGCTGGAAGTGGACTTCCACAGGCAAGTCGCCGGACCGCTAACGGGAGGGGATGGACGTTATGGGTCTCAGCGTGAAGTCAGGAAAGAACAAGACCGCTCCGGAACCACGGCAATCTGACCGGGCCGCAACGCTGGAGCAGGGGCCGCGGCGGTACCGAGCCCGCATCAACAGGGCCCCGGTCCTGGACCCCATGCGCGTGCAGGAGCTTGCCGGGGACATCCATTCCCAAAGCCGGCTCCTTGAATTCCTTAACCTTTTCCTGGTCCTGCTGCCCTCCAGGGTGAACAATGTGGCAGGTGCCTTGGCCAGCGGAGACCCTCAGGCTGCGAGCGCGGCCGCCCAGAGCCTTGCATCGTCCGCCGCGATGGCCGGAGCAGCCCGGCTGGAACTCGTTGCCCTGCTCGTCGACAGCGATCTCCGCATCGGCCGGATGGACCGGGCCCGCGAGACCGGCCGGCGCCTCGGACCGGACGCCGCCGAGCTGGCATCAGCCCTGTCCCGGCTGCTGACAGGCCGCTGACAGGCCCTCAGGCAGCAATCCGGAGCTGCCCGGAATGCTGGTGCTGCCCGCGCTGCGGACCCTATTCAAAGCGTGTGGCCGTCACCGCTGTGTTGCCGCGGATGAGGCTGAATGTCGCGATGACCGCTCCGAGGGCCAGGACCAGGCTGAGGCCCAAGGCCAGGAAATACTCGGGCGCAGGCCACGTCACCCGGTACGTGTCGTCAATGAAGGCCACCATGAGCCAGGCCACGAGGAACCCCAGGCCGACCGAGAGAAGCACCACGGTCAGGAGCGGGACGGCCGCCTCACGCGTGATGATCCGGCGCAGGACCGAGACGGGCATCCCCATCAGCCGCATCAGGCCGAGAACTCTCTTCCGGTCCAGGATGGCGGAGGCGGTGGCGACGGCCAGGGACAGTCCGGCTATGGCGATTGCGACAAACATGCCGAGGTAGGCGAGCACCGCCAGGCCCTGGATCAGGCGCGTGGAGGACTGCAGTTGGAGGTCCAGCCGGGCAGTGGCCGGGATGGCCGTGACGCCTGACCCGTTCAATGCCGTGCGGCCGCGGTCCATGGCTTCGGGGGTCCCGTCGGTGCCGAGCACAATCACCACCGGCACCATTCCGTCCAGGGTGGCGGCCGGCGCCGGGGTCAGCGCCAGTGGCTGCGTCGTCCAGTACTGGAGGAACGAGGAATCGACGGCGACGGTTTCTGTTGCCGGGATGTCCTCGAACCCGAGGCCGGGAGCGTCCGCGGCGCGAAGGTAGATTTCCGGGCCGGCATCCCGTTCGGAGAGGGCTGCCGGGCCGTAGCCGATGGTGGCGTTCCGGATTCCCGGCAGTTCCCTGGCTGCGCGGACGGCGTCCGCGACCTGGCCAGGAGTGTGTCCGGCGGCCACGGTCGCGTGGAGGCTGGTGGGCTGGAGGAGGCCCGGCCGGACAGGAGGCGCCTGCGTTGATTCGACGATGCTGGATCCTCCGGCGAACACGGACACGACGAACACGGCGATCACCAGCCCGGATACGGAACGGAAAGTCGCCACCGGAGTCTTTTGGATCCGGCTGGCGGCAATGACTCCCGCCGCGCTCTGTGCCCGGCGCAGCCCCAGCCGGCTCACCAGCCGGGTAAGCCACGGGCCGATGACCACGATGCCGACGAGGACCAGCACGAAGCCGCCGACAAGGAGCAGGGACTCCAACCACGGCAGCCGGACCGCCATGACCCGGATCATCAGTACAGCCGTGATCATGGCGGCCAGGCCGGCCAGCAAGGGAACGCTCCGCCACATGGTGGGGGTCTTTTCGTGCACAGCCCTCGTGACGCCCAAGGGGCCGATGCCTGCATGGGCAGTGCGGTGCGCGGCGACGAACGCCGAGGCGGTGACCACCACGGCGACGACGGCTGCGGTCACCGCCCAGCCGGGGGTCAGGTCCGCGGCGAACATCCTGCTGCCGTTGACCGGTATCTGTGCGGCAGCCGGCCGCAGGACGGCGGCCAGCACGACGCCGAGGACCGCCCCGATCAGGCTGGGGACAGCGGTTTCGACGGCGGCGATCCCGGAGATTGCCTGCGGGGAAGCGCCAATGAGTCGCAGGGTCGCGAAGCGTTCCCGGCGCTGGGCAGCACCCAGGCCGGTGACAATGCTGATCAGGAGCAGAATGGGGAAGAACACCGCGATGGCCCCGATGGATAGCACGGTGTTGTAAGCGGCCGCGCTGCCACCGTAGGGGTTGGTCGTGAAGTCTGACACCAGGAAGGCCCTGCCGTTCTGGCGGAGGTGGGCTTCCGCTGCTCCCGTGACGATGACCAGGGAATCAGGTCCCGGCAAGGCAGCATCGTCGATCGTGCCGGCGAACGTCCCGAAACGGTCGCCGAGCTCGTCCCGGGGAGTTGACTCGATCAGACGCTGCAGCGCCGGGGATGCAAAGTAGCTCCCCGGTTCCGGAGGGCTGCCGATGCCGGGGATCTTGACGGTGGTCGCCTCGAGGGCCGCGACGTCGCGGCGGTTGATCAGCCGGTCGCGGAAGACCTCCACCGGGTTCGCCTCCATGAGCACCGTGTCCGCGGTCAGCGGCACCGGCGTCGCGGGCGCCGAAGCGGCCGGATCGTCTGTCAGGGGAGCGGCCACGGAAGGCAGGCCGGTTTCGCGCAGCCAGGCGCCGCGGTCATCACGTGCGCTCAGCCCGTTGGCGCCGCCCCACAGCAACAACAGCAGGCAGACTCCGACGGCGACCCCTCCGGCGATTCCGGCGACCCTGCCGTAGGCGGACCGGCTGCCGACGACTGCCAGTTTGAGCAATCCGGGATTCACGCCGTCACCCGGTATCCCGCACCGGTACCGCCGTCGCGCACGATGACCTCCCGGTCAGCGTAGGCGGCGGTACGGGCATCGTGGGTGATCATCACAACGGTGGTGCCCGCTTCGCGGACAAGCTCGAGCATAAGAGTCAGCACGTTTTCGGAAGCGAGGGAATCCAGCGAACCCGTGGGCTCATCGGCGAACAACACGGCAGGGGATGTCACCAGGGCGCGGGCAACGGCGACGCGCTGGGCCTGGCCTCCGGACAGTTCGCCGGGCAGCCTGGCGGCCATCCCGTCCAGGCCGAGGCGCTCCAGCAGTTCCGTGGACCGGCGCAGCGCCTCCGGCCGCCGGGTCCCGGCCAGCAGGAGCGGGAGGCTGACGTTGTCCGCCGCCGTGAGCTCCGGCAGCAGCTGGCCGAACTGAAACACGAACCCGAAATCGGTCAGCCGCAGCCGGGTCCGTTTCGGCTCCCCGAGGGCGCTGGTCTCCATCGGTGACCGACCGGCGGGGCGGTAGGTCACCGAACCGCCGTCGGGGACCAGGACACCGGCCAGGCAGTGCAGCAGTGTGGATTTGCCGGACCCTGAGGGGCCCATGACGGCGAGCACTTCGCCGCGCTGGACGTCGAGGTCGATTCCGCGCAGGGCCCTGGTCTGCCCGAAGGAGTGGTGGAGGCCGCGGGCACTGAGAATAGGTGACGGGGTGCCAGTCGTGCTCATGTGCTCTGGAGCTCCTTCTTGAGTTGGGCCAGGCGGGCGCCCGTAAGGTCGATCCAGCGCAGATCGGCTTCGATGTGGAACAGGCCGTGGTCGCACATCAGGACCTGAAGCAGGTCCGCGTCCTTTTTCAGGCGGGTCAGCTCACGCATGCGGGCCATGTGTTCGCTGCGCTGCACATCGAGCAGCCGGTCGGCGTCGTCGTCGAGCAGTAAGGCGATCACGGTCTTGGCAAACAGGTTGCTTTGGAGGGACTCCGAGGGAACGTCGGGCGTGAACAGCCACTCGTGCACCTTGACCTGGCCGGCGGCAGTGATTTCGTACTTCTTCCGGTCCGGTCCGGCGCCAGTCTCCCCGCCCAGGGCGTTGATCAGTTCGTCGCGAACCATGCGGGCGAGGGTGGAATACACCTGCCCAAAGGCCAGGGCCTTCCCGGTTCCGAAGTAGCGGTCGTAGGAATGCTTGAGGTCGTAGCCGTAGCTGGGCTGGCGGCTGAGGAGGCCCAGCAGCGTGAGGGAGTTGTTCACACGTCCATCTATACACTGAGTGCATACCTGAATGCCAGCATCCGATGAGGCGGTTCCGGCCGTGTCGCAGGCAGGCTGTTCCGCCCCTGGTCCGGCGCCGGAACGGGGCCCGGACGGGGGCTGAAAACTTTTTTGAAAGTTTTTTGGATTCCGCGTAACCCTGGACCGTGCCGTGACGATTACCACTATGAAAGCGCCGGGTTCGAAGTTGTCCCCCATCAGGTTCGAACCTGGCGCTTGACTGCAAAAAGAGAGCCGGGCCGGAACTGTCCCCCATCATGTTTCCGGCCTGGCTCTTTTTTGTCCGGGGCCGGTTCAGCAGGGCGCCTGCCCAGGAGTGCGCGGTCTTTGTGGGCTTTCCCCTTCTTTACCCGGGGTAAAGTTGTTGAGCGGGTTCAACCCACAGCCGCCACATGATGGCCATACAATGATGTAGCCATCTCCCTTGAACGAAAGCCCACGTCCGTGACCGAAGCACTGACCGACGATGCCTTGCGGGCCCTCAAGGGCCGAGATGGCGAGTTGTTCAACCTGGTCTACCGGAGCTATGCGTCGCAGGTACTGGGATACCTGACCGCACGTGGCGTCGAGGATCCGGAGGCCACCATGCAGGATGTCTTCCTGGCTGTCCTGCCCCGGATAGACACCATTAGCGGCGGCGCCAGCGGGCTGAGGACCTTCCTGTTCTCGGTGGCCCATGCCCGGATGGTCGATGATCACCGAAGGCAAAGCCGGACACCGCCGAAACAACCGTTCGAACCGGAATTTGACCGGCGGGAAGCCACCTCGGCTGAAGCCGCGGCAATGCTGCTGGTAGCGCCGGGAGAAGTGCTTGAGCTGCTTGAGGTCCTGGGGGAGGACCAAAAAGAGGTGCTGACCCTGCGGATCATTGCTGATCTTACGGTGGAGCAAGTGGCCGAAATCATGGGGAAGAGTGCCGGAGCCGTCAAACAGCTTCAGCGACGTGCTTTGGACAGACTCCGTGAACATTCGGCCGTAAAGGACTATGTAGCGCCATGACAACCAGGGATGACTTTTCTGGTGGGACCGTTGACCGGCTTCTCCTCGACGCCGGCCACACGGACGTGCCCGAACTCAGGGCCGCCCTCCTGTCCATAGCTTCGCTGGCACAGATGCCGGTTCCCGCTCCCGGGGCCGAACTTGCTGCCATGCTGGCCGGTCCGCGGGATGAACTGACCCGGAAGCGTTGGCTGCGCCAGCACCGCCCCACGGTCGTGGGCCTTGCCGTTCTTGCCGGCATGGGTCTCGGAGTGACCGGTGTGGCCGCCACCAGCCAGGTATCGGAAGACGGCTCCGGCCTCTGGTCCGTCCAGCAGCTGACGACGGACTGGGCCCCGGACTGGACGCTTCCCCTCGCCCCGGCCGCTACTGGCCAGGACGGACCGGCGGGGTGGGTTTCTCCGCTCTTCCTGCAGCTTGACCACGAGGGTCCTTCAGCCGTAGACGGGCCGGCCGAACCGCCGGCACCCCCGGCGGCCCAGGAGCACGCCAAAGGACAATCGGCAGCAACGCCGCCCGATACCCGCGAGCTTCCGCCTGTGAAGGGTTCGGATTGGGCTCCCGGCGCGGCTTCCGGCCATGGCAAAGCAGGGCAGCCGGATGCCGACAGCCAACGCGCAGGCAAGAGTGATGCTTCAGCGGACGAACAGTCCGGTCAGGGCTCCCTGCAGGAGGGTGGCATGCTCTCGGAACAAGCCGCTCCGGCTCCGGAGGAAGGCAGTGAGGTTCGCGGCGAGTCCGGCCGGAAGAAGGAAAAGTCCAGCACGGGCCTGCTCGACTCCGCGCTGGACTCTTCCCTGGATCCGATCAGCCGCTGGCTCGGCAAGCTGCGGTAGACGCCAGGCGGCGAGGGCCGCTTTAGGCCAGTACCTGCCGCTTCGAGGAAATAACGCCTGTGTCGAAGCCTGCCAGGTGGAGCCCGCCGTGGAAGCGTGCGTGCTCGATCTTGACGCACCGGTCCATCACGACGTCGAGCCCGGCGGCTTCGGCTTCCTTGGCCACGTCCTCGTGCCACGAGCCCAGCTGCAGCCAGAGTGTCTTGGCGCCCGCGGCGACGGCCTCGTCCAGGACGCCCGGGAGGTCGTCGTGCTTGCGGAACACATCCACGATGTCCGGGCTCTCGGGAAGGTCGGCCAGGGAGGCGTAGGTAGGCTGGCCAAGGATCTCCTTAACAACGGGGTTCACGAAGTACACCTTGTACCGCGTGGAGGACTGCAGGTACGTGGCCACGAAGTAGCTGGCCCGCGACGGCTTGTCAGAGGCGCCCACAATGGCAATGGACTTTGCCTGCCGGAGCAGGTTCAGCCGTTCCGGGGCGGTAGGGCCTTCCCAGGTCCTGGATTCTGCGCTCATGCGATTGCTCCGATCGTGCAGGTTTCGACAGGCTCAACCACCGAGGAGGACGCCGCCTCCAGCGCCTGGTCCAGGTCCCACAGGATGTCGTCGATGTCTTCCAGGCCCACGGAGATGCGGACCAGGTCTTCGGGGACGCCGGCGGATTCGAGCTGGGCGGGGCTCAGCTGCTGGTGGGTGGTGGAGCCGGGGTGGATCACCAGGGTGCGGGAGTCGCCCACGTTGGCCAGGTGCGAGGCCAGCTGCAGGGATTCGATGAACTTCTGCCCGGCGGCGCGGCCGCCCTTCACGCCGAAGGAGAACACGGACCCCGGGCCCAGCGGCAGATACTTCCTGGCGCGCTCAAAGTGCGGGTGCGAGGGCAGTCCGGAGAAGTTCACGTAGGCCACCCGCTCGTCGGCCTCAAGCCATTCGGCCACGGCCTGGGCGTTCTTCAGGTGCTCGTCCAGGCGCTGGGGGAGGGTTTCCACGCCCTGCAGCAGCTGGAAGGCGGACTGCGGTGACAGGGCCGGACCGATGTCGCGCAGCTGCTCGCAGCGGAGCCTGGTCAGGAAGCCGTACTCGCCGAAGTTCCCCCACCAGGAGACGTTGCCGTAGGAGGCCACGGGCTCGGTCATGGTGGGGAACTTGCCGTTGCCCCAGTTGAAGCGGCCGCTTTCGACGATCACGCCGCCCAGCGTGGTGCCGTGTCCGCCCAGGAATTTGGTGGCGGAGTGGATCACGATGTCCGCCCCGTGTTCGATCGGCCGCACGAGGTACGGCGTGCTCAAGGTGGCGTCGACCACTAGGGGGATGCCGGCGTCGTGCGCCACCTTTGCCAGCCCGTCAAGGTCCTGGACTTCCGACGACGGGTTGGCCACCACCTCGACGAAGATCGCCTTGGTGTTCTCCCGGACCGCGGCGGCGTAGTCCGCCGGATCCGTGCCGGGGACGAATGTGGTGTCCACACCGAAACGGCGGAGGGTCACATCGAGCTGGGTGACGGTGCCGCCGTACAGCTGGGAGGCCGCCACGATGTGGTCGCCGGCCTGGGTCAGTGCAGCGAACGTGATGAATTCCGCGGCCATGCCCGACGACGTCGCAACAGCGCCGATGCCGCCCTCCAGGGAAGCGATGCGCTCTTCGAACGCGGCCACCGTGGGGTTGCCGATGCGGGAGTAGATGTTGCCGTACTTCTGCAGCGCGAAGAGGTTGGCGGCGTCCTGGGTGTCCTTGAACACGAACGAGGTGGTCTGGTAGATCGGCACTGCCCGGGCGCCGTGCTCTGCATCGGGGGTGCCGCCGGCGTGCAGCGCGCGGGTGCGGAAACCGAACTTGCGGTCAGCCATTACGCGGCCACCCCCACGGAAGCAACGGGGGTCTGGGAAAGGTCCAGTTCGGTGCCGTGCTTACGGGCAAGGTCCGCCTCGAGTTCGCGGACGATCGGCAGGATGTCCTGGCCGAAAGCGGCCACTTCCTCCTGGAAGTGCAGGTAGCCGGTGAGGAACAGGTTCACGCCGATCTTCTTGTACTCCACGATCCGTTCGGCGATCTGCTCGGGGGTGCCGATCAGCTGGGTCTTGAAGCCGTCGTTGTACTGGACCAGGTCCTCGAAGCTTGAGTCGGCCCACATGCCCTTGCCGTCCTTGGTGGACGCGCCGGCTTCCTGGACGGCGTCGCGGAAGCCCTGGACTGCGGGCTTGTGCGCCTTTTCCACGATTTCGCGGAGGGTGTCGCGGGCTTCCTTCTCGGAGTCGCGGGCGATGACGAAGCCGTTGAGGCCAAACCGCGGAGAGGGCAAAGCGGCTGGCAGACCGCCCTCGGTGCCGCGCCGGGTCTCGCCCGAAGCCGCGACCACGCCCGCAATGTTCTCCTTGAAGCCCTCCAGGTCCTTGCCGTTGGAGAAGTACCAGTCGGCCACGCGGCCGGCCGTGGCCTGGGCCGCCGTGGAGTTGCCGCCGAAGAAGATCTCCGGGTGGGCCCGGCCCGGAACGTCCACCGGCGCCGGGTTCAGGGTGAAGTCGGTGATGTTGTAGTACTTGCCGGACTGGCTGTATTCCTGCTCGGTCCAGAGGCCGCGGAGCACCTTGATGAATTCCTCGGTGCGGACGTAGCGTTCGTCGTGTTCGAGCCATTCGAGGCCGAAGTTGGTGAACTCGTTCTTGAGCCAGCCGGAGACGATGTTGACGGCGGCGCGGCCGTTGGAGATGTGGTCCGCGGTGATGATGTATTTGGCGAGCACACCGGGGTGCCACATGCCGGGGTGGACGGCCGAGATGACCTTGAGCCGCTCTGTGGCCGCCAGCAGCGCCAGGCTGAAGGACGTGGCTTCGTGCTGCTTGTCCGCACCGTAGGAGGCGGCATACCGGGTCTGCGTCAGGGCGTACTCGAAACCGGAGTTCTCGGCGATCCGTGCAAGCTTCTTGTTGTAGTCGAAGTCCCAGCCGGTGCGCTGTTCGATCGTGGAGACCACCAGGCCGCCGGAGACGTTCGGCACCCAGTAGGCGAACTTGAGCGGCTCGGAAAGACGGGCAACGTTGCTGATGTCGTTCATGATTTGTCCTTTACTTCTGTCCGTTGAGGGGAGATGCCGGGACGGTGGCGGCGTAGCCGGCCAGGGCATCCTGGATGCCGGCGATTGCCGGCTCGTTCTGGAGTGATGTGGTGTCGCCGAGGGCGGTTCCCTCGAAAAGCTGGGTGAGCAGCCGGCGCATGATCTTGCCGCTGCGGGTCTTGGGCACGTCAGGAACCACGACGACGTCGCGCGGCTTGGCGATGGGCCCGATCTCTTTCGCGACGTGGTTGCGGAGGTCGTTGGCCACCTCTGTCGGAACCCCGCCCTTCAGCACCACGAACGCGACGATCGCGTGGCCGGTCTTGGGGTCTGCCACCGGGCAGACGCCCGCTTCCACGACGGCCGGGTGGGAGACGAGCGCGGACTCGATTTCGATCGTGGACAGCAGGTGGCCGGAGACGTTGAGGGTGTCATCCACCCGCCCCAGGATCCAGATGTCGCCGTCGTCGTCGTATTTGGCACCGTCTCCGGCGAGGAACCAGCCCTGCGCGGCGTACTTGCGCCAGTACGAATCGAAGTAGCGCTGCGGGTTGCCCCACACGGTGCGGGCAATGGCCGGGCCGGGGGAATCCACCACAATGAAGCCCTGGACGCCCGGCGGCACGGTGTTGCCGGCGTCGTCCACGATCCGGGTGCTGACGCCGGGCAGCGGACGGGCGGCGCAGCCGGGTTTGAACTCGGCGTCGGTCGGGGCGGGGGAGAGGATGGTGGCGCCGGTCTCGGACTGCCACCAGGTGTCCACCACGGGGGCGGTGCCGGCGCCGACGTTCCGGCGGAGCCAGCGCCAGGCCTCGGGATTCACGGCTTCGCCCACGGTGCCCAGCATCCGGATGGAGGACAGGTCGTAGCTGTCCGGCACGCCGTCCGGGAACCAGCCCATGAGCGAGCGGACCAGGGTGGGCGCGGTGTAGTACTGGGTCACGCCGTAGCGCTCGATGATCTCGAAGTGCCGGCCCGGGTGCGGAGTGTTCGGGGTGCCTTCGAAGATCACCTGGGTGACGCCGTTGGAGAGCGGGCCGTAGATCTCGTAGGTGTGGGCCGTGACCCAGGCGAGGTCGGCGGTGCACCAGTGCACGTCCCGGTCCCGGAGCGCCGGGTCCGGGTTGCTGAACAGGTGCTCGAAACTCCAGGACGCCTGCGTCAGGTAGCCGCCGGAGGTGTGCACCAGGCCCTTGGGCTTACCGGTGGTCCCGGAGGTGTACATGATGAAGAGGGGCGTCTCGGCGTCGAACGCTTCGGGTTCGTGGTTGTCGGAGGCCTGCCCGACGGCGTCGTGCCACCACACGTCGCGGCCGGCGGTCATGGGGACGGTTGCGAGCTGGTCGGCAGGGGTGGTGCGGTTGACCACCAGGACGTGCTCGATTGCGTTGTCCCCGGTCACAGCGGCGTCCGCGTTGTCCTTGACCGGTACGGCCACGCCGCGGCGGAACTGGCCGTCCGTGGTGACCAGGAGCTTGGCCCGGGTATCCTCGACGCGGAATTTCAGCGCCTCGGCGGAGAAGCCGCCGAACACCAGGGAATGGATGGCGCCGATGCGTGCCACGGCGAGGGTGATGATGACAGTTTCGGGGATGACCGGAAGGTAGATGACCACGCGGTCGCCCTGGGTGATGCCCAGTGCCACGAGCGCGTTGGCAGCCTTCGCCACTTCGCGCTGCAGTTCGGCGTAGGTGATGGCCCTGCGGTCGCCGGGCTCGCCCTCGAAGTGCAGCGCCACCTTGTCGCCGCGGCCTGCCGCAACATGGCGGTCCACGCAGTTGTAGGAGACGTTGAGCTTGCCGCCTTCAAACCAGGTGATGTCCGGGCCGGTGCCGGCATCCAGGTCTGCCGGTACGCGCCGGTGGGCTGTGTGCCAGGGCTCAGCCCAGTCGAGGCGGAGGGCCTGTTCTTCCCAGAATTCAACCTGGGTGGTACTGCGGTGACGCGCCGGTCCGTCAATGGGGACGCCGTGCACTGCGCCGTCCGTGGGCTCGGTCAGGGACCATCCCGAAGAGCCGCGAGAGGAGCCGGGCGCGTCACGCAGCCCTGCTTCGTTCGCCGTCGCGTCCGAAGTGGATTGTGGGGTTGCCTCGGACGGAATCCGGGCAAGGGTGGGCAGGGCGGAAGAAATCTCTGGGGTCATTGCAGCACTCCATCGGTCCTGGCAGTAGCACCCGTAGTTCCCTTGGTTCCCTCGATCTTCATCGAAGGAGAATGGAACAGTTCCGTGGGAATGGTCGTCTCACGTCACCGGGGGTTGCTGCGGCTTCATCGATCCAGGTCTCTCGGCCGCTCGGGATGGTCATTACCTACTAGAGCCGAGATGCACGATTTCACAAAATCCGGGGCTTTCGGGCTGTAATATTCTTTCATCGCCCGGGCATGCCGGTTCCATTCATTCATATATTCGGGGATTGGCCGGAATCGCCGCAGGAGTAAGGTTGATGCATGGCCCACGTTAACGATCCGGCAGTCATTGAGCGACTCATGCGAACCAAAGGCACCTGGGCGGTGGTGGGCCTCACCACCAACGAATGGCGCTCGGCGTATGACGTTTCCCTCTACATCCGTGACCGGATGGGCATGGAAATCATCCCGGTCAACCTTCCCGGCGACGACGTCCACGGCGAGAAGGGGTACCGATCGCTGGCGGACATCCCCGCGGAAAAGCATCCGATCGACGTCGTGGACTGCTTTGTGAACTCGCACAGGGTGGGGGCCGTCATCGACCAGGCCATTGCCGTGGGTGCCAAGGCGGTGTGGCTGCAGCTCGGCGTCTTCGACGACGCCGCCGTGGAGCGGGCCAAGGCAGCCGGGCTGGACGTGGTGGTCAACGAGTGCCCCGCCCGCGAAGGCTGGCGCGTGGGCATCTGATGCCCTGTCTGATCCACCAGGAGTCCGGATAGGCTCGTGCCATGGACGTTGCCACCCTCCGCGCGATCTGCCTAGGCTTTCCCGGCACTTTTGAAGACTTCCCGTTCGGGCCTGAAACCTCAGTCTTCAAGGTGAGGGCGGCGGTGCCGGGCGGGGCGCGGCACGAGGCCAAGATGTTCGCGGCGTCCGCCATGGACCCGGCGGACTGGTCCGTGAGCCTTAAATGCGAGCCTGCGCTGGCCGAACAGCTGCGGGCGATCCACCCTGAGATCACCGGTGCCTGGCACATGAACAAAACCCACTGGAACGGGGTCAGGCTGGACGGATCACTGCCGGACGACATGATCCGGGACATGGTGGAGGACTCCTACGACCTGGTGGTGGCCACGCTGAGCAGGAAGCAGCGCGAGCAGCTTGGATGGGCAGGGCTCGCCCGGGGTGACAGCGCATGAGGCGTGGCCGCGGGGAGGCCCGAACCGGCAGCCTCCGCCTGGGTCGCGGCGCCCGCCGTTTTGCCCGGGGAGGCCTGGATTACCCCGGCATCGGGTCCACCGAACATGGCCGGCCGCCGGACGGCATGCCCTGCGTGGTCACACAGGCCTACCTCGGCGAAGGGCCGGCGCTTTACCGGAGGGTGGCCCAGGGCATCCTGGCCTGGCAGCTGCAGAAACGGTCCGGGCTGCGCGTCCGCACTGACTCCGACATCGTGAGGCCCGGCGCGCGCGTGGTGAGCGGATTCGGCGTCGGCCCTTTCCGGATCAACGCTCCCTGCGAGGTGGTGTGGGTCCGGCGCCCGGTGCCCGGCGGCGGTCCGCAAAGCGCCGGTTTCGGCTACGGAACGCTGCCCGGCCACCCGGTGCAAGGCGAGGAAGCATTTGAAGTGGAGCTGGACGGTCAGGGCCGGGTGTTCCTGAAGATCACAGCGTTCAGCCGGCCGTCGAACTGGTTTTTCGCTGCCGGCAGCGCCGTCACGGCCCGTGCACAAAGGCATGTCACTTCCCGATACATTGGGAGTGCACACGAACTGGCCGCAGGTGAAAGCTGAGCAGGAGCAGGTGGATGCTGGAACAGAAAACCCTTGACCAACTGTGGAATTTTGAAGACCCCGCCGGATCGGAAGTCCGCTTCCGGACGGCCGCTGCAGACGAACAGTACGACGCCGACGAACAGGCGGAACTCGCCACCCAGGTGGGGCGGGCCATCGGCCTGCAGGGCCGCTACGAGGAAGCCGATGCGCTCCTGGATGCGATCGACGCCGACGAGCCCACCGTGGCCGTGCGGGTGCTGCTGGAGCGCGGCCGGCTGCTGAACTCCAGCGGCCATGCCGCAATGGCCGTTCCGCTGTTTGAACAGGCCGCAGAACTCGCGGACCATCTCAGCGAGGAATTCCTGGCCGTTGACGCGCTGCACATGCTGGCTATCGCCGACCCTGCGCATGCCGAGTCCTGGACCCGCAGCGCCCTCGAGTACGCCTCCACGGTTCACGAACCGCGGACCAAGCGCTGGATGGTCTCGCTGCACAACAACCTCGGCTGGACGCTGCACCAGGCCGGGCGCTTTACCGAAGCGTTGGTGGAGTTCCAGCTGGCCGAGCAATGGGCGGAACGCATCGGCACTCCCCAGCAGCAGAAATGGGCCCGTGAGGCGATCGAGGAGTGCGAGCACTCCCTTGCCGGCGGCCTGACAGCAGAAACACAACGAAAGGCATAACCCCAGTGATCTTTATTGTCGTCAAGTTCAAGGTCAAGCCCGACTGGTCGGAGAAGTGGCTGGGCCTGGTGGAGGACTTCACCCAGGCGACGCGGCAGGAGCCGGGAAACCTGTGGTTCGACTGGTCCCGCAGCGTGGATGACCCCAACGAGTTCGTCCTCGTGGAAGCCTTCAAGGACGACGCCGCGGGCGACCACGTCAACAGCGCACACTTCCAGAAGGCCATGGCGGACATGCCGCAGGCCCTCGCGGAAACGCCCCGGATCATCAGCCGCCAGCTCGACGGCGACGGCTGGGACCGGATGGGCGAACTCACCATCTGACGTCATCGACTGCTTGCGAGGCGAGGGTGCCGGTGGGGAGCAATGGATAGGCTTATGGCATGTGGATCGGATGGATCGAATTCGATATTCTCCTGGGCGACGTTCACAGCCTCAAAGAGAAGCGTTCCGTGGTGCGTCCCCTGCTGGCGGAGCTGAAGCGGCGCTTCGAGGTATCCGTTGCCGAGGTGGGTGACCACGAACAGTACCGGCGGACGCAGCTGGGAGCGGGCCTGGTGGCAGCAGACCGCGCGCACCTCGTGGAGGTGCTTACCGCCGTCGAACGCTTCGTGGCCTTCCGCCCGGAACTCGAACTCCTCAGCGCCCGCCAGCGGGAGCTCCGCAGCGACGACTGACCAGCCCTTAAGCGCGAACGGACACTTGAGGCCCTGGAACAAGGGGCCTCAAGTGTCCGTTCGCGCTTAGCCGTTCGCGCTTAGTGGTGCAGCGGGATTAGTCGAAGTACTTCGGCAGCGTGGCCTCGTGGGCTTCGCGGAGGGCGGCGAGGGACAGGGTGTCCACGCCGTTGATCTCCAGCTGACCGCTGGCTGCGTCCACCACGCCGATGCGGGTGTGGGCGAAGCCGCGGGCGGTGCACATGTCCGTGAAGCGGACTTCCTCGGAACGCGGCACACCAACAACCGCGCGGCCCTGCGTCTCGGAGAACAGCGCCGTGAACAGGTCCACGCCGTCGCGGTCCATGACGTCCTGCAGTGCAATCCGCGCACCCACGCCGTAGCGCAGCGAGGACTCCACCAGGGCTGCCGCGAGGCCGCCTTCGGAGAGGTCGTGGGCGGAGTCCACCATGCCGTCACGGGAGGCGTTGATCAGGATCTCACCCAGCGCGCGTTCGGCGGCGAGGTCAACCTTGGGCGGCAGGCCGCCGAGGTGGCCGCGCATGTTCGCCCATTCGGATCCGTCCAGTTCTGCCGCGGTGGTACCCAGCAGGTAGATGGCCTGGCCGTCCTCGCGCCAGCCCGACGGCGTGCGGCGGGCGACGTCGTCGAGCTTGCCCAGCACTGCCACCACAGGGGAGGGGTGGATCGGCGTGGTGCCGGTCTGGTTGTACAGCGAGACGTTGCCGCCGGTGACCGGGATGCCCAGCACCATGCAGGCGTCGGACAGGCCGCGGATGGCCTCGGCGAGCTGCCACATGACATCCGGGTCCTCGGGGGAGCCGAAGTTCAGGCAGTCGCTGACGGCCATCGGAACGGCGCCGGAGGTGGCGACGTTGCGGTAGGCCTCAGCCAGGGCGAGCTGTGCGCCGTGGTACGGATCGAGGTAGGTGTAGCGGCCGTTGGCGTCGGTGGCCAGGGCCACGCCCAGTCCGGTTTCCTCGTCCACGCGGACCACCCCGGCGTCGTCCGGGAACGCCAGCGCGGTGTTGCCGCCGACGTAGCGGTCGTACTGGTTAGTGATCCAGTCCTTGCTGCACATGTTCGGCGAGGCAATGAGCTCGGTCACGGCTGCGGCCAGTTCCGCGGGGGCGGCGGGCCGGCCGGCGTCCTGGACCGATCCGGTGAACGGGTCGGCCTGGACGGAGTCCTGCCATTCAGGGCGTGCGTACGGACGGTCGTAGACCGGGCCGTCGTGGGCAACGGTGCGCGGGTCGACGTCGACAATGACTTCGCCTTCCCACGTGATGATCAGGCGGCCGGTGTCGGTCACCTCGCCCAGCCAGGAGTACTCCACGGCCCACTTGTCCATGACCGCTTCGAAGGCGGCGATGTTCTCGGGAGTCACCACGGCCATCATGCGTTCCTGCGACTCGGACATCAGGATCTCGCCCGGGGTCAGCGTGGGGTCGCGGAGCAGGACCGAGGTCAGCTCGACCTGCATGCCGCCGTCGCCGTTGGAGGCGAGCTCGGACGTGGCGCAGGAGATGCCGGCGGCGCCGAGGTCCTGGATGCCCTCAACGAGGGAACCCTTGAACAGCTCCAGGCAGCACTCGATCAGGACCTTCTCGGCGAAGGGGTCGCCCACCTGGACGGCCGGCCGCTTGGAGGGCTTGGTGTCATCGAAGGACTCCGAGGCCAGCACCGAAGCGCCGCCAATGCCGTCGCCGCCGGTGCGGGCACCGAACAGCACCACCTTGTTGCCCTTGCCGGAGGCGTTGGCCAAGCGGATATCCTCGTGGCGCATGACGCCGACAGCCAGCGCGTTGACCAGCGGGTTGCCCTGGTACACGGAATCGAAGACCATTTCGCCGCCGATGTTCGGCAGGCCCAGAGAGTTGCCGTAGCCGCCGATACCGGCGACGGCACCGTGCATCACGCGGGCGGTGTCCGGGTGGTCGATGGCACCGAAGCGCAGCGGATCCATCACGGCCACCGGGCGGGCGCCCATGGAGATGATGTCGCGGACGATGCCGCCGATGCCGGTGGCGGCACCCTGGTAGGGCTCCACGAACGACGGCGAGTTGTGGGACTCGATCTTGAACGTCACGGCCCAGCCGTCGCCCAGGTTGGTGACGCCGGCGTTTTCGCCGATGCCCACCAGCATGTCCTTCTTCATCTCGTCGGTCACCTTTTCGCCGAACTGGCGCAGGTGGTTCTTCGAGGACTTGTAGGAGCAGTGCTCGCTCCACATCACGGAGTACATTGCGAGCTCGGCGCCGGTGGGGCGGCGGCCCAGTACCTTGACAACCTCGTCGAACTCGTTCTGCTTCAGGCCCAGCTCGGCCCAGGGGAGTTCGGTGTCCGGGGTCTTGGCAGCGTTCTCGACCGTGTCGATGTTGAACTTCCTGCCAACGGTTTCAGCTGAGGTACTCACTTGGCGCCTCCCACAATCTTGTTCAATACGGAGGTGAAGAAACCGAGGCCGTCGGTGTCGGACCCGCCGACCCCGTCGAGGGATGAGGGGCCGAAACCGGCCTCCACGGCGTGCTCCGGGTGCGGCATAAGGCCCACCACGTTGCCCGCGGCGTTGGAGATGCCCGCGATGTCGCGGCGTGAGCCGTTCGGGTTGAAGCCCACGTAGCGGAATACCACGCGGCCTTCGGCCTCCAGGGCATCCAGGACCTTCTCGTCCGCGATGTACTGGCCGTCCTGGTTCTTCAGGGGAACGGTGATTTCCTGGCCGGCCTCGTAGTCGAGCGTCCACGCAGTGTTGCTGTTTTCAACCCGCAGGACCTGGTCACGGCACATGAACTTCAGGTGGTCGTTCTTGATCATGGAACCGGGCAGCAGGTGCGATTCGGTCAGGATCTGGAAGCCGTTGCAGATGCCCAGCACGGGCAGCTTGGCGTCGGAGTTGGCCGCGTCGATGATCTTGGACATCAGCGGCGCAAAGCGGGCAATGGCGCCGGCGCGGAGGTAGTCTCCGTAGGAGAATCCACCGGGAATCACGACGGCGTCGACGTCGCCCAGCGCGCTGTCCGCGTGCCAGAGCGGCACTGCGGTGCCGCCGGCCAGCCGGACTGCACGGGCGGCGTCGCGGTCATCCAGGGTGCCGGGGAAGGTGACGACGCCGATCTTCGCACCGGTGAGCTTGCGAACACCGGAATCGTGCGCGGCGACGGCGATTGCCTCGCCGATCAGGGGGAGTTCAGTCATCTCAGGCCTCGACGACCTCGACGTTGACGACATCCTCGATGACGGGGTTCGACAGCAGGGTTTCTGCGGCGTTCCGGGCCTGGGCCAGGATTTCCTCGGTCACCTCGCCGTCGACAGTGAGTTCAAAGCGCTTGCCCTGGCGGACAGAGCTAAAGGCAGTGAAGCCCAGCCGCGGGAGTGCACCCACGATGGCCTTCCCCTGCGGGTCCAGAATCTCGGGCTTGGGCATGACGTCGACGACGATCCGGGGCATCCGGTAACTCCTGTGCGTGAGCGTTGGGTAAGGGCGCAGCGGAGTGATGCCGTCTCACGCCGGTCTGCTGCTGTATTCACAGCCACTGCGGACTCCAAACATAAGACCAGCGGCATCAGAACAGCGGGGAACGAGCGCTCCGCGAGCTTGCCTGCCCATTCTACCGGGCGCAATGCGTCAAGCCGCATTCGGCCGTGGACTGTGAAATGCGGCACTCGCCGGAGCGTGAAGAACGACGCCGGCTCTGGTGGTGCGCTGATGCGCTCAGTAGGATTGCGGCATGGCTCAGAAACCCAGATCCGTCCTTCTTCCGGTCATGGCCGCGGCAGTGTTCGCAGGCCTGGGCCGAATGGTCATCCAGAAGATCAAGGCCGATCGCGCGGCCCGCGAAACAAACGTCGCCGGCCCCATCGACGAGAAGACACGCGAGTGGATCAGTGAGGTTGTCAGGACTCCGCGCCAGTAAGGCCCGCTTCCCGAAGTCTTGAACTGAACTTCTGAACTGAATATTTGACGTGAACTGAGGGCGGTTTCCATCGCGGAAACCGCCCTCAGCCATGCCCGGGGCAAGCCTCGAGATGACAAAAGCAAAACGATACTTGTGTCCTATGTCATATCCGGCTCTCACTCTGTACTGTTTGACTCGGCTGGTCTCGCCGGATGACAGGAACTGTCGATCCGGCTGCCATTTCCCAGCTGACCGAGTCCGGCCGCGCCGCCGGACCCGTACCTCATGAAAGGTTTCAGTCGCTCGTGAAATCACACAGAATAAGCCTTGTCCGGGGCGGGGGACTCCGGAAGGCTGCAGCGTTGGCTGTTGGCCTCCCGCTGCTGCTCTCCTCCGTTGCAGTGGGTCCCGCTACCGCGGCGCCCGCCGAACCCAGCGGGGTTGAACAGGCAAAAAACGTCAACCCGACAGATTACAAGGACGGCCGCTACATCGTCGTCCTGGCTGAGAAAGCCGCGGCCGCCTACGAGGGCGGAACGGACGGCATCGCGGCAACTAAACCGCAACAGGGCCGCAAGCTGGATGCCGGGAGCCAGAACTACAAAGCGTACGACGCACACCTCCGCAAGGCCCAGCGTGACGTCGCGTCCAAGCAGGGCGTCACCCCGTCCAAGCAGTTCACTGGTGCGCTCAACGGCTTCGTCGCTGAGCTCACTGCGCTGCAGGCAACCGAACTTGCCAAGGACGCCAATGTGCTCCTGGTGGCTCCGGATGTGGAGAACGCCCCGGACTACACCACCACTGACTTCCTGAAGCTCACGGGCAGCGAGGGCGCCTGGGCGAAGCAGTTCGGCGGCGAAGCCGGTGCCGGCAAGGGCGTGGTGGTCGGCGTGATCGACTCCGGCTACGCCCCGGATAATCCTTTCCTGCAGGGGGATGCGGTGCAGCCGCTCAAGGGCAAGGCCGAGGTGGGCGTCCCCTATCTCACGGCGAATGGCACGATCGCCATGCTCAAGTCGGACGGCACCACCTTTGAAGGCGAATGTCAGAAGGGCATCGAATCGGGGGCCTCGTTTGACGGCACGCTCTGCAACTCCAAGGTGGTCGGCGCCCGCTACTTCGCCGACTCCTTCCGTCAGTACGTGACGCCCGAACACCGGGCCCCGGAGGAACTGATCTCCCCGGTGGACGTTGGCAGCCACGGCACGCATACGGCCACCACCGCTGCCGGCAACGCCAACGTGGAACAGGTCATCGACGGCGCCAGCTTCGGCAAGAGCTCCGGCGTTGCCCCGGCCGCGAAAGTCTCCGTCTACAAGGTCTGCTGGGAAGACGATAATCCCGCAACGGGCGGCTGCTACTCGTCCGCCTCGGTCGAAGCTGTTGACGCGGCCATCAAGGACGGGGTGGACGTCCTGAACTACTCCATCTCCGGAAACACCAACAGCACTTCGGATCCCGTTGCGCTGGCCTTCCTGAACGCCGCCGCCGCCGGTGTATTCGTTTCGGCCTCGGCCGGCAACTCCGGCCCCACCGTTTCCACCGTGAACCACGCCTCGCCGTGGCTGACCACCGTCGCAGCCTCCACCTTCCCCAGCGATCTGCTGGGCACGGTCAAGGTATCCGATGGCAGCATGTACCGCGGTGCGTCCATCATGAAGACCGAAGTCAAGGACGCCGGCGTGGTGGTTGCCGCCGACGCTGCGGCACCGGATGCGCCAACGGCCGCGAACCTGTGCGGCCCGGGAACCCTGGACGCCGCCAAGGTCAGCGGCAAGGTCGTCGTCTGTGACCGCGGCGTCGTGGACCGCACGGCCAAGAGCCTCGAGATCCAGGCAAAGGGCGGCGTGGGCATGATCCTGGTCAACCTGTCCTCCAGCTCCGAAGATGCAGACAACCATGTACTGCCCACCGTCCACGTCAACGCCCCCAAGAGCCTGGAACTCAAATCCAAGCTTGCCGCCAATCCAGCGCTGACGGTGAGCCTCCTCAAAGGTGACCTCACCGGCCAGCCGCTCTCCCCGGCGCCCCAGGTGGCAGGATTCTCCTCCCGGGGACCCAGCCTGGCCTCCGGCGGCGACCTCCTGAAGCCGGACATTTCGGCTCCCGGCGTGAACGTCCTTGCGGGCGTTTCCACCATCGGCAACAACGGCGCGCAGTTCGGCTTTATGTCCGGTACCTCCATGGCTGCCCCGCACATCGCCGGCTTCGGAGCCCTGGTGCTCAGCAAGCAGCCCAAATGGTCGCCTGCCACGGTCAAGTCCGCGATGATGACCACCGCCTACCCGCTGGTCAACGCCGACGGCACTCCCAACCGGAACCCGTTCGAAGGCGGCGCCGGACATATTGACGCCACCCGCGTCCTGGACCCGGGACTCGTGTACAACTCGGACATCAAGCAGTGGCTGGCCTTCCTGAACGGCCAGGGCGTGGCGACCGGTGCACCCCAGGCCGGCACCATTGCCGCGCGCGACCTCAACCTGCCCTCCATTGCACTGGGCAGCCTCGTGGGCGAGATCCAGGTCAAGCGCCAGATCACAGCTCTGGTGCCGGGAACCTACCGGCCCGTGGTGGACATGCCCGGCGTCAGCGTCCACGTGGAGCCGCAGATGCTGAACTTCGCCAAGGCAGGGCAGACCCGCGAGGTCACCCTCACCATCAAGAACGTCAGCGCGCCGGTGGGCAAGTTCACCACGGGCACCCTGACGTGGAAGGGCCCGCGCACGGTCAGCTCGCCTATTGCGGTCCGTCCGGTGGACGCGCAGATCGCACCGTCATTCGCGTTCAGCTCGGCCACCGGCACCGGCAGCGGAACCCTGGACCTGGTTTCCGGCTCGGACGCCCCCATCGCGGTGGGAGTCGAAGGGCTTGCGCCCCTGGCCGAGACGGCCATCACCAAGACGCCCGGCGCCTACGCGGCCAAGAACGACGAGCACAACGCACTCGTCAAGGTGGACGTTCCCGCCGGCGCCACCTTCGCCCGGCTGGGCATCCAGGCCGGAACGGACGACGTCGACTGGGACATGGTGGTCTACGCACCCAACGGAAGCGGCGGACTTGTGGCAACCCAGGTAGCAACGGCGTCCGCCAGCGAGTTCCTGGATCTTGAATCGCCGCGTGCAGGCACCTACTACATCGTGGCGAACCTCTACTCCACCCCGGACAACGGACCCGCTTCCGCGGTCGTCCAGGCGGTTTCGTTCCCCGGAAAGCCGGAGACGAAGCTCGCTGTCAACCCGAATCCAATCGTTGCCCCCAACGGCACAGCCACCACGGCGACAGCCAGCTGGACCGGCCTGGAATCGGGATCCTACCTGGGACGCCTGAGCCTGGGCGGAAACGGGATCAAGACGTGGGTCAACGTCAAGGTGGGTGCCGCAGCGGTGTCCAACCCTGCCGGAGCTCCGGCGATCACTGCCGCTGACGCCGTTCCGGGGTCCTAATCCCGAACACCCACTGTAAGCAGCAGTAAGGAACGTCCCGGCAGCCGCGAGGCTCCCGGGACGTTCCTGTGTGGTGCGCCTGTTCGCTCAGACCTGGCCGGTGGATCCGGGTGTGCCGCCGAAGAGCGGCGCGAGGGACCGCCAGCGCGCAATTTCGCACCCGTCGGTCAGGCTGAAGTGACTGTTGACCGGGCGGCCATGGAACATCCCCGTCACCACGGCAACCTGCGGGCCGCCGTACTGCTGGGTGCAGAGCATGTCGGCCCGCCGCGGCGTGAAGAAGGCTTCCTCACCAAAACGTTCGACGGCGGCAATCGCCGCCGCAGGGTCCGGTACCGTTGAGCCGGTGGCCGCAGTGTCCGGCACCGTTCCCCGGCGCACCACCAGGCGGAACTCATGCGCCGGCGCGCCCGGAGCCTCGGTCAGCCGGACCGTGAGGTCCACGTCCGGGTCCGCGCCGGCCGTCATCCGCCGTCCCCAATCCGGTCGAGCAGCGGCGCCAGGGCGTCCAGCAACCGGCCGCGCAGTTCCTGCGCCTCGGCGGAGAATCCCCGCTGGTATTCAACGTACTCCGCCTTGCCGGCGGCGGTTTCAATCGGAATGGGCGGGTAGCCCCACTCTTCCAGGTCGTAGGGGGAGGCCTGCATATCCATGGCGCGGACCCGCCACGACAGTTCAAAGCAGTCCATCACGAGGTCACTGGGCAGGGCAGGCGCCAGTTTGTAGGCCCACTTGTAGAGGTCCATGTTGGCGTGCAGGCAGCCGGGCTGCTCCATGGACCGCTGGTTGTCGCGGCTCGGAGTGAGTTCGTTCAGGGGTGTGGCGTCGGGCGTGTAGAAGCGGAAGGCATCAAAGTGGGAGCACCGGATCCTGTTCTCCTCCACCACCTGGTCGGTGCCTGCTGCCCCGAGGCGCAGCTTCAGGTATTCGTGGCGCAGCTCGAACTTGTCCTGGCGGTACACCATCGCCCACTCGTGCAGGCCGAAGCAGCCAAACTGGGCGGGCCGCAACGCGGTGCCGCGCAGGATGATCCCGGCGAACTCCAACGCTTCCCGGCGCTCGGCCAGGAACAAGGCGAGGTCAACGGTCGCGGCCGTGGTCCCGGCCGGCAGGCCTGCGGCGGCAAGGCCGCCGTCGTCGAGCATTTTGTAGTATTTCCAGCCGGAGCGGGCGGCGGCTTCCGGCCCGGTCAGGACGACGCCGGCGCCCGGGTGCCAGCGCAGGAGCTGGCCGGGTTTCTGGGTGTAGTAGGTGAAGAGGAAATCCTCAACAGGGTGTTTCTTGCCCGCCGAACGGCGGGCAAGGTAGGGGTCGGCATAGCGCTTGACCCGGGTCTGATGGGCTTCTTCGAGGTGCTGCCAGGCGTCCGCCGGCAGCGCCTTCTGCCGGCCGTGCTTCAGAATCTGCATCAGCCTAGGAAACTCCTCCTGCGGAGCCCAGGATGTCCTTGGCCGCATTCCACAGGCCGATTTCGCAGCCGTCCCTGCGGGCGAAGGATGAATCCACCGGGGACCCGTCAACGATCCCGGTGACAGTGGCCTCCTGCGGGCCGCCATATTGCTGGGTGCAGGCTTGGTCGGTGCCGCGGGGAGCGGGGCTCAGGACAGCCGGGTTGTCCTTCAACGCGGTGCAGGCCGCGGCGGCTGAGGGGTGGCTGCTTTCGTCGGTCGGAACGCCGTCTTTACATACGAGTGTGTAGTTCAGTGCGGCTTCCGATTCCGACGGCTTGACCATGATGGCGAGCTCGGCGTCCCCCTTGCCCGGCCCTGACGTGGCGGCCGCCGACGACGGCGGGGGAGAGGGTGCCGGGACCGTTGTTTCGGTGTCCGGTGACGGCGTGGCTGTGGGGCTGGCAATGCTGGAGGTGGCCGAGGGGGAAGGTGTCGGGCCGCCACCGCCCGGCGAGCAGGCAGCGAGACCGGCGACGGATACCAGAACGAGCGCGTGAATCCATGCCTTACGCATTACCGGTCCTCCTCATTTTGGTCCATTCTATCGCCGCAGCCCCACGATGAACCCTGCCGTTCGGCCCGGCCGCCGCGGTGTGCCCCCGGCCCAGGCGCACCGTGGGGGCCGGGAGATTAAATCTGTCCCGAACATCTCGATTCCGCGGCCCCACTCCGGTATGTTTCTCACATCACTGGATGTATGGCCTCACGCCCACGTTTCGCCAACGTGGACGGATGCATCCGGGAGGTGGGACCGGCTATGCCCCCGGTCCGGCAACCTAGGAGGCCGTACATCATGACTCACCCGCCTGTGGACTCCCGCCTTCAAACCAGAAAACCGGCCATGCGCCTTGGCGCCGCCGTCGCGTTGGGAATCGCACTCATGTTCGGCCAGGGGCTGGCGGCGCCAGTGCGGGCGGCCGCGGACCCTGTGGCGGAAGACACGCCGTCACTGGAGGCCGGCCGCTACATCGTGATGCTGAAGGACAAACCCCTGGCTGCCTACACGGGCGGCATCGAAGGCATCCCCGGGACGGCAGCGTCCAACGGCAGAAGGCTCGATGCCGGCAGCGCTGAGTCCCAGCGCTACTCGGCACACCTGGAGTCAGAGCAAGGCAGGCTGGCCGCGGAGGAGGGCGTGGCCATCGACGACAGCTACACACTTGCGGTGAACGGCTTCAGTGCGGAGCTGTCCGCAGAGCAGGCCAGCGCACTCAGCAAGGACGGAAGCGTCCTTGCTGTCGTTAAAGACAGCCTGAATAAAATTGACTACTCCAGCACCGAGTTCCTGGGCCTGCCCGGACCTGACGGGCTCTGGGCGCAACAGTTTGCCGGCGCAGCCAACGCCGGCAAGGGAACTGTCGTGGGTGTCCTGGATACGGGCTACACCCCGGGCAATCCGTTCTTTGCCGGCGAACAGGTGAAGCCGCTGGCCGGAGCGCCCCAAGTGGGCGAACCCTACCTGTCGCCCACAAACCAGATCACCATGCTGAAAGCGGACGGCAGCAATTTCGCGGGCGTCTGCGAGGCGGGCATCCAATTCGCCGGAACAGAGTGCAACAGCAAGGTTATCGGCGCCCGGTACTACGATGAGGCCTTCAAGGCTGGCGTACCGCCGGGGCTGCGCTCGCCGAAGGAAACGTTCTCGCCACTGGACATCAACAACCACGGCTCACACACCGCCAGCACCGCCGCGGGTAACACCGATGTCAGCCAGGCTGTGGGCGGCCGGGACTTCGGCAAGGGTTCGGGCGTTGCCCCGGGCGCAAAGCTCGCCATCTACAAGATCTGCTGGGAGGGTGCCAGCCCTGCAACTACCGGCTGCTTTGCCTCCAGCGCAGTCGAGGCCATTGAGGATGCGATCAGGGACGGCGTCGATGTCCTGAGCTACTCCATCTCCGGCACCAACAACTCCGCTGCGGACCCGGTGTCCATTGCCTTCCTGAACGCCGCAGCGGCCGGGATCTTCGTGGCCGCGTCGGCCGGCAATTCCGGACCGACGGCCGGCACCGTCAACCATGCCGCTCCTTGGATTACCAGCGTGGCTGCCTCAACCCACAGCAGCAGCCTCCGCGGCACAGTGGAACTGTCCAGCGGAGAGAAGTTCGCGGGCGCCAGCATCATGGCCACTGAGGTTGCGGATGCGCCGATCGCGCTCGCGGTGACGGTGAAGGCCGCCGGTGCCCTCGACGCCAATGCCGCACTGTGCGCGCCCGGCACGCTGGACCCGGCCAAGACAACCGGGAAGATCGTAGTCTGCGACCGCGGCGTGGTGGACCGGACGGCCAAGAGCATGACCGTGGCCCAGGCCGGCGGCGTCGGCATGGTCCTGGTCAACCTGACAACCAACTCCCTGGACGTGGACCTGCACAGCGTTCCCACGGTCCACCTCGACGATCCCGCCATCAAGGAGGCGGTAGGGGCGGACGCGACGTTGACGGCCAGCCTGGTGTCCACCGACACCACGGGCCTTGACCCGCCGCCGGTCCCGCAGATCGCCGGGTTCTCCTCCCGCGGGCCCACCCTTGCGGCCAGCAGCGACCTCTTGAAGCCGGACATTGCAGCTCCCGGCGTGGGCGTCCTTGCTGCTGTCTCGCCGGCCGGTTCCAACGGGCAGAACTTCGGTTTCCTGTCCGGAACGTCCATGGCAGCGCCGCATATTGCCGGTCTCGGGGCGCTGTTGCTGGGCAAGAACCCCCTGTGGTCCCCGGCGACGGTCAAATCAGCGATGATGACCACGGCCTACGATATGGTGGATGCCGAGGGATCTCCCGTCCACGACGTCTTTGCCCAGGGTGCCGGACAGATCGATCCGGCCCGGATGGCAACGCCGGGGCTGGTGTACGACGCGGGCCCCAGCGACTGGCTCGGTTTCCTGCAGGGCCAGGGCTATCAGCTGGGCGTTGCTCCGGTGGCCGCCAAGGACGTCAACCTGCCCTCCATTGCGATCGGCGGGCTCACGGGCACGCAAACCGTGACGCGGACAGTGACCGCGCTATCGGCCGGAAGCTACAGTGCGGAAGTCGACGTCCCCGGGATCACGGCTGAGGTCACCCCGGACGTGCTGACCCTGGCCGAAGGAGAAAAAGCCACCTTCACGGTGCAGTTCACGAATTCCGGCGCCGCCCTGGACACCTTTGTTGGCGGATCGCTGACCTGGACCTCGGATGAAGCCACTGTCCGTGCGCCGGTGGCAATCCGTTCAGTGACCGCCGTTGCGCCGGCGGTGGTTAATGCCGCTTCCGCCGGCGGCACGGGCAGCATCGTCATTCCGGTGACGTCCGGCAGCCCCGAGCCGATCGACGTCACCGTTAAGGGGCTCGCCAAGGCAAACTCAACGGCGATCAGCCTGGTTCCCGGGCCGTACACCGGGGTCAAGGATGCCGCGAACGACGTGCAGATCGTCACCGTTGCGGCAGGTTCCTCCCTGGCCAAGTTTGCGGTGACCTCCGCCAACCCGGCAGCGGACTTCGATTTGTACGTGGTTTCCCCGGCCGGGCTCCTGTATCCGGGGGCCACGCCAGCTGCCAACGAGGCAGTCACCATCACGGATCCCGTGGCGGGCGACTGGAAGGTGACCACCAACCTGTTCGCCAGCCCCGGCGGCGCGGCGACGGCAGCTTCGGTTGAGGTGATGGTCCTTGGCGGAGACGCGGGAAACCTGACGGTGAGCCCCAACCCCCTCAGCATTGAAAACGGCACCACCGGTGAGCTCACTGCCAGTTGGGCTGGACTGGCGGCGGGCAACTGGGTGGGCCTGATCAAGTACGGAACGGGGCCCACAACGCAGCTGAACGTCGGCGTAACAGCGCAGTGATTGCCAGCCGCACTGCCTTCCTGGCTGCGGGCAGGGCGGGGCTAGGCCCCGCCGGTATCCCCGTCCGCGACCAGATCGGCTGCGTCCGGTTCGCCTGCATCCCGTTCGGCTGCGTCCCTGGTGGCGGCGATCAGATCCATCATCGCCTGGTGTAGTGCGCCTACCTGGTCGCGGGTCAGGCCAAGGCGTTCCATCATGGTGCCGGGAACCGCCGTCGCCCGCTGCCGGAGCGCGGCGCCGCTCGGTGTCAGCCCCACTGCCAGTGCGCGCTCGTTGCCGGCAGCCCGGCCGCGGGTGATGTAGCCGGCTGCTTCGAGGCGGCGCAACAGCGGCGATATGGTGGCCGGTTCCTGGGCCAGCGCATCGCTGATGTCCCGCACCGTGCGGGGGCTGGATTCCCACAGGCACAGCATCACCAGGTACTGCGGGTGGGTCAGTCCCAAGGTGTCCAGGACCGGCTTGTACGCGCCCACGACGCTACGGGACGCCACCGTGAGGGCGAAGCAGAGCTGGTGTTCCAGCAGGAGGTCTTCGTCAGAGGCTTCGATGGCTTCGGCCGAGCGCTGGTTCATCGGCGTCCTCTCAATCGTTAGTGGGCTAATCATTAGCGTACACTGGATTGGACTCGACCGTTCTGAAGGGAACCCGCAATGGCTAACAAGGAAAACGCCTCCCAAAGGTTCATGCGCGCCACCGGCAAGCTCCGTGCCATCTTCGGGCCGGCCAACCGCAGTGCCCTCGGCCATGAGATGACCGACGAGAACAAAGCCCTGCTTTTGCGCCGGGAAGCGGAGTCCCAGCAGTGGGAAACGATCCGCAGGCCGGACGGCAGCACGTACGTGGTGCCCAGGAATCCGGAGGACAAGTCCCTTCGCTAGTCTGCGAACCGCGCTAGTCTGCGAACCGCGCTAGTCTGCGAACCGGGGTGCCGCACAGTGGCGTGCGGGCCGGGGCCTTTTTCTGTCCCCGGGCGTAAAATATGGGCACAGATACCAACCGGCCAATGCATCACTGCTTGACCCGAGCAAGGGAAAGGGGGTGGGAATTGTGGCAAAGGCGATACAGCGCTTTATGAGGAAGACTGACAAGCTGCGGTTCTTCTTTGGACCCGCCACACGCGGTGATCCAACAGTCCCCGTTGTTCACAGGCACGACGACTTTGAGGCTGCTTCCGAAGAGGACCTGGCCCATTTCGAGGTAGAGACAGACTCTGAGGGACACCACTACGCAGTCCGCAAGGAAGACATCACTTAGCCCCCTTGCGGCGCAACGGAACTGCGACCCCGTTGTGCAGCACACCAACGCCAAAAGGAACGGCACCGCGGGATTTCCGCGGTGCCGTTCCTTTTTGGCGTACTTCAGTGCTGGTCCTGGGACCGGGGCGGGCCTGCCTTAGCGGCCGGTGCCGCCGTAGACCGTTGCTTCGTCTTCGCTGTCCAGGTCGAATGCCTTGTGGATGGCCCGGACTGCATCATCCAGCAGGTCGGCGTGCGTCACCACGGAGATGCGGATTTCCGACGTCGAGATCATGTTGATGTTGATGCCGGCATCGGAAAGCGCCTTGAAGAACGTGGCGGAGACGCCGGGGTGGGAACGCATGCCGGCGCCGATCAGCGAAAGCTTGCCGATCTTTTCGTTGTACTCGATGCTTTCGAAGCCGATTTCCGGCTGGGCGGCACGGAGGGCGGCGAGGGCGTCGGCGCCTTCCACGATGGGGAGCGTGAAGGAAATGTCCGTCCGGCCCGTGCCATGCGTGGAGACGTTCTGGACGATCATGTCGATGTTGGAGTGTGCGTCGGCGATCACCTGGAAAATCGCGGCGGCCTTGCCCGGGATGTCCGGGACGCCCACCACGGTGACCTTGGCTTCGGAACGGTCGTGTGCAACGCCGGAAATGATTGGCTGCTCCAAGGCAACTCCCTCTTGAGTCTTGATCTTGTCGTCGGCTCCGGGCATGACCCAGGTGCCTTCGTTCTGGCTGAATGACGAACGAACGTGCAAGGGCACGCCGAATCGCCGCGCGTATTCCACGCAACGCAGGTGCAGGATCTTGGCGCCGGAAGCTGCCAGCTCCAGCATTTCTTCGCTGGAAATGCGGTCGATCTTCTGGGCGGAGGGCACAACGCGGGGATCCGCCGTGTAGATGCCGTCCACGTCCGTGTAGATCTCGCAAACATCAGCGTCCAGGGCTGCGGCCAGCGCCACGGCGGTGGTATCGGATCCGCCGCGTCCCAGGGTGGTGATCTCGTTGGTGGTGCGGCTCATTCCCTGGAAACCGGCAACGATGGCGATGTGGCCTTTGTCCAGGGCGGTGCGGATGCGGTGCGGGTCGACGTCGATGATGCGCGCCTTGCCGTGGATGCCGTCGGTGATCATGCCGGCCTGCGAGCCCGTGAACGACTGGGCGGAGGCGCCGAGCTTGTTGATGGCCATGGCCACCAGGGCCATCGAAATGCGCTCACCGGCGGAGAGGAGCATGTCCATTTCACGTGCGGGCGCAGCATCGGTGACCTGTGCGGCGAGGTCCAGCAGTTCGTCGGTGGTGTCACCCATGGCCGAGACCACCACGACGACTTCATTGCCGGCCCGTTGTGCGTCGACGACGCGCTTGGCAACCCGTTTGATGCCGTCAGCGTCGGAAACCGATGAGCCGCCGAACTTTTGCACGATGAGCTGCTTGGTGCGGGCGGTAGCGACAGGCAGCACGCCGGGCTGGTTCTCGGTTTTCACTTCGGTAGTGGGCATACTCATGCGCGCACCCTCACTGCATCAAATCGGGGTTCCGGGGCCAAGCAACCAAAAACGGCGCGACGGCGTAACTGATGTGCCCAGTTTATCGCCGGGAATAGCGCCGCGCTGAATTGTGACCGCATGGTGGCCTCCCGCTAGTCATCTTCAACGAGGTGCCACGCCGTACGGTCAAGACGGTAGCGCCACGAGGCCAGACCCTTGCCATGGGTATCCTGGGCGGCGGTGAAGTAGTGATCCTGGACGAAGCCGAGGCCTTCCAGGAGGCGCCGCGAAGCAGTATTCGGTTCGTAGACGCCGGCGTAGATGGCGTTCGTTCCTCGCCTGGTGAAGAGCCAGCGGACCAGAGCCCCGGCGGCTTCGCTGCCGTACCCCTTGCCGTGGTGGTCCGGGTGGATGAGGTAGCCGAGGCTGGCAAAGTCCGCAGGAATGCCGCCGGGCAGAGGCGGCTCGGCTGTGTTCCATGTGCGGGCGTCGCCGATCACCGTGCCGGTCGAGCGGAGCACCACCGCCCAGGCGTAGTGGAACCAATCGGCCGTGGAGCGTTCAGCACGGACCAGGAGTTCAGCGAGGAGCCGGTCCGTCTGCCCCGCCGTCAGAGGATGGTGCGACAAATAGCGGACCGCGCCGGGATGACCCCGGAATCCTCGGAGCGCGGCGGCGTCGGCTTCCGCCACGAGGCGCAGTTCCAGGCGTTCAGTGACGATGGCGGGAAACAGTTCCATGGTGTGCCGTCGCTATCCGGATCAACTCAGGGCGTTGCGGCGGCCCTCGAAGGCGCGCCCCAGGGTGACCTCATCGGCGTATTCCAAGTCTCCGCCCACCGGCAGGCCCGAGGCGAGCCTGGTGACAGTGATGCCGATCGACTTCAGCATCCTGGCCAGGTAGGTGGCGGTGGCCTCGCCCTCGAGATTGGGGTCGGTGGCGATGATGATTTCCTGGATGGCGCCGTCGTTCAACCGGGTAAGGAGTTCCCGGATGCGCAGCTGCTCCGGACCGACTCCGGCGATGGGGTTAATCGCTCCGCCCAAGACGTGGTACCGGCCCCGGAAGGAACGTGTGCGCTCGACAGCCAGGACGTCCTTGGACTCCTCCACAACGCAGATGACCGACGGATCCCGGCGCGGGTCGCGGCAGATGTTGCACAATTCCTGCTCCGTGACGTTGCCGCAGACCGTGCAGAACTTCACCCGTTCCTTCACCGTGGTGATGGCCTCGACGAGCCGCTTCATGTCCTGCGGGTCCGCCTCGAGGATATGGAAAGCTAGCCGCTGGGCGGATTTGGGCCCCACGCCGGGGAGCCGGCCCAGTTCGTCGATCAGCTCTTGAACTGCACCTTCGTACACAATGTCCTCGTTCGTTTGACTCGTTTGTTGGAAGGATTCCCGGATATCCCGGGTGGCAGTCTAGAAGCGGGGCGCGATCGGGCTGCCGTCCAACGACCGCTCCTCCACCAGTTTTCCGCCCAGAATACGCTCGACGGCGGCGCGGCCAAACACGCTTGATTCCTCGATTGTTTCGTCGTCCGGGCTGGGCGTGTCCTGGACATAGGTCTTGACCGCCTCGGCCTGCCGCGCAGGGGCATTGGCCCGGCCGGCTTCGGCCTCGGGGCTGTTGGACAGCCGCTGGTACAGGCTTTGCTTCACCGCGCCGGGCGCGGTTGCGGGGGCCGGGGCAGCCTGGGCGGGGGCGGACGCGTAAGACGACGGCGCAGCCGCGGGCGCGATGCTCCGGACATCCGGGCCGGCAATTGCTGTCGACGGGTCAGTGGCCGGGGCCGGAACATACTGCGCCGAGGTTGCCCAGCCTGCACCGGGGGAACTGTTCGCACCAGCGAGTGCACCCACCGGCTGCCGGATTTCGGCCGGGTGCGGGGAGTCGTCCGGTTGGCGGGTCGAAGCGTCGTCAGGCATCCCGGCGGGCCGGGGGAACTGGGCCGTGGCCGGCTCGTATCGGGGCGCCTGGGGTTCCGGAACCACGGGCATGCCGGCGCGGTCCGGATCTTCCACGGACTTGCCGACGTTCGACTCGGCACCCACGGTCCAGACGCCCGGAGCCTCTTCCTTCGCACGGGACCATGGATCGTCGTTCGACAGTTCGGCTGCGGCACGTGAAGAGTCTGCGGCACTTGAGCGCCCGGAAGGCTGTTCGCTGGAGTTCCCGCTATTCGTGCGTGCACGTTCCGGTGCGCCGGGAGAGGTCCTGCGGGACTGCGCCGGAGCGGACTGCGCCGGACCTGGTTGCGCCGGAGCGGACGGAGCCCAGTCCATGGGCGGCTCCTCGTCCAGCGGCGGAGCGTCTTCGTCCAGGGGCGGGCCCCAGTCGTCGTCGGGGTAGCTGTAGGAACCGGACGCGTCATCTTGAGGCCGCGGTGCCGGGGGGACCTGCACGGACTCACGCTCGTTGGCAGCGTTGGCAGCGTTGGCGGCGTTGGCGGCGTTGGTCACGGTGGCGGCGTTGGTCACGGTGGCGGCGTTGGCAGCGCTGGCGGCGTTGACCGCGTCGGCAGGTTCGGCTGCGGCGGCGGCACGGGCCGGAGGTGTGTCCGCGACCTGACCGCCGGCAGGCGTGGCGGCCGGGCGCTGAACCGCAGGGCTTACCGCGGGTCCGGCGGCCGGCGCGGCGGGCGCCGGGGCAAGACCCCAGGCAACGTCGGCGGACGTTGCCGGAGCTTGCTGGCTGAGTGCCGGAGCTTCCGGGCTAGCGGGTGCTTTTGGGTTTGGCTCAGAGCTCGCTGAGCTGCTGGCGCCGCCGGCCACTGCATTGATCTGGCAGTCGATCCCCACGGTCTTGTGGATTGCCTGCCGAAGGTTTTCCGAATGGTCGGCCCGGCCGAAGGCCCCGGCCAGTCCGGACGTGGTGAAGGCCAGGGTGAGCACTTGGCCGTCGAACTGGCTCACCTGGGCGTTGGGTTCCACAAGGGCCCAGGTGCTGCGCTTGATTTTGCTCAGGGTCTGCAGGACATCAGGCCAGGCGCGGCGCAGTACCTCGACGTCGCCGGCGGGACCTGGGGCTGCAGGATTGCCTGCCGCGGCCGGCTGGGCCGCTTCGGACTTCAGGGGTGTGCGCTCGGCCGCTGCCGGTTCAGCCGGTGTTGGCGTTGCGGGCGTAGAAGCCGCAGCAGCCGCAGGCGGGACCTGCTGAGCGGCGGAGCGGGAGGGAACCTGGCCGGCCGTGCCCCGATTTGCCGCGGAGGGCTCGTCAACGGGCCAGTCGGTGGTGGAAACCCGCGGCGGAGTGATGGTTTCGCGCGCGGGCGCCTCGCTTCGTCCGGTGGCGGGTTCCGCCACGGGGCTGGTGGCCTGAACGGGCGGTGCCTGAACCGGCGGTGCCTGAACCGGCGGTGCCTGAACCGGCGGTGCCTGAACCGGCGGTGCCTGAACCGGCGGTGCCTGAACCGGCGGTGACTGGACGGGCGGGGCCTGAACGGGCGCGGGCTGTACTGGCGCGGCCGGAGCGGGTTCCGGTGCGGCGGCGGGCGCTGGGGAAGCTGCAGGCCCAGCGGAAGCCGCCGGGGCGGCAACAGGTGCCGCTGCAGGTGCTGCCGGCTGTGGTGCGGCCGGCTGTGGCGCGGCCGACGCCGAAGCGGCGGCGGGAGCACCGACGTC
>NZ_JMLE01000024.1 GCF_000685965.1 Arthrobacter sp. UNC362MFTsu5.1 | reverse complement strand
GCTGGACTCGTTGGAAACGCTGGCTCCGGCCACGGGGCGTCCGTTGCTATCGACCACGCGAACAACTGCCGGGACCAGCGGGGGAAGTTTGACCGTTCCGACGTCGGTAGTTCCGCTGATTTCTATGTTGTTGGTGATGATTGTGAGATCCGGGTCAGCGTTAGGGGCAGCGTAGGCGAACGCAAGTTCTGGGGAAGTCTCGCCAACGGGAATGTTGAAACGGCCTTCGCTGTCGGTGACGGCATCCGGGTTGAACATCCCCCCGGTCTTGGTGGCGTAGGCGCCCGCGATCGGAGCACCGTTTGAATCAACAAGAACACCAGTCACCGAGAAAACAGATGCTAACGAAGCTGAAGGATCCCAGAGCAGCGATCCGGCCGCCATCGCAAGGATCGAAAAACCGCTAGCGATGCGTTTCCAATAGGATGTCGTTGCGCCCACTTAGGCCCCCAGTATTCAAGTCACAGATCGGAAGTACTCCGCACCAAGGAGACCTATATCGGAGCGCCCTTGACTCTTCATCTATGTGAATTGCGGAAACCTCGTAAGAGTATCGTAAAAAAACGTTTACTTGTGTATTCAAGTGAATGAGTGCAGTTTGCCCGATCTCGGAGCTCTGTACCGCGCCCCTGCGGTCCCTTCAAGTAGGTGTTCTTCTCCACGGCGGCCACACCGTATCTAGCAGTGCCAACTTTGCGCCCGTGGACTCGGGCACTGCCAATTGGCGACACATCAGAGCGGTGTAAAGACGGCTCGGCCGACGAATTTAGGCGTCGGTGACGTCGCCGGTGGCCTGGAACATTGACATTTCTTGCCAGCGGTTCCAGAGACTGGGACTGGCCGACACTCACGGATTGTTTCAGCCTCGAGTTGCATGACGTGAGCCTGGGTCTCGGCGGTCTGCCACCTCACTTCGGCGCCAGCAGCTCCATTGCTGAACGTCGTGGAATGTGTTGTGCACCTAGGACCGGTCACCCCGGCAGCCTTTGACTTAGGGTGTTCTCATTCGTGCTGAGAATGGCAGCAGCTTCCTCGGTGCTGACTCAGTAGACGTCCATGCGAATACCCGCCCGCAGTTGCAGGCTATGGGGCGCAGATCGACCAAGAAGGTGAGCCATCGAAGCGGCCGTTGCCAGCGAGATGAAGTCAGCGGTTATTCATCATTTGGAGGCAGCGCGGCTTCCGCGCGGGCCAGCCCCATAAACATCGTCCGGTGCAGGATGTCCACATGCTTGCGCGAAATCTCCACGGCTTCCTGCGCAGTGCCGGCCCGCAGGGCTGCCACCAGCGCCACGTGGTCGCAGTTTGACTTGTGCAGCAGCTCGATCGGGTAGGGGATGAAGTAGGCATAGAGCTCTGTCAATGTCTCGTGGTACGCCTCGACGGCGGTCCCCAGGCCTGAAGCGGTGCCCACCAGCTGGTGGAACTGCTCGTCTGCCTGGTGGTAGTCGGACCAATCCGACGACTCCGCCATGGCGCGGGTCAGCCGGTCGAGTTCATCCAGCTGCTCGGCCGTGGCGTTGAGCGTCGCGTAGTGCGTTACCGCGCATTCGAACAAAAGTCTCCGGTCCACCAGCCGGTTCACAGCCTGCGACTCGGCCGGTGACGCTGAGAGCTCGGCCAGCACGCTCTGCGGAGGCTCATCCGCCACGAAGGTTCCGCCGGCACGGCCCCGCCGGCGGACCACCACGCCCTGCTCCGCCAGGCTCGCCAGCGCGCGGCGGGCAGTGATCGGGCTGACCGACAGGCCTAGCGCCACATCCTCCTGGTCAGGCAGACGCTCGCCGGGTTTCAGTAGCCCCAGCGAAATCGCCATGCCGATCCGCAGCCGCACGGCGTCGATGGCGCTGCGACGGTCGATGCCGGCCAGCCTGCCGGCGCCGATGGGTGAGGAGTCGGCGGTGTCCTCCAACTGACGGGTCATATCCGCTACTTTACGGCCCATCTGCCCCTCTTCCCATAATTGGATCATTCTGATCTAATATAGTGCAGATCACATCCCCAACATGGAGATAACCATGCAACGCACTCTTCCCCTCATCGCAGCCCAGGCCCGGCCCCGGCTCATCGGCGAACCTGTCTCGGCCTTCGCGGACGAGGTCAAAGCCGCCCTCGCCGTCCAGCCGCACAGCAGGCTGGTGGTCTTCCCCGAGCTGCACCTGTTCGGCGACGGGGACCCCGACCAGCAGCGCACCAAAATGCTCCAGGCCACCGCCGAACCGCTGGACGGACCCCGGGTCAAGGAACTCCGCCAGCTCGCAGCAGACCTCAAAATCTGGCTGGTCCCGGGCAGCGTGTGCGAGCGCGGCCCGGAAGGGCAGCTGTTCAACACCCAGCTGGTTCTGTCCCCGGAGGGGGAGCTCGCCGGCTTCTACCGGAAGGTCTTCCCTTGGCGCCCGTTCGAGCCCTACGACCCCGGCGACCGGTTCACCACAGTGGACCTGGCCGGCATCGGCAGGGTGGGCCTGAACATCTGCTACGACGCATGGTTCCCAGAGGTGTCCCGCCAGCTCGCCTGGATGGGCGCCGAAGTGATCCTGAACGTCGTGAAAACCACGACGCCGGACCGCCGGCAGGAGCTGGTGCTCGCTAAGGCCAACGCCATCGTGAACCAGGTCTTTGTGGTCAGCGTCAACTGCGCCGGCCCTACCGGCAAGGGCCTGAGCATCATCGTCGACCCGGAGGGGAACACCCTCGCCGAGGCCCCCGATGACGCACCGGTGCTGCTCACAGCGGAACTGGACCTTGCCGCCGTCGAGCACGTCCGGACGCACGGCACCGAAAACCTCAACCGCCCCTGGTCCCAGTTCCGCGACGGCGAAGATGCCGTCGAACTGCCCGTGTACCAGGGCCGGATCAGCCCGGCCACCTGGGCTCCCCAGTCCTTCAACGCCTAAGGAACCACCTGTGACAACATCACCCACGCTCACCCGCACGCTGAAACTGCCCAGTCTGGTCCTGTTCGGCCTGGCATACCTGACCCCGCTGATCGTCCTGGGGATCTTCGGCATCATCGCCGAAACCACCGGCGGGGCATCGCCGTCCGCCTACGTGGTGGCACTCGTCGCCATGCTGTTCACCGCCCACAGCTACGGCCGGATGGCCATCGCGTACCCCGTGGCCGGGTCCGCCTACACCTACGTCCGCCGCTCCATCGACCCCCGGGTCGGGTTTCTCGTGGGCTGGGCCATCCTGCTGGACTACCTCTTCCTGCCCATGGTCATCTGGCTGATCGGCGGCTCGTACCTGACGGCGCAGTTCCCCGGAATCCCCATCGGTGTGTGGATCGTGGGCTTCATCCTCATCACCACGCTGCTGAACATCCTGGGCATCAAGGTGGCGGACAAAGCCAACTACGTGCTGATGGCGTTCCAGCTGCTAGTCATCGTGTTCTTTGTGGTGCTCTCTATCGGCAACGTGGTGTCCACGCAGGGCGCCGGGGGACTGGCCAGCACGCAGCCGTTCTTCAACGACACCTCCAGCTTCGCCACCATTTCCGCCGGTGCCGCCATCGCCGCGTACTCGTTCCTCGGGTTCGACGCCGTCACCACCCTCACCGAGGAGACCATCAACCCGCGCAAGAACATGCCCCGCGCCATCATGCTCATCGCCCTGATCGGCGGCGGCATCTTCGTGACCGTGTCCTACGTGACCCAGCTGGTCCACCCCGGCGGGGTGTTCGAGGACTCCGCTTCCGCAGCCAGCTCCATCGCTTTGCAGATCGGCGGGCAGCTGTTCGGAGCCGTGTTTCTCGCCGGCCTGGTGGTGGCGCAGTTCGCCTCCGGCCTCGCCGCGCAGGCCAGCGCCTCCCGTCTGCTGTACGCGATGGGCCGGGACTCCGTCCTCCCTAAGGCGGTCTTCGGTCGGCTCAGCGCGAAGTTCCACACACCGGTTGTGAACCTGATCCTCACGGGCATTGTCGGCCTGATCGCGATCTTCCTGGACGTGGCCACCTCCACCTCGTTCATCAACTTCGGCGCCTTCACCGCCTTCACGCTGGTCAACGTCTCGGTGGTGTTCCACTACATGCGCCAGCGCCGGGCCGGGCACCAGCTGAACCCCGTGTCCTACGTGGTGGTCCCGGTGGTGGGAGCCGTCATCTGCGCCTACCTTCTCTCCCAGCTGGACAGCAACGCGATTACGCTGGGACTGTCCTGGCTGGTGCTCGGCATCGTGGTCCTGGCCCTGATCACTCGGGGATTCAAAGCGGCACCGCCGGAAATGACGGCGACTGAAAAGGCGACGGTCGAGGCGGCCGCCTGACCTGGACACTTGAGTTCGGGCCGCCGCCTGACCGAAGGGAAGGAACCATCGTGAGGATAGCGCTCGGGCAGCTGGAGTCGGGGACCGACATCCAGGCCAACCTCGCTGCGATCGACCGGTTCACCGCCGAGGCCGCGCTCGACGGCGCCACGCTGGTCGCCTTCCCGGAATACGCCACCTACGAGAAGAAGAAGGTGGACGCGACGTTCCCCGAGATGGCCGAGCCGCTCGACGGCCCCGTCTGCCAGGAGCTGGCCAGCATCGCCCGCCGCCACCGGATCGCGATGGTGGCGGGCGTGGTGGAGAGCTCGGACGAGCCGGGTAAGGCCTACAACACGCTGGTGGCTTACGGGCCCGACGGCGGCCTGCTGGCTTCCTACCGGAAGATCCACCTTTTCGACGCGCAGGGCTTTGGGGAGTCGGAGTTCATCAAGCCGGGGTCCTCCACCGGCCCCGTGGTGTTCGAGTCCGGGGGAGTGCGGTTCGGGCTGATGACCTGCTACGACCTGCGGTTCCCCGAGCTGGCCAGGTCCCTGGCCGACGCCGGTGCCGAGGTTCTGCTAGTGTGCTCGTCCTGGGTGCCGGGCACGCACAAAACAGAGCAATGGCTGGCACTGAACGCGGCGCGCGCCATCGAGAACAGCGTGTACGTGGCAGGCGCGTGCCAGGCCCCGCCGGTCTCCGTGGGGCGGAGTGTCCTGGTGGATCCCATGGGGGTTATTGAAACTGACCTTGGCTTGGAGGCTGGGGTCCGGGCGGTGGATGTCTCGATGGAGACGGTGGCGCGGGTGCGGGAGCTGTTCCCGATGTTCCGGCAGCGGCGGTTGTAGGGCCCGTGCCATCGGCCCGCGGGTCTGTTCACGGCCGGGCCGGCCGTGCTGATCTCCTACCTCGGGGCAGGCACCTGCATCATCCAGGTGATGTGGGCGCTCGAGAGATGGCAGCCGCCAATCCGGACACCGGTGCCTTCTCCATCTACACCGCGATTGCCAAGGGGCCCACTGGCCGGTGCCATCATGGGCTGGCTGGGCTGGCTGTGCTGGATGCAGCTTGTGCTGGTCATCGCGGTCGAAGCACTCGGTGCTGCGGGCCAGCTTGCCACATCTTCCCGGTGCTGCCGGTGTGGCTGAGGTCCTTCGTGTTCATCGTGGTGCTCACTGCCGTGGACATGACGAGCGTGAAGAACTTCGGCGAGCTTGAGTGCTAGTTCGCCGGCTCAAGCTGGTGGCTATCGTCGGCTTCCTCCTGTTGGGTGCCTGCCCTGCTGTTCGGCTGGCTGCCGGGCGACGTCCTCGGACTCTTCGGGTCGGGGCGACATGGAGCTACGCGGAACTGCACCTGCCGACTATTCAAACGACGGCAAGCGTTGACGTCTCGATGACCACTCGCCTTGCGGAGAAAAAATACAGGACCGGCCGATCCTCGGGGATTGCTTTAGTTGGAATTGGTCGCGACATGGCGATATTTACCGGGGAATCCGAAGCTCGTTTGATCTACTAGCCAGAGAACTTATGCCACGCAATAACGCGCTGGTGTCTAACTATGGGGAGTCAAGGGGAGCAGTGACTGGTGTAGGCAGCAACGCTAGCGGCATGGAATTTGAACGCGAAGTGCTTCGGTTGGCACGGCTCCTGTACCCTGGAGACCCGTCGGGTGGAGCCACCAAAATTGATGGACAGGAACGGGACGGCATCTTCGTAACTGAGGACCTAGTAGTGGCGATTGAGGCTACGACGTCTCCCAGGAAGGACAAAGCGGAGAAGGACGGCAAGAAGCTGAAGGCTTTGGCGTCGCAACTTGCCACACAGTATCCGTTCAAGGCTATAAAGTGCTTTTTTGTAACTCAAGAAGAACCTACCGCCGATCAACGGGACGCTATTAAGCGGTTAGGCACTCCCCTAGCTGCAGTCGGATTCGATGATCTTAGGTCTCGACTGATTGACGTTCGGTCATATCTAAGCGCCCGTGGCGATCATGAGTTCGGCAGTGCAAGAGATCCTGAAACCGATGATAAGCGGGTCACGGATAAATATGTTGAGCTAGATTTCGTAGACAGCGCAAGCAAAGCCACTATAGGTGTTTCGGACCTTTATAGGATGATGCAGGACGGACGTCAAGTTGTTCTGATTGGTGATTACGGTACCGGAAAAAGCATGACCTTGCGGGAAATATACCTCCGCTTCCGCAAGGACTACTTCAACAAGGTAACGACGAAGTTTGCGCTCCACCTGAACCTGAATGATCACCAAGGGCAGTCTGACCCCTCAGAGGCGTTAATCCGGCATGCGAACTTAATCGGCTTCTCACAGCCGCACCAGCTTGTGCGCGCATGGAAGTCCGGCGAGGCCCATATCATTCTGGATGGATTTGATGAAATCTTCGGTTCGGGAGGTGCTGGCCGGCCAATCGCTGAAGTGCGCGAAAAAAGCGTGGAACTAGTCCGAACTTTCTCCCGAAAGACTCCACGCGAGGCGGGCCTGCTTATAGCCGGACGCGAGCACTTCTTCGACTCTACCCAGGAATTGCGCCGAGCCCTCGGTCTTAGACCAGAAGTAACAATTGCGAGTGCAAGTGAATTCACTGAGGACCAGGTCCGAGCCTACCTACAGCAGCGTAATTGGTTAAAGGAGTTGCCCAGTTGGCTTCCAAGGCGCCCATTGATAGTGGGCTACCTTGCGGGGCATAGACTGTTCGACTTGGTTGATGATATTGGCTCGGTGGACTCCGGCGAAGGATGGCACAGATTAATTCAAGCGGTTTGTGCACGAGAAGCTCGCATCGAGGCCGGCCTCAACGAAGATGCCATTCGAAGCATGCTAGAGAAATTGGCCACTCTCGCTCGAAAAACGAGCAGCGGCTTGGGCCCTCTTCAATTTGAAGATCTCATTACTGCCTTTCGCGATTTGAGGGGATACCTCCCCGATGAAGGCGCTTATGGTGTGCTTCAGAGACTGCCCGGTTTGAGGGTTAGTGACGGCCGCACAAACTCTCGATCCTTCGTCGATGACGATTTCGTCGATGCCGCCCGCGCGGGTGACATTTATAACTTCATTCTCAATCCATACCAGCCTAATTTTGGTGATGCATTTACGGGTGCTCAAACTTTGCTGGGTGAGGTTGGCTTGGCCGTGCTCGGCTATCGAGTAAATGGAGCGTCGTTGTCAGAAGGGGCGATAACGACATCGCTCACCAAAGCGCAGAGCATTGCCCGAACCGAAATCGTGCAGGCTGACATACTCCGATTGATACTTTCCCAAGGAATGTCCCCTCAGCGAGCAATCACTATCAATGACCAACATATTCCTTCTCTCCGAGTGACTGATGGTGCAGATTGCTCGTCGGTGGAATTTTCTAATTGCATCATAGAGGTTTTGGACCTGTCCGGCCTTGAGTATGCCGGAGATATCCCGAGGTTCACGGAATGCATAATAGAGAGAATTGATGGTATTGCGGCCCTGGATGAGCTGACGACGGAGCGAATCGTTGCCTCTGAAATTGGTGACTTCAGCGAGAGCAGTGAAACCATGGCCGCTATACTCAAACTCGACCTGCCAGATCGCAAACGAGTAGCTTTGACGCTTTTACGCAAGATCTTCGTTCAGTCAGGGCATTCCAGGAAAGAAAGCGGCCTCTATCGTGGTTCCTTGGAAGGACAGAACCTACGTAGCTTCGTTCCTGCGGTTCTAGATGAATTGAGAAGTATGGATGTTATAAGGAAAACTCGGCGACGGGATACCACTCTCTGGGAACCGAACAGAGTTCTATACTCGCGCGTGAAGCGCATACTTGAGAACCCGACAACTAGCGTCGACCCAATCATTTCTAGGTTTTAGGAGCCGGCGCGTGCAGGACATGTTTATGATACGAAAGTAATGCCATGACCGACATGATCGATATCCGCGTTGGTTCTGTAGCTGAATTTATGCAGGAAATTGCGTTTATTAGCTCTGATTATCCCGCACCGCTGTGGTATAGGGGCCAGCGTGATGCCTCTTGGCACGTGCAAGCGGCCTTGTGGAGGGAGGAGGAGAATCGACGGCGACCTTATACGCCGGCAGATGAAAGGAACTTCACCCACAGGTTCCGCACGCGGGCAGCTATGCGTTATCCAAATGAGCGCCTTGACTATGACGATCATTCAGCTTGGCTGAGCTTGATGCAGCACTATGGGTTACCAACTCGGCTCCTTGACTGGAGCCGTTCACCCCTGGTTGCCGCCTATTTCGCCGTGGAGGCTTACTTCAATGTCGATATGCCTGCGCGCGACGCTGCCATCTTTGTGCTTTCTCCTCATCAGCTGAACCGTGATCATGCCTATATTGAGTTCACACCCGCCATCAACTCCAGGGTCTGCGACGACTGGATAAAGCCTGCTTTTCTTGATCAAGACCGCGAAAGAAATCCTCCACGTGATTTGGGTAATGATGGTCCGATAGCAGTCATGGCCACTGAGTTGGATTTGCGTATGTTCGTGCAACAGGGGTGCTTCACCATACACAAACCGCACACCATGCCGCTAGATTCTCCTGAGGTATCTGGTCTTAGATGGCGCTTTGTGGTTCCAGCGCGCCATGTGCATGACTTCGCGAGGCAGATGGATGTACTAGGATTTCGTGGCGGTGACCTTTTCCCGGACCTACAGAATTTGGCTGGTGAGCTCATTCGATCTCATCCAGCGGGATCTATTAGACCAATGAAGTTCTAGTGGGTCCCACGGACTGTTCCTAGGTATCGGAGCTCCCATGTATAGGCACGGCTATGCCCTTTGAAATTTTGAATCTCTTAGTCGTACGAGGGCCTGATACCGTCTCGATGCGCCGCTCGCTTCTCCCTCCGTACTTATGTGCGTCATGACTCGTTCTCGACCATGTGTAGCCAGCAGCTTTTTCGCTTTCCATGTAAATAGAAATACGGTGTCGCAATGATTAATCTCATTGGCGGAGATGCGGAGGAAGAGCTGCATTAGGGGTTGTAGGCTCTTCGTGATTGATGGTGAAGCAGGTCCGTGTCTTGATACCTGAAGGGCTCGTAACCTGCTAAGACGGATGTTCTCTACGCATTACGTGTTCAACCGGGCCGGCATTCCGTCCGTCGCCGTCGACGGGACCACTCACAATGCCGACCGCGAGGAAGCCCTCAGGCGCCTGGGCAAGCGGGAGATCAACTGCATCTTCGCCGTCGACCTTTTCAATGAAGGCCTGGGCCTGCCGCAGGTGGACACCATCCTGCTGCTCCGGCCACGCAGAGCGCCATGATCTTTCTCCAGCAGCTGGGAATCGGGCTGCGCCGTGCGGAGGGCAAGGCGGTGCTGACGGTCCTGGATTTCATCGGCCAGCAGCGCCGTGAGTGCCGCTTTGACCTGCGCTACCGGGCGCTGACCGGATACGGGCGTAAGGAGCTGGAGAAGGCTGTCGAGGACGAGTTCCCGTGCCTGCCGTCCGGCTCGCAGATCGTGCTGGACCGGGTGGCGCAGAAAGTGGTGCTGGATAACATCAAGGCACAGCTGCGGTTCAACCGGGCGCAGCTGGTCCGGGACATCGCCTCGTATGCCGAGACTGAGCTGGAGGCCTATCTGGAGCGGTCGGGGAATGAGGTGAAGACGATCTACCGGTCCATCAGGGACTCGTGGACCGGTTACCTCCGGCAGGCAGGATCGATCGAGGGGCTTTCACCCCTGGAGACCGTGTTGCGCGGGAAGCTCGAGGAGCTGTCGGACGCGGGGGAAAAGAAGCTGCTGGGCCGCATGGCTGCGCTTATCCATGTGGACGACCTGGAACGTGCCGAGGCTACGCCAGCAAGAGTCTGGAACCGGTGCGAAGATCACTGGCACACGGATGAGACGAAAGAGAGTGTCGCGCCGCCGGCGACCCTCTGTGAACCGTAATCTGATCGAATGCCCAAGGAAACACGCCCGTCCCAGTGGTCTGATGCCGAGCTTGACGCACTCATCGACAGTTATCTAGGGATGCTGAAGCTCGAGATCGCAGGCGCAAGCTACAACAAGCGACAGAACAACCTGAAGCTCCAAGAGACCGTGAAGAGGTCACACGCCTCGATTGAATTCAAGCTCTGCAACTTGAGCGCTGTCCTGGACGGGATGGGCAGAAGGTACATTTTCGGGTACAAACCGCGTCCCCACTTTCAGGCTGCCCTGCGTGACCGCGTACTCCGGCGCTTGGGGGAATTTCCCTTCACCGATGATTACGATGCCGATGGAGACTCGGCGCTTGCCGAAGCAGTGAAACTTGACGGTGGAGCTCCGTCCACCGTCATGAACCCGGGGCGAGAACCAGATGATAGCTTTGAGCCACGCAATGAGGGGGAGCACGTGAAGGCCGAAGAGAGCGAATGCGCTTACTGGGACACGCTGGGGGAGTTGTGGGACAGGACAACCGGCGGGAGCGGCGTAGCGGCGAAGCCGGCCAGCGAGGGCCAGAGCCAATTGCCTACGGCGCCTCGGCCGGCCGGTGTGGAGGAGGCCTGCGCCTGGTTTAAAAGCGGCCTAAACAGCGACTCCCTTCCCCGCTTCCTTTTCCTCGTGGGAGGGCCCGGTGCCGGGAAATCCCATGCAACTTCTGAGATCGTCGATGGGCTTGACCCCATTGAACCCCCAGAGGATGGACTCGCCCATCGAAGCTACCGATACAGGGCTGGGGGCAGGGAGCTTCTGCTAATCAACGACGCCACTATCGGTAGCACCGAGCACCGGCGGAATCCACTCAGCAAAGAAATAGATGCCTCTCAGCGTGCTGGTAAGCACCTCGTGGCCTGCGTCAATCGAGGAATCCTAATTGATGAAGCCACCCCAATCACTGCCAACTCTACTCATGACCACACCGCGGGCCAGGCCCTTGTGCGCTGGTTGGCAGGGGATGCCGCAAGCGAATCTAATTGGAACGTCCAAACGGATTGCGATGAACCCTACCTGCGCGCCGGCCACCTATTCGATGGGCCTGACATCGTGGCCAGCGTTCTGGTTGTTTTCGTCGACGTGTGTTCACTCCTTGAACGGCGCCCCGAAGTACGCATTACATCCGGCGACAACGGCGGCACTATTTTCGAAGCTGAACCCTATGGAATCGCGGACTTTGCGAAGCGGACTGCCATGGACGTCGTTACGCCTGCCAGTGCCCTGTTCAGCAAGGTGACTGACCTCGTTTCGACTAGGGGATTTTATGGCGGATCAGAGCACCTAGTCGATCCGATAAAGGCGAATATCGAGTCCCTTAGCTCTAACCGCGTTCGTGCGGGAATCCTGACGGTGGTTCGGGGGGCCGAGCTCACGTCCGGGCAGCGCATGACTTTTCGCGAAATATGGGGGATGATTACGCGTTGTATCCTCGGGGACGCCCCGAACCAGGTCGCGAGGGACGAGCTCCGCGGTCTCATCACGCGTCTCCAACCAACCGAGGCCGACTCTGTGCTGCGGTTCAAGGACCTTCAGGTGCTCGCCGGATTGCGTTTCTCCCAAGCCATCTTTGGTGGCCGGAATCCGGGATCCGATAGCTTTGATCCCCTTGGTAACCCCATTACGAAGCTCACCCACTTCGTTGACCCGATGCGGGACGCTATTCCAGGACGCTTCGATCAAAGCTGGGAATCCGGGTGGGCAACACCGTTGGCCGACTCTTTCGCCGGTCCAGTCACCAACGGCTCACCCCTGGAAAGCCTGGAGGATGACCTCGATGCGGAGGATACGTTCTCCGGCATCTTGACTGAGTTCGATAGAATCTTGGACCGGGCGTTTGTCGGTGCGATGCGCGACCCTAAGATACGCGACAAGGATCGCTACGCCTTCATCTCTTGGTATGGAGGGTATCTTGGCCGCCTCTATGCACTTGCCAATGGAATTCCAGCCTTCAGGCCTCAGGTCGCCGCGTGGACCCAAGCTTGGTATCTAAGCCCAAATCTTCCCGATGAGCTGGGGTTTGGCCTCCGCACGCTACTTCGTCCTAAGCGCAAGCCGGGGGATATCGAGTCTGCTTCGCTGATTCCTGTTCTGGCGAGTCGTACTGATCCGATCGTGGGTGTTCAATCCGAACCTAAGCTCGCCCTCAAGACCGGAGACGTCGAAATGAAGACATTCAGGGACTCCGAGGCCTTGTTCCTCATATTGAGCGAACAAGGCAAGGAGATCTCGCGCATGCCATTGGACTTTGCTCTGGTGAGAGAAGCTCTGGCTTGCGGGCACGAGCATGCAGGAGTGACGGAAATGACTGATGTGACTTCGCCCCGCTTGGAGAGGTTTCGAGCTGCTCGCCTAATTCCCACGCAACTGAATAGGGCGAACTACCGCGTTGTAGTGGGTAACTCGGACTTCAGCATGACCGTCACTGGAGGCTATTAATGGTCGCTGCAACCCGCATCATTCTTCCTATGAACCGGCCTCAATATGTGTCGGTGCCGGAAGCCTTTATCACATCACTGGCATGGAGAGTCCACGACGATCGCAAGAAGGAATTAACCGAAGATGGTGTTCCCGTGGCGTATATGTTCAGGTCAGAGACGGCCGGTACACCGACGCTCAAAGTCAGGTCAACGGAGCCGGAGGGCCAGAAGCTGGTGGACTATGGTCACCAGCTCGTTGTTCATGGACTTGCAACGAATGCAAGGTACGAGGGCGACTTAGCCTCAGCAGTTCTAAATAGCGTAGCGGGAGTGCAGGCTGAGAAGAGTAAGAGCCAGGCTGCTAGCCCCATTACGCCAGCGTTTGCATTGCTTCAAGATATGCGCGGTTTCCAAAGAACAAAAAACCCCCCGGATCTGGGGGCTATTTTGGAATCTTTGTTCCGGCTGGGCCTCAAAGAGAACGACGGAAAAACTACAGCTGCCCGGCTCTGGCTTAATGCCGCTAACAAACGCTGTGAGATAGACCCCCTCTTATCCGCAATTAATGAGGCGACAAAAGTGGCGCTTCTCGATGCGGGATACCCTGAACTTGGCGAAGACGTAGACCCCGACACGACCCGTGAGTTGGAAAGTGATCCAGGGGCCCTGTACGAGGGCACTCCGTTTTCTTGGTTTGCCAGGTCATGGCAAAAGTTGACTAGTGATGAATGGGTTGGAGCCCTACCTGCCAGAGTATGGGTTGACTGGGCAACCACCGTATTACGCCTCGCGCTCGGACAGGGCTTCCTCTGGGAAGCGGCCTGGTATGAAACGCTGGCCCGTCGGATCCTCAGTGGAAAGCCGGGCACGTGGAGTGAGGTCATGGCGCAAGTGCCGGAGATTCTTCCTTGGAGGTCGAGTCGCTCGTCCGTTGCAGTGAGGGACGTCGCTCCGCTTCTCTCGTGGCGCGTGCACCGAGGCTCCAAAATCCGGAAGGTCTTAGAAGATTGGCTTGTGTCACGTCCAGCGTCTCGCGACGATTTTGCTGCTGCGCTGGCTGCAATGTCAGAGGACGAGGAGCTCCGGGGTTCCCTCACGTTGGCCCTCGGCAGCGGCGAACGGTCGGCCGCAAATACGTGGGAAGCGGTCAAATACGCGTTGCTGACGCGCGACGCGAGTGGCCCATTCGCCGACTACTACGGACTCTTGCGATCCAACGGACGCTTCCTCACCGTGCAGCCCGGGACGGAGTGGATGGCTGTCGTCGCCAGCCTTGCCTGTGAAGGTCCCGGAAAGACCTCGGATGTGGCGACGCTCATGCTGAACCTAGAGGAGCTCGGCCTCAGGCCCGAGGCAGGGGACCTGATTCGGCTGCTCGAAAAGGCTGGACTGGCGCGGGGTAGCGCCGATGCCGACCGCGGCGTCATCATCGAAAGTGCTTTCTAGGAGACATCGTGGAATTGGAACTGTTTGGATCAGTGCTAGGGCGTTGCCTGGCCTCTTTGGATACGCTGACGGCGGCGTACCTGCCCGAGGGTATAGATGACGCGACCGCGGCGGCCGTTGTCCGGCGAGCGAATCAGCTTCGGTCCGCTGTGCCTCCCTACGCGATCCTAGTGTCAGCCGGCGAGGAGAACGACGAAGATGCACTCTGCATCAGGGTGTCCGCTCAGAACGCCATCAAATATCGCCAGGACGACCGACTCGCGGTGGTCGTTGGGAAGCACCCCGATCTGGCATCCTTCGTACAGGCCTTCCGGGAAGTCCTAGGACAGAATTTTCCTGATGGCGCTGCTCAAGAAGTTTCGCTACAAGCTGTCGCAGCGGCCGCGATCGCCGAAGTTGCGGACGCGACCGGAATCGACGCCACGACGGATTGGGATCGGACGCTTGCGGGAGCCAGACTCGCACAGTGCTTCACGCTTCTGGCCGACGTGCACAAGGAACTTCGTCAGGGCACGGAAAGTTGGAACACGTACTGGTTTAGGCACGTAGGGATCGGACTTACTCGACTTGTCGAGAAGATTCGCGCCACCAAGGTGGTAGCGCCGGAATTGTCGATTGATGATGTCTTCGAGCAGTATACCTATGCCGCTTTCAGGCTGCCCCGGCCGCTTGGATCAGGTCCAACGAAATATTCGTCGAAGAAGTTCGTCGATGCCCTACAGTCCTACTGGGCCGATGAGACGACTATCAACGCAACTGCTAAGTCCCTGGGCCAGCTCGGCAGCGGCCAGCCGGGCCACCATGCGCTAGAAGACATTGACTGGTCGGGGATCGATAGCCAGATGGCCGCCGACGACAATCAGGCGGTTGCCCTTGCAAACTATTCACCGCTAGGGTCTGACGTTACAGAGGCGCTAAGCTCCCTCACAGATCGTGACTTCGTCGAGCCATTGGGCGCAGACCTAACAAAAGCTCGACTTGAGGTCACGGATGCAGCTGGTAGGTCCCTTAGCGCGACCGGCCCGGGGGATTCCGGCTCAGTGGCCGTCGCATGCGCAGTACCCGACGAAGAATCGAGTGGGATCGCGTCCGAAGAAATCCGTGTCAGGATTCCCGTTACGGGAGGCCCTTCGCATGGCGAACTTGGAACCACCAGCCTCACTTTCACGACCAAGGCAGCAAAGACGCATTGGTCCGGATGGCTGCAGTTGGACGAGGACGGTGCGCTCTGGGCCGTTGGCCACATTCGGCGCGACGGCAACAAGGGTCCGACCCGGCCTATACATTTTGAGCTCCAGATACCCGCCGGGGACGTCCTTTCTGGTCGAGTGAACACCGCCCTATCATTTGACGTATTTGTGGCGCCGGTCGACTCTGCGGGACTGCTATACCTGCCACTGAAGGCAAAGGGTGCTGCTGGTAAGCCTAAATATGTAGGCTCAGATTCCGACGGCGGGACCTTCGGCGCCACGCTAGACGGAAGAGCCTCCCAGTATCGCTATATTGTCGTTGCAGCTGCTGACGAGGCTGTACCGCTCTACGAAGGAACGGAGATGCAGCTGCTGAGCGGGCGGCCTCGCATCTTTGCGGTGGATGCCAGCCCCGTGGGTTTGGCGAATATTGTTGTCGGCGACGTAGTCTTCGAGATACGCGCTGCGGAAAGCCGCGAGGCCCCCCAATCGCCGATCGTAGCAGCAGTGAATAGGGACAGGATATCCAAGGACCGGCCAGACTTGGCCGTCCTTCAATCGCTTCGAGGCGTCTACGAGTCGCTGCTTGCAGAAGATCTTCTGGATAACGAGTGGAACACGTGCTTGGGACACGTCGTGATGCCCGCGGATAGGGCGTTCCCGCTTGACGATCTGGGTGCCCGTGGCGGCATATTGATGAACAGCGACATGGCCACAACATGGAGCAAGATCAGCGATTTCCGAATACCCGATGAGATTCTGTCTTCCGCTGAAGCGGAAGAATTCCGGGCTGCCCTAAAAGAATTAGACCCCTTAGAGGCCATGCAAACCCTCGACGCCGACGGTGCGACGTATGTCGAGTGGCCTTCGAAGACATCATGGCGTCACCTTTGGGATAACCGTGGTCAGGAATTGAAGCGGTATCTGACGGCGTATTCCGACCTCGTTGAAAAGGCTCGCTGGTTCGGAGATCCTGCGGGAGTCTTCTGGGCGGCCTATCCTTTCAGTATCAGCGTATGGGAGACCGAGCCGGCTGCGAAGTGCTCAGCAGTTCTCCTTAGCCCCCTGCATCCGATTCGACTGGCGTGGCTAGCGGGCGTCGAATCAGTCCTTTGGGAATCCGAGTGGGCAGAGCACCTCGCGGGAACCGTCGAGGGCTGGAACTTCCCCCTTCTCGGTCCGAAAGAAATGTCTAGTGGACGAATGCTCGCCGTTCCGATGGAAACTGGGGATGGCCAATTATTCCTCGGCTGGTCGATGCTGGTCCGCGCGTCGATCGAGGGATCGGAGCCCCTGAAGGCCCCAGACAGAATTGGAGATCAACCTGCGCCTGGGAGTGCAGCGAGTGGTCTGAACGCGACGGCTGTTGCAGCGGCGCTGCGCAGCTATCGGCAGATGAATCCTCATGTTTCAACGCTGACCGTTGACTTGTCTGCTTCATCAGAGGCGACTCGCCTCCATGAGGTCGATGACGCAGTACTAAAGGAAATCGAGGCTTGGACGGGGAGGCCCGACGTTCCATTGATCGGAGGGGCCAGGATCTGGGACTCGAATCGCCGGTCGGGCGAACCGCCCCGGGAAAAAATGGCGCGTCTGGTGCGCTCCTCAGAGGGTATTCCGCTCACATGGTCGCGATATGCTCCCGACAGCGCGAACATGAAAAAGTGCAACATCCGCATCCTCCAAGACGCCGGTGTGCACCTTGAGGTTCAGTCAGGTCAGGGGCGAAATCTGGGTGTACTGGGTGACTCGCCGCTGCGTCGCTTCGAGTCCGTGGCTGGCAACGGCCAATCAAAATCGTCGTCGACTTCGCACCCCACCTTTCGTCCGGAAACAGGGTGGGAGCCACTCTCGAGGGCACTACGCCTTGTCGAGGGCACCGCAAGCAGCCCACAGATCATCTCAAAGTTGTTCAAGGCCAACTTGGTCAACGATTCTGCGGACTGGACTGTTTCGGGCGAAGCCTTGATGAATCCCAGTGCTATGGCGGAGATCGTGCAGCATTCGAGCGGCGGCAGCCAGATGTTGTGGGAGTGGCGACCGCCCTTCCTTGACGCGTCGGCGGACGTTCCTCTCTTGGAGCGGCGCCCCTTCGTTTCGGTTGCTAGGGTTCCCGGAAGCTTTCGTGCGCAAATAAAGAAGCTGCTCGCAAAAGCTCAGGGCGGAACCGTGACCGATGAAGAGCTTGATGACCTGCTTGGCCAGCTAGGCGCCCGTGGAGTGGGACTGTCATCGCTGTTGGCGATGGGGGGAACGCACGCGTCAGGGGCCCTTGGCTTTTACCTGGCGTTTGCTCTCATGAATCGGCTCAACGAAGACTCCGAAAACACCTACGTATTGCCGATCGATGCTTGCGACAATTTTCTGAGGGCCCTCGCGCGCGGAACCAACCAGTCCGCCCAGATGCGCCGTGCAGACCTCTTAATCGTTCGAATGAACGACGAGGGCGTCACACTGTCTCCAGTCGAAATCAAGTTCTACGGTTTGGGATCGGAAGACACTAATGGCAACCTGCCCGGGCCGAACGATGCGGCCATGAATGAGCCGTTGGACCAGGTGCGCGCCACTCAAGAATTGTTGCTTAGTGTGGCAGAAAGTTCGCGCCAGATATCGGTCGGAGGATCGCGCGCGGATAAGGCATTGTGGTCCAATGGCCTCGCGGCGCTGATTGAAGCGGCGATTCGTTTGAGGCCAGGCGGAAGCGCCGAGCCAGAAGTTCTAGCGAGGCACCTGGACAACCTAGTCAACGGGAATCTCGAAGTCCGAACTGGTCAGCCGTTGGTGTGCTATTTCAAGCATGACGCCACTACTTCAGAGGGCGGAAACTTCCGAGCGGTGCATTCATCGGAGGTGGACGGTGCATTGCCCGGTGCTGGCTTTGGCCTTCTGGCGGCCAATGCAGGCCATGCATTCGAGGCAGTCACCGATCCGGAAAGCGAGTTGGTCCAAGAGTGGAACCGCCTCGTTCACTGGTCGCTGGGCAATCCGATAGAGGCCGTCGCCACAACGCCTTTTTACGAAGAGACTGATGAGGCGAACGTGCCGGAGGAGACGCACGCCCAGAAACCGGACGTCGTCGAAGTAAAGCGTGATCTGCCTGCTGAAATCACAGGGGAAGGCCCCGTAGAAACGGAGCCCACCCAAGCAGAAGCAGAGGAAGCAGAGGCCGTCCTGATGCCAGTCGCGAAGCCCGGCGTCGGAGGAGCTGGGGCGACCGGAGTATCTGGCGACACTTCTTTCGTCGGTGGCATTCGGGGCACAGGTGTTCGATTCCGCGTTGGCCGGGTCCTTGGGACGCTCGGCGACTCAATGGCGGAGTACTGGCCAAGCAATACCGAACTGAACCAGATGAATATCGGTGTTGTGGGCGACCTTGGAACCGGGAAGACCCAACTGCTGAAGGCCCTTGTCTATCAACTCAGGGAAGGCAGCAAGACTAATCAGGAGACGCCGCTGTCGATGCTCGTATTCGACTATAAACGGGACTTCCAATCGCCTGATTTCTTGGAGGCCGTTGGCGGAAAGGTACTAAAGCCTTACCGAATTCCGATAAATGTCTTTGCTCTCCGAGAGGGTTATTCCCCTCTGGCCGCATACCAGCGTGCCCAGCAGTTCGCAGACGTACTCGATAAGATCTATGGCAACATCGGTCCAGTGCAGACGGATCGCCTGGTCACGTCCATCGTCAACCTTTACAAGGAGAAACAGGGCGAGCCTCCCACATTGGCCGAGGTTCTGACCGCATACAGTGACGGCCAAAAGCCCGACGCCGTTACTTCTATTCTCAAGCCGTTCATACTCGGCGAGATCTTCAGCGATGACCCTAACGAAATGATGTCCTTTGAACAAATGATGGAAGACAGTGTCGTCATCGTTGCCCTTAACGATTTTGGCACGGACGACAACGGGAAGAACGCCCTGGTCGTTCTGTTCCTCAACCTGTATTACGACTATATGCTCAACTCCACCAAGTGGCCGTTCGTTGGGAACTCGCCTCAGTTGAGGAGACTCAACTCATTCCTTCTGGTGGACGAAGCAGTCAACATCATGAAGTACAACTTCCCGGTGCTCATGAACCTCATGCTGCAGGGCCGAGAATTCGGCTTTGGCGTTATTCTCGCCTCGCAATACCTCGACCATTTCAAAAAGGATGGGCGTAACTATGGGCAGCCGCTTCTGACTTGGTTCCTCCACAAGGTTCCTTCGGTAACGTTGAAAGAGCTTCAGCAGCTGGGGCTGCCCAACGTAACGCCAGATATCGCTGGCAAGATTTCAAGCCAGAAGGTGCATCATGCCCTGTATAGCTCATTGAATTTCTCAGGAAAGTTCATTGAGGAAGTGCCCTTCTTCAAGCTGATCAGCGGAGTCACTGGCGGCGACCCAACTGAGGTGTAGCCCGACGGATGCGCGGCTCTTGATTTCGGAGGTAGCCATCACACCCTCACCTCGCGACGCATCCGCGGGGTGAGGACAAGATGTCGGAGGCATGAGGTTAGGTGGGGGAGAATAGGAGTCTTATGAAATACGTTGACCTGTTTTCCGGCTGCGGGGGCCTCTCCCTGGGCATCGAGCGAGCCGGCGGCCAGTTGGTGCTCGCTGTCGAGAAGTCCGACATGGCTGCCCGCACGTTTTACCACAACCTCATAGACGACGCCTCCGACGCGGCGAAGTGGGGGCGGTACGTCGCGTCTGAAGAAAACAATCAGATCGCGTCGCGCCTTCTCGTACGCGAACTCAGCGTCCTGCTAGAAAACACCGCCGCCATGAAGGACATCCGCTCCAACGGACTAGACCTCGTCGTCGGCGGGCCGCCATGTCAGGGCTTCTCCCTGGCCGGACGTCGCAACCCTGCTGATATCCGGAATGAGCTTCCCTGGCAGTATCTTACGTTTGTGGGCGCAACTCGCCCGCGAGCGGTTGTTATCGAAAATGTCGTTGGCATGGATAGAAGCTTTGCAAAAGGAGAGGCATCATCGTTCCGCCAGTTGCAGCAAGCATTGGCTGAGACCGGCGATGGATATGTTGTCCAAGGCGTGCACGTCAACGCGGTTCATTATGGTGCGCCGCAGCACCGTCCGCGGCTGATGATTATCGCCGTTCGGACGGACGTCGCGGCTGACCGCGGCATTACTGCGACGGGGGAAACTTGGCGTTCCGCTTTCGTCGACCAAATCGAGGGCGACATCCCGTCATTGGCGCCTCGCCCTACGAAGCAGATGTCGGAGATGGAGGCCGTTGGCCATGCCGTTGGTGACCTCACGGCACGTGGAGCCGCCATCGCGGATGCTGATTCCGTGGCCTACGTGCGGTCGCTATCCAAGGACTTCTGGCCAGGACGCAACCCAGCCCCGGCTGAACTGCGAAACCATGTCCGGCGCCGGCACGGCGAGCGCACAACACAGCGGTTCCGCTTCTACCAGTACCTTTCGCAGAGCGGCCTCGACCAGCGGCTCCTGAGCCACGCGGCGCGGCTTCCGGAGGACGACGCAAGGCTTTTGTTGAAGCACCGACTCCTGGAGGCGCCCCTGCCTGCGAGAGCGCCGGACGGCGTTTGCCTTGCCGAGTCTCTGGAAGATCTTGTTGAACTCGCGTATGGGCTTGCCACGAGGAAACACTCCCAAAAAGTGCTTACCTGGGGTGAACCAGCCAGAACAGTGGTGACGCTCCCGGACGACTACGTCCACCCCATCGAACCGCGGATTTTCACAGTTCGAGAAATGGCACGATTCCAAGGATTCCCGGACCACTTTGAATTCCTTGGCAAAGAAACCACTGGCTCTCAACGCCGACGCTTTGAAGTTCCGCAGTACTCTCAAGTCGGAAATGCTGTCTCACCGTGGCTGGCTCTTGCGGTCGGCAGAAAGATGAGCCCTATTCTGTCTGACTGATTAATCGAAGAGCCACGAGGACCACGTTGGTCGGAACTTCGCGCGAGCTCCAGCCACGGACATCAGAGTATGGCGGCCCCCCGCCACCCCTTGTTGGGAAGGGCAGGTAAAATGGGCCCATGGCGGACTTCATGACCGCGGCGCAGCGCAGCGCACACATGGCAAAGATTCGATCGAAGAACACGAAGCCGGAATTGTGGCTCCGGCGCGCTCTGCACTCGGCTGGATATCGCTATCGTCTTCACGACCCAGCTCTGCCGGGGCGTCCCGACTTAGTGTTTGCGGGCCGGAAGAAAGTCATCTTTGTAAATGGGTGCTTCTGGCATGGGCACGACTGCCCTGTAGGCAGCCGTTTACCAAAGTCCAATACAGCATTCTGGGCAGACAAGCGGCGCCGGAACCAAGAACGAGACAAGAACCAGAGATCGCAATTGACGGAGTTGGGCTGGAGCTACCTCGACGTATGGGAGTGCGAAGTGGGGACAGGCCTTGGTCCGCTGGCAGAAGTCCAGCTATTTCTAGACGAGTAGGGCAGACCGCGCCACTTCTTCAAGGGAAAGTTCCTAGAACTTCCCCGGCGCACGTGCGCCGGCGGAACTTGCTCAGATGACGGCCCAGCGCTTATCAGTTGGCACCTTACCCCAACAGCGAAAAGGGTCGAGGATCTGGGTCCTACGGGCAAACCTGTTCACGTCGACCTAGAACACATAACAAGAACCTTGTCGAATTATGGATATTCTGTCTTTAGCCAATTGCGGATTTGTTCGAGATCGGATTTGCCGCTCCTGCGGAGCGACTCAGTGATGTCCGCTCCTGCCAAAACAATGATCGGGTGCTGATCTTCAACTATCTCCTTGTATGCCTGTAAGTTTAGGTAACTGGTAGTCACAAGTATGCCGAATTGCCGGTGCCGCAGTCGGGAAATTAGGCGTGACACATGTCGAACTCCAACCCCGTTACTCTTGGAATAACACTTTGCCTCCATGGCAAAGTCTATAAGTATCGAGCTGGGTCCTGTTCCGACCCGCAACATTCCAATCGCATCGCGTCCCCCATCCCGATGGGGCCTTGTGACATCGATGGAAGCAATGTTAGGTATGGTCAGGTGGAGAAGGTCAGCGGCAAAATGCTCAAAGTCAAAGGGCCGATCTTTGAAATAGCTGTAAATAAAATCAAGAACGGCTTGGGAATGGCTATCTCGGGGTAGTTGTTCTTCCCGCGTCCGATGACGTTCTGTGAGGGGGGCCAAGAGAGGCTGTATCACTCCCGTCTGGATCCAGGAGCGCCAGGCTCTCGGTGCCGCGTCTGAGTAGTGGTTGCCCGCCTTAATGTCGTCAATCCATTGTCGTTTTATTTCCGGAATATCGAGGACGGTAAACTTGGCCCTATAATTCTGGAAACGCTGCTTCGCTTTCGTCCTCCAGACAGCTACTAGTGGACCGTCTGCATCTTCCACTCGGGTAGTTGGGACTGCAACCCCTAGTAGCTTCATGTCTCGCCAGACTCCCAATGATTGGAATACGAATATAGGCGGGATTTTGTGCCGTTCTGCGGGGGTGGATTTGGGTGCACCGAAGATCTGACGGAGGATTTCATTTCCTCGTCTTGGAGTCCCGTGGAGGGGCTGGCCAGGCTTTTTGTTATCCCCAAAGTATGTGAAGACCCCAGTTTCGGGATCGAAGGAGTCCGGCCAATCCAAGTCAGTTCCTGCAGTGGTGACGACTAGCAAACGCATGTCTTGTTGTTTACCTAAATAACGAAAACCGCCCATGTTGTTGACGCCAAGAAGTGCCGCTAGTGGATCGTCACCCGCATTTCCTGAACGTCCACCGATAATGGGTGCGTCAACGTGAATGTCAGCTCGGCTCAACGACATATGTCAGCCCATCTTATCGCGGTACTAATGCAGCACATCGAGTCAGCATAAAGCAAGGCGCGGATAGGCACTACACTCAGTCAGCGGATAGGCACTACAGTCAGTCATCCCTTCTCTGCCGCGCAGTGCCCATCGCTTCTTCCTGACATCTCAGCAGAAGAGCAGCAGCAGTGATCAGGAATGGGGTAGGAGTCTCCGGAGCTAACTCCACCTCCCTAACCATCTTGACTTGCAGCATTCATGTCAGTGGGTTGTTAGATGTATCTGAAACCGGCAGGCTGGCTGGTTGTTTGGGATCAAAGCGCTTTACAAGCCACTTGACAACCTCTTCGGCCGCCTCCGTCCAGGCCAACGCCCGGGACGTTGTTACATTTTCTCCATCGCCGTGGGCGATTTTCTTCCGTGCAGCCACCATGGCTCCAATTCGCCCACGTAGAAGATTGTCTTCGCAGCTGAGAAGCGCGTCCAGTTCTCCGTGCCATGAAGGATGAAAGGAGTTCACGAAGGTCAGCAGTTGTTCGGGCGTTACGCCCTGACCTCCCCGCAAGTGAACCCGGATCCGTCGAGCAACCTCACCGGACGCCTTTTCTGTAGCAAATAGATCGGCCACATCGTCTCGTACGGCCTCGATGAAGCCAGCAGCCCGCACCACTAAATACCGAGCCATCGCACGCTCAACTACGTCTGGGTTATTTCGATCCAAATTTCTCAAAGCGTCGCGAGTCTCGCGGAGGTCCAGCTGACGCTGCCTAAGAGACGCAGGGGGCCAAGTTTGCATTCTAGGCCGTAAATGCCTCGGTAGCCAGCGACAGGCGCAACTGCGTCGAGTCCTTGTCTGCTGTAAAGCGGGTGGTGGCGGCGACAAATTCTGCGTTGTTCTTTAGCTGCTCCACCCTCTCCTTCGTTTTATCACTCAAGCGACCGGTTTCGATAGCTCTCATCATGCCCACTAGGATTGCTTCGGACTGGGCTACGTTCGGAGTCTTCCCTCCTGGGCGTCGCAGTGCACTAGGCCCAACTTCACTCAGTAGTACCTTGCATGCAGACTGGAACAATTTTCCGGATGTGGCGACGTTCTGAGGCGTTTGTCGATTTTCCGCCGCAAAGGTGTTGAGGAAACCCTTCAATGGCTTGGTGTAACTGTCGGCTTTCAAATGAAGTGCCAGTATCCGCATGATCAATTCTTGGTCCCGAATGCGGGCTGACTTCTGGCCGTACAGCCCCCGCCAGTTCTCGTCCTTGTTGAGGGACTCGAGAAAACCTATCAACGGGCCGGCGTATAGAGCAACGCGTATCTCGTGCGGTGTGAGCTGCGTTCCACCGGAATTGAGGCGTTCGAAAATTTGATAGATGGCGGAATCGACACCCGCGGATCCATCGGCAACAACGATAGTCGCCTGAAGAAAGCTGTCATCGAGCTTGAAGCGCAGTGATTCGTTGAGGGTTTTGTATGAGAGTCCCTTAAAGTCGTCTCCCACATTGGTCAAGACGAATTCCTTACCGGCATGCACCCCATCGTGGAATCGACGGAGCGTTACCAGCCGTTGCTGACCATCCAGCACTAACATCCTGTTATCGGTCTGCTTGATTAGGAAAATTCCCGGTACCGGATAGCCCAAAAGGAGTGACTCAATGAATCGGTCCATTTGTGCCTTTGTCCATACAAAACCACGTTGAAATCCTGCAGTTGAAATTCTTTCATCAGTTCCCCCAAACTGGGGAACTAGCATGGATTCTCGCTGTAGTCGGGTGACTAGGCCTGCGACGTCAAAATCTTGAGTCGTATAAGTGACCGACACTGGAGTTTCATCCACAGCCACTAGATCATCAAGTTCCTCATCTGTAAGAGTCCGCTCAAGCGCGTGATCCTCGTGCAGGTCGTCGATCTGTTCCGCTTCCATGTTTATAGGTTAACGTATAGATACGACGGCTAATGCTCCTCACTGGTATGCGCTTGAGACGGGCGTGAGAACAATTTTGACTACGAAAGCGATCATCCTTGCCGTGAGGAAATGAAGGCGAACTAATCTGGTCATGCCATCGCGGGGACATGATGAACGTTCATGCAAGCTAATTAGTCCAATGCCGGAACTCTCTCGAGTTAGTTCCACCTACGACATTTCGTCGCGGGCGCTGGTGAACACCTCAGCCACCTCAACCCCCACCCCAGCGTCCCGAAACTTTCGCACCTGCCCGGGATCCACGCCGTCGTCCGTCACCAGCGTCCAGGGCAGCGCCAGCCGCGCCCAGGCATGAAAAGGCCGCAGCCCCAGCTTCGACGAATCCGCCAGCACATACACCTCCCGGCCGCGCCGGGCCATGAGCTCCTTGAGCCGGGTTTGGGCGTGGTCGGCCTCGCAGATGCCGTCCTCGGCCGTGACGGCGTCTGCGCCGAGGAACACCCGGTCAAAGCTCATCCGTTCCAGCGCCGCTTCGGCCAGCGGTCCCACAAAACTTTGCGAAAGGCTGCGCAGCCGTCCGCCCAGGCAGTCCACCTCGATGCCCTCCGAATCGGCCAGCTCCTGCATGGTGTTGATGCCCGGCGTCGTCACGGACAGCTTTTCGAACCCCCGCAGCTCGTGCGCCAAGGCACCCACGGTGGAGCCGGCGTCCAGCAGGATGTTCTCCCCGGGCCGGATCACGGACGCCGCCCAGCGGGCAATCGCATGCTTCTGCTCAAACGCCTCGCCGGTTCGCTGCCGCAGCGAAGCCTCCGGGTGCGCGCCCATCGCCATCGCCCCGCCGTAGGTGCGGGCCAGCCGGCCCTGCCCGTTTAGCAGGGCCAGGTCGCGGCGGATGGTGGAGGCCGTCACCTCGAACCGGGCGGACAGCTCCTCCACGGACGCCAGGCCGGTGGTGACAGCAAGGTGGTAGATCTCCTCGCGCCTGGCATTTGCGCTCAGCATTCCCGGTCTCCTTCGCGTGGGCGTGCTTACCATGCTAGTTCCGGCCCCCAACAAATCAGTGCTGCTACACGGCCACGGCAGGCCGGGTGGCCATCTCCGCCGCCTGGTGCAGCGCCTCCACCATGCTGCGCGGATCCGCGATCGCCTTGCCGGCAATGTCAAAGGCGGTGCCGTGGTCCACGGACGTCCGGATCACCGGCAGGCCCACCGTGATGTTCACGCCGGCCTCGATGCCCAGCACCTTCACCGGCCCGTGCCCCTGGTCGTGGTACATGGCCACCACCAGGTCGTAATCGCCCCGGCCGGCCAGGAAGAACAGCGTGTCCGCGGGCAGCGGGCCCGTCACGTCGATCCCGGCAGCCTGCGCCGCCTTCACGCCCGGTTCGATCTTCTCCGCTTCCTCGCCCTGGCCGAACAGCCCGTTCTCGCCCGCGTGCGGGTTGATGGCGCACACCCCGATCTTCGGGTTCGGGATGCCCGCCCGGACCAGCGCCTCATGGCCGCGGCGGATGGTGCGCTCCACCAGGTCCGGGTTGATCTTGCGGATGGCGTCCATCAGCCCGATGTGCGTGGTCACGTGGATCACCCGGATCTTGGGCGTGGAGAGCATCATGGACACTTCCTCCGTGCCCGTCAGCTGCGCCAGCAGCTCGGTGTGCCCGGGGAAAATGTGCCCGGCCGCGTGCAGCGCCTCCTTGTTCAGCGGCGCCGTGCAGATGGCCTGCACCGTCCCGGCCATCGCCAGCTCGCTGGCCACCCGGATGTACTCGTACGCGGCGTGGCCGGCCACGGGGGAGAGCTGCCCCCACGGCAGGTCCTCCGGCAGCAGCGCCAGGTCGATCACGTTCACCCGGCCCGGCGTGAACACCGCGTCCTCCACCTTTTCGATCGTGTGGATGTCCGCCTCGATCCCCAGGACCTCCGCGGCCTGGCGCAGGCGCAGCGCGTCGCCGATCACCACGGGCCGGCACTCGGCATTGCTCTGCGGATCCAGCACGGCGGCCACCACCACCTCCGGCCCCACCCCGGCGCCGTCGCCCATGGTGACGGCCACGTAGGGGAGGGCGTCCTGCTCGGTCTTGCTTGCTGCTTCGGTGGTCATGTCTGCTCCAGATCGTTCGGAAGTCTTGCTGGGAAGGGTGTTGGCGGGAGCCGGCGCGGACCGGCCGCGGCGCTCCCGGATTTCGTCGTAAAGCTGTAGGAGGGCCAGGTCATCGCCGAAGCTGCCGGGCTTGGTGCCCACCAGCGTCCCGTCCTCGGCGCGGCTGAGCACCGCCCCGTGCTGCACGGCCGCGAGCGGCACCAGGCTGTGGAGGCCGACGGCGTCCAGGACTTCCCGGGCCGTCTCGCCGCCGGTGAGGATCAGGTCAGCGCCCGATCCCTTGGCTGCTTCGGCCGCGAAGCCGGACAGCGCCCGGACGATGCCGGCGGCCTTTGCCGGATCCACCTTGGCTGCGGCCAGGGTGACGGCCACATTGGTCCCGGTTGCCAGAGCCTGCCGGACTTCGTCCAGCTGCGGCTGGTAGGCCCCGGTGGCGCCCGCGTACAGCGGGTGCAGCCTTATCACCGCGAAGCCGCGCGCTTCCAGCTGGGCCAGCTGCGCCTGTGCCGTTCCGGAAGCGGAGCCGACGACGGCGAGCACCGGCCTGGTGCCCACCTGCAGTTCCGCGGCGGTTGCGTCAGCCGGTGCCTCGGATTGCGCATTTCGCGCAGATTGCGCGGCCAGCCGCTGCGCGAGAACGTCGGCCGTCCCGCCCGTGCCCACCAGGACCACGCGGCGGCCGCCGGCGCTGAAGCCAAGCTCCAGCAGGGCATCCACCACATTTTCCAGATCCTGCACGGTCTCGCCGTCCGCCACCACCAGCGCGGGCCGGTCAGATTCCAGCAGACCGGCCAATGTCGCGGAAAGCGAGCCGGACCGGACCGCGGCCAGGTCCAGGGTGTGCACCGAGGCGGGAGCCTCCGGGCGCAGCAGGGAAAGAATATCGGCGGGCGGCGCGGACAGTTCTGCCTGCCACAGTTCCGTCTGCGCCAGGGGAGTCCCGGCAACCAGGGGCTTGCCGTCCCGGACCGATCGCTGCAGCTGGGGGAGTGCCCCGGCAACAACGGCGTGGAAGCCAAGGCCCGTCAGCGCGGCGATTTCGGCGCGCACGTTCCCGCGCCACAGCGAGTCGATCTTCTTGAAGGCCACCTGCGCGCCGGCAGCAACAGGACTCGAGAAAGCCTCAGCCACCAGCGCGCCGGCATCAGCATCAGGAAGCCCGCGCGAATGCGTATCGGTGACCACAACATCGGTGACCGGCCCCGCAGGGGAGGCGCCGCCGTCGTGCGTTCCCGGAAGAACTGGCGTTCCCAGCGAAACCTGCGCGGACAGCCCATGCTGCACAAAGCAGTAGCCAACCTCGGCGGCGCCGGAGAAATCGTCGGCCTGCACATACACGGAAGCCACATTGCTCCTCTCGCGCTACTAGTCGGTTGGGCCCCGCCAAACGCGGGATTGCATTTATCATGGCACGATTGCGCGAATCACGCTAGATGGGTTGCGCAATTCGCGCAGGAGTGGCAAAGTGATGGAGACAACATTCGGCGCAGCCAACCGGCAGGCCGCCGTCCCCGTTCTACCGAGAGGTCAACGATGACCGTTCTTCCTCAAGGAAGTGAGATTTCCCGCCGCAGGCTGCTGCAGTTCGGCGCCGCGGCCGGGTTTCTGCTGGGCACAGGAAGCCTCGCCGGCTGCGCCGGCCCCACCGGCCTGCCGGGACCCAGCACCCTGACCCTGGCCCTCAACCGGTCCCTGGTCAGCCTGGACAACAAGCTCAACCAGTTCGACGCCGCCGTCACCGTGCAGCGCTCCGTCCGTCAGGGCCTCACCGCCATCGGCCCCGAAACCAAGCCCGTCCTGGTGCTCGCGGACCGCTTCGAGATGACCGGACCCACCGAGTGGACCGTCCGGCTCCGCGAAGGCATCCGCTACTCGGACGGCAGCCCGGTCAAGATCGAGGATGTGGCCACCGCCCTGAAGATGTACCAGCAGGTGCAGGGCTCCTTCGTGGCCGGCTTCTTCCCCGAATTCCCCGCCGTGGTGCCGGTGGATGACCGCACCTTCAAGATGGTGTCCAAGAAGCCCGTCCCCATCCTGGACTCGCTCATGAGCATGATCCTGATTACCCCCGCCGCGCAGAACAAGCCGGAGGAACTGCAGGACGGCCTGGGCACCGGCCCCTACGTGGTCACCAAGTTCAACCGCGGCGCCGGCACCTACAGCCTGGCCCGCAACCAGAACTACTGGGGCCCCGCCCCGCAGGTGGAGAACGTGGAAGTCCGCTTCCTCCCGGAGGAATCCAGCCGCGTCATCGCGCTGCGCAGCGGCGAGGTGGACATCATCGACTCCATCACGCCCGACTCGCGCGAACAGCTGGCCGGACTTCCCGGCGTCGAACTTAAGGAAGCCTCCAGCCTCCGGCTGAACCAGATCTTCTACAACTTCCGCAAGCCCGCCGGCCACCCGCTGGCCGACGTCCGCGTCCGCGAAGCCCTCAGCTGGGCCATCGACGGCGAGGCGCTGGTGAAGGACGTGCTGGTGGACTCCGTCAGCGCGGCCGAAGGCGTCACCCCGTCCAGCCTCACCGGCTACCACAAGACCGGCACCTACACCTACGATCCGGCGAAGGCCAAAGCCCGGCTCGCGGAATTGGGCGTCAAGGACCTCACCCTGAAGATCATCTGGGAAACCGGCGAATTCGCCTCCGACACCTCCGTGATGGAGGCCCTGGTGGAGATGTTCGGCGCCATCGGCGTCAAGACCGAGCTGCAGCAGTTCGAACCCGGCGGCAACATCCTGGCCTGGCGCCAGGGCAAGCAGGGCGACTGGGACCTGCTGGGCAACGGCTTCAGCAGCCCCACCGGACTGGCCATCACCATGATGCAGGGCATGTACGCCGGCACCCCCGAAAAGGAAAAGACCCGCGACACCTACCAGGGCTACGTGGTCCCGGACGTGCAGGCCAAGATCCAGGCCGCCTCCTCCGAGGTGGACCCGGCCCGCCGGCAGGAACTCCTGGCCGTGGCACAGCAGGCCATCTGGGACACCTGGCCCTGCGCCTGGGCGTTCGTGCCCAAGTCCGTCCTCGCCCACCGGGAGCGGGTGTCCGGGATCAACCTGGCACCCACCAACTCCTACCCCCTCGTTGATGCCCGGCTGGAGGCCTAAGCCATGACGAACTACATCCTCAAGCGCCTGGGACAGGGCCTGCTGACCGTGTTCCTCACGGTGTCCACCGTCTTCGTCCTGATCCGCATGGCCCCGGGCGATCCCGCCGTCTCCTACGCCGGACCGCTGGCCACCACCGAACAGCTCGACGCCGTCCGGGAACAGTTCGGCCTGAACAAGCCGGTGCTGGAGCAGTACTGGATCTTCCTGCAGCAGCTGTTCACCGGCAACCTGGGCCAGTCCTACTCCTTCCAGGCCCCGGCCATGCAGGTGGTGGCCGAGCGGATGCCGTACACGCTGACCCTGGCCACGGCGTCCATCCTGCTCACCGCCGTCGTGGCCATCCCGCTGGGTGTGTGGATGTCCCGCCGGCCGGATACCGGCAAGGAACTCGGCGTGAACGTGCTGACCATCGCCGGGCAGTCCATGCCCGACTTCTGGACCGGCATCATGCTCCTCACCGGCTTCGCCGTGCTGGTCCCCATCTTCCCGGCCTCCGGCTTCGCCACCTGGGGCGGGCTGGTGCTCCCCACCATCACCATCGCCATCCTGCAGATCGCGCTGATCTCCCGGATGGTCCGGCGGGAAATGACCGCCAACTTCGCCGCCCCGTACCTCACGGTGGCCCGCTCCCGCGGCGTCAAGAACTCGGTGCTCACGTGGCGTTACGCCATGGGCAACTCCGCCATCCCGGTGTTCACCGCCCTCGGCACCCGCTTCGCCGCCATGCTCAACGGCGTGGTGGTGGTGGAAGTGGTGTTCGCCTGGCCCGGCGTCGGCTCCCTGATCGTCCGTGCACTCGAAACCCGCGACTACCCCCTCATCCAGGCAACGGTCCTCCTCACCGCACTGCTGGCGGTGGGTGTCCAGCTGGTCATCGACCTCGCCTACCCGCTCCTTGATCCCCGCGTTCGTCTTGGAAAGGCGGCAACAGCATGAGCATCGATACGGCAACTCCCGCCGGAGGTTCGTCACCACTGCCGGCCGGGCAGCCGGCCCGGCAGCCGAGCCCCAGCGCCGTCACCAAGGCGGACATCGCCAAGGCGGGCGCCACCCGCCGTCGTAATGCCGCCAAATGGAAGCTCATCGTGGGCACCGTCTGCACCCTGCTGGTGATCATCCCGATCATCCTGGCCCAGGTGCTGCCGCTGCCGGACGCCAACTTCCAGGACCTCTCCGCCCGGCGCCTGCCGCCGTTCACGGACGGGCACCTGTTCGGCACCGACCAGCTGGGCCGCGACCTCCTCTCCCGCGTGCTGCACGGCGGCCAGGTCTCGCTGACCATCGGCCTGCTGGCCGTGCTGGTCTCCGGCGCCATCGGCATCATCCTCGGCGCGGCCGCCGGCTACTTCGGCGGGTGGGTGGACACGGTGGTTTCGAGGCTCCTCGAAGCCCAGATGTCCCTGCCGCTGCTCATGATGCTGCTGCTGGTGGTGGCCCTGTTCGGCCCCTCCATCCCGGTGATCACCTTCGTGATCGCCATCGCCCAATGGCCCGAAGTTGCCCGCCTCACCCGCTCCATGGTGCTGGTGGAACGCGAAAAGCCCTACGTCTCCGCAGCCCGGATCCTGGGCCTGCACCGGATCCAGATCCTGATCCAGCACATCATCCCCAACGTCATCAAGCAGGCCACCCTGGTGGTGCTGCTCCTGCTGGCCCAGGCCGTGCTGCTCGAATCCGCACTCAGCTTCCTGGGTGCCGGCCCGCAGCGCCCCTTCGCCACCTGGGGCCGCATCATCTCCGACGGCCAGGACTACATCACCACGTCTTGGTGGATGGTCACCCTGCCCGGCCTGGTGATCGTGCTCATGGTGGTGGGCGTCAACCTGCTGGGCGACGGCCTCCGCGACCGTCCCCGCCGCAAGAAGAAGGGTGCCTGACATGACCGCTTCCACTGTCACCGAACAGCCGAAGTTCACCGAGCAGCCGCTCCTGGAGGTCCGCGACTTCCAGGTGGAACTGATCACCGACGCCGGCATCATCCGCGCCGTCGACTCCGTCAGCTTCAGCATCCACCGGGGCGAGACGGTCACCATTATCGGTGAGTCCGGTTCCGGTAAATCGACGACGGCGATGGGCATCCTCCGCCTGCTGCCCGAGGACCTTGCGGTGCTTTCCGGCACCGTGCTGATCGACGGCGTCGACGTCACCGCCGATCCCAAGGCGATCGACAAGGTGCGCGGCAAGACCCTGGCGCTCATCCCTCAGGACCCCATGACGGCGCTGAGCCCGGTCCACTCGATCGGCAGCCAGCTCTTCGAGGCCATCCGGATCGCCGGCGCCGCCTCCGCCAAGGACAAGGGCGCCCTGCAGGCACGGGCCGTCCGGTTGCTGGAGCAGGTGCACATCCCCACCCCGGAGAAACAGCTGAAGAAGTACCCGCACCAGCTCTCCGGCGGCATGCTCCAGCGCGTGCTGATCGCCATCGCCCTGGCCAGCGAACCCCAGCTGCTGGTGGCGGACGAGCCGACGTCCGCCCTGGACGTGACCGTGCAGGGCGGCATCCTGGACCTGCTCCTGGAACTGCAGGAACAGCGCGGCATCGGCATCCTGATGATCACGCACGATCTGGGCGTGGCCCGGCTGATCTCGGACCGCATCCACGTGATGAAGGACGGCTCCTTCGTGGAGTCCGGCGACGTCCAGCAGATTGTGGACCACCCCGCCACCGAATACACCCGGGCCCTGCTGGCCGCCGTGCCCGTCCTGGGCCCGTGGGACGAAACCCCCGCCGCCACCACCCTGACCACAACTGGAGCAAGCCATGACTAAGCCGTTCCTCGCCGTCGAAAACCTCGTGGTGGACTACCACGTGCCGGGCGGCACCTTCCGGGCCGTGGACGACGTCTCGTTCTCCGTGGACAAAGGCAAGACGATCGCCGTCGTGGGTGAATCCGGCTGCGGCAAGTCCACCATCGCCAAGGCGCTGATGCGGCTGGTGACCCCCACCAGCGGGCGCATCGACCTGGACGGCACGGACATCGCGTCCATGAGCGAGGCGAAGCTGCGGCCGCTGCGCTCCAAGTTCCAGATGGTGTTCCAGGACCCGTATGGCTCCCTGGACCCGCACATGACCGCGCAGGAGATCGTGGCCGAGCCGCTGAAGCTGCAGGGCGTCCGGTCCAAGGCGGAGCGGCACAAGGCCGCCGCCACGCTGATCGACCAGGTGGGCCTGCCGGTCAAGTCCCTGGACAAGCACCCGTCCGAGTTCTCCGGCGGCCAGCGCCAGCGCATCGGCATTGCCCGGGCGCTCGCCTCCAAGCCCGAACTGCTGGTCTGCGATGAGGCCACCAGCGCGCTGGACGTGTCCGTGCAGGCGCAGGTGCTGCGGCTCCTGAAATCCATCCAGGACGAAACCGGCATCACTTACGTGTTCATCTCGCACAACCTTGGCGTGGTGCAGGAGATCAGCGATACCGTCATGGTGATGCAGCGCGGCAAGCTGGTTGAACACGGCTCCACCGCGTCCGTCCTGACCGCCCCCAAGGAGGACTACACCCGCAAACTCCGCCGCGCCGCGCTGGACCCCTCCACCATGACCGGCCTGAAGCCGCGGCACCTGGTCCGCTCGCTGGCCCTCGCCAATCAGGCGAACTAGCCCAACCCGGCCTGACCCCTTCCGTACTTACTGACCAAAGCAACCGCAAGGAATCAACGCATGAGCAAGCAGCCCGAAGGCGCCCAGGTGGACGGCCTGAAACTTCCCATCTCCCGGCTGGTCCTGGGGACCATGACGTTCGGCGACACGGTGGATGAAGCCACCGCCGGGCGGATGGTGGAGGAAGCGCTCGACGCCGGCATCACCACGATCGATACCGCCAACGCCTACGTCGGGGGAACCACCGAGGAAATGCTCTCCCGGCTCCTGAAGGGGCGGCGCGGCGACGTTGTTCTCGCCTCCAAGGCGGGCATGCCGCACGCGGACCACGGCTCGAATTCGCCGTTGTCGCCTGCGGGGCTGCGTGCCAGCGTGGAGGGTAGCCTCCGCCGGCTCGGCGTGGACAGCATCGACCTGTTCTACCTGCACCAGCCGGACCGCACCACGCCTTTGGCTTCGACGTTGTCCACGGTGGCCGAGCTGTACGCCGAGGGGAAGATCGGCGCCCTGGGCGTCTCCAACTTCGCCGCCTGGCAGATTGCCGACGTCATCCACACCGCCCGTGAAGTGGGGGCGCCGCGGCCGGTGGTCGCGCAGCAGCTGTACAACCTGGTGGCCCGCCGGGTGGAGGAGGAATACCTCGAATTCGCCGCCACCCACAACGTCCACACCATGGTCTACAACCCGCTGGGCGGCGGGCTGCTCACCGGCAAGCACAGCTTCGACGCCAAGCCCACCGAGGGCCGCTACGGCGACTCCAAACTGGCTGCCATGTACACCCAGCGCTACTGGGACAAGCAGCTGTTCGATGCCATCGGGGAGCTCGCCCGCATCGCTGCGGATTCCGGCATCACGCTGGCCGAGCTGTCGCTGCGCTGGCTGGCCTACCGGGACGGTGTGGGTTCGATGCTGCTGGGCGGTTCCAAGGTGGAACAGCTGCAGTCCAACATCGCCGCTGTGGCCAACGGGCCGCTGCCCGCCGACGTCGTGGAAGCCTGCGACGCCGTGGGCACCTCGCTGCGGGGCCCAATGCCCGCCTACAACCGCTGATTTTCTCCCTACGCCTGACCCGACTGCTTCCCTGTACCGAACTGACTGAAGGACTCTGATGACCTCCCAACTGGCCCTCGAATTCGCCCGCAAAATCCGCGCCCGGGAGCAGGCGGTGGGCTACTGGGCCGTGCTGGACGCGCCCGTGGCCACCGAACGCATCGGCCGGCTCGGCTACGACTACGTGGCCCTGGACGCGCAGCACGGCCTGCTCGGCTACTCGGGCGTTCTCAACGGGCTGATGGCCATCGACGCCGGGCACACCGCCGTCGGCATGGTCCGTGTGGAGGCCAACGACTTCACCGCGATCGGCAAGGCGCTCGACGCCGGCGCCGTGGGCGTCATCGTCCCGCTCATCAACAACGCCGAGGACGCCGCCGCCGCCGTGGCCGCCGCCAAGTACCCGCCGCTGGGCGGCCGCTCCTACGGCCCCATGCGCTCGGCCCTGCGGATCGGCCCCAAGCCCGCCGACGCCAACGCCACCACGCTGGTCTTCGCCATGATCGAGACCCCCGAAGGACTGGCCAACGTCAAGGAAATCTGCGCCACCCCCGGCCTGGACGGCATCTACGTGGGACCGTCGGACCTGGCGATCGCCGTGGGCGGGGCGTTCCCCGGGGATCCCGCCGTCGACGCCGAATTCAACGCCGCGCTGGAGACCATCTCCGAGGCCGCCGCGTCAGCCGGGATCGCCGCGGGCATCCACACCCCGGCGGGCACGGTGGCCAACCAGCGGCTGAGCCAGGGCTACACGTTCACCACCATCGCGTCGGACCTGACGCACCTGGAACAGATCGCGAAATCCCACCTCGACGCCGCCCGCTCCGACGCCGGAACCCAGGAGAGCTGACCCATGACGAACACCACCACCGACGCGTACAGCACCATCACCCCCGACGGGACCGTAAAGCGGGCGGACGGCGCGGACTTCGCCTACCTCCCGGCGCCCACCGTGCAGAGCCACGCCGCCAACCTCCTTACCCTGCCGGACGGCCGGCTGGGCTGCGTCTGGTTCGGCGGCACCCAGGAAGGCGTGCCGGATATCTCCATCTGGTTCTCAACGCTGGAGCCCGGCAGTAGCCAGTGGTCCGAACCGCAGCAGCTCTCCGACGATTCGACCCGGTCCGAACAGAACCCGATCCTGTTCACCGCGCCTGATACTTCCCTCTGGCTGCTGTACACCGCGCAGAAGGCGGGCAACCAGGACACCGCCGAGGTCCGCCGTCGTACGTCAACGGACGGCGGCCGCACCTGGGGCGAGGTGGAAACGCTGTTCCCCGCAAACGAAACGGGCGGCGTGTTCGTCCGCCAGCTCCCGGTGGTGCTGCCGTCCGGCCGCCTGATCGTGCCGATCTTCCGGTGCATCACCACGCCGGGGGAGAAATGGGTGGGCAACAGCGACGACAGCGCCGTGATGATCTCCGACGACGCCGGCGCCACCTGGACCGAGCACGTCCTGCCGGGGAGCCTGGGCTGCGTCCACATGAACATCCAGCCCGTGGCCGACGGAACCTTGCTGGCACTGTTCCGCAGCCGCTGGGCCGACTCGATCTACGAATCCCGCTCCACCGATAGCGGCTCCACCTGGAGCGAGCCGGTCCCCACCGAGCTGCCCAACAACAACTCCTCCATCCAGTTTACGGCGCTCGCCGACGGCCGCCTGGCACTGGTGTACAACCACAGCCGGGCCGAGGCTTCCACTGAGCGCCGGCTGTCCCTCTACGACGAGATCGAAGACGACGGTCTGGCCGAGGAACAGGGCCAGCTCGCCGAGCCGGATGCTGCTGCTTTCTCCGAGGACGATGGTTCGCGGAAGGCATTCTGGGGCACTCCGCGCTCGCCGATGACGCTGGCGATCTCCGAGGACTCGGGCCGTTCGTGGCCGATCCGCCGCAACCTGGACGTGGGGGACGGGTACTGCCTGTCCAACAACTCCCGCGACGGGCTCAACCGCGAATACTCCTACCCGTCCATCCACCAGGGCCCCGATGGCGCCCTGAACATCGCGTACACGTACTTCCGGCAGGCCATCAAGTTCGTCCGGGTGGACCCGCAGTGGGCGTACGAGGGCACCACCACGCCCGGCGGGGACGAATGACCAAGCACGCCATAGTCACCGGCTCGAGCTCGGGGATCGGCAAGGCCATTGCGGAACGCCTGCTGGCCGACGGGTGGCGCGTGACCGGACTGAGCCGGACCGAGTCCTCCATGGGCGAGGGCTTCCGGTGGCAGCAGGCCGACCTCTCGGAGCCCGAGTCCCTTGCCAGCATTGTGGAGGCCATCGGGCCGGCGGATGCCCTGGTGCACGCCGCCGGGTTCCAGCGGACCGCGCCCTTGGGCGAGCTGGACCCGGCCGCACTGGCGGGAATGTTCACCGTCCACGTGGCCGCCGCCAGTGCGCTGGCCAACGCAGTGGTGCCGTCCATGCCCGACGGCGGGAGGGTGCTGCTGCTGGGCAGCCGCACCTCCACCGGGTCGCCGGGCAAGAGCCAGTACGCAGCCACGAAGGCTGCGTTGATGGGCCTGGGCCGGACGTGGGCGCAGGAACTCGCGCCGCGGGGGATCACGGTCAACGTGCTCTCCCCGGGCCCGACCGACACCCCGATGCTGAACGACCCCGGCCGGGCAGCCACCCCGGTGCGGATGCCGGCACTGGGTGCCCTGGTGGACCCGGAGGATGTGGCCGCCCTGGCCGCGTTCCTCCTGGGCCCGCACGGGAAGTCCATCACGGGTCAGAACTACGTCATCTGCGGCGGCGCCTCCCTCTAACCCCCAAACCCCCAACGCCCTCTCACTTTTCGGGCCAAACCGGTGAACCCTCTCTCACTTGGGCTTTAAGCGGCTGTTCCTTGCGAAGAGCGTGGGAGGACAGTTCAAAAGGCAGGATCCGTCCCTCCTCCAACCCGCCCTGGAATCGCACTGGGTCGACGACGCAGAGGTCCTCTACATCGGGAAAGCAGGTGCAGGAACTGTCGGCACTAGGGGACTCCGAAAGCGCCTTCAAGAGTTCGCTGACTTTGGCCGAGGGAAACCCGTAGGGCATTGGGGTGGGCGGCTGCTGTGGCAGCTCGCCGACTCTCAGTCACTGGTTATTGCCTGGAAAGTATTGGAGGCGGCCGAGGTCGATTCCGCCGAAGCCGAATACCAAGCAGAGTTCATCAGCATTTACGGTCGTCTGCCATTCGCCAACTTGGTCCAGGCTCGGTTCAACGGGGTCCAGTAACTGGGACGATTCGTCGCGGCGTTCGCTGCCACCGATGCGAAGTGCTTAGATGTGCCGGTAGCCGAGGTACTCGGTGACCTCGAGGACTGCGCCGGACGGGGGAGGTGCGTCCGGGTTCCAGGTCTTGCTGGACCTGCCTCCCGTGACGAAGGTGCCGAGCTGGTCTCCGTCCATCAGGAGTTCGCCGTCCGGTGCCAGCACCCGGAGGCCCGTGACGCGCTCGGCCTTGCTGCTGATGACGAACGAGCCGTCATCCGTGGCGATCTGAAGTTCTAGGCCGCCGAGTTCCGGGGTGCGGACGGGTCCAGACTGGAAGGGCACGCGGCTGGTGCGAAGGATGTCCTCGGCAAGGACCCTGAAATCGACAATCAGTGAGGCGAGACTTCCGTCTGCGGCCACACCCCAGTAGCACGGGTACATCCCGTCGCCGTACCCGCTTGAGACCACGGCCGCATCCGTCACTTCTCCGGTGAGGCCGAACATTGTGCCCGGTGTTCCCACCAGCAGTGCCGCTTGCTCCTGGAACAGCTCCTCGATGTGCTGGGCCTGGCATCCCACCAGCGACCCGGCGTCGAGGATGGCGACGTTCCCGGCGTCGACGCCCACACCTTCCGTGCCGTCAGTGAACTCGGCGGGGTGCCAGCTGACCGCTGGCGCCTCGAAGAGCCGCAGCCGAACGGCAACGGTCATCTCCGCCACGGTGGCGACGTCGACGGCGTACGTCCCCGGCATGATCCGCCGCGCCAGAGGGGCGAATCGCGCGTCGACAAAACCCAGGTCCAGGACCGCGAGCACGCCGGAGGCGCAGGTGAGTTCGCCAAGGTGGACGACTTCGAGCTGCGCCGGGTTGCCGAACGGTACCACCACCCGGCCGGCTGCAAACAACCCCGGAAAGTCGAGTTCCAGATGGGGCGGCAGGTCGGGGAGCGCGGCTTCAGGTGTTGCACCGAGCAGGAGTGCCTCGGCGGCCGCCGGATCGATCAATGGTTTGCCGGGCGGGTCGAGGAAGGCCGAGAGGTGGGAGATCCGCCAGCCGTCATCGCCGCGCAGCAGCCGGTACTTGTAGTAGGAGGTGTTGTTCCCTGCGGCGTGCATGACCGAGCGGGCCGTCGCAGTGTCGCCGTCAACCTCGATGCCGGTGATTTGTTCGGCGTCCGGTTGGTGCGCGGGAGTGGAACTCAGTGCACCTTCCTGGCCGGTGCGCATCCCCGGCGTGCCATGGGTGGCCACCAGGTCCGCCAACTCGTTTGCCCACGCTTCGAACACGCCGGGGTCGAAAGCGAACATCCCCGGCGACGTGCCTGACCGCTGCCAGCTGGCGTGGAAATCGGCCACGAAGGCCTCTATTCTGCCGCGGACCTCTTCCTGAGTCATGCGACACACCCTACCTGCACATTCAGCCACGACAGACGGAAAAACGACGGCGGGGCGCTCAGCAAAATTCCTGGCCACCCCGCCGTCGTCGTACCGGTTTTTCAGTGCAGATCTTACTTGGCGAGCAGCCCCGGCGCTCCGTCCTGGATCGCGAAGGAGGCCTTCGTGCTGACGGGGGATCCCGGCGTCGTGACGTAGTCCAGCACGCGGAAGTCAGCGGTCAGCGCATCCTTCGTAATGCGGGTGTTCACGTACCCGCGGTTGTCGTTGTAGAACTTCAGGTGCGGGTTCCAGGCCATGGTCGGGTCCGTCGTGGAGCCCGTCCCATTGCCGGTGGAGGTAATGGAGGTGCAGACCAGTTCGGAGCCGACCACGGGGGAGGCGGGGTCCTTGTAGTCGACCTTGACGTCGTTGGCCCAGTTGCGGTGCACGTCGCCGGTGAGGACCACCGCGTTGCGAACGTTCGCGTCCACCCAGCCCTGGGTGATGCGGCGGCGGGAGGCGGCGTAGCCGTCCCACCCGTCCATGGAGACGTCGTCGATCTCGGGTGCCTGGGCGCGGTCGCGTTCGGCGAAGAAGACCTGCTGGCCGAGGATGTCCCAGCGCTGCGTGGAGTTCTTGAAGCCGTCCAGAAGCCACTTTTCCTGCTCCGCGCCGGTGATGGTGCGGTCCTCGGCGAGGCGCTCGCTGACGTTCTTGCGCCAGCCGTCGCCGGCGAGCTGGTCGTCACGGTACTGCCGGGTGTCCATCATGTGGAAGTTGGCCAGCTGACCCCACTGCAGCGTACGGTAGATCTTCATGTCGGCACCAGCCGGCACGGACGAGGCGCGCAGGGGCATGTTCTCGTAGTACGCCTGGAACGCAGCAGACCGGCGCTGCCGGAAACGCTCGGTGGTGTCGTTCAGCTGGTTGGCGTCCTTGTTTTCCGGGACGTCGTCCGCCCAGTTGTTGTCCACCTCGTGGTCGTCCCAGACCACCAGCCACGGTGCGACGGCGTGCGCAGCCTGCAGATCGGCGTCGGACTTGTACTGGGCGTGCCGCTGCCGGTAGCCCTGCAGGGTAGTGGTTTCGGGCCCTTCGTGGTCGCGCGGATTGCCGCCGCCGATCACGTAGCTGCCCTTCTTGTACTCGTACAGGTAGTCACCGAGGTGCAGGACGAGGTCCGGGTGGTCCTGCGCCAGCCGGGAGTAGGCGGTGAAGTAGCCGTGCTCGGACTGCGCGCAGCTGGCGAACGACATGGCCAGCGCCGCCGGCGTCTCATGCAGTGCCGGGCTGGTGAGGGTGCGTCCCACCGGGCTGATGTGCTTGCCGGCGCGGAACCGGTAGAAGTACTCCCGTCCCGGCCGCAGGCCCTTGAGTTCGACGTGCACCGAGTGGGCGGTTTCGATCCGGGCGTTCTCGACGCCGCGGGCTACTACAGCGCGCATGCCCGCGTCTTCAGCCACTTCCCACGCCACCGCGACGTTGCGGGAGGGCATGCCGCCCAGACCGTCCTCCGCTACGGGGTCAACGGCCAGGCGGGTCCAGATCACGAAGCCATCCGGCCACGGCTCGCCGGAAGCAACGCCGAGCATGAACGGATCGGTGCGGAGACCGGCGTCGTCCGCGGTTGACGTAGCGAGCGCGGCCCCCGGCAGGGCGGCCACGAGACCGGCCCCAAGGCTGGCGGACAGAAGGGATCTGCGAGAAATGTTTTCCATGCAGTCGACCGTAGGGAGGCTGGTTGGACAGGTTCTGAGGGAGATATGAATGGGCGGTTAACTGCGTGACAAACATTGTCGAGCCGGTTTAGGTCCGGGAGTTACCCATTGTTATTACCCACCACCGCGGCCGGGATGAGGTTCCGAAGGGGTATCTTTGGGCAGGGGGGCCGTACCGGTCAAGTCCTACACCGGTGCCTGTGTTTGCCCGCGGCACGGCCGAGCAGCAACACATCTCCGGTGTCAGCGTCGACAGCGATGTCGTCATCATGACTGAGGAGAGTGACTGGTGAGTAACGCCAGCGAATGGGCTGCCACGCTCAAGGCATTCCACGAGAAACAACTGGACCGTCCCCGCCGGGTGTACCGGCTCGGCCGCACCAAGGTCATCTTTTCGGGTGGCCATGCCGCTTGCACCGTGGGTGCGGCAGTAGCGGCATCAGCGTGGGATTTTCCCAGCTGGGCGTTTTGGATTGCCATCGCTATCGGCTTTGTCGTGGGAAAGTTCCTCTTCCCGGTCCCTCGCAGCAGCGTAGCGAGCCGATATGGTTCCAAGGAGCTGGCCAGGAAATCTCCCGGCGATCTTGATTACATGACGCCGGCGGAGATCCGTGCCTACCAGTACAACGTCCAGTTCATCCAAAAGGGCGTTACCCCGTTGGCGCTGGGGACCGAAGAAGCTCTTGGCCGCCAGTCTGAGGCGGTCAGGACGGTGTCCCTGGCCGCGGGGGCTGACGGGGGGTTGTTGGCTCACCTTTCCCTCGCTGATGTCAAGGAGTACGGGCGTACTGCCGACCGTCACGATCTGCTTGAACGCCGATGGCGCCAATACGAGATGGACCCTCAATTGCAGTTCGATTTTCCCGCCATGACTGATGCTTCCCTCCCCACAACCTCGGCAATGATCAGGGCTAGGCACGCCGCTGGTCAAGAGAGAAACACAGGCAACCCGGCCGGCTACAAGCTGGCTGTGGACAGGTTTTCGCAGACCCTGGCAGCAGCAGAACAGGCGGCAGGCGTTCCGTACCAGGAGTAAAAACCACTGAATTACGACGGCGGCCGGCAGCAAAGCCTGCCGCCGTGTGGCACGGTCTCCACTAGCAAAGTGGTGACAGGTCAGCCCGTGAGTAATACCTTGGGTTCATGCAAGGCACAGCCGCCGCCATGCCGCAGCTCGACGGTGTGACCCACCGGTGGGTCGACGTGCGTGGGATAAACATCCATATTGCGGAGGCCGGCAGCGGGGAGCCTGTATTCCTGCTCCACGGATTCCCGCAGCACTGGTGGGAGTGGCACGGCGTCATTCCCCACCTGGCCAAGCACTATCGGGTGATTGCCGTAGACCAGCGCGGCTTCGGCTGGAGCGACGCGCCCGCGGGCGGCTACAACTCCCGGACCCTCATCGAGGACATCGTCCTGCTCATGGGCGAGCTGGATATCCCGCGGGCGCGGTTTCTCACCCATGACTGGGGTTCCGTCGTTGCCCAGCTCCTGGCGATGGAACGGCCCGACGTGGTCCAGGCCCTCGTTGTCACGGGCGCCCCGGACGTGCACATCAGGCCGAACGCCCGGCTACTGGGGCTCTTCCCCAAGCTCTGGCATGCCTTCGTTGTCGCGGCTCCGGGAATCGGCCCACGCCTGCAGCGGAACGAAAAGTTCATGCGGCACCTTTTCACGGCGTTCGAGCCCGCAGGCGGAGTGCCGGAGGAGGACATCGAGCTCTACCGTGCGGGGCTGTCCCAGCCCGCGAGGGCGCGAGCAGGCTCAGCCCTCTACCGCGGCACGATCCTCCCGGCGTTCATGGCTATCATTTTCGGGGCGTACGCCAAACGTGATTTCACGGTGCCGACCCTAGCCCTCATCGGTGCCAGGGAGCCGTCCGCGGCTCTTCAGGAGATGGGCCACCGGGCCGGACGCGGGGGCAACGTGACCACGGAGATCCTTCCCGGCGAGGGCCACTTCCTCGCGGACCACTGCCCGGAACTGGTTGCCGACAGGGCTCTGCGGTTCTTCGCGCAGGAGCGGGGCCGGAAGGCAGTGGGCGTAACGGACTGCCGTCTGTGAGCTGAACGCCCGGTTTGCACGTTTGTGCAGAGGCGCATGAGAGCTCTCTCAAGGCAAGGTGCGAGCCAAACAGCTACTGACCAGTAACAACAGTCGGAATCGGGCGTTTTATGGGCGGGGAGAGGGCACGGACGTGCGAGGCTTTTTTGCCGCACATTCGTGCAGCCCGGCTCAGGAGGAACGGCCCTGCTGCCTAGCATGGAAAACCGGCCGAGGCGTGGTGGCCACTGAGGACCATCACCGCCGGCCGCCCCCGCTGACACGCAAACAAAGAGGTTTCTATGTCACTCCTAGCAAGAACTCTGTCCATCGCCGCAGCCGCCGTCCTTGCCGGATCCCTGGCCGTTGCCCCAGCCCAGGCGGACACCTTGGACGTGGCGCCGCCGGGAGCCAACGACTGGTCCTGCAAACCCAGCGCCGAGCATCCGTATCCGGTCATTCTTGTGCCTGGAACGTTTGAGAGCATGGCGAAGAACTGGTCCACCTTGTCGCCGTACCTCAAGAGCGCCGGATACTGCGTCTTCGCCCTCAACTACGGCGAGACGAACGGCGTGTATGCCACCGCCCCGGTGGCTAACTCCGCGCAGGAACTCGCCCCGTTCGTGGATGCGGTACGTGCCTCCACCGGCGCCAAGAAGGTGGATCTCGTGGGCCACAGCCAGGGCGGAATGATGCCCCGCTACTACATGGGTTTCCTCGGCGGTGCCAACAATGTCAATAAGCTCATTGGGATCGCACCCTCCAACCACGGCACCGAAGGCGTCATCGTCCCGCCGCCTGGCTTTGTCGCGGATCCGAATTACACCGGCCTGGGCTGCGCAGCCTGCGCCGACCAGCAGGCGGGCTCGGCGTTCATGCAGAAGCTCAACTCCATCGGCGACACCGTGGCTGGACCGTCGTACACGGTCATCTCGACTGTTCACGACGAAGTGGTTATTCCCTACAACAGCCAGTTCCTTAGCGGCCCGGCACGGCAGGTCACGAACATCACCATCCAGGACAAGTGCCCGGCCGATCTCTTCGAGCATGACCAGACGCCGAACGACCCGGTGGTGCACCAGATCGTGGCCCATGCACTGGGCAAGCCTTCGGGTCCTGCAGACCCGGCCTATCAACCCGCCTGCATCTAGCAGTCGGCTGAACCACTGACGCACGGCGGGCGGCCGGCACCAAACGCCGGCCGCCCGCCGTCGCCATGACTACTTGGGGGAGTTCAGGGCATTGAATTGCTCCTGCCAGTGGGCCAGTTCCCTGTCGACGTCCCGCCTGCGCGACGGAGTCCACTTGGGCCAGATGTCAGAGGTGCTGCTGGCCCCGGCCGCGGGCTGTTCGGCGGCGGGCTGATCGGGGGCGGCCGGCTCGGGGGCGGGGGGAGTGTTGCGCGTGGAGCTGCCGGCGGGTTCCAGGGGCGGCTTCGGTTCGGAAGGCCCCCGGGGCGCGTTGGGCCTGGAAGCCACAAGGGGCTCTTTGGGCTTGGAGTTGGCAGCCTTTTTCCGACCGACGATCCGGTGCCAAACGTTCTCAAAGCAAACTAGGAGTCCGAGTACGCCCCAAATAATGCCGAGCAGGGCCGATACCACAACAAAATAGGCAATCCACAGCAGCATCCCGGCTAAAGGAATGAGGAAAATCAACATCTTTTAGAGGATGATTCGGCGCAGGAGGACCGGCTCGACGCTCTCGAGCCGTTGTGAGTTTCTTGCGGCCCGCCAGCTCGGCGGCGGATTGACTTTCAATGCCATCGTGATTGCCCCATTTACTGCAAGCATTCGTCATGAATGCGAACGGTGCTCCGGCGCATGCCGGCTTGTAGGTCACCCTACGCAGGGGGTCTGACAGTTCATGTGAATTGCCAAAAGGCACTATCCAGTGGGTGAATTCTGCCGCAAGATAACTGAATGAAACAGATCCTGGTAGCTAGTTTCGCAGCAGTAGTCATGGGCTTCAGCGGAATTGCCGCAGCGGTCCCAAGCAATGCGGTTCCGAGTAACGCAGCCTCAGAGTCCTCGCATATCGCGGGACAAATCATGGTTAAATTCCGCGACAATGGCGCGGCAGCCGGCGTGCTTCGCCAGCATGGGCTCAAGGAGGGTGCCGGCATTGGCAGCACAGGCGCTCAACTCATCAAGGTGCCGGCAGGCAAAGAATTGAACCTCATCGAAGCCCTAAACCGGAACCCGGCGGTTGAGTACGCCGAGCCGGACGAGATCGCTACCGCCGATACCGACGACCCATTCTTCCCCCGCCAATATGCGCTGCAGAACGATGGCCAATCATTTACTAACACCCTCAACACGCTGACTGTCACCGCGGGCGATAACGACGCTGACGTGGACGCCGTCGAAGCATGGAGCACCACTAGAGGAAGGGACATCCGAGTCGCCATTGTCGACTCAGGCGTTGCAAATGACCACGAGGATATTTCGCAGAAGGTCGTTGCGCGGATCAACTACAGTGGCACGAAGATTGTTAACCCTGAGGATTACGACAAATACGGCCACGGCACCCACGTGGCCGGGATCGTTGCCGCGGTCGCCGGCAACGGCAAGGGTGTCGCCGGCGTGTGCCCGGAGTGCAGCATCCTGGACGCCAAAGTCCTCAACGACAACGGATCCGGTTCCAGCTCAACGATCGCCCAAGGCATCGACTGGGCGGTGGCCAATGGTGCCAAGGTGATCAACATGAGCCTTGGAATGCGCGTCTCGTCACGCACGCTCGAGACGGCCGTCAACAACGCCTGGAACCGGGGTGTGGTGCTGGTGGCCGCGGCCGGCAACGCCGGTACTCCGGCCCAGATCTACCCGGGCGCCTACCCCAACGTTATTGCCGTCGCTGCAACAGATAACAAGGACGACAAGGCATCGTTCTCCAGCTACGGTGCCAAGTGGGTGGATATCGCGGCGCCGGGTGTCAACGTCTACTCGACCTTCCCGTTCCACCCCTTCGTCCTGGGTACGCAAAACGGCCGGTCCATGGGCTATGACATCGCCAGCGGCACCTCAATGGCCTCGCCGATCGTGGCCGCCACTGCCGCCCTTGTCTGGAGCTCCCAGGCCGACCCGGATAACGCAACCGTCCGGGCAAAGGTCGAAGCAAGCGCCGAAAGAAAGGCAGGCACTGAAACCTACTGGGCGAACGGTCGCGTGAACGCCTGCAAGGCCGTCGCGAAGCCCTTGGACGCTGGTACGTGCCCTTAGGGCTCCACTAGGGCAAGCGCCACTACGGGAAGGGACCTACGACGGCGGGCTGGCCGCCGTCGTACGTCCCTTCCGCGCGTGCCTTGATGCCGCGCAGCATGCCGACTTCCATGTAATGGTGGAACGGGTCAGCGACGAAAAAATCGATGCCGCGGGCCAGCAGCAGTGCTCCGGGCACACGATGCAGGGCAAACACGACTGCTTTGGTCAACACCGGAGCATCGGCCGCAGCGCCCTGAGCCGCTCCACTGATGTACCCCATCCCACGGCAGCGAACGATCAAGCGGGTGCGGTTCCCCGGGAGGGGACGCAGCACGAACGCCTCTCCCGCGACGAGGTGCCGGTTCGGCTCGATCTCTGCCACGGTCGCGTACACGCCACCGCCATAGGGAACCAGGTCGCCGACGTTGAGGTCCTGCAGTTCCGGGTGGATGCGCGTCGCCGAGTGCTTTCCTTCGACGTACCGGGCGTGGAACATCGCCCGTTCCACGCGGTCGTGCGTGTAGAACCCGGCGCGGTAGATCCCCATTTGCACTATCCAGGGCCATACGCTCTCCGGCGGCGCGTCGATGGTGATGGCCCGCGTGCTTTGGAACGCCGGGCGGGGCACCTGGTCATCACCGGGCAAAGGCTCCACGGCTTCCTCGCCCTGCGTTCCCCAGCGCAGCATGACCGGACGCCACACCAGATACGCCGCAACCTTGACGGCCACTACTCCGCCCATAACCAGCAATTTTGTGCGGTTTGCCATCCCGTTCACCTGCCTAGTGGTAGCAGCCGCCATACCTCCACCCTCTGCGTGATCCTGCGGCCGGGGAAGTGCCGAAAGTCCCCGGCACCCCGCCGTCGCGAACGGCCGTCCCATTCTTGTCAGCCCCACCCGCCGCGAGGAGACTTACTGTATGCCGTTCGCTAGCGCTGGCGGCGGTTTTTCGCCTCTCGGGGGCCGGCGCCCTCCTGGCTGGTCGGGGAAGTCGTGGATGCATCGGGGTTGCGGGACGAGTTCGTGGTGGTCAACGGTGAAGCGGCGGGACGCCGGCTCCGCATTCCGCACGGCACCTCCACCATCGGCAGCGGGGAAGGCTCACGGCTGCGCCTGCGGGTGTCCGGAGTCAGCCGCCGCCACGCCGAGCTGACCTCCCTGGAGGGCCGGACAATCCTTGCCGATCAACAGTCGCGCAACGGCACCTGGGTCAACGGCCACGAGATCACCTCGCCCACGGAGCTCGCCAACGGCGATGAGGTCCAGATCGGACAGGTGCTGCTCCGGTTTGTTGAAGGGACGTACGACGACGGCGGCTCACCTCCCGAGGCGGCCGGCCGGCCGGAGGGCCGCAGGCCCGCCCCTGCCGCCGCCCGCAAGAAAGGTCTGGGCGCGGCGCTGCTCTTCGCGGCCGCGATCAACGTGGTGGGACTGATCGGCAACAGCCTGACCGCGTTCCTGACCGAGCTGACCCCGACATGGACATGGTTCGTGACCCCGGCCATGGGCCTTGTTGTTGCCCTGGGCGGCGAGGCGCTCGACTTCCTCAAAGACAAGGCACAGCCGCCACCCAGGCGGCCCAAACCCCAGTACCGGCCGTCAATGCGAGTGCAGCCGTCGCGGCCCGCACGGCCTCTGAGGCCCGGTTACCCGGATGCCCACGCCGGGCCCTATGACAGCGGGACCGCGTATCCGTCTGCGCCGGCTGAGGCTGCGCCGCGTACGCGTTCCCGTCCACTGATCGCCACGGTGCTGGTGACCTTGCTCCTGCTTGGCGGCGGTGGATGGCTGCTGGCAGCCGGGGCGAGTTACGCCGTCGGATATTTCTCGGGAAACGAAGAGGGGACCCAGCGGCTGGCACGCCAGGTGGTGGCGGAAGCGCAGGGCGTCACGGTGACGGTGCTCGGCGTGCAGAGCACCGCCCACTTCACCCGGGTGGAGATCCACGTGCGTAACGGGACCGGCAGCTCCATGTCACTGCCCCTCTTCCACAACGCCATCCTCACCGGCCCGGACGGCACGACGTTCGACGCCGATGCGTTCCGCAGCAGCTGGCAGCCCGAAATACCGCCCGGGGGACAGCGCAAGGGAACCATCAACTTCGAGAGCCAGCTGCCTGACGCGGGCGGCACGGTCTCCCTCAGCTTCGTCACGGTGTTCATGCAGGGCTTCGACGGACCGCAGTCGATCACGGTCCCGGACATCCCGCTGATGCCCGTGGTAAAGCCGCTCTGAAAACCCGTGTACAGTAGAGACCGTTGTTGTGTTTGTATTTGGTAGTTCAGGCAGTACGCGGGGTCGAAAGTCCTCGTTCTTCTGAAGTAGCGGTTTTGAACACCCCACACCGGAGGACCCGAAAGTCGGGACAGTTCCTCCACCTTCACGAAGGACATAAATAATGGCTACTGGTACCGTCAAATGGTTTAACGCTGAAAAGGGCTTCGGCTTCATTTCCCCCGATGACTCCTCACAGGACGTTTTCGCACACTACTCTGCGATCAACTCCTCCGGTTTCCGCTCCCTCGAAGAGAACCAGAAGGTCTCCTTCGAAACCGAGCAGGGCCCCAAGGGTCCCCAGGCCGTAAACATCCAGGCTATCTAATTTCTTAGATACCCGGGACCGTTTAGGTTTCATAAAGCAGGACCTGCCGATTGGCAGGTCCTGCTTTTGTTTAACCAGTTCTTGCGGGGACTGATGATTTCGAGAGCATCAACGCCAGAATTCCGTGAGCTGCACGGCAAGGGCCCTGCCTTGCTCGTAACCCGCCCGGGCGGCGGGCGGGCGCAGCGACAGATCCATCGCATTGGCGCCGAACAGATGCTCGGAGCTGCTATCGGGGAAGATTGTTTCGACGCGGCTTCCGCGTGCGCGTAGTTCGTCGACCTGTGTTGCAAGATGCATGCCCCAGTCCGCCGGTGTCCGTGACCTGCCGCCGAACGGTGACAGCACCAGCACCCGTGCGTAGCCGGCTGCCAGGTCGGCATTGTCGGCGTTGGTTCGGTAGCCGCCGTCGATGTACCCGCTGCTGCCGATACAGTAGGCGAAGCCGCTGGCACAGCTGGCCGCGACGGCGTCCACCAGGTCGACGCCGCTGTGGCGGTCGAACACGACCGGTTCGCCGGTATGGGCGTCGACCGCGGTGATGAGCACCGTCCGTTCCGGCCAGTGCTGGCTGGGCAGCCGGGAGGCGACGGTATCGCGCCACCGCGTTTGCCCGGAGCCGTCCGACGCCGCAGCCATTTCGAGCGCTGCCGCACCCATTCTGCGGCGCATATCGGCTACATCCGCGGCGGCGGCGATGATGCGGCTCGTCCTCTCCATATGGTTCGCCGCCTGCCCAGCACGGGCGCGTCCGCCGTCGTATCCCCCCGGGGCGATCCGTTGCGGGAGTGCAGCGGAAAGGATGTCGGCAAGCAGCTGGGTGGGGCTCGTGCCGGTGATTTGGGCCGCGGCCGTCGATCCGGCCGAGGTGCCGATGATCAGATCAGCCTCGGTCACATCCAGCCCGGCTTCGAAAAGGCCCGCGACGACGCCGATCAGCCAGGCATTGCCTGTGGATCCGCCGCCACCGAGGACCAACGCCCGCCCAACGGAGGCCGTCGTTGACGTGGAGTTCAGGGGTGAAGAAGGTGTGGTGTTCATGGGAGTCGCCCTTCGCGAATTGCCTGTTTGGCACTCCCGGCGGCGACTACTTCAGCCGCGCGATCGTGGACTGCAGGGGAGCACCCACTGTGGATACTGCGTTCATGGGACTCACCTCCTGCCGAAAGATCACGATCCACGAAAGCTACCATGCCCGCGACGCAGTGCGCCACAGGGATCGTGCCCGTCAGTCTCAACCGCCGTGCCGTTGCTTGAGGAACGCCTCCAGGGCCGGGTTCTCGATCTCCTTCGCGAGCCACGGCACGGCCTGCGCGGCCACCTCATCGCCCAGCACTGCACGGTGGGACTGCGCCCGTACAGTGAACTCCCGCATTCCGCTCCGGCTGGCCAGCTCGGCGAGCTTCTCCACGAACTTTGACGCCCGCGGCGAGCCCATTGCCATGGCCACTTCCGCCGCCGTATCAAGCAGCCGGGCCGAGTACCAGAGGTACCACGGCTTGGGCTCCAGCCCCCGGTCTATCCAGTGCTCGGCCGCGGCCAGGTCGCCGTGAGCGAGGAACAGCCGCGCCTCGGCACCGGCCGCCAAGGCCATGTAGCAGTGGTCACCGGCCAGATCCGCCATCACCCAGGACCGGTCGATCATTGCCGCGGCTTCCTCCAGCTTTCCGGCAGCCAGGTAGGTCTCGCCCCGGACCCCGTCCACGAACGGCTCGAACGCCGTCCAGTGCTCCTCCGCAATCCAGACGAGGGCCCGGTCCAGGCGTGCCGCTGCCTGGTCCAGTTCCCCGCGGAGCAGGTGCACCCTGCCGAGCAGTGCCTCGCTGAACGCCTGCTGCCGGCGGTTCCCGATCGCTTTGGCCAGCTCGCCGGATTCGGTCAGCGCAGTCACCGCTTCCCCGTACCTCGCCGTATCGGAGGCCAGCATCCCCTGGATCGCCAGGACCCTCGCCTGCTCGTCGGGGAATCCTTCAGCGGCTCGCAGCGCCCGGTCCAGCCACCCGGCGGCACGGTCCGGAACACCGCGCTGCACGGACAAGTAGCCCAGTTCGCGGTACGCCGCGGCGGCAGTCCGGGAGGCGCCGTCGGGCCCTTCCGCCTGCAGCGCGCGGTGCAGGAAGTCCGCCACCTCCGCGCCGCGCCCGCCCGCCTGGTGGATCAGGGCGCCGGACAGGGTCACCAGGGATTCGGCGATCAGGTGGGCGTCGCCGGTGCGCTGGGCGAGGACCACCGCGAGCCGCAGCTGATCGAGCCCCCGGTCCACGGCGCCGGCCCAGAGTGACGCGCCGCCCGCGTCGAGATAGGACCTCACCGTCGCTGCGGTGGCCGGCATCCCCGGGTCCGCCTCCGGAACCGCATCGGACAGCGCCCGCCGGATTTCCGCGGGCAGCGGCAGCCCCAGCTCCTCGCGGTAGAGGTTCCCGCACTTGGTGACGTGCTCGCGGGCATGGCGGTGCTCGCCGAGGGCCACGAGCGCTTTGACGAGGACGGCGTTGCAGTCCGCGTGGAAGGGATCGCGCTGCAGTGCCAGTGATGCGAGCTCCGCCGCCTGGCCGGGAGCGCCCGACGCGAGGGCCGCCAGCGCTGCCTCGTAAAGAAGGGACTGGACCACGTTGTCCAGACGGTAGCGCTGGTCCGCCAGCCACGAGTCAAAGACCGGGGAATCGGCGAAGGTCAGCCCTTCCAGCAGTTGGCCGCCGAAGGTTCGCGGATCAACGCCCGGAACTCCGGCGGAATCGACCACTTCCAGCGCATCGCAGCGCCACGGCGGTTGAAGTGTCAGCCGCAGGGGATCGCCGGCCACCGTTACGCCGTCGAGCGTCCGGCGCAGCTCGGACAGGTTCCAGCGGAGGGCGCCCAGGGGGTCTTCGGCATCCGGGAAGAGCAGCGATGCCGTGCGGGAGCGGCCGGTGCCGTCCGCCTGCAGCGCGAGGTAGGCCAGCACCGCCCAGGCCTTGCGGCCCCTGGGCTGCAGGGGAGTTGCGCCGGGGGACTCGATCCGGGGCGGACCGAGGAGCCGAATCCAGTTCTCGGCCATACGGCTCATGGTACGCCGCAGGCTCTCCGGCGTCTGCGGGGCTCACACGTTTGCTCACACGCCGGCCGGACACACTGAAATCACCCAATCCGCACACACTCAACCGAGGTGCAACACAATGGAACTGATCGGCATCCTGCTTCTTGGACTCTGGGTTCTCAGCGTCACCGTCCGCGCCGTCCTGACCGACGGCCGTTGCCACCTGCCTGACATCCGCTCTACTGCGCCGTGGACGGCAGGCAACCTTCCCAGTGCGCCATACGCATCGCCGCGGATCTAGCCGGGTCCGACAGCTTCACCTCTTAAGAAAAGTACGACGGCGGGTGGCCGGCAATCGATGCCGGTATCCCGCCGTCGTGCGCTGCTTCCGACGTTCGCGGCGTATCAGCCGGCCCTGTAATCAAAAACAAGCGACGCAGGGAGGGGGGCTCGCAGCATCTCAGGGGTGATGCCGTGAATTGCCTGGATCTTCTCCCCGAACCATTGATCGTGCGGATCGCCCGAGTTCGCGGCGGTCTGGAAGGATTTGGCCAGATCCTCGGCTTCGTGGAACAGGCAGGCAAAGTCCCCCTGCGGGGTCTGCATGAGGCTGACGACTTCCCGGGTCAGGCCCATCCGCTCGCGGGAACGCCGGTGGTCCTCCTTGCGGGGGCCCTCAATCTCCTCGATGAGAGACTTCCACTCGTCCAGTTTCCCGGGCAGAATCGGCGCGAACCAGGTGATGCATTCCATGACAGGTCCTTCCACGCAGTTGCTTCAGCCCTGATGCGGCGGGGAGTCCAACCGCGGCTGTGCACCTGCATGCTAGTCCTGCGGAAAGACGCGGTACAGAGGCTTTGGATGGCTGGCCGGCTGTGGATAACTTCTCCGGGAAATCGTGACTTCCGCTAGCGTGGTCGGAACAGCAGGGCGCGGCCGACCGAGGGGATGAAAATGGCCGAAAGACTTCGCAGAACCCAGGCCACGGCTTGGACGCTGTGTGCCGTGGCGTTGCTGACGTCATGCTCCAACGAAGGCCCGCCCCCGCCGCAGCTTCCGACGTCCATATCTGCGACTGCGTCCCCGGCAGCCGATGCCACAGTGCCGCCAACCGCTTCCCCTATTCCCGCGGGGGCCCACGGGCCTGCCCGGAACGTCGTCCGGCCCGTCATGCGGCCCAATGGCGGTGACGAATCAAAGGAAGGCCTGGAAAACTTCACGCGGTACTTCTTCGATCTGCTGAGCTACGGCTTCGAGACGGGTGACGTCGATGACTGGCTCAAACTGACCGATCCGTCATGCAAATTCTGCTCCAACCTGGCAGGCGGAATTCGCGCCGGCTACGAGGGCGGAAAATGGCTTGGAGGCGCCAGGGTGTTCACCGAAAGCGTTGATGCGATGACGAAAGACGGGGTCCTGACCCGGAACGTCACGCTGCTGGTACGCCAGGAGGAGATCCGGTTTTTCAGCCCAGACGGGACTGAGACCCGCGCCCCCAAGGCACAGATCGAGCAGCCAACTGTGGTCTTCTTGAGCTACAGGGAGGGTGCGTGGTTCGTTGATGACATGGGGCGCCTGGTGGAGTAGCTCGGCAGCACGATCAGCCCTCGAGCACCAGGACCAGCTCTACGTCCACGTCATCTCCGGCGCGGATGCCGGCCGCGGTCCGGATGGCCTTCTTGACCGGGAGGACGTACGACTGGCTCTTGCTCTCCGGGAAGATCGACGTGGCCCAGCTGTTGCCCGCGATCGACGCCGTGACCTTCACCGAGCCGAATCCCTTGCGGAAGGGAGCGGCCTCGCCCTTGATCTCGTCCGCCAGGTCCGGCGGCAGCGTGATGAAGTGCCACCCGGATGCATCGGGGTAAAGCCACAGCTCGCCACGGAACGAGTACGTCGCAGTCACGATTTGAGTATGGCACCAGCAGGGGTTCCGGCAAGCCCCACCGGCGGTTAACACCCCCGCCATGATCGGTTCACCCGCCGCCGCAACGATAAGCAGCATGACTGCTTTCACCCGCCGAAATGTCCTCAAAAGTGCCCTTGCCGCCGCCGGTGCTGCCGCCGTCGTGCCCGCCGCAGCCTCAGCCGCGCACGCCACCAGCCATGCCGGCGTCGCGCTGGTCCGCAACCGACTCACCCTCCCGTCCGGTATCGCCACCGGCGATGTGACCGCCGATTCCGGCGTCCTGTGGTCCCGCGCGTCAGGCCCCGGACGGCTGGTGGCCAACCTGCTCGCCGTGGACGACGATGGTGTGCCGCTCCGCGGCGGCAGCGCCTTCCAGCGTGTGCTGCGGGGGAGCGCCGGCAGCGAAGCCACCGACTTCACCTCCCGGATCAACGCCGAGCACCTCCCGGCCGGCACCCGCTTCGCGCTCACCCTGCACTTCGAGGACGCTGACGGCAATGCCGGCGAAACCGCGCAGGGCTCCTTCAGCACCGCGCCCAGTCAGGGATTGCTCAGCAGCGGCCGCGCGTCCCGCAAACAGAGCTTCGTCTGGACCGGCGACACCGCCGGCCAGGGCTGGGGCATCAACGAGGAGATCGGCGGCATGCGCGGCTACGCGGCCATGCACGCCACCAAGCCGGACTTCTTCATCCACTCCGGCGACACCATCTACGCCGACGGCCCCATCGCCGCGCAGGTCACCGAGCCCGACGGGCAGATCTGGCGCAACCTGGTCACCGAGGAAGTTTCCAAGGTGGCCGAAACCCTCAGCGAGTTCCGCGGCCGGCACCGCTACAACCTGATGGACCGCAACGTCAGCGCCATGTACGCCGAGGTACCGGTGATCGCCCAGTGGGACGACCACGAAACCCACAACAACTGGTACCCAGGGGAAATCATCACAGACGCCCGCTACACCGAACGCCGCATTGATGTCCTCGCAGCGCGCGGGCGCCAGGCCTGGCAGGAATACCAGCCCGTCTCCGGCCTCAGCACCCGGATCGGCGACGGCAGCACCGGCTTCGAACCCGCCCGCATTTACCGCAAGATCTCCCGTGGTCCCCAGCTGGACGTTTTCTGCCTGGATATGCGCACCTTCAAGGACCCCAACACCGACGGCAAGGAAACGCACCTCACCCACATCCTGGGCCAAGAACAGGCCGACTGGCTCATCCGCGAGGTCAGCAAGTCCAAGGCCACTTGGAAGGTCATCTCCGCCGATCTCCCGCTGGGACTGATCGTCCCCGACGGCCCGGTGAACCAGGAATCCCTGGCCAACCGCGACGCCGGTGCACCCTTGGGCAAGGAACTTGAGATCGCAGGGGTGCTCTCCGCATTAAAGCGCAACCGGGTTAAAAACGTGGTTTGGTTGACCGCGGACGTCCACTACTGCGCCGCCCACCACTACTCGCCCGAGCGCGCAGGCTTCGCCGACTTCGATCCGTTCTGGGAATTCGTGGCCGGCCCTATCAACGCGGGCAGCTTTGGCCCGGGCGAGCTCGACGGCACCTTCGGCCCCGAGAGAGTGTTCTACAAGACCGGCGCCTACGCCAACCAGTCACCTCGCACCGGCGAAAACCAGTTCTTCGGCCACGTGGACCTCAACGAGGACGACGTCTTCACCGTCAGCCTCCGCAACGCCAACGGCACGGTTCTCTGGCGCAAGGAGCTTCAGCCGGAGCGGTAGGGGTTTCCCCCCGGTCAGTCCGCGATGTCCACCGACCGCCCTTCCGCGTCGCTGAGCCGGGCGGCGTCGAGGACTTCGAGCGTGTGGACAGCCTCGGCGCCGGGGACAGGTTCGGGCCCCTTGCCGGCAACGGCCAGCGCGAACTGCTCGTAGTAGGCCTGATAGGCGCCCTGTTCAGACGGCACGCGGACCCGGCCGGCCGCCGTCGTCAGCGTTCCCCAGCGGCTCTCCTCTTCGTAACCCCACGCTGCGGGATCGTCCGCCGGGCGTTTGCCGGCCATTGCCGCCAGGGCCTGGACGTCGGACTGCTGGGACACGTAACTTCCCGCGGAACCGAGCAGCCGCAGTTCCCGCGCGACCAGCCGGTTGCTCTTGGTGGCGGATACGTGGGACTTCACTCCGTTCCGGTGCGCGACGGTCACAAAGAAACCCGAGTCGGTGCGCCCGGCGTCCAGGTCCACCCAATCGAGCGTGGCATAGACGCGGGCGGCCGGGCCGAAGAGCCACAGTGCCTGGTCCACCAGGTGGCTGCCCAGGTCGCGCAGCAGTCCGCCCGCGGGGCCGGCTTCGAGGGTGTCCGGCTGGTCGAGGTCGAAGCGGGACTCGAACCGTGCCACCTTGCCCACTGCGCCGGAGTCCACCACGGAGCGAAGAGTCCGGATGTCCGTGTCCCAGCGGCGGTTGTGGAACACGTTGAGGATCACGCCGGCGTCCGCGGCCGCCTTCACCAGTTCGCGTCCCACCTCGGCGTTCGGTGCGAACGGCTTGTCCGCCACCACGTGCACTCCGGCCGCAACCGCCTCGAGCACCAGCTCGCGGCGCGTCTCCGGGGGCGTGGTGATGACTACTGCATCCACGCCGGCGGACAGCAGGTCGGTGAGGGAATCGTAGAGCGGCACGCCCGGGTACTCCTCCGCGGCCTGCGCACGGCGGGCGGGGGAGCGGGTCACGATGCCCGCCAGTTCCACCCCTTCCGCGGCCGTGATGAAAGGAGCGTGGAAGATCCGCCCGCCGAAGCCGAATCCAACGAGTCCAAGTTTCACAAGATCTCCTTCGTCCCCGTGAGGGTGTTTGTTCGCGCGTGGCGCAGTTTGTCCTTATGTTAGAACAAAGTGCCTCGCGTGGGGAAGGTCTGGGATATGAGGGGTCCGGGAATTTCTGTACCGGCGAGTAGAAACCGTGCTAGCACGGAAGTGCGGGAGGGGTGCCCGGATTCACCATGGATACATCGGAACGCGCGGGAAATACCGGCGAAACCGAAGCCTCAATCCAAGCCCGGAATCAACGGGCGGCACGCCTCATCCACTCGCATCTTTCCCCTCAGGAGTACCTTCATGTCCGACGCACCCACCACCAAGAAGTCCCACACCGTCCGCCGCAAGGTGGCCCTGCTGACCGCCATCGGACTCGGGGCGGTGGCGGCACCGTTCGCCCTTGCAGCCCCGGCCCAGGCAGCCGGCACCAACTACGCCTGCACGGTCACGCCGCTCCGGCCCGTGTTCGCCGGCCACAACTCCGCGGGCGTGAAGCTGGTGGACTACCAGATCCAGGTCCGCTGCAGCACGGACCGCTACGTCAACATCACCCAGCAGCGTTGGGAGGAAGACGACTGGCCCAACGGCGACGACCACCTGGGCACCTCGACGTTCAGCCGCCACCTGAACCAGTACAGCGGAACCGTGACCATCCACAATGTCCGCACTCTGGTGGACGGCGAGATCGGCAACGAGGAGATCTACCAGAAGGTCAGCTTCCAGGAAGGCAGCAACGGCGTGTGGTCGCCGTACACCGGCTGGTACACCAGCGGCGTCACTTCAATGTCGAACTGACGCCCCTCCCCGGGGGAGCTGCTGCGCCGGCTCCCCGCAACGCCCAAGGCCCGGTTCCCCCAGCCGGGTCTTGGGTTGTTAACCCGGCCGTCCGCGCCGTCGTCGGGCGCTATTTGCTCCGGTGACGCCCCGCCCCGTCCAAAAGTGCGGGACACTGGAAGTCACACCACCACGAAAGCGGACCACACTTTGATGAATCTCCAGCAGGATGCCGACGGCTTTATCAGGATGAGCCGGCACTTCCCGGAAAAAGTCCGGATCGCCGTCACCTTTGCCGACGGCACCACGGAGGAACTCTCCGGCGGCAGGCTCAACAAGGCCTATGACGACGCCTTGGCCGAGTTCCGCGCCCGGAACCACCTGGACGCGAAGGGCTTCTCGCGGTCGCCGAAGAAGAAAACCAGCTCGGGAAACAAGATCGAGTTTGTCCCTGTCCACCCCGGCATGGGCGACTGACCCCGGCCGCACGTTCCCGGATCACGAGGAAGGCAGCCCATGGGACTGAACGGAGAACCGGGTACCGGACTGACGGACGCCGATGGCTCCGGCAGGCTCGACCCGCTGCTCTATCCGTGGGATCCGCCCGAGACCTCGGGCGTTATGGGCCGTGACGGCTTCCTGACCCTGGACCTGGCGGACCTGAATGAAGCACTTGCGGACGCCAAGGCTGCGCCGCTGGAGTCCCGCTCCCTGGTGGTCTCCATCGGCTCGAATGCCAGCGCCGAGGTGATGCGGCGGAAGTTCGCCGCCTACCACCAGCCGGTCAGCCCGGTCCTGCCCCTGGTCCGCGGGCAGCTCGGCAATATCGCGGTGGGCCACTCCGCCCACGTGAGCCGGGCCGGCTACATCGCCGCCGCACCGTACCCCCGGCCGGGGGAGTCCACCACCGTGTGGGTTTCGTGGCTGGACGAACTCCAGCTGCTGGCGTTGGACGAAACGGAGCCCAACTACCGGCGGATACAGCTCGACGGCGACGCCTGCCCGCTCGCGCTTGACCTCGGCGACCGTCCAGAGGACTTTTCGCTGTTCACCTCGCGCTGGGGCATCCTGACCGATGGCGACGGCGGGACACTTCCTTTCGTGGACCAGCCGGCCCTGTTCGGGCTGCTTGCCGGAAGCGGTACGGGGGAGCAACTGGAAGCGGGGCAGTCCGTGTTCGACGGGCCGCCGGAACTCGTGGCCGAGCAGCTTGCCCTGCCGTCGGTCCAGGCGTGGGCCAAGGAATGGTTCAGCTCGGCCGGGCTGGCCGCGGCGGTGGACTTCGACGGGCTCTGCTCCGGATAGCCCGCGTCTGCTGCGGCTTCAGCTGGCCGCGATGTGCTCCGCAATGTACTTGGCGTCGCGACCCACGCCGGCCACGATCGACGAACCATGTCCGGTCAGCCACGGCAGCCCCACGGCGTACAGGCCGGGGTGCTCGGTGACGCCGCGGAGGTGCCGCGGGTAGTTCCATTCGTCCAGCACCGGGATGTCCAGGATGCCGAAGTCCAGCCGGTAGCCGGTGGCCCAGATGACTGACGTGATGTTCGCAGCTTCGAGGTTCAGCCGCGCCGGTTCGGCCGGCAGCCAGTCGTCCTTGCGGGGCGGCTCAGCTTCCGGCGCCGTCATCCCGGCAGCAGCAATGTAGGCATCGAACATCGGCCGCATGCGCTGGTAGAACGTGCGCTCAACAACGCCCAGGCGCTCCGGAAGGTCGTCGCTGAAGGTGAGTTCGCCGTCGTCGGCTGCTTCCAGATGGCCGTGCAGACGGACGCCCTGGCGGCCGAGGTCGCGCAGGTGGATATCGTGGCCGCCGTCAGCGCCGGAAACCAGCGGGTTGCACATGAAGCGCGCGGCGGGGGAGGGCAGCTGCCCCACGGTGAGGCCGTTGAGCCCGTACTTGGGCCCGTGCTCGGCGAGCTGCATCATCCAGAAGAGAAGGTCCTGGCCGCGGTACCGGCGGGGTGCTTCCGGGCAGGCGGACACCGCCAGATGGATTTCCCGGCCGACGGCGAGCAGTTCCTCCGCGATCTGACCGCCCGACTGTCCTGTCCCCACGATCAGGACAGCCCCGTCCGGCAATTGCTCCGGATTTCGGTAGCTGTCGGTATGCAGCTGCAGGATGCGGCCCGGGAACTGCGCGGACAACGCGGGGATTTTCGGTTTCTGGTAACCGCCGGTGGCCAGCACCACGTGGCGTGCCCGCCAGACGCCCCGGGACGTCTCCACGTTGAAGCCGCCGTCCTCCGCCGCTGCGATGCGCCTGACGTCCGTGCCGGTCCGAACCGGCGCGCCGATGGTCTCCGCATAACGCCGGAAGTACTCGATGAGGTCGTTCCGGGGCATAAAGGCCTCCGGAGCGGGGCCTTCGTACGGCATGCCCGGCAGCGTCAGTGAGAAGTTCGGTGTGTTCAGGCAGAACGCGTCCCAGCGGTCCTGCCAGGCACCGCCGAGGGCGACACGCCGGTCCAGTAACTGATGTTCGACGCCGGTCCGGTCCAGCCAGTAACTAGTGGCCAGGCCCGCCTGCCCGGCTCCGATAACAAGGGTGTCCTGCATCGGTCCCATGCAAAAACCATACGCCCGGCGGGGCAGGTTTCAAGGGGGTGAGGGTCCGCTCCGGAATGGGCCGGGAAGTGGCTGCCGGGAGCCTTGGATGGCGCCTGGACAGCGGCCTTCATGCCGGCAGCGCGAGCCGGCGGCCCGGCGTCGTACGTAATTTTCCGCCGGTACAGCGGCCGAGATCTGGTTTGCCTCCGCAGTCTGCAACAATGCTGGAGGTGTCCGGACGGCTCAGCGTCCGGCACCATCTGTTTTTGCGGCCGGACCCGTGGGGAAACAACCACCGTCCCGCAGTTTTGCGAGGCTCCCATCTGGTTTGAGACCGGTGTACGGGCAAAGGCGCTCGACGCCGGCCGCTTCGAGCTCGACGCCGTCAATGGGAGGCTCGGACTGCCCAGCCTGACGCTGTGGCCGCGGCCCTGGAATTACATGGTGACGACGATCGGGACTCCCTACCCCTAAGGAGTGGGTGTAGGACATCGACCGTACCTGCAGGTGCAGGCGCTGCCAGGGGACAGATAGCCGGGTGTGACCCACTCCATAAAAGTCCGACGCCGGCCACTTGGCCTTTTGGGGCGGTGAGGAGGGTTGGGTTTCCGTGTGTTTGCGGGGTTTTTGGTGGTGTGGGTGTGGTGTTGGGGGTGGATTTGTGCGGGGTCCTCTGGCCGTGTAAAGTAATTCGAGTCGCCGCCGCTGATGCGGAAAGATAGCGACCGACCCCCTTCTGAATGGCCTGAAAAACGGCGTCTTTACTGGCGTGCGGAAACCGGGTGGGGATCCTTCCTGTGGTGCTTGTGGGTGGCGGAAACGCCGGTTTGCATAGCGGTCCGGGATCGGGTAAGTTTGGAAAGTTGCTCCGGAGCGATCCGCGACTGAATGGCCTGTTGGTCTGGTTGTGGTGGTGCCGGGTGTGTCTGTTGTTTGAGAACTCAATAGTGTGCCAAGTTTGTTGATACCAATTTTTTGTATTGAATTGGTTGAATTGACTGGATTGTCCATCCCGTGGATGGTCTGGTTTTTACAGCTGGTTTCAAATTTTGTGCATTGTGTGTATCCCGTTTTCCCGGGGGCGCATGGTGTGTCTGTTTT
>NZ_JMLE01000023.1 GCF_000685965.1 Arthrobacter sp. UNC362MFTsu5.1 | reverse complement strand
CGGTGGTGTTCCGGCAGCCGTCGTCCGCAGGGTCCGGTTCCGCGGGGACCGAAGCTTCGCCACTCACTGCCGTTTTGGCAGCCTGGCTGGTGTCGTTTGGGCTGGTGTCCGCTTCGCTGGTGGCCCAGTCGATGGGACCGTGCACGGCGGTCGCTTCACCCCACCCGGTGGTCCAACCAACCCCGGACCCCGAGCCAGCCCGTGCAGCAGCAGAGGCCTCCCGCCGGGTCCGGTCCACGGACCCGGCGGCAACCACTTGCAGGTATTCCGTCGTCCGGGCAATACCCTCGACAATCGCCGCGAAGTCAGCCGCTTCGCGGAAGCCCATCCCCGCAGCGTCGGTGAGCGCCGTCGAACTCAAAGCACCCAGCAGCGCAAGGATCCGGGCGACATCACCGGACCCGCCGCCGTCGGACGCTAACGCCTGAGAAGGCTGCGCTCCGGCGGGCAGGCGGCGCAGGCCCGGACCGGAAGAGAACCGGACAGCAGAAGCGGCGGCGGGCAATGCCGCCCACCGCAACGGCCCTCCTGCAACTGTGAGTTCCCCCAAGACCTCCATGGGATAACTCTGCCGCGAGGGTCCGACAATTTACGGCCGCTGTGTCAGGCCGACCGTGACCCTGCTGACGGTGAATTCACTGACGGCCGCCGCCTGTACAGCCACACAAGGCCAAGGATGGGAAGCAGCAGCGGGACAAATGCGTAACCGCGGCCGAAGAGGGACCAGACGGTCTCGTGCGGGAAGTTGACGGAGTCGAAAATGCTGAGCGCTCCGACCACCACCACGCCAATCAGTTCCACGAGGACGGCCGCCACGGACACCTTGAACCACGTCCTGCCCGGCCTCGCCAGGGAGATCGTGGCGACGACATAGACGAGTGCCGCGAACGCCGAGAGCAGGTACGCAAGCGGCGCCTCGTTGAACTTGGTGAGAATCTGGTAGCCGGCGCGCGCCGTGGCGGAGATGGCGAACACTGCGTAGACGGCGATCAGCAGCCGCCCGGGCCCGGTGTTCCGGGTGTCCTTGGACTGGGCCTTTGGTGCCGCGTCGGTCTTGTTGACGGGGGTTTGCGGAGTCACGTCTTGTGCTTCTTCCACTCAGTACCAGATCTGGTTCATGCGGGCGGCCATGACAAGGGCTGTGACGCCCACGGCAGCCAGGACAAAGTTGCTCCACCGGGTGCGTTCCAGGATGGACCAGTACACGGCGCCAACGGGCAGGATCAGCGCAGTGATCAAATAGCCCCAGAATTCCCAGGGTTCCCCGGCCATCTGTTCTCCCGACGAAACGCGGACGATGGAGCCGACAAGGTAAACCAGAAGTGCCAGTTCGACGGCGGCCACGGACAGGATGGTGGCGTCGTTCGGTGCTTTATTCATGATCCCCGCCACGGCGCAGACGATCGTGGACAGCAGGCCGACGGCCAGGATGATGTAAAAGTACGCGTCCACGCTACTTGGCCCGCTCGTCGCTGCCGGGCCGTTCGTTGCTGGGGGCAAAGACGAGCACCGGCTTGGCGTAGCCGCCGGCGTCGGCCAGCAGTGCCACCAGCGAGCCGTCGGGCGCGAAAGCGGCGGCGGGATTGTCGGCGGTAGCAGCGTCCGGCGTTCCGGCTGCCGCGCCCGCCGCTATCCGCCGGCCGAAGGAGATTTCAGTGGCTTCATCCTCGCTGAGCTCCCGGTTCGGCATGAGCGCCCGCGCCGCCCGGGACATCTCCAGGACTTCCAGTTCCTCTGCCAGCTGCTCGAGTGTCCGGGCCTGGTCCAGCGTATAGGGGCCTACCTGGGTCCGCCGCAGCGCCGTCAGGTGGCCTCCCGTCCCGAGCGCCTCACCCAGGTCGCGTGCCAGGGCCCGGATGTAGGTTCCGGACGAGCACTCCACGGTGACGTCCACGTCGAGGACCTCGCCTTCGCGCTCCGGGCGGACCGAATGGACATCGAAACGGTGGATGGTCACGGGCCGTGCAGCAAGCTTCACGTCTTCGCCGGACCGGACCCGGGCATACGCGCGTTCGCCGTTGACTTTGATGGCGCTCACGCTGCTGGGCACCTGCTGGATCTCGCCGGTGAGTGCTGCGACGCCGGCCCGGATGGCTTCCTCGGTGACCGCCGCGGCAGACTGGCTGCTGACCACCTCGCCTTCGGCGTCGTCCGTCACTGTCGATTCGCCCAGGCGGATGGTGGCTGTATACGTCTTTGACGTGCCCACGATGTACGTCAACAGCCGCGTGGCCTTGTTGATCCCAAGGACCAGGACACCCGTGGCCATGGGATCCAGCGTGCCGGCATGCCCCACTTTCCGGGTACCGGCCAGCCGCCGCATCCGTCCAACCACATCGTGGCTGGTCCATCCTTGCGGCTTGTCAACTATCACCAGTCCAGAAAGCACGCCTCCCAGTATATCCGCGCCCGCGGCGCTCCCGTTTCGCACGACGGCGGGCGGCCGGGTCCCGCGGGCGGCCGGCAGCGGGCCGTTAGGATGGCAGACATGCCCGAGCTTGCCGCCCATGTCCACGACTTCCCCGTCAACCAGATCCGCGAGATCACCGAAGCCGCGTGGGCCACCCCCGGAGCCATCGTGCTGAGCATCGGCGAACCAGGCTTCGCCGTCCCCCGCCACGTCCTTGAGGCCGGCATGGCATGCCTGGACCGCGACGAAACCAACTACACACCGAATGCCGGAATCCCCGCCCTCCGCGAGGCATTCGCCGCGAGGTTCCGTGAGCACAACGGCGTGGAGGTCGGGTCCGAACGTGTCTACGTCGTGGACGGTGCACAGCAGGGCCTCCACTTCGCCATGAGCCTGCTGCTCTCCCCCGGCGACGAAATCCTGATCCCCAATCCGGGCTACCCCACCTTCGCCATGACCAGCCGGCTGCTGCACGCTGTCCCCGTGCGCTACCCGCTGTACCCGGAACACGATTTCCAGCCGAGGATCGAGGACATCGAGGCCCTCATCACGCCGCAGACCAAGGTGCTGATCCTGAACTCGCCGTCCAACCCGCTGGGCGCGGTGCTTGGCGGCGACCTCACCCGCGGCCTCGTTGACCTGGCCCGGCGCCACGACCTTTGGATCATCTCCGACGAATGCTATGAGGCGTTCACCTACGATGTCCCCCATGTCAGCCCCGCCCGTTTCGACAGCGACATCCCCGGGGAGGCCAGGGTCTTCACTTCGTTGACGCTCTCCAAGACCTACGGACTGACGGGGCTGCGGATCGGCGCGCTCATTTGCCCGCCCGGGCTGGAGCGGAAGATGAACAATGTGATGGAGTCGATCGTTTCCTGCGTCGCCTCTCCGTCCCAGTACGCCGCGCTCGCCGCGCTTGAGGGGCCGCAGGACTACGTGGGCCATGCGCACGCCCACTACCGGGCCAACCGCGACGCAGCCTCGGCAGTGCTGGCATCCAAGGGCATTCCGTTCCTTTCGGCGCAGGGTGCGTTCTACCTTTGGGCCGATGTATCCCACGTCAGCGGCGGCGATGTGCGGTCCTGGGTCCGAAAGTTCCTCGCCGACGCCGGGGTTTCCTTCGCACCCGGCACGGCCTTCGGTTCCATTGGCGAAGGCTGGATCCGGATTGCGCTCTGCGGCGCGCAGGCTGAACTCGTGGAGGGCCTTGGCCGCTTGCCATCCAGGAGCTGACACCTGCACGTCCAAGGACTGACGCCCCGCGTGCTGCGGCCGAACCGCGATTCCCGCGGGAACAGCGTCCAAGTGGGGCAATGAGTCCCTAGTGCGGACGCTGTCCGCGCTTTAGTCTGACCGGAGGGGCGGCACCGGAGAGGAACATCATGTGGTGGCAGGACCTGCTGTGGGGCTTCTGGAACGGTTTTACGGCGTGGATCGTGCTCATTGCGCACGTTTTCGGCGCATGGGCTGAGTTCCCCTTCTACAACAACGCGAGGGCCGGCAACTGGTACGACTTCGGTTTCCTGCTGGGCATGGGATCGCCGCTTCTCGGCGGCCTGGGGGCGCGCGGCGGCCGCCGGTCGCGGACATAGCCGCGGACAAAGTTCGATACACCTGGGCCGCAGGGGCCTTCAGTATTCGATTTCCTCCTCGGGCGGCGCCTGCTCGGGCGTCCATGACATCCTGACAATGAAGTGGGCCTCGGCAACGTTCCTGGCGATGATGGCCCCTGCCGCGCCCGCTAATTTCACGCCGAACTGAAGTTCCAGATGTTCCGGCGCCAGGTCCGCCAGGACGTCAGCGGCGGCTTTTGCTGCCGGCCGGATGGCCGCGAGGGCATCCTCAAGCCTGCGCCCGGTGTCCTGGATCCCCTGGTCGTCCCGCGAAGGGTGTTCCACTCCGAAGCTGCTTTCCTCTGCTTCGACGAGGACCATGCCGGATCCGACTTCGTAGCGCAGTATCTCTGTCATGGCTTCCTCCGTGTGCCGAATATGGTGCCGAGAATGTGCTGCAGATTGCTGAGCAACGACTGGGGCCGGGACCGGAGCGCTGCTCAGCTCAGCGTGGACGAAAGCGCGTGCTCCAGCCAGGTCCGCAGGGCCGGCGCCGGCGCGGCGCCCGCCTGCCGGGCAATCACCATTCCGCTGACGATCACCATCAGCGTGGGGATGGCCTGGACTGCGAACCTCGCGGAGAGCCCGGGAGCCTTATCCACGTCCACTTTGACCAGTTTGATCCGGCCTGCCTTCTCGGTTGCCAGCTGGTCCAGGACGGGGCTGACCAACTTGCAGGGGCCGCACCACTCGGCCCAGAAGTCGATCAGGGCAGGCACGGTGGACTGCTCGGCGATGTGTTTGAAGTCAGCGTCACCGGCGTCGACAATCCATGGCAGGTCGTGGCGGCAGTTGCCGCAGCGCGGACGGCCGGGAGCAGCTGCCGGGATCCTGTTTGTCTTCCCGCAGCCGGGGCACCTGATGAGTCGCGGGTCCACTGCTCCGCGCTGCCTTCCAGCCGCACCTGAGGTCATGGCTTAATCGGACGCCTGCCGACCATTGCCGGATAGAGTCGAAGGTCCCGCCGCTCCAGCAGGCCCGAACCCCCACGCCGAGGTCAGTATTCAGTGCGGTCCGGGTTGTCCCGCCACGCGTCAAAAGGGACGTTCGACGTCGGGACATCGGTTTGGCTGACCGGCATCAGTTCCGGGCGGGTGCCGTCAAAATATTCGTAGAACAGGGCGTCGTCGAACCCGGCTGCCGCGGCACCGTGCCGGTCCGCGGCAAAATACACGCGGCCGATCCGCGCCCACAACGCAGCCGCCAGGCACAGCGGACAGGGCTCGCAGCTTGCGTAGAGCACCGCCCCGCTGAGATCGAAGTTGGCGGATTCTGCCGCCGCGGTGCGGATGGCAACAACCTCGGCATGTGCAGTGGGGTCGTTATCCCGGGTGACCCTGTTGACGCCAAAATGGCGTTTTCCGTCCGCGGTGACCACCAGCGCACCGAACGGTCCGCCGCCGTCGGCCACATTCTGAACGGCGAGGTTGATGGCCTGGCCCAGGAAATCCTGGATATCGGCGGCTGAAGGTTGGGCATCCATGCTCCGATCATAGCCAGCCGGCCTGTTTTTCCGGTGAGCCGGACCCGGCAGTTTGCGTGACCATCGACGGGACCATCGACGGCGCCGAACACCCGGAATTAGAATATGGGCAGTGGGGGCGGCCGTTCATTGCGGTAGCCAATCCGTGGTCTCAAGGCTCTTGATACTCATCAAAGGCCATTGGAGAGAATTCGCCGGCCGCCTGACCCGGGTTCTCGCCGACGGCAGCAAGTCCACCGTCTACTCGGCTCCTGACTGGGACGTGGCGGGCACCGCGGAGCGCCGGTCCACACTGTACCTGCTGGAAAGCCAGGGCGCGGGCCCGATGGACGACCGGCCGCTGGCAGGCCATATCCGGGCCATCAGCGATGACGGTACGCAGTGGACATTCGGGGACTTCGCTTCCTTGGAGTCGAACGAAAACGCCGACGGCGGGACCCGCTACGGTTTCCGCAACCTGCCGGCTGAGTGCGCCGCGCAGCTGCCCGCAGGCATGCCGCCCGCCTCGTACACAGGCGACGTGGATTCCCATCCGTACTCGATCGCCCTGTCCGGCCGCACGGCCTATGTGGCCGATGCGGGAGCCAACAGCGTGGTCTCCGTGGACCTCCGTTCAGGTGACACGGAAACCGTCGCCGTCCTGCCGCCCCAGCCCTACCGGATCACTGCGGAGGTTGCGGCTGCACTGCAACTGCCGGACTGTGTTGTGGGACGGACGTATGCATTTGAACCCGTGCCCACGGTCGTGGCAGTCGGGCCCGACGGGTGGCTCTACGTCACCACGCTTCCCGGCGGACCGGAAGATCCGCGGCTTGGCGCACCCGGGTCCGTCTACAAGGTCAACCCGGACAACGGCAGGGTTAGGCTATTTGCCGACGACGCGCTCTCCCCCACCGGGCTGGCACTTGACGACGACGGCGACATCTACGTCGCGTCGCTGTTCGGCAACGGCGTGCTCAGGATTAACGGCGACGACGGGCAGCGAACTGTCCTGACAGGCAAGCTCACGGCCGACGTCTCCATCAGGGATTCCAAGCTGTACGCAAGCACGGATGCCCTCCCGGCGCCGAACCAGGCGCCCGACGGCAAACTGGTGTCCATTGACCTGGACGGCCACTCCCGCCACTGAGGCCGCTCCCTGGACACAAAAGTGGCCGGACCCCTTCCGGGTCCGGCCACAATCATGCATGCGACGTCCTACTTGTTGCCGTCTTCGTTGATTTCTTCGTCGTCGATGAGGTCTTCGTCCTCTTCGTCGAAGTCGTCCTCGTCGATTTCGACATCCTCGGGAATGTCGCTCTTGTAAGGATCGGCGTCGCCGGCGTGCTTGGCGCTGGCAGCCAGGGCGGCAACCTCGGCGTCGCGCTTCTTGGCGGCACGGAGCAGTTCTTCGAGGTTGGAGGCATTCACCGGGATCTGGTCAGCCACGAACTCGAGGGTGGGAGTCAGCCGGACCGTGATGTTGCGGCCCACTTCCTGCCGGAGAACGCCCTTGGCCTTCTCCAGGCCCTTGGCGGCATCGGCGTGCGCCACTTCATCCCCGAAGACGGTGTAGTAGATCGTGGCGTGCTGCAGGTCATTGGTGACGCGCGAATCGGTCACGGTGACGCCCTCCAGGCGGGGATCCTTCACCCTCCGGCCCAGCGCCTCCGCAACAACAACCTTAATCCGCTGCGCCAACTTGGCAGCCCGTGCGGGATCAGCCATTTCCACTCCTAAAAATTTTGGATGTACGACGACGGCCACTTGGGCTGCGTCGCACGTTTCAGTTATCTGCCACGCACTAAAGGCGAGTCTACGACGGACTCCCGTTGGGTTTTTTCCGGCGGCCAGGGAGTGGCATCGGGCCTATCGGAGCCGGATGGTTTGCGATCGAAGATCGAAAACCATCCGGCGAAGGGGCGGGGCCGCCGGGAAAAACCCAACGGCCCCGCACCTGTAACGCTAGGACAACCTAGACGCGCGGCTTCTCGCGCATCTCGAAGGTCTCGATGATGTCGCCTTCGTTGATGTCGTTGTACGAGCCAAGGCCGATACCACACTCGAAGTCCGTGCGGACCTCGGTTGCGTCGTCCTTGAAGCGCTTGAGCGTCTCAACGGTGAGGTTGTCGCCGATGATCTTGCCGTCGCGGCTGATGCGGGCCTTCGTGTTGCGTCGGATAACACCCGAGCGAACGATGGAACCGGCAATGTTGCCGAACTTGGAGGAACGGAACACTTCGCGGACCTCGGCGGTGCCAAGCTGGACCTCTTCGTACTCCGGCTTGAGCATGCCCTTGAGGGCCAGCTCGATGTCATCGATTGCTGCGTAGATGACGGAGTAGAAGCGCATGTCCACGCCTTCGCGGTCTGCCAGTTCGGCAACACGCTCGGCGGGCTTGACGTTGAAGCCGATGATGACGGCGCTGTCGACCGTTGCCAGGTTGACGTCGTTCTGCGTGATCGCACCGACACCGCGGTGGATAACGCGGAGCTGGACACCTTCGCCGACGTCGATCTTGAGCAGCGCGTCTTCGAGGGCTTCCACGGCACCGGACACGTCACCCTTGAGGATGAGGTTGAGGGTGTCGATCTTGCCTTCGGCGACGGCCTGGTCGAAGTCTTCCAGGCTGATGCGCTTGCGGCGCTTGGCCAGGGCGGCGTTGCGGTCGGCTGCTTCACGCTTCTCGGCGATCTGGCGGGCGGTGCGCTCGTCAGCGGTCACGAAGAAGGTGTCGCCTGCACGCGGGACGTTGGACAGACCCAGCACCTGCACGGGGCGGGACGGGCCGGCCTCGGTCAGGACGCTGCCGTCGTCGTCGAACATCGCACGGACGCGGCCGTGGGCCGTGCCTGCCACGATGGTGTCGCCGACGTGCAGCGTACCGGACTGGACCAGGACGGTGGCCACGGAACCGCGGCCCTTGTCCAGGTTGGCTTCGATCGCGATACCGCGGGCGTCCTTGTTCGGGTTGGCGCGCATGTCCAGGGCAGCGTCTGCGGTGAGCAGGACTGCCTCGAGCAGCTCGTCGATGTTGAGGTTCTGGCGGGCAGAGACCTCCACGAACATGGTGTCGCCACCGTATTCCTCGGGAACCAGTCCGTACTCGGTCAGCTGGCCGCGGACCTTGTCCGGGTTGGCGCCTTCCTTGTCGATCTTGTTCACAGCCACGACGATCGGCACGTTGGCCGCCTGTGCGTGGTTGAGGGCCTCAACGGTCTGCGGCATCACGCCGTCGTCCGCTGCGACCACCAGGATGGCGATGTCGGTGACCTTCGCACCACGGGCACGCATGGCGGTGAACGCCTCGTGGCCCGGAGTATCGATGAAGGTGATCTTGCGTTCGATGCCTTCGTGGTCGGTGGTGATCTGGTAAGCACCGATGTGCTGCGTGATGCCGCCGTGTTCGCCCGCGACAACGTCGGAGTTACGGATGGCATCCAGCAGGCGGGTCTTACCGTGGTCCACGTGACCCATGACGGTGACAACCGGAGGACGTGCCTCCAGTACTTCGTCGCCTTCGGCTTCCAGCTCTGCGTCGAAGTCGATGTCGAAGGTGCTGAGCAGCTCGCGCTCCTCGTCCTCCGGGGACACGACCTGGAGCTTGTAGCCAAGCTCCTCGCCCAGCAGGGCGAAGGTCTCTTCATCCAGCGACTGCGTGGCCGTGGCCATTTCGCCGAGGTGGAAGAGTACGGTCACCAGTGCAGCGGGGTTCGCCTCGATCTTGTCGGCAAAGTCCGTGATGGACGAGCCGCGACGGAGCCGGACAACGGTGTTGCCGTCGCCGCGGGGCACGCTTACGCCACCCAGCGACGGAGCACTCATCTGCTCGAGTTCCTGACGCTTGGCACGCTTCGACTTGCGCTGCTTGCCACGGCCTGCGCCGCCCTTACCGAAGGCACCCTGGGTGCCACCGCGACCGCGGCCGCCCTTGCCGAAGCCACCGCCGGCCGGAGCACCGCCACCGGCACCCGGAGCACCACCGGTACCCGGTGCGCCGCCCGGGCGTCCGGGGCCGCGGCCACCGCCGCCGGGACGGCCTGCACCAGCGGGTGCGGGACGTTCGGTGCGGTTAGGCATCATGCCCGGAGTAGGACGGTTTCCGCCGCCTGCACCGGGACGTGCACCGGGAGCACCGGCCGGACGCGGAGCGCCGGGACGTGCACCCTGGGTGCCGCCGGGACGCGGAGCACCCGGACGGGGTCCACCTGCACCGGCTGCCGGACGCGGGCCGCCGGGGCGTTCGCCCTCGGTGCGGCTTCCGCCCGGACGGGGCATGCCCTGGGAAGGCGCGAACGGGTTGTTGCCCGGACGCGGCGGACGTTCGTTGTCGCCGCCGCGGCCCCGGGGCATGCCCTGGGACGTGGCGAAGGGGTTGTTGCCGGGACGGGGACCGCCCGGACGCGGTGCCGAACCGCCCTGGCCGCCGGAGCGCGACGGGGCCGCGGGAGCTTCAGCCTTGGGGGCCGGGCGTGCGCCGGGCTTAGCACCGGTGGACGGTGCGGCCGGGGCTGCCGGCGCAGCTGCTGCTGGAGCCGGGGCTGCGGGGGCAGGGGCTGCAGCGGGAGCAGGCGCCGACGGGGCCGGGGCTGCGGCCGGAGCTTCAGCCTTGGGTTCCGGAGCCTTCGGAGCTGCCGGGCCCGGCGCGGGGGCCGGACGGGAAGCCGAGGGGCTGGCGGGTGCCTTGGGCGCTGCAGCGGGAGCTTCGGACTTCGAAGCGCCGGCGGCGGGGTAGGCGTTGCGGAGTTTCCTCACAACGGGGGCCTCAATGGTGGAAGAGGCGGAGCGAACGAATTCGCCCAGTTCCTGCAGTTTGGTTACTGCATCTTTGGAAGTAATACCGAGCTCTTTAGCAAGCTCATGTACGCGGACCTTGGCCACATTTCTCCTGTCTCGGTCCGCACCGAGCCAGGCACGAACCGTCTACTTCTTACTGCGGACCTCCGCCGCGAGTGCAGCTGAAAGGTCCATTGCAGAGCGCAACAAAGTTGTCATCGTTGCGCACTCATCGCTGGGAACTCATCGGGTTTCCATCAGTTTTCTGACCCGCTTTCAGGTTGGACGGTTGTTGCTGCGGCCACCGGAGTGTCCACGGCTTGCGTGCCTGCCGTTATCCGGCGCTCGACGGCGGCAATTCCGGTGGTGCCCGGGAGGGCACGTCCGAACGCACGCCGCTTGATAGCCAGCGCCAGGCACGTTTCGCTGGAGTGCAGCCAAGCACCCCGGCCAGCCATCCGGCGTCGTTCGTCCACCACGACAGCGGCGGAACCGCTGCCTTCGGCGACGAGCCGGAGTAGCTCAGACCGCGGACCCTTCTTCCGGCATCCGATGCAGGTACGCTGCGGCTGATCCTCAAAGTGTTGCGTGTGCGCCACGGTGAGTATCTTCCTGCCCTTACAAATCTGCCGCCCCGAACCCGCCCGCCGGTGCTGCGCTCCAAAGGAACGCAGGTTCTGCGGGCACGCTCAAGGCGCACGGATACCGGCCATAAGGCACGGTCAATGTCTATTCTAGCCCCTCAGGTGCCCCGGCCCCGAAACGACGGGTCGAAACCGGGCGGGACAGTCCGAGGGTGCCCTCCGCAACGGCGGGCTAGTTTTCGCGCTGAACCGCGGCGTCGGAGACGATGTCGATCCGCCAGCCGGTGAGCTTGGCGGCCAGGCGGGCGTTCTGGCCCTCCTTGCCGATGGCAAGCGACAGCTGGTAGTCCGGCACCACCACACGTGCGGAGCGGGTCGCCTCATCCGTGATGGTGACGGAATTCACCCTTGACGGCGACAATGCGCTGGCAATGAAGCTGGCCGGATCCTCGCTGAAGTCAACGATGTCGATCTTTTCGTCGTTGAGCTCGGTCATGACGGCCCGGACACGCGAGCCCATTTCACCGATGCAGGCACCCTTGGCATTGATGCCGGGGATGTTGGCCTTGACAGCGATCTTGGTGCGGTGCCCGGCTTCGCGGGCGAGTGCCACGATCTCCACCGAACGGTCGGCGATCTCCGGAACTTCCAGCTCGAAGAGTTTCCGGACCAGTCCGGGGTGCGAGCGGGACAACGTGATGGACGGACCCTTGGTGCCGCGGTGCACGTCGATGACGAAGGCGCGAAGCCTGTTTCCGTGAATGTACTTCTCGCCGGGCACCTGTTCGGGCGGGGGCAGCAGCGCCTCCACCGTTCCAAGGTTCACCTGGATCATGTGCGGGTTGTTGCCCTGCTGGATGGTGCCGGCAACAAGTTCGCCCTCGCGGCCCTTGAACTCGCCCAGGACGTTGTCGTCCTCGACGTCGCGCAGCCGCTGCAGGATGATCTGGCGTGCCGTGCTCGCAGCGATGCGGCCGAACCCGGCCGGGGTGTCCTCGAACTCACCGATGGGGGCGCCGTCGTCGTCGATTTCGGTTGCCCAGATGGTTACGTGGCCGCTCTTGCGGTCCAGCTCTGCGCGGGCCTTCTCGAAGGCTCCCGGAGACTTGTGGTACGCCACCAGCAGCGCCTGCTCGATGGTGGGGATCAGGAGGTCCAGCGGGATTTCACGCTCACGCTCCAGAAGTCTCAGTGCGCTCATGTCAATATCCATCAGGCCTCCTCAGAAGGTCCATTGTTTTCATCTTCCAGACCGACCTCATCGAGGTGGCTGAACTCTATCTCGACTTTTCCATTGCGGATCCTGTCGAAAGGAATCTTCTCCGGCTCGCCCTGCTTGGGCTTCATGCCCTTCTTGGCGGCGATCTCCGGAATCAGTGTCACGCCGTCCTCATCAACGGCCTGGATCCTGCCGGTCAGGTTCTCGCCCTGAATGACGTTCACCTTGACCATGCGGCCGCGGGCACGGTGCCAGTGGCGCGGTTCGGACAGGGGCCGTCCCACGCCGGGCGAGGAAACCTCGAGGTCGTAGGGGCGGCTGTCGTAGCTGGGGTCGCTGTCCAGGATGCCGGAGAGCTCCTTGGAAATCTCGGCAATAACGTCAAGGCTTACTCCGCCGGTCTCCTCCTGCGGCAGGTCCACCACTACGTGGACCACACGGTTTGCACCGGCAACCTGAATGGATACGTCCTCCAGGTAAAGCCGGTTTGCCTGGACCGAGGGTTCCAGCAGCGCCCGGACGCGCTCGGCTTCCGGGTTGTGCACGGATTCGGCCTCAGCCTTGCCCGTCCCGGTCCGGTCTGATGAAGTCGTGGCTTCTGCATTACTCACGATGCCGGCCGCCTCCCGCTAGATGATGTTGTGTGTACTAGCGTAGCCATTTTATGGCCACCGTGGTGCACTCGCTTGCTGCCGGGCATGACAACATGGTCTGTTGTGAAAGACGACACCAAGGAAAAACCCCGGCCGGCACACTATTTCCGGTACGGCATCCTGGCATCGTTGGCCATACTCGTCATCAGCCTGGGGCTGGCCCTGACTCCCGGACCTCCGCAGGAGGCGCCGGAACCCGCGTTTTCCGAACGGGCACGTGCCTCCGCGCTTGCCGAAACGACGCAGCTGCGCCTTGCGGGAAGGAAAATGGCTGACTCCTTTTCCGGCGCCGAGCGCCAGGCCCTGCTGCGCACTGTGACTTTGCTGACAACCCAGGCGAGGGCGCTGACCGGGACCGGTCCGGAACCGTCCGCGTCGGCCACGGGTGCTGCTTCCGCATCGGGAGCCGGCACGGCCACCGCAACTCCGACGGCGCAGGCCGAGGGGGCACCGGCCGAGGGTGCGGATTCCCCCGCGGCACTCGTCGCGGCGTTGTCCGCCAGCGGCAGCCAGCGCCTCGAGGATGCGGCAGCGTCCGACGGCGGGATGGCACGGCTGCTGGCCGCCGTCGGCACCGCCCAGGTTCTTCAGGCGGCCTCGCTGGCACCGGCGCTGGGGGCAGCTGCCCCGGCGGCGCCAGGGTCCCCCGCCGCTTCGCCGGCAGCCGCTTCACCGGCAGCCGCTTCACCGGCAGCCGCTTCACCGACAACCGAGCCGCCGGCCCCGTCGTCGGCATCCGCATCGCCAACAGCGGGCGGTTCCTGCCCGCCAGCCACCACCGAGTCCGATCCGGCTGGAGGATCGGCCACCCCGAAGACAGCGCTGGCGATGACTGTCAAGACCGAGGCCGAAACGATCTACGGCTACCAGGTGGCGCTTGCCCGCCTCGACGGAGCCGCCGCCGGCTCGGCGTCGGCGCTGCTGGCCCGGCATGAATCGGTCCTTGCCGAAGCCGAGGCCCTCAGCCGCGCCCTGTGCGTGGATATTCCGCCGCGGGAGGCCGGGTACACCCTCGGCCCCTCATTCCTCGCTTCCCCCGCCGCCGGGCTGGGAAGCCTTGAAGCAGGAACCCTTCCGGTCTACGGGGACCTGGTGGCGTTGAGCGGCGGGAGCACGCGGCAATGGGCCATTTCGGGCCTTCTCGCCGCCGCCAACCGCGCCGTACTGTGGGGCTCCGACCCTGGTCCCCTGCCGGGCATCGTGGTGGATACAGCGCAGCTTCCGGAGCTCCCGGAGGACAGCCCGTCGCAGGAATCGACAGCGCCGGGGGCGTCGCCTGCGCCGTCGGACGCCGGATAGAACCTGCCTCGCCTAAGCGTGCCTTACCTTTCTTAGCCTTGTATTACTGGCAGGCCGCGGTGGCCGATGGTTTGCTATACCCATGGACATCGCGGGAGCAGCAACGCAGCATGAAAACGAACCGCACCACAACGACATCGCCCATCGCCTGAACTGGCTGCGTGCCGGAGTTCTGGGCGCTAACGACGGCATCGTCTCCGTCGCGGCAATCGTGGTGGGCGTGGCAGGCGTCACCACGGACTCAGGCCCTATCCTGATCGCCGGTGCGGCCGGCGTCGTGGGTGGCGCCATCTCGATGGCGCTGGGCGAATACGTATCCGTCAGCAGCCAGAAGGACAGCCAGCAGGCGCTCATCGAAAAAGAAAGACGCGAACTGGCTGAACAGCCCGAGGAGGAGCTCGAGGAGCTCGCCGCCATCTACCAGGGCAAGGGCCTCAGCGCCGCCACGGCCCGCACGGTGGCCGAGGAACTCACCGCCCACGACGCCCTCGGCGCGCACCTTTCCGCCGAACTCCACATCGATGAGACCGACATCGTCAGCCCGTGGCATGCCGCCTTCGCGTCCGCCATCGCGTTCCTGATCGGAGCGATCCTCCCCATGCTGGCAATCCTTCTGCCGCCGGAGGAGATCCGGGTCCCCTTGACGTTCGCGGCAGTGCTGGTGGCGCTGGCATTGACCGGCGCCCTCGGAGCATGGATCGGCGGAGGCTCGAAGTCGAAGGCTGCGTTCAGGGTGGTGCTCGGCGGTGCCCTGGCCCTCATCGCGACCTTCGGGATCGGCAACCTGCTGGGGGCCAGCGGCGTGGTCGCCTGACCTTCCGCCAACTGCCGGCGGGCCAGCAGTTACGCTGGATCCGATGAAAGCACTCGCCGATGTCCCCATCCCGCCTGACCTGAGCCGCCGGTACGGCAGGACAAGCGGCGGACGCGCGTGGCTGGGTTCACTCCAGGGACTGATTTGCGGACGCCTGGAGCGGTGGGACCTTGAGGTGGATCTGGCGCCCGGTGAGCTCCCCTGGAACGGCCACGGAGCCGTAGTTGTCCCGGTAACCCGGAAGGGCACCCCCGCAGTCCTCAAGGTTGCCTACCCGCACGACGAAGCCCGGGTGGAGCGTTTCGCCCTCCGGCTGTGGGACGGCAACGGCGCGGTGCGGCTCCTGGAATCCGACGCCGGGACGTGTTCCATGCTGTTGGAAAGGCTGGACGCCTGCCGTTCCCTTGAGGACGTTCCGCTCGATGCGGCCGCAGCCGTCTGGGGCGGGCTGACACGGCAGTTGGGCCTGAGGCCGGACCATCGCCCGGAGTGGCAGGAATTCGACCATGTGGCGGCCCGCGCCGAGCAGTGGAGCGATGATCTTCCGGCGGACTGGGAGCAGCTCGGCCGGCCATTTCCGCGCTGGCTGCTGGAGGCTGCCCTGGAAGTTTGCCAGACGCGCGGAGCCGTGGGCCGCCGCGCCGGTACCGACGTCCTGGTCAACACGGACTTCCATTTCCTGAACATCCTGGCCCGGCCGCAGGGCGGTTTTGCGGCCATCGACCCGCAGCCGATGATCGGCGAGGCAGAGTTCTCCGTGGCCCCGCTCTTGTGGAACCGCATCCGGGACCTCTCCCGCTCTAATCCCCGGCGGGGACTGCTGGAGAGGTGCCGCGACTTCAGCGAGGCGGCCGGGCTGGATGCCGAGGCGGCCCGGCAGTGGAGCCTTGCCCGCGAAGTTGAGAACGCCTTGTCCTATGCCTCGCGTCCCCATCACGGCGGCGATCTGGCCCGTTCGCTCTGGGTGGCCAGCACGCTGGCCGGAGGCACCCTGGACGGATTGCCAGCTGCGCATGACCTCCCGGCCCCGGGTGAAGCAGGGCCGGGCTAGGCGGCTGTGGTTCAGCGGCCGGGCCTAGCCGCGAACTGCTGCCAGCGCTTTCCGCACGGCCGCGACGGCTGCCTCGACGTCGGCGTCGTCCGTTGTCCAGTTGCTCACTGAAAGACGCAGGATATCCCGCCCCTGCCAGCGGGAACCGGACATCCACACCAGCCCGTCCTCGATGATCCGGGCCGTCACGGCCCGCGTGGTGGCGTCATCGCCGAAGGCCAGCGAGACCTGTGTGTAGACGACGTCGTTAAGTATTTCCACGCCGTCCAGCGCCGACAGTTGCTCCGCCAACTGCGAAGCGCGGCTCGCCAGATTGCGCACCTGCGCCGCAACGCCATCCCGGCCAAGGGACTTCAGCGCCGCCCACACGGGAACGCCGCGCGCACGGCGGGAGAGTTCCGGGACGGTCTGGAAGGGATCCGCTGCCGCGCCGGCATCCCGGATGATGTAACTGGGGTCGACGCTCATGGCGGCCTCAAGCGCCTCCGTGTCCCGCACAGCCACGATGCCGCAGTCGTAGGGCACGTTGAGTGTCTTGTGCGCATCGGTTGCCCACGAGTCAGCAAGGTGGAGGCCTGCGGTCAGGGCGGCAAGTTCCGGCACCGCAGCCGCCCAGAGTCCGAAAGCCCCGTCAACGTGCACCCAGGCGCCATGTGCCTTCGCGACGGTGATTGCCTGGAGGAACGGATCGAACGCGCCGGAATGCACATTCCCGGCCTGCAGGCACACAATCGGCGGGGCGGCTGACACGGCGGTGCCGTCCGATGCCGGGACCAAGGCGCGGTCCGGACCGGTGCGGTCCAGGCCGGAGCGGTCCAGGGCGGCGCGGTCCAGTGCACAGTCCAGCTCCGCCGGATCCATGCGGCCCTGCCGGTCCGAAGGCACCACGATGGGGCTTCCCAGGCCCAGGTACCGCAAGGCGAGATCGATCGAGTCATGGCGTTCCTGGCCGACTATGCAGCGCAGTGCCGGTGCGCCGGCAAGGCCACCGGTGTTCACGTCCCAGCCGGCCTTCTTGAGGACGCGCCAGCGGGCGGCGGACAGGCCGGCGAAGTTGGCCATGGTCGCGCCGGTGACGAAACCGACGTCGGCCGTTTCCGGCAAGCCCAGCAGCTCCAGGAACCAGTGCCCGGCTGCGGCCTCGAGGGCCGCCGTGGCGGGCGTGGCGGCACGGAGCATGGAACTCTGGTCCCAGGCACTGACCAGCCAGTCCGCAGCCAGGGCGGCGGGCAGGGTGCCGCCGATGACCCAGCCGAAAAAACGGCCCGATGGCATGGCCATCAGGCCGGGTTCCGCCTCGGCCGCGAGATAGTCGATCACTTCTTCTGCCGGCATGCCGGCCCGGGGCAGGGGGCCGCCGAAGACGGCCTCCAGCTCCCCTGCCGTGGCCCGGGGCCCTACCCGGCGGGTCTGCTGGCTTGCCAGCCATTCACGGGCGTGCCCGGCTGCTGCGTCCAAGGCGTCGCGGAAAGGCTCGTCCCCTGTTGACATAGGAGCATGGTACGCCCGCGCCCCTCCCGGCCGGGAGGGTCTTTCGCATCCCCGTCGGCTAGCCTGCTAGGCGAAGGTGTCCTGCCAGATGTCGAAGCCGAGCTTGAGGATGAGGGCGCCGACGACGGCGAGGAAAACGTTGCGGATGAAGGTGCTGCCCTGCTTCACCGCGGTCCGCGCCCCGAGGTAGCCGCCCGCCATGTTGGCGAGTCCCAGCACCAGCCCCACGCCCCAGAGCAGCGAGCCGTGCGGCAGGAAAAAGATCAGGGCACCGGCATTGGTGGCCATGTTCACGATCTTTGCCTTGGCGCTGGCCTCGAGGAACGCGTAGCCCATCGCGGACACCAGCGCGATGATCAGGAATGAACCTGTCCCTGGCCCGATCAGGCCGTCGTAGAATCCTATGGCCGCTCCGATGAGGCAGGCCACCACGTAGTGGGTCCGGCCGTCGTGGCGGAGCGAGGTCAGGTCGCCGATGTTGGGTTTGAACGCCGTAAACAGCGCGACGGCCACCAGCGCCGCAACGATGATGGGCTTGAAGACGCTCGCCGGCAGGGTGGCGGCCAGCACCGCGCCGCCGAAGCTCCCGGCCAGCGCAATGACTGCCATGGGTATGGCGGTCCGCAGGTCCGGCCTGACCCGCCGGTAGTACGTCACGGCGCTGGTGGTGGTCCCGAAAATGGAACCCATTTTGTTGGTGGCGAGAGCCTGGACCGGGCTGATGCCCGGCACCAGCAGCAGCGCCGGGAGCTGGATCAGTCCCCCGCCGCCCACCACTGCGTCAATCCACCCTGCGGCGAAGCCCGCCACGATGATGAGGATCAGCGTGGCGGGCTCCAGCGACTCGAATCCCGAGATCACTCCTTCAGCCGTGCAGGGTTACTTGCTGCGGACGGCGTTGACCACATAGTCAACGGCCTTCTCCACGGCCACGTTCTCCGCCTCACCGCTGCGGCGGTCCTTGATCTCCACAACGCCGTCCGCCAGTCCGCGGCCAACAGCCAGGATGGTGGGCACTCCGACGAGCTCCGCGTCGCCGAACTTGACGCCCGGGGACACCTTGGGGCGGTCGTCGTAGATGACCTCGAGGCCTGCGGCTTCAAGCTCGAGCGAGAGCTTCTCGGCCGCCGCGAAGATTTCCTCGCCCCGGCCCACAGCCACGACGTGGACATCGGCGGGAGCCACTGCGCGGGGCCAGACCAGGCCCTTGGCATCGTGGTTGGATTCGGCCAGGGCCGCGACGGCGCGGGTAACGCCGACGCCGTAGGAACCCATGGTGACCACCACCTGCTTGCCGTTCTGGTCCAGGACCTTCAGTTCAAGGGCTTCGGCGTACTTGCGGCCGAGCTGGAAGATGTGGCCCATCTCGATGCCGCGGGCGGTCTCCAGCGGACCGGATCCGTCCGGGGCCTCGTCGCCGGCACGCACTTCGGTGCACTCGATCACGCCGTCCCAGCCGAAGTCGCGGCCGGCCACGAGGCCGAAGACGTGCTTTCCGGCCATGTTGGCGCCGGTGACCCAGGCGGTGCCGCTGACCACGCGGGGATCCACCAGGTACAGGAGCTTGGCGGCACCTTCGAGTCCGAGGAGCGGTGCGCTCAGCGACATGCCGGGGCCCAGGTAGCCGCGGACGATCAGGGGGTTGCGGGCAAGGTCTTCCTCGCCGGCGGCCTCAACGGTGATCTCGCCGGCGACCGGCAGGTAGGCGCCGATGTTGGCCTCTACCCGCTTCAGGTCGACGCCGCGGTCACCGGGCACGCCGATGACGACGATCTGCCGCTCCCCGGTGGGAAGGGTGATGGCGAGGACGACGTTCTTCAGCGTGTCAGCGGCCGTCCAGGCGCCGCCGTCGTTCTCGTCGCGGGGAACCAGCTGGTTGGCTGCGTCCACGAGCGTGTCGATGGTGGGAGTGTTCGGGGTGTCCCGGATCTCTGCGGCAGGCGCGTTGGTGAAGTCGATCTCCGCGGGCACCACGGTGGTCACGGCCTCCACGTTGGCCGCGTAGCCGCCGGCGGAGCGCACAAACGTGTCTTCGCCGATCTCGGTGGGGTGCAGGAACTCCTCGCTCCGGGAGCCGCCCATGGCACCTGCCGTGGCGGCCACCGGAACCACTTCAAGGCCGAGGCGCTCGAAGATCTTCAGGTAGGCGGCGCGGTGTGCGTTGTAGCTCGCGTCCAGGCCGGCGTCGTCGACGTCGAACGAGTAGGAGTCCTTCATGATGAACTCGCGGCCGCGCAGCAGGCCGGCGCGCGGCCGGGCCTCATCGCGGTACTTGTTCTGGATCTGGTAGATGCTCAGCGGAAGGTCCTTGTACGAGGAGTACAGGTCCTTGACCAGCAGGGTGAACATTTCCTCGTGCGTGGGCGCCAGGAGGTAGTCCCCGCCCTTGCGGTCCTTGAGCCGGAAAATGCCCTCGCCGTACTCGGTCCACCGGTTGGTGGCCTCGTAGGGCTCCTTGGGCAGGAGGGCCGGGAAGTGGACTTCCTGGGCGCCGATGGCGGTCATTTCCTCGCGGATGACTTTCTCCACTTTGCGCAGCACGCTCAGGCCAAGCGGCAGCCAGGTGTAGATGCCCGGCGCTGCCCTGCGGATATACCCGGCACGGACCAGGAGCCGGTGGCTCGCCACCTCGGCATCGGCGGGATCTTCGCGCAGGGTGCGCAGGAACAGCTTGGATAGTCGAAGGACCACGGGTAGGAATCCGTTTCTTGGGAGGTGCCTGTTCAGATGACGGGCTGGGCAAATTCGTCTGGGTACTAATCTACCGTGGCGCGGCGGGTGCCGGGTTCCCGGCCGCCGGAGCCAATGCCCCTCACCCCCGCGCGTTCCCGCGCCGGACGGAGAAGAGCCACGCCAGAACTGAAAGGAAGCCCCTGGCCGTTGCCGGCTGGTCATCCTGTTTTGGCGTGGCTCTTACGGCCCGTCGGACCCAGAAGTCCGGAGGAAGCGCTAGGCGTGCCTGCTGGGAAGGTCAACGTCCAGTGCCATCTGCTGATTTCCCCCTGAGACCGCACGCACCCCATCGGCGCGGCTAGGAAGAACCTATGTGATTCACGGCACCATTACAAGAGTCGTCACGCAGTTTTCGACAGTTGACTCTGTGTTACCGCGTTCTCCCCGGCGGCCGTTCCGCTAGTCGATCAGGGCGGCTGCCTGGTCCAGCATGGCTTCCGCAGCCGCGAGGTCGGACTCCGTAACGCCGGTCCCTGTGGCCTGCGCCGAGATCAGGACTCCGCCCTTGACGGCGAAGGCCATCACGGTGCTCTGGGTTCCGCCTGTAGGCAAGGTGACGTCCGTTTGCATGGCAATCGCGCCCTCGGTGCCGGCACCGCTGTCAAGCCGGGTGGTCTCGGCTGTCATGGACATTCCCTGGATGTTCATGCTGATGCTGCTGCAGTCTTCGATCTCGCTGCTGCGACGGGCAAGCGTCTGGTCCAGTTCTTCCTTCGCCACGCCTGACACGAGGGAGAGCGTCTGGGTGAGTTCCGCCGTAGACGAAGTGGAGGCACCCACCGCCATGGTGGTGTTGCTGTCCGGCTTGATCGCCGTCCCGGTGGCGATGGAATTGCACTCGGCCGGCTCCACCTGCACGTCGGTCATGAGGGACATCATCTGGTCGAGCGCCTGCGAAACCTTGTCGGCAGGCAAGACGGAGAGGGGTACGCTGCCTGAGTCCTTCACGGCTCCGGCGATCTCCGCGAGTTCCTCGGAGGTCAGCATGGTGAATGCCGCTTCCGTTGGCGTGGGGCTGGGGGTGACAGATGCGGCGGACGTTTCCGGGGACGCCCCGGCGCCAGCAGGGGCGGCAGGACCGCCGCAGGCGGACAGGCCAAGCACCAGGAGGGCAGAAGCCCCGAAAAAGCGCACAACGGACGTATTCATTTATCCCCCAATAAGTTCGAACGCCGGCCGTTGGGGCCAGCTAGAACAGAACTGTAGCGAAGGTGCCCACTTGGTGGAAGCCCACCCGCTCGTAGGTGGCCCGCGCCCGGGCGTTGTAGTCGTTGACATACAGGCTGGTGATGGGCGCCAGTTTCTGCGCCAGCATAACGACGGCGGCCATGTAGCCGGCGCTGAGTCCGAGGCCGCGGAAGGAGGGGTTCATCCAGACGCCCTGGACCTGGGTCACCTCAGGGGTGACGGCGCCGAGTTCGGCCTTGAACATGACCTGGCCGTCCCCATCGAGGTGGACAAGGGAATGGCCCTGCCTGATGAGGCCTTCCACGCGCCTGCTGTAAAACTCGCGGCCGCCCAGGAACGGCGAATATCCCACTTCTTCTTCGAACATGGCGGCGCAGGCGGGCAGGATCCTGTCGAAGTCGGCGAGCTGGCCGACACCCAGCTCCGTGTTAGCGGGCACGCCGGGCGGGCCTGCGATGGTCATCAGCGGCTGGTCCGCGCGAACCTCGTGCGCCGGTTGCCCCAGCTGTTCCAGCTGTTCATGCATGGCCAGGACCGTTTCGGCGGGGCCGAAGATGGAAGCGAACCGGCGGCCGGAGCGTTGTGCGTGCTCGGCCACGAGCCCGGCAAGGTCCGGGTCCAGCTGCACCGGAACGAGGTTCGCTCCGGCCCAGCACGCACCCACCAGGGTGTCGCCGTCGAACACGCCAAAGATGCTGGCCCCGCCCATGGTGGGCGCGGCTGTTCCCGTGGCCGCCAGGTGGGACAGGATGAAGACGTTGGCTACAACGTCCCTCCTGGCCAACTCCCGCAGCGTGGCAGTGTCCGGACCGGACAGGACCCGGATTGAGATACCGGATCCTGCGGTCTCCCTACGAGACGCTAACCACGGGGCTACCCTTGACAGCATCTTCGCCATCGGCCTCCCCCATCTCTTCAGCGATTCTCATGGCCTCTTCGATCAGTGTCTCAACAATTTCGCTCTCGGGGACAGTCTTGATGACCTCGCCCTTCACAAAGATCTGTCCCTTGCCGTTGCCCGAGGCGACGCCCAGGTCAGCTTCGCGGGCCTCGCCCGGTCCGTTGACGACGCAGCCCATCACGGCAACACGCAGCGGGATCTCCATCCCTTCCAGGCCGGCCGTCACCTGCTCGGCCAACGTGTACACATCCACCTGGGCGCGGCCGCAGGAGGGGCAGGAAACAATTTCGAGCTTGCGGGGACGCAGGTTCAGCGACTGCAGGATCTGGTTGCCCACCTTGATTTCCTCGACCGGAGGAGCCGAAAGGGAAACACGGATGGTGTCGCCGATTCCCCGGGACAGGAGGGCGCCGAAGGCCGTGGCGGACTTGATGGTGCCCTGGAAGGCAGGCCCGGCTTCGGTGACGCCCAGGTGAAGGGGCCAGTCGCCCTGCTCGGCCAGCATCTCGTACGCGGCAACCATGATCACGGGGTCGTTGTGCTTCACGGAGATCTTGAAGTCGTGGAAGCCGTGCTCCTCGAACAGCGATGCCTCCCAGACAGCCGACTCCACCAAAGCCTCGGGAGTTGCCTTGCCGTACTTCTTGAGGATTCCGGGCTCCAGCGATCCGGCATTGACGCCGATCCGGATGGACGTGCCGTGGTCCTTGGCGGCACGGGCAATTTCCTTGACCTGGTCATCGAACTTGCGGATATTGCCGGGGTTGACGCGAACCGCCGCGCAACCCGCTTCGATGGCGGCGAAGACGTACTTGGGCTGGAAGTGGATGTCCGCGATGACGGGGATCTGGGACTTCCGCGCGATGATCGGCAGCGCCTCGGCGTCGTCCGCTGACGGGCAGGCCACGCGCACGATGTCGCAGCCCGAGGCCGTCAGCTCAGCAATCTGCTGCAGCGTGGCGTTGATGTCCGTGGTGGGCGTGGTGGTCATCGACTGCACGCTGATGGGCGAATCCGAGCCGACGCCCACCGAGCCCACCTTGATCTGGCGGGTTTTCCTGCGGGGTGCGAGGACGGGTGGCGGTGCTGACGGCATTCCCAGGCTGACCGAGGTCACGTGGACTCCTATTTAGGTCGAAGTATCGATGGTGGGGTGGTTCCGGCGGGTTAAGCGGCGTGCTCGGCCAGCAGGCCGGTCACCGGGTTCCATTCCGTGGTGCGCGTGCCCGCAATGACCTGGGCGGCAGCGAAAGGATCCTGCTTGAGGATCCCGTTCAGCGCGTTTTCGTCGGCGGCCTTGAAGATCAGCAGGGCACCGGCTCCGTCGCCGTAAGGCCCGCTGGCCAGGAGTGCGCCTTCACCGGCAAGGGCAGCGGTCCATTCCCGGTGTGCCGGGCGGGCGGCGTTCCGTGCTTCGGTGGACTCAGCGGCGTATACGTACTCAACAGCAAAAACAGTCATACGGATACCCTATCGCCCTGCCCGCCGGAGTATGTATCCGGTTCAGCTAAGGAAGAGGATCTTGACGAGGGCAGCGACTCCGGCGGCCCACAGCATGGATGACAGCGTTCCGATGATGAACCTCTCTGCAGCAACAGGAGTCTCTTTCAGTTCCGCGAAGCGCCCCAGACCCTTGATGGCCACGACGTAGGCGATCGCCACGGGCTGCCCCGTCAGGATGGCCAGGCACACAGCCAGCCGTTCCAGGACGCCGATGATGGCTCCTCCGCGCAGGATCCGTGTGGTTGGTGCCGGCGGAGCGCCCGCCGCTGCAGGCACCTTTCCGGCAGCGTCTGCGGCCACGTCTCCGGCTACGGTGATCTCGCCGTCGACGGCTTCCCGGCCCGCTGATTCACTGTCCGCGGCGGCCCGGTCCACTGTGACATCGGCGGCGGGGTCGTTGGCAGCTTCGTCGGCGGCACGGTCCCGGGCGGCGCGGTCTTCTGCCGCCGTGGCCGCGTCCGCCTTGTCGTCGATGGTCCGGGCCAACCGGAACACCAGCGCGGTGACAGGCCAGCCGGCGAAACCAGCCGTCAGCAGGGCGAGGGTAATCCAGAGGGCGTTCACCTGTTTCCTTCCAGCACGGCGTCATGGGCCACGGCCAGGAGCATCTCTGCGGCGGGCCTCGCCGCCCATTCTTCCTGCCAGCCGGACCTCAGGACGGCGCGGCTCACCGACTGCTCCGTGATTCCGAGTTTTGCTGCGGCCAGCTTCTGGCTGCCGTGCCTGACTGACGCGTCCTGCTGCAGTGCGCGGAGGGTGTCCACCACTTTCCACTGGGCCTCCGTGCGGTCCTGCACCAGCCGGCCAATCAGCCGGAGGACTGCCTCGGCGTTCGCGCAGGCCCTGATGCCGGTTCCTGCCTCCGGGGGCGCCGCACCGCCGCGGCGCAGCCCGCCGGGAATCACGGACAAGGGAACATGGGCGGCGGCGGACTTGGCTTTTTCCACTGCCAGCCGGGCGGCGACGAACGCCGCACCGGATCCTTCCCGCGGGCTGGCCGGCAACGGGAGGTCAACTGCCCCCACTCCGATTCCCACGTACCACTGGCCGCTGCGCAGGCAATGAAGGGCGATGTCCACCACTTCCGCAGGCTTTTCCACCACCCCCTGGACTTCGTCGCCGACGGAACGTTCGAACCGGCCGGCTGTGGACTTCCGGTGGAGCTCGGCAAGCAGGCCGGGAACGCGGTCCCGGTCCCCGGTGCTGCCGCGCTGGTCGATGGTGAGAACGTACATACCGCAAACATAATCGACTGATTTCCAAACATCAATCGTTTTCGGCTGATTTATTAACATCAGTCAAAAAGAGCTGATTATGGAATCCAAGCCGGAATGGGCTGATTAGCCAAACAGGTTGACGGGCTTGACGATGTCCGCGTAGATCAGGAGGGCACTCATGCCCATCAGCAGGGCAGCCACGACGTAGGTCACGGGCAGGAGCTTGGCGATATCGAACGCCCCGGGGTCCGGCCGGCCGAACAGCTTGGCCAGCCGCCGTCGGGCTCCTTCATACAGCGCGCCGGCAACATGGCCGCCGTCCAAGGGCAGCAGCGGGACCAGGTTGAACACCGCGAGCGCGAAGTTCAGTCCGGCCAGCAATCCCACCAGGGCGGCCAGCCTGGACTGCAGCGGAACCTGCTCCATGGCGGCAACTTCACCGGCCACGCGGCCCACACCAACAACGCTGATGGGCCCGTTGGGATCGCGGGGCTCTTCGCTGAAGGCCGCCTTGGCAACGCCCACCACCCGTGCGGGGAGGTTCAGGACGACGCCGGCAACCTGCTGGATGTTTTCCCCCGCCATGGGCAGCACGGACGACGCCGGCTGGGCCACCAGGGCGGTCTGGGCACCGATCCCCAGGAAACCGACTTCCTGGTACTGCAGGGTCCCGTTCGAATCGGCGGCCTGCCGCCCGTCGGCGCCGATGACCGGCCGCGCCGAGAGCACCGGCGTCACAGTGGTGGTGACGGGCGAACCGTCGCGTACCACCGTGATGCTGACTTCCCGTCCCGCGGAGGCGCGGATCCAGCCTGTCAGTTCCTCCCAGCTGGTCACCGCCTTGCCGTCGAAGGAGGTGATGGTGTCGTTGGGCTTGAGCTGCGCCGCAGCTGCTGGAGTGAGCTTGCAGTCGGCGGAATCCGGGTCCACCGTTTCCCCGGCCTTGACCTGGCATTTGGAGACGTCCGCGATGGTGGTGGTGGGGGTGCTGATCCCGAAGCCCATCAGGAGCACGGCCGTCAGCGCCACCCCGATCAGCAGGTTCATGGCAGGGCCGCCCAGCATCACGATGACCTTCTTCCACACCGGCAGCCGGTAGAAGACCCGCTTCTCATCGCCGGGTCCCACTTCCTCGTGGGCCATGGAGCGCGCCTCGGTGGCGAGGGTCTGGAACATGCCGGTGCTGGAGGGACGCACCGTGCCGTCGTCCTTGTTCGGCGGGTACATGCCGATCATGGACACGTAGCCGCCCAGCGGGATCGCCTTGATGCCGTACTCGGTCTCCCCCTTGCGCTTGGACCACAGGGTGGGGCCGAAGCCGATCATGTACTTGGTGACCCGCACCTTGAACAGCTTGGCCGGAACGAGGTGGCCCACCTCGTGCAGCGCGATGGAGACTGCGATGCCGATCGCCACAAAGACGACACCGAGGATAAAGAGAATGACGGGACTCATGCTGAGATCTGCTGCTTCCTAGAGACTGCTCACTGCTAAACGTTCGTGGGTGCGCGCTCGTGCCCACGCTTCAGCATCCAGTACGGACTCCACTGTCAGCCCGGAAGATCCTGGGTGTTCGCTGAGCACCGCTTCGATGGTATCCACAATGTCGGTAAACCGGATCCGGCCGGCGTGGAAGGCCATCACGGCCTCTTCATTGGCGGCGTTGAACACGGCCGGGTAGGTGCTCCCCTGCTTGGCGGCGTCCTTGGCCAGGCCAACGGCGGGGAATGCTTCAGTGTCCAGCGGTTCAAACGTCCAGCTGGTCGCCTGGGTCCAGTCGCACGCCGCGGCTGCCTTCGGCACCCGGTCCGGCCAGCCCAGCCCGAGGGCGATGGGAAGGCGCATGTCCGGCGGCGAGGCCTGGGCGATGATGGAGCCGTCCACGAACTGCACCATGGAATGGACCACGGACTGCGGATGCACCACCACGTCGATGCGGTCCAGCGGGATGTCGAACAGCAGGTGCGCCTCGATCACCTCGAGGCCCTTGTTCACCAGGCTGGCGGAGTTGGTGGTGACCATCAGGCCCATGTCCCAGGTGGGGTGCGCCAGGGCATCCTGCGGCGAGACGTTGTGGAGCTCCTCGCGGGTCCTGCCGCGGAAGGGTCCGCCGGAGGCCGTCAGGATGAGCCGGTCCACCTCGTCGGCTGTCCCGGACCGGAGGCACTGCGCGATGGCCGAATGCTCTGAATCGACCGGGACGATCTGGCCTTCCCGGGCGGCAGCCTTCACGAGGGCGCCACCCACGATCAGCGACTCCTTGTTGGCAAGCGCCAGCGTGGCGCCGGACTTCAAGGCCGCCAGCGTTGGCGCCAGGCCGATCGAGCCGGTGATGCCGTTGAGCACCACGTCGGCCCCGATTTCCGCAATCCTGGTGGAGGCGTCCGGGCCGGTGATGATCTCCGGGCGGTAGCCGGTCACCCCGGCCGCGCGGGCGGCGTCGTCGATCAGTTCCTGCAAGGCGGACGCATCGCCGCTGGCCGTACCGACGGCCCTGGCCTTCGTATGGACCGCCTGGCGGGCAAGGAGGTCCAGGTTCCCGCCGCCTGCACTCAGTGCCACAACCTCGAAAAGGTGCGGGGCGCCGTCGACGACGTCAATCGCCTGGGTGCCGATGGAACCGGTGGATCCGAGGAGAACGATTCTGCGTGGCTGCATCCGTTAAGTATCCCGCACGCAGGCCGTCCCGCCGCCGCCGGACGCTCCGGCGGACGTTCCGGCGGGCAGGTACCGGGGGTCATTGACGCCGTGCGCGGCAGGCGTAACGTGAACAGCGTGGAGTGGGCCGCATGGTTCGACGCGCCGGAGTATGAATTTGCCCGGCAGGTGCTGCAGCGCGGCGTCGCGACGATCTTCCTTGTGGCGTTCCTCTCCTGCCGCAACCAGTTCCCGGCGCTGCTCGGCGAGCGCGGGCTGCTCCCGGTCCCCGACTACCTGGACAGCTTCCGGCGGCGCCGCCGGCCCAGCCTGTTCCTGTGGCGCTACTCGGACCGCCTCCTGCGGCTCGTCTGCTGGTGCGGCATGGCCGTTTCGGCCACGCTCGTCCTGGGACTTCCGCAGCTGGGACCGCCCTGGCTGCCGATGATCGCCTTCCTGGCACTGTGGCTGCTGTACATGTCGATCGTCAACGTGGGACAGACCTTTTACGGTTTCGGCTGGGAGATGCTGCTCCTGGAGGCCGGCTTCACGGTGGCCTTCCTTGGCTCGGACCAGACACCGCCGCCCCGGACCATCCTGATCCTGCTGGTGTGGCTGCTGTTCCGGCTCGAGTTCGGCGCCGGCATGATCAAAATCCGCGGCGGCAGCGAGTGGCGCGACCTGACCGCCCTGTACTACCACCATGAGACCCAGCCGATGCCCGGTCCGTTGAGCCGGCAGGCGCACCTCCTCCCCAGGCCCCTGCACCGGATGGAGGTCCTGGGCAATCACTTCGCGCAGCTGGTGGTGCCGTTCTTCCTCTTCGCCCCGCAACCGCTGGCCGGCATCGCCGCGGGCATCATCGTCTTCACCCAGCTGTGGCTCGTGGCCAGCGGAAACTTCGCCTGGCTGAACTGGATGGCAATCCTGCTGGCTTTCGCCGCAGTGAGCGATCCGGTGGCGCACGCCGTGCTCCCCGTCATTCCGCTGGACTGGCACACCTACGGTGCCGCCGACGGCGGTGCGCGGACCCCGGTGTGGTGGCTCGCCGTCGTGCTTGCCGTAACGGTGCTTCTGCTGGTGCTCAGCTACTGGCCGGTCCGGAACCTGCTACAGCACCGGCAGCTGATGAACGCCAGCTTCAACCGGTGGCAGCTGGTCAACACCTACGGGGCGTTCGGCACGGTGACCAAACTGCGGATCGAGATTGTGGTGGAAGGCACGCTCGACGACGAACCGGACGACGGTTCAGACTGGCGCGAGTACGGTTTCCGCGGGAAGCCGGGCGATGTCCGCCGGCTGCCGCGCCAGTGGGCTCCGTACCACCTCCGGCTGGACTGGCTGATGTGGTTCCTGCCCCTGCGCACCGTCCACGAGGAGTGGTTCTACGCCTTCCTGGCCAAGCTGCTCGAAGCCGACGGAGCTGTCCTGCGGCTCCTGCGCAAGGACCCGTTCGACGGCGCCCGCCCGCGTTGGGTGCGCGTCCACAGCTACCTGTACCGCTTCGCGACCCGGGCGGAATACCGCGAAACGGGCCAGCGATGGATCAGGACCCTGCTCTACGAGGCCATTCCGCCGCTGTCCCTGCCGCCGGGGTCACGCTGACTTGAGTGCGTAACGGCGCTCCGGACGGCCGGCACCGTACTTGAGGCGGACGTCGACCCTCGCCTCGTCGTGGAGGTATTCCAGATACCGGCGGGCGCTGACCCGCGATGTGCCCAGCAGGTCCGCGACTTCGGCGGCCGAAAAGTCCGCCCCGGCGGACTCGAGCACAGCGACCACACGGCTGAGGGTTTCCGGGCTGCAGCCCTTGGGCAGGCGCGGTTCCGTCCGTTCGGCGCGTTCCGCGCTTTCCAGCCCGAAGACCCGGTTGACGTCCGATTGCTCGGCCACGTCCTTGGACAGGTCGAGTCCCTGGTAGGCGCTGCGGTAGTGCTCCAGCCGTTCCTGCAGGTCCGCCTGCGAAAAAGGTTTGATCAGGTAGTGGACAATCCCGCCACGCAGGGCGCGGCGGACGGTCTCCACCTCGCGGGCGGCGCTGATCACCAGCACGTCCAGTTCCGGCGCCGCTTCCCGCAGCCTGGCCATGAGGTCCAGGCCGTTGATGTCGGGCAGGTGGATGTCCAGGAGGACCAGGTCGGGCTGCAGCCGGGCGGTCTCCGCCATGGCCTGGGCTCCGGTGTGCGCAACTCCGACGACGGCGAATCCCGGCGTGCGCTGGATGAACCCGGCGTGGACTTTGGCCACCATAAAGTCGTCGTCGACGATCAGGACGTTGATCATGGCCCGGCCACCCTTCCCGTAGCCGGCACCCCTTGTGCGGGCGTCCGTTTCAACGGCGCCCGCTTGAGCCGTGCGGTGAACACGGCCCCGCCGTCGTTGGCCACCGTAAGTTCGCCGCCGCTCCGCCGGCAGACGACGCGCGAGAGCGCCAGGCCAAAGCCCCGGCCGCCGGCCGGGCCGGGCTTCTTGGTGCTGAACCCCTGCCGGAAAATCTCATCGGCCGCTGCCCCGTCAATGCCGGGGCCGGTGTCCCGGACCGTCACCACCACTTCCTCGGGAGTGTCCTCAACGCGGACCCGGACGGCCCCTTCGGCGACTCCCGTGACGGCGTCGAGAGCGTTGTCCACGAGGTTCCCCACCACCGTGGCCAGGTCCCGGGAAAGCTCATCGCCCACCGGCGCCAGCACCGAACCGGGATCCAGCTGCAATGGCACGCCACGCTCCGCTGCGAGGCTGGATTTGGCGATCAGCAGGGCGGCGAGCGCCGGGTCCTGGATGCGGCTGGTCACGTCGTCGTTGAGGCGTGTCCGGTCCACGGTGACGCCGTTGACGAACTGCACCACGGAATCGTACTCGCCGATCTGGATCAGGCCCGAGATCACGTGCAGCTGGTTGGCGAATTCGTGGGCCTGCGCCCGGAGCGTGTCCGTGGCAGTACGCGTTGCCCCGAGCTCGCGTTCCAGGGATGAGAGCTCCGTCCGGTCGCGCAAGGTGGCAACCGAACCCATCACGCGGCCCCTGGACCGGATGGGCACCCGGTTGAGCACCACGAGGCGCTCCCCCACCAGCACCATCTGGTCCTGTCCGGGCTGCTCGCCTGTCAACACTTCCTTGAGCGCAGGTTCAACGGGCAGGCCGGCAAGGTCCTTGCCCACGCAGTCCGCGGGCAGGCCCAGCAGCGCCCGGGCACTGTCGTTGGCCACCGTGATCCGGCCGTGGAGGTCCAGCGCCACCACCCCCTCCTTCAGTCCGTGCAGCATCGCCTCGCGGTTCTCCACCAGGCCCGAGATTTCGCTGGGCTCCATGCCAAGGGTCTGCCGCTTGACCCTGCGGGCCAGCAGCAGGGAGCCGGCAACCCCCAGGACGCTGGCCACTCCAAGGTAGGTCAGCAGGTTGGGCACCGCGTCCCCCAGCCGCTCCCACGTGGACGGGTAGTTCCGGCTGATGGACGCGATGCCGATCATTTTCCCGGAATCATCAAGGACCGGTACGTGGGCCGAAAGGACCGGGGTGGCTGTTCCGCCCACCACGCCCGTCCAGGCGCGGCCCTCCATCACCCTGCTCGGGCCAAGTTCCAGCGGACGGCCGAGAAGTCCGGGATCCGACGACGCCACCACGGTACGGTCAGTCCGGGCGAGCGCCACCTGCGCGGACCCGGACACTGTGCGGACCGACTCCGCGACCGCGGACAGGGCCGCACTGCCGCGCGGTTCGGCGGAGGGAAGCAACGCCCTGACGGCGGGATTGCTGCCCAGCGCTTCAGCGGCGGACAGGGCACGGCGCCCCTCGATCCGCTCAAACGCTGCTGCGGACTGGGCGAGGGAGATCGCGACGACGGCGACGAGGACGGCCAGGACAATCAGCAGCTGGAGGACCAGATATTGCCCGGCGAGGGACATTCCTCTTCGTCGAGTCACTGTGGTTCTTTCCTCTGGTGGGTGGGTACCGGAACTATACCCCAGCGCGCCCTGCCGGGCGGATGCGCGGCCCGCCCCGCCGTGAGACTGGCAGGAGCTCCGGTTGAGCGCCGGAAACGTGAACGAAATGAACTTAACTTTCTCTGCGTACACAAGAGTGATGCCGCTCACTTCCGCACCTAGCATCAAATGCACCAGTCAGTTTTGCTGACCAGCTTGACCAAGAACTTTACTGAGAAGAGGAACACCATGCGCCAGATCCGCGCATTGCGCATTGCCGCCGTCGCCGCCGGCATCGCCCTGATGGCCACCGGTTGCGGTGCCACCGGCAAGAGCTCCACGAGCGGCAGCTCCAGCGCTGCCGCCGGCCCCGTCACCGGGCTGCAGATCCTCGTCCCCAACACGCCCGGCGGCGGCTATGACACCACCGCCCGCGCAGCCGCGAAGGTTCTCGACGACGAGAAGATCGCCACCAACACCGAAGTCTTCAACCTCGCCGGCGCCGGCGGAACCGTGGGCCTGGCCCGCGTGGTCAACGAAAAGGGCAACGGCGACCTCACCATGCTGATGGGCCTGGGCGTGGTGGGCGCCAGCTACACCAACAAGTCAGCATCGAAGCTGACGGACACCACTCCGCTGGCCAAGCTCATTGAAGAGCCCGGCGCCATCATGGTCAGCAAGGACTCGCCGTACAAAACCATCGACGACCTCGTGAAGGCGTGGAAGGCCGATCCCGGCTCCATCGCTGTCGGCGGCGGCTCCTCCCCCGGCGGCCCCGACCACCTGCTGCCCATGCAGCTCGCAGGCGCAGTGGGAATCGACGCCACCAAGGTCAACTTTGTTTCCTACGACGGCGGCGGAGACCTTCTCCCGGCCATCCTCGGCAACAAGCTCGGCTTCGCGGCCTCCGGCGCCGGTGAGTACCTCAAGCAGATTGAATCGGGCGAAGTCCGTGTGCTCGCCACCAGCGGCGCGGAGCGGCTGGACGGCGTTGACGCCCCCACGCTGAAGGAATCCAACATCGACCTGGTGTTCACCAACTGGCGCGGCATCGTTGCCCCTCCGGGAATCAGCGACGCCGACAAGGCAACCCTCATCGCAGCCCTCGAGAAGATGCACGGTACCGAGGCCTGGAAGGAGACGCTGAAGACGCACAGCTGGACCGACGCTTTCGTCACCGGTGACGAATTCAAGACCTTCCTGACCGAGCAGGACAAGCGGGTGGCGGACGTCCTCACGAAGCTTGGCCTGGCGTGAGCTCTTCACCAACGCTGGCCTCACGGCTCAAAGGCCGCTCCGAGCTGGGGGTCGCCCTCCTGCTCGGGGCGGCCGGGGTGATGGTGTTCCTCGACGCCAACGGCCTGGCGACACCCTATTCCAAGTCGGACCCCGTGGGTCCCAGGACAGTCCCCTTCATCGTGGCCGGCCTGCTCGTCGTCTGCGCCGTGCTCCTGGCAGTGAACGTGCTGCGCGGCGGCAAGGGCGAGGCGGAAGGCGGCGAGGACGTTGACCTGGCCCACCCCGCCGACTGGAAGACGGTACTCCCCCTGGTGGGCGCCTTCATCGCGAATATCCTGCTCATCGACTGGGCCGGCTGGGTGATCTCCGGAACCGTGCTGTTCTGGGGCAGCGTGTGGGCCCTCGGCGGACGGCACTATGTCCGTGACGGCCTCATCTCCCTGGCCCTGTCCATCCTGACCTTCTACGGCTTTTTCCTGGGCCTCGGCATCGCACTGCCCGCCGGCCTGCTGGAAGGGATTCTCTAATGGACGTCTTCTCCTCCCTCATGGATGGTTTCGCCACCGCGCTGACCCCCATGAATTTCCTCTACGCCGTCATCGGCGTGGTCCTCGGTACGGCCGTGGGTGTCCTCCCGGGCCTCGGCCCGGCAATGACCGTGGCCCTGTTGCTCCCGGTCACGTATGCCCTGGAGCCCACCAGCGCCTTCATCATGTTCGCGGGCATCTACTACGGCGGCATGTACGGCGGCTCCACCACGTCCATCCTGCTCAACACGCCCGGTGAGTCTTCGTCGGTGGTCACCGCCATCGAAGGCAACAAGATGGCAAAAGCCGGCAGGGCGGCCCAGGCTTTGGCCACCGCCGCCATCGGTTCATTTGTTGCCGGCACCATCGGCACCACGCTGCTCGCCGTCTGCGCGCCGATCGTGGTCCAGTTCGCCGTCAGCCTGGGCTCCCCCAGCTACTTCGCGATCATGGTGCTCGCCCTGCTGGCCGTCACCGCCGTGCTGGGTTCTTCCCGGTTGCGCGGTTTCGCGGCCCTGGGCCTGGGCCTGGCGATCGGCCTGGTGGGCATGGATTCGGTCACCGGCCAGCAACGCCTCACCTTCGGCATGCCGCTCCTGGCGGACGGCCTGGACATCGTGGTGGTGGCCGTGGCCATCTTCGCCGTCGGTGAAGCCCTGTGGGTGGCCGCGCACCTGCGCCGCACGCCCCTGCACGTCATTCCGGTGGGACGCCCGTGGATGGGCAAGCAGGACTGGAAGCGGTCCTGGAAGCCGTGGCTCCGCGGTACAGCCTTCGGCTTCCCGTTCGGAGCACTCCCCGCCGGCGGCGCCGAGATCCCCACGTTCCTCTCCTACGTCACGGAGAAAAGGCTCTCCAAGCACCCGGAGGAATTCGGCCACGGCGCCATCGAAGGAGTTGCCGGGCCGGAAGCGGCGAACAACGCCGCGGCTGCGGGCACGCTGACCCCCATGCTCGCCCTGGGCCTGCCCACCAACGCGACTGCCGCCGTCATGCTGGCAGCATTCACGTCCTACGGCATCCAGCCCGGTCCGCAGCTGTTCGCGAGCCAGGGACCGCTGGTCTGGGCACTGATTGCCAGCCTGTTCATCGGCAACCTGCTGCTCCTGATCATCAACCTTCCGCTGGCGCCGCTGTGGGCGAAGCTCCTCCAGCTCCCGCGGCCGTACCTGTACGCCGGGATCCTGTTCTTCGCCACGCTGGGCGCCTACTCGGTGAACCTGCAGGCGTTCGACCTGGTCATCCTGCTGGTGCTTGGTGCGCTGGGCTTCATGATGAGGCGCTTCGGACTCCCCGTGTTGCCGCTGATCCTGGGCGTAATCCTGGGGCCGCGGCTCGAGGGGCAGCTCCGCAAGACCCTCCAGCTCAGCGCCGGCAATCCGGCCGGGCTGTGGAGCGAGCCGATCGCCGTCGGCATCTACGTCATCGTGGCAGTCATCCTCCTCTGGCCGCTGCTGATGCGGCTCTGGCGCAAGGCCCGCCCGGGGCGCCGCCCGCTGCTTCCCGCCAACTCCGGCGCAGCCGACTACAGCGACTGAACAGCCGCCGGGCGTTTTGCCCGCCCCTTACCCGCACTCAGCAGAACCATCCAGCAGAAACAAGGAGCAACCATGACGATCGTGGTGGGATACGTCCCGACCCCCGAGGGCGAAGCGGCACTGGCCCAGGCCATCGCCGAGGCGCGGAAGAGCAACAGCAGGCTGCTGGTCATCAACTCGTCCAAGGGTGATGCGCTGGTGGATAACCGGTACGCACAGGAGCCCGAGATCCAGAGCATCGAGGACCGGCTCGCGACGCAGGGCATTGACCACGTGATCAAGCAGCCGGTCCGCGGGCACGATGCGGCCGCGGAGGTACTGGACGCCGCGGAGGAGCACAACGCCGACCTGATTGTGATCGGGCTGCGCCGCCGCACCCCGGTGGGCAAACTGATCCTGGGGAGCACGTCCCAGCGGATCCTGCTCGAGGCGGACTGCCCGGTGCTGGCGGTGAAGGCCGGCTAGCACCCTGCGGCTCTATCGGGCCGGAGCATCATGGAAAGCCACAGGCCGGGAGTCCAACGACTCCCGGCCTGTGGCTTTGCGCTTTGCGCTTTGCGGGGCGTTCCTAGCGGACGGCGCGCCGCAGGGTGGATTCCGCGTGCTTCAGGATGGGGCCGTCGATCATTTTTCCGTTGAACTGGAACACGCCGCTCCCGGCGGCGGCGGCGGCCTCGAGGAGTTCCTTGGCGGCTGCGACGTCGGATTCCGCGGGAGCGTAGGCGCCCCGGACCACGGCAACCTGGCTGGGGTGGATGCAGGCCTTGGACCCGAACCCCGAGGCGACGGCGTCGCGTGACTCGGCTGCCAGCCCGTCCAGGTCCGGAATGTTGACGTACACCGCGTCGATGGCCTCCTTGCCGAAGGCCCCCGCCGCAAGCAGCACTGTTGACCTGGCGTGCAGCGCCACTGCCCGGTACCCGCCGTCGTCGTTCCTGCTGGAGGTACCGCCGAGCGATGCGAGCAGGTCCTCGGCACCCCACATCAGGCCCACCACGTTGGGTTCGGCGGCGATGGCGGCGGCGTTGATGATTCCGGCGGCCGTCTCGCAGAGCGCAATCACGCTGTAGCCCTCCAGCGCCTTCAGCTGGCCGGCGTTCTCGGCCTTGGCGAGCATCACATGCCGGTACGGGGTGTGCTTGAGGCAGTGCAGGTCCTTTTCGAACTCCTCCGTGCCGGCCGGGTTGATCCGGATGATCGTCCGGCTGGGATCCAGTTCCGGGACGTCGCCGGTGGCGCCGAGCTGGGCGAGGATGGCGCCGCGGGCGCGCTGCTTGTCGGCAGGGGCGACGGCGTCTTCCAGGTCCACGATCACGGCGTCGGAACGCTCTGCGGCCTTTTGGTAGCGCTCGGGACGGTCGGCAGGGCAGAAGAGCAGGGCGGGACCCATCAGGAAAGTCATGCTTAGATTGTCCTCTTTTCGGCGGCTTCGTGCGCCTCGCGCGTCCACATCAGGCAGCTGCGCGAGGCCAGCGCCACCACCACGCCGTCCTGGTTCCGGCCGGTGTGCCGCATAGTCACGATTCCCTGCCCGGGACGGGACGAGGACAGGCGTTTGCCGGTGATGACCGTCTCCGTGTACAGGGTGTCGCCGTGGTACAGCGGGTGCGGGAACGAGACGTCGGTCAGTCCCAGCTGGGCAATGATGGTTCCCTGGGTCAGCTGCGGGACGGACTGCCCCACCACGGTGGCCAGCGTAAACATCGAGTTCATCAGCCGCTGCCCGAACGGCTGCCCGGCGCTCCAGGCGGCGTCGAGGTGCAGGGCCTGGGTGTTCATGGTCATGGTGGTGAAGAGGACGTTGTCCGTCTCGGTCACCGTCCGGCCCGGGCGGTGCGCGTAGACCACCCCTTCTTCCAGCTCCTCGAAGTAGAGGCCCCGCTGTTCGACGACGCGCGGGCCGGCGGTGGTTGAGCCCGTCGAAGCCTCCTCAGCACTCTGTTCCGGCTCAGCACTGGTCATACGGTCAGTTCCTGGTCTTCTTCGAAGAGTTCCGCCCCCGTGGCCGCGGCGACTTCCTCGGCTGTCACGTTGGGGGCCAGTTCGCGCAGCACCAGGCGGGAGGAACCGCCTTCGGTGACGACGTCGATCACGGCGAGGTCGGTGATGATCCGGTCCACGCACCCCTTGCCGGTCAGCGGCAGCGTGCACTGCTGGACGATCTTGGGCTTGCCGCTGCGGTCCACGTGCTCCATCATCACGATCACACGCTTGGCCCCGAACACCAGGTCCATGGCGCCGCCCATGCCCTTGACCATCTTGCCCGGGATCATCCAGTTGGCCAGGTCGCCGTTCTGCGCCACTTCCATGGCGCCGAGCACTGCCACATCCACATGGCCGCCGCGGATCATGCCGAAGGAGGTCGCGGAGTCGAAGAACGCGGCCCCCTTGTTCACGGTGACGGTTTCCTTGCCGGCGTTGATCAGGTCCGGGTCCACCTGGTCCTCCGCGGGATACGGCCCCACGCCCAGGATGCCGTTTTCCGAGTGCAGGACCACTTCGATACCCGCCGGGATGTAGTTGGGGATCAGCGTGGGCATCCCGATGCCGAGGTTGACGTACTGCCCGTTGTGGAGTTCGCGGGCCACCCGGGCGGCCAGTTCGTTGCGGGTCCAGCCTTTCGTTTCGGGGCTGGTGCCCTCGGGATGTCCGACGGCGGACGGCCGGTACTCGTGGCGGACGGCTTCGGGGCGGGGCGGGGCGCCCGGCGTGTTGATCGATTCCACGGCTATGCTCCTGCCTGCTCTGCTACCTGTTTTGGTGCTCCGGCGGCGCCGGCGGACACTGCGACCGTCCGCTTTTCGATGCGCTTCTCGCCCTGCGGTGCGAGGACCACCCGCTGGACGAAGATGCCGGGAACGTGGACGTGTTCGGGATCCAGTTCGCCCGGCTCCACCAGTTCCTCCACCTCGGCGATGGTGATCCGGCCGGCCATGGCGCACAGCGGGTTGAAGTTCATGGCCGTGGCGTGGAATACGAGGTTTCCGTGCCGGTCGCCCTTCCAGGCGTGGACGAGTCCGAAATCCGGGGTGAGCGACTCCTCCAGCACATAGTCCGCGCCGTTGAACGTGCGGACTTCCTTGGGCGCGGAGGCGATCGCGATGCTGCCGTCGGCGTCGTACTTCTGCGGCAGGCCGCCGTCGGACACCTGGGTTCCGACGCCGGCGGGCGTGTAGAACGCCGGGATGCCGGCGCCGCCGGCGCGCAGTTTCTCCGCGAGCGTCCCCTGCGGGGTCAGCACCACCTCGAGTTCGCCGGAGAGGTACTGGCGGGCGAACTCCTTGTTTTCCCCGACATAGGAGCTGACGGTGCGGCGGATCCTGCCGTCCTTCAGCAGGATGCCCAGCCCCCAGTCGTCCACCCCGCAGTTGTTACTGACGGTTTCCAGGTCCGTGGTCCCGTGCCGGTGGAGGGCGTCGATCAGTGCAACCGGGATGCCGCACAGCCCGAAGCCTCCGACGGCGAGCGAGGCGCCGTCGGGGATATCGGCAACCGCGGCCTCGGCACTGGCAACAACCTTGTCAATCATCATCGATCCTTCCTGGTTACACGCGCTGGTTCGGGCCCCTGGTGGCTCCCCGACGGGGAAGCTAAAGGCCGAGTTCGCGGGCGATCAGCATCAGCTGGACCTCCGTGGTGCCCTCGCCGACCTCAAGGATCTTGGAGTCGCGGTAGTGGCGCGCCACGGTGAATTCGTTGATGAAGCCATAGCCGCCGAACACCTGGGTGGCGTCCCGCGCGTTGTCCATGGCTGCCTCGCCTGCGACCATCTTAGCGATGGCCGCCTGCGTCTTGAACGGCTTCCCGGCAAGCATCCGTGCCGCGGCGTCGTAGTAGGCAAGCCGTGCCGTGTGGGCCCGGGCTTCCATGCGGGCGATCTTGAATGCGATGGCCTGGTACTTGCCGATGTTCTGCCCGAACGCGCTGCGTTCCTTCGCGTATTTCACCGACAGGTCCACGCAGCCCTGGGCCGCTCCCGTGGCCAGGGCGGCGATGGCGATGCGGCCCTCGTCCAGGATGGACAGGAAGTTCGCGTAGCCGCGGCCCTGCTCGCCGAGGAGGTTCGCCTCCGGCACGTGGACGTCCTTGAGCGTGAGCGGGTGGGTGTCGGAGGCATTCCAGCCCACCTTGTTGTACGCCTTCTCCGCTTTGAATCCGGGTGTGCTGGTGGGCACCAGGATGGTGGAGATTTCCTTCTTGATGCTGCCGTCCCCGCGCTCGTGTTTTGCGGTGACGGCCGTGACTGTGACCAGTTTGGTGATGTCCGTACCGGAGTTGGTGATGAACTCCTTGTTGCCGTTGATGATCCACTCACCCCCTTCGAGCCGGGCTGTGGTCTTCGTTCCGCCCGCGTCGGAACCGGCTTCGGGTTCCGTCAGGCCGAAGCCGGCGAGCGCCTGGCCCGAGGCCAGCGACGGCAGCCACTCCTCCTTCTGGGCGTCGGTGCCGAAGCGGTACACGGGCATGGCACCCAGTGAAACTCCGGCTTCCAGCGTGATGGCCACGGACTGGTCCACCCGCCCCAGCTGCTCCAGGGCCAGGGCGAGGGCAAAGTAGTCCCCGCCCATGCCGCCGAACTCTTCCGGGAAGGGGAGGCCGAAGAGCCCCATGTCCGCCATCTGCTTGACGACTTCGTACGGGAAGCTGTGTTCCTCGTCGTGTTTGGCGGACACCGGCGCCACCACTTCGTCGGCGAATTCGCGGACGGTGTTGCTGAGGTCCTGGTATTCCTCGCTGAGCTCAAAATCAGCCATGTTGGGACTTCCTTGTCTGAACTGTGAATCGGGTCTGTTTGATGTATTTGGTGTTGAAGCGGGGGTGCTAGTCCGCCGCGCCCATGGCGATGACGGATTCCTCCACCGCGTCCTCGGCTGCGTTCTCCGCCGTAGGCAGTTCGGCGGGGTGGACCGTGGCAAGCACCTGGTCTGCCTTGACCAGGTCACCGGACCTGGCGCTGATGTGGACCGTGCCGTCGAGGGGCGCCACGAGCTGGTGCTCCATCTTCATAGCCTCCACCGAGACCAGGACCTGGCCGGCCTGCACGGTGTCGCCGTTGCTGACGGAGACGGACACCACGGTGCCTGGCATCGGCGAGCGCACCGCCGGATCAGCCGCGCCTTCCTCGCGTTCGATCGCCGCCAGAACCCGTGCCAGCCGGGTTTCGCGGGTGAGGATTTCCAGGCGGCAGGACCAGCCGTCGTTGCCGAGGAAGACTTCCGACAGGACGCGGGGATCGGGCTCGAGCCAGCTCTGGGCGGGCTGACCGGTGTGCACCGGTACAAGCCCATACCTGCTGACTTCGCCGTTGAGGGTGAGCACCGGACGTTGGCGACCCGGGTACTGGAGGAGGGCCGTGAGCTGCGGCCCTCCGTTCACGCGCACAGTGGCCGGTTCCCCTGCCGCAGGCCGGCTCACCTCCACCGTGGCGACGCCGCCGTCGGAGGTTCCCAGACTGATCCGCCGCGGCGCCGCGGCGCCGATTCGCCAACCGTTGCGGCGCCGCCACGGGCCGGCCGCAGGTCCGCTCCGGAGCTGTTCTTCCGCCTGGTCCAGGGCGTACAAGGCGGCGACAATAAGTTCGGCGTCGCCCGCGCGCCGGAAGCTGAAGTCCGGCATCTTCCGTTCGATCAGGCCGGTGTCGAGGCGCCCGGCGCGGACGTCGGCGTCGTTGATGAGCAGGCGCAGGTATTCGACGTTGGTGTCGATGCCCAGTGCCGTGTAGTCGGCAAGCGCGCGGTCCAGGGTGTCCAGGGCGGCAGTGCGGTCCTGCCCCCACGCGATGACCTTGGAAACCATGGGGTCGTAGCTGGAGGAGATCTCCAGCCCCTCCAACAGGGCCGAGTCCACCCGGATGCGGCCACCTGCTGTCTCGACTTCGTTGCGGGCGGGGGCGCCGGGGCGCTGCCTTGGGCCCGGCACTTCGTCGAGCTGCAGCACAGTCCCGGTGGACGGCAGGAAGTTCCGTTCCGGGACTTCGGCGTAGACGCGCGCCTCCACCGAGTGCCCGTTGAGAACGACGTCGGACTGGCGGACGGTGAGTTCCTCGCCGGCGGCGATGCGCACCTGCCATTCGACCAGGTCGATTCCGGTGACCATTTCGGTGACCGGGTGCTCCACCTGCAGTCGCGTGTTCATCTCCATAAAGAAGAACTCGTCCGGCGCGTTGTCCGAGACCAGGAACTCGACGGTGCCGGCACCGCTGTAGTGGACACTGCGGGCCGCGTTGCAGGCTGCCTCGCCGATCCGCGCACGGACGGCGGCGCCGTCGGGGAGGGATTCCAGGAGCGGCGAGGGGGCTTCCTCGATGACCTTCTGGTGGCGGCGCTGCAGGGAGCACTCGCGCTCCCCCAGGTGGATGACGTTGCCATGGTTGTCCGCGAGGACCTGCACCTCGATGTGGCGCGGCGTGGTCACGAGACGTTCCAGGAACAGGGTGTCGTCACCGAAAGCGCTGGCTGCGACCCGGCGGGCGGTGGCCAGGGTGGCTTCCAGGTCCTCGGGGCGCTCCACGATGTGCATGCCCTTGCCGCCGCCGCCTGCGGACGGCTTGATCAGCAGCGGGAAGCCCACTCCGGCGGCGGCGTCGATCAGCTGCGCGTCAGTCATGCCCGGCTCTGCGATGCCCGGAACCACGGGCACGCCGTAGCCGGACACGTGGTTCTTGGACCGGATCTTGTCCCCCATGACGTTGAGGGATTCAACGCCGGGGCCGATGAAGGTAATGCCCGCCTTCTCCAGGGCGCGGGCGAAGTCGACGTTCTCGCTGAGGAAGCCGTAGCCCGGGTGCACGGCATCGGCTCCGCTCTCGCGGCACGCCTGGATGATCGCATCGATCTTGAGGTAGCTCTCGGCTGCCGCGGCGGGGCCGATGCGCACGGCGGCGTCGGCTTCGCGCACGTGGCGGGCACCGGCGTCGGCGTCGCTGTAGACGGCCACAGACCGGATGCCGAGGTCGCGGAGGGTGCGGATCACACGGCAGGCGATCTCGCCGCGGTTGGCGACGAGGACGGTGCCGAAGAGCGGCTTCGCGGCCGGCGCCGGCTGCTGGGGAGTTGAAGGAGTAGTCATGGCTGTCACATCCGGAAAAGGCCGAAGGAGGTCTCCGGCAGCGGGGTGCGGGAGACGACGTCGAGCGCCAGTCCCAGGACGGTGCGGGTGTCCGCGGGGTCGATGACGCCGTCATCCCAGAGGCGCGCGGTGGAGTAATACGGGCTGCCCTGGTCCTCGTACTGCTGCTTGATCGGGGCCTTGAAGGCTTCCTCGTCCTCGGCCGACCATTCCTCGCCGCGGGCCTCGTACTGGTCGCGTTTGACGGTGGCGAGGACGCCGGAGGCCTGGTTGCCGCCCATCACGGAGATCCGCGACGCCGGCCACATCCAGAGGAACCGCGGCGAATAGGCGCGTCCGCACATGGAGTAGTTGCCTGCACCGAAGGAGCCGCCGATCACCACTGTCAGCTTGGGCACGCGTGCCGTGGCGACGGCGGTGACCATCTTGGCGCCGTTCTTGGCGATGCCGCCCTGTTCATAGTCCTTGCCCACCATGAAGCCGGAGAGGTTCTGCAGGAAGACCAGCGGGATGCCCCGCTGGTCGCAGAGCTCGATGAAGTGGGCGCCCTTGAGCGAGGACTCGCTGAACAGCACGCCATTGTTGGCCACGATGCCCACCGGGTGTCCGTGCAGCTTGGCGAAACCGGTGACCAGGGTGGTGCCGTAGTTCTTCTTGAATTCGTGGAAACGGCTGCCGTCCACCAGCCGCGCGATCACCTCGCGTACGTCGTATTGGGCGTTCACGTCGGTGGGGACGGTTCCGTAGAGCTCGTCCGGGTCAGCCGCGGGCTCGACGGCGGTGTCCACGTCCCAGACGGGCGCGGCCGGCTTCGGCAGGGTGGAGACAATGTCACGGACGATCTGGAGGGCGTGCTCATCGTTCTCGGCCAGGTGGTCAGTGACGCCGGAAATCTTCGAGTGGACGTCGCCGCCGCCGAGTTCCTCCGCCGTGACGATCTCGCCGATCGCGGCCTTCACCAGCGGCGGGCCGCCCAGGAAAATGGTGCCCTGGTTGCGGACGATCACGGTTTCGTCGCTCATGGCCGGGACGTAGGCGCCGCCGGCCGTGCAGGAGCCCATCACGGAGGCGATCTGCGGGATTTTGGCCGCGGACATCTTCGCCTGGTTGAAGAAGATCCGGCCAAAGTGCTCCTTGTCCGGGAAGACCTCGTCCTGCTTGGGCAGGAACGCCCCGCCGGAATCCACGAGGTAGATACAGGGCAGCCGGTTCTCCAGGGCGATTTCCTGCGCCCGGAGATGCTTCTTCACCGTCATCGGGTAGTACGTGCCGCCCTTGACCGTGGCGTCGTTGGAGATGACCAGCACCTGCCGGCCGTGCACCAGGCCGATCCCGGCGATGACACCGGCCCCCGGCGAGTCATCGTTGTACATGCCGTTCGCCGCGAGGGGCGCGATCTCGAGGAAGGGGCTGCCGTCGTCAAGCAACTGGTCGATGCGCTCACGGGGCAGCAGCTTGCCGCGTGCCACATGGCGTTCCCGGGACTTCTCCGGGCCGCCGAGCGCTGCTGTGGCGAGGCGTTCCTTTAGCTCGCGGGCCAGCCCCAGCTGGGCCTCGCGGTTCGCGGCGTAGGCGGCGCTGCCGGTGTCCACCAGGCTGGCGATTGTCTCCATTGACTGCTTCCGTTCCCGGACGCCTGGCAAGGCCGTCCTGAGCGATTCGGTTAGTACCGCATAACTGAGATTTAGGTTAGTCTCTATTAACTGTGATGTCCAACACGCGCCCGCATTGCTAGGATTTGCAGTTCCAAGGAGGAAATGTGCCGATCATCGAGCGCGGTCCCGGCAGCCCGGCGGGCGAGCGGGTCCAAACAACCCAGAACAGCCAAATGACCCAAAGGAGCCAGGCGAAGGAAAGCCGGCGGCAGGCGCTGCTGTCCTCCGCTGCCACCCTTTTTGCCGTCAACGGCTTCAACCGCGTTTCGCTGGAGGACCTGGGTGCCGCGGCAGGGGTCAGCGGTCCTGCCGTCTACCGCCATTTCGCGGGCAAGCAGGCGGTCCTCGGGGCACTGTTGCTCAGCGTGAGCCAGGAACTGCTGGACGGCGGCCGCCGGGTGGTTGCAGACGCCGGTGATCCCGCCGCGGCACTGGCCCGCCTGGTGCAGTTCCATGTGGACTTCGCCCTGAGCAATCCCGACGTCATCCGGGTCCAGGACCGCGACTTCAGCAACCTCTCCGACGACGACCAGGCCGAGGTCCGCACCCTGCAGCGCAACTACGTGGAGCTGTGGGTTGAGGTGCTGCAGGCACTGCACACGGGCACCGATACCGCCGAACTCCGGATGCGCGCGCACGCCGCCTTCGGCCTTATCAACTCGACACCGCATTCGGTCCGCAGCCATGGCCGGCGGGTCGCGGTCAAGTCGGCCCGCCCCCTGCTGGAAAGCATGGCCCTCGCCGCCCTGCTGGTGGCGGCGACGCCTCAGCCGCTCAGCTGACAGCCGCAGAATCAAACTGCCGGCCGCCGCTTCCGTTCGGAAGGGGCGGCCGGCAGTTTTGCTGGCGTCGGTTTGCCGAGGTCGGCAGACTAGACCATGGCCAGGACCATGCCCGGGTCCGCCAGGATTGCCCCGATATCCGCCAGGAAGCGTGACCCCTGTTCGCCGTCGACCAGCCTGTGGTCGAAAGACAGGCTCAGGGTCATGACCTGGCGGAGGGCCACTTCATCCTTGTATTCCCAGGGCATCTTCCGCACGGCGCCCATAGCGAGGATGGCCGCTTCGCCCGGGTTGAGGATCGGCGTGCCGGCATCGATGCCGAAAACTCCGATGTTCGTGATGGAGACGGTGCCGCCGGAGAGCTCGGCCGGGCTGGTTTTGCCCGCGCGGGCGGTCTCGGTCAGCGCCGTGAGCGCCGTGGACAGCTCAGTCAGGGACATCCGGTCGGCGTCCTTGATGTTCGGCACGGTCAGTCCCCGGGGGGTGGCCGCGGCGATGCCAAGGTTCACGTAGTTGAACTGCACGATCTCCTGGTTCGCTTCGTCCCACCGCGAATTCAGCGACGGCTGGCGGCGGAGGGCAATCAGCAGCGCCTTGGCCACGAGCGTCAGCGGTGTCAGCTTGAAGCCTTCAAAGGCCCGGCTTGCCTTGAGCCGCGCCAGCAGCTCCATGGTGGGCGTGACGTCGACGGTCAGGAATTCCGTGGCGTGCGGTGCCGTGAAAGCACTCGACACCATCGCCGCGGCCGTGAGCTTGCGGACCCCCTTGATCGGCGTCCGCGTTTCGCGCCCGCCCGCGGCGGCGGTTCCCTCTCCCGCTCCGGCCAGGGCCCGGGCAGCCGCAGGGAGGTCTCCCCCGCCAACGAAGTTCCGCACGTCGTCGCGTGTGATCAGCCCGCCGGTGCCGGTGCCGGTCACTGCCGTGAGCTCTACGCCAAGGTCCTTGGCGAGTTTCCGAACCGGCGGCGTGGACCGCGGGCGTTCGGCAGGGGCCGGCGTTTCGACCCGCTCAACCACCGGCGCAGCCGGGGTCCGGGTTTCGACCGGTTCAACCACCGGGGCAGCCGGGGCCGCGGTTTCGACCGGCGCAGCGAACGCACGGGCGCGCCGTGCCGGACGGCCGGAACTTTCGACGACGGCGCCGTACCCCACGAGGTTGGGTTCCCGTTTGGCGGCTCCGGCCGGAGCCTGGCCGCCGCCGGTGGACGGCCCGCCGTCGTCACCTTCAACCTCGAAGGAAACGATCGGCTTACCTACTTCCACCACGGTTCCCGGCTGTTCGTGGAGGGCGGTGATCACACCGGCGAACGGTGACGGCAGTTCAACGACGGCCTTGGCCGTTTCCACTTCAGCAATGACCTGGTTCAACGCCACGGTATCGCCCACAGCCACTTTCCAGCTGAGGATTTCCGATTCCGTCAGCCCTTCGCCGAGGTCCGGGAGCCTGAATTCCTTGATCATGGCGGCGCTCATCCTTCCAGCCCGCTGAGGGAGTTGGGACGGCCCAGGGCACGGTCCACACCGTCAAGGATTCTGTCCAGACCCGGAAGATGATGCATTTCAAGTTTCGAATACGGGTACGGGACGTCGAAGCCGGTGATCCGGACCGGGGCGGCTTCGAGGTGGTAGAAGCAGCGTTCGGTGATGCTTGCGGCCAGTTCGGCACCGAGCCCGCCGGACTGCCCGGCCTCGTGCGTAATCACCAGCCGTCCCGTCTTCCGCACCGAGGCCTCCAGCGTGGCGAAGTCCACGGGCGCCAGCGACCGCAGGTCGATGACCTCAATCGACACGCCTTCGTCGGCAGCGGCCAGGGCGGCGTCCTTGGCAGTCTTGACCAGCGGGCCGTAGGCGACGAGCGTGACGTCCTTGCCCTCGGTCACCACACGGGCCTTCTCCATCGACAGCGCGGTGGCGGGATCGATCGACTCATCCACTTCGCCCTTGTCGTGGTAGCGGCGCTTCGGCTCGAAGAACAGCACGGGATCGTCGCTGGCAATCGCCTGCTGGATCATGGTGTAGGCGTCCTGCGGGTTGGAGACGCTGACCACGCGGAGGCCGGACGTGTGGGTGAAGTACGCCTCCGGCGACTCGGAGTGGTGCTCCGGGGAACCGATGCCGCCGCCAAAGGGGACGCGCACGGTGATGGGCATCTTGACGTGGCCCTGCGTACGGTAATGGAGCTTGGCCACCTGGGACACGATCTGGTCGAACGCCGGATAGATGAACCCGTCAAACTGGATTTCCACCACCGGCCGGTAGCCGCGGTAGGCAAGGCCGACGGCGGTGCCCATGATGGCGGACTCGGCGAGCGGGGTGTCCACCACGCGGTGCTTGCCGAAGTCCTTCTGCAGACCGTCGGTCACGCGGAACACACCGCCGAGCGTGCCGATGTCCTCGCCCATCAGGATGACCTTGGGGTCGTTTTCGAGGGACTTGCGGAGGCCGGAGTTAATTGCCCGGGCAAAGGTCATCTGGGTCATCAGCGAGCACCTTCTTCAGAGTTGGCACCCTCGGGATCGCCGAAGGAAGCCAGGTAACGGGAGTAGTGGTCCTCCTGGCGGTCCAGCCAGGAGTTGGGGGTGCTGTAGACGTGCTTGAAGATGTCCAGCGGCTGGGGATCCGGCATGTTGATGCAACCGGCCCGCAGCTCCCGGGCAACGGCGTCGGCCTTGGCAGCCACCTGGGCCTCGAGTTGCTCGGTCAGGAGTCCCTTGCGTTCCAGCAGGCCCTTCACCCGGGCAATCGGGTCCTTGGCCGCCCAGTCTTCCAGTTCGTTGGCATCCCGGTACCGGGTGGGGTCGTCGGCAGTCGTGTGCGGACCCATCCGGTAGGTGACCGCTTCAATGAACGTCGGTCCGCCGCCGTGGCGTGCCCGTTCGATTGCCTCGCGGGTGGCCGCCATCACCGCAAGCACGTCGTTGCCATCAACCTGGACGCTGGGAATCCCGAACCCGGAAGCACGGTCGGCGATCCTGATGTGGGACTGCAGGCGGACCGGCTCGGAAATGGCCCAGTGGTTGTTCTGGCAGAAGAAGATCACCGGGGACTGGAAGCTGGCGGCGAAGACCATGGCCTCGTTGACGTCACCCTCGCTGGTGGCGCCGTCGCCGAAGTACGTAATGGCCACGGAGTCTGCGCCGTCATTTTGGATGCCCATGGCGTAGCCGGTGGCATGAAGGGTCTGGGCTCCGATGATGATCTGCGGAGTGGCCATGTTGACGGTGTACGGATCCCAGCCCGACGACGCGTTGCCCCGCCACACCGTGAGGATGTCGGCCAGGTCCACGCCGCGGCAGTAAGCGACACCGTTCTCGCGGTAGCTGGAAAACACGAAGTCATCGTCGCGGAGAGCCCTCGCGGAACCGACCTGGGAGGCCTCCTGCCCCAGGAGCGGCGGCCACAGGCCGAGTTCCCCCTGCCGCTGGAGGGCGGTGGCTTCGGTATCGATCCGCCGGATGACCACCATGTCCTCATAGAGGGAACCCAGCTGCTCATCAGTGACATCCCGGACCCAGGCGTCGTATTGCGGATGGCTGACGCGTTCACCCCCCGGGGTGATGAGTTGGACCCGGCTCTCGCCCGTCCCGCTGTGATGTCCTGCACTGTTGTCCGGGCCACCGGCGGCGTTGCCGCCCTGACCCAACTCGTCTGTAAACACAGTTGCACGCAACCTTCATACGTCGTGTCACCGGCGCTCAGGAAACTCGTGATCCCCGTGCACGCCAGCCGCCCGGGCGCCGTTGCCCCGGATAATTGTGACGATACTCACAATGCTCATTGGGTACAACCACCATAGATAATACTGAGCAGAATGCACTGCCCGTGCGGTATCCGTCGTGCTAATCTTGCGCATTATGCAAGCTTTGGATGGCACCGACACGCGACTCCTTTCCGCCCTCGCCAAGGACCCGAAGCGGACAGTGGTGGCTCTGGCCCAGAAGCTCGGGCTCTCGCGCAACACCGTGCAGGCCCGGCTGGCCCAGCTGGAGAAGAAGCACGTCTTCCTGTCCTTCGAACGGCGCATCAGTCCGGCCGCACTTGGATACCCGCTGATGGCGTTCATCTCCGTCCATGTGCAGCAGCAGAAACTGGGCCAGCTGGCGGTGGATCTCGCCGGCATCCCGGAAATCCTGGAAGGCTACGGACTGACAGGTTCGGCCGACCTCCTGCTGCGGGTGGTGGCGCTGGACGCCGAGGACCTCTTCCGGATCAACGGCAAGATCCTGGCCTGTGAAGGAGTGGACCGGACGGACACCGCCCTCGCCATGGGAGAGCTGATCCCCTTCCGGGTCCAGCCGCTGCTCGAGCGGGGCTACGCCGAGGGGTAACGCGGGCCCGGGCTATGGGCGCGGGGTTATAGGCTGGGTGCAGTTGAATGAATCGCGGCCGTGAACGGCCCGTGCAATCAGGCAGTGGCCAGGCCGGCTGCCGGAAAGGCTTGATCTTGAGCAATCCTCAGGAACCGTACCAGCCTGCCGAACCGGGCCCCGGCGGGGGCCGTCGGCGGCAGCAGCCGCCTCCCGTCCCGCCGCGCGCCGCGCCGCAGCAAGGCACCCCGCAGCCGGGCGTCCCCCAACCGGAAGTTCCCGGACAGCCGCCCCTTCCGCCGCATGAGCCCTCCGGCCAGCAGCCGCCCGCTCCGCATTTCGGGACTCCGCACTACGGGACTCCCGACTACGGGCAGCCGCAGCACGGACAGCCACAGTACGGACCGCCGCCGTCCACGGATCCGCTTGCCGGGCACCCGCAATACGGAACTGCGCAGTACGGAACGCCGCAGGGCGGGCATCCGCAGTACCAAGGCTCCCCGTACGGCGCCCCTGCCGTCCCCGGGCCTTACGGCGCTCCTGGCCAGCAGCCGCCGGCCAGGAACCGCAGGAAACTGTGGATCATCCTGGGCATCGTCGGCGGAGTCGTGCTCCTCGCCGTCGTGGGGGTGGCGCTGCTGGTTAACCTCGTGGGCGGCGCTACTGCCAAGGCCAAAGGGCTGGCGGACGATTTTACGCAGCTCGTCATCGCCGGTGACACCGATGCCGCCTACGACGACTTCCTCGACCCGGCCCTGCAGGACAAGCTCTCGAAGGAAGAATTCGCGGCCGGCGTCCAAAGCCTCGAGCTGGACGGTACCTGCAAACCGAGCTACAACGACCTCAAGGTCAGCACGGAAAACGGCAATAACGCTGCCGACGTCGCCGGGGTCATCAGCTGCGACGGCAAGGAAGTGGATCTGGCCTACCGCTTCGACGGCAACAAGGACATGAAGATGATCAACATCAAACTCCGGCCTAAGGCCTGATCCCAGGGTTTCAGACACAAAACAAGGTTCAGACACAAAAACAGGAGCTCCCGCGGTTTTCGCGGAAGCTCCTGTTTTCGTTTCAACCCGCAGGGGCTAGTGGTCCACGGCCTTCTCGGCACCTACGCCGGTCAGGGAGCGCACTTCCATTTCGGCCTGCTTGGTGGTGTCTTCCAGCTTCTTGTCCAGCACCGAACCGAGCCAGCCCAGGAAGAACGCGAGCGGGATGGAGACGATGCCGGGGTTGCTCAGCGGGAAGATCGCGAAGTTGGCGCCCGGGATCATGGACGTCTTGGCACCCGAGACCACCGGCGACAGGGCAATCAGGATGATCGCCGAGCCCAGCCCTCCGTACATGCTCCAGATTGCGCCCTGGGTGGTGAACTTGCGCCAGAACAGCGAGTACACGATGGTGGGCAGGTTCGCCGATGCCGCTACCGCGAAGGCGAGGGCCACAAGGAACGCCACGTTCTGGCCGTTGGCGAAGATGCCGCCGGCAATGGCCAGGAGCCCGATGACCACCACGGTGCGCCGCGCCACCTTGACCTCGGTGTCGGCGTCGGCCTTCCCCTTGGCGATAACGCTGGCGTAGATGTCGTGGGCAAACGATGCCGCCGCGGTGATGGTGAGGCCTGCGACGACGGCCAGGATGGTGGCGAAGGCCACCGCGGAGATGAAGCCGAGCAGCAGCGGCCCGCCGAGGTGGAACGCCAGCAGCGGTGCGGCCGAATTCACGCCGCCCGGGGCAGCCTTGATGGTGTCAGCGCCGACCAGTGCCGCAGCGCCGTAGCCCAGGACAAGGGTGAACAGGTAGAACAGGCCGATCAGCCAGATGGACCAGACCACGGACTTGCGGGCTTCCTTGGCGGTGGGAACCGTGTAGAAGCGCATCAGGACGTGGGGCAGGGCCGCGGTTCCGAGCACGAGGGCCAGGCCCAGGGACATGAAGTCAAGCTTGGAGGTTTCGGTCTTGCCGTACTGCAGGCCCGGGTTGAGGACGTTCGGATTCCCGGAGGTTTCCACCGCGCCGCCCAGGAGGTCGGAGAGGTTGAAGCCGTAGATGGCGAGGACCCAGAACGTCATGACGGCCGCACCGGCAATCAGGAGCATGGCCTTGATGATCTGGACCCAGGTGGTGCCCTTCATGCCGCCGATCAGGACGTACATGATCATCAGGGCGCCGACGACGATGATCACCAGGGCCTGCCCGCCCCAGTCGCTGATGCCGAGGAGCAGGGAGATCAGGCTGCCGGCGCCGGCCATCTGCGCCAGGAGGTAGAAGAAGCAGACCGCGAGGGTGGAGATGGCTGCCGCGATGCGCACGGGGCGCTGCTTGAGGCGGAAGGAGAGGACGTCGGCCATGGTGAACTTGCCGGTGTTGCGGAGCAGCTCGGCGACCAGCAGCAGGGCGACCAGCCAGGCGACCAGGAAGCCGATGGAGTACATAAAGCCGTCGTACCCGTTGATGGCGATGGCGCCGGTGATGCCCAGGAACGAGGCGGCGGAGAGGTAGTCGCCGGCGATGGCGGTGCCGTTCTGCGGGCCGGTAAACGAACGTCCGGCGGCGTAGTAGTCTGCCGCCGTCTTGTTGTTGCGGCTGGCCTTGATCACGATGATCATGGTGACGGCCACGAACAGGCCGAAGATGCCCATGTTCAGCAGGGTGGTTTCCTTGAGGTCCGCAACGTCCACGGCTGCGGGAATCATAAGCGTCATTTGGTTACCCCGCTGATTTTGTTGCCTTCCTTATCGAACTCGTGGCCCTCGATTTCGTGGCGGATTTCTGCCGCGATGGGATCGAGCCGCCGGTTGGAGTAGCTCACGTACCAGCCCGTGATGGCGAACGTGGAAACGAACTGCAGCAGGCCCAGGATCAGCCCGATGTTGATGTTGCCCCAGACTTTCGTGGACATGAAGCCGACCGCATAGTCGGCCAGGAGGACGTATGCGAAATACCAAAGCAGGAACGCAACGGCCATCGGAAAGACAAAGCTGCGGTGACGCTTGCGCAGTTCCTGGAACTGCTTGGTCGACTGGACTTGCTTGAAGTCCACGGACGCCGCTGCGTCCGGAGTTGGGGCATCGTTACCCATCATTCCTCCTCATTGAGACTTGCCGTCCACACCTGCTGCCCCTGTCCCCCACAGACAGTCCCAGCCAATGTGACTGCAATCACTGTGCCCCGTGACGGTGCTTACATTCCAGAGAAGCCCGCGGGGCCGTCGCTCAGCGGTCCTGATGCTGCGCCAAACGGTGCACCGCGGCTACGCCGGGCAGGCTACGCTGGGCACCATGCCGGACTCCCCGTTGTTCACCGCCGCCGCGATCGCCGTGATCGCCATGGCGATCGCCGTCGTCGTCGGAGTGGGCCTGAAGGTCCTCCGGTCCTTCCGGGAGCTCGGCACCGACGCGGAACGGGCCACCTACAAGACCCTGCACGCGGCCTCCCGGGCCGGCCAGCACCTGCGCACCGGCCTGAACCCCGCGGGCGCGGCGAAAGCGAGCAAGCAGCTCCGCAGCATCCTGGGCTGCGATGCCCTGGCCATCACCGACACCTCGGGGGTGCTCGCCTGGGACGGCGCCGCCGAAGAACTGAAACCGTCCCTGATGGGCCTCGCCGCCAAGGTGCTTGACGGCGGCCACACGGCGGTGATCCCGGCGGGCGAGCTGCAGATGCTCGCCGGCGACACCGCCTCCGGCCCGATCACGCCCGACGTCGAACGCGCAGTGGTGATTGCCCCCATCAAGGCCGGCGCGCGTGTGGTGGGCGTTGTGGCGGCTTTTGCGCCGTCCGCAGGGGCCGGCCTGGTCAGGGCCACCGGCGAAGTGGCCGACTGGGTGGCTGCCCAGGTTGAACTCGCCGAACTCGATGCCTCCCGCACCCTCCTGATGGAGGCCGAGGTCCGGGCCCTCCGCGCCCAGATCAGCCCGCACTTCATCTACAACTCCCTGAACGCCATCGCGTCCTTCATCAACACCGACCCCGTGCGGGCCAGGGAACTGGTGGTGGAATTCGCCGACTTCACCCGCTACTCCTTCCGCCGCCACGGGGACTTCACCACCCTCGCCGAAGAGCTCCGCTGCATCGACCGCTACCTGCTGCTGGAACGCGCCCGGTTCGGCGACCGCGTGCAGGTAAGCCTGCGGATCGCCCCCGAGGTGCTGAGTACCGTGATCCCGTTCCTCAGCCTGCAGCCCCTCGTCGAAAACGCGGTCCGGCACGGCCTGGAGGCCAAGGAGGGTCCGGGCCACATCACCATTGCGGCGAACGATTCCGGGGCGTTCGCGGAAGTAACCATCGAGGACGACGGCGTGGGGATGGATCCCGAACAGCTGCGGTCCATGCTGGCCGGGCACAGCGACGGGGACCATGTGGGGCTGCGGAACGTGGACGCCCGGCTCCGCCAGGTCTACGGCGAAGACAACGGCCTGGTCATCGAGACGGCACCCGGGGAGGGAACCCTGATCACCATGCGCGTGCCCAAGTCGCAGCCCCACCACGATGCGTGAAAGCGCCATCCGGCACACAGGGATAATCTAGAACCATGATTAACGTCCTCGTCGCTGACGACGAGCTGCCCGCCGTCGAGGAACTGGCGTTCCTGCTTGGCCGGGACGACCGGATCGGCGCCATCCACCGGGCGTCTTCCGGCGCAGAGGCCCTCCGTGTGCTCGATGCCGAGACGGTGGACGCGGTGTTCCTGGACATCCACATGCCCGCCCTGTCCGGCCTGGACATTGCCCGGGCCATCTCCCGGAGCAGCAAGCCCCCGGCGGTGGTCTTCGTGACCGCGGACGAGGACTGCGCGCTGGAAGCGTTCGAACTCGCCGCCGTCGACTACCTGTTGAAGCCCGTGCGCGCCGAGCGCCTGGCCAGGTCGGTGGGCCGCATCAGTGAACTCATGAAGGACGGCGCCGCAACGCCGGAAATGATCACGGTGGACCTCGGCGGCACCACCCGGATGATCCGGCGCGACGACGTCACGTACGTCCAGGCCCAGGGCGATTACGCCCGGCTGCACACGGCGGACGCCAGCTACCTGATCCGGGTCCCGCTGGCCGACCTGGAACAGCAGTGGGCGGAGGCCGGCTTCCTCCGCACGCACCGGTCCTACCTCATTGCGCTCAATCACGTCAGCCACATGAAGCTTGCCGCCGCCCGGCCCACGGTCACCGTGGCAGGTGCCGAACTGCCGATCAGCCGCCGCCACCTGCCGTCGGTCCGGGAGAAACTTGAAGCCACCCGGATCCGGCCGCAGGCATGACCCGCGTCAAGGTGACGGCGCCGCGCTCCGAGGCCAAACCGGTGATGGACTCCCGCGTGGCCGCCGAGGAATCCGACGTGGGCCAGGTGTTCGTCCGGTCCCTGATCCGTTCCCAGCTGCGCCTGTCCCTGGTGGTGGCCGCCGGCTTCCTGCTGATCCTGCTGGCTTTTCCCCTCATGCTGGGGCTGGTGCCGGGCCTCGCGGAGGCCACCATCGCGGGCATCCCCTTCGGCTGGTTGCTCCTGGGTGCCGGGATCTACCCCGTGATCGGCCTCAGCGCGTGGCTCTACATCCGGTCGGCCAGCCGCAACGAGGCCCGGTACCGGGACCTGGCGGAGGACAGGTGAGGCGGCGGTGAACCCGGTGGTGGGCATCGCGGCGCTGGTTGGTGTTTCCGTGGCCACCGCCGTCATCGGGTTTTACGGATTGCGGATTTCACGCACCACCGGCGACTTCTACGTGGCGTCCCGGACGGTCCGGCCCTGGTGGAATGCGTCCGCGATCGGCGGCGAGTACCTCTCTGCCGCGAGCTTCCTGGGCGTGGCGGGACTGGTCCTGCTGTCCGGTACCGATGCGCTTTGGTTTCCCATCGGTTACACCGCGGGATACCTGATGCTGCTGCTCTTCGTTGCCGCTCCGCTGCGGCGATCAGGCGCCTATACGCTCCCGGACTTTACCGAGGTGCGGCTGGATTCCCGGGCGGTCCGCCGCGTGACCAGCCTGGTGGTTGTGGTGGTGGGCTGGCTTTACATTGTGCCTCAGCTCCACGGCGCCGCCCTGACGATCCGCATCACCACCGGACTGCCGTCCTGGGTGGGGTCCGTGGCGGTCGTCATTGTGGTGTGCCTGACGGTGGTGGCGGGCGGGATGCGTTCCATCACTTTTGTGCAGGCTTTCCAGTACTGGCTGAAGCTCACAGCCCTGGCCGTGCCCATTGTGTTCATCGCCCTCGTGCTGGCGGGCAACGGGACACCGGCCCTGGCCGAAGCCAACACGAACCCCACCGGGCTGGCCCCCAACGGGCCCTACCAGAACATCTCGCTGCTGGTGGCGCTGCTCTTTGGCACGCTTGGTCTGCCGCACGTCCTGGTGCGGTTCTACACCAACCCGGACGGGCAGTCGGCCCGCCGCACCACGTTGATCGTGCTGGGGCTGCTCTCCGTGTTCTATCTCTTTCCCACCGCGTACGGTCTGCTCGGGCGGATGTTCGCCCCGGGTCTGGCCCAGGGCGAACGCTCCGATGCGCTGGTCCTGCTCCTGCCCGGCCGCCTGATCGGCGGCCCGGCCGGGGACATGCTCTCAGCACTCGTGGTGGCGGGAGCGTTCGCGGCGTTCCTGTCCACCACCTCGGGGCTGGTGGTCTCGCTCGCAGGCGTCATCAGCCAGGATGTCCTGGGCGGGAGCGTCCGCGGCTTCCGCCTGGCCGCGCTGATTTCGGCGACTGTTCCCCTGGGCTTTGCCTTTATGACCGATTCCCTGGCCCTGGCCGGCAGCGTGGGCCTCGTCTTCGCGTTCACAGCCTCAACAATCTGCCCCGCCCTGTTGCTGGGGATCTGGTGGCGCGGCCTCACGGACGCAGGAGCGATCGCCGGGATGGTGACCGGCGGCGTGCTGTGCGGCGGCGCCCTGGTTGCGGGCGCCCTGTCCGGTCCGGCGGCGTCCGGCGCCGCGATGCCGCAGTGGCTTGCACAGCCGGCGGCCTGGACAGTCCCGGCGGCGTTCGCCGTGATGGTCCTGGTCTCCCGTGCCACGAAGGGCCGCGTGCCGAGGACGCTCACGAAGGTGATGACCAGGCTCCACACGCCGGAACGACCGCTGGCCACCGAACGGCAGGGACACTCAGACCGCTAAGGACGTTGCGGGCCGCCAGGAGAAGCTGTCAGTCGATGGCTGCCATGAGTTCGACCACGCGATCCAGGAACGCGTCCACCTGGGTTTCTTCGTAGCCGTCCTTGCCCTTGGCCTGACGGAAGACCGCGCGGCGGACATTGTCGACGCTGAGCGGCTGGTCCGCCTCGAGGTAGCCGATGAGGTCATGGCACAGGTTGTCCACGTCCACGGTGTTGTAGCTCCGGCCCCGGCTGCCTGCGGGCCGGCGGAACCGCTCACCGTCGCGACGGTGCAACCTGCCCCGCAGCAGCCCGGACAGCTTGCCGATTTCGCGGAGCCAGGCCTCCTCGCCGCGGGCGCCGATGAGCTCGTCCCGCTCCCGCCGTGCGAAGGCGTCCTCCAGGCGGTCCAGGGCCGCGTCCACACCGGCCGCGGCGTAGCCGCCCTTGACAGGATCGAAGCAGACAGCCCGGACGTCGGCGCTCTTGATGGCCTGGCCGGCCGCTCCCGGATTCTCGAACGAAACCCGCGCCCGCTGGAGGAACTCATCCACCTGCTTGGCGTTGTAGCCGTATTCATTCCGCTGCACGCGGTCAAATGACGCAGGTATCTGCCGTTGAATGTCCACTGTCACTTTGCTTCCTTCAGTGCTGTTCAGCTGTTTTGCTCCGCACCAGTCTAAGGTGCGGATCTGTTGCCGGGCAGGATGCCTCAGGCTCCCGAAACAGCTGTGAACAGGATAAACGCTGCCGGCGAGGCGAAGACGATTGAGTCCAGGCGGTCCATCACGCCGCCGTGGCCGGGCAGGATGCTGCTCATGTCCTTGATGCCGAGTTCCCGTTTGACCATGGATTCGGAGAGGTCGCCGATGGTGGCCGCGGCCACCATGCCCACGGCCAGCACCACGCCGACCCACCAGGGCTTGTCCAGCAGGAAAATGCAGGCCAGGACACCCACGGCAATGGCGCCGGCGATGGATCCGGCGAACCCTTCCCACGATTTCTTGGGGCTGATCTTGGGCGCCATGGGGTGCTTCCCGAAGGACGCGCCGACAAGGTAGCCGAAGGTGTCGTTGGAAACGACCAGCAGGAGCATGGTGGCGATCTGCCATGCGCCGGCCGGAATCACGCCGCCCGGCCACAGGCCCACCGGCGTCACGCTGCCCACCCCGTGCAGCGGCAGGATCGCAAAGCTGATGAAGAACGGCACCCAGGCCAGCGTAAAGACGCCGGCAAAGATGCTGCGGGCCGATCCGGCGGCGCTCTCAATGGTCCGCCACAGCAGGACCGCCACGCTGCTGGCCAACAGCGCAAACAGCAGGCTCTCCAGACCGCCGAAGTAGGCGGCCAGCGGCATTCCCACCGTGCCCACCATCACTGGAACGATGGGCAGGCGGGTACCGCTTACTTCAAGGGCACGGAAGATCTCCCAGACACCGAACACCGCGAAGGTGGTAGTGACCAGCACAAATCCGAGCGGCAGGAACAGGAGACCCCCCAAGACGGCGAAAAGCATTGCGAGACCCACCACGGTGGCGGCCGGAAGATTCCTGCCGGCCTTGGGCGTTGGGTTGGAGCGCTGCTTCCCCCGGGCCCGGACCCTGGGTCCGGGCGCCTGCTGTGCCTGATCCATCAGACCTCGAGCAGCTCGGCTTCCTTGCGCTTGAGCAGGTCGTCGATGCCGTCAACGTGCGATTTGGTCATGGCGTCGAGTTCCTTCTCGCCGCGCGCACCCTCGTCCTCGCCTGCTTCGCCGTCCTTGACCAGCTTGTCCAGGGTTTCCTTGGCCTTGCGGCGGATGTTCCGGATGGACACCTTGGCGTCCTCGCCCTTTGCCTTGACGATTTTGACGTATTCCTTGCGGCGTTCCTTGGTCAGCTCCGGAATGGTGATCCGGATGACGTTGCCGTCGTTGGACGGGTTGGCGCCCACCTCGGAGTCGCTGAGGGCCCGCTCGATGTCGCGGAGGGCCGTCTTGTCGAACGGGGTGATCAGGATGGTCCGCGCGTCGGGAACGGCGAACGATGCCAGCTGCTGCAGCGGGGTGGGTGAACCGTAGTAGTCCACCAGCACCCGGTTGTAGAGTCCTGGCGTGGCGCGGCCGGTCCGGATCGAGGCGAAGTCTTCCTTGGCTACCTCGACTGCCTTGTCCATCTTGTCCCCGGCTTCGAGCAAGGTCTCTTCGATCACGGTCTCTCCTCAGAAATTGGTGCATTCCGGCTGGCCGGAATGCACGGTTCGTTCCGTCTTTGCGGCCCGCCCTGCGGGCCGGCCTTCCTCAAATCATCCTAGCTGTTGCTAGGGGGTGACTACGGTGCCCAGCTGCTCTCCGCGGATCGCCCGGGTCACGTTGCCTTCGCCTTCCATGCCGAACACCACCATGGTGAGGTTGTTGTCCTTGCACATGGTCATGGCGGTCTGGTCCATCACGCGGATGTCGCGGCGCAGGGCGTCGTCGTAGCTCAGCCGGTCCAGCTTTTCAGCGCCCGGATCCTTCTTGGGGTCGGCGGTGTAGACGCCGTCCACTCCGCTCTTTGCCATCAGGACGACGTCGGCGTGGACTTCCAGCGCACGCTGGGCAGCCACGGTGTCGGTGGAGAAGTACGGCAGCCCGGCACCGGCGCCGAAAATCACGACGCGGCCCTTTTCCATGTGGCGGATGGCGCGGCGCGGGATATAGGCCTCGGCCACCTGGCCCATGGTGATGGCGCTCTGCACGCGGGTCTCGACGCCGGCCTGTTCCAGGAAGTCCTGCAGGGCGAGGCAGTTCATCACGGTACCCAGCATGCCCATGTAGTCGGCGCGGGACCGGTCCATGCCGCTCTGGGACAGTTCGGCGCCGCGGAAGAAGTTACCGCCGCCCACAACGATTGCAACCTCGACGTCGGGTACTGCTGCGGCGATCTGCTTGGCGACCCCGCGGACGGTGTCCGGGTCCACGCCCAGCTTTCCGCCGCCGAAGACCTCGCCGGAGAGTTTCAGGAGGACGCGACGCCGGCTCTTCTCTGACTGGACAGAATTGTTGACGGTTTCCATGGTGCCTTCCCGTAAATGAGCTCTGAGCTAGGTTATCGTGCCGGATGGCCAAAGGTGTCATTCCCCCCGGCCATAGGTGCAGCCCTTAAGGCAGCGGTTGCATGCAAAAGGGGCGGCCACCGAAGTGACCACCCCTTTGCGTGCCTAACTAGGAACCGACGCGGAAACGCGTGAACGCGGTGCCCTTGACGCCGGCCTCTTCGAGGACCTGCGCGACAGACTTCTTGGCATCCTTGGCGAATGCCTGGTCGAGGAGGACCTCGCCCTTGTAGAAGCCCGTAACACGGCCTTCCACAATCTTGGTCATTGCAGCCTCGGGCTTGCCTTCAGCCTTGGCCGTTTCCTCGGCGATGCGACGCTCGGATTCGACGAGCTCGGCCGGAACATCCTCGCGGGAGAGGTAGTTCGGGGACATCGCGGCGATGTGGACGGCGACGTCGTGCGCTGCGGTGGCGGCGGCTTCGCCTTCACCGTCGACAGCGAACAGGACGCCGACCTGGGCCGGGAGGTCCTTGGAGGTCTTGTGCAGGTAAGCGTCGACCGTTGCACCCTCGATACGGGAGATGCGGCGGACAACAACCTTTTCGCCCAGGATGGCGCCTTCTTCGACGACAACCTCGGACAGCGGCTTGCCGTCAACGTCGGTGGCCAGCAGGGTCTCGAGGTCGGCAGCGCCGGACTCGACTGCAACGGCCAGGACCTTGTCGGCCAGCTGGATGAACTTGTCAGCCTTGGCAACGAAGTCGGTCTCGCAGTTGACTTCGATCATCACGCCGACGCCGCCGGCGACCTTGGCAGCAACCAGGCCTTCCGCGGTGGAGCGGCCTTCACGCTTGGTAGCGCCCTTCAGGCCCTTGATGCGGATGATCTCGATGGCCTTTTCGGCGTCACCGTTGGCTTCGTCAAGAGCCTTCTTGACATCCATCATGCCGGCGCCAGTGCGCTCACGCAGAGCCTTGATATCAGCGGCAGTGTAGTTCGCCATGTGAACCCCTCTGTCTAGAAATTTTATGTGGTGTACGGACTGACAGGACGGCAGCTCACCGAGTGAGCGGCCATCCTGTCAGCAGTTCCGGCGCTGCTGGCAGCACCGGGAGTCCGGATTTATTTGTCTTACTTGTCCGCGTCTGCGGCGGGAGCCTCGGCAGCGGCCGGGGCTTCCTCGGCAGCCGGAGCAGCAGCTTCTGCGGCGGCCGGAGCGGCAGCCTCTTCAGCCTTGCTGCCTTCGAGGAGCTCGCGCTCCCACTCGGCCAGCGGCTCTTCCGGTGCTTCCGTGGTGCCGGTTGCGCGCTGGTTGCGGGCGATCAGGCCCTCAGCAACGGCGTCGGCAACAACGCGGGTCAGCAGGTTGACGGAGCGGATGGCGTCGTCGTTGCCCGGGATCGGGAAGTCGACTTCGTCCGGATCGCAGTTGGTGTCCAGGATGGCAACAACCGGGATGTTCAGCTTCTTGGCCTCATCAACGGCGAGGTGTTCCTTCTTGGTGTCCACGATCCAGAGCACGGACGGTGCCTTGGTCAGGTTGCGGATACCGCCAAGGTTGGTTTCCAGCTTGGTGAGTTCACGGCGAAGGAGCAGCAGCTCCTTCTTGGTGTAAGCGGAACCGGCGACGTCGTCGAAGTCGATCTCTTCGAGTTCCTTCATGCGCTGGATGCGCTTGGAGACCGTCTGGAAGTTGGTCAGCATACCGCCGAGCCAACGCTGGTTGACGTACGGCTGGCCGACGCGGGTGGCCTGCTCGGCGATGGATTCCTGAGCCTGCTTCTTGGTGCCGACGAAGAGAACGGTGCCGCCGTGTGCAACGGTGGCCTTCACGAACTCGTAGGCACGGTCGATGTAGGACAGTGACTGCTGCAGGTCAATGATGTAGATGCCGTTGCGCTCCGTGAAGATGAATCGCTTCATCTTCGGGTTCCAACGACGGGTCTGGTGTCCAAAGTGGACGCCGCTGTCAAGCAGCTGGCGCATAGTTACGACGGGCATGCCGACGCTCCTTCCGGCAGGTCATTCATGAGAGAGCCCCTGGCTCTCTTACCCTGCCAATAGTTGACGGTTGATTAGCTTCGCCCGGGATGGGCATTGCTCCTGGCATCCACTGCGCTTCCCATCCGGGCCTAGGCACGGACCGCAGGAGGCACAGTCCCCCGCAGCAGAAGTTTCAGGCTTCGTCTGTGGAGGGCTGGATACGCGTAGTCAGCCACTGCTCCCCCACACCTCTGAATGAGACGTGCTGACTAAACGGCGTTGAGGACCAAGCGACCAAAAGTGGCTTGAACCGCTAGCCGGGCATAGTTGAGGGCACAGCAAACTGCTCCGTCAAGTGTACTACAGCAGCTCCCCCGAATCTGACCAATTCCGGGACCGCAGCCTTGTCCACATAGCGGTGAAAAGCCCTTCCTGCCGCAGCATCGGGATAACAGGCTGGAGGCATGAAATTCCGAACCATCACGGCCGCCGCCCTGCTCTCCGTCTCTGCCATCACACCCTCCGCCGGCGGAGCGGGCACAATTGGCGCAGCGGGCACAGTTGGCGCAGGGGTCACGCCTGCCGCAGCCCCCGGCACCACCGCCCCCGGCACCTGGGACTGGCCTTTGGCACCCAGGCCGGCCGTACTCCGCGCGTTCGATCCCCCGGACAAGCCGTGGTTGAGCGGGCACCGCGGGGTGGACCTGCAGGCAGCGGCCGACGGCGGCCCGGTCACCGCTCCGGAGTCAGGAACCGTCAGCTTCGTGGGCGTCGTGGTGGACCGGCCCGTGATCACCATCGATCACGGCAACGGCCTGCGCAGCAGTTTCGAGCCCGTCGAAAGCAGCCTGGCGGCCGGGGCCGCGGTGTCGAAGGGCGACGTCGTCGGGACGGTGGTGCAGGGACACTGCGCGTCACTGCCGTGCATTCACTGGGGAGTGCGGCGGGGCGAGGAGTACCTCAACCCGCTCTCCCTGGTGACAGACCTGCGGCCCTCCATCCTGCTTCCCGTTGGTGGAGGGGGCTCAGGATGAAGGGCCGCGGCGGACCAGCGGCGGGCGGCTGGCGAACGGCCGCCCGGACCGGCTACACGATTGCTGAGATCCCCGTGATTGCACGACCCGTCACCAGCGTGTTGATCTCATGCGTGCCCTCGTAGGAGTAGATCGCTTCGGCGTCGGAGAAGATCTTGGCCATCTCGAAGTCCGTGACGATGCCGTTGCCGCCGAGGAGGCTGCGGCCGATGGCCACGCTTTCGCGCATCCGTGCCGTGGTGAAGGCCTTGGCCAGGGCCGACTGCTCATCCCTCGCCTCGCCGGCGTCTTCAAGCTGGGAGAGGCGGACCATCATGCCCATGGAGCTGACAGCGTTGCCAAGAATCTGCACGAGCTGGTTCTGGACGAGCTGGAAGGATGCGATCGGACGGCCGAACTGGCTTCGTTCCACGGCGTAACGGCGGGCGACGTCGAAGGCGGCGAGCTGCTGGCCCACCGCCTGCCAGGCCACGGCGAGACGGGTCACCTTCAGGACCTTGTTGGTGTCCCGGAAGCTGTTGGCGTTGGCAAGCTTGAAGAAGTCCGGCACCACGACGTTTTCGAGCGTGATGTCGGCGTTCTGGACGGTGCGCAGCGAGATCTTGTTTTCAATCTTGGTGGCGCTGTAGCCCTCGGTGGTGGTGTCGACGAGGAAGCCCTTGACCTGGTTGTCCGCGAGGTCGCGGGCGTAGATGACCACCCAGTCGGAGAACGTGGCGTTGCCTATCCAGCGCTTGGCGCCGTTGAGGATCCAGCTGTCGCCCTCGCGGCGCGCCGTGGTGCGCGTGCCGCCGGCAACATCGGAACCGCCCAGCGGTTCGGTGAGGCCGAAGGCGCCGATCTTCTTCAGCGAGTAGATGTCGGGCAGCCAGGCTTCCTGCTGTTCCTGTGAAGCGAGGGCCTCGATGGAACCGGTGAAGAGTCCGTCGTGCACACCCAGGAAGGTGGCGATGGAAGTGTCAGCGCGGGTGGCCTCTGCGTGCAGGATCCCGGCGAAGAGGTTGGAGTAGCCCTGGCGCCGGACGGGGCTGACGAGGTCGATCTCGGCAAGCTTGGGGATCAGGTCCATCGGGAATTCGGCCCGGTTCCAGCAGTCAACGGCGATCGGCTTGACCTCGCGGGCCAGGAACTCCCGGACCTCGGCCAGCCGGTCCTGCTCCTTGCCGCTGAGCAGCTGCTCAAACGCGAAGAAGTCGCCATCGGCGTACGGCAGGTTGTTGATGTCGATTGCAGCTTTGGACATGTTGTTCCTTCACGTGTGATCAGCAGCGACCACGGGCGCGGACGTCGCACCGGCGGTTAAGTTACTCACGAGTAACATACCGCAGGGCGAGGTGCCGGGCAAGCGCAGGACAGCAAAAAGGGAGCCGCGGCCGATGTCATCGCATCGGCCACGGCTCCCGTGGAGGTAGGGCTACTCGGACTTGAACCGAGGACCTTAGGATTATGAGTCCCGCGCTCTAACCAGCTGAGCTATAGCCCCGTGCGCCCCGCGGACTGGCGGACTCGCGGCTCCGCCGGGAGCCTCCGCAGTTCCGGGGCAAAAACACTCTAGCAATAGTAGCGGCCTGATTTGCGCACCAGCCTTCCGGCGGCCGGCGGCGCAGCGGGATGACCCATCCGGGGACTACACCACTTTGTCGTCGTAGGTGGCCCCGCGATAGAGGTCTTCAAACGTCTGAAGGGTCCCCTGGATGCTGTGCGGCTCCACCATGCAGCGGCTGGCCTTGCCCATCGCCGCAAGATCCTCGGCCGGGAGCTTCAGCACCCGGGTGATCTTCGCGGCGAGGTCGTCGCTGTCGTTGGGCGTGAAGAGGTAACCGTTCTCACCGTCGCGCACCAGGTGCGGCAGCGCCATGGCGTCCGCCAGCAGCACCGGTGTTGATGCCGACATGGCTTCCAGGGTGACCAGGGACTGGAGCTCGGCGGTTCCCGGCATGCAGAACAGGTCTGCCTTGATGTAGGCCTCGCGCAGTTCGTCGTCGCTGGCCAGGCCCAGGAACTTCACCCGCGATTCCAGCCCGAGCCGTGCCACCTGGGCTTCCAGGGCAGCGCGGACCTCGCCTCCGCCGACGATTTCCAGGTGGACGTTCAACTCGGCAGGAGTCTTCGCCACGGCATCGATCAGGACGTTGACGTGCTTCTCCTCGGCAAGGCGGCCTGCGAACAGCACGGTGGGGTGCGGGTGGCGCTCCATCACCTCGCCCTCCCGGAGTTCATAAGCGGCCGAATCGATGCCGTTGGAGAGCGGCAGGACCTTGCGCAGGAAGGCGTGCTGGTGCATGGCCTTGGCGGCAAGCGGCGTCGGCGTCGTGACGACGTCGGCCCGGCCCATGACCTTGCCCATGTCCTTCCAGGAGATGCGCCCGACGATGTCCTTGAACCACTGCGGAAACGGCAGGAAGGGGTTCAGGTTCTCCGGCATGAAGTGGTTGGTGGCCACGATCCGCACTCCGCGCCGTTCGGCTTCGTAGAGCACGTGTTCGCCGATCATGTAGTGGCTCTGGATGTGCACGACGTCCGGCTTGACGCGGTCAAACAGGAGGCTGATCTCCTTCTTGATCTCCCAGGGAAACGTGATTCGGAAATACTCGTGCGTGGGAACTGAGTGCGAGCGGATCCGGTGCACGGTGCCCTCCGTGCGGAACTCGGTGAAGCTCTTGCCCTTGTCCGGCCGGCACGCGAGCACATGGACGTCGTGTCCCCGTGCCGTCATGCCCTTGGCCAGGCGGTATCCGAATTGAGCGGCTCCGTTGACGTGGGGCGGGTAGGTGTCCGCAGCAATCAGGATGGTGAGTGGTTGCTGGCTGTCGGGCATGGTCACGTGGAGAGCTCCTGGTGGTCACGGTGCGGTCAGCGCTGGCTGTGGCGGCCGGCTGTCCCTCGGCGCAGTAGCGCGCCGGGACTTCTGGTGAAGTCTGGGTATCACCCGCCCTAAGACACCCGCCCTGCGGCCTTGCGCGCGTCCTTCTTGCGCTTGGTCACTTCGGGATGGTGCCGCGAGAGGGCGATTACCCCCACGATAGCAAGGGAAGCGGCCGCCCCCATGGCAATCGCCAGCACGGCGTGGACATCGGGCCGCAGTTCACCGAGGATGGCGATGCCGATGGCGATGCCGACAATGGGGTCGATGACCGTCAGCCCGGCGATGACAAGATCCGGCGGCCCGCCGGAGTACGCCGACTGGACGAACCATGAACCCAGCCCGCCCGCCGCGGCGATCGCCACCACCGAATACCACTGCACGTTGAGCAGGGCCAGCCCGTTCGGGTCGAGCAGGTGTTTGCCGATGATGCGGGTCAGCACTGCCACGAAACCGAACAGCACTCCGGCCCCGAGGATGTAGATGAAAGCGCTCATCCGGTGTTTGAACACCAGGGCCAGCGTGCCGAAGAGGCCCACCGCAAGGGTGAGCAGAAGCACAATGGTGAGTTCGTCGTCGAAACTTACGTGGTGGTTTTCCTGGGTCACGTTCACCGCCAGCAGGACGAAGACGGCCGAGCCGGTGACGCACGCCGAGATGGCCACCACGGTGGCGCGGTTGATGCTTAGTCCCTGGTCCTTGGCATTGACGATTGTGGTGATCACCAGGGCGATGGCCCCGATCGGCTGCACCACCGTCAGGGGCGCCGATACGAGGGCGACGGCGTTCATCGCCATGCCGGCGCACAGCAGCAACAGCCCGAAAACCCACCGCGGATTGCGGATCAGCCGCAGGAGGCCGTGCGAGCTGAGCGCAAGGCCGCCGGTGTCCGCCTTGACGGCGCTGCCCTGGCGCTGCGCACCGATGGCCAGGCAAAATGCGCCCAGCACCGCCAGGAAGACGGCGAGCCAGACCATCAGCCGCGTCCGCCGTCGTTCGAGATCCTGAGCCGGCCCTTACGGATGATGGCGCGGAAATAGTTGTAGCCGGCCACCCAGTGGCCGAGCAGTCCCAGGCCGAGGAAGATCCATGCCGCCACGAAGTAGACGTCAGTCAGCGGGATGGGAAGTTTGGCGAGCACCAGCAACGGGGTGCCCACCAGGAGCAGCGCAGTGCGGATCTTTCCGATCCGGCTGACCGGGAGGTCCGGGTGGCTGTGGAAGTAGTACAGCGAGACGGCCATCAGGATGGCGTCCGGGACCACCAGTGCGGTCAGGTACCACCATTCCACGACGCCGGCGATCACCAGGGTGACGGCCACGGCAATGAGCGCCATCCGGTCGGCAATCGGATCCATGATCCGGCCCAGCCTGGAGGTCTGGTTGAAGCGGCGGGCGATATACCCGTCCACCCAGTCGGTGCTGCCCATGACCACCAGCACGATCGTGGCCAGTGCGTACTCCTTTGGCCCCAGGACCAGCCAGATGAAGAGGGGCACACCCATGAAGCGGACCACCGTCAGGATGTTGGGGATGGTGAAGACGGCGTCACTGTCTACGTGCCGCTGGCCCGGACGCGCACCTGCATTAATGAACTTCATCCCCCACCTCCTTCCCTTCCGCTACGGCTACCTGGGCAGTGCCGGTAAGTCCTAGCCCTTGAGGAGCTTGCGGAGAAGGACGGCCAGGACGGCGGCCGATGCGACCAGGGCAGCCAGCGGCTTCCAGCGGGTTCCCAGCTCGCTCTCGCCGGCGCGGTTCAGGAGGCTGGAGGCAGAGCGGCTGAGGGATTCAGCCTTGTGGCCCGCGCGTTCCTTGCCGGCTTTCAGCTGCACTTCAGCGGCACCCAGCAGGAGCTGGGCCTGGGTCTTGACGTCAAGCTCCTCGCCGAGCTCGTCGCGGACGCCCGTGAGGTGCCGGCGGCGCTTGTCGAGGCGGCTCTTCAGTTCAGCTTCGGTGGGGGCGGGACCAAGGTCCGGCTTTGCCGCTTCCTTGGCTTCCTTCTCCGCCTTCTCCCGGGCTGCCTTCGCTTCCTTGGCGGCCTTGGCGGCCTTGGCCTCGTCGGAGGCCGGATCCAGGACGGCCGGGTTGAATTCCGAGCCTTCCTTGGCGATGCCGAGATCGTGCTTGAGGCCGCGGATCGTCTCCTCGGGCACCAGCGGCATGGCCTTCTTGAATTTGCGCATTCCGATCAGGGCTCCGATGAGGGCGATGACAAGGAACACGGCGCACACCAGGAGGGCTGCAAGCCAGGCCGGCATGATGGTGGCGAGCCCCATGATGGCCGCCACGATGAGCCCGGTGACGAGGAAGGCGAGGAACACCAGTGCGACGGCGAAAAACGCTGCAGCCACCCCGACCTGGATGCCCTTGCGCTTGATCTCGATCTTCGCGAGCGCAATTTCGTCGTTGAGCTGCCGTGGTGCCAGCTTGGCAACAAGCCTCAGAGTTTTGGGCAGCGCCGCAATACTCAGTCCGCCTGTTGTCCGGCCGCTGTGTCGTCCGCTCATCGATCCCGCCTAACTGGTTCCATCTTTGATTCGGATTCCGGTGGATTCCGGGGGCCTGCGCGGCTTCACACACTCCCCGTTGTCAAAACTATCATTCAGCTTCGGCACCTCCTTCGGGTAATAAGCCGTGGCGCGCCCTCCAACGCTGTAAAAGTATGATCCAAGGGCCCTAGGATTGGTCCCTGTGAGCATTCCCGCTAATCCGGGCGACTCCCTGAGCCGCAACCGGAAACTCCTGTACATCCTCCTGCTCGGCGCCCTGACGGCACTGGGCCCTTTTACGATCGACCTCTACCTGCCTGCCTTTCCGGCGCTGGAGGCGAGCCTCGGGGTGTCGGAGGCGGAAGTCCAGCTCACGCTGACCGGCACCACCATCGGCTTCGCCCTGGGACAGCTGGTAGTCGGGCCGCTGAGCGACAAGTTCGGCCGGAGGCTCCCGCTGATCCTTGCCACCGCGTTGCACATCACCGCCTCGCTCGGCGCGGCGCTGTCCACGGACCTTGCCACCCTGGGACTCTTCCGCGTGCTGATGGGCATCGGTGCGGCCGGCGGCGGCGTGGTGGCCATGGCCATGGTGCGGGACCTCTTCACCGGGTACGCCATGGTGCGGATGTTCTCCCGGATGGCTCTGGTCAACGGCCTGGCTCCGATCCTGGCGCCCGTGATCGGCTCCCAGCTGCTGCTGATCATGCCGTGGCCGGGCATTTTCTATTTCCTGGCCGGCTACGGCACGCTGGTGATTATTGCCGCCATCCTCCTGGTGCGCGAAACGCTCCCCCGCGAGCTCCGGGGCACGTCAGGCCTGACGGCGGGCCAGCGCTACAAGCTGCTCTTTTCGGACCGGATCTTCGTGGGCCTGCTGCTGCTGGGCGGCATGAACTTCGCCGGCCTGTTCGCCTACCTGTCCGCGTCCCCGTTCCTGTTCCAGGACGTCTACGGGTTCACACCCCAGCAGTACGGCCTGCTCTTCGGCATCAATTCGCTGGGCATCGTGGCCGGCGTGCAGACCAGCTCCCGGGTGATCCGGCGCGTACCGCCGCAATGGATCCTGGCTTGTTCGACGGCGTGGATGTTTGTAATGGCCGTGCTGATCGTTATTTTCGACCAGCTCGGCTTCGGGCTCTGGGGCGTGATGGTGCCGCTCTGGTTCTACATCCTCGGCACCGGCTTCACGTTCCCCTGCGTCCAGGTCCTGGCATTGTCCAAGCACGGCGCCCAGGCCGGAACCGCGGCGTCACTGCTGGGAGCGGCAACGTTCATGATGGCCGGCATCGTGTCCCCCGTGGTGGGCTGGTTCGGCGACATCTCGGCGACCGTCATGGGCGGGGTCCAGGCCACGAGCATCCTGCTGGCAGCAGCTGCCCTATGGCTGGTGGTGCGCCCGCGCACGGTGCCCTCGATCCACTGAGCTCTCGCCATCCACCGAGTGCCCCCGATCCACCCCGGTAGGCTGGAACCATGGCCAAGAGACCGCACCGCAACCGCAGGGGACTGTTCCTCGGCGCGGTGATCGGCGGCGTCGCCGGTTACTTCGCCGGCCGGGCGATGGGGAACCCGGCAATGGGCATCATCCTGGGGGCGATCGCCGGCTCCGCGCTGCTCTTCCGGGTCAACCCCGGTCCGTGGAACCGGCCCTGACGAACGCCCCGGCGGGCAATCTCCTCCAGAGGCAGGGCACGGGCTGAGTGGCCCTGTTCCGGCAATTGCCCGCGCGATAAAGTTGTTCTGTGCCCGACTGGCAGAAGCATCACCCGCCCCTTCCGGCCACATGGCAGCGCTGCGACGACGCCGGCATCCTGCCCCTGTGGTGGGAACGGCTATGCTCCCAGACAAGCCCGCAGTCGGCAGCGCTGTATGCCGCCGGGCTCTTCACGGAGGACCGGCGCCGCCCCATCGCCCAGTGGTTCAACCCGGCGTTCAACGCCGCGCTCCTGGTGGCCCCTGAGACATCCCCTGAATGGCCTGTACAGCGGTTTGGCATCTTCTACGCCCCGCCCAACAGCGGCTTCACCAGGGTGCACTCAGCGCCGCACGAATGGCACCCGCGCGAGCCGCGGAAGTCACCCACCGAGGACGAGGCCTTCCGGGCCGCCATCGCAGAGGCGGAGCGCTTCCTGCAGGTGGAGATGGACTTCGTCTGACTAACCCGCAATAAAAAAGGCCCCGCAGCCGGCTGCTCGCCGGCCGCGGGGCCTGTCCGCTCCTCCTGCTGGACTTGAACCAGCAACCCTTCGATTAACAGTCGAATGCTCTGCCAATTGAGCTAAGGAGGAATGAAGCAGGTATGACATTAGCAAAGGTTTTGCCCCAATGTGAAATCGGCTCCGGCAGCGCAGCCCAATACCCCTCCCGGGTATAAAAAAGTCCCCGTCCCGGTGACCCGGAACGGGGACTGTGCGCTCCTCCTGCTGGACTTGAACCAGCAACCCTTCGATTAACAGTCGAATGCTCTGCCAATTGAGCTAAGGAGGAATGAAGCGGGTACTAGCCTAGCAAGCCCCCGTCAGGAAGTGAAATCGGCAAGCGGGCTGAGCCGAAGCTAGGCATC
>NZ_JMLE01000022.1 GCF_000685965.1 Arthrobacter sp. UNC362MFTsu5.1 | reverse complement strand
CTGCTGGTACTGGTCATTGGCTCCCTCAATATCGTCTTCGGCGCCGCGGCACCGGGGCTGTCCCAGTTGACCTGGTCCGGGCTGCTGATGGTTTTCGGGGTGCGCCTGATCAATCCGATGGACGGGCCGCTGGGCGAAGAACCTGGATTCCGCGGCTACGCCGTCCCGCTGCTCCAGGCCGCCCGGACCCCGCTGCTGTCAGCAACGCTGCTCGGGGTGGCGGTGGCCGTCTGGCACCTGCCGTTGATCATCTTCGGCGGCCTGAGCATTATCGGCCTGCCGATAACCTTCGTGATCACCTTCCTCTACGTCTGGCTGTTCAACCGCACCGGCGGGAGCGTGCTGCTGACGCTGCTCTTCCACAACAGCCAGGGCACGTTCACCATGGGCTCGTACGGATTCACGGGGTCCGACCTAACCAGGGCGGAAGTGATCTACCTTGCGGTGGTCACCGCCTCCGTCCTCGGCACCGTTCTGTTGGACCGCCCGGCCTGGCGCACTGCACCCAGGGAAGCGACCGACGTCCGCCCCCTCCCCGTGCGCTCCGGCCGCACCGTCCCCGGGCCGCCGGCGCCATGAGCATCCCGGCGCCGCCACCCCGGCCCTGATTGGAGAAGTCATGTCATCACCACTCGCCTCCGGCGCCGGCCCGATCGCCGTGGCTGCGGGCCTCACCTTCGCGGCCGTCGACGTTTCGCGGCTCCTCGCGGCCGACACCAGCAAGGAACGGATCGCGATGATGCGCGAAACCCCGTTCCAGGTGACCAACGCGCTCTACTTTGTGGTCTTCATCGGGCTGCTCCTGGCGCTGGTTTGCGTCTACCTGAGGGTCCACGCCGAGGCCGGGGCCCTGGGCGCCGTCGCCTTCTGCTTTGCCCTGGTGGGCACCATGGACATGGCGGGCAACATGTGGTTCGACGGTTTCGCCGGCCCGTGGATCGCCGACGTCGCGCCCGGGGCCATCCTGGCCGGCGGGTCGGGAATGCTGGTGATCGGCGGGTTCTCCAGCTACGTCCTTTTTGCCCTTGGCTGGATGGTTTTCGGGATTGCCGGCTGGCGGGCCCGCATGTTCCCGGCCTGGGTGGGTGCGGCCTTCGTTGTGGCCGGCGTCCTGGGCTACAACGCCGGCCTGCCGCCCTACGGAATCCCGATCGGCCTGGCCATGGCGGCACTGGGGTGGTGGATCACCACCCGCAGCGCCCGCAGCCTGGCGGCACCGGCCGCCCGGGCCTAGGGCCCGGGCCTACGCACGGGGTTAGGAGTAACCGAGCTCCGCCAGCAGTTCGGTCTTACGCTCGTCGTCCGCGAAGGAGGACCGGATGGAGTTCGATGCCAGCCGGACGCGGTCGAACTCGGACAGCCCCAGGACGGTCTGCAGCTGCACGAAGTTGTCGTCCACATATCCGCCAAAGTAGGCGGGGTCGTCCGAGTTCACGCTGACGTTCAGTCCCGCGGCCAGCATGGCCGGCAGCGGGTGCTCGGCCAGGGTGTCCACGGCGCGGAGCCGGACGTTGGACAGGGGGCACACGGTCAGCGGCACGCGCTCCGCGACGAGGTGTTCCACCAGGTCGGGGTCCTCCATGCAGCGGATGCCGTGGTCGATCCGCTCCACGTCCAGCAGTTCCAGCGCATCGATAATGTACGACGGCGGGCCCTCCTCGCCGGCGTGCGCAATGCGGTGCAGCCCGGCTTCCTTCGCCCGCGCAAACAGCCGTTCGAATTTGGCCGGGGGGTTGCCCACCTCGGCCGAGTCCAGGCCGATTCCGGCGATGGGCGCGTTCATGGCCAACAGCTGCTCCAGGACGCCGAGGGCCGATTCCTCGGACAGGTCGCGCAGGAACGCGGCGATGAGCAGGGTGGACACGCCGAACTCCGCCAGGGAGTTCGCCAGCACGGAGGCAACCCCGTTGACGCAGGTTTCCAGCGGGATTCCGCGGGATACGTGCGCCTGCGGGTCCATCATGATTTCGGCGTGCCGCACTCCCGCGGCCGCCGCACGTTCCAGGTAGGCGCGGGTCATGTCCGCGAAGTCCTGCTCCGTCTGCAGTACGGCCATGTTGGCGTAGTACAGGTCCAGGAAGGACTGCAGGTCAGTGAACTCGTAACGGGCCCGCAGCTCGTCGAGGTCCGCATACGGCAGCTCGATGCCGTTCCGTTCTGCGAGGGCGAATATCAGCTCCGGCTCCAGCGTTCCCTCGATGTGGAGGTGCAGCTCCGCCACCGGCAACAGCTTGACAGGCTGCTCAACGACCGGCTCGTCGGCCGCTGCTTCGGTGACGGTCTGATCCTCCGCAGGCCGGTCCTTCGCAGCGTGTTCCGGGTTGGCCTCTTCAGCAGTGGGTAGGGGTGCATCGCTGAGTGCTGGCGCGCCGCCGGGTTCGGGTGCGCCGTCGTAAGTTTCCATCCGGTAAGGATATGCCCGCGGCGCCCCCGCACCGATAGAGTCGAACCAATGCAACACAACAAGCAGGCTTCCGATGTGCCCTTCCTGACCCCGGACCACCCCACCGATGGATTCGTCCGCGTGCGCGGAGCCCGCGAAAACAACCTTCGCAACGTGGATGTGGACGTGCCGCGCGATGCCATCGTGGCGTTCACCGGCGTCTCCGGTTCCGGCAAGTCATCCCTCGCCTTCGGCACCATTTATGCCGAGGCCCAGCGCCGCTACTTCGAGTCCGTGGCCCCGTACGCGCGGCGCCTCATCCAGCAGGGGCACAACCCCAAGGTGGAGCTGATCACCGGGCTGCCTCCCGCCGTCGCGCTTCAACAGCGGCGCGGCACACCGAGCAGCCGTTCCACGGTGGGCACGGTCACCACACTGTCCAACTCGCTGCGCATGCTGTTCTCCCGTGCCGGAACCTACCCGGACGGTGTGGCGCAACTGGATTCTGACGCCTTCTCGCCCAACACCGCTGCAGGCGCCTGCCCTGTGTGCCACGGCCTCGGTGTTGCCCACACAGTCAGCGAATCGTCCCTGGTGCCGGACACCTCGCTGAGCATCGCCGACGGTGCCATCGCCGCCTGGCCCGGCGCGTGGCAGGGCAAGAACCTCCGCGACATCCTCAGCCACCTCGGCTACGACGTCAACATTCCGTGGCGGAAGCTGCCCAGGAAGGACCGTGACTGGATCCTCTTCACCGAGGAGCAGCCGGTAGTGGAGGTGACGCCGAGGCGGGACCGCGTGGCCAAGCCGTACAAGGGACGTTTCTGGAGTGCCAAGAGCTACGTGCTCCACACCCTGGCCGACTCCAAGAGCGACACCATGCGCCAGCGCGTCCTCAGGTTCATGGAGACGGGTCCGTGCGAGCGCTGCAGCGGCAGCGGCCTCACCCCGGAGGCCCTCGCCGTGACCTTTGCGGGCCACACCATCGCCGACCTAAACGCCGTGCCGATGAGTGAACTGGCGGAGCTGATCCGGCCCACCAGCCAGGTCACGGACGCAGGGACAGCCAGCCGAGCCGCGGCATCGGGCGAGACCAATGAAGTGGCGGTGGCCATCACTCGCGACCTCCTGCTGCGGATCACCGTGTTGCTGGAGCTGGGCCTTGGCTACCTCGCCCTGGGCCGGGCGACTCCCACGCTCTCCCCCGGTGAAATGCAGCGCCTGCGGATCGCCACCCAGCTCCGCTCCGGGCTGTTCGGCGTGGTGTACGTGCTGGACGAACCCTCCGCAGGGCTTCACCCCGCGGACGCCGAACCCCTGCAGGCCGTGCTCGAAGCGCTCAAGTCCTCGGGGAATTCGGTGTTCGTGGTGGAACACAACATGGATGTGGTGCGCCGCGCCGACTGGCTGGTGGACGTTGGCCCGCGTGCCGGTGAAGGCGGCGGCGAGATCCTGTACAGCGGGCCCGTGGCCGGGCTCGCGGACGTGGATGCGTCCGTCACGAGGCCGTTCCTGTTCCCGGAGGGCAAAGCCGCAGTCCCCAAATCCACCCGCAGGGAGGCGGACGGCTGGCTGGAGCTGCGCGACATCACCCGCCACAACCTGCGCAGCCTCGACGCGGAGTTCCCGCTGGGCATCCTGACCGCCGTCACAGGCGTGTCCGGCTCCGGCAAATCGACCCTGGTCAGCCAAGTTCTCGCCGAAGTGGTCGGAGCACGGCTGAAACCCGAAGGCGGCGCCGCCGCGGACACTGCGGACACCTCGGATGCCGCCGGGTTCCCGGGCTCCGCGGACGCCGGGTCCGGCGAGCCGCTGGATGTTTCCGAAGCAGTGGGCCCGGTCTCCGGGCTGGAACGGATTGACCGGCTGGTCCGGGTGGACCAGAAACCGATCGGCCGCACCCCGAGGTCCAACCTCGCCACCTACACCGGGCTCTTCGACGCGGTGCGCAAGGAATTCGCCGCCACCGAGCAGGCCCGTGCCCGGGGTTTCGGCGCCGGGCGGTTTTCCTTCAACGTGGCCGGCGGACGCTGCGAGACCTGCCTGGGCGAAGGATTCGTGGCCGTGGAGCTCCTGTTCCTTCCGGGCAGCTACGGCCCCTGCCCCGAATGCGCGGGTTCGCGCTACAACCCGGAGACCCTTGAGGTCAGCTACAACGGCAAAAACGTGGCCGAAGTACTGGCCATGACCGTGGACGCCGCGGCTGAATTCCTGGCCGGCGTTCCGGCCGCCGCCCGCAGCCTGCAGACCCTGCGCGACGTTGGCCTGGGCTACCTCCGGCTGGGCCAGCCCGCCACCGAGCTCTCCGGCGGCGAGGCGCAGCGGATCAAACTGGCCACGGAACTCCAGCGCGCCCGCCGCGGCCACACCCTGTACCTGCTGGATGAGCCCACGACGGGACTCCACCCGGCGGACGTCCAGCTGCTCATGGTGCAGCTGCATTGCCTGGTGGACGCCGGAAATACGGTCATTGTGGTGGAGCACGAAATGGACGTGGTGGCTGCCGCGGACTGGGTCATCGACCTCGGCCCGGCCGGTGGCGATGCCGGTGGTGAGATCGTGGCGTCCGGGACGCCGGCCGCCGTCGCGCGTTCCAAGCAGAGCCGGACGGCGCCATACCTGGCCACGGCGCTGCAGCACTGACCGGCGCCGGTGCTCACGCCCAGACTGGCAGCCGGCCCCCGGTATCTATTTCGATTTGATAACGGGGCGGCACTGTCTTAGCGTGGAACGTAATCCCGCCATGCGGGACAACGAATGCCCGGTGCTGCCACCACCAGTAACTGCCCGGCCGGCAGACACCGTAAATGACCTCTAGTTCGTCAGGGGCGGGCAGTGGCGCGACAACGTCCGGGGACGGACCGAGCGCAGGTGGCCCTCAGGAGCATCCACTTTCATGAACACTTCCACTCGCATGAACACGTCCATGGGCAAATCCAAACTGGGGACCGCCGCGCGCCGCGGAGTCACGCTGGCCGCCGTTTCAGCGGCAGGACTCGCATTGTCCGCCACAGCCGCCAACGCGGCCGTGCCCACCGCCACCAGCGGCAGCACCTGGGACGCCCTCGCCCAGTGTGAGAGCGGCGGCAACTGGAGCACCAATACGGGCAACGGTTTCAGTGGTGGCCTGCAGTTCACGGACAGCACGTGGGCGGCCTACGGCGGCACCGGATCGGCGGCAAACGCCACCCGCGAGCAGCAGATCGCCGTCGCCGAAAACGTCCAGGCCAGCCAGGGCTGGGGCGCCTGGCCCGCCTGCGCCGCCAAGCTGGGCCTGAGCGGCGGCGGCGGAGCACCCGCCCCGAGCGTTCCGGTCACTCCGGCGGCGCCCGCCGAAGTCCAGGTCCAGGCCGCGCCGGCGCCCGTCCAGGCCGCGCCCGTCCAGGCCGAGCCCCGGCACGCAGCGCAGGTTCCGCTGAGTGGCGAGACCTACACGGTCGAGGCCGGCGACACACTGAGCACCATCGCGGAGAAGCTCAACATCACCGGCGGCTGGCAGACCCTTGCCGACGCCAACACGGACACCATCGTGGATCCCGACCTGGTGCTTGAAGGCCAGGTCCTGCAGCTGCCTGCCTAGCGTTCAAGCAGCACAGCGTTAACAATGACGCCGGAGCCTCCCCTTGGCGGGGAGCTCCGGCGTCGTTGTTTCTTAAGTTGGTTGGTTCCTGCTGCTTTCTAGGCGGCCTGCGTAAATGCCGTCTGCGGCAGTTCGCGGACGATCCGGACTTTCCAGGCAGAGTCGTCGCTGGTGTCCAAGACGGCCACGGTGCCGATGTGCAGGTGCAGGGCAACCCGCTTGGCGGCCAGGAGTTCCAGGTACAGGTGCTCGTTCATGCGCGCCGGCGAATCGATCACGAACTTCACGGCGTCGCGCACCTTGCGGTAGTTGTCGCTGCGTTCCCGGTGCATGTGCAGTTCCAGGGAGTGCCGCTGGCGGACCTTCGGTTCATGGCTGTTCAGCCAGGAAACGGCCGCGTGCACTGCCACCACAACGGTCAGGGACACTGCGTAAATCCACCAGCCGGTGGAGAGGAGGAACAGCGGAAGGTTGGCGATGGCCACCACCGCAATGAACAGGCGGAGGGCAACGATGCGGCGGAGGGTGAGGGCCACAGAACCAAGGGCGGCGCGGAAACCGTGCTGCTCCTTGCGGGCCGCTTCCGGGTCCAGCGTGAATTCATCAAGCACCAGGATGCCGTTGGCTTCCGGGCTCAGCATTTGTCCGAACTTCGGCGTGAACGGAACTGCTTGGGTAAGTGTCATTTCGTATCTTCCGGAGGGTGGCTGAGGGGTGTTTTGATTGCGGTCATCTTAGTCAAATTGTGACCGTGTTGTCTCCGTCGTCTCACCATACGGTCCAGTAGACTACGCCGCACTTCCCGCCAGCCGCTGACAGCCTACCCGGTCAACGGCCGGCGCGGGGGCGGTGCGCCGCCGTCGTCGGCATTTGGTCTGGGACCCCGGCACCTCCACACTTGAAGGATGCAGACTTTCCTTCCCTATCCAGATTTCCAGCAGAGCGCCGCGGTCCTGGACCGCGTCCGGCTCGGCAAGCAGCGTGTCGAGGCGCTGCAAACACTGCGTGCGCTGGTGATCCCGGAGTACGGCTGGCAATCGCACCCGGCCATCCGCATGTGGATGGGCTACGTCCCCGCGCTGACCATGTACGGCCTGGCCATGGCCGACGAGTGGATCGCCCGCGGCGGCGAAGACACCACCCGCGCCAAGATCCTTGAATTCGCGCCGCAGGCGGACCACGCTGCCTACGCGGCCAAGATCCCCATGCCGCCATGGCTCGGCGAGCCGGACGTGCACCTCAGCCACCGCTCCCGGCTGCTGCAGAAGGAACCCCGCTTCTATAGCGAACTGTTCCCCGGAACGCCGGCGGACCTGGAGTATGTCTGGCCCGAACCCCGGCACGAGTTCCTCCCGGAAGATCCTGTAGGCGACCGGCTCTGGATCCTGCGGGCCAACGTGGGCGACACCGACCCCGACAAGCTGGATATCGTCAGCCTGCCGGAGGTTGGCCGGGCCGCCAAGGCAGCGGCCCAGGCCGACGACTACGAATTCGTTTACGCGGACGACACCTCCCGCCGCCCGGCCAAGAACCCCAAGAAGCGGCCCCCGAAGCAGCTCGTGAAGAAGCCCACGAAAAAACGCCAGCAGCAGGAAGAAGCCTTCCGCACGCTGCCCGGCAACACGGCCCTCGCGGTCCCGTTCAATGGCGGCGCCACGTTTGCTCTGGGCAAGGTGCAGGGACGTCCCATTACGGTGGACGGCCGCTTCGCCCGGAACTTCCAGGTCACCGAGGTCGTGGAACGTTCGTCGTTCGACTACCCCGCCCTGCTGCAGGACCCGCGGCTGTTCTTCCCGGTTCCGGCGCCGTAGGCAAGCGTCGGTAGCTAAGCCTTCGGCGCCGCTCTGGCAGACTGGCCGGTATGACTGTTCTTTTGGCCGGTTGCGGCGATCTTGGTACCGAGGCCGGGCTGCGTTTCGCGGCGGCCGGACACCGCGTGGTGGGCTGGCGCCGCTCGCCCGACAAGCTTCCGGCCGCCATCGAAGGTGCCCGGGCTGACCTGCCCCCCCCGCCGCTGCCGCCCATCCCGGCGGACACCACCGCCGTCGTCGTCGCCGTCGCGGCTGACTCCCCCACGGAGGCGGCCTACCGGGCCGCCTACGTGGACGGGCTGTCGAACGTCCTGGACGCACTGGACCTCGACCGGAAGCGCGACGGCGCGGCGTCACCGTCGCGGCTTCGGCGCGTGTTGTTCGTCTCGTCCACCGCCGTGTACGGCGACGCCGGAGGCGGCTGGGTGGATGAACGCACGACGCCGGAACCCGGCGGATTCTCCGGCCGCATCATCCGCGAGGCGGAGGATCTGCTGCGCCAGCGGCTGCTCGGCACCGGAATCTCTCCCGTGGTTCTGCGGCTGGGAGGCATTTACGGGCCGGGGCGGACACGGCTGATCGATCAGGTGCGCTCGGGAACGGCGGCCACAGCGCCGGCGGAACCCCGCTACACCAACCGCATCCACCGGGACGACGCTGCCGCGGCGATCGTGCACCTGTGCACCATGGCCGCCGAGCCCGCTCCCGTCTACCTCGGCGTGGACAACGATCCCGCGGAGCTCGGCGAGGTCCAGCGTTTCCTGGCCGACGAGCTGGGACTGCCGCTGCCGCCGTCGGGCGTTTCGGCTGGTTCCGGCGGGGGCGAGCCTTCCCGGGGCGGGAACAAACGGTGCAGCAACGCACTGCTCCGCAGCACCGGGTTCGAATTTGCGTACCCCACCTTCCGTGAAGGGTACCGGGCCATCCTCGCCGGCGAGGGCGTGAGGCACCCGTGATGCAGCCGCACTTATGTGGTTCCGAATCCCTGATCGTGTCCGAGACCTCGTAGGGGGAACAGTGGATTTCCAGCACATCATCGAATCGGTCGGCAGGTTCATGGACTTTGCCGGCGTCGCCGTCATGGTGATCGGCGCCGTCGTCTCCATCCCCATGGCATTACGCGGCTTCCAGCCGAAGCGCCTGCCGGAAGGCTCCGAACCGCTCTCCGTCTACCGTTCCTACCGGCAGTTGCTGGGCCGCTCCATCCTGCTGGGGCTCGAACTCCTGGTGGCGGCGGACATCATCCGCACGGTGGCCGTGACGCCTACCTTCGAGAGTGTGGGCGTGCTGGCGATCATCGTGCTCATCCGGACCTTCCTGAGCTTCTCTCTGGAGCTCGAAATCACGGGCCGCTGGCCCTGGCAGAAACAGCCCGCGGGTGCTGCGGCCTCCGCAGGCTCGTCGAGCTCATCCACGGACGGCTGAAGCTCTTGTCCGCCGTGGAATTCCGTGACCCCTGGCCGGAGCCGCCGGAGCTGCCCTCTCCCGTGATCATGGACCAGCGGTGGACGGATGCAGTGTTCCTGCACTGGCGCATCCCCGTTGGGGCGGCTGCAGCGTTCATGCCGCCCGGGGTGGTGCCGGACGAATTCGACGGATCAGCGTGGGTGGGGCTGATCGGCTTCCGCATGCAGCAGGCGGGTATCGGCCGAGGCCCGGGGGTGCCGTTCTTCGGGGATTTCAACGAGATCAACGTCCGGCTCTATTCGAGGGAACCTGACGGCACCCGCGGCGTCGTCTTCCTGAGCCTGGACGCGGACCGGCTGGCTGTAGTGCTGGCCGCACGCGCCGCCGGGATTCCCTATGTCTGGTCGCACGCGCGCTTCCGCCGGGGCGGTCCAGAAGACCCGTCAACTGGCTATTCGGTGCGCCGGTACCGCCGCGGGGCGACGAGCGACTTTGCGGTTGTTCCGGCGCTCGACGACGTGGCCGCGGATCCGCTATCCATCCATCTCACAGCGAGATTCGGGCTGCACTCCCGCTTCCGCGGCCGCACGCTGTACATCCCCAATACACACACAGCCTGGCCGCTGTACCGCGCTGAGCTGACGGTGCTTGAGGACGGGCTGATCAGCGCGGCCGGCCTCGAGGTGGCGGGGCCACCCGAGTCCGTGTTGTTCTCCCCCGGCGTCCGGACCCAGTTCGGCAAGCCGCGGGTGCTGCGGGCATAGGGGATGGCCGGGCGGCGGGGGTCGGGGCTGGAGCCTGGGGCCTGGGGCCTGGGGCCGCAAGTGTCCGTTCGCGCTTCTCTGCGCGGCGAGTGCTCAGGAAACTTCCGCGGCTTCGCGTACGGCCGAAGTGCCGCGAAGAAACAACTACTTCACAACCTTGCTTTCGGCCTGACGCCGAGCGACCTGAGGGAGCCGGTTGCAGAGGGACCCCCGTTGCTTCGGTGTGTCTTAGGGCGCACGCTGGTTTGGACCACCAGCATTAGGTATGGACGCACAAGGATGGGAGCACAATGAGCAACGATCGAGTGGCACCTGAGACGAAAGGCGTCACCGTGGAGGTCCTTGCAACGGTTGACCTTGATGGAGAGATCGACGGCATGGAGGGGCGCCAACTTCGAACGCGTAAGGTGACCATCGATCCAGGCGGAGTCTTCGGCCCGGTTCACGACCACGTGGGCCGGCCCGGCACCGTTTACATCCTGCAGGGCACCATCACCGACCATCGAAACGGGGTCGCCACGGACTACGGGCCGGGAGTGGGATGGCCCGAGGACCGGAACACCACCCACTGGCTCGAGAACAGGGGAACCGTTCCGGCGGTGGAGATTTCGGTGGATATCGTCAGCCGGGGCTGAACCACGGCAGCCGCAGGATCGGCCACCCTGGCGGCTACCGCCCCGCCGCGTAGCCCTGCGCGCCGCGGGGGTTCGCTGCGGCCTGCAGGACTCCCGTCAGTGGATCGCGTACGACGGCGGACAGCCGTCCCAGCGTCCAGTCGCCGGCGCGCGTGATCCGGTGGCCACGGCGTTCCAGGCCCGCAATGACGTCCTCACCCAGCCTGTCCTCGACGACGGCGCCGCCCGGTTCCCAAGTGCGGGGCCAGAACGACCCCGGCATCGACGTCGTATGGAACGTCGGCGCATCGATGGCCTGTTGCGGGGAGTAGCCGCCCACGATGGTCCTCAGCAGGTACGGCAACTGCCACTGGTCCTGCTGGTCGCCGCCGGGTGATCCCAGCGCGCTGATAGCCGAGCCGTTCCGCAGCACCAGGGTCGGCGTCAGCGTGGTGCGCGGCCGCTTCCCGGGCGTGAGTGTCGACGGCGTCCCAGGTTCGAGCCAGGTCATCTGCAACCGCGTTCCCAGGCAGAAACCCAACTCGGGAATCGCCGGGGAGGACTGCAGCCACCCGCCTGACGGAGTCGCCGAAATCATATTTCCCCAGCGGTCCACCACGTCCAGGTGGCAGGTGTCACCGCGTGTCTCGCCGGTGGCGAGCACGGTCGGCTCCCCCACTCCCGGGCCGACGCCGTGCCCGCCAACGCGAGTCCCGTCGTCGTCGTTCGCAAGTGCCGGCGGCACGTACTCCGTCCGGAGCGGCGGGGTAAACGGGTCTCGTCCGGGAACCCGGCCGGGCCGGAACTCATGCGACGCACGCTCCGAGATCAACTGCCTGCGCTCCGCGGCGTACTCGGCGGACAGCAGGTAGTCGAGCGGAACCTCAGAGTCGCCGTAGTACGCCTCCCGGTCCGCGAGCGCCAGCTTCTGGGCCTCCAGGATGGTGTGCGCGCCGAGTTCGGTGGACGGATCGAGGTACTCGTCCGCGAATCCGTCCAGGATCGCGAGGGTCTGCAGCAGCGCCGGCCCTTGGCCCCACGGACCTGTCTTGGCGACGGTGTACCCGCGGAATTCACAAGTCGCAGCGGCCTCGTAGCCTGCCTCGAAGTCCGCCAGGTCACTCAGTGCCAGCACGCCCCGATGGTCGGTGCCGGACGAATGCCGGTGCGGGATCTGCACGGACTGCACCATCGCTGCCGCGACGAAACCCGCGCGCCATTCATGGCGTGCGGCGTCGATGCGTGCCTCACGGGCGGGCTCTGCCGCCCCCGCCTCCATCAGCCGTTCAAGGGTCTGCGCGTAGGCCGGATTGCGGACCAGTTCCCCTTCAGAGGGGATTCGTCCCCCCGGCATCCACAGGTCGGCCGACGTGGGCCAATGTTCCCGGAACAGTTCGGAAACCGCCGCAATTGTTGCGCCCACCCGTCCCAGCACCGGATGGCCGTCGCGCGCGTAGCCGATCGCGAACTCCAGCACCGCCGGCAACTCCCAGGTCCCGTGGTCGCGCAGCAGAAGCAGCCAGGTATCGACGGCGGCAGGCACCGCTGCGGCCAGGGCGCCCGAACCGGGCACCAATTCCAGGCCCTCCGAACGATAGTGTTCGGGCGTCGCTCCCGCCGGGGCGGGGCCCTGCCCCATCAGGACCACCGGTTGACCCGGTTCCGCAGCGGTGACAAACACCGCGGTCATGTCACCGCCCGGACCGTTCAGGTGCGGCTCTACGACGTGGAGTACAAACGCCCCGGCGGTGGCGGCGTCGAACGCGTTCCCGCCACGTTCCAGCACCGCCTGGGCAGCCGCCGTCGCAAGCCAGTGCGTCGAAGCGGACATCCCGAAGGTACCCTGCAGGGTGGGGCGCGTGGTGAACGGCTCAGGCCGGGTAAAGGTCATGGGGACCACTGTAGCCACGGCCGTCTGCGGTGGGACGGATGAACCGCGACGGCGGATTGCCGGCTACTTGCCCAGGCCCGCCTTCCGCAGCGCCTCTGCCATGGCCGTGTTGACTGGCGCGGGCTTTGGCGGCGTCCGCTTGGCGTCGGCGCCGTCTCTCCGGGGCTGGCGGTCGTTGCTCCGGGGCTGGCGGTCGTTGCTCCGCGGCGACCTGGCGTCAGTCCTCGGCGGACGGGCGTCGTTCCCCTGCCGCGGTTCACTGTTGCCCTGCCGGCCGCCGGCAGCCGCCCGCCCACTTCCAGCCGCCTGTCCACTGGCAGGTGCCGGTTCATCGTCGAGCCTCAACGTGAGCGAAATGCGCTTCCGCTCCGGATCGGCTTCGAGGACCTTCACGCGCACCACTTGTCCTGACTTCACCACTTCGCGCGGATCGGAGACGAAGCGGTTGGCCAGCGCGGACACGTGCACCAGTCCGTCCTGGTGCACTCCGACATCCACGAACGCCCCGAATGCGGCCACGTTGGTGACGGTTCCCTCCAGGATCATGCCCGGCCGGAGATCGGAGATCTTCTCGATCCCCTCCGAGAACTTTGCCGCCGCGAAGGCCGGCCGAGGGTCCCGGCCCGGCTTCTCCAGTTCGGCCATGATGTCCTGCACCGTGGGCAGTCCGAAGGAGCCTTCCACGAAATCCTGCGCGTTGAGGGAGGCGAGGCTGCCGGTACCTGACCCGCCAAGGGCTGCCTTCCCGGCAACTGACTTCCCGGCAACTGACTTCCCGCCGGCAGCGGCCGCCAGAATCTTCCGCGCCACCGGATAAGCTTCCGGGTGCACGCTTGAAGCGTCCAGCGGCTCCGCTCCACCGGTGATCCGGAGGAACCCGGCGCACTGCTCAAACGCCTTGGCCCCCAGCCGCGGCACCTTCTTCAGATCGCTGCGCTTGGCGAACGGTCCGTGCTCGTTCCGGTACGCCACGATGTTCTCGCTCAGCAGCGGCCCGACGCCGGCCACACGGCTCAGCAGCGCAGGCGACGCCGTGTTGACGTCCACGCCCACGGCATTCACGCAGTCCTCCACCACGGCATCCAGGCTGCGGTCCAGCTTCGCCGCCGTGACGTCGTGCTGGTACTGCCCGACGCCGATCGACTTCGGCTCGATCTTCACCAGCTCGGCCAGCGGATCCTGCAGCCGCCGGGCGATGGAGACCGCCCCGCGCAGGGAGACGTCCATGCCGGGCAGCTCCGCCGCAGCAAGGGCCGACGCCGAATACACCGACGCACCGGCTTCGGACACCACCAGCTTTTCCGGCCCCGCGGCTCCGGACGCGGACAGCTTCTTGATCAGTTCGAGGGCAAGCTTGTCGGTCTCGCGGGACGCCGTCCCGTTGCCGATCGCCACGAGTTCCACGGCGTGCTGGCGCGCCAGCCGGACCAGCGTGGCCAGGGCTTCGTCCCACTTGCGCGCCGGGGCATGCGGGTAGACCGTGTCGGTGGCCACCACCTTGCCGGTTCCGTCCACCACCGCCACCTTCACGCCGGTGCGCAGCCCCGGGTCCAATCCAAGCGTTGCCCGGTTGCCTGCCGGCGCGGCGAGCAGCACGTCGCGGAGGTTGGCGGCGAAAACCCGCACGGCTTCGTCCTCGGCCGCGGCGAACATCTTTCCCCTCAGGTCGGCCGTCAGCCGGGCCAGCACCCGCGAGCGCCACGCCACCTGCGCGGTCTGCAGCAGCCACTCATCGGCGGGCCGCCCGCGGTCCGCAACCCCGAGGAACCTGGCCACAGCGGATTCATACCGGCCGCGGGCGGCGGCGAGGGCGTCGTCGTCGGACGGCTCCGCCTCGGCGAGATCCAGCTCCAGCACCCCGTCCTTTTCCCCGCGGAGCAACGCCAGGACCCGGTGCGACGGCATCCCCGACGGCGCCTGCGAAAACTCGAAGTAGTCCTTGAACTTCTGCCCCTCGGCCTCCTGGCCCTTCTTCACCCGCGACACCATGCGGCCCTGGGTCCAGAGCCGTTCGCGGAGGGTCGCGGCGAGATCAGGGTCCTGGGCCACCCGCTCAACGAGGATGGCCCGGGCACCCGCCAGCGCTGCCGCGGCATCCTCGATGGAATGTTCAGTGTTCAAGTACTTGGCGGCCTCGCGCTCCGGGTGCAGTTCCGGGCGCTTGAGGAGGGCATCCGCGAGGGGCTCGAGCCCCGCCTCACGGGCGATCTGCGCCTTGGTCCGCCGCTTGGTTTTGAAGGGAAGGTAGATGTCTTCCAACCGGGATTTGGTGTCGGCGCCGACGACGGCGGCCTGCAGTTCCGGTGTCAGCTTGCCTTGGGCGGCGATCGCTTCCAGGACGGCCCGACGGCGGTCCTCCAGTTCGCGGAGGTACCGGAGCCGCTCCTCGAGGTCGCGGAGCTGGGTGTCGTCCAGCGTCCCGGTGGCTTCCTTGCGGTACCGGGCGATGAAGGGAACGGTCGAGCCGCCGTCGAGCAGTTCCACCGCGGCCTTGACCTGCCAAGCCTTGACCCCCAGCTCACCGGCAATCTGGGCTGCGATGTGCTCGGCAGTAGAGTCGGCAGACATGGTGGCGGCCGGGCTGGCCGGTGTTGTGGCCGGGGAAGGGGACGGGCGCTGCGGGATGTGGTTCACCCAGATCATTTTGCCTTATCGGACCGACACTGTGCCGCTGTGTCCTCTCTGTGCCCTCCCCGCGACAGCCAAAACTGGGGCTATCCACAGGCGAAAAGAAGTGATGTAGTGGCAGTTGGGGGAGCCCGACGATCTACGGAGGCGGTCCACGATGCAGGAGTTGCTCATCATCCTTCAGGGCGGCTTTGAGGAGGACAACGTCACTGTTTTCGTCAACGGCAAGCAGGCCAGGCGTGACACCGAACTTTCCACGAATCCGCTGCTTGGCATCGCCGAAGAGGTCGCGATCGAGGTTCCGGCGCGCGGTGCCACCATCGGCGTCGATGTCACCAGCCGGGGCTTGTCCGGGGGCGTCAAGCTCAGCGGCAGGCCCAAGAGCCTCCTTGTGTCCATCGAGAACGGCAAACTCCTGCTGCGGGAAGGGACCGGCCGCGAGGCGTTCCTGTAGCCGGCGGGATTGGTTACCAACGGGCTTGGTTACCGGGCTGCTTGGTTACCGGGCGGGCCGCCCGGTCAGGAGCGCGGCCTGTTTGCGTGCCCGCGCGGCGATGATGTTCCGGCGGTGCAGCGCCACCGCCAGCAAGAGCAACGGAACGTGGATCGCCGGGAGGTTCCTCGCGAACCATTTGGGCAGGTAAATGTCAGTCACCGACCCCGTCTCGTCTCCCAGGTTTTTGGCCACGGCGGTCAGCGGGCAGTGGAAGCCGTTGGCGGCAAAGATCATCGTTTCACCGGCCACGACGCACGCGGCCACCCCGGAACGCTTGTCCGTCTGCCCGCGGACGCCGGCATAGAGGAGGTAGACCATGCAGGCTTCAATCAGGAACCAGGCCAGCGTGTGGAATGCCTTCACTGCCCTCAGCGCTGCGTGATTTCGGTCCATTTCTCCGCCACCTTGAGAGTTACAGGCCCTAGGCCGGTTCCGGCAGCGCGTCCTCGGCGATGTCCTCCGCCCACAGCTCCGGGTGATCCTGCTGGAAGCTGCGCATCATGTCGAAGCTGCGCTGGTCGTCCAGCACCAGCACTTCCACGCCGCGCGAACGGAGCAGCTCGAATTCGCCCGGGAAGGTGCGCGCCTCGCCCACCACAACCCGCGGGATCTTGAACTGGATGATCGTTCCGGTGCACATGGCGCACGGGGCAAGCGTGGTGTAGAGGGTTGTGTCCCGGTAGCTCCGCTGGCGCCCTGCTGCGCGGAGTGCGGACATCTCGCCGTGTGCAATCGGATCGCCGTGCTGCACGCGCTCGTTATGACCGCTGGCGATCACTTCGTTGCCCCTCGCCAGGGCGGCGCCGATGGGGATGCCGCCTTCACTAAGGCTCTTCTGCGCTGCCCGGACTGCAGCTTCGAACGCGTCTTCGTTGTAGGCGGCGTACTCACTGGGCTGACCGTTCATGAGGCCCCTTCCCTCTGGCCGGCAAGTCCCGCCGACTCCTCGATATCCTGGACCACTTCATTCTTCCTGAGGAACCAGGGTTTGAAAGGCGGGTCGAAGCGTGCGAACCGCGGCGTTCCGACTGGCCTGAGGCCGGCCTGGGCCAGGGCTTCCTGCAGGACACTGTTCCGCTTCTCGAACGCAGCTTCGGTCCCCCGGCCGGAGAATCCCAGGACGGCAGCCACCGAGCCGGGTACGGCCCGGATTTCCACTTGTGGATTATTCGGAACGGGAGCTGTTGCCGCGGTGATGCTGGCGGGAAGAACGAACGCAACAACGAATTCGCTGTCGCCGGGGGCACCGCTCTGGACCACGGGCGCCGTCATTGCCAGTTTTCGCGATGGGGCGGGACTTTGCAGGACCGGGGCGGTCATGGACACGGGCTCGCGTGCGGTGTTGTTACCGCTGATGTACCCGAATAGAAGCCGAAAGGCAGCGTTGCCCGCACTGTCGAAGGTCGCGTTCACCTTTACTTCGGCGACGGCGTGCGCCGGGTAACGGCGCACTTCAAAATCCGGAAACCGTTGGACGACGTCAAAAGGCTGCTGTTCAGTCATGTTCCTCAGACTTTACGCCGACCGTACCTGCCCGGGCCAGAGGCTGGCGCGCAGCGGCCAGCTGTCGGCGCCGGAGCCGAACAGGGAGAGCCCAAGCCAAATTGTCAGGGCCCTTTGGTAGCTTGGCAATAAGGCATCAGCGGCAACTCACAACAACCGGCACCGCAACATCTACAGCAACGAGGCGCAGTGTTTCTTCTTGAACCGGAAGTACCGGATCTGGCACAGGATCTGGTCTTCTCCGCGAGCGATCTGGTGACCGCGGCCACCTGCGAGTACCAGTTGCTGCGAAAACTCGATGAAAAACTGGGCAGGTCCCCCAAAGCCGAATTCGAGCCCGACGAGATGCTGGCCCGCACGGCGAAGCTTGGTGACGTCCACGAGCACAAGGTCCTGGACAAGTTCCTTGATGAGTTCGGCCCGTGGGATCCCGCCACCGGCCGCGGTGTGTACGACGTCGCAGCCGCCACCGCAATGGACCGCGCCACCCTGCAGGCCAAGCATGCCGAATCCATCGATGCGCTGCGGGCCGGGGCGGACGTCGTCTTCCAGGCCGCCTTCTTCGACGGCCGCTTCCACGGCCGCTCCGACTTCCTGGTCAAACAGGATGACGGCAGCTACGCCGTGTACGACACCAAACTGGCCCGCCATGCCAAGGTGACCGCGTTGCTCCAGCTTGCAGCGTACGGCGACCAGCTGCTGCACGCCGGAATCACGCCGGACCCCGCGGTCACCCTCATCCTTGGTGCCACCGTGGAAACTGCGGGAGGCGGCTTCGACTACGTCCGTAGCAGCCACAAGCTCGCCGACATCCTCCCGGTGTTCCGCGAGCGCCGGGACAGGTTCCTTGCGCTGACCACCGGCCACCGCAACCAGCCCGACGCCGTCAGCTGGGGTGCATCCGGCGTCGTTGCCTGCGGCAGGTGCGATTACTGCCAGGAACAGGTCAAAGCGACGGACGACCTCCTCCAGGTCGCTCGGATGAACTCGGCGCAGCGGAAGAAGCTCCACGCGGAAGGTATCTTCACGGTCAAGCAGCTGGCCGATGCCGCGCTGCCCGGCGCCAGCCCCTCCCTGCTGCGGATGCAGGACCACGCCAGGATGCAAAGCAACACCGGCACCGCAGACGGTTCCGTAACTTACGTCAAGGACGGCGAACAGCACAGCATCAGCTACCGGGTGATCCCGGAGAACACGCTGGCGGAACTGCCCCCGCCGAGCCCCGGCGACATCTTTTTCGACTTCGAAGGGGATCCGCTGTGGCAGGACAGCGCCACCGGGGTCTGGGGGCTCGAGTACCTGTTCGGAGTTATCGAAGCGCCGCTGGAACCGGATCGCAGTACCGTGTTCAAGCCCTTCTGGGCCCACAACCGCGCTGCCGAGAAGCAGGCCTTCCTCGATTTCCTGGACTACGTGGAAGATAGGCGGCGCCACTACCCGGACATGCACGTCTACCACTACGCCGCCTACGAGAAGACGGCGCTCCGCAAACTGTCGGTGATGCATGTCGCCGGTGAGGACGTGGTGGACAACTGGCTGCGGGACGGACTCCTCGTGGACCTGTACCAGACCGTGCGGAACAGCATCCGCATCTCCGAGAACTCGTACAGCATCAAGAAACTCGAGCCGCTGTACATGGGCAGCAACCTCCGCTCCGGGGAGGTGAAGGACGCCGGCGCGTCCGTGGTGGCATACGCCGATTATTGCGAAGCGCGCGACGCCGGATTGTCCGAGGACGCCGCGGCCATCCTCGCCGGGATCTCCGACTACAACCAATACGATTGCCTCTCCACGCTGGAGCTCCGCGACTGGCTGCTGGGGCGTGCCGCCGAGCGGGGAATCCGCCCGGCCCCGGGAAACGACTGGCCTGCCGGAAACGATGGGGCACCTGGAAGTGATAGGGCACCCGGAAGCACGGGGCGCTCCGGAAATTTAGGGCGGGCGGCATCTGAGTCCGACGACGGTGCCGCGCTTAGGCGTTCTGAACTGGCCATCCGGGCGTTCCTCGCCCGGGCGGCGGAGTCACGCACCGCAGGAGGTGACTTACGCGCCGCAGGAGGTGACTTACGCGCCGCAGAGGGTGGGGTCAGCGGCCCCGATTCCGATATTCAGGCTGTCGCCATGGTGGATGCGGCCGTGAGCTACCACCGCCGCGAGCGCAAGGCATTTTGGTGGGCACACTTTGACCGCTGCGAAAACGGCCCCGACACCCACCAGCAGGACCGTAACGTCTTCCTCGTGGAGGAAGCCCGGATCCTCGATGACTGGCACAAGGTGGGCACCAGGCTCCCGGAACGCAGGGTGCAGCTGACCGGAAACGTGACCGCCGGCTCGGACCTCCGCGAGGGCAGCAAGTGGTTCCGGATGTACGACCGTCCGTTGCCGGCAGGGCTTGAGGGCACGGGCAGCGACGGGTCGGGGCGCAACGGATGGTTCGGGACGGAGGTCCTGGAGATCGGTCATGAAGACGGGCGGGACACCGTGGTGATCCGGGACAGGCTGCACCGGAAAATCGAACCGCACAACAGCCTGCCCATCGCCCTGACCGAAGACCAGCCCGTCGCCACCAAGAGCCTGGAGGAAGCGCTGGCCCTGCTGGCGGACCAGGTCGCTGCGGGCCTTCCGGACAGCTCGGCAGACGCCGCGGGTCTAGCAGGCGCACCGTCAAAGGTCGGGGCAAAACCAAAGGCCGCACCGTCAAAGGCCGGGGCGCCGGGCAGACCAATCTTCCGGAAGCACCCGGCGTTGGACCTGGTGCGCCGGGTTCCGCCGCGGCTGGTGACAGGCGGCCCGCTCCCCGCACCGGCTGGCGGACCGGACCGCTTCATTGACGCCATCACTTCCGCGGTGGAGGCGCTCGACCATTCGTACCTCGCGGTCCAGGGGCCGCCTGGCACCGGCAAAACGCACGTCGGCTCGCACGTCATCGCGCGGCTCGTGGCCCGCGGCTGGAAAGTGGGCGTGGTTGCCCAGTCGCACGCAGTGGTGGAGAACCTGCTCTGCACTGCCGTGGCAAAAGCCGGAGTGGACCCGCGCCGTGTCGCCAAGGACGTGAAACACGACGGTGCCCTTCCGTGGCACCACCGGGACGCCGCAGACGTTGAACGGCTGCTCAGTTCGCCGGGCGGAGCGCTGGTGGGCGGCACGGCCTGGACCATGACCGGCTCCACGGTTCCCGCCGGCTCACTCGATCTTCTGGTGATCGATGAGGCCGGGCAGTTCTCCCTTGCGAATACCCTCGCTGTTGCCCAGGCGAGCCCGCGGCTGCTGCTGCTCGGAGACCCGCAGCAGCTCCCCCAGGTCAGCCAGGGCACCCACCCGGAGCCGGTCAACGAATCCGCGCTCGGCTGGATCTCCGCGGGCCGTGCCACGCTTCCGCCGGAGCTGGGGTATTTCCTGGCCGACTCGTGGCGGATGGCGTCCCCCCTGTGCGAAGCCGTTTCGGAGCTCTCCTACGAGGGCAGGCTGCGCTCAGCACACGCGGCGGACCTGCGGAGCCTGGAGGGCGTTCCTGCCGGAATCGAAACCGTGATGGTCCCGCACGGCGGCAACATCACGTCCTCCCCGGAGGAAGCAGCTGAAGTGGTTCATCAGGTGGAGAGGCACCTTGGCCTGATGTGGCACGATGAATCCGGCGGCCGCCCGCTGGGGCAGCAGGACATCCTGGTGGTGGCGGCTTACAACGCCCAAGTAAACCTGATCAGGGACGCCCTCGACGCAGCCGGCCACACGGCGGTCCGAGTGGGCACCGTGGACAAATTCCAAGGCCAGGAAGCTGCCGTAGTGATAGTGTCCATGGCCTGCTCTGCGGTGGCCGAGGCTCCGCGCGGGATGGAATTCCTGCTCTCCCGGAACCGGATCAACGTGGCGGTATCCCGCGGCAAATGGCGGGCCGTGGTGGTGCGGGCCCCGGAACTGACCAACTACCTGCCCACCCATCCGGAAGGGCTCGAACAGCTGGGCGGTTTCATCGGATTGTGCCAGCGGTCGGCTACCAGCTAGGCGGCGGTCCGCCACAAACTAGGAAACAGGGAGCAGGGCCTCATCCAGTACCCTGCCGAAGTTCGTGGCGTCGTGTGCGAACCGGCCCAGGAACAGTCCGGAAACGCCGCCCAGCCTAGGAAGCAGGCCGGGTTTCGCTGAACCGCCGTAAATGACCGGGAGTCCCTGAAGCCCGGGCCGGGCGAGTAGGCCACGGAGGTGACTCACGACGTCGGACACGTAGCCCGCGTCCGCGGGCTCGGCGGCACCGATGGCCCAGACCGGCTCGTAGGCAATGACGATGCGCGAGGCCAGCGCCCAGTCGCCCCCGACGGCAGCCTCGATCTGACGGAACACATAATCGGCCGCATCACCGGCAGCAGCGGCGGAGTCTTCGCCAACGCACAGCAGCGGCGTCAGCCCGGCGTCGTCCGCTGCCCGGACCTTGAGCGCCGCCACGGCGTCGTCTTCGCCGAAGTGCGCACGGCGCTCGGCATGGCCGATCTCCACCAGCCGGACGCCCAGCTCGGCGAGCATCGACGGGGCCACTTCACCGGTCCACGGGCCGTCCGCCCAGCTGCAGTTCTGCGCGCCGAGGAGCAACGGCGAGCCCTCCACCATGGCGGCGGCCGCAGGGAGCACCGGGAAGGACGGGATCACAAACGGGACAACCCGCCCGGCCGCGAGGGCCGGACGGGAGTCCACTTCGTACCGCAGGCGCTCGAGCCATTCCAGGCTGTCCCGGTAACCCAGGTACATCTTGGTGCTGACCCCGACATACGTCACGGAGCTGTTTTTACTTTCCAAGCTGTTGCTACTTCTCAAGCAGTTCGTCTGCCTTGTTCTGGAACCGCTTGGTCGCGAACATCATCGCGGCCGCCAGGAACGGCAGCACACCCAGGGCGTAAACACCCATCGTTCCGGTGTCGGACGCCGTCACCTGGTTCACCGTGGTGCGCAGGATCGGGGCCACGAAGCCGCCCAGGTTGCCCAGGGAGTTGATCAGGCCGATACCCGCAGCCGCCGCCGTGCCGGTGAGGAACGCCGTCGGGTAGGACCAGGCGATGGGCCCGATCGACAGGAAGCTGCACACCGCCAGCGTGATGAAGATGATGCCCAGTGCCGGGATATGGTTGGCGCCGGCCCAGGCCGAGCCGAAGATGCAGAGGCCGGTGGAGATGAACAGCCCCGTGCCCCACACCCGGCGGCGGACGATGGTGTTGGCGGCTTTGCCGATGAAGTAGCAGGCGAAGATGCCGAAGAACCACGGGATGGCCGCCAGCAGGCCGACGGCGAATCCCACCTTCTGGCCGGTCAGCTGGGCCACCTGCTGCGGCAGGTAGAACGTCACGCCGTAGACCGCCACCTGGAGGCAGAAGTAGATGACGGTGAAGTACCAGACCTTGCGGTTCTTCATGGCCGCGAGCACGCCGCGGGGACCGGTTTCTTCCTTGACGGTGTCCTCCAGGGCCATGACATCCAGCAGCGCCTTCTTTTCCCCGGGGTTCAGGAACTTTGCGTCCTGCGGGCTGTTGATCAGGAAGAAGTATGCGGCGATGCCGGCCACGACTGCAAGCATGCCTTCGACGAAGAACATGACCTGCCAGCCGGCCACGCCGGGGACCTGGTCGCCGATGTTGATCAGCCAGCCGGACAGCGGGGCGCCCATCATCTGGGAGAACGGCTGGGCGAGGTAGAAGATGGCGAACATCTTCACGCGCACCTTGTTCGGGAACCAGGCCGCCAGGAACATGATGACGCCCGGGAACAGGCCCGCCTCAGTCACGCCGAGCAGGAAGCGCAGGATGATGAAGGACGTCTCGCCCTGGACGAAGGCGAAGCACGCGGACACGATGCCCCAGGTGATGGCGATGCGGGCCAGCCACACTTTGGCGCCGAACTTGGTCAGGAGCAGGTTGCTGGGGATTTCGAACAGGGCGTAGCCGATGAAGAAAATGCCGGCGCCAAGGGCGTAGGCCCCGGCCGTGACTCCGCGGTCCACACCGAGCGCCGCTTCGGCGAAGCCCACGTTGGTGCGGTCCAGGAAGGCCACGATGTACAGGATGACGAGCATGGGCATGAGCCGGAACGAAGCTTTGGAAATCGCCGATTTGAGGACCGGCGAATCCAGGAGCTCCTTCGTGGACGTTGCTGTTAGGGACATCAAAACTCCTCTTTGAGTAAATCAGTTGCGAACGAAGGGGTACTTCGGGTCCTAGCGGGAGAACGCGATGATCATGATCCCGGCGAGGCAGGCGAGGATGCCCACGGCGAGGTAGATCTGGCGTCCGCGGCTCCAGGACCTGAGCCCCGTTGCGGGCCGTGGCGTTGCCGGCCGTGCTTTTGCGGACAGTCCTGCGGGGTTGCTGTGCTGTGCCATGGCTGGCCTTCCCTAGTGCATGTAGAGTCCGCCATCCACATTCAGCGTCTGGCCGGAGATGTAGCCGGCGTCCTCGCTGATGAGGAAGGCGATGGCTGCTGCGATGTCGCGGGTGGACCCGACCCGGTTGACGACGAGGTCCTTGGTGAGTTCGTCCTTGCGTTCCTGGCTGAGCGTGCCGCCCATGATGTCGGTGTCGATCGGGCCCGGGGAGATCGCGTTGACTGTGATGTCGTACTCCCCCAGTTCCCGGGCAGTGGAACGGGTCAGCCCGATCACGCCGGCCTTCGCCACCGAGTAGGGCGTCTTGGAGAAGGTGCCGCCGCCGCGCTGGGCCGACACGGAGGAGATGTTCACGATGCGCCCGATCCGGTTCTTCACCATGGACTCGGCTACGCGGCGGGTGGCGTAGTGGACGCCGTTGAGGTTGATATTCAGGACGCGGTCCCATTCGGCCGCGTCCAGTTCCAGATACGGAACGGGTGAACTGACCCCGGCCACATTGGCGAGGGCCACAATTTGCGGCAGTTCGGCTTCGATCTCGTCGATCGCGCTGCGGACCGATGCTTCATCGCCGACGTTGGCGCCGACGCCGTGGGCCTGCACGCCGTACTGGGCTGCGAGTTCCTTGGCGGTGGCTTTGCAGAGTGCGTCGTCAAGGTCGATGATGCCGATGTTCCAGCCTTGCGCGGCCAGGTAGTTGACAGTGGCCCGGCCGATACCGCGCTCGGAGACGGCTCCTGTGACGATTGCCGTGCGTTCTGCGGGGAAGATGCTCATGTGGGTGGCTCCTGGGTGAAGTAAAGGGGCGGAGTTAGTTGATGGGCGCGGGGCCGAGGTCTTCGAGCAGCTGCTGCATGGCCACGTAGGCCTTATTGCGGTAGGCGATCAGCTCAGGCGTGCGCTCTGCCGGAACGTTGAGGAAGCCCGCGCCGGTCTTGGTGCCCAGCTTTCCCGCTTCCACCAGGTCCGTGAGGATCTTCGGGGTGGCGAACCGCTCCGGGAAGTCGGTCTGGAGCGACTTGTAGCAGAAGTTGTAAACGTCCAGCCCGGCCATGTCGGCAATCGCGAAAGGACCGAAGAACGGCAGCCGAAAGCCGAACGTGGTGCGGACCAGGGTGTCCACGTCGTCCGCGGTGGCGATGCCCTGCTCCACCAACTGCGCGGCTTCGTGGAAGAGCGCGTACTGCAGGCGGTTGAGAACGAAGCCGGTGACGTCCTTGACGACGGCGGTCTGCTTGCCTGCTGCGTGCACCAGGTCGCGGACCGCGCCGACGGTGGTTGCCGACGTACCGGCGTGGGGGATGATCTCGACGCCGGGGATGAACGGTGAGGGGTTGGAGAAGTGCACCCCGAGGAACCGCTCCGGGTTGGTGACCGGCTCGGACAGTTCGGAGATGGAGATGGTGGAGGTGTTGGAGCCGATGATGGCGTCCGGCCTGGCCGCGGCGCTGATGCGGGCCAGCGTCTGGTGCTTGATGGCGATGACTTCGGGGACGGCTTCCTCAATGAAGTCCGCGTCGGCCACGGCTTCCTCGATGTCCTTGGCGGCCCATAGGTTCTGCTTCAGGATTTCGGTGGAACCGGCGGGGAACAGGCCGTCGGCCACGAACTGGTCAGATTCCGTCAGGAGACGGTCGTAGTTGCTCTGCGCTACTTCGGCGGACACATCGGCGAGTGCCACGCGGGCTCCGCCGAGCGCCAGGACCTGCGCGATCCCGCCGCCCATGTAGCCGGAGCCGACGACGGCGATCTTCCGGGCGCTGTTTACGGCTGCCGCGTTGGGGGTGCTTACTGTTTCGGTCATGATCAGACTGCCTTCGTGTAGTCGGGCTCGTAGGAGCAGATGGCGTCCACCTTGGCGGCGGAGGATGAGGTCTCGTCGAAACGGTAGTCGAGCCACTCGCCCACCAGCTTCATGGCCAGCTCCAGGCCGATGACGCGCTGGCCCATGGTGAGGACCTGGGCGTTGTTGCTCAGGACCGAGCGCTCCACGGAGTAGCCGTCGTGGGCCGTGACGGCGCGGATCCCGGGGACTTTGTTGGCCGCGATGGCCACCCCCAGCCCCGTGCCGCAGATCAGCAGCGCACGGTCCGCTTCGCCGTCGGCCACTTTGCGGGCGGCATCGACGGCGACGTGCGGGTACGCGGTGGAGTCGTTGGCGCCCACGCCGATGTCCAGCACGGACGCGACGCGGCTGTCGGCTTCGAGCAGGGACTTCAGCGCTTCCTTGTATTCGACGCCGGCTTCGTCGTTTCCGACGACGATCCGCCAGCCTGCGGTGCTCCCGGAAGTCGTGTTGCTGGGGCTGGTGCCCGGGGTGGTGCTCATGCTGGTGCTCCATTTCCGGCCGCGGACGCGGCAAGTTGTGAATCCGTCAGGGCGGAATTATTCAGTTCAGGATCGAGGTAGTTCGAGATCCGGGTGGCGATCAGCCCGAAGGAGACGGCGCCGGGATCGGGATGGCCCAGGCTCTTTTCGGCGAGGGGACGCGCGCGGCCCTTGAGCGGCCGGAGCGCCGCGGTGGCGTCGGCTGCGGTTACAGCAGCAGCCGCTGCCGAGGCGAGCGCCCCGCGTGCCGGGGCTCCGCCGTCGAACGCTGTGCGGAATGTGTCCCGGAAGGGAAGCAGCGCGTCCACCATGGTCTTGTCCCCCGGCTCGGCCTTGCCGAGTTCGGTGATGGCGTCCACGAAGGCGGTGACGGCGGCCGCCGCATCCTCTCCGCGGTACGAATCCTTGTTGCCGAGGGCGAGCCCGGCAGCGATGACCGCGGATCCCCACAGCGCACCTGAGGTTCCGCCGGCGCGTTCGCTCCAGGCCTCCCCTGCTGCGGTGAGAACGCGTTCCACCGAAGCCCCGGCTGCCGAGGTTTCCTGTGCTGCCGCGGCTGCCGCGTCCACGCCGCGGCGCATGCCGATGCCATGGTCGCCGTCGCCGGCAATGGCGTCCAGGTTGCCCAGTTCCTCTTCATGCTCGACGACGACGCCCTGCACCTGGGCGAGCACGGCGGCTGCCAGCCGGCCCAGCTCAGCTGCTGCCGCCGTCGTGTTTTCCACTTCGCCGGCCACGGCGTCTTCCGGTCCGGCCAGCTCGCGGCGTGCGCGCGGGGCGAGGTTGCCTTTGCGGAAGGCGGGCGTGTCGGCCGGGGCGGCCCAGAACTTCTCGAGTTCGTCGTCCAGCCAGAGCAAAGTCAGGGAAAGCCCGGACATGTCCAGGCTGGTGACCAGCTCGCCGCATTCCGGTTCCACCACGGTCAGGCCCGCAGCGGTGAGGAGCTTGTCGATCTTGCCGAACAGCAGGAACAGCTCATCGTATTTGACCGTGCCCAGGCCGTTGACGATGGCCACCACGCGGTTCCCGGCGTCGTCGGGCTTGTCCGCCAGGAGCCGGGAGACAAGCAGCTCGGCGAGTTCGGAGGCGGTGGGCATGGGGTGTTCGGAGATGCCCGGTTCGCCGTGGATGCCCAGGCCCAGCGACATCTGGCCGGCGGGCACGTGGAACAGCGGGGTGTCCGCTCCCGGGAGGGTGCAGCCGTCGAATGCCACGCCCAGGGAACGGGTGCGGTAATTGGTGCGGATGGCCAGGCGTTCGACGGCGTCGAGGTCCAGTCCCGCTTCGGCCGCGGCGCCGGCGATCTTGAAGACCGTCAGGTCGCCGGCGATGCCGCGGCGTTTCTCGATCTGGTCCAGCGGTGCGCTGGCGATGTCGTCCGTGACGAGGACGGTGCGGGTTTCGATGCCTTCGGCGTTGAGACGCAGCTGGGCCTGGCCGAAGTGGAGCACGTCGCCGGCGTAGTTGCCGTAGCTCAGCAGCACGCCGCCGCCGGCGTTGGACGCCTTGGCCACCCGGTAGACCTGGCCGGCCGCCGGGGACGCGAACATGTTGCCGCAGGCGGAGCCGGTGGCGAGGCCCGGCCCCACCAGTCCGGCGAAGGCCGGGTAGTGGCCGGAGCCGCCGCCCACCACCAGGGCCACCTGCCCGGCGGGCACCTCGGTGGAGCGGACCACGCCGCCGTCAACGCGGGCAACGTAGCCGCGGTTGGCTGCGACAAAGCCTTCCAGTGCCTCATCCGCGAAATCAGCGGGGTTGTCGAAGATCTGGGTCATGGTTTCCTCATCGAATCCGTGTTGGGAAAAGCGGTGTCGGGCTCACGCCCTGCTTAGACGAAGGCCTGCTTAGACGACGGCGAGTGCGGCGGCCGGCTGCTGCCGGCCCTGGGCCACCTGGCTCTGGCCCAGCGCGTAGCCGTCCGTCTTGGGGAGGACGTGGCGGCGGAGGTAGTCCTGGTTGCTGGCCGTCACGCTGAGGCCGTCGCCGCCGTAGTGCTCGGTGCAGAGGATGCCCTGGAACCCGACGGACAGCGCGAGCTTGAAGGCTTCGCGGTAGTTGATGAGGCCGCTTTCCATCGGCGCCGGCATGGCGACGTACATGTCGCGGGCCGCGTCCTCATCCCGGATGTAGTTCTTCATGTGCCAGTAGTTGGAGTACGGCAGGGTCTTGGCCACCATCTCGCGCCAGTCCTCGATGGGCCGGTGGAGCCGGATCAGGTTGCCGAGGTCCGGGTTGAGGCCGACGTTGGACAGTCCGATGTCCTGGACCAGCTGCACCGAGGAATCCGCGGTGCCCAGGTAGGTGTCTTCATACATTTCGAGCGAGAGCAGGACGCCGACTTCGGCTGCGTGCCGGCCAAGTTCGCGGAGGCGGCTGACGGCGTTGCCCCAGGCTTCCTTGTTTCCGGCCGGGTCCTTGTAGCCTTCGACGGTCCAGAACCAGAGCTGTTTCTGCTGCTCGGGCGTAATGGCCTGGTGGAGTCCGAACGAGACGACTTCGCAGCCCAGCTCGGCGGCGGCGTCGATGGTGCGGTGGCTGTAGGCAAGGTTGGCTTCCCAGTTGCCTTCTTCGATGACGCTGCGGCGGATGGCGGAGATGACCGGTACGCCGATGCCCACGGCGTCTGCCGTCTGCTTGAACTCGGCCAGGCGCTCCGTGCTGAGATCGCCGGGGCGCACCCAGCTGTCCGTGAGGTCCGCGTGGGCGAAGCCGGCTTCCTTGACCTCAGTGAGGACGTTGGCCCAGGCCGATGCGTCGGCGTCGTTGATGTGGGTTCCCTGGGCGTCGGTGCCCGGGAACTGAAGCAGGGCCGCAGTAATGGGCCAGTTCTCGGCGGTGTAGGACATGGTGTTCACTCCTTTGTGCGAATCCTGTTTCCTATAGGATTTACTATCGACACAAAGTTGTCAAGGTCACATTTCTGGTGGTTGTGGCCCAACTAGGTAGCAGCAGGTGTCGTTTTGACGCTCCAAAACGACACCTGCTGCTACTCAGTTGGGGGTGCGGGGATCAGGCCTCAGGGGCGTCAGCTATGGCGCGGCCGCGGACCTTGCTCACGTGCTCGGCCATGGCAGCCGCAGCCGACTCGGGGTCTCCCGAGGCCATCGCATCAAGGACGGCCTGATGTTCGGCGATGGCGTTCTCCGCATCCGTGATGCCCACGCCGCCGAAGAGCCGGAACCGCTGCACCTGGCCTCCCAGCGCCGCGTAGGCGGCCACCATGAACTGGTTTCCGGTCTGCTCGGCGATGAGGCGGTGGAACCGCTCGTCGGCCTCCAGGTAGTCACGGAATTCTGCGAAGGACGGCCCTCGCGGTGCGGTTTTCAGGTCAGTCACTGCCTGTTCCAGCTGGGCCAGGCTTTCCGGGGTCAGCCGCGCGCAGGCAAGCCGGGCATTCACCGGCTCGATGGCGAGCCGCGCTTCCATCAGCTCGGCGAAGTCCTCGCGGGTGAAGACGGGCGCCACCCGGTAGCCCTTGAGGGCAACGCGGCGGACCATTCCGGTGTGTTCCAGCCGGGCCAGGGCCTCGCGAACGGGGGTGGGCGAAACGTCAAGGTCACGCGCCGTGCCGTCAATGCTGACGGTGGCGCCCGGTTCAAGCCGGCCGTCCATCAGGGATTCCAGCAGTTCCTCATAGACGTGGTCGGCCAGCACCTGACGGCTCACGGGCTTGCCTTTTCGACTGCCGGGACTGGTGCTTTGGGACGGACGCTGCATGTTCAGATCCTATAGGCCAGCCTCCGACGCGGCCTGCACGGCCGGTCACAAAGCAGCGGACAACACAACAGGCGGGCGCAAAGGGGTTGCGCCCGCCTGTGGTACCAGTCTGTTATGCCAGGGCCCGGGGACCCGAAGTGGCTAGTTCGCGGACTCCTCGTAGAACGGGTAGTCCGTGTAGCCTTCGGCTCCGTCGGCGTAGAACGTGGCCTGGTTCGGTTCGTTGACCGGCAGGTCTTCTCGCCAGCGGCGCACAAGGTCGGGGTTGGCGATGGCAGGACGGCCCACCACCACGGCGTCGGCATGGCCGTCGGCAACCAGTGCGATGGCCTCTTCGCGGGTGGTGATCACGCCGAAGCCGGTGTTGACCAGGAAGGGTCCGTTGAACCGGGAACGCAGGTACTGGACCAGGTCGCCGGCGGGCTCCTTGTGCAGGATGCTCAGGTAGGCCAGGTTCAGCGGCGAGATGGCGTCCACCAACCGGGAGTACGTTGCGCGGACGTCCGCGGCATCCGTTTCGAGGGCACCCTGGACGTTGTGCTCGGGCGAGATCCGGATGCCGACGCGGTCGGCACCGATGGCCGCAACCACTGCCTGCACAACCTCGATGACGAAGCGCGCCCGGTTCTCGGGTGAGCCGCCATAGATGTCGTCGCGCTGGTTCGACGACGGCGCAAGGAATTCGTGCAGCAGGTAACCGTTGGCGGAGTGCAGCTCAACGCCGTCGAACCCTGCCTCGATCGCGTTCAGCGATCCCTGGACAATTTCCTGGAGGACGCCGGGCAGCTCAGCGGTGGTCAGGGCGTGCGGCACGGGGTGTGGCTGCTTGCCCTTGTACGTGCGGGACTCTGCCTCAACGGCGATGGCACTCGGCGCGACCACCTGGTGGCCGCCGTTGATGTCCTCGTGCGAAACCCGGCCACCGTGCATGATCTGCGCGAAGATCCGACCGCCTTCGGCATGCACGGCGTCCGTGACCGTTTTCCAGCCGGCAATCTGCTCGGGCGTGACGATGCCTGGCTGCCCCGGGTAGGAGCGTCCTGCAGGGCTCGGGTACGTGCCTTCGCTGACGATCAGGCCAAGCGAGGCGCGCTGGCGGTAGTGCTCGACAACGATGGGGGCGGGTACCCCCGCTTCGCCGGAGCGGAGACGGGTAAGCGGGGCCATCACCAGGCGGTTGGGCAGTTCGAGCTCGCCGAGAGTCAACGGGGAAAACAGCATGCGCAGTTCCTTTCAAAGCGGATTGGGTCCACTGAGCCCAACTGCGAGGCGCCTGCAACTATTCCGGATGAGACTCGGATCACTACGGATGCACGATGATTTTCACCGCCGTGTCGTTGTGGTGGATCAAGGTGTCGAAGCCCTTGTCCACGAGATCGTCCAGGGCAATCCGTCCCGTGATGAAGGGTTTGAGGTCGACTTTTCCATCCTGGACAAGTTTGATGGCGGCCGCGTGGTCGCCGCGGTAGGCAATCGTTCCGCGCAGGTCGATCTCCTTGAGGACGATCTTCTGCATGTCCACGGTGGCCGGGCGTCCCCAGATGGACACGTTGACCACCACACCTGCGGGCTTCACGACGTCGAGCATAGTGTCCAGCACCGCATTCACACCGGCGCATTCGAACGCTGCGTCCGCCCCTGCTCCCCCGGTCAGTTCCAGCACCCGTGCCTTGACGTCGACGGCGCTGGGGTCGAGTACATGATCCGCGACGCCGGATGACGTGGCTTTTTCTTTGCGCGCGGCGGACAGTTCGGTCACCACAGTGGTGACTCCCAGCCCTTTCAGGACCGCCGCCGTGAGCAGCCCGATGGGACCCGCACCGCCGACGACGGCGACGTCCCCGGCTTTGACGTCGCTTCGGCCCACTGCGTGATAGGCCACGGCGAGGGGTTCGATGAGCGCGGCTTCGTCGAGCGGAATATCGCCGACCGGGTGGACCCAGCGCGTATCAACCACGATCTTTTCGCTGAGTCCCCCGCCGCCGCCGGCAAGCCCGATGAAGCCCAGCTTGGTGCACAGGTTGTAGTTGCCCGCCCGGCACGGACCGCACTCGTCACAAACGAAGTAGGGCTCCACCACCACGCTGTCTCCGACGGACAGGCCGGTAACGCCGTCGCCCAGTTCCTCAACCGTTCCGGAGAACTCATGTCCCAGGGTGACCGGGGCTTCCTCGTGGGAGAGCCCGTGGGGGTGTCCGGGCGGCGGGGTGAAGATGGGGCCTTCCAGGAATTCGTGGAGGTCCGTACCGCAGATACCGCACCAGGCGACGGCGATCTTCACGGCACCGGGCCGCAGTTCCGGCTCCGGAACGTCTTCGATCCGGAGATCTTCGCGGGCGTGGAAACGTGCTGCTTTCATGGTGTTTTCCTTCGCTTACGGGGCCGTGGATGCACCCGGTCAGGCGCATCCACGGCATGTCGTTGGACTGTCACAGCAGGGGTCCGTCACCCCAGTGTGGTCCCGGGGAACTGTGGTTGTCACGGCCCCCCTGCTCAGTTTGGTCAGCGCGTGTGGTGTGTGGGCTGGAGCTCGTAAACCGGCGTGGGCAGTCCCTCCATCCGCGCCTTGAGCTGCAGGGCGAGGTAGTTGGAATAGTGGCGGCTCTGGTGCAGGTTGCCGCCGTGAATCCAGAGATTCTCAACGTTGGTGGGCTTCCACATGTTGCGCAGCTCCCCCTCCCACGGCCCTGGGTCCTTGGGCGTGTCCGAGCCGAAGCCCCAGCATTTGCCGACGGCGTCAGCCACCTCGGGTGAGACGAGGTCGGCCAGCCAGCCGTTCATGGATCCGTAGCCGGTGGCATAGATGATGACGTCGGCTTCGAGCTCCGCTCCGCTGTCCATGACCACGGCGTTCCCGGTGATTTTGGTGACTTGCCCGTTAGCGAGCTTGACCCGGCCGTCAATGATCAGTTGGGAGGCGCCGACGTCGATGTAGTAGCCCGAGCCGCGCCTCAGGTACTTGAGGAACAGGCCCGAACCGTCCACCCCGAAGTCCAGGTCGAAACCGGCAGCCTCAAGCTGCGAGTAGAAGTCGGCGTCGCGCCTGGCCATTTCCTCGTAAACGGGGATTTGGGCTTCGGGCAGGATCCGGTACGGCAAGGACGCGAAGAGGAGATCGGCCTTCTCCGTGGTGACACCGTTGGCTAACGCCTTCTCCGAATACAGGTCGCCAAGGGCCAGGTCCATGAGTGACTCGCTCCGGGCAATGTGTGTTGACGACCGCTGGACCATGGTGACCTCCGCGCCGTGTTCCCACAGGTCGGCGCAGATGTCGTGCGCCGAGTTGTTGGACCCGATCACCACGGCCTTCTTGCCGGTCCAGTCTCCGCCGCCCGGGTGCTTGGACGAGTGGTACTGCTGTCCCAGGAAGGACTCGGCACCGTCGAACGTTGGAACGTTCGGATATCCGGAGACGCCCAGGGCGAAGACCAGCTGCTTGGGACGCAAGGTGACCGGTTCGCCGTCGCGCATTACCTGCACGATCCACTCCTGGGACGCTTCATCGAAGCGGGCGTTGGTGCACTCGGTCTTGGACCAGTAGTTGAGTTCCATGATCCGGGTGTAGTTCTCGAGCCAGTCGCCGATCTTGTCCTTGGCCGCGAAAACGGGCCAGTCATCAGGGAACTTCATGTAGGGAAGGTGGTCGTACCAGACGGGATCGTGCAGGTGGAGGGACTTGTACCGGTTCCGCCAGGAGTCGCCGGGTTTTTCGTTCTTCTCGATGATGATGGTGGGCACACCCAGCCGTCGCAGCCGTGCGCCGAGTCCAATGCCGCCTTGGCCTCCGCCGATGATCACGGTGTATGGCTGGTCTTCGTATCCCAGGCGGGCTTCCTCCTCCTCCTTGAGTTCCAGCCACGATTTACGGCCCTTGCTGATCTGGTGCGCCACACCCTTCTCGCGGTTGGGGCCCTTTTTCTCCTCGAAGCCCTTCAGCTCTTTCATGGTGGTGAGAAGCGTCCAGCACTTGCCGTCGCGGAGACGCAAGTGGGCGTAGCCCCGCGCCTGGGAGGTTTCGAAGTCCACCCAGGCCTCGGTGTTCGCTGCGTCCCCGGTGGCATCCTCGGCGAGCGCCCAGTTAGTGGGCTGAACGTCCGCGAGCGTGGCATCCAGCATGCGTTTGATCTCGGCCCTGCCCTCGAGCGTCTTGAGGTTCCAGGTGAAGGATACAAAGTCGCGCCAATAGGGTTCGTCTTCAAACAGCTGTACTGCGGCGTCGGTGTCCTTGCTGCGCAGCGCCTCATCGAACTGCGCCAGCCAGGCCTCCACGATGCCGTTTGGTGTCTCAGGCATGATTCCTCTTTCCGTTGCTTGCGGTGGGCCGCGACCGGTTTTGTCGCCCCGCCCGGCCGTGACCCGCATCACAAGTAAAAGCCCCCTAGGGTTACAATCGAGTGACACGGCCTCCTCCCCGATTTCTTCGGGCGGTCCGAGCACGATTCGAAGACGAGTTGGGAGATTGCGGATGCGGACGGGCACCGGCGCGATCACCCATCTTCGCGACCTGCGGTTTACTGCTCCGGCGGAGTATGCGCGCACGCTGCGCAAAGCCCACGAAGCCACCATTTCGGGCAACCCCGATCCCTCAATTTCTCCGGGACTGATCAAGTCCTGGCAGCGTTCGCTGGCGCTGGGCATCGACCCTGATCAACACAGGCCGGTTCACCGGCACGACGTATCCGAGGCACGCTCGCTCAGCGCCGGGCACCGGTTGGCCACCGTGATGCCGGCGTTGTCCCAGCTGCTGGCAGACGAGTCGTCGGCGGGGCGCCACCTGCTGATCGTCACGGACCGGCAGGGTGAGGTGCTGTGGCGGGTGGGCAGCCGGCAAGCGCTGAGGCTGGCCGACTCGCTCGAGTTTGTGGAGGGCGCCGACTGGTCCGAATCCGGCGTCGGGACCAACGCCATCAGCGAGGCCCTCGTGACCGGCGCGCCGGCGCAGTTATTCTCCGCCGAACACCTGGTGCGCACGCATCACGACTGGGCGTGCACGGCTGCACCCATCCGCGACCCGTTCACGGGCGAAGTGGTGGGAGTACTCGATGTTTCCGGCCCCTTCGAATCGGTGACACCGGACAGCCTCCGCATGGTGCGCTGCGGGGTGCGGCTGGCGGAGGAGTTGTTGAAGTCTGCCGGCGCTCCGGCGGCCCGGGAGCAGATCGGCGGCACGCATACGGGCGGGGTACGTTCGACGCTGATGCTGAGGTTGCTGGGTGACGCTCCCAGCGCCGAGCTCGACGGCGGCACCCGCCTTCCGCTGACGCTGCGCCGTGCAGAGATCCTGGCCCTGCTCGCATCCAGGTCCCAGGGGTGGAGTGCCGATGAGCTGGCGTACCGATTGCACGGCGAGGACGGCGCGGCCACGGCTATCCGGACCGAGATGCATCGAATCCGCGGGATCCTCGGCAACGTGGTGGAACCAAACCCGTACCGCTTCTCGTCGGCAGTTCATGTGGTCACGGACGCATCGGTCGTTGCCGGCCACCTGAGGGAAGGCCGGGTGGCCCAGGCACTGGGCGCCTACCCTGCGAAGCTGCTCAACCGTTCGGTGAACCTGTCCATCGAGCTGATGCGGGACGAGCTGAATGAGGCCGTGGGCGCGTCGGTCCGCTCCAGCGGCGACGCGCAACTCATCATGCAGTGGTGTGCCAGCGACATGGGTGCGTCAGATACCGAAGGCGCGGCGGCCATTGCCAGCTTGATCGGGCCCGGCGATCCTCGCTTTCAGCTGGTCCGGGCCCGGATGGAGCGGGTCGACCGGGAACTGCAGTCCTAGACGGGGGGCGGACTGGGCTGGCTAGGGGTTGGTCTAGCCAGGAGGTGGCCGGCTAGGGGGTAGGCGGCGCGGCTCCCGGGCAGCCTTGGCCTTGCGGGTTTTTGATGCAGTCGTCGGCGTAGTTGCGGGTGATGGAACGCCACACACTGATGGTCTGAGGCGGCGAACTGAACTGGCCTTGACCAGGGATTGGCAGTGGCGGGCCGTTGTTGACGGAGTAAGTTCCCTGGAAGTGCGTCGTGAGCACCACTTGGAAGTCGCCGGTCTGCGTGTAGACGTGGCTGGTGCGGGTCCTTTCACCCCAGCGGTCCTGTGGCAGCGGGCCGCCTGCGGATTGCTGGGGGCCAAGTGTTGTTCCGTCGCCGTAGCTCCAGGTGTATTGGGCCGGGGTCGCCACGACGTGCACCTTCTGGGCCAGGATGGTGATGTCGAAAGTCTGCTCTGCCGAGTCCGTGAAGAAATTCGTCTCGGCTCCGCGAAGGGTATGCGGGCTCGGTTGCGCCGTGACGGTTCCTGCGGCCACGGGAAGCTTCTGGAACTCGTTCTGAATCAATGCCGCAATGCGCGGAAGCAGGTCCTCGGGTCGCGGATCGAAAAGGCAGGTGGGGCCTGAATGGAACGTCCAGGCGGGGTTCTCCACGCCCTTCGGGGCTTTGAGCCAGACGACGGGGATGCCGTCCTTGCCATCGGGGCCGTTCTTGCATTCCAACTGCCGGGCTAAACAGGGTGTATCGAAATCGGCGCCGCCTAAGTGGCACTGGAGTTCGTATTTGTACTGGTTGGGGTCAGTTGCGATTCCGGTCGTAGATGGAACGTAGGTTCCAGTTTCTGGGTCGACCACCCAGATTGTCTTAGATCCTCCGACATCAACGCCGCCAGGGGCGAAGCCCGCTAGTGGCCCCTCATCAGATCCCTCGGACGCCGCTAGCGGCGTGTATGTGGCGACATGGGCCATTGCCGCTAGCAGCACGGAAACAATAAGTCTCTTCGTCCACGCTCCCCCTGTCATGGATTCGGCTAACCGTTGAGACGTTGCACGTCGGCAAGCTGCCAGCCATTAGGGGACCTATTGGCCATAAAAATCTGAGCGACATCCGAAGCAGGAATCACACTGTCCGACTGAGAGCCATCTGATTTGTAAGCCCGAATTTCCGTTTGCTGGACTTGAACTATCACCTGATAGTTTCCATCCGAAGCCACTTTGAAGGTCGTTTCAATCGCCGGGGTTGTGATCTTGCCGCCCTCAAGCCATCGGCCACCTGAGTTCCAGTTAGCTATGACCTTTCTTGCCTCTTCGCAGTTGGCGCAGCCGGTCATAGTAATTTCATCCATTACAGACGTGTCGCCGGTCTCGTAGGCATAGCTAAGCGTCGAGTACCAATAGTGAGCGAAAGCTTCCAGCCCTTCCTTCGTCTCCGCCTTGGCGGCTTCGGGCAGCACCGGAACGGGAACGTTCTGGGCTTTTCCCTTGGCGTCGGCGGGCTTGTAGGCCGCGGTGGGAGTCGGCGTCGGGCTTGGCGTGGACGAGGCAGAAGCGGAAGCCGAGGCGGACGCCGACGTACCCTCATTCCCGGGCGTAGTGCCGCCCCCGTTGCACGCCGACAAAACCAGGACAGAAGCGACAAAAACTGCAGCGGCGGAATAGCGCAACCGTGCGGAAGGCAAAGTACGAGATGTCATGGGCAGCTATTCCCCCGATAGTTTCAAGACGTCCGAACGCCCGCAATAAATCCGGACGATGGTTAAAGGGTAACTGAGGTCACACTTTGGCGCTCAAAGTTATCCACAGCCTCCGGTGTATCACCCGCTGCTTCCGTTAGGAAGTCACACCGCCCAGACTCCACCCCGAAAACAGCTGCCCAAGTTCAGCGCCTGCTCTTTGTTTACTTCCCACAAAAAAGCCAACAAAAAGCCAAACTAGCGTCAGAGGCGACCAGCCGTCCCCGCGAAAAGGACCCCTCAATGACGATTCAGGCAGCCGTTCCAACCATCGACGAAACAAGCGCGAAAATCCTTGAAACCGCCCGCCGTCAGGTCCTCGAAGACGGCATCGGCCTGACCCAGCCGCAGCTCGAAGAGATCCTCCGCCTCCCGGACGCCGCCCTTCCCGCCGCGCTGCAGCTGGCCCACGAAGTGCGCCTCAAGCACTGCGGGGAGGACGTCGAAGTGGAAGGCATCATCTCGATCAAGACCGGCGGTTGCCCCGAGGACTGCCACTTCTGCAGCCAGTCCGGCCTCTTTGACAGCCCGGTAAGAGGCGTCTGGCTCGACATTCCCGAACTCGTCAAAGCCGCCAAGGAAACCGCCGCGACGGGGGCCACCGAGTTCTGCATCGTCGCCGCCGTCCGCGGCCCCGACATCAAACTCATGAACCAGATCAAGTTCGCGATCGACCGCATCAACGAAGCCGTGGACATCAACATCGCCTGCTCCCTGGGCATGCTCACCCAGCGCCAAGTGGAACAGCTCGCCGAATGGGGCGTGCACCGCTACAACCACAACCTCGAAACCGCCCGCAGCTACTTCCCCGAAGTCGTCACCACCCACAGCTACGAAGAACGCCTCGAGACCTGCAACATGGTCAAGGCCGCCGGCATGGAACTGTGCTGCGGCGCCCTGATCGGCATGGGCGAAACCCTCGAACAGCGGGCCGAACTCGCAGCCCAGCTCGCAGCCCTCGAACCCCACGAAGTCCCGCTGAACTTCCTCAACCCCCGCCCCGGCACCCCGCTGGAAAACCAGGGCATCATGGACGGCAAGGACGCCCTCCGCGCGATTGCCGCGTTCCGCCTCGCCATGCCCCGCACCGTGCTGCGCTACGCCGGCGGCCGGGAACTGACCCTCGGCGACCTCGGCACCCGCGAAGGCCTCCTCGGCGGCATCAACGCCGTCATCGTCGGCAACTACCTCACCACCCTCGGCCGCCCCGCCACCGCCGACCTCAACCTCCTCGTGGAGCTGAACATGCCCATCAAGGAACTCCAAAAGACACTATGACCGCCGTGCAGACGAACTCAACCACCGGGGTTTCCACCAGCCCAACCAGCGATCCGGCACAGTATTGCGGACACTGCGGCGAGCCGTCCGACGGCGGCGCCGGCCCGACGTCGGACGTTCACCTCCGCTGCGGTGAGCGGCTCACGCTGGAACCGCCGCGCTACTGCGCCGCCTGCCGGCGCCGCATGAAGGTGCAGGTGACACCGCTCGGCTGGACCGCAGAATGCTCCCGGCACGGCGTCACCGTAATGAGAATGCGTCCTTAAGACACTGGCCATCGCCTGCCGCCGGCTGAACAATAGGGCTCATGATGTTCACACACGAAGACGGCAATCCCATTCTGAACCTTGACGATGACCAGTCGTGGAAGCTCCTGGAGGGCACCAAGCACGGCCGGCTGGTTGTGACCGTGGGCGGCGAACCGGATATCTTCCCGGTCAACTACGCCGTGGGCGGCCGCAAGCTGTATCTCCGGACAGCTCCGGGGAACAAGCTTGCAGAGCTGACCATCAACGCCAAAGTCCTCTTTGAGACGGACGGCATCATGTCAGACGAGGCCTGGTCCGTGGTGCTTCGCGGAACAGCGCGGGTCCTGGACCAGTCGGCCGACATCGCGGTGGCGGAATCGCTCGGCTTGAAGCCTTGGGTGCCCACGCTGAAGGACTTCTACGTTGAGATCGAGCCGGTTGCGGTCAGCGGACGGCACTTCCAGTTCGGGGAACATCCGGAGCGCGAAATCTAGGGACGGCAGCCGCCTAAACTTAATTCATGGCTGACCAGCTGACTCCCGAACGGCGCAGCTGGAACATGTCCAGGATCCGGGGCAAGAACACCAAACCGGAGCTGCTCGTGCGGAGCCTCCTGCACGCCAAGGGCTACCGCTACCGGTTGCACGGCAGCGCCCGCGGCGGCAAACTCCCGGGCAATCCGGACCTGGTGTTCGCGGGGCGGCATAAGGTCATCTTCGTCAACGGCTGTTTCTGGCATTTCCACGACTGCAAGGCCGGGCAACACGCTCCCAAGGCGAACGCGGAGTTCTGGGAGGCGAAACGGACCCGCACCAGGAACCGCGACGCCGAACAGCGCCGGCTCCTGGAAGCCTCCGGCTGGAAAGTACTCACCGTCTGGGAATGCGAACTCAAGAACGCCTCTGCCCTGGAAGAACAGCTGGAGCAGTTCCTCGCCTGACGCGGGCCCTACCCCGCCCCAGAAACCGCCCTACGACGCGCGGCGGGCTGCCAACGCAGCGTTGAACGCTGCCGCCGACGCGTCGCTGCTGTTGATGCGCCAGTCCGTTTCTTTCTGCATATGGAACCAGACGAATCCCTCCACGTCCGCCTGGGCTGCCAGATAGCTCACCAGGTCGGTATTCCACTGCGCTTTGGAGCCGCCGGCTTCGGCCGACGCAACCTCTGCGATCAGGATCGGGAGTCCGGGCGCAAGTGTCCGCAATTTCGCAATGCCTGGCGCGAAGAGATCCTGCGGCGACATCCAACTGCTCCACGACGCCGACGTCCCCCAGTTATAGCCGTCGAGGGCAACAACGTTCACGTAGCCGGCGCCCGGGAACAGTCCGGCAAGATCGGTCGAGCCAAAGTACGGAACGTTCGGGCTCCATACCCAGTCCACGTTGCTGGCGCCGGTTGCTGCAACGACGTCGTGCACGTGCCGCCACGCCTGTACATAGTCGCCGGGCTGGTTGCCGTTCACACCCTCCGCCCACGGGTACCAGTTGCCGTTCATCTCGTGGGCGAACCGTAGCTGGACCGGCTGACCCCACGATGCCAGCGCCTGCCCCCACTGCGTTATGTAGGCGTCAAAGTCGCCCGCGGCGATCCTGTCCAGGGCGTACGCTGGCTGCGCCAGGCCGCCGCCCCAGGCCCACGGTTCCCACGTGATCAAGGGGACGGCTCCGCGGGACCGCACTGCATTCAACTCCGCGATGGGCGGTGCCTGCAGGAAGTCTTTGTAGAACAACACGGTGGACGGGCTCTCCCCCGATATCCGCGCCACTTCGTCCAGCTCGGCTCCAGCCAGCGGGCCGCCCGGCGTGGCCGCCCCAAAGCGGAGCGCCGCCGTGCTCACCGGAGGAATGGCCGGGGCCGAAGAAGTCACGGTGAACACTGCCGAGGACTTGATGGAGGAGGTTTTCGCTGTAATGGTCAACGCCCCCGTGGCCGCCTCGGGGATGGTGATTGAGGTGCTGAAGGTGCCCGCTGCCGCCGTCTTGAAGGAAAACGTGGTGGAGCCTATTATCACGGTTCCCGTGGTGGAAGCCTTGAATCCTGTTCCGCTCACTGTCACCGCCGATCCGACGGGCCCGGTATTGGGGTTCAGGTACACCTGGGCGGCAGCCGGTGCTGCCTGGACGGGCTGAATGGCCGCCAAGCTGAGGCCCAGTGCCACCGCCAGGCCCGAAACAAGCATTTTCACTATCCTGAACACAGCGTCCCCGCAATCGGCTGGTGGCCTGAGAAGCCACAGGTCAGTTCAGTGCCGGCAGACACTTGTCCCGATCCTAAAGCTCAACCGGCCTTCCCCGATCAAGATTGGCGCAAATTTTTCCGGAAAGCGCATTCCAGCTCCGTGGGAGCCCTACTGTAAAAGAGGCAAGGATGTGTCCCGCACCCGTTATCCCGGTTGTGCAGGCCCAAGGGAAGGGGTGTCCAATGGATGGACAGGATGGCGCCGGCCAGCCGTACGTCGACCCCTCCGTGCTGCAAACACTCCGCTGTGAACTCGAGCCCGACGCCGAGTACTGCACCGTGTTCGTGAACAGCTACATCCAGCAGTTGCCCCGGCGGCTCGACCGGCTCCGCCACGCCGTGGAAGCCATGGACCTCGACGCAGCCATGGACGCCGTCCTGAGCGTGAAAACGTCCAGCATGATGGTGGGCGCGGCGTACCTGGGCCGGCTCGCGGATGAGCTCGAAACCATCCTCAAGCACTTGGAATCCCATCCGGAAGCCGTGCCGGAGCATCCGCCCCGGCTTCAGCTCGCGCTCCTGGAAAGCATGGACGCGTGCACCGACCAGACTGTGGCCGGCCTCTCGGCCGCCGCAGCGGCCTAGCCCAGCACCTGCCGCAGCGGCCTAACCCAGCACCCGCCGCAGCGGCCTGGCCCAGCCCGCAGTCCCGGCCACCCGGGTCCAGCTCCGCGTATCAGCGCTCGGCAGGAGCCAGGCGGTAACCCACACCGCGCACAGTCTGCAGCCAGCGCGGGTTCTGCGGACTGTCGCCCAGCTTCTTGCGGAGGTTACCCATGTGCACTTCCACGGACCGCTCGTCCGCCTCGGAGATGTAGCCTCCGACGTCGTACGGTTCGTCGCGCAGCCGCTTCACCAGTTCGGATTTGGTCCGCACCATCCGGCCCGCCTCAAGAAGCGCGTGCAGCAGGTCGAACTCGGTGCGGGTCAGATGCAATTCGCGTCCGTCCACACTCACGGTCCGCGCGTCGTAGCTGAACTCAAGCCCGTTGTGCGTCAGCGTCCGGCCGTTGCCGGCAGCCACGGCAGGTGCCTTGCCACCGGAGGCGGAGTCCGACGTCGAACGCGGACGGCGCATCATGGCGGCGACTCGTGCGCGCAGTTCGCGGGGACGGAAGGGCTTCGTCAGGTAGTCGTCCGCGCCCGATTCCAGGCCGATGAGGGTGTCCAGTTCCTCCGCCCGCGCGGTCAGCATCACAATATAGGCGTCGGAGAATTCCCTGATCTGGCGGGCGACTTCAAAGCCGTCAATGTCAGGGAGGCCCAGGTCCAGGGTGATGACTGCGGGATTGAGCTCCTTGGCGGCAACCACGCCGGCCGCCCCGCTACTGGCCACTTGGACATCGAACCCGGCCTGGACAAGCACAACCCGCACCAGTTCACGGATGTCGTGATCATCCTCGATAACCAGACCCACACGTGATTCACTCATCGCAGCCCCCTCAGTCCGCTCGATACCGTCAGAAGTATAGCGCCCGCCGGATATCGTGGGGGTATGCGTCCAGTAAACCGCACGTCGAAATTTAGCTTGCCATGAGCGGCAACGTCACCTGGGACATCAAGTCTGGCCGGATCCTGTTCTTCCGCCGGCCGTTTCACGAGTACTCCCTGCGGGGACGTGTCACCCTGAGCCAGATGCCGCTGTCCATCACGGCGGCGCTCACGGCCGTCCTGATGTTGTTGTTTTTTCCGGTCACACTGGGTAATCCCCTGTTCCTCGCGTTCCTGGCCACGCAGGTCCTGATCCTTGCGCTGTGCTACTTCACTCCCTGGGACCGGTTGCCGTTTACCAGCTTCCTGGTGATTCCCATCCTTGACTTCATCTCGATCGCGCTGGGCCGGGAGGGTGGGCAAGAGAGCCTGACGGGCATCAGCCTGTTGGCGGTCTTTCCCGTCATCTGGCTATGCGCCTCAGGGCTGTACCCCCGGGCTTCGCTGCTGGTCTCGCTCCTCGGCCCCCTGGGCATTATCTGGGTGCCGTTGTTCCTTCGCGGCGACGTCACCGGGCAGGACCTGGCGCGGACCCTGCTGCTGCCGGTGATGATGCTGGGGATCGGTGTCTCGGTGAGCGTCTTGACGCTGAGCATGGTCCGGCAGCAGCGGGACCTGGAAGAGAAGGACGCTCAGCTGCGGGTCACACTCAAGGAGAGCAAACGGCAGGAAGAACTGCTGAATTCCGTGCTGGAGACGGTTCACCTGGGCGTGCTGGCTGTGGACGCCGACGGGCACGACATCCTGATGAACCGCAAACAGCGGGAGAACCACCGGCTCGCCGCGCCGGCGGGAAACGGCGACCCCAACGAGTCCCAGCTCCTGGTGTTCCGAGCGGACCGGACCACCACCGTCCCGGTCGACGAGCGGCCGGTCCGCCGCGCCGTGATGGGCGAAAGTTTCACGGACAATCTGGTGTGGCTTGGCAGCGGCAGTGACCAGCGGGCCATCACCACCAGCGCCCGCGCCATGCGGGACCAGGACGGCACCTTCGCCGGCTCGGTGATCGTGTTCAGCGACGTCACCGACCTGGTCAACGCCCTTGCCGCCAAGGACGACTTCGTGGCCAACGTTTCCCACGAATTCCGCACTCCGCTGACCTCGATCCTGGGCTACGTGGAGCTCCTGCTGGACGACCACGACGGTGTACCCGATTCGCACCGTGAGGCGCTCATGATCATCCGCCGCAACTCCCAGCGGCTGTTGGGGCTTGTATCGGACTTGCTGTCCAGCCGGAACGGGCAACTCATCGTCAGCCCGCAGGCCGTGAATGTGGCCGAGCTCGTGCGCGGCAGCGTCAGTGCCGCCCTCCCCCGCGCCGCTGCCGCCAAGGTACGGCTCGTCGCCGACGCCCCCGACCGGCTGGATGCCCACGTCGATTCGGGGCGCATGTCACAGGTCCTGGACAACCTCGTGTCCAATGCCATCAAGTACTCGCCAAACGGTGGCGACGTTGTGGTGTCGCTGGACTCGGACGGACCGGACCTGGTGTGCCGGGTCAGCGATACAGGCATGGGAATGAGCGCGAAGGACCAGGCCGAGGTGTTTACGAAGTTCTTCCGGACCGGCAACGTGCGGAACACGTCCATCCCCGGAGTGGGGCTGGGCCTGTCCATCAGCAAGGCCATTGTTGAAGCACATGGCGGCAGCATCCAGTTGCGGAGCACGCTGGGAGAAGGAACCACGTTCACGGTCAGGGTGCCGGTCTAGCGGCCTGCCTACCCGGGCGTCCGAGACCGCCGGACACGGCGCTCCGACCGCCGGCCTGCTGGCCGCGGTCAGGCCTACGGCCGGTACTGCTCAATCAGAGTCCGGGCCATCGCCTGCGCACGCTTGGCGGCGCCGGCATCGCCTTCCGTCGCGGAGATGATGGACCCCTTCATAAGGATGTGCCACGAGCGGGAGAAATCCTCGGTGTCGCGGAGTCCCGCCTCCTCGGCGAGCTGCTGGACGTGGCCGCGGATCCTGGCAAGATAGTCGATGCTTGCCCGTCCCAGCGGATGGTTGGCGCCCATTTCCAGCAGGACGTTGATGAAGGAGCATGCTTCAAAATCGTCGCGACTGAACCAGTCGCCGAAGACGTCGAAGATGGCCAGTAGCTGCTCGGTGGGCGTGCCGCCGCGGCGCCGTGCGTCCGCGACGATCATGTCCACGGTCCAGACTCGGTCGCGCTGCTCCAGGAAGGCAAGTACGAGTTCATCTTTGGAGGCAAAGTGCCGGTAGAACGTTGCCTTGGCTACGCCCGCGCTGCTGATCAGCTCGTTGACGCCCACATCGCGGATACCCCGGCGTGCGAACAGCTGGTATGCCGTGTCCACGATCCGCTGCCTCGCGTCGGCGAGGCTGATCGCAGCCTCGGCCTCCGGGGCAGGCTCAATCACTGAGTGGTCTGGCGTGGGGTTCACTACAAATAGTCTAGCGCAAAGGGGAGACAGACTTGTCTGTCTGAGATAAAATTCTTTACATTCCGGTCGGTCGAATTCCCAGGCGTTTGAGCCAGAGCGCTTGTGCCACAGGAGGGTAAGAGATGCCGAAGAAATTGCTGTCAGCCGCAGAGTCCCATCAGGGGGATCCGTGGCAGGCGCGGTCCGGGATCCATGCCGTTGGGGGGCCCGTACGCGGGCGCGTGAATCTTGAGCCGATTCGCCACCAATCGTGGGAAATCATCAATGCAATCCTGACGGACAATGACCCGGAGGGGTCAGAAAACCGCAATCAGCTGCGCCGTTGCCTCAACAAAAACCGGGGCAACCCTGAGAGGGCCTTGCTCATGCACCTCATGTCAATGCCGGGCCGCTCCGCGCCCGCAGTCATTGATTAAGTCCTGCCTGCCGCACCACTTCGCCCCAGGACTGTTGTGCCAGGTCAGCAACAGCTGCCAGGATGTCCGACGGCGGCAGGGACAGATCAAGCGGGTACTCCACCACGTCGATGTCCGTGTGAAGGATGCGGCGGAGTTTCATTTCCCCCGAGCCTGCGTACACAAGCCAGGCAGTGGGCACGCGTAGGGCCGTACAGTAGGCCAGCATCTGGAAGTGGTCAGCGGACAATGACGCGCCCTGGTCCGTGGCCGCCCGGTACTTGGTGTCGTAGACCACCACGGGGCGGCCGCCCAGGAGGTGGACTGCGTCCGGATTCACGGTAAGCCGGTCCGAGTCGCGCACCGCCTCGTTCAGCAGGGCGTTGTACTGCAGCCGCATCTCGCCGGGATACGCAGCCATGGCTTCGCGAAGGGCAGTGCCCACAAAGTCTTCGAAAACCTGGCCCATGTCCACAACGAACGACGCCGTCTGCTGCTTTCCGTCGCCGGCTTCGGCTGAGGCGTTGCGCAGGATCACCTCGGAGAGGCGGAGCACCGCGTGGTACCGCGCGTTCATCCTCGTCGCCTGCCACGGCGGCAGGGGCGCTCCGGACTGAAGCCGCGTGACGGCGTCGAGCTTTCCCTTCAGCTGCCGCAGGCGGCTCTGGACGTCCGGCCGCACGCGCGGAACCTGGGCCATGCGCTCCAGGGCGGCCCGCAGGATGCGGTTCTCGGCGATGTCTTCGGTGAATTCGTCATACGAAACTTCCAGCGGCACCAGCATGCCGGGGCGGCGCGAGATCTGGTCCGAGATCCGGATCCTGCCCTTCACGGTCCGCAGCGATTCGTCCACTGTGAGGTAGCCCTGCAGGACCCCGCGGCTCAGGGCGCGGTCCGCCAACTGTGCCAGCGATTCAGCCAGCGCACTCCACAGGTCCGAGTCCTCGACGGCGGCCACGGGGTCATCGCGGAAGCCCTGGTTCCCGGCATAGCTGAGGAGGAACAGCAGCCGGCTGAGGCCCAGGCGGTCTTTGGGCCGCACTTCCAGCTGCACCGTGGGCGTCCGCACGGACCCCACCATGCCCACCGGCTCGATCCTGAACAGGCCCATGCCCATGGGGGACGCCTTGGCCAGGCCGCTGGCGTTCAGGAACGCGGCACTGGCGGCGTCAAGCTTGTCCACCACGCCGCCGGACAGCTCGTCCAGGACAATGTGGCGGACGGCCTTGCCGGCACTGGACGGCTGGCGCGCTGGCAGTGGCGGTACCGCGACGGCGGGCCTTAAGCCTTGAGCCGGCAGCAACTCGTTAGCGGGACGCAAGGCGGCCCAGCAGCTGCTCCAGCCCGAAGCGCTCCTGCAGCTGGGCCCGGTTCAGCTGGCCATGGTAGTGCTCTTCAAGGAGCGGCATGAGCTCGTATTTCCAGATCCGGCGCAGGCCCGCGGGAGTCTGGGCGGCCTTCTTCATGAAGTAGGACGGCCCGATCATGAGGTCGCGGTCCCACTCATCAATCGCGTCGTTGAGGGCGTCCAGGAGGAGCGCCGGGGTGGTGTCCAGGTTCCGGGCCTGCAGGAAGCGAAGCAAAGAACCCTTCACCGGTTCAGTCTTGGGGTGCAGCTCAATGAAGGAGAACCGCCGGCGGATGGCCGCATCCATCATGGCGATGGACCGGTCCGCGGTGTTCATGGTGCCGATGATGTACAGGTTGTCCGGCAGCGTGAACGGCTCGTTGGGGCTGTACTGCAGGTAAATCCGGTCGTCGCGGTACTCCAGCAGGAAGTAGAGCTCGCCGAACACCTTGGCCAGGTTGGCACGGTTCATCTCATCGATGATCAGGAAGTAGGGCTTCTTCTCGTTGCCGGGTTTGGCAGCCTCTTCCGCGAGGCGGCGCAGCGGGCCGGCCACCAGCTTGAAGGAAACCTGCCCCTCGTCCGTTTTGTCCGGCCGGAAGCCTTCGAAGAAGTCCTCATAGGCGTATGACGGGTGGAACTGCACCAGCTTGACGCGCTCGTCGGTGCTGTCCCCGGCAAGTTCGGCGGCGAGGTGCTTGGCCAGGTAGGTCTTGCCTGTTCCGGGCGGACCGTAGAGCACCAGTTGCCGGTTCTCCTCCAGGAGTTCGGCAATTTCCTGCAGCGGTTCCAGGTCCATGTGCAGGGACGCGGCGAACTCCTCCGTTAGCGGACGGAACCCCTCCGGGACGGGTTCGACGACGGCGGCCGGCTCGGCGGCGTCGTCGGCCTCCGCTTCCGCTTCGGCGGGCAGCAGCGCCTGCAGCGCCTGCACTACCCGGGTGACATCGACGATGACCCCGGGCGTGGCCAGCTGGCGCTGGACGTGGCGGGGAAGGTCCGCCATGCTGTGCGCGTCGTCGAACCAGCGGACCTTGCGGCGCATCCGGCGGTTGTCCTCGTTGTGCTCGGGCTCGCCGAGCACCCCGCCCAGTCGGACGGCACCGGCGTGCTGGTACAGGACCAGGTCGCCCGGCTTCATGACGGTGAGGAAGGCGAAGACGGCGGTCTTGTTGTCCTCGCGCTCCACATAGCCGAGGTGCTTGTAGTCCTCGTCCACGGCGTGCTGCACGACGCCCGCAGTGACGCCGGCATCCAGGAGGCGCAGATGCTCGACGTCGAGCGTCACCTTCTCCTCCCCGTGCCACGCCGCCAGGAGGTCCTTCACGTCATGGTGCGTGCGCAGCAGCCAGGCACGGCGGCCCGGGTCCCCCACCTTGCGCCACTGGCTCACCAGCTGGCGGGCGTACCAGTCGATGCGCTGGCCGGCCTGCTTGTCCAGGTAGAGGCGGATACGGTGGATATCAGCGGTAATTTCGGCTTCGCTGTCACCCTTGGCGCCTCCCACCAGGGAGGCGAACGCGTCCCGGATTTCCTGCCGCTCCACGTCAGCCACCACCGGCTCGAAGTAACTGGGCCAGGCCAGGTACTCAATGCTGCGGCGGATGGCCGGCTGGTCGTCCGGGGTTCCGGACGCGAGCTGATGGAATGCGAGGGGGTCCTTCAAGGCCTTGGTCACGGCATTCGTGGACTGCTGGTCAACATGCTGCACGAAGCGGCACAGCCACTTCAGGTGGTCCCAGATGGTCCAGTTGAACTCGGCGGTGCGGTCGCGGATAACGCCGTGGTCCGTCATGCCTTCGTAGAGCTCGTCCGGGAGTTCCAGCGGAGGCTCCAGCCAGGAGGCCGCTTCAGCCACGCGGGCACGCTTGACCTTCAGCGACTTGACCTCGTGCGCCAGCGGCAGCGACTGCAGGAACAGCAGCTCGACCGCCAGCTGCTTGGCTGCGCGGGAGGCATCCGAGAGGTTTTGCCGCAGGTTGGTCATCATGGGCGCCTTGGAATCCGCGACGCCCCGCTCCAGCCGCTCCAGCAGTTCGCCGGCAGCTGCGGTGGTCCATGTCTGGGTCCGTCCGTCCAGTGCTGACGGCTTTCCCTGCAGGCCTGCCCCGAGGACAAACCACGCCGCGTCCTCGATCTCCTTGGAGATTCCGGGGGCGCGGGTCATGGCAGGCTTCGCGGTGGGGGTCATGCGTTCAAATTTACAGGCTTAACCTGAACGGCAGCACCACGGGGCACTATAAGTTACTGCCCGGTAGGGCTTTGGCCATTATGTATGTTTACATGGCGGCGCCGCCGGGTCGCGCCTGGTTAGCGTCCTTGGCCACGCCCGGCATCCGTGGCTTTCGGCCCTAGGAAGGGCGGCGGGGACGGCCATAGTCTGGCGGCACTACGAGGAGCGTGCCATGACTTTTAACGAGCTGACCCAGAAGACATTCGCGGCGATCCGGGCAACGGGGCTCAGCCGTGGACCGGACAGGTGGATCGGCGGCGTCTGCGGCGGAATCGCAGCCAAGCTTGGCGTGGACCCCAACGCGGCCAGGATCGTTTTCCTGGTGCTGTCCCTGATACCGGGCCCTGCCGTCACGTTCTACATCTGGGCCTGGATCCTCCTGCCGGACGGCACCACAAACCGCATCTACCTCGAGTCGTGGCTGAGCAACGACTCGAGGACGTAAACCGACCTAAGCCGCGCTGCGGCGCGGTTGCGCAGACGCTGCGGCGCGGCGCGTGACTCTGACGGCGCGGCGCGGTGCCGGTTGATCCGGGACGTCAGCGCTTAGCGCTGGCGGGCAGGTTCTTGCGTCCGAACGCGAAGTAGCTCCCCGGACCGACGAAGTTGATCAGCGTGACCGCACGCCACAACGCCTTGCTGCCGCGGATCTGCTCCGCGGGCCGCCGGGAAATGTCCCGCTGGGCCGCGATCAGGAGGGAGAGTTGCACGGCCGCCGCCACCAGGGTCCCGAACCGTGCGAGCGGCGGCATTTCCTTCCAGGACTTCTTCTTTTTCTGAGTGGCCATGGCCGATGCTCCCTTGCTCGTGGATTTGTTGCGTTGTTGGACTTGGTGCGTTGTTGGACTGGATCCGTTGGTGGACTTGGTGCGTTGTCCTGGCGCCCCTGTAGTGACGATCATAGGGACGCCGCCCCGCCCCAAGGTAGGGGCTTTGGGCTCAGGCCGTGTACGGGGCCAGGCGCTCCTTCTGTTCCGGGGTCAGCCGCAGCACCCTGCCGGTAGCCTCATCCACGAAGGCCAGATGCGTGGTGGCCTTGACGCAGTCCTCCCTGGTCACCGGGTCCTGCAGCAGGTAGTGGATGTCGAAGCTGGCACCTTTGACGGCACCGATCCACAGCTGGACCACAGCCGGAACATTCCGGTAGTCGAGCGTCCTGACGTACCGGATCTTGTGCTCCACCACCAAAGCCATGGTGCCCTCTGCCACGTCGTTGAAGAGGGACACCTGCGGCTCGATGCCGGGCAGGCCGGCGCCGCGGGGCGGTCCGAAGGCCGCGATGCGGGCTTCCTCCAGGATCCGCACGATCTGCACATTGTTGACATGGCCGTAGGCATCCATGTCTCCCCAGCGCATGGGCACCTGGACCTCGATGCGCCGGCCGCCTGTCACGGTCCGGGCGGCGGCGCTCAGCTTCGGACCGCCGTCGTGTTGTCCGCGGAATCCGCCAAAGCGGCGCCCGCGTCCTCGCCGGCGAACTGGGACATGTAGAGGCGGTGGTAGGCGCCCTTGAGTTCGAGCAGGTCGTGGTGGTTGCCCTGTTCCACGATCCGCCCGGCCTCCATGACCAGGATGGTGTCGGCGTCGCGGATGGTGGACAGTCGGTGCGCAATCACAAAGCTGGTGCGGTCCGTCCTCAGTGCTGCCATGGCTTTCTGGACCAGGACTTCCGTACGGGTGTCCACGGAGCTGGTTGCCTCGTCCAGGATGAGCAGGGACGGGTTGGCCACAAAAGCCCGTGCGATGGTGATGAGCTGCTTCTCACCTGCGCTGACGTTGTTGCCTTCCTCATCGATGACCGTGTTGTAGCCGTCCGGCAGTGCCCGGACGAACCGGTCGACGAACGTTGCCCGGGCGGCCTCCATGACCTGGTCCTCGGTGGCGTTGAGGTTTCCGTATTTGATGTTGTCGTAGATGCTGCCGCCGAACAGCCATGCGTCCTGCAGCACCATGCCCACCTTGGCGCGCAGCTCGGAACGGCTCAGGTGCGTGATGTCCACGCCGTCCAGCGTGATGCTTCCCGAACTGAGCTCGTAGAACCGCATCACCAGGTTGACCAGGGTGGTCTTGCCTGCGCCGGTGGGTCCGACGATGGCCACGGTGTGACCCGGCTCGGCGGTGAACGAAAGGTCCTCGATCAAGGGCTTGTCCGCCGAGTAGCTGAACGTCACGTGCCTGAAATCGACGTGGCCGTCGGTCTTGGCGGGCAGGTGCTCGGTGGCGGTTTCGGCATCCTGTTCGTCCGCATCCAGGAATTCGAAGACGCGTTCCGCCGAGGCAACGCCGGACTGCAGCATGTTGGCCATGCCTGCCATCTGGCCCAGCGGCTGCGTGAACTCCCGCGAGTACTGGATGAAGGCGGTGGCGTCACCCAGGCTCATACCGCCGGAAGCCACCCGCAACCCGCCGACCACCGCGATGCCCACGTAGCTGAGGTAGGAGACGAACTGCATGACCGGCATGATCATGCCGGAGACGAACTGGGCGCCGAAGCTGGCCTTGTAGAGGGCTTCGTTCCGTTCGTCGAAGCTTGCCAGGATGTCCGCGTCGCGGCCGAAGACCCGCACGAGGTCGTGGCCGGAGAACGATTCCTCGATCTGGCCGTTGAGCTGGCCGGTGTTCTTCCATTGCGCGGCGAACAGCTTCTGGCTGCGCGAGCCGATGATGCCGGCGGCCACGCCGGACAGAGGGAGGGCGACCAGGGCGATGAAGGCCAGCTGCCACGACACAACGAACATCATGATCACGATGCCGAGCACCGTCAGCGCGGAACTGAGAAGTTGCGCGAAGGCCTGCTGCAGCGCCTGCTGGATGTTGTCGACGTCGTTGGTGACGCGGGACAGGGTGTCGCCACGCTGGCGGGTGTCGAAGTAGTTCAACGGGAGCCGGTTGAGCTTTTTCTCGGTGTCGTCACGCAATTTGCGGACCACCCGCATCACGAGCACGTTCAAAACGTAGCCCTGCAGCCAGGTGAAGATGTTCGCCACGAAGTACATCACCAGCACCACGCTGATCAGGAACGACAGCTTCTGGAAGTCGATTCCCACACCGGGGACGAGTTCCATCTTGGCGATCATGTCCGCAAAGTTGTTCTCGCCCTGGGCGCGCAGACCGTCGACAAACTGGTCCTTGCTGACTCCGGAGGGCAGTTGCTTGCCCACCACTCCCCCGAAGATGACGTCCATGGCCTGCCCCAGGATTTTCGGGGCAACGACGTTCAGCACGACGGCGACTGTCACCATTGCGAGGACCACGGCGATGCCGGCGGCCTCGGGTTTCAGCAAGCCCATCAGTCGCTTGGCGGAGGGCCAGAAGTGCTCTGCCTTCTTCGCCGGCGTCCCGCCGAACATGTCGCCGTCGGCCTCCGTGGGCTTGTATTCCTCTTCGTAGAAATCGTCCTCTTCCGCGGGAACCGTGTCCTGGCCGGCCGCGAGTTTTTCGTTGGTGCTCATGCCACTTCCTCCGCGGTCAGCTGGGACTCGACGATTTCCTGGTAGGTGGTGGAACTCAGCAGCAGTTCATCGTGCGTTCCCCGGTCCACGATCCGGCCGTTGTCCAGCACCAGGATCTGGTCGGCATCGGCAATGGTGGACACGCGCTGGCCCACAATGATGACGGTGGCGTCCGCCGTCTTTGCCTTGAGCGCACGGCGCAGCCGGGCATCCGTGGCGACGTCGAGCGCCGAGAAGGAGTCGTCGAACAAGTACACCTTGGGCTGGGTCACCAGGGCTCTGGCGATGCACAGGCGCTGGCGCTGGCCGCCCGAGACGTTGGTGCCGCCCTGGGCGATCCGGGATTCGAGCCCGTTTTTCTTGTCCCGGACGAAGTCGGCAGCCTGGGCCACCGTGAGGGCGTCCCACAGCTCCTGGTCCGTGGCCTCCGTCTTGCCGAACCGCAGATTGTGCTCGATGGTCCCGGAAAAGAGGTATGGGCGCTGCGGCACCATGGCCACCCGGCCGGTGATTTCGGAGCGTTCCAGGTTGGTGATGGGGACGCCGTCGAGCAGTACTTCACCCGACTCGACGTCGTAGAGCCGCGGCAGCAGCGACAGCAGGCTGGTCTTGCCCGACCCGGTTGACCCGACGATGGCCACGGTCTGGCCGGGCTCGGCCGTGAAGCTGATGTTACTCAGGACAGGTTCCTCGGCTCCCGGGTAGGCGAAGGAGACGTTGCGATACTCCACGCGTCCCGTCCGCCGGGCGGGCGCGACGGGCACGGCCGGTTCATGGATGGAGGGCTCGACGTCGAGCACTTCACCGATGCGGTCCGCGCAGACCGAGGCCCGCGGAATCATCATGGCCATGAATGTGCCCATCATGACCGCCATGAGGATCTGCAGCAGGTACTGCAGGAAGGCGGTCAGCGAGCCCACCTGCATGTCCCCCGCATCCACGCGCTGGCCGCCGAACCACAGCACGGCTGCGGTGGAGACGTGCAGGATCATGCCGATGGCCGGGAACATGAGGACGAACAGGGAGCCAATCTTCAGCGAGACGTCGGTGAGATCGCGGTTGGCTTCGCCGAAACGCTCCGTCTCGTGCGGTTCACGGACGAAGGCCCGGACCACGCGGATGCCAATGATCTGCTCGCGGAGAATGCCGTTGATGCGGTCGATTTTCGTCTGCATGGAGCGGAAGAGCGGCATCAGGCGGACCACCAGGTAGCCCACCACGGCAATCAGGACGGGGACGGAAACCCAGACCAGCCAGGACAGGCTCAGGTCCTCGCGCAGGGCCATGATGATGCCGCCGATGCACATGATGGGCGTTGCCACCATGAAGTTCAGGCCCATCAGCACGAGCATCTGCACTTGCTGGACATCGTTCGTGCCGCGCGTGATCAGGGTGGGCGCGCCGAAAACGTTGACGTCCTTGGCCGAAAAGCTGGTCACTTTGCGGAAGACACCGCGGCGGAGGTCCCGGCCGAATGCCATGGCTGCCTTGGAACCGAAGTAGACGCCGGTGATGGCGGTGGCCACCTGGACCAGCGCAACGCCGAGCATCAGCCCGCCCGTCCTCCAGATGTAGTCGGTGTCGCCGCGGGAGACGCCCTCATCGATGATCTGGGCGTTCAGGCTGGGCAGGTAGAGGGCAGCGATGGTGGATGCCAGCTGGAAAAGAATGACTGCCGCGATATACGGCAAATACGGCTTGGAATAGCGCCGTATGAGGGTGACAAGCATGCCCGGGAGTCCTTTGGAAAGTGCGCGAAGTGTATGCAAGAAAGTAATACCAGCGGGGACTGACACTCTCAGCCTTCCCACTCTACGAAATTCGTTGCCTCGGCGAAACAACGCCCGGGAAATATCATCCGAACGGCGTACCGGCCAAGGGCCGTCTTGTCGGCCGGTTTGCAGGGGCCGCAGCGCCGCTGCAGCCCCAGGCGCAGTCGCGGTCGCAGTCGCAGTCGCAGTCGCAGTGCAGCGTGCACACGTGCACCCTGTTACGGGAGAAACGGGTGTCACCCCTCGGTTCAAAGGGGATTGGCTGTGAAAAACGAGTGCCCAGTCAAGTACCGGCCACTCGCGATTACGCAGTGTTTGAGGCTTAGCGTGAAGTGGTCAGATAGTTGACAACTCTGCAGGAGAGTCGCAGGTGATCTGGGCATCTACGAACAACGGTCGGCTCCTCCATGGGCCTCCCGTTCCCGCAGTCTGGTCAGTCCAAAATGATCCAGATGGAGAATCCCATGAAGAGAATCCTCGCAACTGCCGGAGTTGCCGGCATTGCGTTAATTGGCGTCACGGCGCCGGCAAATGCCGGCGACAAGGGCGATGACAACGACAAAAAAGTCAGTATTTGCCACGCAACGGGCTCGGAATCGAACCCGTATGCCCACATCACCGTCAGCGAAAACGCGGTCAACGGAAACGGCGGCCATGCTTCGCATGAAGGCGACCTGATTCCGGCGCCGGCGTACGGCTGCCCGGGCGGCAAGGATGATGACGACGACGACTCGGGCCACGGTCCGGACAAGATCACGATCTGCCACGCCACGGGATCCGAGAAGAACCCGTACGTTGTCATCACGATTCCGGAAAAGGCCTGGTGGCACGGCCACAAGGACGGACACAACGGCCGCGCCGACATCTACCCGGTCCCGGCCGGTGGTTGCGTCGCAGATGAAGAGGAAGAGGAAGAGAAGCCGCCGGTCGTTGTACCGCCCGTCGTAGTCCCGCCGGTGGTAACACCTCCGGAAGTGACACCACCGGCAGTGACACCACCAGCAGTGGCTCCGCCGGCACAGGTTCCAACAGGAGCTGCAGCGGCACCGGTCGGGGCGGCTGCAGCGGTACCCGTGGTCAACCGGGGCTTTAACGCCCAGACTGCGGCCGGAAGCCAGCCCGACGCCGGAATGCCGGCCTGGTTCGGCGGCCTGGCAGCGCTCCTCGGGGCGACGGGGCTGATTGCCCTGAGGCAGCGGGGACGCCTGCAGGACGTGCCCGGATCCAAATAGGGCCGATCCTGCGGTGAGGACGGGCATCCGCCATCGCGGTGCGATGCCCGTCCATACCACTCTCCCTGGAGGAGTTCAGATGTCCTTCCCCGGCAACAAGCCCGCAGACAGCCCGCCCCTTGGCAGCCGGACCGCTGTCCCGGAGGCGGGCGAGAGCCAATCCCCCACGGCTATTCCTAGCCCCGCTGCCGGCGAGCGCCAATCCGCCGCAGGCTGGCGGCTCAGCCATCTTGCCCGCAAGCTGCCCTTCCTGAAACGCCTGTCACTTAACCGTGGCGACCGGCTGTTGCTGCTTGCCGGCGTTGCGGCCTTCTTCGCCCTGACGTTCCTGCCGGGCCTCCTCAGCGCCGGGAACTCCTCTGGCGGGACCGGACTCCATCTGGAAGCTGCTCCGTATTCACGGTCCGCCATCCCGGGGAATGCCGTCCCGCCGGATACGTTCGCCTGGAGCGGCAAGGGCTCGGCGGCCCAGGCTGGCAGGAAATCACCGGCTGCGGCGCCCGCGGCACAGCAGCCCACGCCGGCCGTTCCCAACTATCCACCGGCCGCGGCGCCCACCCGGATCGTGTATCCCTCTGCAGGGCTGGACGTCACCATCCATCCGCTCACCCCGGCGCCGGAGGAACTGGAATCCCAGGCGATCGTGCCGCCGATCACTGTGGACGGTTACTGGGTGACTAACTTCGGCATGCCCGGCGCCGGGTCCACCAACAGCACCTACATCCTCGGACACAGCTGGGAGGGCCGCGACGCCCCGTTCAACCGGCTCAGCGCATCGAGTTCCCCGGGGGACATCCTGGAAGTCACCACAGCAACGGGAACCATGCGGTACCGGGTGGATTCGGTGGACACCTACGTGAAGTCAAGCCTGAAGGACAGTCCCATCTGGACCGGTTTTCCCAACCGCCTGGTCCTCATCAGCTGCTACACGGAAGACCCCTGGGGCAAGAACGTGGTGGTGGTCGCGTCCCCGGTCCCGGAACCCTGAGCCCTGAGCCCTGAGCCTGAATCCTGAGCCCTGACGACGACGGCATGGCAACCACATCGCAACGGCGACGGCGGCACTCAGCCGCCGTCGCCGTCGGACGTTAGTGGCTGCTGCTACTCGCTCCGGTGCCGCCCGTGCGTTGCGATGTAGTCCGCCGCCGCCCGCTGCAGCTTCCGCTCCTTGGCAAGCTGCCGCCGCAGGGTGGTGAGCTGCTCGCTGATGCGTGACTGTTCGGCAGCGATCTCACGCTGCTCCGCCGACTGCTCGTGGACGGCCCGCAATGCCTCTGCCAGCTGGAGCTGCTGCTCCGCCAGCAACTGCTGGGTCTGCAGGAGGAGCGGGAAGACGTCGGCAGCTTCAGGCCGCGGGTCCGCCACCATGGTCCGGGAACGCTCCCGGAAGCCTTCCCTGCCTGCCGCCGGGGTGTCGCCGCCGCGGAGGCCGTGCTCGTCGCGAGTAACGTCTCGGTCCAGGCGTGCGGCGTCGGGGAACCGGGATTCCTGGGCGCGCTGCCTGCTCAGGACCTCGATGAACTCCCGGTCCAGGTCCACGATTCCGGGCCCGCCTGCCGTGCCCGGCTCGGCATTGGCAACAGGGGCGTTGGCCTCAGAGGCGTTGGCCTCAGGGGCTTTGCTCCCAGCGGCGTTGGCCGCGGTTGCTGCCGGCACGATGTCCACGGTGCGGCGCAGCGGCTGCTCCTTGATGAACAGGATGGCAACCAGGGCAATGATGCCGATGGCCGCGGAGATCAGGAAGATCTCGGCCGTCGCGTCGCCGTAGGCCGCCCGCATGATGTCCCGGACCGGGGCGGGCATGTCCTGAAGGTCCATGCTGGCACCGGCTGATCCGCCCGTAACAGGAATCCCGGCGGCGGCGAGGCCTTCGGCAGCCAGTTCCTTGACACGGTTGGCCAGGACGGCGCCGAGCACCGACACGCCGATCGCGCCGCCCACCGAGCGGAAGAATGCCACGGAGGCGCTGGCAGTGCCGATGTCCGTGGCGCGGACGGTGTTCTGCACCGCCAGCACGAGGTTCTGCATCAGCAGGCCGAGGCCCAGGCCAAGGACTGCGGTGTAGACGCCGGTGAGCCAGAGTTCGGTGGTGTGGTCGATGGTGCCGGCCAGTCCCAGGCCGCCGATCAACAGGATGGAACCGGCAATCAGGTAGCGCTTCCATTTGCCGGTCCGGCTGATCAGCTGGCCGGACAGTACCGAGCCGATCAGGTTGCCGGCGATCATGGGCAGTGTCAGCAGGCCGGCTTCGGTGGGGGTGGCCCCGCGGGCCACCTGGAAGTACTGGCCCAGGAAGGCGGAGGATCCGAACATGCCGACGCCCACTGCGACGGAGGCCAGGATGGCCAGGGCCGTGGTGCGTTCGCTGATGATCTTGAGCGGGATGATGGGCTGCTCCACCCTGGATTCGACGACGACCAGGAGGGCCAGGAGCAGTACGCCGCCGCCCACCATGGCCGCTGTCTGCCAGGACCACCAGTCGTAGTAGTCCGGGTTGCCGGCGAAGGACACCCAGATCAGGAGCAGGCTGACGCCGGAGGTGAGCAGGATGGACCCGAGCCAGTCGATCTTCGCGTGGCGTTTGACGTGGGGTAGCTTCAGCGTGATCTGCAGCAGTATCAGGGCGATGACGGCCAACGGTACGCAGACGAAGAAGGTCCAGCGCCAGCCGAGCGGACTGTCCACGATGAATCCGCCCAGCAGCGGGCCGCCGGCGGTACCCACGGCCATCACGCCGCCCATGTAACCGGAGTACTTGCCGCGGTCGCGGGGCGGGATGATGGAGCCGATGATGGCCTGCGCCAAAGCCGTCAGGCCGCCCATGGCGACACCCTGGATGACGCGGGCAGTCAAGAGGAGCGGGATCGTTTCGGACAGGCCCGCCATGACGGAACCGGCCACGAAGATCACAATGCTCAGCTGGACGAGCACTTTCTTGTCGAAGAGGTCGGCGAGCTTTCCCCAGATCGGTGTGGTGGCCGCGTTGGCCAGCAGGGCCGCCGTGATGACCCAGGCGAAGTCCGTCTGGGTGCCCTTGAGCTCGGACATGATGGTGGGCAGCGCATTCGCGACGATGGTGCTGCTGATGATGGCGGTAAAGAATGCGGCCAGCAGGCCGGTGAGGGCCTCCATGATCTGGCGGTGGCTCATCGCCGCTTGGGGCGCCGGTGCCGACGGCTGCGATGGTGTTGGTGTCGTGGACAGGGCCCGGGACGGACCGGTGGCTGTAGCGTGGCTGGCCATGTGCAGCTCCTTAAACGGTTGGAATTGTTTCGGTGGATCCGGCCGTCGTTGCCCGGGCTGAGTCCCTGAGGGATTCAGCAAGTTTTTTCAGGATTTTCGCGGTCTCCTCGGCGTCGAACTGGCTCCAGTCCTGCAGGTAGCCCTGAAGCGTTGCCGTGCGCTGCTGTTCTATTTCGTGCAGCTTGCCCTCCCCCGCTTCCGAGAGCGCCACCAGCTGGGCACGCCCGTCCTCAGGATCCGGACGGCGGACCACCAGGCCCTGCTCTTCCAGATCGGCGATATGCCGGCTCAGGACGGGAGCGCTGACGCCGAGCCTGGCGGCAAGCTTCGTGGCCCGGGACTCCCCCTCCCCCACGAACCGCAGGACGCCCTGGAGCGCCACCCCGGTGTCCTGCCCGCGCGTGCTGGAGATGGCGACGCAGCGGACAGCCCGTTGGAGGTCGAAGATCTGGTACACGAGATCGGCTGCGGTTTCTGGTGCGACTGCCATGGCGAATAACCCCTTTGCTTGCCCTAAGCAACTATATCCGAAAATGGTTGCTTTGGGAAACTAACCAGCGAGCGGCCGGTGCGGCCGGGGCAAGCGGCACCTTAAACGCCAAGCGCGAACGTACAGTTGAGGCCCCCGCTTTTGGGGCCTCAACTGTACGTTCGCGCTATGTGGTGGTGCTGGCTAGTGGTGGTGCTGGCTGGTGGTGCTGGCTGGGTTGGGGCCTGCTGCTTAGACGCCCAGGTGGGTGGGGCCGAACATCTTGAGCAGGGTTTCGACGACGACGACGTTGGGCCCCTCCGCGGCGAAGCCCGCCTTCAGTGCGTCCCCCACGTTCTCCGGGGTCACCCGGACGGCCGGGACACCGAACGCTTCGGCGAGTTTGACGAAGTCGGGCCGGGCCAGTTCCGTTGCGGTGGCCTTGCCGAAGGCGCCCACCATGTATTCGCGCAGGATGCCGTATCCGCCGTCGTCCACGATCAGCCAGGTGACCGGGACGTTGTGCTGCTTGGCCGTGGCTAGTTCGGAAATGGAGTACATGGCCGAACCGTCACCGGAAACAGCAAGGACACGGGCTGACCGGCCGGACCTTCCCGTGGTCTCCAGTCCCACGGCCCCGCCGATGGCCGCGGGGAAGCCGAAGCCCAGCCCGCCGGCGCCCTGGGCGGAATGGAACTGCCCCTCGCGGGCGTCCCAGCAGCTCCAGGCCCAGTACGCGGAGATGGTCATGTCCCAGAAGGTCTGCATGTCCGCGGGGACGGCTTCCCGGATGTCGGCCATGAATTTCAGTTCCTTGCCGAGGTCCTGGGACTCCAGCCGGGCCTTGACCTTGGCCAGGGATTCCTTGACCAGCGCTTCCGGTGAGGTGCCGTGCCAGTCGGCCCGTTCCCCGTGCGGTTCGGTCAGCGCGGCGTCCAGCGCAGCGAGGGCCTGTCCGGCGTCGGCACGGATGCCCAGGCCGGGCCGGTTGGACTCCAGGACCCGGGGTTCGGCGTCGATCTGGATGATCCGGCCGCGCGGTTCGAACGTGAAGTAGTTGGACGTGACTTCGCCGAGGGAGGAGCCGATGACAATCAGCACGTCCGCGTCCTCGAGCAGGTCCGTCATGTACCGGTCCTCGATCCAGGACTGCAGCGACAACTCGTGGTTCCACGGGAAGGCGCCGTTGCCGCCGGGAGTGCAGATCACCGGTGCGCGCAGCTTTTCCGCGATGGACAGCAGTGACTTCTCCGCCCGGCCGCGGCGCGTCCCGCCGCCGGCGATGATCGCCGGACGTTCCGCCGTCGACAGCCATTTCACTGCCTCGCGGACCAGTTCCACACGCGGCGGGTTGTCCGCCGCTTCGGCAAGGGCGTCTTCAACCGGCGGGACCATGATGGGATCCAGGAGCACGTTTTGCGGGATCTCCAGCCAGACAGGTCCCTGCGGGGAGGAAATCGCCTCGGTCCAGGCATCCTGGATGGCCGAGGGGATGCCGGACGCGTGCTGGATCAGGCGCTGGCTCTTGGTGACGTTGGCGGCCGAGGCCTTCTGGTCGTCGAGCTGGTGCAGCATGCCCTTGCGGCGTGCGCCCAGGCCGTCCAGCGGAATCTGGCTGGCCACCACCACCATGGGCACACCCGTGGCATAGGCTTCCTGCAGCCCGGCCAGGGACGTCAGCGCACCGGGACCGGTGGACAGGAACAGCACGCCCACTTCGCCCGTGGCGCGGGAGTAGCCGTCGGCCGCGAACGCGGAATTGTTTTCCACGCGGGAGGAGACGAAGTGCAGGTTTCCCCGGCCCATGGCATCAAAGAGGCCCAGCGCGTGCTGGCCCGGGATGCCGAAGACCGTCTTGGCGCCCAGCGCTTCGAGGGTTTCGACGACGAGATCCCCGCCGTTGCGGACGCCGGTGGCGGCCGCCGCGCCCGGATCAAAATCGATCACTTGGAGAACTCCTCGACGGCCGGTCGGATGATTCCGGCGGACTGGGCAGCGGCGGCGAAGCCGGCCTGGTGCCTCTTCTCCTGCCCGAGGGCCTGGGCGGCGTAGCCGTTGGCCGCGCCGAACCTGTTGCCTTCGACGGCGGAGTCCGCCATGAGGGTAACCAGCTCGTAGGCGACGTGGCTGGCAGCCACCCCGGTGATTTCTGCGTGGTCGTAGGCCGGCGCCACTTCAACAATGTCCGCACCGACGAGGTTCATGCCGCGGAAGCCGCGGATGATCTCCAGCAGTTCACGGCTGGTGATGCCGCCGGCCTCCGGCGTGCCCGTACCCGGCGCGTGCGCGGGGTCCAGGACGTCGATGTCCACGGAGATGTAGAGCGGACGGTTGCCGATGCGGTCCCGGACCTTGGCCACCGTCTCCAGGACACCCTGGTAGTAGACATCCGCGGAGGTCACGATGCCGAAGCCGAAGCGGTGGTCGTCGTCGAGGTCCTTCTTGCCGTAGAGCGGACCGCGGGTTCCGATGTGGCTGATGGCTTCGGTGTCCAGGATTCCTTCCTCAACAGCGCGGCGGAACGGGGTGCCGTGGGTGTATTCGGCACCGAAGTAGGTGTCCCAGGTGTCCAGGTGCGCATCGAAGTGCAGCATGGCCACTGGCTCGCCGGCGCGCTCAGCGGCGGCCCGGAGGAGCGGCAGGGCAATGGTGTGGTCCCCGCCAAGGGTGACCAGCTTGCTGCCGCCGGCCGTCAGGTCCAGGGCATTCTGCTGGATGGTTTCGATGGCCTCGTTGATGTTGAACGGGTTGACGGCCATGTCGCCGGCGTCCGCCACCTGGACATTCTCGAAGGGGCTGACGTCCCAGGCGGGGTTGTACGGGCGCAGCAGCCGGCTGGCCTCGCGCACATGGTTGGCGCCGAAGCGGGCACCGGGGCGGTAGGAGACGCCGGAGTCGAAGGGCACTCCCACCACCGTGATGTCCGCCTTGGCCACCTGGTCCAGGCGCGGCAGGCGGGCGTAGGTTGCGGCCCCTGCATAGCGGGGGATGCGGGATGAATCGATGGGGCCAAGGTTGCCGTTGGCCTCGATGCGCAGCTCTTCCAAAGGAACGCCTCTCCTTCGAGGATGGATCGGTAGTGTGACAACCATCATACACGCTAGTTTCCTAGTGTGCATCAGGTGTTTACCAATCCAGCGCGCAGGTCAGTCGATCGCGGACACGCCCCGCTCCCCCGTCCGCACCCGGACGGCATCGGAAACGGAGACGGTCCAGATCTTGCCGTCCCCGAACCGGCCGGTGCTGGCACCCGCTTCGATGGCCGCCATGACACCGTCCATGGCATCCTCGGTCACCAGGACTTCCACCCGGACCTTCGGCAGCAGGTCCGAGCTGTATTCGGTTCCGCGGTACACCTCCACATGACCGCGCTGCTGCCCGTAGCCGCTGGCCTGGCTGACGGTCATGCCACTGACGCCGAACCCTTCCAGGGCGGCACGGACCGTTTCAACCTTTTCCGGCCGGACGATGGCCGTGATGAGTTTCATGTCCGCACCTTGCCCCGATCGCCCTGGCTGGCCGCCGGGACACCCGCCGGGAGTTCCGCCGGAATGTCCGCGGCAGGGTCTGCGCCACCGGGTGCGGCCTTGGCGTGGTGTTCGCCGGGGTGGAAGGTGCCCCCCACCATGAGGAGCTCGTACGCGGTTTCGGCATGCTCCGTGACGTCAATGCCGTTCCGCTCGCTGGCTTCGGTTACGCGCATGCCCATCGTCTTGTGGATGGCATAACCGATCAGCGTGGTCATGATGGCGCTCCAGGCTGTGACAATCACCGCGGTGAGGAACTGGGGCCAGAACTGCGCCAGGCCTCCGCCATAGAAGAGCCCGCCTTCGGTCTTGGCCGACGGCACGGCGAAGAATCCCAGCGAGAGCGTCCCCCACAGCCCGCCAACAAAGTGGACGGCCACTACGTCAAGGGAGTCGTCGAGGCCGATCCGGAACTTGAGGCCCACCGCGAGCGCACAGAGCACTCCGGCCACCGCCCCGATCAGGATGGCGCCGACGGGGTCAACGAAGCCGCAGGCCGGCGTCACGGCAACCAGGCCCGCCACGGCTCCCGAGGCGGCGCCGAGGGAGGTGGCATGGCCGTCCCGAAGCCGCTCGACGAGCAGCCAGCCCAGGAGTGCCGCACTCGTGGCCAGCAGGGTGTTGGTCCAGGCCAGTCCCGCGGTGGCATCGGCGGCGAGTTCAGAGCCCGCATTGAAGCCGAACCAGCCGAACCACAGGAGCCCGGCGCCGAGCATCACGAACGGCAGGTTGTGCGGACGGATGTTGGGATCCTTCATGAATCCAAGGCGCTTTCCAAGCACGACGGCGAGCATCAGCCCCGCGATGCCGGCATTCATGTGCACAACGGTTCCCCCGGCGAAGTCGAGCGCCGAGATTTTGCTGCCCACGATGCCGGTGGCGCCGAAGAGCCCGCCGCCCCAGACCCAGTGCGCGATCGGGGCGTAGACAAGGGTCACCCACAAGGCGGCGAACAGCAGCCACGGCCCGAACCTGACCCGCTCCGCCACAGCTCCGCTGATCAGAGCGACGGTGATGATGGCGAACGTGGCCTGGAAACCGATGAACACCATATCCGGGAGGCCCGGCGCTTTTCCGCCGATGCTGCTGGTCAGGCCACTCAGGCCGGGGTTGGCAAAGGGGTCCCCGACGAGTCCGGCCATCGTGTCAGGGCCGAACGCCAGCCCGTAGCCCCACAGTGCCCAGACCACGGCAACAACACCCATGGCACCGAAGCTCATCATCATGATGTTCAGGACGGATTTCATCCGCACGAGGCCGCCGTAGAAAAACGCCAGGCCGGGAGTCATCAGCAGGACCAAGGCGGACGCCGCCAGCATCCACGCCGTGGCGCCGGGGTCCAGCGCCGTGGGATCCACTGCCATGCCCACGCTGAGTAGGGAGATGTTCATTTTGGGAGCCTTCCTCTGGAAGTGGCGCTCCTAGGCGCCAACTACGGCGAGACCAATCAAAACGAGACCATTCAACACAACGAGACAGCCATTGAGCATCGACAGCTTTCAGGGCTCCTCAGCCGCTCGTTATCCGACGCTACAACGGCGGTGTTACCGCCAGGGCCGAGCTGTTTTTCCGGCACGTTAAACAGCGGCGCCGGGGATGAATTCCTGGTTTCCGGCAGGTTTCCAAAATGTGACGTACATCTCACCGGCTGGTGATGGCCGTCACGGGTTGCGTAAAGGTTTCGTTAAAGCCGCCGTTCCGCACCCTTTTCCGGGCCTACGCTCCCAACAGGAGCAGCACACCGGGCCCGCACGGCCGCAGGGAACGCTGCGCGAAAGGAAACCGTGACCACGCTGACCAGGCCGCCCGCCGACCCTTCGGACAGGTACAACCGCAAGCCCCACAGCCTGAAGAGCTGGCTGCTGGAGGGCATGCCCGAAGGATCCGGGAAGCGCCAGGGGCCGCACGGCCAGCCGCAGGCGAACCATACGCCCCAGCCCTGGTGGAAGGTCATGTGCCTGACGGGCGTGGACTATTTTTCCACGCTGGGATACCAGCCGGCCATCGCCGCGCTCGCCGCAGGCATGGTCTCGCCGCTGGCCACCGTTGTCCTGGTGGCAGTCACGCTCCTCGGCGCCCTTCCGGTGTATCGCAGGGTGGCTTCGGAAAGCCCGCGCGGCGAAGGCTCCATCGCCATGCTCGAACGGCTCCTGCCGCGCTGGGGCGGCAAACTGTTCGTCCTTGCTCTCCTGGGGTTCGCGGCAACGGACTTCATGATCACCATTACGCTCTCCGCCGCCGATGCCAGCGCGCACGCCATCGAAAACCCGTTTGCGCCGGAGTTCCTCCATGGCCAGGAAGTGGCCATTACGCTGGCGTTGATTGCGGGCCTGGGCATTGTGTTCCTCCGCGGCTTCAAGGAAGCCATCAACGTGGCCGTTGTCCTGGTGGCAGTGTTCCTCCTCCTCAACGCGGTGGTGGTGCTGGTGGGCCTCGCGCATGTGTACAGCGAAGCCCACGTGGTGACGGACTGGTGGACCGCCCTCAACCAGCAGCACGGCAACCCGCTGGTGATGATCGGCATCGCCCTGCTGGTCTTCCCCAAACTCGCCCTGGGACTCTCCGGCTTCGAAACGGGTGTGGCCGTCATGCCGCAGATCCAGGGCAGCCCCGACGACACTGAGGCCAAGCCGGCCGGCCGGATCCGCGGCGCGCACAAACTCCTGACAACGGCCGCCCTGATCATGAGCGCATTCCTCATCGCGTCCAGCTTCATCACCACCTTCCTCATCCCGGCAGCCGAGTTCCAGCCGGGAGGCAAGGCCAACGGCCGGGCCCTGGCATTCCTGGCGCACCAGTACCTGGGCGACGGATTCGGGACCGTGTACGACCTCAGCACGATCGCCATCCTCTGGTTCGCCGGGGCCTCCGCCATGGCCGGCCTGCTCAACCTGGTGCCGCGCTACCTTCCGCGCTTTGGCATGGCGCCGGCATGGACCCGGGCCGTGCGGCCGCTGGTACTGGTGTTCACCGCCGTCGCCTTCCTCATCACGGTGGTGTTCGAGGCCGACGTCGAGGCCCAGGGCGGCGCCTACGCCACCGGCGTCCTGGTGCTGATGACGTCCGCGTCGATCGCCGTCACGTTGTCCGCGCGGCGCAAGCAGCAACGCGGCCGCACGGCCGCTTTCTGCGCGATCGCCGTCGTCTTCCTTTACACCACGGTGGCGAATGTGGTGGAGCGTCCCGACGGCCTGAAGATCGCGGCCCTGTTCATCCTGGGCATTGTGATGGTCAGCTTCGCGTCCCGCGTCCGGCGGTCCTTCGAACTGCGCGCCACGCACATCCGGCTGGACGAACGTGCCCTGGAATTCATGGCCGCCAGCGAAGAGGGGCCCATCCGGCTGATCGCGCACGAGCCCAAACGCCTTAGCGCCGCGCGATACCGGGCCAAGCTGGAGCACGCCGAGCTGGCCAACCACCTTCCCGCGGACAGCGACGCGATCTTCATCGAGATCCTGGTGGACGACAGCTCGGACTTCGAACAGGAGCTCCTGGTCACCGGGAAGATCCGGCACGGCTTCCGCATTCTGGAAGTCCACAGCAACAACGTGCCCAACACGCTGGCGGCCGTCCTGCTGCACCTCCGCGATGTCACCGGCCTGATGCCGCACATCTACTTCCGCTGGACCGAGGGCAACCCGCTCACCAACCTGACGCGTTTCCTGCTCTTCGGCGAGGGTGAGATCGCCCCCGTCACCCGGGAAGTGCTGCGCGAGGCGGAGCCTGACGTCACCCGCCGGCCCTGGGTCCACGTGGGCTGAGGCCCGGCGCGCCCGGCCCGCCTGCCGCGCCTGTCCACGGACCCCGCCTGTCCGCGGACCCCGACTGCCTCGCGAACCCGGCTACGTCAGCGGCTGGCGGCGGGGACCAGCACCCAGAGCACCTCGACGGCGTCGTCGGTGGGATTGATCCAGGTGTGCGGCTCCCGGCCGGGGAACGTGACGGTGTCGCCGGTGCTGAGCTCGTATTCCTCGTTGGTGAGGATCAGCCGGATCCGGCCCTTGATGACATGGAGGACGTCGACGTCGCAGTCCACGGCGTAGAGTTCGGATTCGCCGCGGCCGCGCGGTTCGATCACGGCCTGGATGATCTGGACGCGGCGTTCCGAGCGGGCGGTCAGGAGGCGCTCGATGATGCCTTCGCCGCCCAGCGAAATCCGGGGCCCCTCGTCCTTCTTCGTAAGGTGGGTTTCCGGTGCGGCAAACAGGTCTCCGATCGAGATCGACAGGACCTGGCAGAGGGTCACCAGGGAAGCCACCGACGGTGACGTCAGGTCGCGTTCCACCCTGCTGAGGAATCCCTTGGTGAGGCCCGTCGCGTCTGCAACCTGTTCAATGGTGAGCCGCTGTGACTGGCGGGCAGCGCGGATGCGCGAACCGATGGCAACCGGGATGTTGCTCGGTTCAACTGGTAGAGCCTTCATTTACGAACCTTTCACAGCCGGCCGCACGGCCCCATTGCTGGAGCCATCCTAGCGGGATACCTACCTTGTGACGCCGGAACGGACCATGGTGTCATCCGCTTGACTGTTACCCGGATCACAGCATAACCTTTGAGGCAACAAGTGTTGTCTAATAGGCAATCCCCTAGGTAAACACTACGACAGTCAGCCTGTCATCATCAGGGATCTCCCCCTGCATCCCCGCTCTATAGCAGCGGAATTCCGGCGTGGCCCACGTACTTGCCGCGAATTCCCGCCCTGCTGCCGACTCGCTCCAAGGAGCCCATTAAATGGACGCAAACTTCGTCAACATCGCCATTGTGGTGGTGTACCTGATCGCCATGCTGGCCTTCGGCTGGTGGGGCAAATCCCGCACAAAGAACAACAGCGACTTCCTGGTGGCCGGCCGCAGGCTGGGCCCCTTCCTTTACACCGGAACCATGGCGGCCGTCGTGCTTGGCGGAGCCTCAACGGTGGGCGGCGTGGGCCTCGGCTACAAGTTCGGCATCTCCGGCATGTGGCTCGTGGTGGCCATCGGCGCCGGCGTGCTGCTCCTGAGCCTGCTGTTTGCCGGCACCATCCAGAAACTGAAGATCTACACGGTGTCCCAGATGCTGACGCTTCGTTACGGCAGCCGCGCCACCCAGACATCCGGCATCGTCATGCTGGCCTACACGCTGATGCTGTGCGCCACCTCCACCGGCGCCTACGCCACCATTTTCGTGGTGCTGTTCGGGTGGGACCGGGCCCTGGCCATCGCCATCGGCGGCGCCATCGTCCTGGTGTACTCCACCATCGGCGGCATGTGGTCCATCACGCTCGCCGACCAGGTCCAGTTCGTCATCAAGACGGTGGGAATCTTCTTCCTGATGCTGCCGTTCACGCTCAACGCCGCGGGCGGCCTGGACGGGATCCGCAGCCGCGTGGAGGACAGCTTCTTCCAGATCGACGGCATCGGGATCCAGACCATCATCACCTACTTCGTGGTCTACACCCTGGGCCTGCTGATCGGCCAGGACATCTGGCAGCGCGTGTTCACCGCCAAGACCCCCACCGTTGCACGCTGGGGCGGCGCAACTGCCGGCATCTACTGCATCCTGTACGGCGCGGCCGGCGCCCTGATCGGCCTGGGCGCACGCGTGGCGCTCCCGGAAATCGACGTGGCCACTGCAGGCAAGGACGTTGTCTACGCTGAAGTGGCCCAGAACCTGCTGCCCATCGGCATCGGCGGCCTGGTGCTCGCAGCGGCCGTCGCGGCCATGATGTCCACCGCTTCCGGCGCCCTGATCGCCGCTGCAACAGTTGCCCGCGCCGACGTCCTGCCCTTCGTGGCCAGCTGGTTCGGCAAGGACATCAACACTGACGACACCGACAACCCCGAGCACGACGTCAAGGCCAACCGCATGTGGGTCCTGGGCCTGGGCATCGTGGCCATCCTCATCGCGATCATCACCAAGGACGTCGTGGCGGCCCTGACCATCGCCTACGACATCCTGGTGGGCGGGCTCCTGGTCGCGATCCTCGGCGGCCTCGTCTGGAAGCGGGGCACGGGCGCAGCCGCGGCAGCTTCGATGGCCGTCGGTTCGGTCATCACGCTCGGCACCATGATCTACCTTGAGATCAACGCCGCGGCGCCACTGGACGGCATCTACGCAAACGAGCCCATCTACTACGGCCTCATTGCCTCGGCGCTGGTGTACCTCGTGGTGTCCGTCGCTACCAAGCCCACCGACCCCAAGGTCATGAAGAACTGGCAGGACCGCGTGGCCGGAAACGTCCCCGAAGAAGAACAGGTTCCGGTTCCGGCCAACTAATACGGCCAACCAGTACTGCAGAAAAACGCACGACGGCGGTGCCTCCCGGCGCGGGGAGGCACCGCCGTCGTGCGTTGGGAACGGAAGCTACCTATTCGGCTTCCCCGGGCTCACGAAATTCTTCCTCCGCCAACGGCACCACGGGCTTCTCGTCGCCGAGGAAATCCTCCGCGCCCAGGGGAACCAGCCGGTCGGCCTCTTCGAACAGTTCCTCTTCCTCGCTCTCCCCGGCGTCGTCGACGGGAGCGTCCTCGGCAAAGTCGTAGGCGGGATCGGATTCGAGGGTGTCCCGTTCCGGCTGGGTGGGGTGTGATCCGGTGGTGTCCATGGTGCAAACCTCCGTGTCTGGTTGTGCGGCCAGGTGCCGGGCTACGGAAGCACCTGCCCTGGCAATCATCACAACACCGGCATCCGCCGCGGTCAATAGGCGGTCCGTTGCCGGCCTGCGCAACGCCTCCAGTGCCCGCGGCCGGAGGCGCCGGACCGGGCCCGGTTTGAGGTCCGCCTAAACCTGCCGGTGAGGAATACCAGCCGAAAATCCGCGGAAATACGCGGTAGGCTGGAGCTGCAATGGGGCCGATTCATGCCCTATCAAGCCCAGGAGTGTTCGTGTCTCAGCACGCTAAATCTGACCGCAGCCATGCCCTTCCCGCCGACAAGCCGGCAGCAGGCATCCCCGAAACCACCGCAGCAGGAGCCGCAGCAGCCGGACCCGCAGGGACCAGCGCCAGCCCGGCCGACATTAAGCGGTGGCGCCAGTACCTCGCCGACGAACGCGCCGAGGCCCGCGTCTACCGCGACCTCGCCCAGAACCGCCGCGGCGAGGAACGGGACATCCTCCTTGCCCTCGCCGAGGCCGAGGGACGCCACGAAGCCCACTGGCTCCGGCTCCTCGGCGACCACGCCGGGAAGCCGCGGCAGGCGTCCCTGCGCAGCCAGCTCCTGGGATTCCTGGCGCGCCACTTCGGCTCGGTGTTCGTCCTGGCGCTGGCCCAGCGCGCGGAGGGCCGCTCCCCGTATGCCTCGGACCCCACGGCGACGCCTGCCATGGTGGCCGACGAACAGATCCACGAGGAAGTTGTCCGCGGACTCGCCACCCGCGGCCGGAACCGGCTGGCCGGTTCCTTCCGGGCCGCCGTGTTCGGAGCCAACGACGGCCTGGTCAGCAACCTTTCCCTGGTGATGGGCATGGCCGCGTCCGGCGTCGGCAGCCAGGTGGTACTCCTGAGCGGCGTGGCGGGCCTCCTTGCCGGCGCCCTGTCCATGGGGGCGGGCGAATTCATTTCCGTCCGTTCCCAGCGGGAACTGCTGGCCGCAACGCGGCCCACCCAGATCACCCTGTCCGCCGCTCCACGGCTGGACATTGAGCACAACGAACTGCTGCTGGTGTACCTGGCCCGCGGGATGTCCCGGGAAGCCGCCGAACACCGCGTCGCTGAACGCATGGGCCTGCTGAGCTGCGACTGCGATCCCAGCCTGTCGCTGCAGCCCGAACTCCCTGAGGCGCAGGACCAGCACGAAGCCGTGGGCACCGCGTGGAGTGCGGCCGCCTCAAGCTTCTGCTTCTTCGCCTCCGGCGCCATCATTCCCATCATTCCCTTCCTTCTCGGCATGACCGGCGTCGCGGCACTGGCGGTTTCGGCGGTCCTTGTGGGCATCGCGCTCCTCGTGACGGGCGGCGTCGTCGGCCTGCTGTCCGGGACGTCGCCCACCAGCCGCGGTTTCCGGCAACTCGCCATCGGCATTGGCGCGGCCGCTGTCACCTACCTCCTCGGGATGGCCTTTGGCGCGGTGGTCGCCTAGTGGAGGGTCCGCGGCCGGAACAACGACGGCCACGGCATGCCGGCGGGCCGGGCACGGTGGCCCGCATCCTTCGAACAGCGGCGCTCACGGCCGTGATCGCCGCCGCTGCCTTCACGGCTGCCGGCCTGTTCTACGGCGACCCCCGTTTCGTGGGGCTCTTCCAGCTCCGGAACAGCACGGTCCCCAACGGACAGGCGGCCGCCCAGCAGCCCGGAACCGCCGCCGCCGAGGGAGTCAGTTCGGACGCGCCTCCCCCGGGACTGGAAGAAGCGGACTCGCCGCTTCTGGTCGCGGAGGAGCCTCCCGCGCCGAGCGATTCCTTTGAGTTCCTGGCCACGAACGACGACGGCACACCGGTGGGCTATTCGCCATGCCGCCCGCTGCACTATGTTGTCAATGCCGCGCTGGCTCCGGCGGGCGCGGAAAACCTGGTGGAAGATGCCGTCGGCACGATTTCCCGTGCCACAGGGATCAGGTTCATCAACGACGGCCCCTCCACCGAAGCCCCCTCCGAGGACCGGGACCCCTACCAGCCTGAGAGGTACGGCGAGCGATGGGCGCCGCTCCTCATCGCATGGACCACTCCGGAGGCCTCCCCCAAGCTGAAGGGCCAGGTGATCGGCACCGGCGGCAGCACCCACTACAGTTTCGACGGCGGCGCGAAGACCTTCGTCACCGGCAGCCTGGACCTCGACGCCCCGCAAATCACCGGGGAACTCGAGCGGCCGCAAGGCTCCGCGTACGCCACCGCCGTGATCCTGCACGAGCTGTCCCACGTCATGGGGCTCGAACATGTCGATGACCCCCGGCAGCTGATGTACCCGGAGATCGGCACCCCGGACGGGCTTGCCGCGGGCGACCTCAATGGCCTCTACCAGCTGGGCAAGACCACCTGCCGTAAAGACCTGTAAGCCCGCCGCTGCCGGCCGGCCGCTGCTAGCCTGACACGACCTCGAGCGCTTCCTCTACCGTCTCCACCAGGAAGATCCGGCCTGCCATTGCCTTGCCCGCGGCCAGGCTTTGCAGCAGCGGCCAGGCGGGATACCGGCGCTGCCAGTGCTCGACGCCCACGAGGACCATGGGCGTGATGGTTTCGGAGGCACCGTAGTAGTTTTCGCAGGCGTCCTGGAAGATTTCCTGCAGGGTGCCGGCGGACCCCGGCAGGAAGATCACACCGCCGTTGCACAGCTCCAGCAGGACCGCCTCCCGGATGGCGTTGGCGAAATACTTGGCGATATGGGTGGCGAAAAAGTTGGGCGGCTCGTGGCCGTAGTACCAGGTGGGAACCCCCAGCGACGGCGTCCCGTCCGGATAGCGTTCGACGACGGCGGCCGCAGTCCGCGCCCACGCCGACACCGAGGGGCGGAACCCGGGTACGGCTTCGAGCTGCGCCAGCGCTGCGTGGAAGTCCGCGTCCGGCAGTTCGCTGAGGTAGGCGCCCATGTTGGCGGCCTCCATGGCACCTGGCCCGCCGCCGGTGGCCACTACCCTGCCGCTTGCGGCAAGGAGCCGGCCTGCGATGGCGGCCTCCTCGAAGGCCGGTGTCCCGCGCCTTGCGGTGTGGCCGCCCATCACGCCCACCATCGGGCGGCCGCGGCATAGCTCCGAGCGGGTCAGCTCATCCAGGGCGTCACCGACCGAGTGGTCATGCAGGGCTGCGGCGAGCGTGGCATCCAGCCGATGCCGCTGGCCGGGCCGGATGCTCCACTGGTAGATCCGGGCGTCCAGTGTTGATTCGTACCGCCCGCCGGCGGGACCGGAGTAGAGCTCCTGCGGCGAATAGAGCTGCCCGCGGTACGGATTGAACGGCACGCTGGCCAGCTTGGGGAAGATGAGCGCACCCCGGCCGCGGAGCGTGTCCTCCACACCGTCGTCGAACGTGCAGCCGAGGAAGATGGCGCCCTGCGCGTCCATGGCTTGCAGCGGCGCGGAGCGGCCGCGAAGGTCCAGGGACTGGGCGTGCCAGCCCTGCATGCTGCGGACTCCCGCCTTCACCAGCAGGTCGAAGCTGTCCAGGCTTTCAACCTCAAGCGTTCTGGGGCTGGGACTGAGGCTGCGGGCGGCGTTCATGCTGCCAGCCTAGTCCGCAACAAACACACAGGAGTGCCCCCGGTGAAATTCACCGGGGGCACTCCTGTGCGGACATTTTCAGCTGCGGATCAGGAGACCTGCAGGCCGCCGTTGATGTCGTATGTGGCAGCGGTGATGTAGCCGGAATCCTGGCCGAGCAGGAAGGAGATCAGTGCCGCGACTTCCTCACGGCTACCCACGCGCCCCATCATGATGCCCTCGGACATCTGGGCCTTGCGTTCGTCGGACAGGGTACCGCCCATGATGTCGGTGTCGATGGGGCCCGGTGCGATCGCGTTGACGGTGACGCCGAACTCGCCCACTTCCCGGGCCAGCGCACGGGTGAAGCCGATGATTCCGGCCTTCGATGCGCTGTACGCAACCTTGGAGTACGTACCGCCGCCGCGCTGGGCGGAAATTGAGGAGATGCTCACGATGCGTCCGAGCTTGCGTTCGATCATGCCCTTGAGCACGCGCTGGGAGACGATGAAGGTGCCGCGCATGTTGATGGCGAAAACCTTGTCCCATTCCTCCACGGTGGTCTCCATGAACGTCGTCGGCGAGCTGATTCCCGCCAGGTTCGCGAGGGCGACGATCGGCGGCAGGGACTCTTCGATTTCGCTGATGGCACGGTCCACAGAGGCGGCGTCGGAAACGTCGGCGCCGACGCCGATGGCCTTGACGGCACGGTTGGAGCCGATTTCGGCGGCGGCGGCCTTGGCGTCCTCGGCGTTGATGTCCAGGATGGCGATGGACCAGCCTTCGCTGGCCATCCGGTCTGCTGCCGCCCGGCCAATGCCGCGGGCTGACGCCGCCCCGGTCAGTACAACGGTGCGTTCAGCGGGAAACGGGGTGATTGTCATGATGTGTCTTTCGTCGGGTGTCAGGTCGATGGTCGGTCGGTCAGGAGCGGGCTTTTGCTGCGTTCACGGCCGCTGCGGCAGCCACTGCGGGATCCAGGGCGGCATCACCTTCAGGCCGCTTCCGGGCGTAGAGGTACGTGGCCACCGCGGTGACGCACAGGCAGAAGGACAGGAACAGCAGGCCGCTCTGGTTGTTGCCCGTGGCGTCCTTGAGCATGCCGACGGCGTAGGGAGCCACGAATCCGCCCAGGTTGCCGAGCGAGTTGACCAGGGCCAGCCCGGACGCAGCTGCTGCGCCGGTGAGCGCCGCGGACGGCATCGACAGGAAGGGGGCGATGGCGCCGTAGATCCCCATTGCTGACGCGGTCAGTGCGATCAGGGCCAGGACAGGGTTGACCGGGAGGAGGTACCCGGCAGCAAGCAGGCCCATGCCGGCGAGGATCATGCTGACGGCGGTGTGCCAGGCGCGCTTTCCGGTCCGGTCCGCTCGCTTGCTCCAGAAGTACACAAAGACCGCGGCGATGGCGTAGGGAATGAAGACAATGAATCCCACTTCGGCGGTGGAGAACTTGCCCAGGGCGGCAACAATGGTGGGCATCCAGAGGCCGAGGCCGTAGATGCCGCAGACCAGGCCGAAGTACAGGGCCGAGTAGACCAGCGTGCGCTTGTCCTTGAGGCCGGCCAGGAAGTTGTGGTTTCCGCCCTTGGACTTGGCGGCCAGTTCGGCATCCATGGTGGTGGCGAGCCATTCGCGCTCGTCAGTATTGAGCCACTTGGCGTCGCGCGGTCGGTCGGTCATGAGGATCGGGGTCAGCAGGCCCAGCAGGATCGCGGGGATGCCTTCGATGATGTAGAGCCACTGCCAGCCGTGCAGGCCAAGAATTCCCTCCATCTGCAGCAGCAGTCCGGACACCGGAGCGCCGAGTGCGTTGGACACGGGCTGGGCCAGGATGAAGATACCCAGGACGGTGACGCGCTGCGCGGCCGGGAACCACAGCGTCAGGTAGAACAGGATGGCGGGGAAGAACCCGGCCTCGGCCGCACCCAGCAGGAACCGGATGATGTAGTAGGTGCTTTCCCCGTTGACCAGGCACATGGCCGTGGCGAAGATGCCCCAGGTGATCAGGATCCGGGCGAGCCATTTGCGAGCGCCGAAGCGGTACATGCCGGCATTGCTCGGAACCTCCAGCAGGGCGTAGCCGAGGAAGAAGATGCCGGCGCCAAGCCCGTAGGCCGCAGCGCTGAGGCCGATGTCCTCGCTCATGGTGAGTTTGGCGAAGCCCACGTTGTTACGGTCAAGGTAGGCAACGAAGTAGAGCAGGACGATCAGCGGCATAACGCGGCGGCGGACCTTGCGGAGCGTGCGCTCACCGAGCTCGCCGAGCCCTGCGGACTGCATGGAGAGTGAAGTCATCATCGACCTTCTGTTTGACGGAGGCGGCACCCGGGTACGGGCGGCGCGGTCCGATGGAAATGTGGGGGGAATCCGTCGGGCGACTAGCTAAGTCTGATGTCTGACATCTGACGGAAGAACATGAAAAAGATCATAGAAGCGTGATCTGGGTTACGTCAAGCCCGCGGGGGCTGCGGCGTCAGGGCTGGGAGTGGTGGACGTAGCGTTCGTAGTCGCGGTACGTCTGCTCCATGTGTTCATCCATGGTTCGCCGGGACAATTCGGCGTCTCCGCTGAGGATGCTGTCCATGACCTTCTGGTGGTACTCGATGGCGTGGAGCTGGATTTCGGGGACGGCGGACGTTTCCCGCCGGGTCATATAGAGCAACTGTCCCAGCTGGGCGAACAGCGCCCGGACGAAGGGGTTCCCCGAGGCCTTCAGCACCACGTCGTGGAACGCGATGTCAGCTTCGACGAAGCGGTCCAGGTCCCCGGCCTCATGGAAGCGCTTCATGTCCGCGATGCACCCGCGCATCTGTTCTGCATGCTCGGGAGTATGCCGCCTGGCGGCCAGGGAAGCGGCACCGGTTTCCACCATGCGCCGCATTTCGATCAGCCCCACGGAAACCTGGTCCGCACCGTTTCCATGCGAGGCGGCCTTGAAGATCGCGTCCAGCCCGGTCCAGTTGTCCGAGGGATTGACGAATGTTCCGCGGCCGGCCTTGACGTAGAGGATGTTCTGCGCCCTCAGGGCCTTAAGGGCCTCGCGGACGGTCAGCCTGCTGACGTCGTAGGCCTTCGCAATGTCAGCTTCCGGAGGGATGGCATCGTGTGGCTTCAGCTTGCCGTCGAGGATGTCATCGAGCAGGCCGTCGACGAGGTCGTCAACGAGTGTCCTGCGGCCCATCCTGGCTCCTGCCCTCGGTTTTGTCCCGCGGTTCGGGTCCCTTCAACATTACTGTCGGATGCGGTCCTGATCAGCATCATGGCCTGAACCGGCGACATACTGGTCCAGCTTCGCCAAGGTTGCCTCCAGGTTGGCGGGGTGGCGGCGCAGGTAGCCGGCCAGCCGGAGGAACAGCTTTCCGCGGACGTTCCGCGCGTCCCATTGCTCGGTGACCAGCGTGCCCGGAGTGCCGGCGGCGTTGGTGGCGGGCTCAAGCACATAGCGCCACACATGCCCGAAGAAATGCCGCCAGGCAATGCGTTTGCCTTCCTCGAACTCACAGACGGTGTTGAGGATCTTGTAGTCCACCATCACGTTCATCTCCATGCCGAACCTGGCCCCGGCGGACAGCCGCTCCGGACCGCGAGGCTGCGCCGCCTTCACCGTGTCCGACCCGTCGATCACGCTGTGCAGCGCGGGCGTTGCCAGCACTTCGAAAATGGCCTCGGGTGAGGCCGCAACGAAGCGCTGGCGGGACACAAGGTATCTGTTGTTCATCCGGCAAGCCTAACCGTTCCAGGCTGTTGCAGAATGAGTCATGCGCACTCCTCCCCCGCCCCCGCCCGGCCGTACCCGGATCGGAATCCCGGTCCGCCTGAGCAATTCCCGGGACGCCGACCCGCGGGTCGGGGAGGCCAACGAGCTGTTCGCTTACATCGTGGATCTGGTCCGTGACGGCGGCGGGGAGCCTGTGCTGCTCACCCCCGATTCCGACGGCGGTTCCGACGGCGGTTCAGACCACGGCGGTTCCGACGGCGGCGGGCTGGCCGAACAGCTCAAGGAGCTGGACGGCGTCGTACTTCCCGGCGGCGGGGACCTGGACCCGCGACTTTACGGGGAAGAGCCGGGCGCCGCCTGCTATGACGTCAACGTCGCACAGGACGCGCTGGATGTGGCGGTGGCGCGGGGAACCATCGATGCCGGCCTGCCCCTGCTCGGGATCTGCCGCGGCCACCAGCTCCTCAACGTCCTCTACGGCGGCACCCTGGTGCAGGACATGGCGGACGGTCCCGTAACGCACCACGAGCCGGCGGCGGGTGACGCGGCGGTCGGCGGCGGTGAAGGCGGGGGCGCGGGAGCGTGGGCCTGGCACGACGTGGACATTATTCCCGGGTCCAAGGTGGGACGCCTCTACGCATCGCAAGGCACGGCGCACGGCCTGACGGTCAGGATCGCCTCCGGCCACCACCAGGCCGTGGCGCGGGTGGCCGACGGGCTGATCGTCACGGCGGTCGCCGGCGACGGCACCGTGGAAGCATTGGAGGATCCCGCCCGCTGGGTGGCATCCGTTCAGTGGCACCCCGAAGTCCTGGAACTCCCGGCCGAGGAACGTGTTGCACCCTTCCGGGCATTCGTGGATGCCTGCTATTATCGTCAAAACGGCAGTATGTCCTATCAAGAGAACATAGGCTGACATACGCGGCACCCGGGCACCCTCGGAGGCCGCGGAGCACAAGGGAGCGCTCAGTGGCGAATCAACTTAATCTCAGCATCGACCGCTCTTCGCCGGTGCCCCTCTACCATCAGGTGGTTCAGGGCATCGAGGCCGCCATCCACACCGGACTCCTCCCGCCGGGCAGCCGGCTGGACAACGAGATCGACCTCGCCGCCCAGCTCAACCTGTCCCGGCCCACCATGCGCAAGGCCATGGACGAGCTGGTGCGTTCCGGGCTCCTGGTGCGCAAGCGCGGGGTGGGAACACAGGTGGTTTCCAGCCAGGTCCGGCGGCCGCTGGAACTCTCCAGCCTTTACGACGACCTCACCAACAACGGGAGCAAGCCCACCACCGAGGTGCTCAGCTTCTCCCACATCGAGGCCGACGCCGCCACACGCACAGCCCTGCAGCTCCCGGCCGGTGCGAAGGTCTACCACTTCACGCGCCTGCGCAAAGTGGGCGGCAAGCCGCTGGCCCTGATGGAAAACTGGGTCCGCGACGACATCACCACCATCGATGAAGCCCAGCTCGCCGCCCAGGGCCTGTACGCGATCCTGCGCAACGGCGGAGTGAACTTCCGCCTGGCCTCGCAGCGCATCGGCGCCATGGTGGCGAACGACTACCAGGCACCGCTGCTGGACACCGAACCCGGGCTGGCCTTGGTCACCATGGAACGCACGGCCGTGGACGATACGGGGCGCATGGTGGAAACCGGCCACCACGTCTACCGGGCAGACTCGTACAGCTTTGAAATGACCCTTGTCCAGCGATAGGCGCCAGCGCTAACCGCTGCGGCAGCAAGCACTTAAACGAAAGAACAAAATCTATGGCCAACTGGGTATATCCGCTGGGTTCCGCCGCCGACGGCAAGTGGGACGTCTCCCTGGGAACCTCCGATTCCGCCCTTGAGGTGGACGGCTGGGCCCACACCGGAATCAAAGTCGCGACGCTGGCACCAGGTGCCGCCGTCGAACTCCCCGCTGCCGGCGAGGAGCGCATCGTGGTTCCGCTCAGCGGATCCTTCACCGCCACCGTCGACGGCCAGGACTACCGGCTGGCCGGCAGGGCGAGCGTCTTCCACGGTCCCAGCGACGTCCTGTACACGGGCACAGACACGGCAGTCACCATCAGCTCGGACGCCGGCGGCAGGGTTGCCGTGGCCACGGCACCGGCAAAGGCCTCCTACCCCACCCGCCTCGTCACAGCCTCCGAGACGCCGGTGGAGCTAAGGGGCGCCGGCAACTGCTCCCGCCAGGTGCACAACTTCGGCACCCCCGCCGCACTGGAGGCCGACCGCTTTATCGTCTGCGAAGTCCTCACTCCGGCCGGTAACTGGTCCTCCTATCCCCCGCACAAGCACGACGAGGAAAAGGACGGCGAGACCAACCTCGAGGAAATCTATTACTTCGAGACCCGTGTGGCGCCGGACGGACCGGCCGCCGCCGGCTCAGGCGTGCAGGGCGACGCGATCGGCTACCAGCGCGTGTACGCCTCCGACGAACGGCCCATCGACGTCTCGGCGGAGGTCCGCACGGGCGACGTCGTCCTGGTTCCCTACGGCTGGCACGGGCCCGCGATGGCCGCCCCGGGGTACGACCTGTACTACCTGAACGTGATGGCCGGCCCCGGCCCGGTCCGGGAATGGCTCATCAGCGACGACCCCCACCACGGCTGGATTCGCCAGACCTGGGACGGCCAGGACGTGGACCCGCGGCTTCCCTTCGGCGCCTAGGTTCCGGCAAAACTACTGATGCCCCCACCGCACGCGGTGGGGGCATCAGTTGTCTGGCGCGGCCTGTTGGCGCAGCCGGCACGGCTCAGCTGGCGACTTTCTGCGCCACGCGGACCGGGACGCCCGTTGCCAGCGACTCCTGGGCGGCGTCGGCCACTCGTGAGGCCGCGACGGCGTCTTCCGGGGTGCACGGGTTCTCCCGGCGGCCCAGGATCAGCTCCACGAAGGCTTCCATCTCGGACCGGTATGCCTGGTCGAAGCGTTCGGCGAAGGTCTTGTGCGGCTCACCCGCCGGGAAACCGACGCCGGGTTCGGCCGAGGCGATCGCGGTCTTGTCGTCCAGCCCCACCATCAGCGAACGGCGCGAACCCTGGATTTCGAGGCGGACGTCATGGCCTGCCCCGTTGTACCGGGTGGCAGAGACGGTCCCCACCGTGCCGTCGTCGAACGTCACCAGCGCGAGGGCGGTGTCCACGTCCCCCACCTCCCCGATGGCGGGGTCGCCGTTGTTCGATCCCCTGGCATACACCTCGACGATTTCGCGGCCGGTCAGCCAGCGCAGGATGTCGAAGTCGTGGACCGAGCAGTCCCGGAAGAGGCCGCCGGAGCTGGCCAGGAACTCCACCGGCGGGGGTGCCATATCGCAGGTGACGGCGCGCAGCGAATGGATCCAGCCCAGCTCGCCGGCCTGGAAGGCGCGCCGCGCCTCCAGGTAGCCGGCGTCGAAGCGGCGCTGGTGGCCGATCTGGACCACGCCGTTGTTGTCGCGGACGTAGTCGAGTACCGATACGGCATCCGCCACGTTCAATGCCACCGGTTTCTCGCAGAAGACCGGAATCCCGGCATCCACGCCCGCCTTGATCAGCTCAGGGTGCGTGGCCGTTCCCGTGGCAATGACCAGGCCGTCCAGCCCGGAGGACAAAAGCGCTTCCACCGAGGGCAGGAACTCGGCGCCCAGCCCTGCTGCAACGGTCCGCGCGTGGTCTTCGGCCACGTCGGTGAGCCGGAGCCTCACGTTGATGCCGCCCGGATTGAGGACGCCGTTCAGCGCGGCGATGTTGTTGGCGTGCATAACGCCGATCCGGCCCACTCCGACCAGGCCAAGAATGACGTCCTTCATGATTTCTCCCCTGCATATGCGACGGTTGATGCTGCCGGAGCCGGCACGGGCGCCGGGGCGCCGTGTTTGACCGATTCGATGCAGGCCAGCGCCATCGCCAGCGCACGCCTCGCGTCCGATGCACCGGGTGTGAGGGTGACGTCGGACGACGACGGCGGCAGGCCGTCGCGCCTGGCACGCACCGCAGCAGCGAAGTCAGCTAGTTCATCCGTGTAGGCCTGCCGGAACAGTTCAACGTTGAGCCGCGGCGTGTCGGCGGACATTCCCTCGGACGTGAAGCGGCGGGCCGCCGTTTCCGTGGCACGGCCGGCCTGCACCATCCCCTTTGAGCCGAAGACCTCGCCGCGGATGTCGTACCCGTACAGTGCGCTGAAGTTTGCCTCAGCCACGGCGATGGCGCCGTTGCTGTAGCGGATGGTCACAACGGCTGTATCCAGGAAGCCCTGGTCCCGCAGCCCTGGCTCCACGAGGGCGTCGGCAACGGCGTAGACCTCCACGGGCTCGGCGCCTTCGTTGAACCAGTTGAGCGTGTCGAAATCGTGGATGAGGGTTTCAAGGAAAATGGTCCAGGCCGGGACCCTGGCTGCGTTCGGGATGCTTCCGTTCCCGGGATCCCTGGTCAGCGACCGCAGGAGCTGCGGTGTTCCGGCCACGCCGGCGGAAAGGTCCTTCTTGGCGGCCAGGAAATCCTCCGCGTACCGGCGGTTGAAACCGACCTGGAAGTGGACCCCCGATGCTTGCACCGCGGCGAGGGCGGCGTCCAGCTCCTCAAGCCCCTGGCCGGCGGGCTTCTCGCAGAACACGTGCTTGCCGGCGGCGGCTGCCTGGGCGATGAGGGAGGAATGGAAACGCGCCGGGCTCGCGATGATCACTGCGTCAATCTCGGGATCCGCCAGGATGTCCTCGGCGTTGGGGGTGACCTTGGCGGCGCCCAGGGACCGGGCCAGGGCTTCCGCGGATTCCACGTTGGGGTCGGCGATGGCCGCAAGGACGGCGCCCGGAACGCGGCGGGCGATGCTGTCGGCGTGGAATGCCCCCATCCAGCCCGAGCCGATGAGTCCGATCCGCACCGGCGCCGGGACTCCGGCAGAGTGTTGAGTGATGTAGGCCAAGTGGCCGGTCCTTTCAATTGGTCCGAAGATGCTTCTGCCCGGCTGCTGCCTGGCCATTGCATGGCTGAGCAGGGCCGGCCCGGGTGGGCGGGCCCTGCCCGTGGCGTTGGGTCAGCTGTACGCTTTGCCGGTGGTCTGGGCGACGTCGGCCACTTCGCTCTTGACTTCCTTGACAACCTCGCTGTGGCCGCCGAGTTGTTCGAGTTCGTGGGCGAGTTCGGCCAGTTCCGCGCCGCCGGCCATCTGCGCGGTGAGCTCGTCGAGGGTGATGTCCTTCTTGTCGTAGTAGCCGATGGACTTGCCGCGTTTGAGGAGCAGGAACCGGTCACCGACGGGAAAGGCGTGGTGCGGGTTGTGGGTGATGAAGATGACGCCCAGGCCGCGGTCGCGGGCCTGCAGGATGTAGCGGAGCACCACGCCGGACTGCTTCACGCCCAGGGCCGCGGTGGGTTCGTCCAGGATCAGGACCTTCGCGCCGAAGTACACGGCGCGGGCGATCGCGACGCACTGGCGTTCACCGCCGGAGAGCTGGCCGATGGGCTGCTCCACGTCCCGGAGGTCGATGCCCATCTCGGCCAGTTCATGCTTGGTGATGTCCTTCATCTGCTGCACATCCAGGCTCTTGAACGGCCCGAACCCGGAGG